>NZ_BMVU01000021.1 GCF_014650875.1 Streptomyces minutiscleroticus
CCGCGGGCACCTCGCCGCCCGCCGCGGCGGGCGGCGAGGTGTGCGCGACCGCCGGTCCGACGGCCGGACGGCTCAGCGGAGCTCCTGGATGCGGACCAGGTTGCCCGCGGGGTCGCGGAAGGCGCAGTCGCGGACGCCGTAGGGCTGCTCGGTCGGCTCCTGGACGACCTCGGCGTCGGCGGCCTGCACCTTCTCGAAGGTGCCGTCGAGGTCCCGGGTGGCCAGCAGGATCCAGCCGTAGGTGCCCTTGGCCATCATCTCGGCGATGGTGCGGCGCTCGTCCTCGGTGACGCCCGGGTCGGCGGCCGGCGGCGCCAGGAGGATGGACGTGCCGGGCTGGCCGGCGGGACCGACCGTGATCCAGCGCATCCTGCCCTGCCCGACGTCGCTGCGGACCTCGAAGCCGAGGACGTCGCGGTAGAAGACCAGGGAGGCGTCCGGGTCGTCGTGCGGGAGGAAGGTCGTGTGAATGGTGATGTCCATGCCCGCCACGCTAATGGGCGCCCCACGGACGACGCTTCTCGATTCCTGCTCGATCCGGTCCCCGTCCTCCGTCGTGGAGGACGGTGTCCAGCCCCGGCACGCAGGTCCCGGAATCCACGTCGCCGAGTCCGCCGGGACCTCCTGGACGGCCGTCGGCCCGGCGTCACCCGGCGCGCGGAGCGGGCCTCCGGTCGACGGGGCCCGCTCCCGGGTCAGCCGGTGAGGTGTCGCTCCAGCCAGTCCGCGGCGGTCCGGCGGAAGAGGCGGCGGTTGTCCGCGCGCTGGAACTCGTGCCCCTCGTTGCGCAGGGTGAGCAGTTCGGCGGGGATGCCGCGTTCGCGTGCCGCCCGTACGAACTGCTCCGACTCCTCCGGCGGCACGTTGGTGTCGTACTCGCCGTGCACGGCGAGCAGCGGCACGCGCAGCGCGTCGACGCGGCTCATCGGGGACAGCGCGTGCAGCAGGTCGCGGTCCCGTCGCGGGTGGCCGTACTTGTGGGCGGCCGACTGCGCGATCCAGGGTTCGGTCCCCTCGAAGAACGTCGCGAAGTCCGACATGCCGCAGACCGCGACCCCGGTGCGGAAGAGGCCGGGGTGCCACACCAGGGAGGCGAAGGTCAGGTAGCCGCCGTAGGAGCGGCCCATGACCGCCAGCCGCGCGGGGTCGGCCGGGCCGGCCGCGACCGCGTGGGCCGCGCAGTCGGCGATGTCGTCGATCGCGGCGAACCGGCCCGTGCCGAGGTCGGCGTCGACGAAGGACCGGCCGTGCCCGGAGGAGCCCCGGACGTCGGGGGCGAAGACGTCGATCCCGCGCCCCAGGATCTCGTGGTAGAGCGGATCGAGGACGGGGCGTTCCTGCTCCTCGGGCCCGCCGTGCAGGTGGACCACGCAGGGCGCCGGTTCACCCGCGCCCCGCCCCGGCGCACGGTAGTACCAGCCGCTCAGGGGCAGGCCGTCGCGTGCCGCCAGGCGCAGGGGCACCGGCCGTACGGGCGGGCGGCCCGGCGGGACCGCGTCCTCGTCGCGGGACGACCACGGGGTGCGCAGCAGGGACGTGCCCTCGGGGAGCCACCACACGCCGGGGCGGCGCTGGGAGCCCGACAGGGCCAGCACCAGCCGCCCCTCCCCCGCGGTCTCGACGCGGGTGACCACTTCGTGGGGCAGCGGCACCGGCCGCGGCGCGCCCGTGCGGGCCGTGACCGTGCCGATGCGGTCGGCGGCGGCACCGGAGGTGGACACGTCGGCGGTCTCCAGCTCGTTCCGGCCCTGGACGTTCCACGCGAGGACGGCCGTGCGCCCGTCGCGGGAGAAGCCCAGCAGCTCCAGGCCGCTGTCCGCGCGTTCGGCCGCGACCGAAAGACCGCGCAGGTGCCCTTCGGGGTCGAGGCCGGCGGCGAGCAGCGCCGCGAACTCCCGGTCGGCGTCGCTGCGCAGCCACAGCACGTCCGCCTCGGGCGAGAACCGGCCGATCCACGGGTCGTGGTCGGCCACCGGCACCACGCACGTCCTGGCCAGGTCGCGGGTGCGGATCACCACCGCCTCGCGCCGTCCGCGCGGGCCGCGGCGCAGCAGAGCGAGCCTTCCGTCGCGGCTGAGGTCGCACACGCGCAGGGTGGCGGCGTCCGTCTCGGTGGCGAGCAGGACCGGGGCGGCCACGCCGTCGGGGTCGATCAGGTAGGCCGACAGCCCGTCCCCGGGCCCGGCGGCGGGCGCCGGCCGCCCTCCCGGGACGGTCGTCCCGCTCACGGCGAAGGGCCCGGTGCCGGTGTGCGCGGCCGCGCCGAGGAGGACGGCCCGGCCGTCGCGGCCGGCCCAGCCGGCCGGCAGGGGGCCGGTGTGGGCGCCGGTGTCCGCGAGGCCGTGCTGCGCCGGGTGGTGGTCCGTGCCGTCCCCGGGGCGGGCGGCGGCCGGTGCGGCCACGGTGACGGCCACGGCCGAGCCGTCGTGCGCCCAGCAGCCCAGGTGGGCCGAGGTGCCCGGCTCGGCCCCGGCCAGGACGCGACGGCCGGTGCCGTCGGGGCGTACGCACAGCACCCGCGAGCGCTCGCCCCCGCCGGGCGCGGTCGTGTAGGCGATCCAGCGGCCGTCGGGCGACCACGCCACCTCCTGTACCGGGTCGGGCCCGGTGTCGAGCAGGCGGGCCTCGTCGGCGTCGACCGGCCCCGCCCACAGCTGCGGCAGGCCGCCGCGGTCGCAGACGAACGCCACCTGCGTGCCGTCCGGTGCCGCCGAGGGGTACCAGCAGCCGTGGGCGGTGAGCCGCGTGACGGGGTCGCGCGGGCCGGAGGCGTCGGCCAGGAGGACCTGTGCCGGGGCGGCGAGGGCGGAGCCCTGGGGATCGGTGCCTCTCTCCGGCGTGGCCGGGCCGGTGCCCGGCGGCCGGCGGAGGAAGGGGGCGGCGGGCTGCACGGCGCCCGCGGCGCGCCTGCCGTGCGCGCCGGGGCCGCCGTGCCGGTCGGTCAGATTCCGTGCGTCTGCAGCCATATCTCCAGCAAAGCTACCTGCCACAGGGCGTTCGCCCCGCGCTTGGTCCGGTGCGCGTCGGGGGCCGCGAGGAGTTCGGCGACGTACGACTCCTGGAAGATCCCGCGCTTCCTCGCCTCCGGCGCGCCCAGCGCCTCCCGCACCCGCTCCAGGACGGGTCCCGCCATGTGCTTGATCGCGGGGACCGGGAAGTACCCCTTGGGGCGGTCGACCACGTCGGCCGGCAGCAGCTTGCGGCCGGCCTCCTTCAGGACGCCCTTGCCGCCGTCGGCCAGCTTCAGCTCCGGCGGGCAGGCGGCCGCCAGTTCCACCAGCTCGTGGTCCAGGAACGGCACGCGGGCCTCCAGGCCCCAGTCCATGGTCATGTTGTCGACCCGCTTGACCGGGTCGTCCACGAGCATGACGTGGGTGTCCAGGCGCAGGGCCGCGTCCAGGGCGGTCTCCGCCCCCGGCGCCGCCATGTGCTCCCGTACGAAGCGGGCGGAGACGTCCTCGTCCGGCAGCATGTGGGGCTGGAGCATCCGCGCCAGGTCGGAGTGGGGCCGGTCGAAGTAGGTCTCGGCGTACTGCCGCGGCTCGTCCTCGCGGGCGGCCGACGCCAGCTCCGGGTACCAGTAGTAGCCGGCGAACACCTCGTCGGCGCCCTGCCCGCTCTGGACGACCTTGACCTCCTTGGCCACCTGCTCGGACAGCAGGTGGAAGGCGACCACGTCGTGGCTGATCATCGGCTCGCTCATCGCCGCGATCGCTCCGTCCAGGGCCGTCGAGACCCGGTGGGAGGGCACCATCAGCTGGTGGTGGTCGGTGGCGAACTCCTTGGCGACCAGGTCGGAGTAGCGGAACTCGTCGCCCTCCTCACCGCCCTCGGACTCGAACCCGACGCTGAACGTCGCCAGGTCGCGCTGCCCCTCGTCGGCCAGCAGCGCCACGATCAGGCTGGAGTCCAGGCCGCCCGAGAGCAGGACGCCCACGGGCACGTCGGCCACCATCCGGCGGCGCACGGCGGTGCGCAGCGCGTCCAGGACGGCGTCGCGCCACTCGGTGGCGGTCATGTCCGCGTACTCGGCACGGCGCGTGTACGACGGCTGCCAGTAGCGGTGGTCGCGGTGGGTGCCGTCCGGCTCGACGACCCGGACCGTGGCGGGCGGCAGCTTGCGCACGCCGGCCAGGACGGTGCGGGGCGCCGCCACGGTGGCGTGCCAGCTGAGGTACTGGTGGACGGCCGCCGGGTCCAGCGAGGTGTCCACGTCGCCGGCCGCGAGCAGGGCGGGCAGCGAGGAGGCGAAGCGCAGCCGCCCGGGCGTCTGCGCCAGGTACAGCGGCTTGATGCCGAGACGGTCGCGGCCCAGCACCAGGCGTCCGCTGCGGTGCTCGAAGAGTACGAAGGCGAACATCCCGTGGAAGTGGTCGACGCAGTCGGTCCCCCACTCCAGGTAGGACCTGAGCACGACCTCGGTGTCGGAGGTCGACTCGAAGCAGTGGCCGAGGCCCTGGAGCTGTGCGCGCAGCTCCTTGTAGTTGTAGATGCAGCCGTTGAAGACGCCCGTGACCGTGCCCCCGGCGTCGGTCATCGGCTGCGCCCCGAGATCGGACAGATCGATGATCTTCAGTCGCCGGTGTCCGAGCGCCACGGGGCCCTGCGTCCAGATGCCGCTGCCGTCGGGACCGCGCGCCGCCAGCCGGTCGCTCATGCGCTCGACCGCCGCGACGTCGGGCCGCCCGCCGTCGAAGCGGATCTCTCCGCTCAGACCGCACATCAGGCCTCACCCCCTCGGCTCGCCTGCGCACGCCCGGACGGTGTGACCTGGGCGCGCGTGCCGGAGGGGACGGGGACACGACTGCTGGACATGGTGGTACTTCTCCTTGGGGACCGGAGCAGGTGGGGAACGTGCTGGGCACCGCCGGGCAGAAGCGGGTCTTCGCGCCCGGACGTACCGGCGTTCATGACATGGGTGGCGTTCATGGTCTCTCCAGGTCAGCGCCCGGCGGTCTCCGCCGGGTCGGCGTCGGCCGCGCCGACCGTGTCTTCCACGCCGAGCGTGCCGGCCGCGGCCGAAGCGCTCCGCCGCGTCGCGGCCGAAGCGGTCCGCGGGTTCCTGCGGTCGCCCCGGGTCTCGGCGACGGCCAGGTCGACGCAGGCCAGCAGGTCCTCGTCCGCGGCCGTGCGGCGCAAGCGGTGGGCCGCGCTGCCGTCCGCGAGGGCCTCCTCGGCAAGGGCCCGGACGGTGGTCCAGTCGCCGTCGGCCTCCAGCGCCGGACGCAGGTGCCACAGCAGGTCCCGCACGACCTGGGCGGCGGGTGCCTCACGGCGGGTGCGGGGGTCCACCAGGGCTCCTTCGAGACCGGACCTGGCGGCCCGCCACGCCGCGCCGCGCAGCCACTCGTGCCGCTCCCGGCAGGCGGGGGCGCCGGAGGCCGCCAGCCGCTCACGAGCCTGCGTCACCAGGGCGCGGAACAGCCCGGCGATCAGGACGACCGTCTCCGCCCGCGGGCAGGCATCGCATATGCGCAGCTCAAGAGTCTGCTGGTGGGCGGAGGGGCGTACGTCGTAGTAGATCATCCCGGCGTCGCTGATGACGCCCGAGCCGATGAGCTCCCCCACGGCCGCGTCGTACTCGGCCGCGTCCGTGAAGCAGCCGATCGGGCCGGCGGTGGGCCACCGCTGCCACAGCATCGTCCGCCAGCTCGCGTAGCCGGTGTCCGCGCCCAGCCAGAACGGCGAGCTGGCGGACAGGGCGAGCAGCACGTGCAGCCACGGGGCGACCTCGCACATGACCCGTACGGCCGTGTCGCGGTCGGGGACGTCCACGTGCACCTGCGCGCCGCAGATCAGCTGCTCGTCGGCGACCGTGCGGTACTCGTCGACCATGTGCCGGTAGCGGAGGTCGTCGGTGGGGTGCACGGCCGAGGTGCGGGCCAGGGGGACCGTGCCGGCGGCCACGACGGCCAGTCCCTGTGCCGAGGCGGCCGCGTCGAGCCGCCGCCTGCTGCTCCTCAGGTCGTCGTACAGGTCGCCCAAGGACGCGTGCACGCCGCTGTTCGACTCCACGGCGGACTGCTGCAGCTCGGTCGTGAAGGTGCGTCCGGGAAGCCGCTTCAGCACGTCGTCGGCGCGCGGCACCAGCAGACCCGTCTCCACCTCTACGACGTGGAACTCCTCCTCCACTCCGATACGAACGGTCACTGCCACTCCTAGAGACAGGGGCGAACGCCAGGCGCCTCGCCCCGGGTTCCGACTGCCGCCGAGCCTTTGCGGTGGCGGATTATGCACTTGGGAGTGCCCCGGGAGGACCCGGATAAGCCTGAACGGCTCATCGGACACTTTCGCCCCACAAGTGAGCAGGACGACACAATCGGTGACGACCGCCCCTTTGAACTCCGGCGTACGCAGTACGGGCAGCGGATGACTTTCCAGGCGTGATGTCCACCGGAGCGGGCATCCGAGAGGGCGGCCAGGAGACGAGGCCGCGCCTGCCGTCCTGCTCTTTTTCTGGGGGAGTGAACCTTGAACGCAAACAGTTACCGCCTGGACCGCGTCCACCAGGTCGTCGAGCTGCGCGACACCGCGGACGTGGACGACATGGCGACGGCCGAGCGCCACCTGCACGGTCTGCTGGGGCGCTCCAGGACGCCCGCCGTCATCCTGGACCTGCACGACACACACCTGTCGCAGGCGGCCGTGCACCTGCTGATCCGCGCACGCCGGTCCACCGAGCGGAGCGGGGTCTTCCTGTGCGTCACGGCCCGGTCCCCCCAGGTGGCCGAGACGCTCCGCGAAGCCGGCCTGGAGAACATACTGCGGGTCACCCGCACCCTGTCGGAGGCCCGGGAGAGGACCGCGGTGTGCTGCCCGGCCGCCCAGCCGCCGCTCACCCACACGGTCCGGGCGCGGGTGCGGACGGGCCTCTACCGCTTCGTCTGCGCCGCCCCGAAGCGGCGCGCGGACGTGACGGCCGAGCGCCGCTGAGGGACCCCTCGGCACGACCGCCGGCCCGCCGTCCGGGACAGCGGCACATCGGTCAGCACAGCGCGGTGGGCGCCGGAAGGATTCCGGCGCCCACCGCGCTGTGCTGCGACGACCGCGTCAGGCGTGGTGACGCCGGCCCGCGACCGCCCGGTAGACCACGAGCAGTATGAGGGAGCCGATGATCGCCGACAGCCAGGTGGAGAGGTCGAAGAAGCCGTCCATCGGGTCGACCCCGAACAGCGCCTGGGCGAGGAAGCCGCCCAGCAGGGCGCCCAGGACGCCGAGGATCATCGTGATGACGATGCCGCCCGGGTCGCGGCCCGGCAGCAGGAACTTGGAGATGGCACCGGCCAGCAGGCCCAGGATGATCCAGGCGATGATTCCCACGCTCACACACTCCAAAGGTCGGGGCCGAGGTGTCCGTCGCCACCGCGGCAACAGGTGATGACACGCCGCTTGCCCCGCCCTTGTGCCGGCAAACGGCCCTCAGCGCCAACTGCTCCCTCCGGTCGTCGCGTTCAGCCGCGGGGCGGGCTCGCGCCGCGCCGTCGCGTCGCGTGCGCCCGGCGCGGGCGCGCCCTGTGCGGGCCGTCGCGGGAGAGCTCGCACCATTTAGTTGACGCGTCATCCATGCAGGGCCACGTTGATTGAGATTTAAACAAACCCCCGGGACCGGCGGAGGAGCCGGCCTTCGGGACCGGCATGGAGCAGGAGAGCGTCATGGGACAGCCGGACGGCAGGACCGTCGTCGTCACGGGCGGCACCAGCGGAATCGGGCTCGCGGCGGCCCGCAGGTTCGCCGAGGAGGGCGCCCACGTCTACGTCACCGGCCGGCGCAAGGAGACCCTGGACGAGGCGGCCGCCCTCATCGGCGGGGCCGTGACCACCGTCCGGGCCGACAGCGCCGACCCGGCGGACCTGGACCGCCTCTACGCCACCGTCGCCGAGCGAGGAGACCGCGTCGACGTCCTGTTCGCCAACGCGGGCGGCGGCGAGTTCGCCCCGCTGGAACAGGTCACCGAGGAGCACTTCGACGCGACGTTCGACACCACGTCAAAGGTGTGCTGTTCACGGTGCAGAAGGCCCTTCCGCTGCTGAACGACGGCGCCTCGGTGATCCTCACCGGCTCCACCGCGGCGACGGTGGGCAGCGAGGCGTTCGGCGTCTGCGGCGCCTCCAAGGCGGCCGTCCGCTCCTTCGCGCGCACCTGGGCCAACGAGCCGAAGGGGCGGGGCATCCGCGTCAGCGCCGTCGTCCCGGGGCCGATCGAGACCCCCGGGCTCAACGGACTCGCGCCCGACGACGAGCAGGCCGCGGACCTGCGGGACCAGCTCGCGGGCACCGTACCGCTGGGGCGCATGGGCCGGCCAAAGGAAGTGGCCTCCGCGGCCCTCTTCCTGGCCACCGCCGAGAGCAGCTTCGTCACCGGCACCGAGATCTACGTCGACGGCGGCGCCGACCAGGCATGGGAGGTCCGGGCGCGGCAGCCGGCCGCCTTCGGCGGCCGCGCCCCGTCCCCGGCCACCGGAACCGGACGACGCGACACAGTGGCATCGGGCCGGAGCGGGCGCCGGGGCGACGACGCATGATGCGTCAGCCTTCTCGTAGGGTGGCCCCATGAGCGCAGAACCCCGCTGGCTGACGGAGACCGAGGAACAGGCGTGGCACGGACTGCTGCGCATGCACGATCTGCTGGTCAACCGGGCCGGCCGCTCCCTCCAGAGCGAGTTCGGGCTGTCCGCCACCGGCACACCGTCCTCGCCGAGCTGACGCGCGCTCCGGACGGGCGGATGCGCATCTCCGAGCTCGCGCAGGTCCTGGACTGGGAGAAGAGCAGGACGTCGCACCACCTGGCGCGCATCGTCAAGCGCGGTCCGATCGCCCGCGAGGAGTGCGCCGACGACCGGCGCGGGGCGTTCGTGACCGTCACCCCGGAGGGCCGGAGCGCCATCACCGCCGCCGCCCCGCGCCACGTGGAGGACGTCCGGCACTACTTCCTGGACCACCTCACCCCGGGCCAGGTCACCCTGCCGGCGGAGATCGCCGAACTGGTCGTCCGGCGGAACAGCACGGCGGACTGACCGTCCCGCGCCACGGGCGGGCGGACCTGGGCCCGGGTCCTGAGGGTGGTGCCTGCGAGGTCAGGAGGCCGCCGCCGTCTCGGCCAGCTTCTGGAACTCGCCGAGGTCGTAGTTGGCGAGTGCGGAGTCCAGGTTGGTGAGCGCGCCGAGGCGCTCGACGAACCCCTTGGGGTCGTACTCGATCTGCAGGGTCACCCGGCTCGCCGTGTCGCTCAGACGGTGGAAGGTGACCACGCCCGCGTGCGAGACGCCCTCGACGGTGTGCCAGGCGATGCGGTCCTCCGGGACGACCTCGGTGAGTTCGGCGACGAAGTTCCTGTCGGCTCCCGGCAACTGCAGCTGCCAGGCGAAACGACGCTCGTCCAGCCTCTCCACCAGGCGTACGTGGCTCAGGAAGGACGGCCACCGGGTCACATCGCTCCAGAGTTCCCATGCGACGGCCACAGGCGCTTCGATGTCGACGGTCTCCACCAGGGACGCGGACACGTGGTACCTCTCCTCCGGTCGGTTCGGGGCGGGCCCGACGGTTGCAGTGCGAAGCGGATACCCGCGCCCGGGCGACGCACACGGTCCGCCCGAGGAACGAAGGCGTCGCCGCCGGGCCAGGCGCCACGGTGTCGACGGCGGTGTCCCGGCCGCCCGGCTCACGGGCGAGGAGGAGTACGAACCTCTCGACGGCCGCCCCGGAGGAGCGCGGACGGCCGGAACCCGCCAGTCCCGTGACCCCGTGGTGCGCGCAGGTGACGCACCGTCAGATATGCGGAACCGTCATGGTCAACACCCTTTCGGGGAAACCGACTTGAACTCGTGCGGCCGGTCGGGGCGCGACGTCACGTTGTTGAACTGCGGCGAACCGGCGTCCCGGTGTTCCGGTCGGGCACCTGGCGGCCCGACGTCCCGGCCGGGTGCCCGACCCCTAGGGCACCCGGCTCCTCGGGCACCCGGCCCCTCGGGCACCCGACCCCTCGGGCGCCCGGCCCCTCGGATGCCCGGCTCCTCCTACACCGGGGAACGCGGACGACCACCCCTGTCCCGAGCCCCCCGGCCGTCCCTCTCCCGACGCGCCGCGACCCCGACGACGCATGTCGTGAGCGTTTCAAGAAGTTCGGTCAACAACGTTGACGCCTGGTCGAGGCGCCTGCACATTACTTATTGGTAGCACCACGCAGTAACCCCCCGTCCGGTACTCCGCGGTCATCGTCGTGCGCTCCTCCGGCCATGGCGCGACCCTCGGTACTCCCCTGCTCGAGCCGCCGCATTCTCGCAGACCAGCACGGAGCGCGGGCATCGCCGTACCCCTCGCGGGCACCGCCGTGCCCGCGGTCCCGCGTCCGCCTCCCGAGAAGAGAGAGCACATGCCGATGCACGCCTCACGCCGTGTCATGGCCGCGACAGTAGCTGCCGCCGGAGCGCTGGCCCTCAGCCTCACCGGCACCACCGCGCACGCCGCCGCCCCCCTCGACTACGCCGCCCTGGGCGACAGCTACAGCGCGGGCTCGGGCGTCCTGCCCGTGGACGCCAGCAATCTGCTGTGCCTGCGCTCCACGGCGAACTACCCCCACGTCATCGCCTCCAGAACGGGCGCCCGCCTGAAGGACGTCACCTGCGGAGCCGCCCAGACCAAGCACTTCACCACCTCCCAGTACCTCGGAGTCGGTCCCCAGGTGAACGCGCTCGACGCGGGCACCGACCTGGTCACGCTGACCATCGGCGGCAACGACAACGGCACCTTCATCAACGCCATCACGGCCTGCGGCTCCGCGGGAGTGCTCAGCGGCGGCAAGGGCAGCCCCTGCAAGGACAAGCACGGCACCACCTTCGACGACCAGATCGACGCGAACACCTACCCCGCGCTCAAGGCCGCCCTCCAGAGCGTCCGCGCCAAGGCGCCCAACGCCCGCGTGGCGGCCCTGGGTTACCCGTGGATCATGCCGGCCGCCGCCGACCCGTCCTGCTTCGCGAAGCTGCCGATCGCCTCCGGCGACGTCTCCTACCTGCGTGGCATACAGGCCCACCTCAACGCGGTCGTCAAGCGGGCCGCCGAGGAGACCGGCGCCGTCTACGTGGACTTCTCCCAGGCCTCCGAGGGCCACGACGCGTGCAAGGCCGCCGGCACCCGGTGGATCGAACCGCTCCTCTTCGGTACCAACATCGTCCCCGTCCACCCCAACGCGCTCGGCGAGCGGCGCATGGCCGAGCGCGCCATGAGCGTCCTCGGACTCGGCTGACCCGACGACCCGCCCCTCCGGCGGCCGTGCGGTGTCTCCCGGCCGCCGGAGGGAGTGCCGGGGGACACCGCGCGCCGGGTCACGGGTGGAACCGCCACCGGCCTTCGGTGACGACGTCCACCGCGTCACCGCTGACGCGCAGGGCCGTGTCGTCGTCGATGAAGTAGACCGGGAAGTCCGCCCGCGCGACGATGCGGTCGGCCCAGGCGTCGTCCCGCTCCGGGAAGTCCGGCGCGTACAGGTGCGGCTTGAGGTACCAGTCGAAGAGGCCGAACGGTGGCTCCAGGGTCGTCGCACCGAGTGCGTGCAGGTCCGCGGTGTCCCCGATCACCTCGGCGGAGCGCTCGTCCAGCCGCCGGCTGAAGATCATCGAGCCGGCGCTCACCCCCACGTAGACCCGGCTCTCCAGCGCTTCCAGGAAGCCGTCGGCCAGGTCGTTGCCGGTGATGCTGCGCGCGAGGTGGTAGTGGTTGCCGCCCTCGACGTAGACGACGTCGGCGCGCAGCAGGCGGTCGAGCACCGTCTGCCGCGGCAGGCCGTTCAGCTCCAGGACGTCGAACGTCCGCCAGCCGAGGCCGTGCACCCGGTTCAGGTCCTCGACGAGCCACCCGTGGTCCCCGGGCTCGGCGACGGACGCCGTGGGGACGAACACGACGTCCGCCGACCCGAACGGCTTTCCCAGCATGTCCCGCAGCGCGTCCCGCAGGGTGTCGTTGCGCAGGCCGCTCGACGTCAGGAGAAGATTCACCGGGTGATCCCACCACGGCCGGCAGCCCCGTGCAACACACCGGCTCGGAGGCGTACGGCCGTGCCGCGCACGGCCCGGCGGACGGGGCGTGCGCGGCACGGCCGCGCAGGAGGCACCTAGGCGAACAGCGACAGCAGGAGCGCCATGCCGAGGCCGAACACACTGACCAGTGTCTGCACCGCGGTCTGGGTCTTGGCCGCCTGGGTCAGGTCCATGCCGAAGGACTCCTTCACCAGCCAGAACCCCGCGTGGTTGACGTAGTTCAGCCCGATGGAGCCGGCGCCGATGGCGACGACGAGCAGGGACGCCTCCAGGCCGCCGTTCCCCCCGATCAGCGGGGCCACGATGCCGGTGGCGGAGACGATGCCGACGGTCGCCGACCCCGTGGTCAGCGACAGCAGGAGGGCGATCAGCCAGCCGAGGAGGATGACACTGACGTGCGCGCCCTCGGCCGCGGAGGCGATCGCGTCGCCGATCCCGGAGTCCTGCAGGACCTGTTTGAAGGCCCCTCCGCCGCCGATGATGAGGAGGATCGCTGCGACCGACTTCAGGCTCCCCGTCAGCGACTCGCGGATCTCCTCCCCCGACCGGCCGCCGCGGACCAGTGTCACACCGAGTGCGAAGAGCAGTCCGGCGAGCATGGCCACCAGCGGCTCGCCGGCGAAGGCCAGCGCCGCCGCGAGTCCGCCGTCCTCGTCGAGCACGGTCTCGGCCAGGGTGCGCAGCAGCATGAGGACGACCGGGACCAGTACGGCGGCCACGGCGAGACCGGTGGGGACGCCCTCGCGGGGCCCGCCCCCGGTGTCCGGCCGCGCACCGGAACCGTCGGCGCCCGTGGCGGGGGCGTGCCGCGTGCCGGCCGCCCCCTCGGCCCCGGTGAACTGGGCGACCAGCGCGGCGTCCGGCCGGACGCCGGGGAGGCGCGGGGCGATCCAGCGCGCGTAGACCGGACCGGACAGGATGACGGTGGGGACGGCGCAGACGAAGCCGACCAGCAGGGTCAGGCCGAGATCGGCGTGGAGACCGGTCATGGCGGTCAGCGGTCCGGGGTGGGGCGGCAGCATGCCGTGCAGCGTGGACAGGGAGGCGATCGCGGGCACACCGAGCAGGACGTAGGGGGAGCCGTTGGCACCGCCGCGCTCCTCCATGCGGCGGGCCACGCTGAAGATCAGCGGCAGCAGCACGATCAGCCCGATCTCGAAGAACATCGGGATGCCGATGACGAAGGCGGCGGCCCCGACCAGCCAGGGCAGCCCGCGGGGGCTCGCGCGGCCGACGAGGGCGCGGGCGATGGCGTCGGTGGCCCCGGAGTCGGACAGCAGCCGGCCCAGCATGGCCCCCAGCGCCAGGGTGACACCGACGTCGCCGAGGGTGCCGCCGGCGCCCTCCTCGATCGACCCGGTCAGGTCGGCCACGGGCTCGCCGGCGACCAGCCCGGTGGCGACGGTCACCACGATCAGCGCGACGAACGGATGCACCCGCAGCCGGCCGTTGATCAGGTAGATGAGGGCCGCGATCGCCACGGTCAGGATGAGCAGCAGCCACCAGGTGTGTGAAGTCATGCGGGTGCCTTTCGAAGGGCATAGGGGTCGTGCACGACCGGTCGGGCCGGTCCTGCCGGGGAGGTCCTGCGGGGAAGGTCCGCGGCGGCGGACGGGTCAGTCGAGTCCGAGGCGGGCGATCAGGCGGGCCACGGCCCTGTCCTGCTGCTCCAGGTAGTCCTCGAAGGCGTCCCCCGTGGCGAAGGCGTCGGTCCAGCCGCGCCGGGCGAGTGCCGCCTTCCACTGGGCGGAGGCGTGCAGCCCGGTCAGCGCGTCGGTCCAGCGCTCGCGGTCCGAGGCGCTGATGCCGGGCGGGGCCACGATCCCCCGCCAGTTGCTGAAGACCAGGTCGATGCCGCGGGCCCGCAGGGTCGGCACACCGGGGAGGGTGGCGGCCGGACGGTCGCCGGTGACGGCCAGGACCCGCAGCTGCCCGGCGTCGATCTGGTCGAGGTACTCCCCGACCCCGCTGGTGGCGAAGTCGACCTCGCCGTCGAGCAGCGCGGGCAGCAGGTCGCCGCCGCCGCCGTCGTAGGCCCGGTAGTCCACCTCGCGCGGGCCGATGCCGACGGCCTCCGCCAGCTCCATCGCCAGGAGGTGGTCGGGGCCTCCCCGCGAGGAGCCGCCGCCGACCGTCAGTGCGGCGGGGTCCTTGCGCCACGCGGCGACGAGGTCGTCGACCGTGCGGTAGGGCGAGTCCTCGCGCACGACCACCGTGCCCGGCTCCCCCAGCAGCCGGGCGATGGGGGTGGTCCGCTCCACGGTCACCCGCGCGTGCGCCATGTGCGAGGAGCCGACGACGCCAAGACCCATCTGGAGGGCGAGGCGGCCGTTGCCGCGCTCGTCCACCAGACGCTGCAGACCCACGGTGCCGCCCGCTCCCGGCAGATTGAAGACCTGCACGTCGGAGGCGCTACCGGTCTCCCCGAGGACCCTGGCCACGGTGCGCGCGGTGGTGTCGTATCCTCCCCCCGGAGTGTTCGGAACCATGATCCGCAGGTCACTGCCGGGGCTGCCGCCCGCGCCGGGCCACGCTCCGCAGCCGGCGGAGGACAGGAGCGACAGGGCCGCCAGGACGCGAAGGGCGCGTGCGCGAGCTCTCACGGCCCCTCTCTTTCACGGTCGGCGGGACGGACGTCATGATTGTGCATCTCGCCGGTCGCGCTCCCCAGCTTGTGTCGCCAAGAGAGATTGAGTTCGTTGTGGTCACCACGTTCCGCCGCCAGAGTCTCGCGGGCGAAATGCTGGTACTGCAGCTCGCCATCGTCGTGACGGTGCTCCTGGCCGTCGCCGCGGTGTCGCTGGCCCAGTCGGAGGCGACGTTCAACCGGGTCGAGGGGCGCAGGGTGACGGCGCTGGCGGAGCAGCTGGCGGCCAACCCCCTGGTCCGCAACCAGCTCGTCCGGCCGTCGCCGCAGAAGGCGCTCGCCGCGCTGGTGCACTCCACGCTCGTGCAGTCCGACGTCTCGTCCGTCACCGTGGCGGACGCGTCGGGCCGCATCGTCGGCTCGACCAATCCCACCGTCCTGCGCGAGGCGCTGCCCCGGAGCGCGGACGCCGCGCGCGGACACAGCTGGTCGGGCCCGCTGACCTGGGACGGAAGCCATGAGCTCGTGGCCCAGGTGCCGGTGCTCGGCGCGACGGGCGGCGACCTCGGCCGCCGCCTGGGCACCGTGATGATCGGTGAGGCATCCCCGACCGCGTGGCAGCGGCTGAGCGGGGCGTCCTCCTACGTGCTGACCTACCTGGGGGTGGCGGGCGGTCTCGGCCTGGCCGGTTCCTGGCTGCTGTCCCGCCGCGTCAAACGGCAGACGCTGGGACTGGAGCCGCACGAGATCACCGGACTGGCCGAGCACCGGGAGGCGATGCTGTACGGGATCGCCGAGGGTGTGGTCGCCCTGGACCCGCAGCACCGGCTCACCCTCGTGAACGACGTGGGCAGGCGCCTGCTCGACCTGCCCGCGGACTGCGTCGGCCGGAGCCTGGCCGAGCTGGGCGTCGAGGGCCGGCTCGGGGACGTCCTGACCGGCGCGCGGGACCGGGACGCGGACCGGCACGACGCGGTGGTCGTCCGGCACGGCCGCGTCCTGGTGATGAACAGGATGACCGTCGCCAAGGACGACCGGGTGCTCGGCTCGGTCACCACTCTGCGGGACCGTACGGAGCTGGCCCGCCTCGAGCAGGAGATCGGCTCGTTCCGCAGCTCCGCCGAGCTGCTGCGCGCCCAGGCGCACGAGTTCGCCAACCAGCTGCACACCATCTCCGGCCTGATCCAGATCGGCGAGCAGGACGAGGTAGTGCGCTACATCCGCGCCGTGACCCGGCGCCGCCAGTCCCTGGACATGACCATCGGGCAGCGGGTGCGCGACACCGCCGTCGCCGCGCTCCTGATGGCGAAGTCCTCGCTCGCCGCCGAGCGCAGGGTCACGCTGCGGATCTCGGACGACACGGCCCTCGGGCGGCTCGTGCCGGAGGAGGCCGCAGACGTCGCGACCGTGATCGGCAACCTCGTCGACAACGCCGTCGACGCCGCCGGCACCCCGGGCGGGGAGCCGGGTGAGGCGTGGGTGGAGGTCGCGCTGCGGCAGGACGCCTCCAGTGTGGAGATCGTGGTCCGCGACTCCGGTCCCGGCGTCGCCCCCGAGGTGGCGGAGGAGGTCTTCACCCACGGTTTCACCACCAAGGCGGCCGGACAGGGCGAGCGCGGCATCGGCCTCGCCCTGACGCGGCTCGTCTGCGAGAGCCGGGGCGGTGAGATCACCGTGGCCAACACCGCCGACGGCGCCCAGTTCACCGCTCGCATGTCCGTGAGCCACCCCGCCGACGCGGTGCCGAAAGGAACGTCCCGATGACACAACCGACAGAACCGGCCGGTGCGGCCCCGGCGGGCCGCCCCGTCGACGTCCTCGTGGTCGACGACGACTTCATGGTGGCGCGGGTCCACCGCACCTTCGTCGAACGCGTACCGCCCTTCCGGGTCGTCGGCACGGCCGGCACGGGCGAGGAGGCCGTCGCCGCCGTCGAGGAGCTCCGCCCCGACCTGGTCCTCCTCGACCTGTACCTGCCGGACATGTTCGGACTCGACGTGATCCCGCGGCTGCGCACCGCGGGGCACGACTGCGACGTCATGGTCATCAGCGCCGCCCGCGAGGCGGACAGTGTGCGCGGCGCCGTCCGCCACGGTGTCGTCGACTACCTCCTCAAGCCGTTCGACCAGGAGGACCTGGCGACCCGGCTCCAGTGGTACGCCGACCGGCGCGAGCGGCTGCTCACCTCGGTCGTGCGCGGCCAGGCGGACGTGGACCGCTTCCTCGCCGGGACCGCCGCGGCGCAGCGGGGCGGCTCGCTGCCCAAGGGCCTGAGCGTGGAGACCGCCGACCTCGTCGAGCGGGCCCTCCGCGCCGCCGACGGCACACTGTCGGCGGCCGAGTGCGCCGCCGTCGTCGGTGTCTCCCGGGTCAGCTCCCGCCGGTATCTGGAGCACTTCCACGCCGCGGGCCTCGTCCACGTGTCCCTGCGCTACGGCACCACCGGGCGGCCCGAGCGGCGGTACGCCTGGCGGGCGTGACGGCGGACGACGGCTCCGCACCCGAGGGCGACGCGGCGCCCGCTGCCCCGCGTACACCGCCGTCGGCGGCCGGATCGCCCGCGTCGCCGTCGTGAGCGCCCCGGCGAGGCCCGCGTCGGCGGACCTGCCGGGCCCGGAGCGAGGCGGGCCTGCCGGCCCGGAGCGAGGCGGACGCCCGTGCCGGGGCACACGTGCCGTCCCGGTGCGCGCGTCCGCCGCCGGGGCCACGCGCTCGACGCGCAGCGGCCGGACAGTGTGCCGGGGAACCGGCCGTCAGCCGCCCTCGGTGGGCTGCGGACGCAGTCCGAACCGGTTCGACCAGCCCAGCACGTCGGTGGTGGACGCGTTGCCCCCGCACACCACGAGCCCGAGCCGGGCTCCGTCCCCCACCCGGTCCAGGACCTGCCGCGCCGCGGGCAGCAGACAGCCGGCGGCGGGCTCGGTCCACACCTTCGCGTGCTCGGCGAGGTCGAGCACGCCCTGCACCGCGTCCCGGTCCGGAACCACCAGCACCTCGGTGACCAGCTCGGACACATGGTCGTACGTCAGTTGCGACACGGTGGGCGCGCTGAGCGTGGTCACGATCGACGACAGGGGGACCGGGACCGGCCCGCCCGCGGCCAGCGCCTCCGACATCGCCTGCGCCCCCTCGGTCTCCACGCCCCAGATCCGCACCCCCGGGCGGCGGGCCCGCAGCGCCGCCGCGACACCGGCGATCAGCCCGCCGCCCCCGACGCTGACGAGGACGTCGGTCGGTCCGTCCGCGTCCTCGGCGAACTCCAGCCCGACCGTGCCCTGTCCGGCGATCACCACGGGGTCGTCGAAGGGGTGGACCAGTGTCAGGCCCTCCTCCTGCAACCGTGTCATCAGTGCGAAGGCCTCGTCCATGCCGTCGGTCAGCCGCACCGAGGCACCGGCGTCCTGTGCCATCGCCACCGAACGCGCGGGCGCCGTACGGGGCATGACCACCGTGGCCTTCACGTCGAGCGCGGCCGCCATCACCGCGACGGCGATCCCGTGGTTGCCCCCGCTGACCGCCACCACGCCGGCGGCCCGCTCGGCCTCGCCGAGCGCGAGCAGCTTCGCCGTCGCCCCGCGCGCCTTGAACGAGCCGGTGCGCTGCAACAGCTCCAGTTTCGCGGTGACCGGGGCACCCAGCAGGCCGGACAGGCCGGGGCTCGGCACGGTCGGGGTGCGTACCACGTGTCCGGCGATCCGCTCGGCCGCGGCTTCGATGTCGGCGATCCCGATCAAGGCAGTCATCCTTCCGGCACGGGGCGGTGATCCGCGCCGCTTCGTACCCTGACGCGTGACGCGGTGCCGGTCAATTCACCGCGGCCGGTGCGACCCGCCCCAGAGGCGCCCCGCGGAAGCCGGAAACCCCGAACGGGCAAGAGGCGCACGAGGTCTGGACAGTTCCGGGGCGGCATGCTGTGATTCCGCTGTCACAGAATTTCCAACGTTGGAAGAGCCGTTGGCCCCGTACGCGTTGCGGGGTCCCCCTCCCCTGCCCGCCGGTTCCCTCGCAGTCCGCTCTCCGTACTGACGACGCTCCCGGAAGCCCGCGGTGCCCCGGTGAACACGACACCGCGCCACGTCCGTTCCCCGGCACCTCCTGCCGAGTGGTCCCGGCCCCCGCCCCGCGCGAGGAAGGTCCCATGACGAGACGACACACCCGCCGACGAACCGGAGTGTGGGCGCTGCTGACGGCGGCGGCCCTGGTCCTGCCCACGACCGGCCTGACGGCGACCGCGGCGGCCGCCGGGACGGCGAGCGGCGCCGCCGCGTCCTCCCCCGGGCAGGCCGCCGAGCAGGCCGACGTCGTCGTGCACGGCCTGAAGGGCGAGTACTTCGCCATGTCGGCGCCGGGCGCACGGGACTTCGCCGAACTCGGCGGCACCGCGCTCGATCCGCGGATCGACTTCTCCTCCCTGACCGGAACGTTCGAGGAGCTCACCGGCAGGACGGAGCACACCACCGCCCGCTGGACGGGGCAGATCGAGGCACCGGCCACCGGCGACTACACGTTCCACGCCAGCGGTGACAACGGCTTCCGGCTCCTCGTCGACGGCGAGCCGGTCATCGACCACTGGGAACCGGACTGGGACAAGGAGCAGACCAGCGCCCCGGTCAGGCTGACCGCAGGAGAGAAGCACGACTTCCGCCTGGAGATGTTCCAGGACCTCGGCGGGGCCAACATGTTCCTGCGCTGGTCCACCCCGACGACGCCGAAGCAGCTCGTGCCCCAGTCGGCGTTCACCCCGCCGGCCGACTTCGAGGTCTACCCCGTCGAGCTGACCGTCGCCGAGGACGGGCGGCGGCTGCGCGCCCGGTTCGAGGACCGGGTCGGCGGCTACGCGGCGGTCGGGGACCACCTGAAGATAGAGGCCGACACGACCCCCATGCCGGTCGAGTCGGTCGAGGCCGACCCGGGCGACCGCACTTCACTGCTCGTCACCCTCGCCGAGCCGATCCAGAAGGACCAGCAGATACGGGTCGCCTACGACGGCGAGGGCGGCCTGGAGGCCGGCCGGAAGGCCGTACCGGAGCTCATCCGCTGGGCGCAGAACGACTCCGCGCACCGTCTCACCACACCGTGGGGCGACAAGCTCGACGAGAAGAACCCGCTGCCGGAGTACCCGCGCCCGCAGCAGGTGCGCGACCGGTGGAAGAACCTCAACGGAACCTGGCAGTTCAGCGCCGCCGAGGCGGGCGAGACCCCGGTCTTCGGCAGGAAGCTGGACGAGAGGATCACCGTGCCCTTCCCGGTCGAGTCCCAGCTCTCGGGGATCGAGCGGCACGAGGACCACATGTTCTACCGCAGGCTCGTCGACGTACCGAAGAACTGGAAGGTGGGCAGGGGCGACCGGGACAACCGCCTGAAGCTCAACTTCGGCGCGGTCGACTACCGGGCCCGCGTCTGGGTCAACGGCAAGAAGGTGGCCGAGCACACCGGTGGCTACACCGCCTTCAGCGCCGACGTCACCGACGCGCTCAAGGGCACCGGCCCCCAGGAGGTCGTGGTCGCGGTCACCGACACCGGCGGCGACAACCAGCCCAAGGGCAAGCAGTCCACCCGCCCCGGCGGCATCGTCTACACCCAGTCGTCGGGCATCTGGCAGACCGTGTGGATGGAGCCCGTCGCCCGCGTCTCCGTCGACGACGTCGTCACCACGCCGGACATCGGCACGGGCAGCCTGGCGGTCACCGTCCGCTCCGACGGCGCCTCCGCCGGGGCACGCGTCGAGGCCGTCGCCCGCGACGCCCGGGGCAGGGTCGTCGGCAGGGTCACCGGAGCCGCCAACGAGCAGCTGCGGCTGCCCGTGGCCAGGCAGCACCTGTGGAGCCCGGACGACCCGTACCTGTACGACCTCGACGTCACCCTGACCGACGGCAGGTCGACCGACGAGGTCGCCGGCTACTTCGGTATGCGCGAGGTGGGGATCGAGAAGGTCGGCGGCTACCCGAAACTGGTGCTCAACGGAAAGCCGGTCTTCTCCCTCGCCACCCTCGACCAGGGCTTCTGGCCCGACGGCCTGTACACCCCGCCGAGCGACGACGCGCTCGCCTTCGACCTGGAGGCGCACAAGAAGCTCGGCTTCAACGCCGTCCGCAAGCACATCAAGGTGGAGTCGCCGCGGTGGTTCTACCACGCGGACCGGCTCGGCCTGCTGGTCTGGCAGGACTTCGTCTCCTCGACCACCACCGACGAGACGGGGCAGCGGGCCTTCGTCGACCAGGGCATGGAGATGATGCGCCAGCACCACGACGCGCCCTCCGTGATCGGCTGGATCGTCTTCAACGAGGGCTGGGGCGAGTGGAACCGCGAGGCGACCGGCCGGCTCGCCGAGTCCGTGAAGGCCGCCGACCCGTCCCGGATCGTCAACGCCCACAGCGGGGTCAACTGCTGCGACTCCAAGGGTGACTCGGGCAAGGGCGACATCATCGACCACCACGACTACACCAACACGGACCCACCGTTCCCCGACGGCGAGCGGGCCGCCATGGACGGCGAGCACGGCGGCTTCACCCTGCGCACCCCCGGCCACATGTGGCCGGGCGCCCCGACGGTGATCTACAGCGGCGTCGCCGACAAGGAGGCGCTGACCCGCAAGTACGTCGAGAACACCGAGAAGTACTACCTCGACCAGGCGGGCGCCGAACTCTCCGGCTCGGTGTACACGCAGATCTCCGACCTGGAGAACGAGCTCAACGGCCTCTACACCTACGACCGCCGGGAGATCAAGGTCGACCCGGTCCGGGTGCGCGAGGTCAACCTGAAGGTCATCGCGGCCGGCGCCGCCGCGGGCGGCCGCGAGGCGCTGAAGGGCGGCGGCCACTGGTCCCTCGACGAGGGCGCGGGCACCACCGCGAAGGACGAGGGCCCGAACGGCAGGCCGCTCACCCTGAGCGAGGGCACCGCCTGGACCACCGGGGTCAGCGGCAGCGCGCTGAGGTTCGACGGCAGCGGGCAGCACGCCGAGACCGAAGGGCCGGTCCTCGACACCACCGGCAGCTACTCGGTGTCCGCCTGGGTGACCGTCGACCGGCTCCCCGGCAACTACGCCACCGCCGTCAGCCAGGACGGCCGCCGCCAGGCCAGCCCCTTCTACCTGCAGTACGGCCAGGGCGCCTTCGCCTTCAGCACCCCCGGCAACCACCGCGCCCGGCTGGAGACCACCCCGGAGAAGGGCCGCTGGTACCACCTCGTCGGCGTGCGGGACGGCGCGAGCGGCGAGATCAGGCTGTACGTCGACGGCAGACCGGCGGCGACCGCCGCGTCCGGTCCCGCCTACGTCGGCACCGGCCCGCTGGCCGTCGGCCGCGCACAGTGGGACGGCGCGGACACCGACTTCTGGAACGGTGCGGTGGACCAGGTCCACGCCTACGACAGGGCACTCACCGCCGGGGAGGTGAACGCCCTCTACACCCAGGAGAAGCCGTAGCCCGGAAGGCACCCGGCGGTCCCGGCGGAAGGGCGGCGCCGCCCCCTTCCACCGGGACCGCGCCCGTCGCGGGGGACTCGGTACTCCCCACCGCCGGGAACCTTGAGCCCGGCGCTCCCTGCCGCAGGGGACCCACTCGGTCCACCGGGGAAACGGCGGCGGGCGGCGCGCGCGTACACGACCGCGACGGCGTCGCACGGGCCGACGATCCCGGTGGCGGCGACCGCCGACCGGACCGCGCCGCCCTCCGGCCCCCGCGTCACCCCGAGGACCGCGACGGCCGCCGCGCACAGGCCGCAGGCGACGAGGACGGCGACGACGTGGCGGGAGCGGGCGGCCCCGGCCGGCGGAACCCGTCCCGGCCCGGCCGCGTCACACGGCGGAACAGTGTGACACGTCGTCGTCCCCCGGAGGGTCCCATACGCATCAGAGCGTCGCGTCGCCTCGGTCCGCTCGCCGCGGTGCTCCTGCTCGCCGCCGGCTCGGGAGCCGTCTCCGGCTGCGGCGGCCGGCGGGGGACCGGCGCCGACGCGGAAGCCTGGCCCACCGCCCCGGCCGGGCCCGTCCGCCCGTCGTCGCTCAGGCGGCGGGCTGCTCGGGGGTGCGCCGCACGCCGGCCACCGCCACCACGGCGCCGACGACGCACAGCACGCCGGCGACCAGGACGGAGGTGTGCACACCGTTCATGAACGCCTGGTGGCTCCCCTCGACGACGGCGCTCCTGAGCTGGGCCGGCATCTCCTCGGAGACCGGGGCGACGCCCATGGCCACCGCGTCCTTCGCCTCGCCCAGGCCCGCCGCCGCGGCCGCGGGGACTCCGGCGGAGGTCAGCTCACCGGTGAGGGTCGAGCCGACCCGGCTGCTGATGAGCGACACCAGTACGGAGGTACCGAGCGCGCCGCCGATCTGCAGCGCGGTCGCCTGCAGGCCGCCCGCCACGCCGCCGTCCCTGACCGGCGCGTTGCCGACGATGGCGTCGGAGGAGGACGACATCACCATGCCCACGCCGAGGCCGAGCGCGATGAACGGCGGCCACATCGTGGCGTAGGACGAGTCCGCGCTCCAGGTGAGCACGACGAAGCAGGCGATCGCCTGGAGGGCCATGCCGAGCGGCATGGTGAACCGCGGCCCGAACCGGTCCGTCAGCGCCGCGCCGAGCGGGGAGGCCACGACCGAGGCGAGGCTCAGCGGCAGGGTGCGCACACCGGCCTCGACGGGGGTGAACCCGCGCACGTTCTGCAGGTAGAGCATGACGAAGAAGATCACACCGAGCAGCACGAAGAAGTTCAGCGCGGTGATGACCGTGCCGATGGTCAGCGCCCGGTTGCGGAACAGGCGCATGGGCAGCAGCGGGGCCGCCACACGGTTCTCGTAGAAGCCGAAGACCAGCAGGACCACCACACCGGCCGCGATGGCGCCCAGGGTGCCGCCCGAGGTCCAGCCCCACGTCTCGCCCTTGACGACGCCGAACACGACGGCGAGCAGGCCCAGGGCCAGCAGGACGACCCCGGCGATGTCGAACTTCTCGTCCGCCGCGGCGCTGTTCCTGCTCTGCGGCAGGACGACGGCGCTGAAGACGAGCGCGGCGACGCCGATGGGGGCGTTGATGTAGAAGACGGACTCCCAGTTGACGTGCTGGACCAGCAGGCCGCCGACGATGGGACCGAGGGCGGTGGAGACCGAGGAGACCATGGCCCAGATGCCGACCGCCATGCCGAACTTCTTCGGCGGGAAGACGGCGCGCAGCATGCCCAGCGTGTTGGGCATCAGCAGGGCGCCGAAGAAGCCCTGCACCGCGCGGAAGGCGATGACGCCCTCGATGGACCCGGTCAGTCCGATGGCGACGGACGCGACGGTGAAGCCCGCGACGCCGATCAGGTAGAAGGTGCGGCGCCCGAACCGGTCGCCGAGCTTGCCACCGAGGATCAGCGTGGCGGCGAGGGCCAGCAGGTAGGAGTTGGTCACCCACTGGAGATCGGCGGTGGAGGCGCCCAGGTCCCGGCCGATCTCGGGGTTGGCGATCGAGACGACCGAGCCGTCGAGGCCGACCATGAAGAGGCCGAAGGCGACGGCGATCAGCGTCAGCCACGGGTTGGCCCGCGGGCCCCGCGGCTCGTCCCCCGGAGGGGCGTGGGTCGGCGGAGCGGAGGAGGGCGTGGCGGCGGAGGGCATGACTGTGCCTGTCCTTCGTGGATCGTGGAGGTGACGCGGACCGGCCTGGGCCTGTGTCCGCGGAATGACGGAATGACGGAACCGGCGACCGGCGTACGGGGCGGTGGGCAGGCCGACGGCCGGCGGCCGGCACACGGTCGTCCGCACGCCGGTGCTCGGCGTGCGGACGACCGCCGTGCCGGTGACCGCCGTACGGGACGCGGTGGCCCGCCCGCACGCGCACCGGACCGCTGCGGGTCCGGTGTGCGTGATCAGTGGCGGGGGTGAAGGTGCTCGTTGAGTGCGGCGAGCGCGCCCAGAGCGGAGCCGAGGGCGTCCAGCTCACCGTCGGTCAGGGCGCGCAGCGCCCGGCCGAGGTGGGCCCCCATCAGGCGTTCGACCTCGGCGAGCTCCTGCCGGGCGGTCGGGGTGAGGTGCAGGTGCGCGACCCTTCTGTCGGCCGGGTCCTGCCGGCGCTCCAGCAGCCCCTGCTCGGTCAGCTGCGTGACGAGTGCGCTGACGTTGTTCGGCTTCATCAGCAGGGCCTCGGCCGTCGCGCGCACGGTGACGCCGTCATGGGCCTCGACGTGCCGCATCAGCGCGAGCTGGGCCTCGGGGGGCCTGGGGTGCGGGCAGTCCTGTCCGACCTGCCGGTCCAGGGCCCGGGTCAGCGCGGGCAGGCACGCCACGAGCCGTGCGGCCACGTGGTCGATGTCCTGGACGGACGCGCTGTTCTCGGGCATGCCGCCACCATAGATATGGAGT
The DNA here is from genome assembly GCF_014650875.1 of Streptomyces minutiscleroticus. Classification (GTDB taxonomy): domain Bacteria; phylum Actinomycetota; class Actinomycetes; order Streptomycetales; family Streptomycetaceae; genus Streptomyces; species Streptomyces minutiscleroticus. Next base: position 24,962 of record NZ_BMVU01000021.1, read on the forward strand.
CATACTTATGTCAAAGTAACAATGCTCGGCGAGACGGCCGGGTGCTGTCCGAGTGACACCCGAGGCCGCCTCCGGGCGGCCCTCGGGCCGCGGGAGCGGCGCGAAGGAGGTACAGGTCGCGGTCCGCCCGCATAGGGTGTCGATCATGCCTGGTGAGAGCGATCTGCGGAGACTGCTGGCGGGGATGCGCCCCGAACTGAACGCGGGGCGCTACGTGTTCACCACCGTCGACGGCGGTGCCGTCCCGCCGGACGTGACCCCGCTCGTCACGGTCGCCGAACGGGAGGGCCTGACCCTGGTCCTGCCGCAGCGGGAGGCCGACACGGCGGGGATGGCGTACGACTACGTGGCGGGCTGGATCACCCTGCGGGTCCACTCGGCGCTGGAGGCGGTCGGTCTGACCGCCGCCGTGGCACGGGAACTCGCCGACGCCGGTCTGAGCTGCAACGTGGTCGCCGGCTTCCACCACGACCACCTGTTCGTACCGTACGAGCGGGCCGCCCGGGCGGTCGCGGTGCTGGAGGACCTGGCGCGCAGGTCGCTCTGAAGCACCGGAACGCCGCCGGCCCCCGTCTGCCGGGACGACGCCACACTGTCCCCATGGGCCTCCTGCCCGCGGCGCCCCGTGCCCGCCGCCGGAGTGGACCGCGCCGGCGACGAGCGCACGGCCGGCCCGCTGCCCGCCCGTCGACGGACTCCGCCACGGAGCCGGGCGCAAGCCCCGGTCCGCCGGGGACCGGCCGGGCGCCGTCCCCTGTCGCGTGCGGGCGGCCGCTGGTGGATCCTGATCGGGCTGCCGACGCCGGAGGACTCGCGGAACTCCGGGACAGCGCGGCCGACCGCCGCCGGCCCCGGCCGGGAGGACCCGGTGAGCGCCGCGCCGGCCGCCCGCGCAGCCGGACGGGGCCGCCGGAGCCCGGGGCGCCGTGCGGAGCGGCCTCACGTGCCCGCGCGGTCGGCCCGGCATCCGACGGGAACACCCCCAGCCACCCCCGCCTCATCCAATCGACAGGTCCCGATGACAGACATCGCAGCTCAGAGAAGCCGACGGCGTTCGGCACCGCCGGTGCGGGGCGCGGACCGCACGCCGCGGCCGCCCATAGGGCCCCATTCGGTCCAGTCGGGGCGTGCAGGAGAAAGTGGTGGGTACACACGGCCGTGGAGCAAGGGGCGAAGGCGAAACCGATGGACGCTGTACCCGGGAGCGAGAACGCTGTGGCGCCGCACTATCCGCAGCTGACGGTCGCCGTCGCGCTGGAGGGCGACGACTCGCGCATCGCCTGGGCCCGCCGCCTCGCGACCGACTTCCTCACCCGCCTGCAGACCGAGAGCGGCCTGGAGGTGCCCGCCCGGGTGAGGGACCTGACCCAGCTGGTGGTCAGCGAACTGGTCACGAACGCCTACAAGTACGCCCCCGGCCCCGCCCGGATGGAACTGCGCACCACCGGCGCCCTGCTGGAGATCACCGTGCGTGACACCCACCCCGTCCTCCCGACCGCCCGTGCGGCGGACCCCGACCGCATCGGCCAGCACGGTCTGGAGATCGTCACCGCCGTCGCCCACAGCCTCGACATCGAGCCCGAGCCGGGCGGCAAGCGCATCACCGCCCGCCTTCCCCTCACCGACGCTTCCCGGCGACGCTGACCGCGGCGACGACCTGCGGGGACGGCCCCTGCCTGCAGGACCCTGCCGGCACAGGGTGCGCAAGCGCGTCCCGCCGCGGGGAACAGCGGCAGCGGCTGCGCCTCAGGAGCACTCCACACCGGCGACGAGCCGGTTGATCGTCGGCGCGATGTCGGCGAGATGGAGGACGTGGTCCACCCGGCCCGTTCCGACCGCAGCCTTCGGCATGCCGTGGAACTCCGCCGTCACGGGGTCCTGGACGACGACGGTGCCGCCGTGGTCCTTGACCGCCTCCACGCCCCGCGCACCGTCGCTGTCGGCCCCGGTGAGCACGCAGCCGATGACCTGCGGCCCGTACGCCCGCGCCGCCGACTCGAACAGCGGATCGGCCGCCGGACGGGTGAAGTTGACCAGGCCCTCGTCGCTCAGCGACAGCGTTCCGTCCTCGTTCACGCACAGGTGCCGGTCGGGCGGGGCGACGTAGACGACGCCCGCCCGCGGCCGCTCCCCTTCCTCGGCCAGCTTCACCGTGCGGCCGGTACGGCGGGACAGGATGGCCACGATCTGCGTCGGGCGGGAACGGCGCAGGTGCTGGGCCACCAGGACGACCACCGGGGGCCCCGCGTCCAGTCCGTTCAGCAGGACCCCCAGACCGGCGACGCCGCCGGCGGAGGCCCCTACCACCACGGTCGTACAGCGCTCATGACGAGCATCCTCGGCACCGGTGTCCATCTGCCGAGGTTAACGCGTTCGGGCGAGCAGGCAGCACAACACGCGCGACTCCCCCGAGCGGCGGGCCACCTGCGCCGGGAGGGCCCGTACGGCGGTGCGCGGGCCGTCCCCGTCCGGCGCGGCAGCGCCGAGGCGTCCGGGAGTCGGGGCTGAAGTCCGCAGGGCGGGGGGGGACGGGCCCGGCGGCATGGGGAGCGCCCGGTGGCGGCGGAGCCGGACCGCGAGGCACCGGAGGCCGCCTCCCCGGCCGGCGGCGGACCGGTCGGCCCGGTCGGCCCGGTCGGCCGGGGACGCGGCGGTCGCCGGGGGGTGCGCCTGTCCGGAGGGGGAGCTGACCCCTGTTCGGCGCACGCGGCCGTCGACCCATCCGTAACGGCCGCCGCCCTCGCCTGGTGCTGTCAGGACGTCCTCGGCGACGCGGGCCGGCAGGCCGCGCTTCCGCTCACCGCCGCGCCGGCCGGCGGTACCGCACAGCCTCGTCGCATGCGCGGTACCACCACACTCTTGGTGTACTCCCCCGCAGCCCGCACGCACAGAGACAAAAACCTCCAACCGTACAGTTACGGCATATGCTCGCCCCTTTTTCGTACCGCGCGCCCCAGCGGCAGCACTCGCCCCCGCAAGGCGGTCACGACGCGGGCCGCGGCCGGTGGCCGCCGGCCGGAGCGGACCGCCTGGCCACCGCTCAGCGTTGTCCGGACGCCGGCGCGGTGCCGGTCCGGTCCTCCGGCGGGGCGGCGGTGCCGACGGTGTCGTCGGCACGCTCGACGAGGTGGTCGGCGGTCCCGGTGACTTCGAGCATGCGGACGAAGTGCACGGGCCGGCGGTGGAAGTGCAGTGTGACGCCGGCGGGGTGGGTGCGCCGGCGCAGCGCGAGCAGGGCGGACAGGCCGATGGAGTCGATGGCGGTCAGCTCGGCGCAGTCCACGTGCAGGTGGCGCAGGGACGGCCCGTACCGCTCCGCGTGGGTGTCCAGCGCCCCGTTCACCGCCGTGAGGAACTCGTCGCCGGTGTCGTAGTCGAGGTCCCCGCGGATCGCCAGTTCCATCGTGTGATCGCTGGAGGCGCGGGTGACCAGGGAGAACTGGACTGGCTGACAGGCGGTCATACGGTCATTCCTCGGCCGGGACGGGCGGGGGGTGCGGGCGTCTGGGAGAGCGCTGTGCCGGCCGCGTCGAGGAAGGTGCGGGCGCGGGGGAAGTACGTGCGGCTGCCCGGCCGGGGCGTCCAGCCCCGGGGGCCCGGGGAGCCGGCGGACACGCGGCGGGCGGCGTCCGGGGCCCGGGCGTCGGCCCTGATCGCACGGGCGTGGCGGTCGTCGCGGCCGGAGGCGCCGCCGGCCATGACGGGTATGCAGAGGGATCGCACGGCGGTCACCGCGGCCCACAGCCGGTCCGGCAGCCCGTCGAGGAGGTCCGCCCCGCCGTCTTTCGCCATCAGCGTCCTCCCCCGCCCGGGCGGCGGCCGCGGCCGGTGCCGGTGGCGTCGTCGGGCCCGCTGACGATGTGCAGGGCGCCGCGTCCGCCGGCGGGGTTGGTGATGGCGAGGGTGGCCATGTCGTCGTGGCGGCCGCCGCCCAGCCACTGCGCGGCCAGCATCTGCACGCGCTCCACCACCGCCTCCGCCGGCATCCGCGCGCACTCCCCCAGCACGCGGCGCAGCCGGTCCTCGCCGTAGAGCTGGTCGCCCAGGGGGCCGCCGCGGGCGTCGGTGATGCCGTCCGTGTACAGCAGGCACGTCTCCCCTGGTGCCAGGACGACCTCCGCGCTGCGTGCGGCGACCCGGGGCAGGGCGCCGACGATCTGCCCGGTGGTGCCGGCCGCCTCCACCCGGCCGTCGCCACGGACGATCAGCGGCGGCAGATGCCCCGCACTGGTCAGCCTCAGCCGCACCAGCCCCGAGCGGCGCCGCACCGAGGCCATCACCAGGGATGCGTAGCGGGTGTGGTGCGAGGTGAGCAGCGCCTCGTTGAGGAGCGTGAGGACCTGCTGGTGGTCGCCGGACAGCGGCAGCAGCGCGTGCAGCACACTGCGGATCTTGCCGGTCAGAACGGCGGCCTCCAGGCCCTTGCCCGCCACGTCGCCGAGGACGGCGAACGTCTCCTTCGACGGGTCCGTACCGGGGTGCACGTCGTAGAAGTCGCCACCGACGCGTTCGTGGTCCTGGGACGCCCGGTAGGCGCCGGCGTACTCCACGCCGTGGACCCGCTCGAGGCGGGGCGGCAGCAGTTCCTGCAGCAGGGTGGCGGTGATCGAGACCTGCTCCGCGTACAGGTGCGCCGCCGACAGCGCCGCTCCGGCCCGCGCGGCGAACAGCCGGGCGAAGACCTCCTCGCCGTCCGTGAACGCCCGGTGCGTGCTGGAGCGCAGCAGGATCAGCACGCCGGCCGGGGCGCCGTGCCCGGGCAGCGGAGTGACGATCACCGAGCCGATCGGGCCCCGGAAACCGGGCGGGATCACCCAGCCGGGAAGGCACTCGGGGTCGATCCACCGCGTCGGGACCGGCGGGAAGCCCTGCAGGGCCTCCGCGAGCCCGGGGACCGACGACGGGTCGATCTGCGTCAGTTCCTGCGTGACCGTACCGCCGACCTGCGCGTACGTCAGGGGGTGACGGCGTCCTTGCGCCGGTGCGACGATGACCGCCGCATCGGCGAGATGATCAGCGGCCATCCGCGCCGTCACTTCCGTGCACCGGTCCACGTTCAACGATGACAACAGCACACCGGAGACCCGCGCCAGCAGCTCCGTGCGCTCGCGCTCCGTGCGCAGAGCGTCCTCGGCCAGCCGGAGATCGGTGTTCTCCACCAGCCACCACACCACGTCCCCGTCCTCACCGGGCGAGGGGTGCGCCTCGAACGTACGGCCCGCCACCGTCCCCGAGACGGCGCCCGGCTCCGGGGTCCCGGACGTCCGCAGCCGGCGGTGCGCGTCCGCCAGCCAGAGCGGCAGGTCCTCCGCCGGGAGGCCACCGGCGTCCGCCGCGAGCGGGAACAGCGGGCGCGCGGCCTCGTTGGCGTCGACCACGTCCCCGTCGCCGTCGACGACCAGCACGGGATAGGGGGCATCGCTCCACGCCGCGCTGACACTGACGCCACCACCGCGCGGACTGTCGGGGGCACCCGGAGAAGGAGTCACGAAGAGGGGGACGCGCTGTGCGTACCCCACCACCTCTCTGCCGCTCGAGGAATCTGCACAGCGTCACCGTCTCGCATCCACCGGCCGCATGCAACGCCCGGCCCCGTCCGACACGGCTTCGCCCCACGCTCACACGGCGGCCGTCGCCCGCACCGGCCGCGGACACCGCGGCGGACCGGCCGTCGCCCGCACCGGGACCGCGGGCGCCGCGGCGGACCGGCGGGCACCCGGCGCAACCGCACGGCCCTCGAGCGTCCCCGACCAAGGGCCACCTCCCCCTCCGCGCACCGTCCACGGCCGGGCCGCGGACTCAGCGGCGCAGGGCGGTCTCCCGCTGCATGTACGACAGTTTCCCGGGGTTGCGCACGGCGTAGAGCCCGGTGATGAGACCGTCGTCGACACGCACCGTCACCACGGTGTCGATCGCGCCGTCGAGCCGGAGGACCAGCGCAGGACGGCCGTTGACCTGAACCGGTCGCAGCGACGCCGCCGTGCTCCCGCCCAGTCCGGCGACCAGCAGGCGGCCCACCTTGTCGGCCCCCACGACGGGCCGCGGAACAGCTTGCCGGACACCGCCGCCGTCACCCAGGAGGACGACGTCCGGCGCGAGGACGTCGAGCAGGCTCTGCAGGTCGCCCGTCTCGACCGCCCGCCGGAACGCGTCGAGCGCGCTCCGGGTCTCGGACGGGGAGACGGCCCCGCGCGGCCGGCGCGCCGCGACGTGGGTCCGCGCCCGGTGCGCGATCTGGCGGACCGCCGCCGGACTCTTGTCCACGGCCTCGGCGATCTCCTCGTACCCGAGGCCGAACACCTCGCGCAGCACGAACACCGCCCGCTCGGTCGGCGCGAGCGTCTCCAGCACCAGCAGCATCGCCGTCGAGACGCTGTCGGCCAGTTCGACGTCCTCGGCCACGTCGGGCGAGGTGAGCAGCGGCTCGGGCAGCCATGTCCCGACGTAGGACTCCCTGCGGCACGCACAGGACGCCGTTCCCCGCGGTTCTGTGACACCCGCGGACGGTGGCACACGTCACACGGCCGCCGCCGTCACAGGAAGGCGGCCGGCTGCGTCTCGTGTCCGCCCGGCACCGCACCACAAGGAGGAACGACGTCATGGAACCCCGATTCGACCTGTCCGGCAACGGGATCGCGGCCGCCTTCGCCCAGCGGTTCGCCAACACCGCTCTGGTGATCCACCGGTCACCGCTGCCGAGGTCCGCGCAGGAGCTGGTGTCGCTGCGGGTCAGTCAGATCAACGGCTGCGGCTGGTGCGTCGACCTGCACACCAAGGAGGCCGCGGCCGCCGGGGAGACCGCGGTCCGGCTCAGCCTGGTCGCCGCCTGGCGCGAGTCCACCGTGTTCACCGACGCGGAGCGGGCCGCGCTGGCGCTCGCCGAGGAGGGCACCCGCCTCGCCGACGCCCACGACGGTGTGTCCGACGAGACCTGGGCCCGGGTACGCGAGCACTACGGCGACGACGAAGTCGCCGCGCTGGTCTGCTTGGTCGCCCTCGTCAACGCGGCGAACCGGCTCGCCGTGATCGTGCACCAGCGGGGCGGCTCCTACGAGGCGGGCATGTTCACCGGGGCGGCCGGCTGACCGGCGGATGCGTCGGGCCCGGCCCGGGACCGTCCGGTCGGGCCGGCCGGACACGGAGGCCGGGCCGGTGATCCGGCCGAGGCCGTGGTCGGCCTCGGCCGGAAGGTCAGGCACGGCCGGGAGGCCGGCCTCTGCCGGAGGCCGGCCTCGACCGGTCGGCCGGGCACGGCGGGTTCGGCCCGGGCGGGACCCGGGCGCGGACGGCCTCACCCGCAGGCTCCGGCACCGCGAGGTGCCCGGCGGCCCGGGGAGCAGGCCGCCGTGCGGCGGCCGATCGGCACGGGCCCGCAGCGCACGGCGCGGGGCGGCCGGTGGCTGCCGTACCGGCTCGGCCGCACGGGTCTGCGCGGCCGTCGTGCTCGTCCTCGGTGTGATCACCGGCGCGCCGATGTCCCCACCGGTCCTCGCGGTGCACACGGTGGGTTCGCGCTTCCGGATCCCGTGGACGCGCCACACCGAGGAGCGGCAGCTCAAGGGCGCGAAGGTGGTGCCAACCCCCGCTGCCGCATGGCGTCAGCACCCCTCCGCGTCCGGGGTCCAGCAGGCTGTCCGCGCCGGACGGCGGTCCGCAGACTCGGCAGCATGACGATCCCGACCGATTCCTCCGCCGGGGCCGCGCCGCTCGCCGCGCGGCCCCGCCCGTCCGACCCCGATCCCGGTGCCGGCACCGGCAGCGACTTCGCCCGGCTGTCCCGGCGCATAGCGGACGCGGGCCTGTTGGAGCGGCGCCCCGGCTATTACGCGGTACGCCTGACCCTGGTGACCGCACTGCTGGTGGCGTGCTGGGCGGTCTTCTTCGCCCTCGGCGACACCTGGTGGCAGCTGGCGGTCGCCGCCTGCCTCGCCGTGGTCTTCGGCCAGATCGCGCTGGCGGCCCACGACCTGGCGCACCGTCAGGTCTTCCGTACGCGCCGGCCGAGCGAGATCGGGGGCCGGCTGTTCGGCAACCTGGGCATCGGCATGAGCTACGGCTGGTGGATGAACAAGCACACCCGCCACCACGCCAACCCCAATCACGAGGAACTGGATCCTGACGTCGCCCCGGACATCCTGGTGTGGTCCACCGACCAGGCCCGCTCCAGCCGGGGCCTGGCCCGCTTCCTCGGCGGCCACCAGGCGTTCCTGTTCTTCCCGCTGCTGACGCTGGAGGGCTTCAACCTCCACGTGTCGAGCGTACGGGCGCTGCGCTCGCCGTCGCTGAGGAACCGGCGGCTGGAGAGCGCGCTGCTCCTCGCGCACGTCGCGGCGTTCCTGTCCGCCCTCTTCGTGGTGCTGCCCCCGGGCAAGGCGGTGGCGTTCCTGCTCGTGAACCAGTGCCTGTTCGGCGTCTACCTCGGCTGCGTCTTCGCCCCCAACCACAAGGGCATGCCGACGCTCACCGGCGACGAGCGGCCCGACTTCCTGCGGCGCCAGGTGCTGACCTCGCGGAACGTGCGCGGCGGTGTGATCACCGACGTACTGCTGGGCGGACTCAACTACCAGATCGAGCACCACCTTTTCCCGAGCATGCCCACCCCGCACCTGCGGCGGGCCCAGGCGATCGTGCGCGACTACTGCGCCGAGATCGGAGTGCCGTACCACGAGACCGGGCTGATCCGGTCCTACCGGGAGGCGCTGACGCATCTGCACCGTGTGGGCGCGCCGATCAGGCGGCGGCGCGGGACGGTGTGACGGCCCGCCAGGGGCCGCCCGCCCGGGCCACCCGCCCCTACGTGATCCGCACCACAGCCGGCACCGGGAGCGGACGGATGCGGGCAGGATGCCGTGAGCGGTCGAACCCGGGGGGAAAGAGCTGTCGTGATCTTCTTCGTGCCGGTGGTGTTCCTGGCCGCTGTCGTGCTGGTCGGCTTCTTCCTCCTCCAGAGCCTCGGGGCCGCGCTGCCGGGAGGCAGCCGCTGGGCGGGACGGCAGCGTGCGGTCGCGGCCGCCGCCTTCGCCTGCGCGGCCGCCGCCACCGCCTCCTACGCCCTGGGCGCCATCGGGCTGATGTCGACCGTGGCCGTGGCACAGGAGGGCGGGGCCGACTCGGCTCCGTTCCCCTACGACCACCCGTGCCGGCTCCGTCTGGAGGGGGCGGTGGACTACGAGGTCCGCTTCACCACCCTGAGCACCGTGTGCGTCATGGAGGACGGGGAGCGCAGGGCGGTGGACGACGTGCCGCAGGGGGTCCGGGTGACGGCAGCGGCGTCGGCGGCCTGCGCCGCCGCACTCGCGGTGCCCCTTCTGGTCTCCACCAGGACCCCCCGCGTGCGCCCGGCCGCCACCGAGCGCCGCTAGGACCTGTCGTCACCGGCGCCGGCCCGCCCGTGGACGGCGGAGTCCCGCGGCCCCGCGCGGTGAGCGGCTGCCGCGGGCGAGCGGCCGACGGCGGGGCTCGCTCTACGCGCCGGGGTGGACCGTTTGCACGCCGGTGCCCTCGTACAGCTCTGGGGTGAGGGTCAGCAGGAAGCGGCCGGCCGGGAACGCGGCGGAGGGGCGGGCCGCGTAGATGGCGTGGATGGCGTGGACGGCGGCCCAGGAGTGCCCGGCGTGCAGCAGCTCGGTGGCGGTGAGGGCCGCGTCCCGGTCGAAGGGCTCGACCTGGACGAAGCGCAGGCCGTTGATGTACGCGCACAGGCCGGGCTGTTTGACGTCACCGGCGACCAGGGAGAGGACGGGGACGTAGAGGGTGCCCAGGCCGCCGGAGGCCTGGACGTAGAAGGCGGCTACGGCCTCGTTGTGAGGGTCCTTGGGGTCGTAGAGGGCGGCGGTGGTCGTGTGGTCCAGCACCACGGCTACAGGGGCCACTTATCCGACCGCCGGGTCATGACCCGCACCGAGGCCCTGCAGGAGACCGCGGGCCCTGGCCTCGGCCTCCTCGCCGGGCGCGGTACCGAGCAGGGAGGCCAGTTCGGCGCGGGCCTGGGTGGCGCGCTCCTCGTACTCGGCCCGGGTCGGCCGGGCTGCCGCGAGCTCCTCGACGAGGCGACGGATGGTGGTGCCCCGTTCAGCCGCGAGCACGGCCAGGCGGTCGCGTGTGGCGACACCGACCTTGATGCTCGTTTCGTCTGCCATGCCCCCGACTCTATCGTCAGTGGAGGGAGAGTCTGCAGGCCGGGCTGTTCCGGCCGCACGGCACAGGATCGGCCGACGGTACGGGTCCGCGCCCCGGAGCCGGAACCTCAAGGAGCCGCCGGCCGGGGCGGTTGGCCCACCGGGGCCGGCCCGTGGGAGCTCCCGCGGATTCCCATGGCGCGCCGTGCCCCTCACCACTCGCACAGTGTGTGAGTCCCGCACAGTGTGTGGGACGGGTGCCTCGTCCGTGTGCCCGCCGGCCGGCGTACGGGTGCCGCCACCGCGGCGGTGCGTCCCTCCGTCCGGGCCGACGACGGGATGGGCGACCTCGGTCGCGCGTGGGTGGCGGCACAGTATCGCGGTCCGGCGCATCCGCCCCCGGGGCGGATGCGCCGGACCGTGTCACCGTGTCACCGCTCAGCGGCGCGGCTGTTCCGGTACGACCAGCAGCCGGGGGGCCGTCGGCGCGCCGGGGGCCGGCCGGGACCCCGGGGCGGGCGGAACGGGCGGTGTGGTCCGCGCCGGGAAGGATCCGGTGAGCGCCCCGATCGCGTAGTCGTTCAGCGCCGCCCCGATGGGGTCCGGCAACGGGACGCCGTTCTCGTCGAACCGCTCGTACTTCGTCAGGTTGAAGCCCAGGGCCACCTGTCGGCGGCCGTCCTCGCTGGACATCGCCCAGGTCCCGGCTCCCCAGACGGCTCCGTCGTGCCCCCAGTACCAGCGGCCGTCGGGCAGTTGCTGGGTGTAGATGCCCAGGCCGTAGCGCGCTCTGGCCTCCTCGCCCGGGCCGGGTGCGTACATCGGGACGGTGGTCTTCATGGCGCGCAGCTCGTCGGGGCCGAGCAGCCCGCCGCCGAGCAGCAGGCGGTAGAAGTCGTTGAGGTCCCGCATCGTCGAGACCATCGCCCCTGCCGTGCCGCCCCAGGACATGTCGTAGACGCTGTAGTCACGAGCCGGGTCGATATATCCGTACATCGATTCGTACATCTTCGCGTGCGGTCCGGAGAGACGGGCCGAGCGCGGGAAGTAGGTGTGCCGCAGTCCCGCCTTCCGGATCACCTCGCGGGTGATGCAGTCCTCGGGGGCTTCACCGGTGACCTTCCGGAGCAGCAGCCCGGCGATGATGTAGTTGGTGTTGGAGTAGCTGTAGGTGCCGCGCTCCGCGAGCGGCTCGGCGGCGAGACCGAGCCGGGCCAGTTCCTCGGGCTCCCAGTGCCGGAAGCGGCCCTCGTCGAGCGCCTCGCCCGGGTCGGTGGCGAGCGCGGGGAACGCGCCCGGTATGTAGTCGCCGATGCCACTGGTGTGGTTGAGCAGCATCCGGACCGTCACCCCGCGGCCGCGTTCACCCGGTATCAGCTCGGGCAGGTAGCGGCCGATCGGCGCGTCGAGGCCGATCCGTCCCCGGTGGACCTGCTGGAGGACGGCCACCGCGGTGAAGGTCTTGGTGATGCTGCCGATCCGGTGCTCGAAGTCCGGCCGCACCGGCCGCCGGGTGTCCACGTCGGCCGACCCGGCGGCCCCCAGCCACTGCGCGGAACCGTCGCGGACCGCCGAGTGGGCGCCGTACATCCCGGCTCGGTGGAACGCCTCCAGTGACGCGCGAAGGGCCGCGCGGTCGAGGCCGCCGGCAGCAGGGGTGCCGACGGCGGGTATGCCGGCGGCGGGGGCCGCGACGGGCGCGCCGCCCGCCGCGGACGGCCGGTCCGCCGCCTGGGCCGGTACCACCGCGACCGCCAGCGAGAGAACCGCGGCCGAGGCCGCCGAGGCCGGGCGGAGCCGTCCGCGGGCCGGACGGCGGCCGGTGTTCGCACGGTGGCCGGTGTTCGGGCGGGCAAGGCGCATCGTCGGTCACTCCTGTCTCACTCGGTGCCGCACGCTTCGACGCATGCGTGAGGCACTCATCCTGGTCGCGAAACCGGCGGCGCTCCTCCTCCCCCGGAACGACCCCGCGCACGGAAACACATGACACTTGTCATGTGTGCGCTTGCTTCCGCCCAGGACGGTGGCATGGCAGGAGACGGTGCCGCCTGCGCCCGGCGGACGGCACCCGTGTCTCGGCGCCTGCCACGGACCGGTCCGTGGCAGGCGGTTCCCCGAACGGTGGAGGGCCGGTCAGCCGGCCTCGGCCGACCGGCTCTCCTGGCGGTGTCGCCCCGGGGCGCCGGACCGCCGCTCGTGCTCCCAGCGCGCCGTCTCCAGCAGGTGCCGCCAGGAGGTGACCGTCGGCCGGCGGCGCAGCAGGGCGCGGCGTTCCCGCTCGGTCATGCCGCCCCAGACCCCGTGCTCGATCCGGTGGTCGAGGGCGTACGCCAGGCACTCCGTACGCACCAGGCAGCCGGAGCACACGGCCTTGGCCCTGTGCTGCGCCGCCCCCTCGACGAACAGCTCCTCCGGGTCCACGGCCCGGCATGCCGCGCGCTCACTCCAGCTCTCGTTCGCCTCCACCGAGGCTCTCCCCTCCCTCGACCGGCCTGCGGCTGTCACCCCGACCCTACGCAACAACAGGGGCGAAGTCGTAAAGCGTGCCGACCGGTTGAGGACGACGGACCGTGCCGAGCGCGCCCTCGGACACTCCTGGCGACCGCGATCGGGTGACGTCCGCGGTGGCCCGCACTGCGACGTCCGGCGGCGGCAGGCCCGGTTCCGGCTCCGTCGCCCGGCACCGTCGCACCGGGTGCCGTCACACTGTCGGTGAAGTCCCCTGACCTCCCGCCACGACAACCCTTTTGAGTGAGATCACGGACCGGCTGCGCGCGCTGCGCAACGCCGACGGCGACAGCGACGGCGACGGCGACGGCGACGGCGACGGCGACGGCGACGGCGACGGCGACGGCGACGGCGACAGCGACGGCGACGGCGACGGCGACGGCGACGGCGACGGCGACGGCGACGGCGACGGCGACGGCGACGGCGACGGCGACGGCGACGGCGACCGGATGGTGTTCGGTGCCCGCGAGCACGACCACCGGCTCGGCGCACCGGCCGCCGAGGCGGCCGTCGCGGACCTGGAACGGCGGCTCGGCACCCGGCTGCCGGAGGACCACCGGGAGTTCGTCACCACCGTCGGCGACGGGCGGGGCGGGCCCGTACTACGGGCTGCTGCTGGCCGAGGCCGTGGACCGCGTCGCGCGGACCCGGGGCACGGCGGCGCTGTGCGCGGACAGCCCGCTCACGGGCGACGTCTGCTTCGGTGACATGCTCGGCGCCCCCGAGGACCGGCGGGAGCACGTGGCCCGACCGGAGTCCGACCCGGTCCACGAGGCCGGCTACGACCGGCTCCAGGCCGAGTACCTGGACGTGCCCTGGGCGAACGGACGGCTGCCGCTCGCCGACCACGGGTGCGGGGACTGGTACTTCCTGGTGGTGCGCGGCCCCGAGCCACCGACCCTCCACCGCCGTTCCGGACACACGGACAGGGGCCGTGCCCGCCCGCGCGACGGGCCGGTCCGCGGGCAGGTGCCGTACGGAATCGACCGTGTTCACCCGGCCGAGCACCCGCTCCGGGGACTCGTCGAGCGCGTCGCGCTCCGCGGCCCGCCCCAGGCCGGCGGCGACGCGGCCCGGTGCCGCGGCCGCCGGTCGCTCTCCACGACGGTCACCAGGGCGCCGGCCGTCGCGGAGACCTGCGCGACACCGGCGCCCATGCGGCCGCCGCCGATCACTCCGGCCACTGCGGGTGCCGAGGTCATGCCCGGCTCCTCTTCTCCGGCCGAACGTGTCATGCGGTCCTCGCCGCGGACCGTCCGCTCGGGGACTCCGTGCACGGAGTCCCGTGCCCACGGCTCCCCGCGGCGGCCGTGGCGCGCTTCGGCGACACGCGGGGACGTGCGAGGAAACGCGGTCTCCGGGGGACCTCGTGCGGCATGCGGTCCACCTCTTGACACGCAGTGGTGATGCTGGGTTACTTGGCCGTGCCGCACGCTAACCGAATGTTCGGTCGGTACACAAGGTGGTAGGAATCGTGACGCAGCCCACGAAGGACGCATCGCATCCCGTCGAGGCGATGTTCACCGCCGACGAGGCGTCCCGAGGACTTGGCATCGAGATACTGGAGCACGGCGAGGGGACGGCCGTGCTCCGTATGACGGTGACCGCCTCGATGGTCAACGGACACGGGATCGCCCACGGCGGCTACCTGTTCCTGCTCGCCGACACCGCCTTCGCCTGCGCCTGCAACAGTCACGGCCCCGTGACCGTCGCGGCCGGGGCCGACATCGACTTCGTGGCCCCCGCCCGGCGGGGCGACGTCCTGCTGGCCCGCGCCCGGGAGCGCACCCGGTTCGGCCGCAGCGGCATCTACGACGTGAGCGTCGTGCGCGGCGACGAGGTGATCGCGGAGTTCCGCGGCCGCAGCCGCACCGTCAGGAGCACGCAAGCGAGGGAGGCGCGATGAGGAGCGAACCGAAGGCCCCGGTCACCGCCACGGCTCGCCGGGGGGAGCCCCTCCCGGAGGACCTGATGGACCCGGCCGAGCGGATGTCCCGGGACGAACTGCGCGACCTCCAGCTCCGCCGCCTGCGGGCGACCCTGCGGCACGCGTACGACAACGTGGAGCTGTACCGCAAGAAGTTCGACGAGGCCGGTGTCGGCCCCGAGGACTGCCGCTCCCCGGAGGACATCGCGCGCTTCCCCTTCACCACCAAGGCCGACCTGCGGGACACCTACCCCTTCGGCATGTTCGCCGTCCCCATGTCCGAGGTGCGCCGCGTCCACGCCTCCAGCGGCACCACCGGGCGTCCCACCGTGGTCGGTTACACCGAGAACGACCTCTCCGCGTGGGCCGACCTCGTCGCCCGCTCGATCCGCGCCGCCGGCGGCCGCCCCGGCCACAAGGTGCACGTCTCCTACGGCTACGGCCTGTTCACCGGCGGCCTGGGCGCCCACTACGGCGCCGAGCGCGCCGGCTGCACCGTCATCCCCGCCTCGGGCGGCATGACCGCGCGTCAGGTGCAGATCATCCAGGACTTCCGGCCCGAGATCATCATGGTCACCCCCTCGTACATGCTCACCCTGCTCGACGAGTTCGAGCGCCAGGGGGTCGACCCGCGCTCCACCTCCCTGAGGGTCGGCGTCTTCGGCGCCGAGCCGTGGACGGAGGAGATGCGCCGCGAGATCGAGGAGCGCCTCGACCTCCACGCCGTCGACATATACGGCCTGTCGGAGGTGATGGGGCCCGGCGTCGCCCAGGAGTGCGTGGAGACCAAGGACGGCCTGCACGTGTGGGAGGACCACTTCCTGCCCGAGGTCGTCGACCCGGTCACCGACGAGGTCCTGCCCGACGGCGACAGCGGCGAACTGGTCCTCACCACCCTCACCAAGGAGGCCCTGCCCGTCGTCCGCTACCGCACCCGCGACCTGACCCGGCTGCTGCCGGGCACGGCACGTCCCGCCTTCCGCCGCATCGAGAAGATCACCGGCCGCTGCGACGACATGATCATCCTGCGCGGGGTGAACGTCTTCCCCAGCCAGATCGAGGAGATCGTGCTGCGCACCCCCGGCGTCGCCCCGCACTTCCAGGTCCAGCTGTCCCGGCGCGGACGGATGGACCACATGGCCGTCCGCGTCGAGGCGCGCCCCGGCGCGGCACCGGAACAGCGCGAGGCCGCCGCGCGGGCGATCGCCAAGGGTGTGAAGGACGGTGTCGGTGTGACCGTGGAGGTGGACATCGTCGAACCGGAGACCCTGGAACGCTCGATGGGCAAACTCCGCCGCATCAAGGACCTGCGCCGGACGTGACCCCCGCCCCGCCACGCCGCCGCGGCGGGCACACCGTCCGGGCACCCTCGCGCCGGCCACCGCGCCTCACCGGCCCCGGCGCCCGGAACCCGGCTGGTCGAAGTGGCGTGGTACCGCCCCGGGCGCGCGGGTGTGCGGCGGGTCAGCCGCCGGTGCCCCGCGGGGCCGAGGGGTGCCGACCGCTCCCCGTTCCGCCACGGTCCGGACGGGGGATGTCACGGGTCCGTGTCTCCAGGGCCTGCACCACGGCCGCCATGTCCTCGCCGCCGTGGCCCTGTTCGACGGTCTCGCCGTAGAGGGTGTGGCAGACGTCGAGGAGCGGGGAGGCCAGACCGGCCCTGCGGGCGGCCTGTGCGATCAGCCGGTTGTTCTTCAGCACGTCCGCGGCGGACGCCTGGACGGAGAAGTCGCGGTCCAGCAGCTTGGGCGCCTTCGTACGGGAGACGGCGCTGGCCATCGGCCCCGCGTCCAGGACGTCCCGGAGCAGGCGCTGATCGAGCCCGTGCCGGTCGGCGAAGTGGAACGCCTCGGCGAGCCCGGTGACCTGGGTGATCAGGAACAGGTTGACCGAGAACTTCATCAGCAGCGCGCCCGGGACCGGGCCGCAGCCGAACACCTCGTGGCACAGGGGGGCGAGCAGGGGCCGCACGGCCTCCACGACGTCGTCGTCGCCCGCCAGCATCCCCACCAGCCGCCCCTGCTCGGCCGGGACGCGGGAGCCGGAGACCGGGGCCTCGACGTACCTGCCGCCCGCCGCCCGTACGTCGTCCTGCAGGCCGCGCGAGTACTCGGCCGAGGTCGTGCCCATGTGGACGACGGCGCGCCCGGCCACGCGCGGGCCGAAGTCCGGGGTGCCGCGTCCCAGGACGGCGTCCACGGCGGCCTCGTCGGCCAGCATGAGGATCACCGTCCCGGCCCGGTCGAAGACCTCCGCGGCGCTCGCGGCGACCTCCGCCCCGGCGGCGCGCAGGGGTTCGCACCGGGCCGGGGTGCGGTTCCAGACGACGAGGGGCGTCCCCGCGCGGGTGAGGTTGAGCGCCATGGGCTGCCCCATGACCCCGAGGCCGACGAAACCGACGTACACGACGCACCGCCTTCCCCGGCCCACGGCGGGCCGGGCCGTCGCAGTTGCCACCATCCACTATGACAGCGGTCATAGTAGGGCCCGCTGTGACGGCGGTCATAGAGTGGAGCGGCAAGCGCTCGCGACACGGTGGGGGAGGTCGGCCATGGCGCAGTCCGAACGGGGGCCGCGCGAGCGGATGGTGTTCAGCGCGGCCCAGCTCATCCGGCGCGAGGGGGTCGCCTCCACGGGCATGCGCGAGGTGGCCGCCCACGCGGGCGCGCCGCGCGGTTCGCTCCAGCACTACTTCCCCGGCGGCAAGGAGCAGCTCGTCAACGAGGCGGTGGGCTGGGCCGGCCGGTACGCGGGCAGGCGCGTCGCCCGCTTCCTCGCCGCGCTGCCCGAACCGACGCCCGGCGGGCTGTTCGCCGAGATGGCGCGCCAGTGGACCGACGAGTACGAGAGCGCCGGCTTCGCGGGCGGCTGCCCCGTCGCCGCCGCCACGGTGGACTGCGCGGAGACCACGGCGTCCACGCGCCGGGCCGCGGCCGCCGCGTTCGCCGCCTGGACCGGGCCGGTGGCCGGGGCCCTGACGGACATGGGGGTGCCCGGGGAGCGGGCCGGCGCGCTGGCCACGCTCATGATCAGCACTCTGGAGGGAGCGATCCTCATCGCCCGCGCCGAACAGGACGTCCGCGCCCTGACGAACGCGGTCCGCGAACTCGGCCCCCTGCTCGACGCGGCGGCCGTCGAGGACTGCTGACCGGTGTCCCGCCGGAGTACGGCCGCTTCCCGCCCGGGGCCGCTCCCTGGCCAAGCTCCGCTCGTGCCGAGCCGGCACCGGCCGACGGAGTCCACCGGGACCCGGTTGTCGGTCGTCGACGAGTCGAGTGCCCTGCCGTTCCCCGAGCGGCAGGGCCGGCCGGGGAACGGCAGGTGGACGGGCCGGGGCACCACGTGGCCGTGCTCCGGAGGAGTCAGGACTTCCGGGACGGCCGCGGCCCGGAGGTCGTCGAGGCGGCCGAGCGGCAGCTGGAAGCCGACCTCACCGCACTGGCCGGTGTGCTGACCGGCCGCTGGGGCGCCCCCGTGACGGTGGATCTGTGGCCGTACCTCGAAGCCGACCGCCCGGACCGGGAGTCCGGCGTCCCCGAGCCGCCGGCCTTCCTGTGCACCGTCGCCGGCGGCATGCAGGTGTGGCGGCCGCCGTCCTCCGGCCGGCCGGCCCTGGCCATCGGCCAGGCCGACCGGGAGTTCCCCCTCGAACCGCTCCTCGCCGTCGGCGACGCCTCCTCGCTTCCGGAGTGAACCGCGGCACGGGGGGCCGTCCCCGCGGACCGGCCCCGAGCGCTGATCGCCGGCCCGCCCGTCCCCGCGAGCCATGCCCGCCCGGCGCGCCCCTCGGCGCGGTGTCAGTCGGTCCCGGCGGCCAGGCCGAGTTCGTGCGGGCCGAGGGGGGTGAAGAAGCGCTCGACGTCGGAGTCCGTGACCTCGGCGAGGGTGGCCGGTGACCAGCGCGGGGTGCGGTCCTTGTCGACGACCTGGGCGCGGATGCCCTCCACCAGGTCGTGGGTGGTCAGCGCCGCGCAGGAGACCCGGTACTCCTGGTCCAGGACCCGCTCCAGCGAGCCGAGCCGACGGGCGCGGCGCAGGGCGGCCAGGGTGACCTTCAGGGAGGTGGGGGACTTGGCGAGCAGGGTCTCGGCGGTCTCCTTCGCGGCCGGGTCGCCCTGGGCGATCAGCCGCCGGACGATCTCCTCGACCGTGTCGGCGGCGTAGCAGGTGTCGATCCACTCCCGCCGCCCGGCCAGCTCTCCCGGCGGCGGCGACTGCGCGTGCCGGGCGAGGGCCTCCCCCACGGGCAGGTCGGCGAGGTCGTCGAGGAACCGCGGCAGCGCGGCGGACGGCACGAGGTGGTCGGCGAGTCCGCACAGCAGGGCGTCGGCGGCGCCGATCCGCGCGCCCGTCAGCGCGAGGTGCGTACCCAGTTCGCCCGGGGCGCGGGCGAGCAGGTGGGTGCCGCCGACGTCCGGCACGAAGCCGATCCCGGTCTCCGGCATGGCGATCCGGGAGCGCTCGGTGGCGACGCGGACGTCGCCGTGCGCGGAGAGACCGACCCCGCCGCCCATGACGATCCCGTCCATGACGGCGACGTACGGCTTGGGCCAGCGGGCGATACGGGCGTTGAGGCGGTACTCGTCGCGCCAGAACGCGGCCGACGCGCTGCCGTCCCCGTCGCGGGCGTCGTCGTGGATCGCGCGGATGTCGCCGCCCGCACACAGCCCGCGCTCCCCCGCGCCGCTGATGACGACGGTCTCGACGGACGGGTCGTGCTCCCAGGCGGTGAGCGCCTCGTCGATGCGGCGGACCATCGCGTGGTTCAGGGCGTTGAGCGCTCGGGGACGGTTGAGGACGATGTGGGCGGCCCGTCCGGCGGTGTGCAGCAGGACGGCTTCCGCACTTTCCTCGCTGCGGGTCATCCGCGCACCTCCGCCAGGTCACGGGCCACGACGACGCACATGATCTCGTTGCTTCCTTCCGGGTTCGGGTGGACCCGCGGGTCACGACACGGACGATCTTCTCAGCGGCACGCCCGCCGGAACAGCCCCGGCCGTCGCACGGGTACGGCGCCCGGGCGGTGACCGTGTACCCGGTGGGGCGGACCGGGGGCGCCGCGGTGTCCCCGTTCGTCACGGCCCGCGGGTCCGCGGGTCCGCGCGGGGACGTTCGCGGCTTCGCGTCCCGGGCCGCCGCCCGGCCGCCGGCTCACACCGTGCGGGGCCGGGACACGGTGTCCGGCCATGACCTGCACCACACCGGCGTCCCCGGCGACCGCGCGGCGGCGACCGATGACAGAATGGGGGGAAGTGGAGCGGACGGTGGCGTCACGCCGCTCGTTCCCGCTGGTCCGTGCTTGGTCCCAAGGCGCCCTGCACCCACCCCGAGCAGTCAGTTAGGCTTACCTAAGTTTAAGCTCTCAGGTGAGCTTCTCTGTCATCGCTCGAAGGGACCTGAACATGCCGCGCCCTCTGCGGGTAGCCATCGTCGGTGCCGGCCCTGCCGGGATCTACGCCGCCGACGCCCTGCTGAAGTCAGCAGTGGCCGCCGACCCCGGCGTCTCCATCGACCTCTTCGAGCGCATGCCGGCCCCCTTCGGTCTGATCCGTTACGGCGTCGCCCCCGACCATCCCCGGATCAAGGGCATCATCACCGCCCTGCACCAGGTCCTCGACAAGCCGCAGATCCGCCTCTTCGGCAACGTCGACTACCCGGGCGACATCAGCCTGGACGACCTGCGGACCTTCTACGACGGTGTGATCTTCTCCACCGGCGCGACCGCCGACCGCGCGCTCGACATCCCGGGGATCGACCTCAAGGGCTCGTACGGCGCCGCCGACTTCGTCTCCTGGTACGACGGGCACCCGGACGTGCCGCGCACCTGGCCGCTCGACGCGGAGAAGGTCGCCGTCCTCGGCGTCGGCAACGTCGCGCTCGACGTGGCGCGCATCCTGGCCAAGACGGCCGAGGAGCTGCTGCCGACCGAGATACCGCCGAACGTCCACGCCGGCCTGCAGGCCAACAAGGCCGTGGAGATCCACGTCTTCGGTCGCCGGGGCCCGGCACAGGCGAAGTTCAGCCCGATGGAGCTGCGGGAGCTGGACCACTCCCCGAACATCGAGGTCATCGTCAACCCCGAGGACATCGACTACGACGAGGGCTCGATCGCGACCCGGCGCGGCAACAAGCAGGCCGACATGGTCGCCAAGACCCTGGAGAACTGGGCGATCCGCGACGTCGGCGACCGGCCGCACAAGCTGTTCCTGCACTTCTTCGAGGCGCCCACCGAGATCCTCGGCGAGAACGGCGAGGTCGTCGGCCTGCGCACCGAACGCACCGAACTGGACGGCACGGGCAACGTCAAGGGCACCGGCACCTTCACGGACTGGGACGTCACCGCGGTCTACCGCGCCGTGGGCTACCTCTCCGACAAGCTGCCCAAGCTCCCCTGGGACGTGGAGTCGGGCACCGTCCCGAACGAGGCGGGCCGGGTCGTGGAGGCGACCGGCGAGCACCTGCGGTCCACGTACGTCACCGGCTGGATCCGGCGCGGCCCGGTGGGCCTGATCGGTCACACCAAGGGCGACGCCAACGAGACCGTGGCCAGCCTGCTGGAGGACCACGCCGGGGGCCGCCTGCACACGCCCGAGGCGCCCGCCCCGGAGGCCGTGGAGGCGTTCCTCGCCGAGCGGAACGTCCGTTACACCACCTGGGACGGCTGGTACCGCCTCGACGCCGCCGAGAAGGCGCTGGGCGAGCCGCAGGGCCGCGAGCGCGTGAAGATCGTCGAGCGTGACGAGATGCTGGACGCGAGCGGCGCGTGACCGCCCGGCGTTCCGGTCCGTCCCGCCCGCGCCGGCCGCGGTGTTCATCCGCGGCGGGCGAGGGTGGCGGCCGTGCTGCGGAGGCGCGCGGGACCCCGCCCGCTCGAAGGCGCGGCCGTCGACGCCCGCCGAGAGGTCCGGGCACCGGCCCCGGTGGGTTGCGGCGGGCCGGCCTGGATGATGCGCCGGTCAGCGACCGACCGGCACCTCGTCGCCCCGCCGCCGGACGGAGTCGGGCGAGAGGGCACGGACATGGGCGCCGACGTCTCCGCGGACACCCCCGCCGAGGAGAGGGGCGACGGCGCGCGGGCCATGCCCGACGACGGCCCGACGGACCGGGTGCCCCGCCCGGACGTGGCGCCGGCCCGGCGACCTCGCGGACGCCACCGGGCCGGCCGCCTACCGGGCGTGCCCGAGGAAGCAGGCCGGCTCCCTCTGGAGCACCGGCCGCGATCCCCTCGACCGGCCCGGGCAGCGGTGGGCCGGCACCCCGAACCGGACGGACCGGCGCACCCGGGCCAGCGCGCCGGGGCACTCGTCGCGGCCGGATGAGCCGGCCCGGGCCGCCCGGCGAGACGCAGGGCCCGCCGCGGATCTCCGCGGAGCGCGGGGAAGCCGGTGTGTCCAGGGCGCTCGTCCGCCGGTCCTGGCGGCCGGGACGAAGGACTACGCTGACGCCGTGGCTACAGCGAACGATCGTCGGGAGGATGCGCGCGGACCGGAGTCCGGGGCGCCCGCCGCACCGGCCGGCCTGCACGCTTTTGCCGTGCAGCTGCGACGGATGAACGGTGAGATCAACCGGTTGGTGCACGGGTTCGCCGCGGAGCGGGGACTGCACGCGACGGACGTGCAGGCGCTCGCCGCGATCCTGGACTCCGAGGAGCCGATGACCCCGAAGCGGCTGCGCGAGCACCTCGGGCTCACCTCGGGCGCCGTCACCGCGTGCGTGGACCGCCTGGAGCGGGCGGGGCACATCCGCCGGGTCCGGGAGAGCGCCGACCGCCGGGTCGTCCACCTGTACTACGCCTCGGAGGCGCGGTCGGCCGCCCGCGCCCACTTCCGGCCGCTGGCCGAGGCGACCCGGGCCGCCCGCGCCCGCTTCACCGAGGACGAACTGTCGGTGGCACTGCGCTTCCTCACCGCGCTGAGCGAGGAACTCTCGGGAATCACGCCCCACGGCCGCTGAGGCCGCTCCCGGCCGACAGACGCGGCGGGCACGGCAGGTACAGCAGGCGCGGCAAGAGTCCCGGGGACAGGACGATCGCGGCGCCCGGTACGGAAGGGGTCCGCCCGCGGCGAGGGCACCCGCGTCGGAGTGACCTGCATCCAAGGGCCCGTCGTGGGCAGAAGGGCAGACGTCGTGTGCCGCGTGCGGCGACAACTAAGTCAATCATTAAGATTGTTTGTAGTTGACATACCTGCTCTTCCGCTTGGAGAACGATGTCCACCACTCCTCGACGCGCCCGCTGGCTCGTCCCGGTCCTCCTCGTCCTCGTCTGGCTCGGGGTCGGCGGCGCCCTCGGCCCCTTCGCCGGGCGCCTGGGCGAGGTCGCCACCAACGACCAGGCGGCCTTCCTCCCGCGC
Organism: Streptomyces minutiscleroticus; assembly: GCF_014650875.1. GTDB lineage: Bacteria > Actinomycetota > Actinomycetes > Streptomycetales > Streptomycetaceae > Streptomyces > Streptomyces minutiscleroticus. The sequence continues at coordinate 47,866 of NZ_BMVU01000021.1, forward strand.
AGCGCCGAGTCGACCGAGGTCGTCGCCGCCCAGCGGGACTTCCGGCAGGAGGAGACGCTGCCCGCGATCGTCGTCTGGACCGCGGAGGGGGACGAGGGCGGCACGGTGCGGGACCGCCGCGCGGCGGCGGGCGACGTGCTCGCCTCCCTCGCCGGCACCGCCGGCGTGGCCGGCGACGTGTCGCCCGCGCTGGTCTCCGAGGACGGAGAGGCCGTCGAGGGCGTGGTCCCCCTCCGCCCCGACCTCGGCGACGACCTCGCTCCCACCCTGGACAGGATCCGCGCCGCCGCCGAACGCGTCCCGGGCACCACGGTCCACGTGGCCGGCCCCGCCGCGACCCAGGCCGACCTCTCCGACGCCTTCGCCGGCATCGACGGCCTGCTGCTCGCCGTCGCGCTGGTCGCCGTGCTCGTCATCCTGCTGCTCGTCCACCGCAGCGTCCTGCTCCCCCTGGTGATCATCCTGGGCGCGGTCTTCGCCCTCGGCCTCGCCTGCGCGGTCGTCTACGTGCTCGCCGACCACGACGTGGTGCGCGTCGACGGCCAGGTCCAGGGCATCCTCTCCATCCTCGTCATCGGCGCGGCCACCGACTACGCCCTGCTGCTCACCGCCCGCTACCGGGAGGAACTCGCCGCCCGCGCCGACCGCTTCGGAGCCGCGCGGGCCGCGCTGCGCCGCTCCCGCGGGGCGATCCTGGCCAGCGCCGCCACCGTCGCCCTCGGCCTGCTCGCCCTGCTGCTCAGCGACCTCACCAACAACCGCGCGCTCGGCCCGGTCGGCGCCATCGGCATCGCCTGCGCCGTGCTCAGCACACTGACCTTCCTGCCCGCCGTCCTCGTCCTCCTCGGCCGCGCCGCCTACTGGCCCGTCGAGCCCCGCCCGGTCCGCGACGACGCCGACCGCGGAGGCGTCTGGCAGCGGGTCGCCTCCCTGGTGGACCGGGCGCCCCGCAAGGTGTGGGCCGTGTCGACGGTCGCGCTGCTCGTCTGTGCCGCCTTCGCGCCCTCCCTCACCTCCAAGGGCGTCCCCATGGACGAGACCTTCGTCGACGACGCCCCCTCGGTGGCCGCGCAGCAGACCCTCGCCCGGCACTTCCCCGGCGGCTCGGGCAACCCCACGGTGGTCATCGCCGCCGCGGGCACACTGGACCGCGTGGTCGCGACCGCCGAGCGCACCGAGGGCGTGGACTCGGCCGCCCCGGTCGGCGCCTCCGGGCGGCCCGGCGGCGAGCCGCTGGTCGTCGACGGCCGGGTCCGCGTCGACGTCACCCTCGCCGCGGCCGCCGACAGCGACGCGGCCAAGGACACCGTCGCCCGGCTGCGCACCGCCCTGCACGCCGTGCCCGACGCGGACGCCCTCGTCGGCGGCTACACGGCCCAGCAGTACGACACCCTGCGCACCGCCGAACGCGACCGCGCCCTCATCGTGCCCGTCGTTCTCGCGATCATCTTCCTGATCCTGACCGTGCTGCTGCGCTCCCTGCTGATGCCGGCGCTGCTGGTGGCCACGGTCGGCCTGAACTTCCTCGCCACGCTCGGCGTCTCCGGCCCGGTCTTCCGGCACGCCTTCGGCTTCACCGGCACGGACCCCTCCGTGCCGCTGTACGGCTTCGTGTTCCTGGTGGCGCTGGGCGTCGACTACAACATCTTCCTCATGTCCCGGGTGCGCGAGGAGTCCCTGCGGCACGGTGTGCGCGCGGGCACCCTGCGCGGCCTGGTCACCACGGGCGGGGTCATCACCTCCGCCGGTGTGGTCCTCGCGGCCACCTTCGCCGCACTCGGTGTGATCCCGCTGGCCTTCCTCGCGCAGATCGCCTTCATCGTGGCCTTCGGCGTCCTGCTCGACACGCTCGTCGTGCGCTCGCTGCTGGTCCCCGCGCTCGTCCGCGACATCGGTACCCGCGCCTGGTGGCCGGGCCGACTGAGCCGGAAGGAGCCCGCCCCCCGACGGGAGCCGTCCGTCACTTCGTGACGCCGCTGGTCCCCGGGGCGGCCTCGTACCGGTGGGGCCGCCGGACCGAAGCGGCAGCCCGCCGGCCCGAAGTCGGTCTCCACGGCCTTCTCCCGGACGCCACGGCCTTCTCCCGACTGCCGTCGCAGACCCTCTTCCCCGGGGCGGACCGGCCCTGCGCCGCGCCGGAGCAGGGCCTCGCGTACGTCCGCGGTGTCAGGAGGCGAGCCGCCGCGCCACGTAGTAGCCCGCCGCGGCGAGGCCGGTGGCGGCGGCCGCCTTGCCGACGTGGTGCCGGCTCGCCCACGCCTGCGGGCTGACGGCGTGCGCCCGGTCGTCGAAGACACCGTGCGCGCCGTAGTCCTCCGTCCCGTCCGCCGGCTCGAAGAGGTTCCCCCGGCCCCGCGACGGCGGGAAGTCGTCCGTCTGCTGGGAGTCGAAGCCGGTACGGGCGAGGTAGCGGTCCAGCAGCCCCGGTACGACGGCGTTCGCCATCAGGGTCAGCGCGGTGGAGGCGCCCACCCAGTACTCGCGCCGCCGCGGATGGTCGGCCGCGTGCAGCACCGCGCGGGCGGCGACCTCCGGCTGATAGATGGGCGGCACCGGCTGCGCGTGCCGGGGCAGGTAGCTGCGCAGCCAGCTGAACTGGGGCGTGTTCACCGCGGGCAGCTGCACCATCGTGACCCGCACCCGGGACTTGTCGTGCAGCAGCTCGCAGCGCAGGGACTCGGTGAAGCCCTGGATGGCGTGCTTGGCGCCGCAGTACGCGCTCTGCAGCGGGATGCCGCGGTAGGCCAGGGCGGAGCCGATCTGCACAACGGTCCCGCGGTCGCGCGGCAGCATGTGGTCCAGGGCGGCCCGGGTACCGTACACGTACCCGAGGTACGTCGACCGGGTGGTCTGCAGGAACTCCTCCGGCGAGATGTCGGTGAACTTGCCGAACGCGGAGGTGAAGGCGTCGTTCACCCAGACGTCGACCGGGCCGAGCTCCTCCTCGACGCGGCGGGCCGCCTCTTCCACCTGCTCCCACTCCGCCATGTCGGTGACGACGGGCAGCGCCTGCCCGCCCGCCTCCTCCACCTCGGCCGCCGCCGCGTCGAGGCCCGCCCGGCCCCGGGCGAGCAGGGCGACCCGCGCCCCGCGGGCGGCGAACATCCGCGCCGTCGCCCGTCCGATCCCGGCACTGGCCCCGGTCACCACGACCGTCTGCCGCTTCTGGTTCATCAGCGCTCCTCACTGTGACATGCCCGGTGCCAGTACCGCGCTCGCCGTACCGGAAAACGGCCCTCGCCCCACCTCGTCCGATGACCGCCGTCGCGGTACGCCCCGGTCGCACCGCACGCACGGTTCGACGGGGCCGGTCCGGTGTCACGCGCAGAAGGCGGCGCCCGCCGCACCCGTGGGCGCGACACCGGCACCCGGGAGGGCCCGCCGTGACGACCACGGTGAAGGACATGCTCGACGCCCACCCCGCCGCCGGAGCCGGTCCGGTCGGTCCGGCCGGGCGTGCCCGGCACGGTACGGCATGCCGCGCCACTCGCCGGCGGTCGCGCCGCGTCCCTCCCGGGCGGCCGGCCCGGCCGGTGCGGACACCGTTCGGCGGCTAGACTGCACGGGCCGCCCACCGCAGCGCGTACAGGAGGTGACGGGCGTGGCCTCCAGAGGCGACTTGGCCGCTGTGCTGGGGGATCTGCGCTCTTCAGCCAGTGCCGCGGGGCTCATCGGAGCCGACGCGGCCGCCTGTGCACGGGCGCTCGCCGTCGACGGCGTCGCCGTCTCGGTCGTGGTGGGCGACGGGCTGTGCGAGCTGGTGTGGTCCACTCCCGGTGCCAGCAGACATCTGGAGGACCTCCAGTTCACCCTGGGCGAAGGGCCGGGACCGGAGGCCGCCGCGACGTGCGGGGTCGTCCTGGAACCGGACCTGACACGGGTGCGCGACGGCCGGTGGCCCGCCCTGCTGCCCGAGGCCGTGGCTCTGGGCGTGGGAGCGGTGTTCTGCTTCCCGTTGCTCCTGGGCGGCGCCTGCATCGGCACCCTGACACTGCAGCGTGCGGCTCCCGGCCCGCCTGCGGACGCCGCGGTGGCCGACGCGTGGATGGTGGCGGGCGCGCTGACCGCCGTACTCGTGGAGAACGCGGGCCGGTGGCCCGCGTCCGTCGAGGAGAAGGAGTCGGTCCTCTACCGGGCGGTCGTGCACCAGGCCGCCGGGATGATCAGTGTTCAGGCCCGGGTCACCCTGGCCCAGGCACTGGTGCGGCTGCGGGCCTACGCCTTCCGCCACGGGCGCTCCGTGGCGGAGGTCGCCGAGGACGTGGTGACCCGACGGGTGCACTTTCGCATTGATCAGGACGAGCGGGGCGCGTCCGACCGGTGGAGGGACTGAAGAAACCATGACTCGTGAGGAACGCTTGCTGTCGGCGGTCATCGACGCCGTCGACACCCTGGTCGACGACTACGACCTGATCGATTTCCTGCAGACGCTGTGCCACCGCTGCACCGAACTGCTCGACGTGGCGGCCGTGGGCGTCATGCTCGTCGACCAGGGCGGCAAACTGCATGTGATCGCCGCCTCCGACGAGCACACCCGGCTGCTGGAGCTCTTCTCGATCCAGCACGACGAGGGCCCGTGCGTGGAGACCTACCGGGACGGCACCGCCCGGCTCGACATCGATCTCGACGAGCCCGACCGGACCGCCGGCTTCCCGGGCTTCGCCGAGCGCGCCCGCCACGCCGGCTTCGCCATCACCCACGCGCTGCCGATGCGCCTGCGCGAGCGGACCGTCGGGGTGATGAACCTCTTCGGCACCCGCAGGCAGCCCTTCACCGAGACGGACAGCCGCGTGGCGCACGCCCTGGCGGACGTGGCCACCATCGCCATCCTGCAGCACCGCACCCTCGTCCACGGCAACCTCGAACAGGCACAGCTGCAGGCCGCCCTGTCCAGCCGCATCGTCATCGAGCAGGCCAAGGGCATCCTCGCCGAACACTGGCAGACCGGCGTCGACGAGGCGTTCGAGGGCCTGCGCCGGCACGCCCGCGCCCACAAGCTGGGACTGACCCGCCTGAGCCGGCAGGTCGTCGCCGGGGAGATCGACAGCACCGACATCCAGCACCCCTGACCCCTTCCGTTCGTGGGTCGCCGCCGCGTCCGGTGCCGCTCTCCGAGAGCGCACCGTCCTCCGCGGGACCCATGGCCCACCCCTCCGTCCGCCGGGAGAGCACATGGACGATGACAATCACTCCGCCGCCTGGCGTCACATCGCCGCCACCGGGGACGCCACCCTCGCCACGGCGTGCCGGGCGTGCCTGCAGGACCTGGACGTCGACTGCCTCGGGGTCACCCTGGTCGTCGGCGACGACCTGCGCATACTGGGCCACGCCACCGACGACCGCGCCGAGCGGCTGGAGGACGCCCAGCTCGTCGCCGGGGAGGGCCCCTGCACCGACGCCTACGTCCAGCGCGCCCTCGTCGAGGAGGCGGACCTGCCGAGCGCCTTCGAGCGGTGGCCCGCCTTCGTCCAGACCGCGGTCGAGCAGGGGATGCGCAGCGCCATGGCGCTCCCCCTCCTCGTCGGCAACCTGCGGGTCGGCGCCCTGGACCTCTACCGGGCCGCACCCGGGCCCTTCACCGCCCGGCAGAAGGACCGGGCCCTCGCCTACGCCCGCGTCCTCGCACTGCTCGCCCTCGACGAGCACCCCCACCTGCTCACCGACGAACCCGGACCTCCCCGGCCCGGCCCGCAGGGATACCCGCCGAGCGTCCACGTCGCCGCCGGCATACTCGCCGAGAAGCACCGGCTCACACCCGACGACGCCCTGGCTCGCCTACGGGCCCACGCCTTCCACCACAACCAGCCCCTGCTGCAGACCGTCGCCCGCGTCCTCACCCACCACACTCTCGACTGACCTGCCGCGCCGGCCGGGCGGGGCGGCCGTTCCTGTCGTCGCGGTCCGCCTCGTCCTGGACCAGCAGGGACAGTAGGGAGGCCACGGGCAGCCCGGCCTCGGCCGGATGCCGCAGGATCTTCCCCGGCTCGATGCGGTAGGTGTTCGTGCGCCCCTCGCGTCTGTGGGAGAGGTACCCGTCCCGTTCGAGGTCGGCGATGATCCGCTGCACGGCGCGCTCGGTGAGCCGGCAGTGCGCGGCGATGTCGCGGATGCGCGCGTGGGAGTTGTCGGCGATGGCCGCCAGCACGCGGGCGTGGTTGGTGATGAAGGTCCATCCACTGTGGTGCTCGGGTGCTCCGTCCATGGCGGTGATTTTAACGAGGCGTTCCTGGTGGGCGCTCGATTCCCGACATGGATTTCCCGCTTCTTCGTGCGCCTCGCGCCGTCCGGGGCCCGCCGGCGGGGGCGAAGTGTCACGGCTGCCGAACCGGCCTGCGCGCAGGCCCGTGCGGTGAGACCGGACGGTGACCTGCTCGCAGCCTGTTGTTCCGCAACCGGCCTCTATCTTTGGCCCATGCAAAGGTTTACTCTGCGACCTGATCACGGCACGCTCCCCCGTCCCATCGGGACGGGGGACCGCGTGTCCAGGTCCGCAGAAGGCGAGGAGGCCGCGGCCGGACCCCGCGCACGGCCGCTCCGGTCCCGTACGCCCCTCGCTCCTTCCCCCCGGGGCTCCGCCTCTGCCGCACGACGCCGCGAGCGGAGGGAAGGAGGATGAGCACCCGGGAACCGGACAGTGGCGGGGGCGGCGATGGCGGCACACCGGGCGAGGGCGTCCGTGGGCCGGTGACACCGGACGACGTCTGGCGGATGTTCATCGAGGACAGCGAGCCCGCGATCCGGACATCCGCTCCGAGGGAGCCGTCCGCCCGGGAGCGCGCCCTCGGCATACCCGTGGAGCCGTCCCGCGCACGCGTCACCGAGCACACCGTCCGGCGGGCGCCGCGCGGGTACGACGAACCCGACGCCCCGCAGAACGAGGCAGTGGGCGAGCTGTGGCGGCCCCGGACCCCGACGGCCGCGCCGGCGTGGCGCGACCTGGACGGTGCGGGCCGTTACCGCCGGGTCGGCCGCACACTGATGGCGGCCGCCGCGGTCGTCGGGCTCGTCCTCCTGGTGTCGGAGGCCTCCCAACCGCCCGCCGGCACCCGTCAGGAGGACGGGAGGGCGCCCGGCTCCCTCCTGCAGGAGCCGGAGAACGCTCCCACCGGAGTCCCCACAGCCCCCGGTGACCTCGTCGCCACACCCCCGAAGGACACACCGACGACACTGCACCCCGGATGACCGGTCTCGCGCCGGCGTTCGGGCGGCGGCGCGCGGCGGTCCGGCCCGCGTCACGCGTCGCGTACCACCGTGGCATCCGCGGTCCGGCCGAAGGGACACGGCTCCGGATCGCCCTCCGTGGAAGCCGGGGACTCCCCTCCCGCCTCGTTGAAGGCGTTCAACGCCCCCACCAGCGCCACCCGTTGCTCCGGCGCGGGCCGTTCCACGATCGCGGCGATCTCCGTCCGCCGCCGCGTGCTGCCCCGTGTCCCCCTGTCCGTGGAACCGGGCGGTCACCGCACAACGTGCGGAAGCATGCGGACGGTGTGTCGCGTGGCCGTGAGCCGGTCGCCGCCGGCCGCGCGGGAGAACCGGTCGTGGAGGGCCGGGTCGGCTGCCGCGGGATCACCACCGCTCGCGCCCCCGCACACCTTCCTCCGCGACTCCTCGACCGGCCGGCCGGTCCAGCTCGTCGGGCCCGGCTCCGGTGGCCGCCCGGCACGCGGCCGTGACCTGCCGTTCCTCCCGTTCCCCCGTCGAACGGCCGGCCACAGCGACCCGATGTCGAATGTTGACACCGGGCGACACCGTGTTCCAGTCTGAGTGCGCCCTGCCGTCACTTCGGGGGCTCGGCTCGAAAGCGCGGCTCCCCGTCCACCTCCCGCACGAAGGGCCCTCGTACAGAGGCGTGTCTCGCACGGGGGCGGACCGTGGCCGGTTCGCGAGAAGGGATACCTCATGACCGCTCGTCCTGCCGTGCACCTCGCGATCCCCGTCGACGATCTCGCCGCCGCCCGCGGTTTCTACGGCCGCGTGCTGGGCCTGTCCGAGGGGCGCTCGACCGACCACTGGATCGACTGGGACTTCGACGGCCACCAACTGGTGACGCACCTGGCCCCGCAGCCGTCGGTCCCGGCCGGGCTCAGCTCGGTGGAGCAGCACATGGTCCCGGTGCCGCACTTCGGCCTGCTGCTGGGCCACGACCGGTTCCACGACCTGGCGGGCAGGTTGCGCGAGGCCGGGGTCCGGTTCGACATCGAGCCGTACCGGCGTTACGCCGGCGAGCGGGCCGAGCAGTGGACGATGTTCCTGCGCGACCCCGCGGGCAACGCCCTGGAGTTCAAGTCGTTCACGGACGAGTCGGCGGTGTTCGAACGATGAGAGGCGTCCTGGTGACCGGGGCCTCCCGGGGGATCGGCCGGGCCGTCGCGGTGGCGTTCGCGACGGCGGGCGACCGGGTGGCCGTGCAGTACGTCAGCCGCCGCGAGGACGCCGAGGAGACCTTGCGGCTGCTGCCCGGCAGCGGTCATGTGCTCGTCCGCGGCGACCTGGGCGAGGAGGGAGCGCCCGAGCAGGTGGTGAGCGAGGCGGTGGCCGGCCTCGGGCAGGTCGACGTCCTGGTGAACAACGCCGCCGTGGCGCCCTCGGCCGCCAACCGCCACCCCGTCGCGGACGTCCCCCTCGACGCGTGGCGCACGGTGTGGCGCCGGATGATCGATGTCAACCTGCTGGCGGCCGCCGACCTGACCTGGGCCGTGGCCCGGCACCTCGTCGACCGGGGGGCCGGCGGCCACGTGGTGAACGTCGGCTCGCGCGGGGCGTTCCGCGGCGAGCCCGAGCACCCCGCCTACGGGGCGAGCAAGGCCGCGCTGCACGCCTTCGGGCAGTCGATGGCCGTCGCTCTGGCTCCGCACGGCATCAGTGTCACGGCCGTGGCGCCCGGTTTCATCGCCACCGAACGCCAGAGCGCGAAGCTGTCCGGCGCCGAGGGCGACGCGCTGCGCGCCCAGAGCCCCTTCGGCCGGGTCGGCACCGCCGAGGAGGTCGCCGCGGCCGTGCACTACCTCGCCTCGGCCGAGGCGACCTGGGCGTCGGGAACCATCCTCGACCTCAACGGCGCCTCACACCTTCGTACCTGACGGGCTGTGCGACGCCGTCGACACCGTGGGGAGGACCTGCGGAACCTGGAGCACCTGAAAAACTCGAGGACCTGCAGGAGCTGCAGGACTTGCAGGACCTGGTGGTCACCACCGTGACGACCGCGCTCCGCGTCCCCACTGGTCCGCACCTACGACGGCCCGCACCCGCGACAACTCCACCACCGGTCACGGCGGATGGGACTCGGTTGCCGGTCATGACTCGGGCCGGTCATGACTCAGCGGGTCAGGGCCGATCACGGCTCAGCCGGGGGCTCGGTTCCCGTCACACGGGCCACCAGGTCCACCCACCCGTCCTCCAGACGGTCCAGGGGGACACGGCACTGTCTGGTCAGATGGTGGACCAGGACCGGGTCGAGATATCCCATCAGTGTGTGCGCGAGCAGTTCGCAGTCGGCGTCCGGCACCGCCTGCCGCAGCAGCAGGATCACGTGGCCGCGCAGGAAGCGGCGCGGCGCGGAGGTGAAACGGCGCTCCGCGCCGGGTTCGGCCGCCAGCTGCAGGTCCAGTTCGTCGGCCAGCCGGCGCAGCATCGCGCGGCCGAAGGCGTGCAGCCGCTCCACGGGCGGCGCCCCGGGCCCCAGCGGCGCCGGTCCGGACAGCAGCGCGGCCTGGAACTTCCTCTCCGAGTGGTCCAGCAGGGCCAGCAGCAGGCCGGTGCGGTCGCCGAAGCGGCGGAAGACCGTGCCCTTGCCCACCGAGGCCGCCGCGGCCACCGCCTCCATCGTCAGACCGGCCGCGCCGTGCTCCGCCACCAGCCCCGCGGCCGCCTCCAGGAGGCGGGCCCGGTTACGGGCCGCGTCGGCACGCAGGCAGGGCTCGTCCTCCCCGGTGCCGAGCTGCAGCAGATCCGGCTGGAGATCGGCTCGGAGGTCGGACCGGTCGATGGGCTCCTGGGGTATCGAGGCAGGTGGCAGGGCGGCGGACATGAAGCCAGCGTAAAGCCACGCGGTCTGCGTACAGCCTGCGGGGAAGAAAAGTGGACCTCGGTCCGTTTAGGGTGGTAGAAAGTTAAACGGACCTTGGTCCGGATCGCTACGGCATTATTTCAGCACTGGGAGTTCACATGTCTGTTCGCATCCTCGCCCTCGTCGGCAGCCTTCGCGCCGGTTCGCACAACCGCCAGCTCGCCGAGGCCGCCGCCAAGCTCGCGCCCGAGGGCGCCGAGGTGCAGGTGTACGAGGGTCTGGCCGACATCCCGTTCTACAACGAGGACATCGACGTCGAGGGCTCCGTCCCGGCCGCCGCCACCAAGCTGCGCGAGGCCGCCCAGGCCGCTGACGCCTTCCTCCTCTTCTCGCCCGAGTACAACGGCACCATCCCGGCCGTCCTGAAGAACGCCATCGACTGGCTGTCCCGCCCGTTCGGCGCCGGCGCCTTCGGCGGCAAGCCGGTCGCCGTGATCGGCACCGCCTTCGGCCAGTACGGCGGCGTCTGGGCGCAGGACGACACCCGCAAGGCCGTGGGCATCGCCGGCGGCAAGGTGATCGAGGACATCAAGCTCTCCATCCCGGGCTCCGTGACCCGCTTCGCCGAGACCCACCCGTCGGACGACGCCGAGGTCGCCGCGCAGCTCACCGAGGTCGTCGCCCGCCTGCACGGCCACGCCGGGGAGATCGTCACCGCCTGACGGCCGGCACCGAGGTCCAGCGAAGGGCCGGAACCCACCGGGTTCCGGCCCTTTCCGCTGCCCTACCCTCTCGCTTCCGCCCCTTTCCCGCCCGGTTCTCTCCGCTTCCGGCCCTCTGCCGCCACCGACGTTCACCGTTGCACCAACGAGACCGTGTCACCCCGGCTGCCTTCGATCACGAGTGGACGGGAGCGGTTACCGCCGTCGGATCGGAGGTCACCGGCCGCGGCGCCTGCCGCAACAGTGCGCTCGGCGCCAGTCCGCGCAGGACGAGCCGAGGCACCGCTCGCTCGGGCGGCAGGACGCGGGCGAACTTCCGGCAGGAGCCCGGCCACCGGCGCTCGTCGTGCAGCCGGACCAGGCCCCGATACCCCTCGGGTGGCCCCTCGTAGTCGTCCAGGCCGGTGAGTACGAGGCTGTCGCCCGCCCTCGCCCGTCGTCAGACGCCCCCCACGTCCTCCAGCGCCCAGGGCTCGACCGACTGGTCCCGCGGTACCAGCCACACCCGGCCACCGACCCGGCCCGACACCTCGCCCGCCTCCGGAAGCCAGCCGAAGAGTTCGCACGTTGGCGCAGGGACTCACCGAACAGCCCCTCCGCCTCGGCGCACACACCCAGGACGCGGCCGTGCTCCGTCCCGGTCAGCGTGCAGCGCGGCCGCCCGTGACGGTCCCCGACCTCATGCATGGGGCAATCATGCTCGGACCGGCCCGGACCCGGACCCGGACCCGGAACTGACGGAAGTGCCCCGGGCGGAGACTGCACACGCAGCGACGGCACAGGCCGAGACGGCGGGAGGGCAGCGGGGTGTACCGGGCCGTTTTTCGCGGGATGTCGCGGCGCGCTGCATCCGCGCACCGGCGAAGCACGGAAGTGGGGGAGACAGGGGCTCGCACGTCGACTCCCGGCGCAGCCCCGCAGGAAGGAACAGAGGCACAGAAAAGGAGAAGTGCGGAAGTGCGGAAGTGTGGCGACAGCGCACCACTGCCGCCGTACGTCGTGTTCCGTCCGGCGCCGCTCAAGGGAAGGAGGGACCACCTGGTGCACGGCACAACGAGCGAACGTGCAGTGGCCACGACGAGTGCCCGGCGCACCGTCACCGGTTACCCCGGGGCGGACGTGTCGCCCCGGCAAACCGCCGTGACCACAGTGCCGGTCACACCGGGGCCCGGCCCCGTCGGCCTCTTCCCCGGCGAGCCGGCCGGCACCGGGTCGGCCCAGCACCCGCCGCCGCCTCCCTCTGCGATATGCCCATGAGCGCGCACCGTCTCCCCCGCGCCCAGACGCTCACCGCCGAGCAGTGGGCCGGACGGGCCTGCGTCTGGTGCGGCGTCCCGCTGGCACAGGGCGCGATCAGCGTCGGCATCGCCCGCGGGTGCGTCGGCTCGGTCAACCTCGACGCCGAAGTGTTCGCCTGCCCCGACTGCACCACCAACCCCGGCCTGCAGGGCGGCAACTGACTCCCCGGCAGGGGAGACCCGGAAGCCCGTATAGCACAGACCACCACTGCGGACGGGCAAAAGGTTTGTCACGCAAATAAATGCATCGTTTCCTTCATCCCACAAGCACACAGCGAGTAGCTTCTCCACTACCGAGCGCGAAACAGTGTGTTCAGAAGTGAGGGGAGCGGCGTGTCCGGTATCGATGCGTGCCTGCTGGAGGCCATACGGGTGCCCGGCGCCCGGGGCGCCTCCGTGGTCGACTGGACGAGCGGACTGCCCCTGGGCACGATCGGCGACTCCCCCGACGGGGACCACGAGGCGACCGCGGCGGAGACGGCCGAGTTCGCCCGGCTCGCCGCGGAGCACAAGGCCTTCGCACCCTCGGGCGGGACGGACCGGGAGGACGGCGAACTCCCCGTCCACGATCTGATCCTCACCAACAGCGACAGCTACCACCTCATGCGATTCGTCAGGACGACGTTCGACAGCAGCGTCTTCCTCCATCTGTGGCTGGACCGCACGGAAGGCAACCTCGCGCTGGCCCGCATCCGGCTGGGCGAGATGGCGGAGCGACTGGTGATCGAATGACGGCCGCCGTCCCGCTCACGACGGGCGGCCGCACCGCGGACGACCGTACGGCGGACACCGGTGTCTGGCCGATGCTGAGGCGGCTGGCCGCCGAGCGGGCGAGCGGCGCGCTCACCCGGGACCACGGTGTGCTGTACCTCCACGACGGCCTGGTGACACACGCCGAGAGTTCCGCCACCCCGGGACTCGACGTCCTGCTCACCACCGGCGGAACGGTGCGGCCCGAGGGCTGGTGGGAGGCGGTGGACAAGGCCGGTCCCGCGCAGCGGGTGGGCCGGTTCCTCATCGACAGCGGTCAGCTGTCCGCCGGCGCCCTGGAACTGTGCCACCTGGGGGCCCTGTACGACGCCGCGTACTTCACGCTGGCGTCGCACGACGGGCCGACCCGGTTCCGCCACGGTGTCGCCCACTGGATCGGGCCGGTGCGCCCGGTCCCCGTGACGGCCGTGGAACGGGAGACCCGACGGCGTCGACGGCTCCTGGACCGCATATGGCGTCGTTCCGCGACCGACACCCAGCCGGTCCGGCGGGCCGGGTCCTGCGACGGGCTCACCCTGCCGCCCCGCCGGCGCGCGGTCCTCGACCGCGTGGACGGCGAGCGCACGGCCGCGGACATCTCGCTGGCCCTGGGACGGCCCGGTTTCCACACCGTGGTCGAACTGCGGCGGCTCGCAGCGGCCGGCCTGGTCACCGCGACCGCGCCGACGGTCTCCCCCGCCCCTCTCCCCGAGTCCGGGACGGGGACGGGGAGGGGGACGGGAACCGTGACGGAGACGGAGACAGGGACGAGGACCGCGACCGTCCTCCCACCGGTCCACAGCCCCGACCAGGACATCGCTCTGCTGCACCGCCTCAAAGAAGCTCTGGAGGCCCTGTGATCCGCGCGCTTCGACAGCGTGCCGAGAGGAAACACCTGATGGCGGCCGAAACAGAGGCCCTGGACGAACTGCACCGCCTGCGGAGCCGCATTCCTCAGCTGACAGGCGCCCTCGCGGCCAGTGTCGACGGGCTGGTGCTCGCCCACGACGCCCCCGGCGTGGAACCGGAGGGCGTGGCCGCCCTCACCGCCGCCTCGCTCGGCGTCGCCGTACGCATGACGGACGCGACGGCCCGCGGCGGCTTCCGCGAACTGCTCGTCCGCGGCGAACACGGTTACGTGGCGACCTACGCGGCCGGCCCTTCGGCCGTGCTGACCCTGCTGGCCGAGGACCGCGTCAACGTCGGCCGGCTGCACCTGGAGGGCCGGCGGTCCGGCCGCCGCATCGCCGAGATCCTCGCGGCCGCCACCACGGCGGCGGCCGCCGGGGACAGGGCGGTGCACCCGCCCAAGACCATGTCCGCCGCCCGCTCCCCCGGTGCCGCGGGAGAGACCGGAGGACCTGACGGCACCGGGCGGACCACGCCCTCCGGAGCGAACCAAGCGGGGCGACCGGTCGAACGGCCCTCCGCCGTGCCGTCCGTCACTCCCCCGGCCGCACCACCCCTCACGCCCTCCGGCCTCCCCCTCCGTACGCCCGTCACCGAGGCCGGCGCCCCGGCCGCCCCCACCTTCGGGACACCACCGTCGTCCGCTCACCGCGGCGGGACCGGTCACTGAACACGTCACGCGGAGCGAACACGCAACGCGGACCGGACACGTCGCACGGACCGGACACGTCGCACTGGCCGAACCCGTCGTACGAAAGGAACACCGACCATGACGAACACCGAAACAGCGCTCAAAGAGGCGATGACCTCGATCGAGGGCGCGCTGGGAGCCGCGCTCGTCGACTACACCAGCGGTATGGCGCTGGGCACGGTCGGCGGCGGCAAGGATCTCGACCTCACCGTGGCCGCGGCCGGGAACACCGACGTGGTCCGCGCCAAGCTCCGCACCATGGAACACCTGGGGCTCGACGACAGCATCGAGGACATCCTCATCACACTGAGCAGTCAGTACCATCTCATCCGCCTCCTCAGGGGACAGGACGGCAACGGTCTGTTCCTGTACCTGGCGCTCGACTCCCGGCGCGCCAACCTGGCGATGGCCAGGCACCAGCTCAAGAGGATCGAGAACAGCCTCGAGGTCTGACCCTCCTCACCGTCCCCGCCCTCGGGAGACGCACCCTGCGGGCAGGCACCAGGAACGTGTCCCTGCGGCCGGACGTGAGGAACACGCGCGGCCGGACGGCCGTGCCGGGCGGACCTGGCGACGGCTTCCGCAGGCGGTGGAAGCGCCTACGCCGCGGCGCGCGCCATGAGCGGCGGCTGGAAGAAGCCCTCGCCGAGCAGGCGCAGGAGCGCCCTCCCACGGGTCGAGCAGGCCCTCCGCGTGCCGTACGAAGAAGGGCTCGAGGAAGGAGCACGGGACCAGTGAGCATCGGCAGCTCGGGCCGCGGAGGTCCGGGCCGCGGGTCGCCGACGTCCGCTCCGGCCGTCACCGGGGTTCATAGGCGGTCACCAGCACGGAGACGGTGACCCGGTCGGGCAGGGGGACGCCGTCGTCCGTGTCCGCACGGCTCAGGTGACGTGCGCTCGGTGTCATCCCCATCAGATCGAGCGCCTCCGGCCTGGTCAACGGTGTGACGTACTCGACCCGTTCGGTGACGGCCGCGAAGAAAGGGTCCAGCGCTCGGTGCAGGCGTCGCTCCTTCGCCGGGTCGATCGTGACCATCGCGGGCACCCGGCCGCGCAGTTCGGCCAGATGCCGCCCGGTGGGACGCGCGACCACTAACCGGCCGGTCGAGCGCAGCACTCGGTGGAACTCCGACGGGTTGCGCGGGGCGAACACGTTCAGCACCACGTCGGCCGCTCCGTCGCGCAGAGGGAAGGGACGGAAGACGTCCCAGGTCGCTGCGGCGGCTCGCGCATGGGCCCGGGCCGCCGAGCGCAGTGCGCGCGCCGCGGTGTCCAGACCCAGACCGTGTGCGCCGGGCAGGTGGTCGAGTACGCCGGCCAAGTAGTGGCCCGTACCGCAGCCGACGTCCACGACCGCGCCCTGCCCGGGTACGGCGCCGGCCGCCAGGCGGGCCACGGTGCGGCGGACGGGACCGTACTTCCCGGTGGCCAGGAACCGGTCCCGGGCCCGGACCATGTCCGCGTCGTCGCCGCTGGTGGCACGAGCACCCGTCAGAAGGCCGACGTAGCCGTGACGGGCGATGTCGAAGGTGTGGCCCGCCGGACAGCGCAGGGCGCCACGGCCGGGATCGGGACGGAGACGTGCCTGGCACGTCGGACAGCGCAGCAGGTCGAGGAGGGGTTCGAGGGCAGGACGAAGCGGCACGGGCACAAGGCGCTCCTGGCAGTGGTACAGCCAGCGGACCGGCAGGCACCTCGCGGCCGTGCCCGGCGTCGCGCACGCACGCGAGATCGTCGTCGACGAGAGGCGCGACACGGTGTGGGCGACGGCCTTCGGGAGCGGTTCCGTCGTCGCCTTCGACAGCCGTACGTACCGGGAGGTCGGGCGCGTCACGGTCGAGGGGGCCGGTCCGACGGGACTGGCGGTGGACGAGCGCACCGGCACCGTCCTCGCCTCCGACTTCACCAACGACCGCCTCATCCAGGTCTCCCCCGGCTCCGCCGTCCCGCGGTTCGTCCCCGCGGGCGACGGCCCCCTCTCGGTCTCGTTCTCCGCGAACGGCCGCACCGCCTGCACCGCCGGCCAGGGCGCGGGCACCGTGTCGGTCGTCGACCTGCGCAAGGGCGTCGTCACCCGGTCGATCCCCACCGGCGAGGGCGCCAAGTCCGTAGCGGCCGACAGCCGTTCGGGCCGTGTCCTGGCCGTCAACCGCCTGGCGGACAGTGTGTCCGTCGTCGACCCCCGTGCGGGGACCGTCGTGGAGACGGTCGCCACCGAGGCGCTTCCCAACCACGTCCACCTGACGCAGGACGGCATGGCCTACGTCCTCGACAAGTCGGCCTCCGGACCGGCCGGCGAGGACCGGATCACCCGTATCCGTCTCGGCTCCCCCTGAGGCCGGCCGGGAAGAGGTCTCGCAGGAGACGTCCCGGCGGGAGCCCGGGTAGCCGCCGCACGGGCGAGAACTCCGGCCGGGGCCCCGGCGACGATCGCGTCGGGCACGTCGGCGGGAAGCACGGTGTCTGCGGCGGCGAGCTGCGAATGCGGGTGGTCCAGCGTGCGGGGCCGATGAGCGCGCTGGTCACGGCGGGATGCGCGGTCACGGATCCGAGCGCGGGCTGGATCATGGTCGGGCCCGCCTCGTCGCCGGTGCGCGGGTCCCACCGGTGGATCCGGTGGAGGTCGACGTGGTCGACACCCAGGCGGCGCAGGCTGTCGTCCAGCGCGGTGACCGGCCGGCGGGGCGAGCCGCCCCGGCGGTTGCGCTGGTCGCCCATGGCAGGCCCGCCCTCGTGGCCGGCACGATGTCGTCCCGGCGCCCGGCGATCGCCTTGCCGGCCGTCTCCTCCGACGCGCCGGCGCATGTACACGTCGGCGGTGTCGACGAGGTTGGTCCCGGCCTCCAGGGCGGCGTCGACGAGGGCGGTGACGTCCTCCCGGGTGGTGCGCCCGAGCGTGCCGAAGTTCATCGCGCCGAGCGCGAGGGAGCCGATCTGCACACCGGTACGGCCCGAGGTGCGGCACTGCATGACGGTGTTCCTCCACCGGGGAGGGGGCAGGGGGCGTCGAGTGAGGGCATGCGGGGTTTGGCGGCGGTCCCGTGCTCTGGCATCATAAGCAAACGGAACGACGCTCCGGAAAATATACGGTGCAACGTTCCGCTTTGGCGGGCCCGGTCGGGGCCAGGGGTCGGCGGAAGGAGCGACGCGGTGAACGACGGCGAGGAGGGCACGGGGCGCACGGCCCGGCCCAAGCGGGTGGACGCCCGGCGCAACGAGGAGAACCTGCTCGACGCGGCCGCCGCGGTCTTCGTCGCGTCGGGCGTGGAGGCGCCGGTACGCGACATCGCGGCCAGGGCGGGTGTCGGGATGGGCACCATCTACCGCCACTTCCCGACGCGGGCGGACCTCATCGTCGCCGTCTACCGGCACCAGGTCGAGGCCCTCGCCGAGGCCGGTCCCGCCCTGTTGTCGAAGAGCGCGTCGCCCTACGCCGCGCTCGGACAGTGGATCGACCTCTTCGTCGACTTCCTGGTCACCAAGCACGGGCTCGCCGCCGTGCTCCAGTCCGACAACGCCGGCTTCGAGACGCTGCACGCGTATTTCCTCGACCGCCTCCTGCCCGTGTGCACGGAGCTGCTCGACGCGGCGGCCGACGCCGGCGAGATCCGCTCCGGCATGGAGTCCTACGCGTTCCTGCGCGGCGTCGGCAACCTCTGCATCGGCTCGGACCACGACTCCCGCTACGACGCGCGCCGCCTGGTCGGACTCCTCGTCGCGGGACTGGCCCGGCCGCACTGAGCCGGACCTCCCGCCACGGGACCGGGCCGGCCACACCGAGCCGGACCTCCCGCCACGGGACCGGGCCGGCCACACCGAGCCGGACCTCCCGCCACGGGACCGGGCCGGCCACACCGAGCCGGACCTCCCGGCCGGGCCCGGCGTGACACCGCCGGCGGGCCCCGACCGGTGCGCTCAGGCGGTCGCCCGCGTCCGGCGCCGGGGCAGCTCGGCACGGCGTACGGCATCGGAGGCCAGGGCGACGACCGCCCCCAGGGAGGCGAAGGCGCCGCAGCCGACGAACACCGGTGCCGCGCCCCAGGTCCCGACGGCCGCACCGACCAGCGGATAGCTGAGAGGCGCCAGGCCGATCACGGTGAGCATGACGACCGAGGTGACCCGGCCGAGGTAGGCGGGGTCCGCCGCGGTCTGCACGAGGGCGTTGTCGAGGCCGCCGAAGAGACCCGCGCCCAGTCCGACGACCGCGGCCAGTACCGCGGCGGCCCAGAGAGCCGGCACCAGCGCGACGGCGGCCGCTCCCGCGCTGCTCACGAGCAGTGCCGCGGTCAGCACGAGGCCGGCGCGGGGCAGCCGGCCCACGACGGCGAGCAGCGCGGCGCCCGCCGCCGCCCCGGCACCGAAGCCGCCTCCGATCCAGCCGTAGCCGGAGGGTCCCCAGCCGCGCTCGGCGTTCAGGAGCACCATGCCGACGTTGAGCGTCCCGGTGAGGCCGAGTTCGCAGACGGCGCCGACGGCGACGAGCGGGCCGATGAGACGGTGGCGGCGGATGTAGCGCAGGCCGTCGAGCAGGTCCTTCCACACGGTGCCGGGGGCGGGCCGTGCTTCGCCGCGTGCTTCGAGGGGGTGTATGCGTACGGTCAGCAGGAGCGGCAGGGACAGGGCGAAGAGCAGGCCGGCGACGGCGAAGGCGGCCGCCGCGCCGCCGGTCCCCATGGCGAGACCGCCGAGCGGCGGGCCCGCTACCTGGCCGAGGCGCATCGCCAAGGAGCGCATGCCGGTGACCCGGGCCAGTTGGTCGGGGCCGGTGATCCGCGGCGGCAGCGCTCCGACCGCGGGGACGAACAGCGCGTCCACGGCGCCGAAGGCGAGCGCCACCGCGACCAGCATCCACAGGGCCGGCGCCGTCAGTGCGACGCCCGCGGCCACCGCGAGGACGAGGAGGCAGCGCAGCACGTCGCTGCCGAGGACGACCCGGCGGGGGTCGAACCGGTCCGCCAGCACGCCCCCGCCGAGCATGAGCACCGCGCGCGGCACCGCCCCGGCCGCCATCACCAGGCCGACCTCGGCCGGGCCCGCGGCCCCCTGGGCGGCCCAGCCGAGGGCGACGAAGTACACACCGTCTCCGACGAGGGAGACGGTGTACGCGGCGAGCCAGCGCAGTACGTTGCCGTCGCGGTGGGCCGGCGCGCCGGCGCGTTCGGGCAGGGCTGTCTCCACGGTGGCCATGGCGGGCTCCAGCGGGTCGGGGACGGGCCGTGCCGGACTGCACGGGCCGAGTGAGAGCTGTACGTACGCCGGGTCAGGGCTGTACGTACGGTCGGGTCAGGACTGTGCGGGCCGGGTCAGGGCCGGAACGGGAAGCCGTAGAGGTGCACGGACACGTGTTCGCGGTTCTCGGTGTCGCCGGCCGCCCTCGCGGCCCTGCCCCGCTCCCGCCAGCGCCGGGTCAGCGCCTCCAGCTCGCGGCTCATCTCGGCGAGTTCGTCCGGAGTCAGGTCGAGCAGCGACTCGGAGCTGAAGGACGCGTCGGTCCACTCCCTGCCCCAGGCGGACGTCTGGTCCAGGTACGCGCGGTACTGGGCGACGCGGGTGTCGAGGATGCCGCGGGTCACCGCGCCGACGGCGGCGGCCCCCTCGGGCGTGTCCGCGAAGTCCGAGCCGCTGAAGCCCCAGCCCTCCTCGGACGCGACCTGCCACCACCGCTCGCGGCCGTCGGCGCTCCGGCCGCTCGCCTCGGCCACGAAGCCGTGCTCGGCCAGCTTGCGCAGGTGGTAGCTGACCAGTGACGGGGCCTGGTCGACCTGCTCGGCGAGCTGGGAGGCGGTCGCGGAGCCCGCGGCGTACAGCAGCCGGTAGAGCTGCATCCGCAGCGGGTTCGTGAACGCCTTCAGCCGGGAGAGGTCGGTGATCCGGTCGGGCTCGCGCTTCGGTGGCATGCCGTCACGGTAGATACAAAAGACAATTTGCGCAATAAAAATTTCGGATCTGCCCGGCGAAGGGAGGTCCGGAGGGACCGGTGCCGGGGCCGCGCGACACTGTCTCGAAACGTCTCCCGCTCGCTTCCCGGAAGCCGTTCCTCCCGGCACCGAGCGGGAACCCGTACTCGCTGTACGACACCATCGAGAGGGAAGGTCGGACCGTGACCAGCATTCCGGTGCACACGCTCAACGACGGCAGGAAGCTCCCCGGCATCGGCCTGGGCACCTGGCCGATGGACGACGACGAGGCGGAGCGGGCGGTCGCGAAGGCCCTGGAGCTGGGCTACCGGCTCGTCGACACGGCGACCAACTACCGCAACGAGACCGGCGTCGGCCGCGGTGTCGCCGCCGGTGGCGTCGCCCGCGAGGAGATCGTGGTGACGACGAAGCTGCCGGGCCGGCACCACGGCTACGAGGAGACCCTCGCCTCCTTCGAGGAGTCCCGCCGGCGTCTCGGCCTCGACTACGTGGACCTGTACCTGATCCACTGGCCGCTGCCCCGCGTCGACAAGTACGTCGACTCCTGGAAGGCCATGATCAAGCTGCGCGAGGAGGGTCTCGTGCGGTCCATCGGCGTCTCCAACTTCACCGCCGAGCACATCGACCGCCTGGAGAAGGAGACCGGCGTCCTGCCCGCCGTCAACCAGATCGAGCTGCACCCGCTCCTCCCCCAGGAGGAGGCGCGCGCCTTCCACACGGACAAGGGCGTCGTCGTCGAGAGCTGGAGCCCGCTGGGCCGGGGCAGCGACCTGCTGGAGGACCCCGCGATCGCCCGGGTCGCCGAAGCACACGGTGTGACGCCCGGGCAGGTCGTGCTGCGCTGGCACGTCCAGCTGGGCGCCGTGCCCGTCCCGAAGTCCGCGAGCCCCGAGCGGCAGCGGCAGAACCTCGACGTCTTCGGCTTCGAACTGGACGCCTCCGAGATGCGGGCCGTCGCCGACCGCGCCCACCGGCGCCTGGGCGGGGACCCGGAGACGCACGAGGAGTTCTGAGCCGCGTCCCGCCCCGGACGCCGACCGCGTCCGCCGCCCGGCCGCCGGTGCCGTCGCGCGCCGGGCGGAGCCGTCGCGCGTCGAGCGGGTCCCGAAGGGACACCCGGGGCCCGCGAGACGCGGGGGGGGCCGGTCCGCTCCGGCCGCCCGGGAGGGAGCGGACCGTACGCGGACGGGACCGGCCGCGGGACACCGTGGCGAACGCGGCCGCGCTCCGGTCCGTGCGCACCGTCACTGCAGACGGCACACCGTGTGTGCCTCGGCCCCCTCGGGTCCGGGCGGTGCGGTGAGCTTCCGGTCGCTGCCCGCCCGCCGTCCGCAGACGCTCACCGACCGCATCTCGCCGTCCTCGTAGGTCACCCGCACGATCTCGTAGCCGTGGCCCTCCTGGTCGGCGTAGGGGCGGCTGCCGGCGAAGCTCACCGTGCCGACCGGCAGGCTCGGGTTGGCGCGCCAGCGCAGGTCGGCCCAGGTCTCCGCGGCCGTCTGCGGGGCGTCCTGGTACCTCGACGCCCGGTAGAGCACCGCCATGGCGCTGTAGGCCAGCGCCGTCTGCCCGCTGGAGAACAGCGCGTCGTCCCAGGGCCGCGCCGGGTCGGCGAGCTCCGCGCTCGGTGATCCCGCGGGGAGCAGGGCGGTGAGGGCGCGGTGGGCGTCCCGGTAGAAGCCGGTCGCGGCGGCCAGGCCCATGGGGGCGAGGGCGAAGTGGTAGAGGGTCGTCTCGTCGGGGATGCGCAGGCTCTCCCCCTCGTCGTAGTTGCTCTTGGCGAGGTCGTCGCCGGTGAACACCGTGATGCCGCGCCCCGAGCAGCCGGGGGTGGAGCCGAGCTGGGCCATCAGGTTGGGCACGTCCTCCACCCGGCCCGCGAAGTAGAGGGCCTTGGGCACGGGCTCGCTGCCGCAGATGTCGCCGACGGGGTCCGTGAGCTCCGGTTCGCCCTGGGAGCTGAGCCCGTAGGTCCGGGCGGACACCGGCGCGAAGCCGGCCTCCACGAGCATCTCCCGGCCCACCCTGGCCTGCTCGGTGGTGTAGCGGTCCTTCTCGCTGCCGACCGCCCGGGAGAGCACGACGGCCCGCGCGCCGTCCTCGCGCGCGGCCAGCTGCCCGGCCACCAGCCGGAGCGCGTCCGCCTGCTCCTCGTCGGTGGCGGCCAGGCCGAACCAGTTCGACAGCCTGCGCGCCAGGTCGCTGCCGGAGTTGGTGGTGCTCACCACGGGCAGGCCCGCGCCCTTGAGGATCCGCACGGCCCGCTCGGTCTCGGTGGTGTTGCGTCCCATGCCCACGACGCCCACGACGGACCGGTCGCGCCGGGCCAGATCGGCGATGCGCCGGGCCATGGGAAGGACGTGCAGCATGTGCTCGCCGCCGTTGGCGAGCAGCACCTTGATCTTGGTCGGCTGGTCGGTGCTGACGTTGGTGTAGTGCTGGTGGAGGTAGACCCCCGTGATCTCCTCCAGCCCCTTGCGGGTGTCGGCGGGATCGGCCGCGGTGACCGGGCCCGCGTAGACGATCGTGACGTGGTCGTCCTCCGGTCCGATCGCCGCGTTCTCGGCCCTGATCGCCCGCTCGACGGCGTCGAAGGTGACGCCCTTACCGGCGCCGTACAGGCTCAGGCCGTTGCCCTTCGCGAGCCGTACGCTCCCCGTGGCGACGCCGACGCACTCGCCGTCGTACAGGCGTGAGTCCGTGTTGGAGCCCAGCAGCCGGCCCTCGCAGTAGCGCTGGGCCATGTGCCGGTTGCCCAGGAAGCCCGCGCCCAGGCCGAGGGCGAGGAGCACGGCCAGGCAGGGCCTGGACCACAGGAGCCAGGCGGGTGTGCGGCGGATCCTGTGGGTGGAGTGCTGCGCGGAGTACCGGTGGCGCAGTTCCTCGGAGGACAGCGGTATGCGCAGGATCCACGGCAGGGCGGCCGACCGGCCCGGGGACTGCCCGGCGTTGAGGTCGGTCACCCACCGCTGGTACCTGGCGTCCGCCCCGAAGGCATGCTCCTCGTCCTCGGAGTCGCCGCCGGCCGGCCCGGCGGACGGTGCGGGGTCCGCGGAGCCCGGCGGCCGCAGGTGCGCGGCGGCCGGGATCGCGGCCAGCACGAGCAGCGGGTCGACCTCGCTGCGCCGGCTGCGCACGTTGCTGATGGTGCGGAGCAGCAGCAGGCCGCCGTCCTCCTCGGTGGCACGGGGCAGGTACACCACCGGCGGCACCGTGCGCTTGCGACGGCGCAGGTCCAGCGCCCGCGGGCGGAAGTTGTCGCGCAGGTCCTCCAGCAGCGCCAGCACCCGCAGCTCCACGTGGAGCTGACGGGCCGTCGCGTCGCCCGCCTGCGCGGCGACCACCTGCTGGGCGACGGCGAAGGCCCGTCCGCGGATGGCCTCCCAGGACTTCGCCGGCCGCCAGCGCGACCAGTCGGCGGCCTCCGGCCGGTCGCTGAGCGGCGCCAGGAACGTGGTGGTGGCGAACCACCGGCTGGCCCGGCGCAGCCACAGCAGCGGCGGCGCGCTGCGCGCCAGCAGGTGGACC
This sequence comes from Streptomyces minutiscleroticus, assembly GCF_014650875.1. Classification (GTDB taxonomy): domain Bacteria; phylum Actinomycetota; class Actinomycetes; order Streptomycetales; family Streptomycetaceae; genus Streptomyces; species Streptomyces minutiscleroticus. Next base: position 71,687 of record NZ_BMVU01000021.1, read on the forward strand.
AGGCCGAACCCCGCCAGCGCCAGCGCGCCGCCCCACACGGCCGTGCGCCAGCCGCCCTCGCCCAGCAGCACGCTGAGACAGGCGATGAACAACGCCCCCACGAACCCGGAGGGGTTGACGACGGCGCCGACGCCCTGCGCCAGGGCCGGGACACGCCGCTCCCCCTCTCCTCCGTCCGGGCCTCCGCCCGGCCGCCAGCGCAGCTCGCCCAGTCTGCGCACCAGCCGCTCACGGCGCTCCGCGGCCGTCCACACCGTCGTGGACGCCTCCGCGCCGACCTCGGGCGCGGCCTGCTCGATCGCCCGCAGCAGCCGCGAGCGCGGAAACGCGAACGGCTTGTACTGCGACCGCCTCTGGTTGTCCCAGGAGTGCTCGCACAGCTGGCGCACCATGTCGACGGCGGAGGAGTACGGGTCCGGGCCGCCCCCGCCGTCGAGCTGCTTGGCGATCAGCCCCCTGGGCTGCTGGCTCTGCCGGACGAACTCCACCACCTGCGCGACCCGCCGGTCGAGGGTCCCGGTGGCGTCCTCCTCGGCGGCCTGGAGCACCACCAGCGGTGTCACCGGAGGATTGGCCCGGAAGCCGTCGATGAGCCGTCTCATGAGTTCGAAGACCGCGTCGGCGGCCTCCAGTCCGGCACTGCCGGACCACACCTGTCTCCGCATGCGTTCGCCCCCGTCGCATCCGCCGCATCGAACATCCCGAGTCCGATGGGGATACCCATACCGGAGCGCCGTTGCACCGCGGGGGCCTTCCCGACATCCGGCTCCCCCGTGGAACCGGTCCGCGGCACCGCGGGCGGCTCCGGTGCGGCGGGGGCGCCCTCCCCGGCGTACGGCCGTCAGACGGCCTCGTCGAGGAGGCGGCGGTGCTCGGCGGGCAGCCGCAGACGGGCCCCGGCGAGGGCTTCGTCGAGCTGCCGCGCGTCGCTGACGCCGACGACCGGGACGGCGGCCGGTGTCCCGCCGGTCAGCCAGGCCAGCACGACCTGGTTCCGGCTCACCCCGAGATCCCCGGCCACCTTGTCCAGGGCCGCCAGCCGCCGGGGCGTGCCGGGGTGGTCGTAGGCCTCGGGGAGCGGGCGCTCGTCCGGACGGCTGTAGAAGCCGTACAGCAGGGCGGTGTAGACCCACAGGGACAGGTCCGGTTCGCTGTCGACGTAGTCGACGACCTCCTCGGTGACCCAGCCGAACCGGTGGTTCTGGCCGGGCACCGGCACACCGGGCCGGGGCTGGAGGTAGGAGTGGCGCAGCTGGAGCGCGGTGTACCCGGCCCAGCCGCGCTCCTCGGCGATCCGCCGGGCCCGCTCCACCCGCCACACCGGGTGGTTGGAGCAGCCCAGCCGCCCCACCGTGCCCTCGGCCACCAGCGCGGCGAACGCACCGGCGGTCTCCTCCAGAGCGACCGTGCGGTCCTCCATGTGGGCCCAGTACAGGTCGATGCGGTCGGTGCCCAGCCGGCGCAGGCTGCCCTCGGCGGCGGCCGCGACGGCGGCCGCCGACAGGCCCTGGCGGTTGGCCGGCCAGTCGCCGGGGCCGGCCGGCTCGGCACCGGCCTTGGTGCTGAGGTACACCTGGTCGCGCCGGCCGGGACGGCGGGCCAGCCACCGCCCGACGACCTCCTCGCTCTGCCCGCCGCGACCGCTCGGGTCGGCCCAGAAGGCATAGCAGTCGGCCGTGTCCAGCATGGTCCCGCCGGCGTCGGCGAATCGGTCCAGCAGGTCCAGGGACGTCGCGGCGTCCACCGTGGTGCCGAATCCCAGCGTCCCCAGCGCGAAGTTCACATCAGGCATGGTCCGGTCCTTCCTCGACCGATGGCGGAGAGGTGCGGTGCGCGCCGGTCATGCTGGCAATTGAAGTGCGCTTCAACGCAAGGGTGAGCGACTGGACCGACCAGGACCGGGCGGACCTCGGCCGGCTCCTGGCCGCTTCGCCGACGCCGTCACCGCCCGTCTGACGGCTTTGGAGGAGCGGCCCCCTCGCAGCGGTGGCCTCGGCCGAGGCGGCGGCCTCGACCGCCGGCCGCCGCGTCCGCCCGCCCGAGGCTCGGTGCGCCGAGGAGACGAGGACGCAGAAGGGGTGGCCGGAGGGGTCCGCGAACACGTACAGCGGCTCGTCGGGATCGTCGTACCGGTCCAGGAGGAGTCCGGCGCCCAGCGCTTCCGCGCGTTCGCGCTGCCTGGTCAGCCCGGCCGTGTCCGGGACCGTGAGATCGAGGTGCAGCTGCATCGGGACCTCCGGGTCGGGCCACGTCGTCCGCGGGAGGCGGTCGACGTACTGGAAGGCCTGCCTGTCGGCCCCCTCGGGGTCGCGGAGCACGAGCCAGTCCGGCTCGTCGGGCACCCCGGCCGCGGGCGGTTCGTCACCGGGCCGGTACGTCAGCCCGAGCAACCGCCGGTAGAACTCGGCGGGCTCTCCCGGCCTGGTGGCGTCCAGCACGGTCTGCAGAAGCCGGGAGTGCTCGGCCATGGGTCCTCCGGGGTGGGAACGAGTCCTGGCCCGCCCGGGTGGGGCCCCTGCCCACCGGAAGTCATCCCCCCCCACGGCCGCCTCCACCGCCGCACGCCTCTTCGCGAGGGCACCCCCTACCATTAATGAAAATCATTGTCGTATGCTGTCGTGCAACCGCCCCTACGGAAGGACGCCCCCGTGGCCGTGCCCAAGCGCAAGATGTCCCGCAGCAACACCCGCCACCGCCGCGCACAGTGGAAGGCCGCCGCGCCCCGCCTCGTACCGGTCACCGTGGACGGTGTGGAGCACCTGGTGCCGCAGCACCTCGTCCCCGCCTACCGGCGCGGTCTGCTGCGCCCCGAGGACTGAGCGGATGCCGTCGCGACGCCTGCCCGTGACCGTCCTGTCGGGATTCCTCGACGTCGGCAGCAAGACCACCCCGCTCAACCACGTCCTCACCAACCGCCAGGGCCTGCGGGTGGCGGTGATCGTCAACGACATGAGCGAGGTCGACATCGACGCCGCCCTCGTCCGCGACGGCGGGGCCGCCTGCGGCCCGGAGCACGAGCCGCCGGTCCCGGCGGCGGCCCTCTAGCCCCCTGGTCCCCGGGCCGGGCGGCCGCCGCGGCCACGGGACCGCCCGGCCCGGCCTCACGCCGGCCCACGGCCCGCCTGTGCGGCCGGTCCGCTCCTCACCGCGGCCGACGCGCAGGCCGTCGGGCGAGGCTCCGAGCGGGATGCCCGCCGACGGCACGCTGTCGGACCGCCTTCCCGCGCCTCCCGGCCCCCGGCACGTCGCCCGCCTCAACTGACGTGCACACCCTCGATTGACGTACGCCCCGGCCCCTTTCAGCCGGCACCGACCGGCGCGGCCGGTGCCGGCCTCCCCTGCGGCTCAGACCGCCAGGGCGGCGAGTTCGTCGGCCCCTTCGAGCAGCTCCGCCAGAGTCGCCCGGGCGCGCGCCACACGGGAGCGGACCGTGCCGACCGGGCAGTCGCTGACCTCGGCCGCCTCCGCGTAGGGCAGGCCGAGCAGCTGGGTGAGGACGAACGCCTCCCGGCGCTCGTCCGGCAGGGACGCCAGCAGGTCCAGCAGGGCGACGCCGTCGTCGAAGCCCGGCAGGTCCCGCGGCTGGGCCAGTTCGACGGCGACCTGCCAGTCCGCCGTGTCCGACAGCCGGGGCCGGGTGGCGGCGTACCGGTAGCCGTCGATCACCGCGCGGCGGGCGATGGACAGCAGCCAGGCGCGCGCCGAGGAGCGGCCCTCGAACCGGTGGAGGCTGCCGAGGGCGCGCAGGAACGTGTCCTGCGCCAGGTCGTCGACCGCCTGGGGGTCGGCGCACAGATGGGCGACGTAGCGCAGGACGTCGCGGTGCAGGGCCCGGACGAAGCGTTCGACGGCGTCCGCGTCGCCGCTCCGGGCGGCCAGCGCCCACGCGGTCGCCGGCTCGTCGGCCGAGACCGTTCCCGCGGTTTCCCCGCGCGGGGCGGGCAGGGCATAAGTGATCACTTGGTGTCCTTCTCGGGATCCGTGATCCGGACCGAAGGCGCGCGGGGCGCGGGGTCCGGTGGGAGGGGGCGGCCCCACGCGCGGCGGTGCGGCGCCGGGAGGACACCACGGCGCGTGCGCGCGTACGACCGAGGCCCGAGGCGCGCACAGGCAGCCCCGGGGTACCGGCCGGCTGTCGTCAGACGACAGCCGTCCCCACGGGAGGACCCCGGGAAGTGATCGCGTGGACGAGAAGGAGCAGGGCGGGCGCCCGGTCGGAACGGGGGCGCCGCGGACGCAGGCGGGGGCGGTCAGGGACGAGGGGCGGGGCGAGCAGCAGCCGCAGGGGCGCGGCCAGCCGTCCGGCCACGGCCCGCAGGATGCGGAAGGCGGCCTTCTCCCCGTGCGCGAGCCACAGGCCGCACAGCAGCGCGGCCAGCAGGTGGGCGGCGAGCATGCCGGACGACGACGGACCGGCGTCCATGGAGTGGCCCATGTGCTCCATGTACTCCATGTGGCTCACGGCCGTGTGCCCTGTACCCAAGGGGCCCGGGGAGTTCACGAAGCCCAAGGAGTTCATGGGACCCGAGGAGCCCATGGACATCGGGTCCGGCGGCATCGCCCCGGTGTGCAAGCCCATGTCCATGCCCGTGTCTGTACCCATGCTCATGTGCACGGACCTGGATCCCGTGGCGCCCGTGGTCATGGACCCCGTGCCGCCTCCGGACCCGGAGGCGGGACCCCCGGGTCCGGAGGACCGGGCAAGGGAGAACGCCGAGTGCAGTGCCGTCTGCGCGGCGACCACGACCGCCACGATCAGCGGCAGTCCGCGCTCACGGCCCGCCAGGCACCACCCGGCGGCGCCGGTCCCCGCCGCGCCCGCGGCCAGCGCCCACGCGGGGACGTCGCTGCCGGGCATCACGACGTGCCCCAGGGCGGCGAGCAGCACGCAGACGGCCGCGAACACCGCGGCCCGTACCGTGCGAGAACACCACCCTGCTGTCATGCCGCCTCATCCTCGCATCGGGCCCGGGCCGTCATGCATGGGTACGGATGCTGCCCCGCCACGGCACTCGACTCACCCCATGTGATCCAGGTCACTACGGTGTACGGGAACCGGCCGGCGCCCCCGCCCGACGTCCGAAGGAGCCCGCACGCCGCGTCCGTCCGCCGCCTCGGCTCGCGCCGGCCTCGGGCCGGATCCGGCGTACCGCTTCAGAAGCCGGGCCGCCCGCCGTCCGCGCCGGGGCGCGCGCGGCGGGCGGCTGTCCGCGGCCGGGCGTCCGGTCAGCGGGCGGCGAGGAGTTCGAGCGTGTCGATCACACGGTTGGAGAAGCCCCACTCGTTGTCGTACCAGGCGACCACCTTGATGTGCCGGCCGTCGACGCGGGTGAGGGCCGAGTCGAAGATCGACGAGGCCGGGTTGCCCGTGATGTCGGAGGACACGAGCTCGTCCTCCGAGTACTCCAGGACGCCCGCGAGGGGCCCCTGGGCCGCGGCGCGGTAGGCCGCCAGCACGTCGTCCCGCGTCACGTCGCGCGCGACGGTCGTGTTCAGCTCGACGATCGAGCCCACCGGGACCGGCACGCGGATCGAGTCGCCCGACAGCTTCCCGTCGAGGTTCGGCAGCACGAGGCCGATCGCCTTGGCGGCGCCCGTCGTGGTCGGCACGATGTTCACGGCGGCGGCGCGGGCGCGGCGGGCGTCGCGGTGCGGGCCGTCCTGCAGGTTCTGCTCCTGCGTGTAGGCGTGCACCGTCGTCATGAAGCCGTGCTCGATGCCGGCGAGTTCGTCGAGCACCGCGGCCAGCGGTGCGAGCGCGTTGGTCGTGCACGAGGCGTTCGACACCACCGTGTGCAGGGCCGGGTCGTAGGCGTCGGTGTTGACACCGTAGGCGAGGGTGACGTCGGCACCGTCCGACGGCGCGCTGACGAGCACCTTCCGTGCACCCGCGTCGAGGTGGGCGCGGGCGGCCTTGGCCGAGGTGAAGCGGCCGGTCGCCTCCAGCACGATGTCGACGCCGAGTTCGGCCCACGGCAGCCGCGCCGGTTCGCGCTCGGCGAGCACCTTGATGCGCCGACCGTCGACGACGAGCGTGTCCCCGTCGGTGGTCACCGGGCGGCCGAGCCGGCCGGCCGTCGAGTCGTAGGCGAGCAGACGGGCGAGGCCGGCGGGTTCCGTGAGGTCGTTGACGGCGACGACCTCGAGGTCGCTGTCGCGTTCGAGCAGGGCGCGCAGCACGTTGCGTCCGATGCGGCCGAATCCGTTGATGGCGATGCGAGTCATGAATGGTGTCCCTTCCGTTCGCCACCCAATCTCGCGCTCGCCGCCCGCCCGCGGCAGTGGCGTGAGCGCCATGGTTCGCAAGGATCGTGCCAGGCGAGCGGGCCGCCACCCCGGTGCCGGACGGAAGGGCCACCAGCCCCGGGCCGAACGGACCACTCGCCCCGGACCGGACGGCTACTCGCCCCGGGCGAAGGTGCGCCGGTACTCGCTCGGTGTGGTGCCGAGGATGCGCTGGAAGTGCAGCCGCAGGTTCGCGCCGGTGCCGAGACCGACGTCGGCGGCGATCTGCTCGACGCTCCGCTCCGAACGCTCCAGCAGCTCACGGGCCAGGTCGACCCGGGCGCGCATGACCCACTGCATCGGCGTGTACCCGGTGTCCTCGGCGAAGCGCCGCGAGAACGTGCGCGGCGACACCGCCGCGTGCCGGGCGAGCGCCTCCAGGGTGAGGGGCTCGGCGAGCCGGTGCAGCGCCCACTCTCGGGTGGCGGCGAACCGCTCGCCGAGCGGCTCGGGCACGCTGCGCGGCACGTACTGGGCCTGGCCGCCGCTGCGGTAGGGGGCCGCGACCAGGCGCCGGGCCGCGTGGTTCGATGCGGCCACCCCCAGGTCGCCGCGCAGGATGTGCAGGCACAGGTCGATGCCGGAGGCGGCGCCCGCCGACGTCAGCACACTGCCCTCGTCCACGAACAGGACGTTCTCGTCGACCCGGACGAGAGGGTGTTTCGCCGCGAGCGCCTGCGTGTAGTGCCAGTGCGTCGTGGCGCGCCTGCCGTCGAGCAGGCCCGTGGCGGCGAGCGCGAAGGCGCCCGTCGAGATGGCGGCGAGCCGCGCGCCCCGCTCGTGCGCGGCGGTCAGCGCGTCGACGACGGTCCGCGGCGGCTCGTCGCGGCCGGGGAAGCGGTAGCCGGGGATGAAGACGATGTCGGCCCACTGCAGTGCGTCGAGGCTGTGGGCGACGTGGTACGACAGGCCGTCGCCGCCGGTCACGAGACCGGGTTCCGCACCGCACACCCGCACCTCGTACGGCATGCTCGCGCGGGTCGTGAACACCTGTGCGGGGATGCCGACATCGAGCGGCTTCGCACCTTCGAGCACGAGAACGGCGACACGATGCAGACGGGAGGGCGGCACGGGAACAGGGTACGTGGGGCGTCGGGGCGCGAGGCGCGGTGGCCGGGCGGATGCCGATCGGGTCTCGGCCACCGTTCGGGCGGACCGCCGCGGCGGTCCGCCGGAACGACGACGGTGTTTCCCGTTCGCCGGAACGGCGACGGTGTTTCCCTGCGGGCGCCGGTGTCAGGACTTCGAGCCGAAGTCCTGCGTCCAGTAGGCGCGGCCGTCCTTCTTCACGTAGCCGACGCCTATGTGCTTCAGCGAGCAGTTGACCACGTTGGCCCGGTGGTCGGGCGACTTCATCCACGCCTTGACCACGGCGGCGGCCGTGCGCTGGCCGCCGGCGACGTTCTCGGCCAGCGCCCGCCAGCCGGTGTAGCCCGCCGTCTCGGCCCTGCTCGTCATGGTGCTGCCACTGGAGCCGTCGTGGCCGACGAAATGGTGCTTCGCCATGTCCGCGGAGTGGCGCTGGGCGGCGTCACCGAGCGCGGCGTTCCGTTTGAGGGCGGAACAGCCGGCCTTGGCCCGTTCGGCGTTGGTCAGCTTGATGACGGCCGCCCGCATGGTGGACGGAGCGGCCGATGCCGACGCGGGTGCGGCCGTCAATGCGGTGGAGGCGGCCGTGGCGACCAGAAGGGCGGCGAGAGACCGGGGAACTGACATCTTCTCTCCTCTTCCTGCGGTAGCTGTTCGGCTGGCGGCCCACACGGTTCGCGCGGGCCGGCTCCGGTCGTCCAGGCCCTCCGGCTGTCGGACCCCGCGCCGCCGATGAAGCGGTACCTGGCCCGCCCGGACGTTCCGGAGCGAATCCAGTACCACCCCAAAACAGGTGTATGCCTCATTAATATGTGAAAAAGTAGTGAAAGGGTTCATATCGTACATACAGCACATCGATCGAGGTCGCGGTCGGCGGATCGATCGAGGCCGCGGTCGACTCCACCAGGATCGCGGTCGGCTCGGCGGCCGTCAGGCGGGTCCGCGCACGGGAAGCCGCCGCGGCGGAGCGGTTCCGGTCCGGCGCGACCGGCCGAGGAACCGTCACATCGTCCACTGCGGGACCGCCGGCTTCCGTAGCTCGCCCATCCACCGCGCCGGGCCGAGCGCCGTTCGCGCCTGCCGCTCCTTACCGCCCCTCGAGGGACCGGGCCGTCCCCGCGAAGACTCCGTCGCTCCGGATGTCCGGTCCGGAGCGTCCGCCGTCTCGACGGGCCCGAACACCACGTTGCGCACACAAGTCACCTGCCGCACCGGGCGATCGGACCGGAATTTCGAGATCGCGCAACACGGTGTGCGACGGCTCCGCACAGGCCCGGTTCACACGTGTGCGACGCGGTGCACGCCCCTCTTTCCTGGAACGTGACGCCTCCGCGACCTCCCGGACGCCCCGCGGACGCCACCGTTCCGCACCCTTGACACGGTCATGACCAACCCTTGTATGGTCTAGTCCAACAGAACTCGCCGTCCCGTTTGGAGAGTTGATTCCCTATGGGGAGCAGCTCTCGCCTGCGGGAACGGCGGGAGCGCGTCACCTTCGCGCCTCTTGGCCCCACCCGAGAGGTCGATCTCGTCACGCGCGGTCCCCCCACACGGCCGTGCGTGCCCGGGACGACCTGTTGTGAAGGAGTTCCGCATGCACGCCAGCAGGAAGGCGGCCGCCCTCGCCGGCGCCGTCCTCGCCCCCGTTCTCGCCGTGAGCCTCCCCGCCGGCTCGGCGAGCGCCCACGGTTACATCTCCGACCCGCCCAGCCGCCAGGCACAGTGCGCCGCGGGCACGGTGTCCTGCGGGGACATCACCTACGAGCCCCAGAGCGTCGAGGGCCCCAAGGGCCTGACCAGCTGCAGCGGCGGCAACAGCCGCTTCTCCGAACTGGACGACGACAGCAAGGGCTGGGTCGTCACTCCGGTGTCCAAGAACACCACGTTCTCCTGGAAGCTCACCGCACAGCACTCCACCAGCACCTGGGAGTACTACGCCGGCGGCCGGCGGATCGCCGTCTTCGACGACGGCGGCGCCAAGCCGGGCGCGGTCGTGAACCACCAGGTCGACTTCGGCGGCCTCACCGGCAAGCAGAAGGTCCTGGCCGTCTGGAACGTGGCCGACACCAGCAACGCCTTCTACGCCTGCATCGACGTCAACGTCGGCGGCTGACAGGCCACTCGGGCCGGCTCTGTGAAGGCCGGCCCGGGCCGGAGGACATGTACCGACCCATCTGGCCGGAGAACGTGTCCCGGCCCGCCCGGGCCGGGACACACCTTCCGGTCCGCTTCCGGCGCGCGTTCGCGGCGGCCCCCCACACTCTTCTCCGCCGCGGCCCGCGCCGTCCCCCCACACCCCACTCTTCAGGAGTCGACACCGTGCACCGTCGCATCCTCGGTCTGCTGACCGCCACCGGCGCGGCCGCCGCCCTCTGCACCCCGACGCTCGCCCCGACGGCGTCCGCGCAGCAGGCCGGCGAGGACACCGCCGCCGGGTTCGTGGTCAGCGAGGCGCAGTTCGACGAGATGTTCCCGAACCGGAACTCGTTCTACACCTACAGCGGCCTCACCGCCGCGCTCGGCGCCTACCCCGGTTTCACCAACACCGGCAGCGACACGGTGAAGAAGCAGGAGGCGGCCGCCTTCCTCGCCAACGTCAGCCACGAGACCGGCGGCCTGCAGTACGTGGTGGAGCAGAACACCGCCAACTACCCGCACTACTGCGACACCACCCAGCCCTACGGCTGCCCGGCCGGCAACGACAAGTACTACGGCCGCGGCCCCGTCCAGCTCAGCTGGAACTTCAACTACAAGGCCGCGGGCGACGCCCTCGGCATCGACCTGCTCAACAACCCCGACCTCGTGCAGACCGACGCGTCCATCGCCTGGAAGACGGGCCTGTGGTACTGGAACACCCAGAGCGGCCCCGGCACCATGACGCCGCACGACGCCATCGTCGACGGCGCCGGGTTCGGCGAGACCATCCGCGCCATCAACGGCAGTCTGGAGTGCAACGGCGGCAACCCGGCCCAGGTCCAGAGCCGGATCGACAACTACCAGCGCTTCACCCAGGTCCTCGGCGTCGAGCCCGGCGGCAACCTCGGCTGCTGAGCCCGCGGCCGGCGTCCGGTGACACCGACGCCGGCCCGCTCGGCCCCCGCACGGCCAAGTGGCCGTCGTCCGCCCCCTCCTGCGCACACAGGGGGAACGGACGGCGGCCACCGCGGTGTCCGGCCGTCGGCCGTGTCGGCGGACGCCCCACCGGGCGTCCCGCCGTTCCGGCGCGGCGGCCGGGGGTCAGCGTCTGCGGCCGCGCGCGGACCAGCCGCTCCCGACGCCCGCCAGGTGCAGGGCCAGCGCCATGAGGCCCAGAAGCATCACATTGGTCGAGGAGAAGATGTCGTTGGTCGCGATGTCGGCCGCGTTGATCAGGAAGGCGATGAAGAACAGGACCGCGGAGATGATCGCCAACACGATGTCCGCCCTTTCGGATGACTGAGGTTGTCGCACTGCGTGCACTCCGCTTGCCCCTGACTCGCCGGTGCACACGGGCACTTGCCCGGCGAAGTGACGCGGTGAGGACGCGACCGGCCCTCCGGGAGACCCAGCCCGCCAAGGGGCCGGACCGGTCACGGGGCCGGACCGGTCAGGAGGCCGGTCCGCCCGTCACTGGCGCAAGGTGTGGCCGGGCGAGGTGCCGTAGGCGTCGCGGTAGAGCCGGGCGAAGCGGCCCTGGTGCAGGAAGCCCCAGCGCAGGGCGATCGAGGCCACGGTGTCGCCGTCGGACGGGTCGGCGCGGCGCAGGTCCTGGTGCGCGTGGTCGAGCCGGACCTGGCGCAGGTAGGCGACGGGTGTGGTGTCCAGGTGCCGGCGGAAGGCGTACTGCAGGGCCCGGGGGCTGACATGGACGGCCGCGGCGATGTCGGCCACCCCGATGTCGGCGTCGGGGTGGGACTCGATGTAGGCGACGGCGCGCCGCAGCAGCGGCGGGGTGGCGTCGGAGCGGTCGGACGGCTCCCCGGGCGCGGCGGTGCGCGGGAAGGCGGCGGCCGTGGCGGCGGCCAGCATCCGCTCGGCGTTGCTCATGACCAGGGGCTCGGCCCGTGCCTCCGGGTTGGCCAGCACGTCGTCGGTCAGGTAGGTGACGGTGCGCTTCCACGCCTGCGCCAGCGCCCGGGACCTCGGCTCGCGGCTCGGCAGGCGCAGCGGTCCGTCCAGCTCGTCGTACACGCCACCGGTCGCTTCGACGAAGGACCGCTCGGAGAGGGTCACGATCCGCAGCTCGGTGTCGTGGGCCCGGCCGGAGCAGGGCAGGTCGGGTCCGTGGGTACGGACCACGACGTCACCGGGCGCGAGGTACTGGTGGTCGTCCCCGCACCCCACTTCGATACGGCCGCGCGTCGCCTGTACCAGCACCAGGGCGTTCAGCGGATCGGAGTCGAACCGCCAGTCGGCGGGCACCTGGTAGTCGTCGACGGAGAATGTGCCTCCGTCGGAGCGGGCGTGCCGGAAGTCGGTCGTCGCCACCGTCGTGTTGATGCCCAGGCGGGCGCCGTAGGTGGCGTCCAGGAAGGCCCACGCGGTCTCGGCGTCGGTGGTGGCGAACACACGGCGCCCCCGCACCTGGGTGGTCCGCCACGGCCCGCCCGCCGGGGTGGCTCTCGCTGCTTCCCTGTTCAAGGCTCGCTCTCGCACATGCACGGTGTGTGGACGGGATGCCGTCCCCCCGCACGATATCCGGTGACGAGACGTCAGCGGGTCACGTCTCCTCGACCGGTGCCATCGAACATCTGCCCGGTCCCTGCGGGACGTTCCGCGGACGGGCGCTCACCGCCCGGCACGGCGAGCAGCCGGGACAGGTGGCCCGACAGCGCGACGGGGTCTCGGTCGCCTGCCGGCCGGACCGATGTCCCGGCCGATTCTTCACCCTCTCCTCTTTTCCGTCGGTGCACAGCCCGAAGGACGAACACACCGTCCGGGGAACGTCCCGAAAACGAAGGGCCGGGCCGGGGTTCCGCGGCCCTTCGGCGTCTGCGTGCCCGCGGTCCCCGCCTCCGCCGGGCCCCGGCTCCCCCGCCCCGTCGGCACGGCGAACCCGCTGTGCTCGCGCCCGTGCGCCGGCGGCCCGTACATCGCCGTGGGCGCGGGCTGGTCGGGCGGGCGCGGTGCCGGGATGATTCCGGTATGAGCAGCGGCAGTGAGGGGCCTCGCCCGCCAGGGATGCCACCGGAGCCGTACAGGCAGTCCGAGCCGTACGGGCGGCCCGAACCGTACGAGCAGCCCGAACCGTACGAGCGGCCCGGGTCGTCGGAGGCGTCGGCGCCGTCTGCCTCGGAGTCCGCGCCCGCCCCGGCGGCTCCTCCGGCTCCGGCGCGAAAGGACGCGGCCGCCGGTGCGGACGGGGCCGTGCGGACGGGCACGGCCGTGGGCCGCCGGGTGCTGCTGGCGACCGTGCTCGGTTCGACCATGGCGCTGCTCGACTCCACCGTGGTCAACGTGGCGCTGCCCCGCATCGGCCGGGACTTCGGCACCGGCATGGCCGCGCTCCAGTGGACCGTGAACGGCTACATGCTCACCCTGGCCGGGCTGATCCTGCTGGGCGGAGCGCTGGGCGACCGGTACGGGCGCCGGAGGGTCTTCGTCGTCGGCGTGGTGTGGTTCGCGCTCGCCTCGCTGCTGTGCGGCCTCGCCCCGAACGCCGGGGTCCTGATCGGCGCCCGGGTGCTCCAGGGCGTCGGCGGCGCGCTGCTCACCCCGGGCTCCCTGGCGCTGATCCAGGCGTCCTTCCACCCGGACGACCGGGCGAAGGCGGTCGGTGTCTGGTCCGGTCTCGGCGGAGTGGGCGCGGCGGTCGGGCCGTTCCTGGGCGGCTGGCTCGTGGACGGGCCGGGCTGGCGCTGGGTGTTCCTGCTGAACGTGCCGCTGGCCGCGGTGTGCGTGCCGGTGGCCCTGCGGCACGTGCCCGAGTCGCGCGATCCGCACCGGCACGGCCGCTTCGACGCCCTGGGCGCGGTCCTCGGCGCGACGGCGCTGGCGCTCGTCACGTACGCCCTGATCGACGGCGTGCCCGTGGCCGGGGCGGCCGGGGTCGCGGTCGGCGTCGCCCTCGTCCTCGTCGAGCGGCGGCGCCCCGACCCGCTGCTCCCGCCGTCGCTCTTCGCGTCCCGGCTGTTCACCGCCGTCAACGTGGTAACCGTCTGCGTGTACGCGGCGTTCGGCGGCTTCTTCTTCCTCTCCGCGCTCCAACTCCAGGTCGTCGTCGGCTGGTCCGCGCTCGGCGCCGGCACCGCGCTGCTGCCGACGACGGTCCTGATGCTGCTGCTCTCCGGCCGCTCGGGCGCGCTGGCCCAGCGGATCGGGCCGCGGATCCCGCTGACCGCCGGTCCCCTGCTGTGCGCCGCCGGCATGCTGCTGATGCTGCGCGTGACCGAGGGTTCCGAATACCTTCCCGACGTGCTGCCCGCCCTCGTCGTCCTGGGCCTCGGCATGGTCACCCTGGTCGCGCCGCTGACCGCCACCGTGCTGGCCTCGGTGGAGACCGGCAAGGCCGGTCTGGCCAGCGGCATCAACAACGCGGCCGCCCGCGCGGCGGGACTCGTCGCCGTGGCGGCGCTGCCGCTGCTGACCGGCATGGGCCCGGATGCCTACCGCGTGGCCGGGGAGTTCGCCGACGCGTTCCGGACGGCCATGCCGATCTGCGCGGGGCTGCTGGTGGCGGGCGCCCTGATCGCCTGGGCGGCCGTGCGCGCCCCGGCCGCCGGGGCGGGGAGGGCACCCTCCGGGGCCCGCCCCGAGTGCCGGATGCACTGCGGGGTGGCGTCACCGCCGCTGGAGGCGGTCTGCGGCCGGCGGGAGGCGGCACGGGACCACGAGCGCCGGACGCCTCCTGACGCCGCCGAAGGGGGCGGGAGAAGCCGCCGGAAGGGCCGCCGGAGGGGTGGGTGACGGTGCCGCCGCCCGCCCCGAAAAGCGCTCGTCGTGACGCGCCGGGGCTGGTAGGAGTGTGGTCGCCCCGCACCGACCCGCGGGTTCACGACGGAGGGATCAGCCATGTCCGCAGAAGCGTCAGGGACGCCGGAGACGTCCACGGCCACCCGCGCCGTGGTGCAGGAGCTGCTGCGCCGGATCGGCGAGGGCGACCCCGACCGCATCGCCGAGCTGTACGCGGAGCGGATCGACTGGAGACTGGACTGGCCGGAGTCCGAGCACGGCCGCGCCGCCACCCCGTGGATACGCCACCGGTCCACCCGCGGCGACGCCGCGGCCCACTACCGCGACCTCGCGGAACACCATGTGCCCGGGCAGGCGGCCACCTCGGTCGAGCGCGTCCTCGTGGACGGCGGCGACGCGGTCGTGCTCGGCGAGATCCGCCAGACCGCCCGGGCCACCGGACGCCCGTACCGCGCGCGGTTCGCCCTGCATCTCACGGTCGAGCACGGCCTCGTCACACGGCACCACGTCTACGAGGACAGTCTCGCCGTCGCCCGGGCCTTCGACGCGGGGGACCCCGCGGACCGGTAGCCCCTCGCGGCGGTGCGTATGACACACCGTGGCGTCCGTTCGCCGCCGGTCCCGTGCCACCGATGGTGCCGCGGAACCGGCCGTGCGCCGGTGCGGGACGGTGGTCCGGGACGGCGACGCTCCAGGTCACCGGTGCGGACGGACCGCTGCCCGGCACGGCCGCCCTGCCGCCGGTCCCGTTCGGCGCGGGGACGGCCCGCCGCCACCGCTCCTCGTCGATCACCTCACCCGCCGCGCCCGCCGCCGCGTACGGACCGTGACGCCGGTGATCCGGCACCACGGCCGTACGGTCCGGGGCGCGCCCGGCGCGGGCCGTGGCCACGTCCCGCTCCGGTGGCCGGTGCCCGAGGGGCGGGTCCGGAGGACCGCAGGCGCGGGTGTCCGGGTCCCGCGCCTGGGTACTTCGGCACGATGAAGATCGTGGCCGCCGGTGCCGGGCCCCGCCGCGCGGCTGCGACGCCCCGGGCCCGTGCCACCACCGGCGGCGCCCTCCGGCCACCGGCCGCGGACGCGGCCGGCGCTCGCACCGGCCCTCCGGCCGGTCCCCGCCGCCGGAGAGGGCCACCGCACCGCACACCGTCTGGAGACCTCATGCCCCTCACCCCCGACAGCGTGCACGCCGCCATCGGCCGGGAGACCGCCTCCCTCGCCGAACGGCTCTGGGAGATCGCGCTCGACCTGCACGCGCACCCGGAGACCGCCTTCGAGGAGCACCGCTCCGCCGCCCTGCTCGGCAAGGAGCTCGAAGCCGCCGGGTTCGCGGTCGAGCGCGGCGTCGCCGGCATGCCCACCGCCTTCACGGCGGCGGCGGGCTCCGGCGCGGGCCCCCGCGTCGCGCTGCTGCTGGAGTACGACGCCCTGCCGGACCTCGGGCACGCCTGCGGGCACAACCTCATCGCCGGCGCCGGTCTCGGCGCGGCGCTGGCGCTGCACCGGGCGCTGCGCCCGATCGAGGGGACCCTGCTGGTCGTCGGCACGCCGGCCGAGGAGGGCGGCGGCGGGAAGGTGAAGGAGGTCGAGGCGGGCGTCTTCGACGGGGTCGACGCGGCCCTGATGTTCCACCCGGGCGTGTACAGCTGGTCGACGGCGCCGCTCACCGCCCAGGTGCAGTACACGGTGGGTTTCCACGGGCAGGCCGCGCACCCCACCGGCAACCCGACCGAGGGGCGGGACGCGCTGGCCGCGCTCATCCGGCTGTTCACCGCTCTGGACGGGCTCCAGCGCCGGCTGCCCGAGGGCTCCCACGTGCAGGGCATCGTCACCGACGGCGGCAGGGCCACGAACATCGTGCCCGCGTACGCCGAGGGGCGCTTCGGGCTGCGCGGCGCCACCGGCACCGACCTGGACGCCCTGATCTCCGAGCTGACCCGGTGCGCCGAGGGGACCGCCCTGGCCACCGGCACCCGGGCCGAGGTCGAGCAGGCGTCGGCCCGCTACGAGCACTTCCGCGACAACGAGGTGCTGTCCCGCGTCTTCGCCGGGCACCTGCGGCGGGCCGGCATCACCGTCGGGGACCCCTCCCCCGGGGTCTTCCTCGGCTCCTCCGACATCGGCAACGTCAGCACCAGGGTCCCCGCCATCCATCCGTTCGTCGCCATCCTGGACCCCGACGCCTCGGACCACACCCCCGAGTTCGCCGCCGCGGCCGCCGGTCCGCGGGGCAGGCGGACGATGCTCGCCGCCGCCGAGGCGCTGGCGTGCACCGCGGCCGACGTCCTGCTCACACCCGGCCTGGCCGACAGCGCCTGGGCGGACCTGCGCCGCAGGGC
Organism: Streptomyces minutiscleroticus; assembly: GCF_014650875.1. Lineage (GTDB taxonomy): Bacteria > Actinomycetota > Actinomycetes > Streptomycetales > Streptomycetaceae > Streptomyces > Streptomyces minutiscleroticus. The sequence goes on from NZ_BMVU01000021.1 coordinate 88,291, forward strand.
GGAGGCGGGCGGCTGACACGGCCCAGAGAGCACACGGCCCGGCGCGCCCCGGGCCGTGTGCTCTGGGCCGGCGGCCGGGAAGCTCCGGACCGCCGCCCCGGGGCGTACGACACCGTCTGCGCCGCACCCCCGCAGTCGGCCGGTCCGGGACGTAGGACCACGGCCGGGTGTTGACGCCCACCGGCCCCGGCGGGACGTTGCCCTCGCGGAACGACAGCGCGACAGCGCGGGAAGGGAAGCCCTTTTCGGCCTCCGACGAACTCGCCCGGCGAGGAGACCCCATGTCCGCCACATCCCATGGGCCGGCGGTCCGGCCTTTCACGTTCGGGTTCTCCGACGCGGAACTGGAGGATCTGCGTACGCGCGTCCTGGCCACGCGCTGGCCCGACAAGGAGACCGTCCCGGACCAGTCGCAGGGCACGCAGCTCGCGACGGTCCGCGAACTCGCGCGCTACTGGGCCTCGGAGTACGACTGGCGCAGGGCCGAGGCCGCGCTCAAAGGACTGCCGCACTTCGTCACCGAGATCGACGGACTGGACATCCACTTCCTCCATGTCCGCTCCGTCCACGACGACGCCCTGCCGCTCGTCGTCACGCACGGGTGGCCCGGCTCGATCGTCGAGCAGTTGAAGATCATCGCGCCGCTCACCGATCCCACGGCCCACGGCGGGAGCGCCGCGGACGCCTTCCACGTGGTGGTCCCGTCGCTGCCCGGCTACGGGTTCTCGGGCAAGCCGGCCACGACCGGCTGGACCCCGGAGCGGATCGCGCGCGCCTGGGCGGAGCTGATGGACCGCCTCGGGTACACGAAGTACGGGGCACAGGGCGGCGACTGGGGCGCGATCGTCACGGACTTCATGGGGGTGCGGGCGCCCCGGGGGCTGGTCGGCATCCACACCAACATGCCCGGCGCGGTCCCGCCCGCCGTCCACGAGGCGATCGCGACCGGCAGTCCGCTGCCGTCCGGGATGCCGCTGTCCGACGAGGAGAAGGCGGCGTGCGGGCAGCTGGACTTCGTCTACAGGCACGACGCCTACGCCCGTATGATGGCGTCGCGCCCGCAGTCGCTGACCGCGCTCGCGGACTCCCCCGTCGGGCTGGCGGCCTTCCTGCTCGACCACGACGCGGCCAGCCTGGAGCTGATCTCCCGGGCCTTCGCCGGGCACGCCGAGGGCCTGACGCGGGACGACGTCCTCGACAACGTCACCCTCTTCTGGCTGACGAACACGGCGCTCTCCGCGGCCCGTCTCTACGCGGAGAACAAGGACCCCTTCTTCGTCGTCAGGGGCGTCTCCGTGCCGGCCGCCGTGAGCGTCTTCCCCGACGAGCTCTACCAGGCCCCGAGGAGCTGGGCGGAGCAGGCGTACCCGAACCTCGTCCACTACCGCAGGCTCGGCAAGGGCGGGCACTTCGCGGCATGGGAGCAGCCGGACCTCCTGGTGCGGGAGATCCGTGCGGGCTTCCGCTCGCTCCGCTGAGGAGCCGAGGACGCGTCGGGCGCGCCGGGCCGCGGTGCCCGCGGCGGCGGCCACGTGGCGGTCGGCCGCGGGCCGGGCGCGGGACGGACGTAGGGGCGCATAGGGGCGGACGACGCGCGGCGGCGGCCGTAGTCTTCGGGCGGTTGCGGAACGACGACGTCTCCCGAGGGAAGAGCAGGTGGTCAGCCGTGGCAACGGTCCTCATCACGGGCTGCAGCAGCGGGATCGGTCTGGAGGCCGCGCTGTCGTTCGCGAGGAGGGGCTATCAGGTGTGCGCCTCGATGCGCGACCCGGCCAGGGCCGGCGCGCTCCTCGACCGCGCGCGCGGTGAGGGACTCGACGTCGAGGTGCCGGCGCTCGACGTGACCGACGACGCGTCCGTCGCCGCCGCCGTGGCCGCGGTCGAGAGCCGGTACGGCGGCGTCGACGTGCTCGTGAACAACGCGGGCGTCGACTGCACCGGCGCCGTCGAGGCCACCCCCCTGCAGCAGGCGCGGGCGGTCATGGAGACCAACTACTGGGGCGCCCTGCGCACCGTCCGCGCGGTCCTGCCCGGGATGCGGAGCCGCGGCAACGGTGTGATCGTCAACGTCAGCTCGCTGGCGGCCCGGACCCGGGCGGTGCCCCACGGCGGGTTCTACGCCTCCAGCAAGGCCGCGCTCGGGGTGGTCAGCGAGGCGCTGTCGGCGGAGGTGGCGCCGTTCGGCGTGCGCGTGGTGTGCCTGGAGCCGGGCAGCTACGCCTCGCGCATCCACGACAACGCCACCGTCCGGCAGCCGTCGCAGGACGACCCGTACGCCGCGGACGAGGCGTGGATGAAGACGTTCCTGTCCCGCGCGGGTGAGGGCGCCGGCGACTGCCGCGAGGCCGCCGAGGCGATCGTCGCCGCCGCGGAGGACCCCGCCACCCCGCTGCACACGGTGGTCGGGCCGGGTGCCGAGGCGGCGGTGGAGTTCGCCCGCGGCGCCGGGTACGAGGAGTGGCTGCCCCTGTTCCTCCAGCAGGCCGAGGCCCTCGCGGGCCCCCGTCCGGCCGCGCCGTGACCGCCCCGCGGCACACGGTCGGCCGCCGTGCGGACCGGGGAGTCCGCCGCGCCGCAGTCACAGTGACACGGTGAGGGGCGCGGGGCGGTGGGACGTGCTCACCGTCTCGCGGAGGGTGCCGCCCGTCACCGCCGCCGTCACTCGTCGGCGGGACGGTCCGGCCGGACCTCGATGTGATCGGGTTCCAGGTCCAGCAGCACACGGTGGCGGATGCCGAGCGCTTCCGTGAAGTTGTGCGGCAGTTGCAGCCGGCCGACGCGGTCGACCACCGCGTACTCGCGGGCGTGGACGGTGGTGCGGCCCTCCTCGTCGACCGTGGTGTGGCGCACCACCTCCGAGGCCGTGCGGCCGTCGCGGATGGCGACGGTGCGGTCGACCGCCTGGGCCACCGCCCGGTCGTGGGTGACGATCACGACGGTCGTGCCCAGTTCCTCGTTCGCCCTGCGGAAGGCGCCCAGGACCTGTTCCGCGGTGGCGGAGTCCAACTGGCCGGTCGGTTCGTCGGCCAGGACCAGGGCGGGGTGGTTGGCCAGGGCCACCGCGATGGCGACGCGCTGCTGTTCCCCTCCGGACATCCGGTGCGGCCGCCGGTCGGCGCACTCCTCGGCGCCGACGAGCTCCAGCAGCTCCGCCGCGCGGGCCGCGCGCCGCCGCCTGCCTTCGACCCGGCCGCTCAGGCGCATGGCCTGCAGGGCGTTCTGGCGGCCCGTCAGGTAGGGGAGCAGATTGCGGGCGGTCTGCTGCCAGACGAAGCCGACCACCTCGCGCCGGTAGCGCAGCCGCGTCCTGCTGTCCATGCCCAGCAGGTCGAAGCCGGCGACGGTCGCCGACCCGGCCGTCGGGGCGTCGAGACCGGCCAGGATGTTGAGCAGGGTCGACTTGCCGCTGCCCGAGGCCCCGACCAGCGCCATCAGCTCCCCCGGCGCGACGACCAGGTCGAGTCCCTGCAGGGCCTGCACCTCCACGTCCTGGGCCGTGAAGATGCGCACCAGCCGGTCGCAGACGATCAGTGCGTCGTGGCCGTGGCGGGGCCGCTGCCGCCGTTCCGCGGCACGCCGCTCCAACTCGGACAGTGTCACCGCGCCGGTGGCGGTGCGCGAGGCCTCGTCCGTCACTGTTGATCCCCTATCCGCAGTTGGGTTCCCTCGCTCCTGCGCCCGGCGGCCCACGCCTGCGCCGTCAGCGCCGCGCAGGCCAGCACGACGAGCCCGGCCGCCGGGAGCAGCAGGGACGCCGGTTCGACCCGCAGCACGGCCCCCTGCGCGTCCGCGGCCTTCGCCGTGGTGAAGGCCAGCGCGGTGAGGTCCACGCCCGGACGCAGCAGGAGCACCGTGGCCGGGCTCACCAGGACGCCGCCGACCGCTCCCAGCAGCACCTGCGGCAGCGTCTCCAGGACCGCCAGCCACTGCCGCTGCGGGCCCGGCATCCCCATGATGCGCAACCGGGCCAGGAACGCCCGCCGCTGCGCGGCGTTGTGCACCGTGGCGAGCAGCAGGGCCAGCAGGCTGTAGCCCGTGCTCGCCGCCACGGCCGCGAGGTAGACGCGCGACGCGCCGGTCTGCAGCGGGGTGGTGGCGAACGCGGCGCGCTCCTCGGCCCGCACGGAGACGGCGATCCCGGAGCCGGCGGGGCGCACGGCCCGGCGGAGCGCGTCGCCGTCCAGGTCCCGGCCGGTGACGAGCAGCGTCGTCGGCTCGAAGGCCGCGGGCGGCAGGTCCGCACGCGCGCGTGCCAGCGCCTCGGCGGACAGGACGACGAACTCCCCGGCGTGCGCGGCCGGGGTGGTGTCGCGCGTGGCGACGACCCGTATCCGGACCTGTCCGAAGGAGGTGGGGATCGTCACCGGTCCCTTGCCGAACTGCCGGGCCAGCCGCGGGGAGGCCACCGCCGGGAGCGGTTCGCGCCCGTGCCCGGCCAGCGCCCCGGCGGGGAGGGCGCCGCCCGTCCCGGCGTCCCGGACCAGGCGCGCGTACCGCTCCGGGTCCACGGCCGCCACCTCGTACTGTGTACGGGCGGCGGACTCGTTCGGCTCCACCACCGTCTCGGTGTGCACGCCCACGACGTCGCGGACGCCGGCGACCGCGGAGACGCGTTCCGCCAGCCCCTTGGGCAGCGCGGACATCGACTCCACCCGGGCGTCGGCGCCGACCTTCGCCACGGCGGCGCGGTCCCGGCCCTCGGCCACTCCCGCCAGCACCGACCCCCCGAACGAGGTCATGGTGAGCGCGACGACGACCGCCAGCAGCGGAAGCACGGCGGTCGACGGCGCCCGGCCCGCACGGGCCGCGCCCAGGTGCAGCACCGGGCCGTCGAGCCGCCGGGTGAGACGGGCCAGCAGCCGTACGGGCAGGGGGTAGACGCGCAGCAGCACCAGTGCGGCGACCACCGCGATGAGGACCGGTGCGGCGGCGGTGAACAGGTCCGGGTCACCGCCGGTACCGCGGCGGCGGACCGCGACCACCGCGCCGGTCACCACGACGGTCGCCGTCAGCTCGGCCACGGTCCGGCGGCGGGAGGGCCGCGCGGCGGTCAGGTCGTCGCGCCGCTCGGGGCGCGGTGCGCGGACGGCGGCCACCGCGCGCAGCGGCAGGGCCAGCGAGGCCGTGGCCGCGACGGCGGCCGCCGCGGCCACGGCGGGGAGCCAGGTGTCCGGCGGCATCACGAGCAGGGCGAGGGCCAGTCCCGCGGCGGCCGCGGGAAAGGCCGCCACGGCGCTCTCGGCGCAGAGTCCGGCGGCGAGCCCCGGCAGGCCGGCGCCGCGGGCCCGGAGCAGCGCCAGCTCGGACCTGCGGCGGGTCGCCTGCAGCCCGGCGGAGACGAGGAGCACGGTCCCGGCGACCGTGCCCACGCTCACCGCGGCGATCGTGACCAGGGGCCGGGCCGCCCGCCGTTCGCGCTCGAAGGGCTCCAGGAGCGTGGCGAGGCCGTTCTCCTCCACGGTCAGGCCGTGGTGGCGGCCGCCCTCCCGCAGCCGTACGACGTCGGGCCCGGCCCTCAGGGCGGCGAGCCGGTCGCGCAGGGCCGACACGTCGCGCGCCGTCAGCGCCTCGGCGTCGGCCGGGTGGTACCAATAGGCCACTGCCCCGTTCCGCAGCCGGAGCAGGGCGTTCGCGGCCCGCGGGTCGACGAGGGCCGTGACGTGCCAGAAGCGGTCGATCCGGCCGTCCCGGGCCACGCTGTTCAGCTCCGGCGCCCGCACGTCCCGCTCCGCGTTCCAGTACGCGGCCGCCGGCGAGCGCGGTGCGACGACGCCGGTCACACGGATCGTGAACCCGCTTCCCAGCGTCTGCGGCACGTGCAGCACCGCGCCGGCGGTCACGCCGAGCCTCGCGGCGGTGCTCTCGGTGAGGACCGCCTCGACGCCCCCGGCGTCGCCCCTCGCGCGCGGCATGCGGCCCTCGACCAGCCGGGCGCGAGCCGCCAGATCCCGCTGGGCGACCAGGGTGGCCGTCGGGTCGAGGCCCGAGGGCCGCGGCAGCCCGGGGTCGGTGAGGGGGAGCTCGTCGGCGCTGCGCACGCCGTACACGGTGGCGTCGCGGTCCAGCGCCAGCGGCGGACGCACCACGCGCCGGAACGCCGCCTCGGTCGAGGCCAGCGCCCGCGGCGTGAGCAGAGACTCGGTCCCGAACGGTGTGGCCACGTCGGAGACCGGAGCGGAGAGGGTGACGCTGCGCCCGGCCACCGAGGCCTCCCGCAGTGTCTCGCGCAGGGCGCCGTTCTCGTACCCCTCGACGGCTCCGGGCAGCGCGGCCGCCAGGAACGCCGTCACCAGCACCAGGACCGCCGACGCCGCGGTCGCGCCCGGGAAGGCCGCGAGCCGGGCGCGGAACAGGGACACGTCGCCGTGCCGGGGTCCGCGGATCAGGCCCATCTCACTCACCACCGGTCCGGTCCGGCGCCCGCACCGTGCGTGTCAGACGCGGGACGATCAGTGCGACGGCGAGCAGGGGCAGCGCGAACGCGGCGATCAGCAGGGCGGAGGGCAGCTCCACCCGCACGGGCGGCACGGGCCGCTCGGCCCGCGCCGTCAGCACGATCAGCGGGACGACCGCCCGCGTCAGCAGAGCGCCGAGCGCCCAGCCCGCCGCCACCGCGACCAGTACGAGGAAGCCCTGCTCGGCGGCGACCACCCGCAGCAGCGCGCGCCGTGACGCGCCCAGGGCGCTCAGCACCGCCAGTTCGCGCGCCCGCTCCCTCGTCGCCGCGACCGAGGCGACCGCGAAGCCGACGACGGCGAGGGCCGCCGCCGCCCCCGCCGCCACGGGCAGCACCGACAGAGGGCCGATGACCAGGGGGTCGTCGCGCAACGCCGCGCGTTCCTCCGCCCTGACCGTCACCGAGGGCACGTCGCCGCGGGCCCGCAGGGCCGCCGCGGTGCGCGGCGCCTGCCCCGGCTCCGCGGCCAGCCACCACTCGGTCGGCCGCAGCCCCGCCAGGCGGGCGTCGGCCAGCACACCGTTCAGCGTGCTCAGGTCCACCACGAGGGCGCCGCCGTCGGTGCCGGGCGCCTCGGCCGCGGTGGTGGGCAGGGCCCGGACGGCGGCGGCGATCCGGACGCGCACCTGCGTGCCCGCCAGCGGGACGCCCACCGTGTCGCCCACCCGGGCGTCGACCGCGTCCAGGAACGCGTCCGTGACCAGCGCCGCGACGGTGTCCGCCGGCGGTCCCGCCGCCCGCAGCTCCACCGCGGCGTCGCGGGAGCCGTCCGTGCCGTCGTCCCGGGCCGGTTCGTGGCCGGTGTCGTACCGGACGGACAACGGTGTGTCCGCGTCGGACCGCGGGGCCTGTGCCCGGGAGGGGCTGCCGCCCGGTCGCGGCGCGCCCGGCGGGTCCGCGGCGTCCGTGCTCGTCCGGGCGGTCCAGCCGTCCGCGCCCGCCGTCACGGGCACCCGTACGACCCCGCCGCTCTCCACCGTCGCGGCGACGCGGGTGAGGGAGAGCCGGTGCCGCTCGGCCCGCCGCGGCACCGGGTAGTCGGCCCGCACGCCCGTGAGGCGCAAGGGGGCGGCCGGTCCCGCGGCGCGTGCCGGTCCCGTCCCGGCGGCGAGGTCCGCCTCCAGGACGTGGTCCTCCCCGTCGGCGCGCACATTGCCCAGGGGCAGGTCGTGGGGCACGCCGTAGCGGTCGGTCAGGGTCACCGAGAGCCGGTCGGTCACCGCGCCCGTCCCGGCCCGGCCGCGGGAGTCCAGGGCCTCCAGCCGTACGGTGAGCCGCAGCCGGGCCGCGTCCCCGGGCAGGGCGAACCCGGCCTTCCCCCTGCTCCTCGTCCCCGCCGGGCGCAGGTTCGTCAGTGTGTCCTCCAGGGGCTCGTCCGCCAGGTCGCCGCGCAGCCGCATCACGCGGGCCGCGGCCGGGGCGTCGACGGCAAGCACCGTCGCCTCCTTGTCCCCCGGCAGGGACGCGTCGGCCCGGTGCGCCGGCATGACGGCGGACACGCCGTCGAGGCGGTCGAACAGACCTCCCTGCCCCAGGGCCGGCACGTCCATGTCGTCCACGCGCACGTCCGCTCCCGCGGCGAAGTCGGCCTGCTCGCGCTGCGAGCGGTTCCAGCTCGCGTGCTCGCCGAGCGCGAAGACGCCGGTCGACACGGCGACGACGAGCAGGAGCACCGGCGCGGTCGCGCGTGCCGTCCGCCGCGCCAGCTGCCAGCCCACCAGCGCCAGGGGCAGCCCCCGGGTCCGCGCCGCCCGACGCTCCGCCAGGCGTACGGCCGGCGGCACCAGGCGCAGCAGGAGGACGGCCCCCGCCAGCAGGCACAGCGCGGGAGCCACCACGAGGACGGGGTCCACCCCCAGGGCCGTGCCGGTGTCCCGGGCGGGTGCGCCCGGCTCCGCCGTCCGGCCTAGCAGCTGCCAGCAGGCCAGGCCCGCCAGTGCCACCAGGGCGACGTCCGCGCCCGCCTGCACGGCCGCGGGCAGGGACCGCTGCCGTCCGGGCACCGCCCCCCGTCCCTCGGAGGCCGCCGTGCGCCGCAGTGCCGGTGCCGTCAGGGCCGCCGCGCACACCAGGGCGGTGAGCGCGGCGGCCGACCACACCGTGGGCATGTGGACGTCGAGCCTCACCCCAGCCCGGGCCAGTTCCCCCTGCCCGGCCAGTCGGCGTACCAGCCGACCGGTCACCAGGGGCGCCGCCACGGCGGCGGGCGCCGCCAGCAGCGCGGCCTCCGCCGCGGCGAGCCCGGCGACGGCGCTCCGGGAGGCGCCCCTCGCCCGCAGCCACACCGTCTCCGCCGCGCGGTCGGCCGCGAGCAGCCCGGACACCACCAGCAGGGCGAGCGAGGCCAGCAGCGCCAGCTGCACACCGCTGACGAGCAGCGAGGAACGCGTCACGAGGAGGGACCGCTGGAGTTCGTCCAGGAGGGCCGGCAACTCGCTGGCGGCCGACACCTTGTGGGCGCGGTCGGCTTCCTCCAGCTGCGCCACCGCCCGCTCGACGGCGCGGCGCAGTCCGTCCGCGCGGTCCTCGGTGACGGTGCCGAACCGGGCCCGCCCCTGCCACACCGTCTCGGCCGCCGGAACGCGGCCCGAGGCGAAGGCGGCCGGGTCGGTCAGCATCGGCCCGTACGAGGTGAACGACAGCGTCCGCACACCGCGTCCGCCCAGCGGGTCGAGCCGCCAGTAGGAGGAGGCGGCGTCGCGCGGCCGGTAGGTGCCGGTCAGCCGTACCCGCAGGCTCCCGCCGTCGAGCCGGCCGGAGAGCGCGACCTCGTCCCCCGGGCGGAGCCCGAGCGTGGCGGCCGCCGTCTCGGGCAGTGCCACGGGGACCGGACGGCCGTCCTCCGGCGCCCCGGGGAGGGACCCCCGTACGACGGTGACGCGCTCACGGTCGAGCGTGGCGAGCAGGGTCAGGTCCGGGTGGTCCGGGCGCGCGGTGCCCGACGGGGAGAGGGACGGCGGCAGACCGTACGAAGCGGACCGGAGGCTCGACGACACGTCCACCGGCAGTCCGTCGTAGGCGCGGACGACGGTCCTCCGCACCCGGGCGTCCGTCTCCGGGTCCGCCTCGTCCCCGGCGCGCACGGAGACCTCGAACAGGGCCCGGCCGGACGTGGGGTCCTCCAGTGCGCGGCGCAGGCCCGCGTCCCCGACCGCCGACCCGAACGCCACGAGCACGGCGACCGCGCAGGTCGTCAGGGTGACCGACAGCAGTGCGGCCGTCAGCAGCAGACGGTGGGCGCGCAGCCGCAGAAAGACGAGGCTCCCCAACCGTTCCCCACTCCCCCGTGGCCCGCACGACGTGCCCGGACCGTCGCTTCGCACCACCGGGACGCGACCGGAACCGCCTGCCGCCGGCCCGCGGCGCACGCGTCCGCCCTGGCCCGGCCCGAAGTACGCCGATCATTACACCGGCGGCCCCGTTTGCCAACAGTGGGCAGCCCCCGTCCACTTGGTGCGCTCCCGTCGCCCCCGGCGCACGCGACCCGTCGTTAAGCTGACGGCCATGAGTGAGGAACCGGGGGCGGGGCACGGCGCGGGGAGCCAGGACACACGGTCCGGCGCGATGGTCGTCGTCGAGAACCTCGCGCGCACCTACGGCAGCGGAGCGACGGCCGTCCACGCGGTGCGCGACGTCTCCTTCAGCGTGGCACGCGGTGAACTCGTCGCCCTGCGGGGGCGTTCCGGGTCCGGCAAGACCACCCTGCTCAACCTCATCGGCGGCCTCGACCGCCCCGACTCCGGCCGCGTCCTGGTCGACGGCGGCTCCCTCACGGACCTGGGCGAGCGCGAACTGCTCGCGCTGCGCCGCGACCGCATCGGCTTCGTCTTCCAGTCCTTCGGGCTCCTGCCCGTCCTCACGGCCGCCGAGAACGTGGGCGTCCCGCTGCGGCTGCGCAGGGCCGGCCGCAGCGAGCGCGAGGAGCGCGTCGCCCTGCTGCTCGATCTGGTCGGTCTCACCGACCACGCGGCGCAGCGCCCGGGAGAGCTGTCCGGCGGCCAGCAGCAGCGCGTCGCCCTCGCCCGCGCCCTCGCCAACCGCCCCGCCCTCGTCATCGCGGACGAGCCCACCGGGCAGCTCGACGCGGAGACCGGACGCGCCGTCATGGAGCTCCTGCGCGCGATCGTCCGCAGCGAGGGCGTCACCGCCGTGGTGGCCACCCACGATCCCCAGCTCTTCGCCCTCGCCGACCGCGTCCTGGAGCTTCGCGACGGCCGCGTCGTCGGTGACACCGGGCCCGGACCGCACGGCCGGGACCTCGCCACGGCCACCTGACGCGCCGCGCTCCGACGCCGGAAGGGGCGTCCGTGCCGACCCGCCGCACGGCGAAGGCCCCGTTCGCTCCGCGCGGAGCGAACGGGGCCTCGGCCTGCCGGGGTCAGGCGCGTCGTCGGGCCCACATCGGGGTGACGAGGGCGATGAGGACAGCGGCGATGCCGATCTGGAAGATGTGACGGATCCAGTCGATACCACCGGTGTCACGGACACCGACCGCGGAGGCCAGGAGGTTGCCGACGACCGCACCGACGATACCGAGGATGACCGTCAGCCACAGCGGGATGGGCTGACGCCCGGGGAGGACGAGTTTCGCCAGAAGCCCGATGATGAGTCCCGCGATGATGGCCCAGAGAAATGACATGGCCACTCCTTACGTCCCAAAGATCGATTTCTCGTTACGACCCCCGTCTACCCCGGGTTCACGACTCCAAGCGGGCGCGATGCGCGATCGGGCCGGACCGGGGCGCGCGCCCTTCTGCGCGGGCGCCGGGAGAACGCCCGCTTCCGCCCGTCCTCGTCGACGTCCGCGGTGCGTGTTCCGGACGGTCACCCGGCCGGTCCGTTTGCCCCGGGGAACGTACGGGCAATCAGCGTCCATGCAGCCCCGCCCCGTTCCGGTTCGGGCCGTCCTCACCGTCATCGGCTTGGTACTGGCCACCTACATCGCATGGCATCTGGTGGTGGAGACCCGCCGGGTGCTGGTGTGGACCGTGATCGCACTGTTCTTCGCCGTCGCCCTGCACCCCGCCGTCGGCAGGGTGGAGCGGTGGGTGCCCCGCTGCCGCCGGGCGGTGGCGACCCTGCTGGTGTTCGCAGTGGCGACCGTGGCCGTCGGGGCGCTGGTCGCCCTGTTCGTGACCCCGCTCGTCCAGGAGGGCACACGGCTCGCGGGCCGTCTGCCCGAGCTGATCGAGGACGCCCGGGCCGGCCGCGGACCGGTCGGGAACCTGCTCGAACGCACCCACGTCCTGCAGTACGTCCAGCGGCACGGCGACGACGTCCGCGACTTCGCCGCCGGGCTGGGCACGCCCACCCTGGCCTTCGTCCGCGGCGCCGCGACCACTCTGGCGGGCGTCGTCACGGTCTTCGTCCTGGCCTACCTCATGGTGCTGGAGGGACCCAAGGTCGTCGACGGCGCGCTCGCGCTGGTGGACGAGGTGCGTGCGGCCCGCATCCGCCGCGTGGGTGCCGCGTGCGCCCGCACGGTCACCGGTTATCTGACCGGCAACCTGCTGATCAGTGTCATCTGCGGCGTACTGACGTACATCGCGCTGCTGGTGGCCGGCGTCCCGTTCGCCGGCCTGATCGCCCTCTTCGTCGCGGTCGCCGACCTCATCCCCCTGGTCGGCGCCACCCTCGGCGCCGTCGTCGCCGGTCTCGCGGCCTTCCTCCACTCGGTCCCCGCCGGCATCGGCATGATCGTCTTCTTCGTCGTCTACCAGCAGGTCGAGAACCACCTTCTCCAGCCGGTCATCCTCTCCCGCACCGTGAAGCTCAACCCGCTCACCGTGCTGCTGGCCATCCTCCTCGCCACCGACCTCGCCGGCATCCTCGGCGCGCTGCTCGCCATCCCCGTCGCCGGCATGGTCAAAGTGATCCTCCAGGACGTCTGGTCCCACCGCCACGGCCGCCCCGTGGAGCTGCCCGTGCACGGCGACGACGCCCCACCGTCCCGCTCCACCGAACCGTCCCCGGAGAGCGGCACGGACCCGGCGCGGTGACCGGGACCGGCCTCCCGGAAAGGCCCGTACCAGCGATCCGATGAACCGGTCTACCGGATGGCCGGTAGGTCACTAGAATCCAGCCATCACGTCACCACCGAAGGAAGGGAATCGATGGCCGAACTCGCCAGGATCACGGTCGAGCCGCGGGAGCCACTGGCGACCGAGGTGTCCCGCCGCCTGATCGACTACCTGATGTCCGGCGAGGTGCAGCCCGGCGACCGCATCCCCTCCGAGCGGCAGCTGACCGAGATGCTCGGGGTGAACCGGCCCACCGTGCGCGAGGCGATCAAGTCGCTGGGCTTCCTCGGCCTGCTGGAGATCCGCCAGTCCAGCGGGACCTACTTCCGCGGCACCGGTTCGGATGTGCTGTACCGCCTGTTCGAGCTGGGTCTGGTGCTCGGCGATCGGGGCGCCCGCGACATGGTGCAGGCCCGCGCGGAGCTGGAGGTCACCGTCGCGGGACTGGCCGCGCAGGCGCGCGACGAGGCGGGCGTCGAACTGCTGCGCGCCCGCCTCGCCGCCATGCGCGAGTGTCCGGACGAGGAGTTCCCCGAGGCGGACACGGCCTTCCACGCGGCCCTCGGCGAACTGGCCGGAAACACGGTGCTGCGGGACATGCTCAAGGGCGTGCGGGCGATGATCCAGCGCGGCTGGGTGGAGCGCACCGGCGCCGTCCGGTCCCGCGAGACGGCCTACGCCGACCACGTACCGATCTTCGAAGCGGTCGAGAAGGGCGACGCCGAGGCCGCCCGCGCGGCCATGGCCCACCACATGGACGGCGCGTCCCGGCGCCTGATGGAGGCCCTCGACCAGCGCCAGGCGTGACCCGCCTCGGGGCCGCCGGACGGGTTCCGGCCGAATGCCCCGGGGAAAGCGCCCCGGAAGCGTGTGTGCGGGAGTTACGGAGCGGAGGACGCCGCCTCTCCGGACCGGCCGGGGTGACCTGCGCGGGCACCCGCCGGCGCCTCCGTTCGCGATGCGACATCCGCCCCTCGCGCCACGAATACACCGATGTCCGCACATCGCGCACCCGTGGGATCCGGCGGCCGCCGGTGTGAGCGGAGGCGCGAGTGGCGTGGTCAGCGCCCTTCGCACCGCGCCTTCGGGAGCGGGCGCGGTACCGAGGGGGACGGGGTCCGCGCGGCCGGGGCGCGCTCCCGGCCGGTTCGCGTCGCCGCCCTGAGGCCGCAGTGATTGCGGATGTCCGCACGGGCACCCGGGTCGTGCATCGCAGAAGCGAGCAACTCCCCCACAGACCGAAGGAGATGCACGATGAACCGGGTGTTCACACGGACCGCGCTGCCACTCGTGGGCACCGTCGCACTCGCCACCGTTCCGGCCGTGGCGGCCCAGGCCGCTCCCGCCCAGGCGGCACCCTGCGTACAGAAGATCGCGGTGGTGAACAACGCCGGGTTCGTGCTGTCGTGGGCGGCGAGCACGCGCACCGGCGAGCAGTCGCCGTCGACGGACGCGTACCCGATCAACCAGACGCGGACCACGGACCTGAACACGACCTCGTTCCCCGAGGGCACCGACGTGCGCCCCGTGGTCGACGCGGTCGCCGGCACCACGGCCCACGGCCCACGGCAACTCGTACGTGTCCTACTGCGACAACAGGCAGACGGCCACCTACACGGTCACCGGCACCACGCTCGACCACTCGGTCACCCTGCTCGACTGACACGGTGTGCCGTGCGTCGGCGTGTCCCGGCCCGTGGCCGCCGGGCACGGGACCGGCGGGCGACGGGCCGGGCGCGGCCCCGGCGTGCGACGGGTCGCCCCGGCCGGACGAGCCGGTCCGCGCGAGGGCCGCACCCCCGTACGTACGGGTCAGCCCGCTTCGCTGCCGGAGACCCCGTCGACCGCCTCCACGGGGGCGGTCAGGTAGGCCGAGGTGCCGGTGAGGTCGAGCAGGCGGTCGAGGAAGCACGGCCGGCTGTCCAGACGGAGGCCGACGCCGAGGGCGCGGGCGTGGCGGTGGACCATCAGCAGCGCCGACAGGCCCGTCGAGTCGATCCACGTCAGCCGCTCGAAGTCCAGCCGCAGCCGGCGGACGACCGTGCCCGGGGTGAGGTGCGTGACGACGGTGCGGACGAGCCTGTCCCGCGTACTGTGGTCGAGGTCGCCGGTGACCTCGACGATCAGCACGTTCGGCATGAGGGTGACGACGAGGCCGAACTCGGGCGCGGGAGTGGTCATGCGACGCCCCCAGGACCCGGTGCGGTTTCTCCCGGGCCGGGGCGCGGACGGGCCGCGACCGCGGCGGCCCCCTCGCGGAGCAGGGCCGTGGCGCGCGGGAAGTCGCGGAGCTGCCGGGCGATGAGGTCGAGGCCGGGCGGCAGGCACCGCGCGGAGACCGACCGCGCCTCCAGGACGTCGGCGGTCCAGGTGACGAAGCCGGTGAACAGGTCGGTGTCGTCGACGTAGAGCGCGGTGGCGAGGAAGTCGACGATGAAGGCGAAGTCCTCGGCGGTGCGGTGGCGCTGGACGTCGGTGTAGAGCTGCATGGCGGGGGCGTCCTTCTCCAGGTCCGTCAGTGTCTGTTCGACCAGTCGGGAGCGGGCGCCCACGACCATGGTGTACTCCTGGTCGGCCAGGTGCGGCAGGTCGTCCACCGCCTGGCGGGCCGCCGCCGGGCCCGGTGCCCGCAGACCGGCCTCCAGCGCGGCCGCGGCGCCCCGCGCGTCGGCCGCCCACCGGTCGGCGCCGCAGGCGCGGGCGTAGCGGCCGTCGGGTCCGAAGGCCCTGCCGCCCGCCATGACCGGCATGCCCGCCGCCTGACAGGCGGTGATCACGGCGTGGGCGGTCGGCAGCCTGGCCGGGATCGAGGACGAGAGCAGCACCGCGTCCGCGCCGGTGCGGTGCAGGTGGTCGATCAGATGCGCCACGGGGATCTGGGGGCCGAGGTAGTCCACCTGCCAACCGTGCAACTGGAGGACCTCCGCGACGAGGCGGGCCGGGAAGGCGTGCCACTCGCCGTCCACGCACGCCACGGTCACCCGGCCGCGCTGTCGGCGCCGGGCCGAGGCGGCCGGAATCAGCGCGGTGACGGCCCGCTCGTTGGCGGCGGTGGCCGCGTGCTCCTGGGCGACCGTGATCCGGTTGGCCGCCCAGGCGAGGCCGACCTGTTCCTGGACGGGGGCGACCAGACCCAGCAGGAGCGTCTCCTTGTCGAGGCCGGCGTCCAGGCTCTGGCGCAGGACGTCGGTGGTGGTGTACGCGTCGCCGTCGAGGACGGCCTGCCACAGCCGGTCCCGCAGGCCGGCCGTGACCGCGGTGTCGCCGGAGTCGGTCATGGGTTTCTCCTCTGCCGCTGGTGTGTGTTCCGGGGGCGGGTGTCTCCGTTGACCACGGTCGGCGCGCCGCTCTTCGGCGCGCCGATGGCGACCACCGCCATGTCGTCGTGGCGGCCGCGGCCCAGCCACTGGGCGGCCAGCATGTGGACGCGCTCCACCATCGCCTCCGCCGGCATGCCGGCACACCCCGTCAGGTCCCGTTTGAGCCGCTCGATGCCGTACAGCTCGCGGCCGAGCGGTCCGCCGCGTGCCTCGGTGATGCCGTCGGTGTAGAGCAGGCAGGTCTCCCCGGGGGCGAGGTCGGTCTCCTCGGTTCGGGCCGACACGGTCGGCATGGCGCCCACCAGGTCGCCGGACGTCCTGCTCTCCTCCACCCGGCCGTCGGCGCGGACGACCAGCGGCGGCGGGTGGCCCGCGCTGGTGAGCCGCAGCCGCACCCGGACCGCCTGGCGCCGCGCCGAGGCCAGGACGAGCGTCGCGAACCGTGTGTGATGGGACGTCAGGAGCGCGGCGTTCAGCAGGTTGAGGACGTACTCGTGGTCGTGGGCGAGGGGCAGCAGGGCGTGCAGGCTGTTGCGTATCTTGCCGGTCAGCACGGCGGCGTCCAGGCCCTTGCCCGCCACGTCCCCGAGGACGACGAGCGACTCCCGGGTGGGGTCGGCACCGGGGTGGACGTCGTAGAAGTCGCCGCCGATGCGCTGGTCGTCCTGGGCGGCGCGGTAGCGTCCGGCGTACTCGACGCCGTGCACGCCGCCCAGGTCGGGGGGCAGCAGGTCGCGCATCAGCGTCGCGGTGACGCGGGCCTGCTCGCTGTAGAGGCGGGCGGCGGACAGGGCGGCTCCCGCACGGGCGGCGAACTGCCGGGTGAAGGCCTCCTCGCCCTCGGTGAAGGCCCGGCCGGTGCCGGCGCGCAGCAGGATCAGCGCGCCGTTGGGTTCGCTGTGGCCGGGCAGCTGCGTGACGATGACGGAGCCGACCTGGCCGGCGAACCCCAGGGGGATCGCCCACGCGGGGATGTCGTCCGGGTTGATCCACTGGGTGGGGGCGGGCGGGAAGCCCTGCAGCGCCTCGACCAGTCCGGGCACGGTCGCCGGGTCGACGGTCCGCACCGCCTGGGTGACGGGGCCGCCGGCCCGCGCGTGGGTGAGCGGGAAGCGGCGGCCCTGGGCGGGGGAGACGAGGACGGCGGCGTCCGCCAGGTGGTGCGCCGCCAGGCGCGCGGTCGCCTCGGTGCAGTGCGCCACGTTCATCGACGACAGCAGCGTGCTGGACACCTCGGAGAGGATCGCCGCGCGCTCCTGCTCGCTGCGCAGGGACGCCTCGGCCAGGCGGCGGTCGGTGTCGTCGATGAGCCACCACACCACGTCCCCGTCCGAGCTCGGCGTGGGGTGGGCCTCGAACAGGCGCTCGCCTATGGTGCCGTAGAGCGCGTTCACGTGTGTGCCCCCGGGGCCGCCGACCATGCGCCGGTGCGCGTCCGCCAGCCAGTCCGGCAGGTCCTCGGACGCCCGGTCGTCGCCCGCCGGCCCGGGGAGCAGGACGCGGGCGGCGTCGTTCGCCTCGACGATGCGGCCCTCGCGGTCCACCACCAGAACGGGGCAGGGGGCGTTGCTCCATGTGGAGCCGACGCTGACGCCGGCCCCGCGGGAGCCACCAGGAAGACCTTGAGGAGAGACCACAAGCCGGAGGCACACGTGCCGCGCCCCCCACCACCTTCCCGAGCGTGGACCTTGTCTCGCGGCAACCGTCTCGTGCGGTTGTGCTCTGTTGCAGGCCATCTTCGGACTCGAACGGAAAACGCGGTTGCGGGGCCTTTCCTGCTCGATTCGTGACGCTACGGCGAGTCATTCGCCGACAGCGCCGCGGGCGGCTCCGGACGGGCCGTGTCCTTGTCCGCGGCGCGGGGTGTCCGTACACGGCAAGGCGGCGTCGTGCCCGGCGGACCGGGCAGGACGCAGGGCGCCGGAGCCCTGCCGCGCGTGCGGCAGGGCTCCGGCGGGGTGGGACGGCCGGTTCGCGGGGGCCGGGGCGGGCGGCCTACTCGCGGACGCCGATGCCTTCGACCGGCGGGGTGCGCAGGAGGCGGCCGATCGGGAGCACGGTGGCGGTCAGGGCGAGCGCGGCCGTGCCGCCGACCATGGTGACCCAGCCGAGCACCGGGACGTAGGGGACGCGCTCGCCCGCGACGGCGCCGACGACCGAGGAGAGGGTGACCACCGCGATCGCCGCGCCGATCGTGATCGCCACACCGAGCAGGCCCGCCTGTTCGGCGTGGACCATCCGCTTCACCTGACGGTGTGTCATCCCGACCAGCCGCAGCAGGGACAGCTCCCGGCCCCGGGCCAGGGCGGCCATGACCAGGGTGTTGGCGGCGGCGAGCACCGCGTACCCGACCAGTACGGTGATCAGCGCCTTGTTCAGCCAGGCGCCGACCGCCAGGTCCTGGGCGAGTTCCCCGGTGAGCCGGTCCGCGGGGACCGCCGCGCCGGCCGGGTACTCCGCCGCCAGGTCCGCCAGGGCCGCGCCGGCGTCCGCGCCCGGCTCCGTGCGGACGAGGACGTGGTCGTCGAGGCCGGTGACGGTGTGACCGGCGAGCGTGCGGTTGTCGAGGGTGACGTCGCCGAACCCCCAGCCGCGGTCGTAGAGCGCGACGACGCGCAGGGTGACCGGGGTGCCGTCGCCGAGCCGGAAGCGCGCGTCGCCGCCCAGCCGCCAGCCCGCCGCCCGGGCCTGCGTCACGGACACGGCGACGGTGTCCTCCCGCAGGTCCGCGAGGTCCCCGGAGCGCACCCCCAGGTCCATCGTCCGGTCCGCGCCCTGCCGGTCGACGCCCTGGGCGGTCACACTCTGCGCGCCGAGGTCGTTCTGCACGACGACGGCCGTACGGCGTACGCCTGTCGCGGCGACGACCCCCGGGACCGCGCGGGCCCTCTCGGCGGCCGACGCGGGAAGGCCGGCACCGCCGGTCAGCGCGTACTGCGCGAGGGTCCCGTCGTGATGCTGCGCCACCGTCTGGCGCTCCAGGTTGTCCTGCAGGAACCAGACGGCGCCGCCGAACCCGACCGAGAGCACCAGCGCCGTCAGGACGGCGACCATGCCGCGGGCGTTGGCCCGCAGGTTCGCGGCGGCGAGGTACCCGCTGTCGCCCCAGACCGCCCGCAGGACGGGCGCGAGCAGCCGGGCCGCGCCCTGGTTGATCCAGGGGGCCAGCAGCGCGACCGCCAGGACGAAGGTGTACAGCATGCTGACCGCGGCGCCCAGGGCGGTCTCCCCGTCGGTGACACCGGTGAGGCCGGTCAGGCCGGCGGCGACGGCCAGCAGCACCAGCCCGGACACCCGCCGGACCCGGCCGCCCGGACCACGTTCGACGGCCGCCTCGCCCAGCGCCTCGGTGGGCCGGACGCGGGTGGTGCGCAGCGCGGCGATCCAGGCGGAGAGCAGCGCGACGGCGACCACCGTGCCCGTGACCGCCAGCGCGGACAGCGGCCCGCCGCGCACGGTGAACGACTCGGGCACGAACCCGCGGGACACCAGCTGCTCCCTGGTCCACAGCGCGCAGCCCCAGCCGGCCGGGGCCCCCACGAGCGCGGCGATCACACTGAGCAGACCCACTTCGCCGAGCACCATCAGCCGTACCTGGCCCGGCGTCGCCGCGACCGCCCGCAGCAGGGCGAGGTCGCGGCGGCGGTGGCGCACCGACAGGCCGATCGTCCCGGCGAGCACGAACACGACGATCATCGCGGCGTAGCCGCCGAACGAGGCGCCCGCCTGCACCACCAGCTCCCGGGCGCCGGCCGCCTCGGGCTCCTCGGCCAGCCCGCGTCCGCCGCCCGTGTAGGTCGTGGCCCCGGCCCCGTCCGCCACCCGGCGCACCCCGGCGACCACGTCCGGCACGTCGGCGCCCGGCGCGGCGAGGACGCCGATCGCGTCGACGCGCCCCGGGTGCGGGTCGAGCCGCGCGGCCTCGGCGTCGGTGAAGAACACCGCCGCCTTCGCCCCGTCGGCGCCGGCCGCCTCGACGACGCCGCTCACCCGGTACCGGCGGGCGGCGCCCGCGGTGACGACGGTGGTCGTGTCGCCGGGGCGGACGTGCCCCCGCCCGGCCAGCCGCGTGTCGACGGCCAGCTCGCCGTCGGACCGCGGCTCCCTGCCGGAGACCGTGCGGTACGGGGCGAGCGCGGTGCTGCGCCAGCCGTGCCCCGCGACCGGCAGCCCGGGGGCCGCCGCCGCCATGACCGCGACCGACCGGTCCCCCACCGCGTTCTCCACGCCCGGCACCCGGGCGAGGTCGCGGACCAGCGACGCGGGCAGACTGCCGCGTTCGGGCAGGTGCACCGTGGTGGACTCGCGCTCGCCGAGCACCTCCGTGCTCAGGGTCAGGTCCCGGTCGGCGACCACGGCGACCGTCCCGTCGTAGCGCTGGTGCACTCCTTCGTAGCGCAGTCCCGACTCCACGAGCAGCCCGCACGCCGTCAGGATCGCGACGCCGGCGGCGAGGGCGACGAAGGTCGCCGTGAAACCGCCCTTGCGGAAGCGCAGCATCTGCGCGGCCAGGTGCAGCACGGGTCAGCCCTCCCGGTGGGCGAGGTGCGGGCGGCGGCCCAGGTGGGCGAGCTGCTCGGCGATCCGCTCCGCCCCGGGCTGCGGCATGTCCCGTACGAGCCGGCCGTCGGCGAGGACCAGGACGCGGTCGGCGTAGGAGGCGGCGACCGGGTCGTGGGTCACCATGACGACGGTCTGTCCGGTGTCGTCCACCGCCGACCGCAGCAGGGCCAGGACCTCCGCCGCCGTGTGCGTGTCGAGCGCCCCGGTCGGCTCGTCGCAGAAGATCACCTCGGGCCGGGTCACGAGCGCCCGCGCCATCGCCACCCGCTGCTGCTGGCCGCCCGACAGCTCGGCGGGCCGGTGCCGCAGGCGCGGGCCCAGCCCCACCCGGTCGATCACCTCGGCCAGCCAGGCCCGGTCCGGACGGCGCCCGGACAGCCGCGCCGGCAGCAGGATGTTCTGCTCCACGGTGAGCGCCCCCACCAGGTTGAACGCCTGGAAGACGAAGCCGATCCGGTCGCGCCGCAGTTCGGTCAGCTTCCGCTCGGTGAGCGACGACAGGTCGGTGGCGCCGATCCTGACCCGTCCCGACGTGGGCCGGTCAAGGCCCGCCGCGCAGTGCAGCAGCGTGCTCTTGCCGGAGCCGGACGGCCCCATCACCGCCGTCGCGGTACCCCGGAAGAACCGGACGTCGACGTCGGCGAGCGCGACGACGGGTTGGTCACCACCGTAGGTCTTGCCGACCCGTTCGACGTCGACGGCCACGGCGGCCGAGGGCACTGACATGAACGACACCTTCCGCGAGGGGTTGCGTGAGCGGTTCCTGACGGTAGGCGGGCCGATGACCGGCGGCCATGAAGCCAGCGGGCCGACCGTGGTAGCGCAGGCACTACCTGTGGCCGCGGGCGGGCGGACGGGCCCGGTTCCGGTCCGGGGCACGGGCGGGCCGGCGCCGGGCATGCGGCGGGCCGGCGCCGGCCGGCGTTCCGGGGCGGGCCGGAAGCCGTGGGGCCGACGCCGGCCCGGGGATTCGGTGGTGCGCGAAGGTCAGCGGCGGCCCACGGTGGGCACCGTGAACGTCGCGGGACCGGCCGGCAGGTCCACCGTGTACTGGCGCAGGTAGGTGTCCAGGAACGGCGAGCGGTCGCCGGCGGTGGGGACGTCGTCGGCCGGGCCGTCCAGGGCCAGCTTCAGCTGCGCGCCCTTGACCTGGATGGTCTCGCCGGAGGGCGTGTCACGCCACGAGCCGGTCTGGATGGAGCCGATCTCCACGGCCAGGACGTGCCCGGCCTCGAGGGTCCAGTCGGTCGCCTTCAGGTCCACCGACAGCCGGCCCGACTCCAGCAGGGAGACCTGCTCGTCGAACATGACGGCCCTGCCGTCCGGGGCGACGTCGTACAGCTTGAGCATGATGTTGCCCTCTCCCTCGGCGTTCAGGGAGATCCGCGGCGTGCCGGTGACGCGCACGTCCTTCTTCAGCGGCTCGGACCACACGAAGAAGCTGGACGTGACCTCGCCGGCCTTCTGGCGCCTGGCCTGCTTCTCGGCCAGGCCCTTCGGGGCGGTCCGGTCGGTCCTGGGCGCGTTCTCCATGTCCCACCGGCCGGACGGCGACGGCCGGTCCGCCGTCTGCGGGGCCGCCGTCCCGTCCGCCCCGGTCAGGGCCGCGTTCGCGGAGGCGCCGCCGTCGTCGATGTACGAGCCGCCGCCGAGCCGCAGGGTCGCGGACCTCTCCACGACCGGCCACGTCTTCTGGGCGCGCCAGGCGCCGGTGTTGTCCTCGACGGAGTAGGCCGGGTAGCGGACCTTCGGCTCGATGCCCTTCAGGTACTGGTCGTAGAAGGAGAGCGTCTCCTCGTACCAGCCCTCGCGGCCCATGGACAGGCGTCCGTCGGGGGCGCGGTCGCCGCCGCGCACGTGCTCCCACTGGCCGAGCCAGCCGCGCTCGACGCCCTTGTGGTTGTCGAGGTACTCCTCCATCTCCTCGGGCTTGGTGTTGTTCTCGATGAAGCCCTGGGTGACGAAGAGCGGGGTGTCCGTGCCCTTGGCCGTCCTCGCCAGGTCGCGGGAGGTCCAGTGCTCGTCCCACTGGTCGGCGATGCGGTACCCGGCGGAGTTCTCCGTGAGGCACTCCGGGTGGCTCTCCTCGTACCGGGAGTTGGCCAGGTAGTGCGCGTCGTCGTCCGCCATCTGACCGAGCGTGGCGATGCCGTTGTAGGCGCCCGCGGTGCCGGTGACGTTCGGGCGGGGCACACCGTTGGAGTAGATGTACTGGTACATGTCCCACACGGGCTCCTGGGCGACGACCGCCTTGAGCGCGCGTTGGTCCAGGTTGTTGCCTATCAGGCCCGTGACGGCGTCGTACGACTTGCCGTACATGCCCACCGCGCCCGTGGACCACGGCTGCTTCGCGGCCCAGTCGATCGCGGCCTTGACGTCGGCCTGCTCGCCGGGGCCGCCCCAGTCGAGGCAGCCGGTGGAGCCGCCGAAGCCGCGCAGGTCCACCATGACGAAGGCGTAGCCGTTGGCGAAGACGTCGGCGCCCTCGATGAAGTCGTTGAAGCGGGCGGAGGGCCCGGTGTGCGTGAAGCCCTCGTCGTCCGTCTGCCCGGAGTGCCCGAAGTAGGGGCCGACGGACAGGATGACGGGGACCTTCTGGTTCTTGCGCAGTCCCTCGGGCAGCAGGACGTCGGCGTGCAGTTCCGTGCCGGAGCGGTCCGAGGACGGGAAGTAGTGCTGCGTCCAGACCGAGCCCTCGGGGACGCGGTCGTTCTCCTCGTGCGTGACGGGGTCGGTCGCGGTGGCGACCGGCCCCGCCTCGGTCCGCGTCGTGGCGGCGGCGCCGGACGCCGCGGCGGCGGGACCGGTCAGCGCGAAGGCGGTGACGAGTGCCGAAGCGGCCCAGGCAGCCGTGTGACGTCTTTTCACATGCTCCTCCCGGAGTCGTGGGGGTGCGGGGTGGTGCAGGTGTACCGGTCGGGCAGCGGCCCCCGGCCCGCCGTCGGGGGACGGCGGCGGCGGTCGTACGCGCGGGCACCGCGTCGCGGACGCGGACCGGACGGGAGCCGACGACGGCCGATCCTATGATCATCCTTAGAATCCGTCATCGCCTCTGCGTGTCCTTCGTGTTACCGGTCCGTGCGGCGTCCGGACGAGGACCGTGGCGGACGACGCCGCCGGGCGGCGGAGCACGAGGGCCGCACATGAGGGCAAGCCGAATAATCCGGACAGCCACGTCCCGTGACCACCGTGACCGCGGGGCGTCCGCGCGTCCCGGCCCCCGTGGCGGCGGCCGACGACCCGAGGGGCATCCGCGTGCCGGTGCACGACCGGGACGGCGTTCCGGTCACCCACGGCCTCCCCCGGTCCGGCCGCCGCTTCGGGGCGTGCCGCACGGCCGCCGAAGACCCGGCCCGCGTGATCGGGGAACGCGTCGGCCGGCCACCGGGCCCCGCGCGGGCGGTACACCGCCGGAACCAGGATGCGGGACCGGAAACCTGCCGGTGTCCGGCAGTCTTCCGGTCCCGCATCCCTCCGTGGTGCTCCCCTGACGGCATGATGCCCGGCCGGCGTCCGCCCGCGCAGTGCCGGTGTCCGGCAGTGTTCACGCGGTCTGCGTGCCGGTGGGCCGCCACGGGTCTGCGTGCCGGTGGGCCGCCACGGGGCCGGCCGCCGCACCGCGTTCCTCCCCCGTCTCCCGCGGAAGGGGCGCCTGCACCGCCGGGGGCTCAGGACCGCGCCGCGACGAGGGACAGGGCGAGGAGGGCCGTGGAGGTGAAGTCGTCCGCCGGCTCCACCGTCTGCCAGGCGCCGACCTCGTCGACGTAGCCGGCGCCGCGGCCGTCGAAGTCGGCCCACGCGTGGCCCTCGGGCGCGGCGGAACAGGGCCGCACGGCGTCGGAGGGGGACGGCTTCCGCAGGCGGTCCGCCCTGTTCGGCCCGTTGACGACGGCCCCCCGCAGGATGTCGCCCTTCCCGGTGCGGCTCATGGCCAGATTGGCGACCTGGTGCTCCAGGCAGTGCGGATACCGCTCGCCCGCGCCGACGACGAAGCCGGTGCCCCAGGCGTTGGAGCCGAACACCCAGGCCCGCTGCCGGGCGGCGAAGGCGTCGTAGCGGTGGTCGCCGGTCGCGCGCGCGTACAGCTCGGCTGTCGCCACCAGGCCGAACGCGTGCGGTACGGCGTCGAAGTCGGTGAGGACGACCCCCGCCCGGAAGGGATCGCCCGCGGCCCTCTTCCCGCCCTGCTCCAACTGCCGCCCGAGGTCGGCCTCCAGGACCTCCGACACCTCCTCTCCCGCATCGGCCGAGGACAGCAGGTCGGCGTGGGCCAGGGCGCTGACGTCCGCGAGGCCCAGCGTGCCGCGCGCGCCGGACCGGACGTACGCGCGGGCCCAGCCGGCCGCCTCCCGCTCCCAGCGCGCCCGCCGGCCGTCGTCCAGCACGTCCGCCGCGCGGGCCAGCTCCACGGCGGCCCACTCCATGTCGTCCTGCCAGGCGTCCTCCTGGTAGAAGGACCCGGGCACGGTCGTGACCAGCGCTCCGCGCGGCCGGGTGTCGGCCTTCGCGTACACGGCGGCCGCCTTGGCGAGCCACCGTCCGGCCGCGGACGGGTCGTCCTCGGCCTCGGTCTGCGCGGCGAGGGCGAAGGCGGCGGCCACGCGGCCCGCGAGGTTCGGGCTGACGGGGTCGCCCGGTTCGTTGGCGCGGAAGACGGGCCGGTACTTGACGAAGTAGTCGGGGTCGCCCGGCTCCACCGTGAGGGCGTCGTCCTCCTCGGGCAGCCTCCACACGTCGTGATCGGAGCGGATGCGGTCGTTGCCGGCGCCGAGGCCGACCTGGGAGTACAGCACACCGTCCGTCCCGTCCCACATCTTGTCCAGCCAGCGCAGACCATGGCGGGCCTCCTCCGGCAGCCCGGGCACGGCGGGCGCGTCGCGGACGGCGGTCAGCATCTGCGCCACCGCGTACGACGCCGTGCCGGTGAACTTGAGGAAGTCACCGGCGTCGAACCAGCCTCCCGAGACGTCGACCGGACCCGCCACCTCGGTCAGCCCGGTGTCGGTCGTCCGCCCGGTCGCGGAGTCGTAGTGCGGTGAGGCGTAGACGACGGCCCGTTCGTCGGTGAGGTGCGAGGCCTCGCGGCCCGTCGCCTCCGGGAGCACGTCCTCGCCGTCCCGCTGGGTGCGGAAGAAGTGGACGCCGTCCTCCAGCAGGGGCCGCGTCACCTGCCGGGCCGAACCCACGCGGAAGCGGACCGGCCGCGACCGCCCGGCGTCCTGACCGGTCAGCCGCAGCCGGTAGGTGCCGGCGCGGGTGAGCGCGGACAGGTCGACGGTGCGTACGGTGTCGTAGGCGCTGTTCCACTTGCCGGTCGACGGGCCCAGCTCGCCGCGCAGGGCCGTGCGCCCGTCCTCGTCCACCACCGTGAAGCCCGCGCCGTCCAGCGCGCCGCCGTCGCCCATGACGTAGGCGTACTTCTTCTCGTCCGCCAGGTATCCGGCCTGGTTGACCCGTACGGCGGCCGCCACGGGGGCCTCCTCGGCGGAGCATGCGACGAGACATCCTGCGGCCAGTGCCGAGGCGACCACGAGCGACGCCGTCGACGCGTGCCGGGAGAAGAAGCGGTCCATGGCGCACAGTTTCGCGCATGCCGCGCCATTCCCCCGATTCGGGGCCGTCGGGACGGTGTGACGGTGCGACGGTGCGCTTCGGCCGGGCGCGGTACGGGCGGCCGGACGGGCCGTCAGCCCGCGGCGTGCCCGATGGGGTCGAGCTGCGCGGCGGTCGCCCCGTCGGCGGTGGTGGACTCGCTGAGCTCCCGCAGGCGTTCGTCCTGGGCGAGCTGCTCGCGGGCCGCCGCGGTCGCGTACTTGTAGGCGTCGCTTCCCACCAGCAGGCGCAGGGGCGGCTCGTCCATGGCCACGACGTCCAGGAGCAGCCGGGCCACCTTGGCCGGGTCGCTGGCCGCCGTCAGGCCCGCACCGTGCATCTCCGCCGTCACTCCGACGGTCGGCGCGTACGCGGGCCGCACGGTGTCGATGCGCATGGACGAACCGGCCCATTCGGTCGCCATCCCGCCCGGTTCGAGGACGGTGACCTTGATGCCCAGCGGTGCGACCTCCTTGGCGAGCACCGAGGAGAAGCCGCTGACGGCCCACTTGGCGGACTGGTAGGCGGCCAGCCCCGGGGTGGCGAGCCTGCCGCCCACGGACGACACCTGGACGATGCGGCCCGAACCCTGTTCGCGCATCACCGGCAGCGCGGCCCGCGTCAGCCGGACGACGCCGAAGAGGTTGGTCTCCACCTGGGCGCGGAAGTCGTCGGGGGCGACGTCCTCGATCGAGGCGATGTTGGCGTACCCGGCATTGTTGACCAGCACGTCGAGCCGGCCGAACCGGTCGACCGCCGTCCGTACGGCGCTCTCGGTCTGCGCGGGGTCGGTGACGTCGAGCGGCACGGCCACGAAGCGGTCGCCGTACTCGGCGACGAGGCCGTCGAGCACGTGCGGGGAACGCGCGCCGGCCACGACGGTGTGCCCGGCCCGTGCCGCCGCGCGGACGATCTCGCGACCCAGACCGCGCGAAGCGCCGCTGACGAGGATGACAGAGGACATGGTGAGCTCCCTGAAGGTTGTGCGCGCCGGGCGTCCGGCCCGCCCGGCCGCGGAGGGGCACCGGCCGGCACCGATGGCGCCGGCGGTTCCGCCGAGAGGCCGGAGAGACGGCACACCGTTTCCGGCGCACCGCGAAGTCCAACGGGACCCAACTTAACAAAACCGCGTTCCCTTAACAAGAGAACACGGTTCACTAAACAGTCGGCCATGTATACCCGCCATACGCGGTGACACCGACGGCGAGCGGTTCGCCCACCGTCGCTCCGGGCGCGAATGGACCACCGCCCGTGACGCACGCACGACCTCGCGGCACCGTGCACCACCGGAACCCGGCCTCCCGGCCGCCCTGACACCGGCTCGCCCCCGGCCCTCCCGGTGCCGGCCCGCCACCGGGCCGGCACCGGGTCCGGCACGCCTTCGTCCGGGCGGGCGTCAGGCCCTCAGCGCGTCCAGGGCGATGTCGAGGGAGCGCATCGACGCGGTGCGGTCGCCGGTGGCCTTGCCCCGCAGGGCGCCGCCCTCGAAGGCGTCGATCAGGAAGGCGGCGAGGTCGTGAGCGGGGCGGGAGGAGACGATCTCGCCCGCCTGCTGGCCCTGCTCGATCACGGCGGCGAGAGCACCGGTCCAGCCGTCGAAGCCGTCGAGCACGGCGGACCGCACCTCGTCACCGGTGGTCGGCGTGTCACTGGCCATGGTGACCAGCAGGCACCCGTACTCGACACCGGTCGCGCGGGTGCGCTCGGCCTGCGCCACGAAGTGGGCGCGCAGCCGCTCCGGCGCCGTGCGGTCCCGGTCGCCGACGTCGCCGAGCGCGCTGAAGTCCGTGGCACCGCTGTAGCGGCGCACGATCTCGGCGGCGAGCTCCTGCTTGCTCTTGAAGTGGTTGTAGAAAGACCCCTTCGGCACGCCCGCCGCGGTCGTGATGTCCTGCACGCTGGCGCCGTTGAACCCCTGCCGCCGGAACACGGCCTCCGCGTGCTCGACCAGCTTTCCCTTCACACTCACCCTTGGCATGTGTCCAATATGACCGGCCTGCTTGGCGATGTCAAAGGACACCTCGCCCCGGACGACCGGGCGCGAGGCGCCGGGCCGGCGCGGCACGCACACCCCGAGTCGACGACAGCAGGCGCCGATACGCCAGGGAAAACGCCATGCACTCGTCGCCGCCACCGGACATGCCGTCGCCGTCCGCCGGCGTCCCGCGCCTCACCCGGACCGGGCGGCTTGACTATTTCAAGACGACCGGTCATATTTCTCAATGCCGGGGTGATCCGGTCGGCCGGAGGCGGTGGAGACCGTCCTCGACCGCCTCCCGCCGTACTGTCCTGACCTCTCGAACCACTGGAGATGACATGTCCGAGTCCGCCGCCCCCGCCCCGTCGGTCGCCGTCGCCTTCCACTCCGGCTACGGGCACACCGCGGTCCTCGCCGAGGCCGTCCGGCGCGGAGCGGCCGACGCCGGCGCCGACGTGGCCTTCGTCCCGGTGGACACCATCACCGACGAACAGTGGCAGCGGCTCGACGACGCCGACGCGATCGTCTTCGGCTCGCCCACCTACATGGGCGGCGCGTCCGCCGGGTTCCACACCTTCGCCGAGGCCACCAGCAAGCGCTTCGTGGAGGGCCGCTGGGCGGACAAGCTCGCGGCCGGCTTCACCAACTCCGCCTCCAAGAGCGGCGACAAGTCCAACACCCTCGCCTACTTCGCCGCCCTCGCCGCCCAGCACCGCATGCTGTGGGTCAGCCTCGGCCTCGCCCCCGGCTGGAACTCCACCACCGCTTCCGAGAACGACCTCAACCGCCTCGGCTTCTGGGCCGGCGCCGGCGCCCAGACCCCGATGGACGGCGGCACCGACACCGTCCACCCCGCCGACATCGCCACCGCCGAGCACCTCGGCGCCCGCGTCGCCCGCCAGGCCGCCCTCCTCGCCGCAGGGCGCCACGCCCTGTCCGCCACCGCCTGACGCGGTACCCGGCGCCCCGGCCGCGCGTACGGGACAGCGGCCGGGCCGGGCGGCATGCCCAAGGGGGCCGTCCACCACCACTCCGGCAGCAAGCAGGACCTGGCCGTCGAGGTCGTCGAGCAGTACGCCCGGACCACCGGCCTGTCGTCGCGCGACGGGGACGGCCCCGCCCGGAACGCCTGCGCGGGCGCCTTCCGGGCGCGAGCGAGGTCGTCCTGGAGGTACTGCGCGGGTGACCGCGTGCGCGGCGGGTCCAGGACTCAGGCGTCTCGCCCGTGGCGGTGCGGCGCGCGGACGACGCCCGCCGGCTCCGCCGACGGCCCCGGCGTGCCCGGCAGCCTCCAGACGTCGCCGTGTGCGAGGGCCGGGTCCCGGGCCGCGGCGCGGCAGGCGGTCACGAAGGCGGCCGCGGTGTCGGACGCCTCGTCGCGCCGTACCACGCTCATCCGGTTGCGCGGACCGCGCAGGGGAACGGACTCCAGGCCCGGCCGGCGGGCGAACCGGAACGACGCCGGGACCGCGGAGACGCCCAGGCCGGCCGCCGCCGGGCCGGGCACCGCGGAGGGGCCGTCGGCACCGCCGTCGACGCGACGCCGGCCTCGGCGGCGGTGCCCAACCGGGCCCGGCAGTGGGCCCGTTCGCGCAGCGGGAAGAGCACGGACTCCTCGGCCGGGGCGGACAGCGGCAGCCGCTCCTCGCGGCCCACGGATGCCTCTGCGACAGGAGGGCGCTGGTGCGCTCCTCCGCCGCCGGCGCCTCGGCCGCGCACTCCGCCGTGCTGTGCGCACGGTCCCGCGCCCGCCCTCCGGTGTCCGTCCGCCGAGGGCCCGCGGTGCCTCCCGCCGCGCCCCGACGGGACGCGGGGACATGCTGTTTCGGCATCGGGCGATGACGAATCCGTCTTGGGCCGGCCGACGGGTCCCCTGTTCGGCTGACGCGGCTGGCCGCCGGGCACGGCATCCAGATCGTCGGCCCTCCGCTGCCGCCCTGACGGAAGGTGTGTGCGCGAACGGGCGCACCGTGCAGGCCGGCCGGTCCCGTGGGGCCGGCCTCCGTCCGTCCGGCCGGGGGTCCGCGCTCCCCCGCTGCGCCGTCGGCTCCCCGCCTCCCTGACGGCGCGAAGTCCCCTTCGGCGCCGGGCCCTCGGCGCCTCAGCCGGCCAGGCCGACGATCAGGGCGCGGGCGGAACCGGTCAGGCGGGGCAGCAGGTCCACCCTCGCATGGGCCAGGCGCGGCTCCTCGGCGTAGAGCCGGGCCAGCGCCTCGGGCGGCGAGGCGATCTGCCACAGGGCGCCGGCGAGCAGGCTGACGGTGCCGACGAGTTCCCGGGCGGCCGCCGTGCCCAGGGCCGGCAGGAAGCGGGCGCAGTCCTCCGCCATGGCCTCCAGGGCCTCCAACGCCGCGAGCTTGTAGGTCAGTACGGCGTCCGCGGACACGTGGCGCTCCAGGTTGAGCGGCGCGTGGGCGAGCAGGTCGCAGAAGAGCGGCCGGTCCACGACCGTACGGGACAGCACGTCCGCCAGCTCGTCGGCGGTGCCGTCCGTCCTGTCGCCCAGCGCCTCCCCCACCGCGGCGGCCCACTGCGTCCAGCCCTCGGCGGTCAGCCGCAGGTAGATGTCCTCACGGGTCTCGACGTAGCGCAGGACCGCCGACTTGTTGATGCCCGCCGCGGCGGCGATGTCCGTCAGCGTCACCGCGCGCACTCCCTTGTCGGCCGCCAGGGTGCGGGCCGCGTCCAGGATCGACGCGAGCCGCAGCTCCTTGTGTTCGGGTCTGCGGGCCCGGCGGACGTCGGGAGGAAGCTTGCTCACGCCGCCGATTTTACAGAACGGCGTGTTCCCGGGGTTCGCCGTGCCGGTGACGGGGTCGCGCCACGGCCTTCGCGGCCGCCGGGTCGTCCCTGGCGCCGCGAAGGCCGTGGCGCGCGTGCGCGCCGGTGCCTCAGCCGTGCTGGAGGCGGTGCCCGGCGAACGGGTGGCGGGGCAGGGGCAGCAGGGCCAGCGAGCGCACGGCCACGGCTCCGACGACGGCCGTGGCGGTGACGAGGACCGCCCAGCCGATGACGGTGTGCGCCGTGGACGGTGTGAGCGACAGGAGCCGGATGCCGTAGGTGGCGCTGGCGGCGGTGGTGAAGGTGAGCGCCCAGAAGCCGGTCACGAACGGGATCCGGGTGTACCGGCGGATGAGGAACAGGTGCGGCAGGAGCAGGGCGGCCATCGCGCCCAGCAGTACCTCGTGCGGGATGCTCTGCTGCGGACCCGCCATCGTCCACCAGGCGTTCCCGGCGACGGCGGGCGGCGCCGAGAAGATCGCCAGGGTGGGGAGCAGCGGCCCGGGGACGTCGGGGCCCGTGGTGAACCGGGTCAGCAGCAGCGACCCGATCAGCAGCCAGAAGACGAGGCCCGCCGCGAACAGGACGCCGGCCGCGCCGCGGTGCCCGACGGCGGCGAGGGACTGCGCGGAGATCAGGGACGCCGCGACCGTGGGCAGGAGGTGACCGCCGTGGAGCGTCGCCGCGTCACGCGGCACGCTGAGGAGTCCCGCGACGAACCACGCGCCGAAGGCGGCGCTGAGGGCGAGCATGACCCATACGAGTCCGGCGCCCACGGCGGGGAAGGGCTCCGCCAGCCGGGCGGCCAGGAGTGATCCGGCGGCGGGGGCGAGGGCCGCGAAGGGCCCGAGGACGGGGTGCCGCAGATCGTCGATCAGGTCTCTGGGGCGGCGGACTCCGGCGGCGTAGCGTACGAGCGTGGCGGCCCACACGCTGGCCGCCGTGAACCAGAGCGCGTCTCCGACGACGGCCGGCGCGCCGAGCGGAGCGGCGGCGGCCGTCCATGTGCCGGCCAGGCCGGAGAGACCGAATCCGATCCCGAGCGTGTTGAGGGGCAGTCGGGTCCTGGCCGGGGTCGTGCCGGTCATGGGAGGCCGTCCTTTCACAGGTTCCGTCCGGGGTCGCGGACGCGCCGTCCCCGGACCGGGGCTTCACTTCGCCGGGAAGGCGAGCAGGGCTTCGTCGCCCTGCTGGTGTGCCGCGTTCCGACGTCCGGAACAATATGACCGGTCGTCTTGAATGTCAACGCGCGGTCCCGGCACGTCCGTCCGCCGGCACGGCCCGACGGGAGTGTTCCCGCCGGGCCGTGCCGACGGGCGGCCCGACGGGAAGCGAGCGGCCGTCGGCGCCCCGGGCGGACCCCCTCAGCCGCGCCGCGTGGCGAGCATCGTGGCGAGCAGGGTCAGGGACCGCTCGTCCGGCGAGCCCGGCCGGGCGTGCAGGACGGTCAGCACCTGACCGTCCTCCAGCGGCATCGCGTGGAAGCGGAGGCTGACCACGCCCACCTCCGGATGCCGGAAGCTCTTCACGCCCGCCGCGGTCGTACGGACGTCGTGGCGGGCCCACAGCTCCCGGAACTCCTGGCTCTGCAGCGACAGTTCGCCGATGAGCTCCTTCAGCTCGGGGTCGTCCCGCTCGGTGCCGATCCGGGCGCGGAAGTTGGCGACCGCGTCCGCCGCCGCCGTGTTCCAGTCCACGTGCGTCTCGTGCGTGTCCGGGTCCAGGAACACCGACCGCAGCAGGTTCGTGCCGGGCGTGTAGCAGGGGGCCAGCTCGCAGGCCAGGGCGTTCGCCCCGACCACGTTCATCCGGCGGCTGGTCACCGTCGCCGGGGTCGTCGTCCAGGCGTCCAGCAGCTCCTGCACCGTGTCCGACACCCTCTCCCGCGTGCGCGGCGCGGTCGGTGTCGGGCGGGCCAGCGCGTACAGGTGCTCCGTCAGCTCCCCGTCCAGGCGCAGCGCGCGGGCCAGCGACTCCAGGACGCTCTCCGACGGACGGTGGCCGCGTCCCTGCTCCAGCCGCACGTAGTAGTCCGCGCTCACGCCGGCCAGGAGGGCCAGCTCCTCCCGCCGCAGGCCCGTCACCCGGCGGCGGGGGTCGCCGGCGGCGTCGCCCAGGCCCACGTCCTCGGGGCGGACGAGGGCGCGGCGGGCCCGGAGGAATTCGGCGAGGGCTGCGTTGTCCATGGCCACAAGGCTATGGTCGGCGGCCTCGTACGAGGGTGGCCCTGCGATTCCCAGTCACCGGCCACCGATGGTGGGGCGGCGCCGCCCGGCCCAGCATGTGGGTGTTCCGAACGAGAGGAGATCCACCATGCGAACGGCGAACGGCTGGGCCGCCCAGGCACCCGGAGCGCCGCTGGAGCCGTGGCGGTTCCAGCGCCGCGACCTGCGGCCCACCGACGTCGCGCTGCGGGTGACGCACGCGGGCGTGTGCTTCACCGACCTGGACCACGTGCGGCCCGGGCCCGGGGAGGAGCGGCCGGAGCTCTTCCCGCTGGTGCCGGGGCACGAGATCGTGGGCGAGGTGGTGGCCGTCGGCAGCGAGGTCACCCGGTTCCGGGCCGGCGACCCGGTCTGCGTGGGCAACATCGTCGACTCGTGCGGCGTGTGCGAGGCCTGCCGCGGCGGGGACCAGCAGTTCTGCGCGGAGTTCCCGACCCTCACCTACGGGGGGCGCGACCGGCACGACGGTTCCCTGACACAAGGTGGGTTCAGCGACGAGTACGTGGCGGACCAGGCGTTCGTCCACCGGCGCCCCGAAGGGCTCGACCCGGCCGGGACCGCGCCGCTGATGTGCGCGGGGATCACCACCTGGGTGCCGCTCAGACGGTGGGAGGTGGGCCCCGGGCAGACGGTGGGCGTCGTCGGCCTCGGCGGGCTCGGGCACGTGGCGGTGAAGCTGGCCAAGGCGCTCGGCGCCGAGGTCGTGGGCTTCACCACCTCACCGGACAAGGCCGAGGACATGCTGGAGCTCGGCGCCGACGACGTGGTGGTGTCGACCGACGCCGAGGCCATGGCCGGGCAGCGGGGGCGGTTCGACCTCATCCTCGACACCGTGCCGCGCACGCACGACCTGTCGCCCTATCTGACGGCGCTCCGGTTCGACCGGACCCTGTGCGCGCTCGGCATGACGCCGGAGATGTCCTTCGCCCCGCAGGCTCTGCTGTTCGGGCGCAAGCGGCTGGCGGGGGCGGGCAGCGGCGGCCTCGCCGACACCCGGGAGATGCTCGACTTCTGCGCCGCCCACGGCCTGACCGCGACCGTCGAGGTCCTGCCCGTCTCCGAGGTGAACACGGCACTGGACCGGCTGGCCGCGGGCGACGTCAAGTACCGGTTCGTCCTCGACCTCACCGCCTGACGTCCGGCGACGAGCCCCTGGCGGCGACCGGCGCGACCGGGCCGCGGGCGGCTCCGGCACCGTGCGGGCCGGGGTGTCCGCCGCCGGCCCGCGGCTCCCGGACGCGTCGGAGCGGGGCGCGGCCGTCGTCCTGCCGCAGGGCACCGGCCAGGGCGTCACGCACGTCCTCGGCGTCGCGCCGGCCGACCGGACCGAGGACGGGGCACGGGTGGCGTCCGCATCGGCGGCGGACCGCCGACGGCCCGTCCCGCCTTGTGCCGCGCTCAGGGGCGGCACCGGTCCCGGTGCCGCCCCTGCCGCACGCGGGAACGCACCGGGTGCGCACTCGCGCACCCCACGGCACCGCATCGGCCCGTGCCCCGGACCCGGTCGGCAACTTCCCCGCACAGCAGGGCAGTAGACCGCTCAGAAGTACCCGTCCGGGCCGTGACCGGCATGTGACCAGCACGACCTTGCCGTACTAGCAGTAACAAGATCACAGTGCATCTGCGGGCCCCGGACGACCGGCGGGGCTCCCTTCCCCTTCCTCCGTACGGCCACGGCCCGTGGCCCCGTATGCCCCAGGAACACGTATGGACTCCTCGCACGACGACCCCCTCCGGCAAGCACGTGAGGACCACGAGGCGCACCTCCGGAACTGCCGGCAGTGCGGTGCGGACGGTGTGCCGTGCCCCGTGGCCAAGCACCTGAGACGCGTGTACAACAACCTCGCCAGGCAGGCGGGCCGCCGCCCGGACGCCGCGGCGCGCTGACCTCGGGCGCCCTGCCCACGGGCCCGGCCGACGCTCGACCGGGCGGGCCCGCCCGCTCCCGAGGACGCCGCCGGGACAGCGGGAGACGGCCGCGGCGGCGACCGCGCGTCACGGGCGCTGTCGGACCCGCGTGCCACACTGCGCCCATGTCCCTCGCCGATCTCACTCTGGCCCGGTGGCGGTCCTTCGGACCGCACACCGTACGTCGCGTCGCCCAGGAGGCGGCGGCCCTGGTGGAGGGCCGTGTGACCCTCGTCGAGACCGTCGAGCACCTCGGCGCCCCGCTGCACCGCGTCCGGATCGAGCGCGACGCCCAGGAGTTCGCCCTGATACCCGGCGGCCCGGTGACGGTCGGCTTCGACCCGGACGCCTGGCAGCCGGCGCCCGGGCAGACCGCCGACTACGCGCAGAGTGCGGAGCAGGGGTACGGCTACGGCCCCGACCTGCGGACCCACCTGGCGTGGACGCTCAGCCCGCGCCGGAGCGCCGAGGTGCCCACGGTGCTCATGGCCGTGCGGGACGAGAACCTGACCGGACCGCCCGCGGGCACGGCGGCCGCCCTCGCGGCCCGCGGGCTGCGGATGCCGACGCCCGAGGAGTGGGAGCACGCCTGCGGGGCCGGCGCCGGCACACTGTTCCACTGGGGCGACCACTGCCCCTTGGACCGCGTCCCCTACGGGGACGCCACCGGTCCGCACACCCGGCCGAACGCCTTCGGTCTGCGCATCGCCTACGACACCTACCGCACGGAGCTGACGAGCGACGTGACCGCGGTCCACGGCGGGGACGGCGGCGAGTCGGTGTGCGGAGGCTACGGCCACCTGCTGGCATGGCTGCCTCTGGCCACCGCCAACCGCAACCCCTCGACGGCCGAGTTCGCGTACGGCTCGGAGGGCGAGGACCTGTACGACACCTTCTCCACCCGTCCTGTCCTCGCACTCTGACGGCACGGCCCGCGTCTTCGCCCGGGAGGAGCCCGCCCGCGGGTCCCCGGCGTCCGTGCCGGCCCGCGTCACCGAGGAGCTCCCCCGCGCAGGCGGGGCCTTCCGGGTCCGGGGCCCGGGTCCGGGGCGGCGCTGACATGCGCGAAGCCCGCCCGGGGGTCCGGGCGGGCTTCGCGGTGGAGCGCCGGGCAGGCCTTGCACCTGCATCTCCCCGCAGGAAGCGGGGCGTCTTTCCTTGGACCACCAACGCCTGGCTCTTGACCGGTCAGTCCCGGCGGCGAGCTCAAGATCGACTCTAGCACGGATGTACGGAGCCTCGTGCCTCCGGCGGTCCGGCAGCACATCCGACGGCCGCGGGCCCGCTCCGGCGACGGCGCCGAGCACGACGCGCGGCGGCCGGACCCCCGGACGACGGTGTACGAGGCGGCGCCGCCGGCGCGCACGGTGCCGCCCGTGAGCCCGGCCCGCAGGAAGCCGAGCGGGACCCGGCCGGATCCGGCGGCGCCTGCGCGGCACCGGCGCGCGCAGGCTCGGCCGTACTCCCGGGGCGTCCTCCTGGGGCGTCAGCCCTGGTCCTCGACCGCCATCTCCCCGAGCAGGGACCAGTCGTCCTGCGGGACCGTGGAGTTGACGATCCGCGGCGTCTGCACGAGGTGCGGCGGCAGCGTCTGCTGCGCCGTCCTGAAGTGCGCCGAGTTCACGTGCGCGGCGCCGGCCTCGTCGTCGCGGAAGGCCTCCACCAGGACGTACTCCTGCGGGTCCTCGACGCTGCGGGACCAGTCGAACCACAGGCAGCCGGGCTCCTCGCGCGTGGCCCGCGTGAACTCCCCGGCGATCTCCGGCCACTGGTCCGCGTACTCAGGCTTGATCTTGAACTTCGCGGTAATGAAGATCATCACTCGACTCCTTGATCGACAGTGGTGCTGTGCGGCGCGCGCTCGTCCCGCCGCGCCGGCGGCCTGCCGGACGCGTCCGGGACGTGTCCGCCGGCGCCGCGGAGCACGCCCCGGCGAAATCTACCCGAACCGGATCATGACACCGGAACCGCACCCCTCCGTCCCGCCCGGCCCCGGCCCCTCGGCGACAGCGCCTGAACAGGGACGTCAGGGAGGCCGCCCGACAGTCGGCAGCCCGCGGGTGTCCCACTTCGAGACACCCGCGCCCCGGCCCCCGCGACCGCCGGGCGGACGCGGCTCGCGGCGGCGACGGTGCCGTCGCCGCGAGGAGGCCCACGGTCAGTGATGCGGCACAGGCCCTGACGACCCGTCCGGTCCTTCGTGCGATCACGGCCGGCGGCTCCCCCGGTGCGGGTCGGCGGTAGGACGCGCGGCGGCCGGACAGCGAAAATCCGTCATGAAGGAAGAGGAACGCACCCGCCCCTCGAGACTGCAGGCGTCCCGCGGATGACGTCCAGAAGGCGGTCCCCCGTTCCGGGGACCGCGCGGAACTCCGCCGTTCCGGTCCGTTGCCGTCCGGTCCGGTCCGGCCTCACGGCGGGGCGGGCGGCCGCGGCGGCCGGACCGCGCGGATCGGTGCCCGAACGGTGTTCCCTTCGCCGTGGTGGGCGAGTTACTGTCCAACCCCCACGCAGAGTCCCGTCAGGGGGGAGCACCACATGCACGCCGCCGACACCCCGGGCAGGCCCGGGCGGCCGCCCGGCAGCCGTCCCAACCCCGACGGTCTCACCAGCCGCCAGGCCGCCATCGTGCGCTTCATCGAGGACACCGTCGCCCGCCAGGGGTACCCGCCGTCGATGCGGGAGATCGGCCAGGCGGTCGAACTGCGCAGCACCTCGTCCGTGGCGCACCAGCTGATGGCCCTGGAGAGCAAGGGCGTGCTGTACCGCGACCCGCACCGGCCGCGCGCCTACCGCGTCCGGCACCGGGCCGACGACGCCCCTGAGGCACCGGCTCCGGCCGCCGCCGCTCCGGGCGTGACGCACGTCCCCCTGGTCGGACGGATCGCGGCCGGCGCCCCGATCCTGGCCGAGGAGGCGGTCGAGGACGTCCTGCCCCTGCCCCGGCACCTCGTCGGCGAGGGCAGGCTGTTCGCGCTGAAGGTCGTGGGCGACAGCATGGTCGAGGCGGCCATCTGCGACGGCGACATCGTCACCGTCCGCCGCCAGGACGCCGCCGACCACGGCGACATCGTCGCCGCCCTCCTCGACGGCGAGGCCACCGTCAAGCGCCTGCGCCTGGAGGACGGCCGGGTGTGGCTGGCGCCCCACAATCCGGCCTACGAACCGATCCCCGGCGAGCACGCGGCCATCCTCGGCAAGGTGGTCGCCGTCCTGCGCACGTTGTGACCTGCACTATTGCGCACACGCTGTGATCCGCCCGCCCGTGACAGGGCCGGGCCCGGACGGTGTCACAGCGTTCCGCCGGTCGCGCCCGCCCGCGCGCCGCGGGTGGGCGCGGGTGGGCGCGGGTGCGGTCAGACGAACGCGCTCTGACCGGTGATCGCCTTTCCGACGATCAGTGTGTTCATCTCCCGGGTGCCCTCGAAGGAGTAGATGGCCTCCGAGTCCGCGAAGAAGCGGGCGACGTCGTAGTCCAGGACGATGCCGTTGCCGCCGAAGATCTCGCGCGCCCAGGCGACCACCTCCCGCATCCGGGCCGTGACGTAGGCCTTGGCCAGGGACGAGTGCTCGTCCTTGAACACGCCCGCGTCCTGCAGCCGGGCGAGCTGCAGCAGCATGCCCCAGCAGGCGGTGATGTTGCCGAGGCTCTTGACCAGCAGGTCCTGCACGAGCTGGAAGCCCGCGAGCGGCTTGCCGAACTGCTGCCGTTCGGTGGCGTAGCCGAGCGCCAGCTCGTAGGCGCCGATCATCACGCCCAGCGCCTGCCACGCGACGCCGCTGCGGGTGGCCCGCAGGATCTCCGCGACGTCGCGGAAGGAGGAGACGTTCTGCAGGCGGTCGGAGTCCGGGACCTGTACGTCGGTCAGGGTGATGTCGGCGTTCTCGACGATGCGCAGCGAGGTCTTGTTCTCGATCTTCCGGGCCGTGAAGCCCGGTGTGCCCTTGCCGACCACGAACCCCTTGACCTGGTCGTCCTCGACGTCCCGGGCCCAGACCACGATGTGGTCGGCGAAGGTGGCGTTGCCGATCCAGCGCTTGGCGCCGTTGAGGGTCCAGGTGTCGCCCCGGCGCTCGGCGGTGGTGCGCATGCCCGCCGCGACGTCGGACCCGTCCAGCGGCTCGGTGAGGGCGAACGCGCCGATGGTGTCCATCGCGGCCATGCCGGGAAGCCAGCGGTCCCGCTGCTCCTGGTCGCCGCCGGCCTGGATCGAGTACATCGCCAGGCCGTTGTGGACGCCGAAGAACGTGGCGACCGACGCGTCCACGCGGCTCATCTCCATCGCCATCATCCCCGTCAGCAGGTGGCTGACGGCAGGGCGGTGCTCGCCGTAGCCTTCGTAGGCCAGCCCCGCCAGGCCGCTCTTGCGGAACCGTGTGATCAGCTCGTCGGGGAAGCTGCCCTCGGCCCAGCTCTCGTTCACCAGCGGTTTGATCTCCTCACGCATGAACGCCCTCGTCCGCAGGAGGATCTCGCGCTCGTCGTCCGGCAGCGCGGACTCGAAGTCGTAGAAGTCGGCGCTCGCGCGCCCGTCCGCGGCGTCCGTCGCACGCGTGGCGCCCGTGGCACTCGTGGCATCCGTGGGAGAAGTCATGCCAGCCTTCTTCCACGCTTTCGTTGCAGGATGCACGTGGAAGGGCCGCCCCGGCCCCGCGCGGCGCCCCGGCGGGCCCCGTACGGTCCGGCCGCGCAGGCGGCCGGCGCCGGCCGGAACCGCTCCGCACAGGTACCGCCGGACGGGTGTCATCACTGGTCACGGCACATACGCTGGCACCCGTCGCATCGGATACCGCCCGACAGGAGCACCACGTGACGTACGACCTCGCCTCTCTCCGCGCGCAGATCCCCGCACTGGCAGCCGGCACCGCGCACTTCGACGGCCCGGGCGGCACCCAGACGCCCCGGCCCGTCATCGAGGCGGTCGCCGACGCGCTGACGCGCCCCCTGTCCATCCGGGGCGACGGCCTGCCCGGGGAGCGCCACGCCGAGGACATCGTCGTCGGGACCCGCCGGGCCCTGGCCGACCTGCTGGGCGCCGACCCGAGGGGGATCGTCTTCGGCCGCAGCGCCACCCAGCTCACGTACGACTTCTCGCGCACGCTGGCCGCGCAGTGGGCGCCCGGCGACGAGGTGGTCGTCACGCGGCTCGACCACGACGCCAACATACGCCCCTGGGTGCAGGCGGCCGAGCGGGCGGGCGCGACCGTGCGGTGGGCCGACTTCGACCCCGCGACCGGCGAGCTGACGGCCGACCACGTCCGCGCCGTCCTCTCCGAGCGCACGCGCCTGGTCGCGGTCACCGCCGCGTCCAACCTGATCGGCACGCGCCCCGCCGTCGCCGAGATCGCCCGGTCGGTGCACGAGGCGGGGGCCCTGTTCTACGTCGACGGTGTGCACGCCACCGCCCACGGAACGGTCGACGTCGAGCGGCTCGGCGCCGACTTCTGGGTCTGCTCGCCGTACAAGTTCCTCGGCCCCCACCTCGGTGTGCTGGCCGCCCGGCCCGAACTGCTGGAGAGCCTGCGCCCGGACAAGCTGCTGCCCTCCACGGACGCGGTCCCGGAGCGCTTCGAACTCGGCACGCTGCCCTACGAGGTCCTCGCCGGCGCCCGCGCGGCGGTCCACTTCCTGGCGGACCTGTCCCCGGAGCCGTCCGGCTCGCTGCGCGAGCGCCTGGTCGCGGCGTTCGCGGCGATCGAGGAGCACGAGGACCTGCTGCGCCACCGCGTCGAGAAGGCGCTCGCGGAGTTCGAGGAGGTCACCCTGTACTCCCGGGCCGCCGAGCGCACGCCCACCCTGCTGGTCGCCTTCGAGGGGCACAGCACGGTGGACGCCTACCGCTTCCTCGCGCAGCGGGGCGTCCACGCGCCGTCGGGCTCCTTCTACGCGCTGGAGGCGTCCAGGCGGCTCGGCCTGGGCGACACCGGCGGCCTGCGCATCGGGCTCGCCCCCTACACCGACGCCGGGGACGTCGACCGCCTCCTGGAGGGCCTGTCCGCGTTCCTGCGGCGGACGGTGTGACGGAAGGGCGGGACGCCTGCCGCGGCGGCCGCGTCCGGCGGGCCCGACGCGCGGTCCGGTCCGGCCGGCCGGTGCTGCGGGGACGCTCCACGCGGCTCGGTCCCTGCTTCGTCGAAGGGTGGGACGCACCGGCCGACGGTGTCACCGAAGTGGTCGCCGGAATACCACTATTACCGGCGGTTACATCGGGAGGGCAGAGGCGCGTGTCACCCGGCGACAAGGGTCCGCACGCGTCTTCTCCGGGTGCCGCCCGGGTCCTCGGCGCCGGTCACTCGCGCACGAGACCACCGCTCCGGCGAGCGCCCCTGCGCAGGTTGTTGTACGAGCGCAGGAGGTGCTTGGCGGCCTGGCAGGGCATCGCGTGCGCCTTGCACTGGCGGCACACGTCGAGGTGGTGCTCGTAGGTGGCGCGCGCCTGCTGCAGGGGGTCCTCGGGGGAGGGCATGGAAGATCCTCGGCTGTACGGCACTGACGTGCGGGGGGATTCGGCGGGCGCGCGGGTTCGTGGCACGGCACACCCGAGGGAGAAGATGATCATGCCACGCAGCGTGACGCAATGGACGGACCACCAGAAGTAGTGAATCACCCACACTTCACCGGCGATCCGTCCCCATATTGCCTTCGGGTCGGCCGTCTGCTACTCGCTGTCCTGCGGGTTCCGTGCCGCACCCGGTACCGTCCCGCACGCCCCCACGGCACGCGCCGAAGCCGGCGGCAGCCGTCCACGGGCGCCGGCTCCGCGCGTCGGCACGGCCGCACGGCTACGCAGCGTGTCGACGGCGGGCTGGTGCGGCGTGCCGTACGGGACGGCCGGCCGGCGGCGAGCGGAGGCGGCACTCCCCGTGCGCGACGGCTCGTACGGGCCCCGTGCCGGCGGTCGGCCGGCACCTGCCCCTCCCGGGGCGTCCGCCGGACGAGAGCCGCACGGCGGTAGCGGGCCGCCGCGCCCGCGCCGAGGACTCAACCGAGGCCCACGGGCCACGGCGGACCGGATTACCGCCGTCCCGTACGCCCCGTGGGCCCGTAGGTCCGCCCGTCGCCCTGCCCGTCCGCCGGCCGGTCCGCCCAGTCCGTCCAGGAGGAAGCCCGTGCCCGCCAGGAACCTCACCGTCAACCGCGCCGCCCTGGGGCACCGCGTCTCGTACGCCCTGCGCCGTCCCGGGCGGGTGCCGCGCCATCCGGTCCGCGCCGCCCGGGAGAGGAGTGCCTGGCCCACGTCGGGCGGGTGCTCGCGCCGGGCGGCTGGTTCGACCTCACCTTCGACCGCACCGAGGGCGAGGAGCACCAGGTGCTCCGCGAGGACTTCCACTACCGCACGGAGACCCTGGTCGCGCTGGCGGGGAAACACGGTCTCGCCGCCCGTTCCATGACGGACCGGGAGGAGCTCCGCCGCACGGGCAGTCGAAGATCCGCGTGACACACCCGGCGGCCGGCGGCGGCACATCCGGCCCGGTCCGAGTCCGCGCGCGGAGCAGGCGCCGGCCGCGGGTCAGTCGAGGACCGCGGTGGCCTCGATCTCGACGAGGTGCTCGGGCACGTCCAGCGCCGCGACGCCCAGCAGGGAGGCCGGCGGGACCGGGGCGGTCCCCAGCCTCGCGGCCGCCCGCGAGATGCCCTCCAGGACCAGGGGCATCTTGTCGGGGGTCCAGTCGACGACGTAGAAGGTCAGCTTCGCCACGTCGGCGAAGGAGCCGCCGGCCCCGGCGAGGGCGGTGGCGACGTTGAGGTAGCACTGCTCGATCTGCGCGGCGAGGTCGCCCTCGCCGACCGTCGTCCCCTCCGCGTCCCAGGCGACCTGACCGGCGACGAAGACCAGCTTCGACCCGGACGCGATCGACACCTGCCGGTACACGTCGATCTCGGGGAGTCCGTCGGGGTTCACCAGCGTGACGGCCATGCCGGTCTGCTCCTTCCTCGCGGGAGCCCGTGGGCTCGCCTCCGCCGGACCGGGCCGTTCCCGGTCTCTTGCGGTTACTCAGGAACCGTAGGAGAGTGATCGCCGACGTGGAAGAACGCACTTTTCAGTGACTGAGGAACCCGATGGTGACCCAGCAGGTAGAGGGCGGTCCGGCCGACGAGGCGGACCTGAGGCGCGCGGACTCCCTGGCGCGGGAGATCTTCTCGGACGTCGCCAACAAGTGGGCGCTCCTGATCATCGAGATGCTGGGCGAGCGCACCCTGCGCTTCAGCGAGCTGCGCGACGAGGTCGAGGGCATCAGCCACAAGATGCTCACCCAGAACCTGCGCATGCTGGAGCGCAACGGCCTGGTCGAGCGGACCGTGCACCCCACCGTGCCGCCGCGGGTCGAGTACACCCTCACCGAGCCGGGCCGGGGCCTGCGGGCGACGGTCGACGCCATGTGCGACTGGACCCACCGGTACCTCGGTCACATCGAGACCGCCCGCCACCGTTTCGACACCTGACGGCCGGCGCACCCGCCCGCGGGTCTCCGGCCGGCCGAGGCCACCGCGCTCACGGCGCCGCCGCACCGTCACACCATCGCCGCGCCGCCGCACCGCCATACCGTCGCACCGCCTGGCGGCACGGCCCCGCACACGGGCCGCTCCGTACGGGTCCCGGAGCGCCGACCGCCCGGTGGGACGCCTGCGGACCGGACCCGCCGTCTCATCGCGCCTTCCGCATGGCGAGACGGCACGACGCGCGGAACCTCTTACTCCGTATATTCGTACGCATGTCTGCTTCCGCCCCGTCGCTGTGCCTCGCGCTGTTCGCGACCTCGGCGTGGTGCGTCGACGACGGCCTCTGTCGCCGCTGAGTCCCGCACCGGCCCCGCATCCGCGCCGCCGGTCCCAGCGTCCGCCGTCCCCGTGTACCACTCCGGAGATCTTCCGTGACCACCGCTCCGCCCGTCGGGCAGGCCGCGCCGCCGCGCGCGTCCACCGCCCTGTTCACCCCCTCCCCCACCTCCTCCCCGCGGCCGGAGGCACCGCCCCTGCCCCCGGTGCGGCGGACCCCCCTCGTCGTGTCCGGGCTGCTCGCCGTGGCCCTGACCGCGTACGTGTGGGCCGCGCACGGTGCCAGGCCCGGCGTGCTGCTCCTGCTGGGGCTCGGCCTGGGCGTCGCCCTCTTCCACTCCCGGTTCGGCTTCACCTCCGCCTGGCGGCAGCTGATCGCGGTCGGCAACGGCACCGGGCTGCGGGCGCACGCGTTGCTGCTCGGCACCACGGCGACCCTGTTCGCGATCCTCATCGGGACCGGCACCGGCCTGTTCGGCTCGCAGCCGGCGCCGTCCGCCGGGTCGATCGGGGTCGGCCTGGTCGCCGGTTCGACGCTCTTCGCCATCGGCATGCAGCTCGGTGGCGCCTGCGCCTCGGGCACCCTCTTCGCCGTGGGCTCGGGCCAGTCCTCGATCCTGCTGACCCTCGGCGGGTTCATCGCGGGCGCCACGCTCGCCGCCTGGCAGTTCGACCTGTGGAAGGACCTGCCGGCCTGGGAGCCGGTCGTGCTCTCCGACCACATCGGCCGGTTCGGCTCCTGGGCCGTGACGATCGCCGCCCTGCTGCTGGTGGTACTGGTGACGCGGCGCATCCAGGCCCGCCGCAACCCGCCGCCCCTGGGGCCCGTCCCCTCGGCGCGCGGCGCGGCCGTCCGGGCCCTGCGCGGCTCCTGGCCGCTGGCCGCCGGCGCCCTGGCGCTGGCCGTGCTCGGCGCGGGCGTGCTGCTGGTCTCCGGCGGCGCCTGGGGCATCACGAGCGCCTTCAGCCTGTGGGGGTCGGAACTGGTGGGCGCCCTCGGCGGCCACCCGGAGAACTGGACCTGGTGGCAGCAGCCCGGCAACGACAAGATGCTCGCGGGCGCGGTCCTGGCCGACAAGACCAGCCTCACCGACATCGGCATCATGATCGGCGCGGCGGTCGCCGCCTCCCTCGGCGGTGTCTGGACCCTGCACAAGGGCGTTCCCTGGCGTACGGCGCTCGCGTCGGTGCTCGGCGGTGTGCTGATGGGCGTCGGTGCCCGGCTGGCCGGCGGCTGCAACATCGGCGCCTATCTGGC
The DNA here is from genome assembly GCF_014650875.1 of Streptomyces minutiscleroticus. Taxonomy (GTDB): domain Bacteria; phylum Actinomycetota; class Actinomycetes; order Streptomycetales; family Streptomycetaceae; genus Streptomyces; species Streptomyces minutiscleroticus. The sequence continues at coordinate 133,172 of NZ_BMVU01000021.1, forward strand.
GGGCGTCGCCTCGGGCAGCCTCAGCGGCTGGCTGTGGGGCGCGTTCGCCCTGGTCGGCACCTGGATCGGACTCAAGCTGCGCCCGCTGTTCGGCCTCGGCAACCCCAAGCCGGGCGACGGCGTCTGCTGAACGGACCGCGCACGACGACCTACGGAGCCGGGTGCGGCACCGGGACTCGTTCCCCGGTGCCGCACCCGGCTCCTCGCTGTTCGGCGGCGTCCGCTGCCGTCCGCCGCCGCGCGCTGTCCACCTCTGCGCGCCGCCGGTCGACGGTGTACGGCAGCGGGCGGCGGTGTCCGTCGTCGTGCGCCGGCGTCCGTCGTCGTACGGCGGCACCGTCCGGGTCCTGCTCGCCTAGTGCCGTGGCCGGAAAGGTCTGCCGTGGGCTCGCGGCGTCCGGTGCGGTGCGTCGCGAGGCGGAGGACCGCCCTCGCACCGGACGTACTCGGGTGGCTCCGACAACGCGGCGTGGGGGTCCCCTGCTCGAAGAGCTGGGGGCAGTGCCGTGCCGGGCGTCGTGAGCCGGTGAACCCTTCCGGTCACGGCACTAGGTCCCGGTCCGCCCGTCGAGGAGTTCGCGCACGATGTCGAGGTGGCCGTTGTGGCGGGAGGTCTCCTCGATGAGGTGCAGCACGATCCAGCGGAGGTCCACGTGACGGCCGTCCCTGACGGGGCGGGCCGCCCTGGCGTCCAGGTCGTGCTCGGCCAGCAGGCGTCGGTAGCGGGCGCTCTGCTCCTCGTACTCGGCGAGAAGGCGCGGCAGCGGGACGTCGAGCGCCAGCCGCATCTCGGGGTCGGGGTCCTCGTCGGTCGCCCCGGTGAGCGGGCCCGCCGGCTCCTCGCCCAGGAACACCACCTGGATCCAGTGGTACTCGACCCAGCGCAGATGGCTGATCAGGCCGCACATCGTCATCAGCGGTGACCGCGGCAGCGGAGCCCTGCGCGCGTCCTGCGCGGACAGCCCCTCGCACTTGGCCCGCGCGGTGTCCCGGGCGTAGTCGAGGAACGTGGTCAGCTGCGTGCGCTCGTCCCAGGCGGGAGGCGTATCGGTTCGTCGTGTCACCCGGGGCAGCCTCCCGCGTCCGGGGGCACGGTGTCGAACGATAAACGGCGGCTCCGTCCGCCCCCGGGGCGGCGGGGTTTGACTTTCCGGGCCCCCTTCCACCACCCTTTCACTACTCAATTAGTGAAAGGGTGGTTGTTCCGGTGATCGAATACCGCATCGACCGGCACAGCGGCGTGGCCACCTACGTGCAGCTCGTCCAGCAGACCAAGCAGGCCCTGCGCCTCGGCCTGCTGCGCCCCGGCGACAAGCTGCCCGCGGCCCGCGAGGTCGTCGAGGCGACCGCCATCAACCCCAACACCGTCCTCAAGGCCTACCGCGAACTGGAGCGGGAGGGCCTGGTCGAGGCGCGGCGCGGCATGGGCACCTTCGTGCGGCGCTCGCTGGGCGCCGCTCCGGCCGACGACTCGCCCCTGCGGGCCGAACTGGACGGCTGGGCGGCGAGGGCCCACGCGGCGGGGCTGGAGCGGGACGACGTGGCCGCACTCTTCACCGCCGTACTCGACAAGCACTTCCAGGGAGACCCGTCATGACCGACACGGCCATCGAGGCCGCCGGCCTCGGCAAACGCTTCGGCAGGGGAAAGTGGGCGCTGCGCGGCTGCACCTTCCGGCTGCCCACGGGACGCGTCTGCGCCGTCGTCGGGCCCAACGGAGCCGGCAAGTCCACCGCCCTCACCCTGGCCGCCGGGCTGCTGGCCCCCACCGAGGGCCGGATCACCGTGCTGGGCACGGACCCCGCGTCCGCCCGCCCGCGCGTGGGCCACGTCGCCCAGGGCAAGCCGCTGTACCCGCGGCTCACGGTCGCCGAGACGCTGCGCGTGGGGGCCGACCTCAACCCGGGCACCTGGGACGCGGCCACCGCGGAGCGCGTCGTGGCCGCGGGCGGACTGGACCCCGAGGCGCGCGTCCGCTCCCTCTCCGGCGGCCAGCGCACCCGCGTCGCGCTCGCCCTCGCGCTGGGCAAGCGGCCCGAGCTGCTGCTGCTGGACGAGCCGATGGCCGACCTCGACCCGCTGGCCCGGCGCGAGCTCATGGGGACGCTGATGGCGCAGGCGGCGCAGTACGGCACCACCATCGTCATGTCCTCGCACGTGGTCGCCGAGCTGGAGGACTCCTGCGACCACCTGCTGCTCGTCGGCGGCGGCCGGGTCCGCCTGGCCGGTGAGATCGACGACCTGCTGGCCGCGCACACCCGGGTGACCGCGCCCGCGGACGACGCGGACCTCCTCTCCTCCCACACCGTCGTCGACTCCCGCGCCACCGGCCGCCAGCTCACCGCGCTGATCCGCCCGACGGGGCCGCTCCCCGACACCTGGCGGGCCTCGGCCCCCTCCCTGGAGGAACTCGTCCTCGGCCACCTGCGCAACCCCGAGGCTCCCGTCCCCACTCCAGCCGCCGAGACCGGAAAGGCCCCCGCATGACCACGCTGACCACCCCCTCTCCCTCGGCGACCGCCCACCGTGACTCCGGCGGCCCCCGCCTCCTGTCCTGGCTGCTGAGGCTGCACCGCCCGGCGCTGTGGGCCTGGACGGCACTCGTCCTCGTCCTCGGCGCCGGACTGCTGTGGCTGTGGGGCCCGCTCACCGACGCCGCGGCCGCGGCCTGGCGGCAGTACAACGCCTGCGACATGAGGCCGCGGTGCGCCTACGACCAGCCGGCGATCCTGCTCTACAAGGACGTCGAGCACTACATCACCCTCGCCGTCACCGCTGTGCCGTTCCTCGTCGCCGCCTGGGCGGGCGCCGCGCTGTTCGGCCGCGAGCTGGAGTCCGGTACCGCCCAGCTGGCCTGGGCCCAGTCCCTGTCCCCCACCCGCTGGCTGACCGCGAAGCTGGCCTTCCCGGCCGTCCTGGTCACCGCCGGGACGGGTCTGCTGGTGTGTCTGTACCACCTGGCCTGGTCGGCGGGCCGGGGACGGATCGACACGGCCAGGAGCTGGTACGACTCCCTGGTCCTGCACACCAACGGTCCCACCACGGTCGCCTTCGCCCTGACCGGTCTCGCCGCCGGCGCCCTGGCGGGCGTGCTGTGCCGCCGTACGTTCCCGGCACTGGCGCTCGCCCTGGGTCTCACCGCCGTCGTCCGGGCGGTCGCGCACCTGGCCATGCCGCACCTGTGGCCGTCGGTCACCCACACCGTCGACCGGAGTGAAGGCCCCGTCGTCCTCGGTCTCGAGGCCGACTCCGGCCTGGTCACCTCCACCGGCGCGCACGTGCCCGTCCCGAGGTGCGACGCGATGGACCCCGGCGGGTGCTCCGCCGCCTACGACCGGCTGGGCGCCGTCGGCTACTACACGGAGTACCACCCCTTCTCGCACTACTGGCCGCTCCAGCTCACCACCACCGCCCTCGTCCTCGTCCTCGCGGGGCTGTTCGCCCTGGGCGCGTTCTGGGTGCTGCGGCGGACCACCGGGACGGCCCGGGCGGCCGCGAAGGCCGGCGCCGTGTGAGCGTGGCCGTCCGGCGGGTGCCCCGGGCACTCGCACGGTCCGTGTCCGCTCCACCCCGTGCGGGGTCCGTATCCGCTCCGTCCGCGCTGTCCGCACCCGCTCCGTCCGTGCGGCCGCATCCGCTCCGCAGGCTGTTTGCCGCACTCCGGGGCAAGCTGGACAGTGGGAACCGCGGCAGGCAGTCGCACGACACAACGAGGTGGATCGCGATGAAGGAGCAGGACGAGAAGGCGCAGCCCGAGGGCAGCCCGTACGGGCTGTGGACGGGAGGAGAGCGGAATCGTTCCTACGACCCCGAGGACCTGGTCAGGGCCCGGGGCCAGGACCCCACCCCGGAGAACGTGGACGCGGCGAGGAAGCTCATCGAGAAGGAGGGCCCCGAGGTGATCGAGAGGTACCTGCCCTAGCGGTCGTCCCTCCGGCCCTGCACCGGCCGGGGAGGCCGTCGCCCCATGGGGCGACGGCCTCCCCGGCG
>NZ_BMVU01000022.1 GCF_014650875.1 Streptomyces minutiscleroticus
CAGGGCGGGGGTGACGGTGCGGTTCCAGCGGCCGAGCGGGCCGCCGGCCTTGCCGGAGCGCAGCCGGGTGCGGGCCCGCTGGTGCCAGACGCGCTCGACGCCCGCGAGCAGGTCCTGCAGGAAGTCCGGGTCGGCGAGCTGCCGCTCGGCCGCCGGGACGCCGGACGGGGGCCGGGGCGTGAAGTGGCCCAGCAGCATCTCGCCCGCCGCCTTGGTCCAGATGACAAGGTTGTCGCCCTCGGCGGTGATGGTGCCCTCGTTGGCGGCGAGCTGCGCGGCGATGCCGTTGGCGAGGAACAGGCCCTGCGCGCCGCACCGTTCGCGGCACTCGGTCATCACGGCGCGGGCCTGCCAGGTGATCCAGCCCTTGACGACGGCGACGAGCCGCTCGGCGTCGTCCCGTGCCGCGCCGTCCGCCTCCGGCCGTACGGCCTCGGCCCACCGCTGCACGGCGGTGCGCTGCAGCAGCGTGGCGGCGTAGGTGGTGGCGAGGGCGTCCACCAGGGGCGTGTGATGGCTGCGGTAGCCGAACAGGGGGACCGTGGTGCCCGCGGTGGCCCCGGTGGTGTGACGGTGGTGGGCGTGGCGCACCGCGACCGTGACGGCGTGGCGGGTGACGCCCAGGCTGTAACCGCTCATGCAGAGCTTGCCGGTGGCCACGCGGCCGACCGAGGCCAGGAACCGCTTGCGGCGGTTGCCGACCGAGCTGGTGAAGGTGCCGTCGGGCAGCAGCCGCCCGTGGTCGGCCTGCAGCATCGCCTCGTACGGCAGCCGGACGCGGTCGAAGGAGGTGACGCAGTGGTCGACCGGGGCGGTGGCCGTCTGGGGCAGTCTGCGTATCTCTATGCCCGGCATCGGCTGCCCGGTGCCGTCGTGGAGCGTGGTGAGGAACAGGAAGACGCCCTCGTCCCTGCCGCCGACGAGCAGGCGGGCGGCCACGACGGCGGTCTTGGGCCCGCCGGTGGAGGAGGTGTTGGGCATGAACTTCGCGGCGGCCGGCGACGGTGTGTGCAGCAGGAAGGTGCGGCTGTCCGGGTCGTAGGCGGCGGTGGTCTCCAGCTGGGAGGCGCTGTTGCCGTGGTCGGCCTCGGTGCACAGGAACGTGCCCGTGCGGGAGAGCGAGGTGAACTCCCGCAGGTCGCGCCGGTCGCCGTCGTGGTCGAGCAGGCTGCCGAGGAAGAGGTTGTAGTGGATGGACGCCACCGTGCCGAGGCCGGGGTCCACCGCGCCCACCCACTCGTGCAGCGCGGAGAGCCGCTCGACGTCCCGGACGAGCCCCGCGGGGTCGGCGACGGCCTCGTTCAGCAGGCGCAGCCGCTCGTAGGAGAGGGCGGCCCGCTCGTCGTGGGGGAGACCGTCCCTTAAACGGAACTCACCGGTGGAGAACAGCTTCCGCCACGGCGCGTGGAGCTGCGCGAACCGGTCGCCGAAGAGCGCGTGGGTGAGATGCGCGGCGAGGGACGGGCCGTGTACGTCCGGTAGTTGAGTGGTCATGATCGGGAACGGTAGCGGATGAACCTATTCCACTCAGCGTGATGGCCGACCCGGCCGAGGGTTGACCGAAAGGGATCGTTCCGCGGGTCCGTGCCGCCCGGCACGCGGACGGCGACGGCCGGACCGGGTACGGGGCGGCCCTTCGCCGACGACCTGCCGGGCCCGGCGGGCCCCTCACCGGCAGTGGCACCCGCGCTCTGCAGAAGGACCGGAAGGGTGTGCCCCGGACGTCCGCCCGTCCGTCCCGGACGGTTCCCGGCCCGCGAAGAAGGAGCCGAGGGAGGCGGCGACGGCTTCCGGCGCCTCCTCGGCCGCGTGGTGCCCGCAGTCGATGCCGTGCCCGCGGACGTCGCCGGCCCAGTCGCGCCAGATGCGGACGGGGTCGCCGTACAGGTCCTCCAGGTCGTCGCGCAGCGACCACAGGACCAGGGCGGGGCAGCCGACGCGCCGGCCGGCGGCCCGGTCGGCCCGCTCGTGGCGCGCGTCGACGGTGAGCCCGGCGCGGTAGTCCTCCAGCATGGCGCGGACGACCTCGGGGTTCCGGGTGGCCGCGCGCCACTCGGCGTGGTTCTCCCGGCCCATGATCTTTGGGTCGCCCCGGTACCAGCTGTCCGGGTCCGCGGTGATGACGCGTTCGGGGACGCCGGGCTGGGCGAAGAAGAACCAGTGCCACCACTGTGTCGCGAACCTCTCGTCCACACGGTCCAGGTGCTCCGTGAGCGGCAGGCCGTCCATGAACGCCACCCGTGTCACCGCCTCGGGGTGGTCGAGGACGAGGCGCAGGGCGACGGCGACGCCCCGGTCGTGCCCGGCGAGGCCGAACCGCTCGTGCCCCAGGGCGCGCATCACCCGGACCATGTCGCCGGCGACCGCGCGCTTGGAGTGGGCGGAGTGGTCGGCGGCGGGGGCCGGTCCGCGGGAGCGGCCGTAGCCGCGCAGGTCGGGGCAGACGACGGTGAATCCTCGGGCGACCAGGAGCGGGGCGACGCGGTGCCAGGTCGCGGAGGTGCGGGGATGGCCGTGCAGCAGGAGGAGCGGCGGGCCCTCCCCGCCGTGGCGCACGAAGATCGATGCTTCCTCGGTCTCGACGAACCCGGCCTCGAAGCGCTCGAACATCGTCACAGCATCGCGCACGCCGGCCCGTACCGGAAGAAGGCCGCGCGGACGGGCACCCCGAGCACACCGGCTCGGCACATGGACCGGCGGCGCCGAGCATGTGGCGTGGACGGGGAAGCGGGGACGGGGGAGCGGGGACGGTGTGTCCCCGCTCCGGAGGCGGTCAGCGGCCCGGCTGGGGCCGGACGGTGAGGATCTGCTGGGCGTGGCCGACCGGTCCGGAGACGTCGTGCAGCACGGTGCTCGTGACGCCCTGCCCGGTCGCGCCGAAGGTGACCGTGGTGTCGAGGCCGGTCCACCGGCCCTCGGGACGGCGGTGCAGATGGACGGTGAGGTCGACGTTGGGCCACATCCACTCCGTGGGCCGCTCGCGCGCGGCGATGCCGTTCGCGGTGTCGACGAGCGCGACGTAGGACGCCAGCGGGCCGCTGGGCTCACCGGCGACGAGGTCGAGGCCGGTGGAGACCCACACCGTCGCGCGCCCCGGCCGCGGCGGGGACACGGGCCGCAGGTCCAGGGAGGCGATGTACCCGCCCGGCCACACGTCGGTCAGCGGCCGGGAGGCGAGCCGCTCGGGCGGGGTGAGCCGGCCGGCGCCGCCGCCCGCCACGGCGGAGGTGTCCAGGGCCGCGAGGAGCCAGGCGCGGGCGCGCACCGCCGGGCGGCCGGCGACGGTCGCGACGGCTTCGAGCAGTTCGATGGTGCGGCCGGGCCGGACCGTCTCCACCCGGATCTCGCACTCGTCCAGCGCGAGGCGCCCCAGGATGTCGAAGCTGATCCGGCCGATCAGCAGCTCCGGTCCGGGACGTGCCGCCAGGTGCCGTTCGAGGGCGTGGACGACGAGCCCGCCCAGGGGGCTGAAGTGCGTCTCGCCCGGGTCCCACGCGCCGCTCGCGTGCGGGGTCGGCTTGTAGCGGTGCTCGTCGATGCGCTCGTAGTAGCTGCCGGGGGCCGGGGTGGCGGTGTTCAACGGGTACTTCTCCTGGGGCTGGGGCGGCGCGGTCGTCCTGCGGTCCTGAACGATGTATTAAGCATGTACTCGTGCTCAGGGTGCCGTGGACGACGGTGCCGCTGTCAACGCCGGGAAGTACGCACTCACCTCCGGGGCCGAGGACCGGGGTCGGGGAGAGGAGAGGCAGGAACAGGAGGACCGGGAGGGCAGGGCGCGCGCTCACCCCCGCGGGCGGGGCAGAACCCGTACGTCCGCCACGCTCATCAGGCCCGCGAGGGGGACCTTCGCCACCGTCTGGCGCGGATCGGGGGCCAGGCCGTTGTGGCGGACGATGTCGAGGAGCCGCTCGGCCAGGGGCAGCACCATGTGGCGGCCCCAGCAGCGCTCGCCGGCGTGGCCGAAGGGGAGGTAGCCGGAGGCGGTGTCGGGATCGAGCCCCTCCCACCGTTCGGGGCGGAACGCGCCGGGGTCGTCCCACAGGGCGGGGTCGCGGTGGCTGAGCAGCGGCAGCATCAGGACGTCGTCGCCCGCGCCGATGCGTCCGTCGAGCCGGTGGAACCCGGGGGAGGCCACGCGCAGCAGGTTCCGGCGCGGCAAAGAATTCCGTGGAATTCCCCGCCTTTCCCTCACGGCAGGGAAGAAGGGGCGTCGGCACGGCGGAAAAGCGCCGCCGGACGCCCGCGCCGCCGGTGGGCCCGGCCCGTGGCGGCGTACCACCGGGCGGCGATGACGGCGGCGAGCGCGGCCTCGACGAGGTCGCCGCCGTAGTACATCAGCCGGGCGCCCGCGTGCAGGTCGGCGGCCGCGACGGCGGTGCCCGGCGGCGGGGCGGCGTAGAGGGTCTTGGCGAGGACGGCGTGGCCCGCCCCGGCCGCCAGCAGGGCGGCACCGCGCCACCGCACGCTCCACCGGCGGCGGACCGGGTCGAGCTGGCAGACGGCGGCCGTGAACAGCAGCCCGGCGGCCAGGACGTGGGCGTGCACGGCGGCACCCAGCAGCGGGTCGTGGCGGGCCGCGGCCGACAGGCCGGTGCGGTACAGCAGCCACAGGCCGCCCACGTCGAGCACGGCGGCCAGCGGCGGGAACAGCAGCCACGCGGCGGGCCGGGAGTGCGCCGCGGCGAGCAGCCCGCGCCGCACCGGCCCCGGCGGCAGGGTGCGCAGGACGAGCGTGAGCGGCCGGGCGAGGACCAGCAGGAGCGGGGCCGCCATCGCGACCACGAGGTGCTGCGCCATGTGCGCGGTGAACGGCCCTCCCGGCAGGGGCGCCGTCGACGCGTACGCGAGGCCGGCGCCGCCGGCGGCGAAGGAGGCGTCCCGCGGCCGGGGCCAGGCGTCCCCGCGCCGGCGCAGCCGGACGGCGGCCGCCACGTACGCGACGACGGCCGCCGTCGCGGCCAGGGCGAGGACCGCCCCGAACGCCCCGCCGCCCGGGTGCGCGTGCGCGGACACGGCCGCGAGGTCGGACCGCGGCGGGATCACCGTGCCGCCGCCGGAAGCCGGGTCCGGCGGCGGGCGCGCACCGCGAGCACGGCGCCGACGGCCAGCAGGGCGAGCGCGGCGAGGTTCCACGCCCAGTCGTACGGGGTGACGTCGACGCCGTAGCGGACCTGGTGCAGGCGCAGCAGCTTGTGGTCGACGACCCCGTCGAAGAGCTGGAAGAGGCCGGCGCCGAGGAAGAACCCGGCCCGGGCGTGCGCGGCCGACAGGGCGCGGCGCCGACGCAGGTCCGCGAGCAGGAAGAACCCCGCGACCAGGCCCAGCAGCTCGGCGGTGTGCAGCAGGCCGTCGGACAGCAGGGCGACGCCCGGGGTGGAGCGGTCGTAGAAGTGGTGCCAGTGCAGGACCTGGTGGAAGACGATCTCGTCGACCGCGGCCATGACCGCCGCGCCGATCAGCGCGCACACGGCCAGCGACCGCCGGGTCTCGGGGCGGGCCCCGGACGGGGCGGGACGGTCCTGTTCGCTCGTCATCGGCGCTGCTCTCCTGAGGGGCCTGCGGGTGCGGAACGTGTACCCCGGCGCGCCGGGGAGATGAGTCCGCGGCACAGGGGTACCCGTAGCGGCATGATCAAGCGCGTACTGTGGCAGGGCCTGCTGGCCGGCACCGCCGGAGCCGTGGTGATGACGCTGGGCGAGAAGGCGGAGCAGCGCCTGACCGGCCGGCCCGACTCCCACGTCCCGGCGCGGACGCTGGAACGGGTGACCGGCATGCCGGAACGCCCCGGGAAGCAGTCCCTGCCGGTCAACTGGGCCATGCACTTCGGGCAGGCCGCGCTCCTGGGCGTGCTGCGCTCCACGATGGCGCACGCCGGGCTGCGCGGACCGTGGTCGTCCGCGAAGTTCACGGTGGTGCGGCTGACCAACGACCAGATCCTGGAGAACGCCACCGGCGTCGGCGCGCCGCCGCAGACCTGGCCGCGCAGGGAACTGGCGGTGGACCTGCTGCACAAGGCGGTCTACGCGTTCGCCACCGGGGCCGTCGCCGACGCCCTGGCCGCCCGGTCCGGGCCCGGCCCGGGGCAGCGGCACGCGGCGCTGCGCCCGGGCCGCCGCCCGGACGTGGGGCCGCTGCCCCGCGAAGAGGCCCACGGGCGGTAGAGGACCCCACGGAAGGTCCCACGGGGCGGGGCGGGGTTCAGAACGCGGTGGCCGCCGCGGCCGCCCGTCCCGTCAGGCGGCCCGAGAACAGGCAGCCGCCCAGGAAGGTGCCCTCCAGGGAGCGGTAGCCGTGCACGCCGCCCCCGCCGAAGCCCGCGACCTCGCCGGCCGCGTACAGACCGGGGACGGGTTTCCCGGCCGCATTCAGGACACGTCCCGAGAGGTCGGTCTGGAGGCCGCCGAGGGTCTTGCGGGTGAGGATGTTGAGCCGCACGGCGATCAGCGGCCCGGCGTCGGGGTCCAGGATCTTGTGGGCCGCGGCCGTGCGGCTGAGCGAGTCCCCGACGTAGGCGAGCGCGTTGCGGATGCCCATGACCTGGACGTCCTTGGTGTACGGGTTGTCCATCTCCCGGTCGCGGGCCTCGATCTGCCGCTTGAGGTCCGCCAGGTCGACCAGACCGTCGCCCGTCAGCTTGTTCATGCCGGTGACCAGGGCGGACAGCGTCGAGGCGACGACGAAGTCCTCGCCGTTCCTCTTGAACCTCTCGACCGGCTCCGGCGTCTGCCAGATGCGGGAGAGGAGCTGCAGCACGTTCTTGTCGGTCAGATCCGGGTTCTGTTCGGACCCGGACAGGGCGAACTCCTTCGCGATGATCTTCTGCGTGGTGACGAACCACGAGTAGTCGTACCCCGAGTCGGTGATCGACCTGAGGGTGTGCAGGGTGTCGTAGCCGGGGATGTCGGGCGTGCCGAAGCGCCTGCCCGTGGCGTCGAACCACATCGACGACGGGCCGGGCAGGATGCGGATGCCGTGGCCGGGCCAGATCGGGTCGTAGTTGCGCAGGCCCTCGGTGTAGTGCCACATGCGGTCGGGGTTGACGATCCGCCCGCCCGCCTTCTCGGTGATCGCCAGCATGCGGCCGTCCACGTGCGCGGGCACGCCGGTGATCATGGACTTCGGCGGGGTGCCCAGGCGCGCGGGCCAGTTCCTGCGTACGAGCTCGTGGTCGGCGCCGATGCCGCCGGAGGTGACCACCACGACCGGGGCGCGGAACTCGAACTCGCCCACCACGGTGCGCGAACTGGGCTTCCCGCGCGCGGCGCCGCTCGGCTCCAGGACGGCGCCGCGCACGCCGGTGACCGCGCCGCCGGTCGTCACGATCCCGTCCACGCGGTGCCGGAACCCGAAGGTCACCCCGCGGTCCGCCACCGCGGCCCGCACCTTCTTCTCGAACGGCTCGACCACGGCGGGCCCGGTCCCCCACGTCACGTGGAAGCGCGGCACCGAGTTGCCGTGCCCGTCCGCGAGGCCGCCGCCGCGCTCCGCCCAGCCGACGATCGGGAACCAGCGCACACCGAGCCCGTACAGCCAGGACCGCTTCTCGCCGGCGGCGAAGTCCACGTACGCCTCGGCCCACTTGCGGCCCCAGTGGTCCTGGCCGGACGGGTCGTCCACGCCCCGGTCGAAGCCCGCCGTGCCCAGCCAGTCCTGCCAGGCCAGCTCGTGCGAGTCCTTGACGCCCATCAGCCGCTGCTCCTCGGAGTCCACGAAGAACAGCCCGCCGAAGGACCAGAACGCCTGCCCGCCCAGGTTGGCCTCGTTCTCCTGGTCGAGCAGCAGCACCTTGCGCCCCGCCGCGGCCAGTTCGGCCGTGGCGACCAGGCCGGCGAGCCCGTGGCCCACGACGATGGCGTCCGCGTCCTGCGACTCGGCCGCGAAGGCCGGGAACGCCGTCTGGGCCAGCGCGGCACCGGCGAGGACGCCGCCCGCCACCGTCAGGGCGTGCCGGCGGGTGACGCCGGCGCCCTCCCCGGCGGACGCGGGACCGTCCGCGTGCCGCGCTGCGGGGTTTCCTCCGAGGTTCTCCATGAGCTGACCGCCTTCCGGGCAGGACACCGAGGGGGAGAGGGATGCGCGAGGGGACACCGGGGCGCCGGGGTGTTACCGAAGGTAGCCCACAGGGTGGGGAGCCGCCAGGGTCGTGCACGACGAAGTGCGGACGAGGCCGCGGGGCCGGTCGCCGAGTACAACTTTCTTACCTGGGACGGCAGTTCACGCCGGATGGCGTCAGCGGGAGGGGGAGCCGGTGAGCCGGGGGGACGGCGGTCCGATCGGCCATTGGAGGGGCCGTGGGGAGGCGGCCGGTTCGCCGCGGGTGCCCGACGGGTACCTGGACGGTTCCCGCCGCGGGACGGGAGGGCCGCTCCCGCCGGACGTCAGGAGGGACGCGCCATGCACGCAGAGGACGGGGTACCGGTCACGCCGCCGGGAAGACGTCTCGACCCGCCGGAACTGCTGGAGGTGGCCCGCCGGGTCGGCCGGGCCGAGGACGTGTGGCGCGAGCGGCTGGAGCGGTGCGCGGACGACCGCACCTACGTGTCGCTCTTCCTGGACGAGCACGTGGGGGTGTGGGCGATCTCCTGGAGCGAGGACACCCACGACACCGGGTACCACGACCACGACCGCTCCTGCGGGGCCGTCTACGTGGCGGACGGTGTCATCAGGCACGAGAAGCTGCGGCTGGGACACCGTCCGGTGGGGGAGCCGGTCGCGGCCGGCGACGGGTTCTGCTTCGACAACAGTGTCATCCACCGGATGCGCAAGGAGCCCGGCGCCCCGCCCACCGTCACCGTGCACGCCTACTCGCCGCCGCTGACCTTCACCGGCCAGTACGGCGACCCCGGCGACGGCCTGCTGCACCGCGTGCCGACCGGGTCCGAGGAGCACCTCTCGCCCAAGGGCGGGCAGGGCACGGACTCCACCGATTGAGGGACTGCGACAGGACCGACCCGGAGACCTGCGACAGGGCCGACTCGGGGGCCTGCGACAGAACCGGCCCAGGTACCTGCGACAGGGCCTAGCCCTCTTCGCCGTCCCGTGCGGACCCCGGCTCCGCCATCTTCCGGTGGAGGACGGCCTTGGCGGTGTCGGGGAGCACCCTGTCGGCCAGCCCCTGGGCCTTGGTCCCGAGGGAGCCCGTGACGGCCTTCGGACGGCCCTTCATCAGCGCCTCGAACGCCTGCTCGGCGACCTGGGCGGGATCGTCCTTGCCCGAGCTGCCGATCTTCGTGTCCTCCATGCCGGCCCGCCGGAAGAAGTCGGTGTCGGTCGGCCCCGGCATGAAGGAGGTGACGGTGACGCCGGTGTCCTTCAGCTCCTCCCGCAGCGCCTCGGCGAAGGACTGCACGAACGACTTCGAGGCGTTGTAGACCGGCTGGAAGGAGCCCGGCATCATGGAGGCGATCGACGAGGTGAACATCAGCCGCCCCTCGCCGCGCGCCACCATCCGGCGCAGCAGCGGCTTGGCGAGCCGCACCGTCGAGACCACGTTGAGGTCGATCACGGACAGGTCGTCGTCCAGGTCGGTGTCCGCGAAGGCGCCGCCCTGCCCCACTCCCGCGTTGAGGGCGGCCGCGTCCAGGGTGAGGCCGGTGGTCGCGGCGACCAGCTCGTCGACGCCCTCGGCCGTCCGGAGGTCGGCCCGCACCGCCCGCACCTGGACGCCCAGCTCGCGCAGCCGCTGCGCCGCGAGGTCGAGGCGGTCGTCCTCGGCGTTGACCAGCAGGTCGTAGCCGTGCCGCGCGAACTGCTTCGCCAGTTCGTGTCCGATACCACTGGAAGCCCCGGTCACCAGGGCGAGAGGCCTGTTGTCGTCCATGGGGACGGAGTAACCCCGTACGGCGCGGTCAACCGTCGGTCCCCGGCCGGGACCGGGCACGGGAGGAGCCCGGCCCGCGGCGGTCACCGTCCGGGCGATGGAGCGGGCCGGCCGGGCGGCAGGTGGGCCCACCAGCCGCCCGGCAGGGGGTGCCGGGACCAGCCGCGGGCGTAGGACGGCGCCTTCCCGGAGGGCTCGACGAGGAGCGCGAAGGGGATCTCGCGGGCCAGCTCCAGCAGGCGGGACGGGGTGACGGAGCGGTTGTTGCCGTGCGTCTGGACGGAGGCGCACCCGGCGTCGAAGGCCACCGGCAGCGCGGTGGGCCCGGTGACCGCACAGGGCGGCCGCACACCGAGCGCGTGCAGGGCCCCGGCCGCCGCCCGGTACGCCTCGGCGGCGCCCCCCGTGCGCACACTGTTCCGCCATACGACCGCCTCCTGGGAGACCGTGTGCAGGGCGCCCGCTGCGGCCAGCGCGACGGTGACGGCGGACAGGGAGCGGAGCCTGGGCCGGGAACGGCGCCCCCCGAGGTCCGGCACCCGGCCGAGGAGGACGGCCAGCGGCGGGGCGAGCAGGGCGTAGGACGGCAGCAGGAAGCGCGGGGCCGAGTACGTCAGCAGGAAGAGGTACGGGACGGCCGCCGCGACGGCGCACAGCACCGGGACCACGGTCACCGCCGGCGGGTGCCCGCCGCGGCCGCGCAGGGCGCCGACGACGGCGAGGACCGTCAGGAGGGGCAGCACGCACCACCACAGGGTGAGTTCCGGGTGCTCCAGGGGGACGTGGCAGGGGCGGCACAACTGCGGTCCGTTCAGGGTGCGCCAGACGTTGCCCACGTTCATGTGGAAGGACATCCCGCCCTCCACCTCGCTGGAGCGGCGCAGCCGGGCGACGACACCGCCGAAGCGGACGTACGCCTCGACCGCCCACGGCAGCGCGCCGACGGCCGCTCCGGCGCACAGCGGCAGCACGGCGGACCTTTGGGCACGCACCACGAGGGCCGTGCCCAGCAGGGGCAGGGCCACCCAGCCGGCGTCGGGGAGCCGGACCGCGGTGGCGGCGGCGAGGAGCGCGGCGAGCCACCAGCGGGCCCGCGGCTCCGCGGGGACGCGCAGGAACCAGGCGACGCCGGCGACGGCCGCCAGCGCCGTCCAGAGGTTCGGCATCACCTGCGAACCGGCGTGCTGGGCCGTCCACAGCCCGGCGAGGAGCAGCGCCGCCAGCGCGCTGTCCCGGGAGCCGATGAGGGGGCGCCAGGCGCGGAACGCCGCGTACAGGGCCGCGGACGACAGCAGGACCAGGACCAGACGCAGCACGAGGACGGAGTCCGTGACCGCGAGGACCGGTGCGACCAGCAGGCTGACGCCGCGCGAGCGCGGGGCGCTGAAGTACGCGGCGGGGGCCCACGGCGCGGTCTGCGAGACGTAGACCGTCTCGTCCCAGCCGAGCGCGTGACCGGTGCGGGGCAGGACGAGGAGGAGCTGGGCGAGGCCGTACGAGACCGCCACCGCGGTGAGCCAATGGCGCACCGGGAGCCGGGGGCGCCGCCGGGACGGTGGCGGACCGGACGGACGCGGTGCGGTGGCGGACACGGTGCCGGTGCCGGTGTCGGTACTGTCCATGGTCCCTTCAGGGAGTGGGGCCGTGAGCGCGGGGGCGCGGCCGCCGGCACGACGGGTCCGCCCGGTGCCACCGTGTCGCGCGGTGCTCCGCGGCGCCGTCCCGTCGACACGGTGTCCGCCCCTTGTCGATCGGCCGGCGGCCCCGCGAGGTTGAGCCGCGTACCGCCGGTGCCCGCCACGGCGTACGCGTGGTGGAGCAATAACACGATTTTCCACCGGGCCCTCTTCGGGGCGTCAGGGTTTTCCCGGCCTTCGTGGGCCTCCGGCCTTCGCGGACCTCTCGAATCCCCGGACTTCCCGGCGCTCCGGGATCTCGGTGGCGGCGTCTCCGCCCCCACCGTCTCCCTCCGGCGCCCCGGACAGCACCGGCGCCCCGGACGCCGGTGCTGTCCGGGGCGCCGGAGGGAGGGATGCCGGGTGGCGGGGCGTCAGCCCCTGATGCGCCGCCGCCTGGCCGCCGCGACGAGTTCGGGCACGGTGGCCAGCTTGGCGCGGGGTCTGCCGTCGCCGCTGCCCAGGGCCCGCTCGGCGCGGTCGATGGAGGCGAGCCCGCGGGCGTCCACGACGTGGCGGTTGCGGCGGCGCGCCAGCCGCCGGAACTCCTTCTCCGACCCGGTCGGGGCCGGGAGCGCGTCCGCGACGGCGTCGGCGAGGAGCGTGCCGACGGTCTGCGCGGCGCAGGAGCGGTTGGCGCCGATGCCGCCGGAGGGACCGCGCTTGATCCACCCCACGACGTACGCCCCCGGCCGACCCACGACCCGGCCCTCCTCGTGCGGGACGGTTCCGGTGGCCTCGTCGAAGGGCAGGCCCGGCACCGGGACGCCCCGGTAGCCGATCGCCCGGAGCAGCAGGCCGGCGGGGAGGGAGGTCCCGCCCGCCGCCCCGGTGACCCGGACCGCGCGCACGCCCCGGTCCTCGTCGCCGACCACCTCCAGCGGCGCGGAGTGGAAGCGCAGGACGATGCGGCGGCGGCCGGCCGGCGGCGGGGCCGACCAGTCGACCCGCGCGCGCGTCGCGTCGCGCAGCAGGGCGGCCTTGTCGTGCGGCCCGGCCGCGTCGATCGCGGCGGCGGTCCGCGGGTCGTGGTCGTCCACGACGACGTCCACGCCGGGGAGCCGGGTCAGGGCCAGCAGCTCGGGGCGGGTGCAGGCCGCGTCCTCGGGACCGCGGCGGCCGAGCAGGACGACCTCGCGCACCCTGCTGCCGCGCAGCGCCTTCAGCGCGTGGTCCGCGATGTCGGTGCCGGCCAGGTCGTCCGGGTCGGAGACGAGGATGCGGGCCACGTCGAGGGCGACGTTGCCGTTGCCGACCACGACGACCCGCTCGGCCGAGAGGTCGACCGCGTCGGGGGCGACGTCGGGATGGGCGTTGTACCAGGCGACGAAGGCGGTGGCGGAGACGCTGCCGGGCAGGTCCTCGCCGTCGACGCCGAGCCGCCGGTCGCCGGAGGCGCCGACCGCGTACACCACGGCGTCGTGGTGCGCGGCGAGCTCGTCCACGGACAGGTCCTCCCCGACCCGCAGTCCGAGGAGCATCCGTACGCGCGGGTGGTCGTGGAGGCGGGCGAAGGTGTCCCCCACCTTCTTGGTGGCGGGGTGGTCGGGCGCCACGCCGTAGCGCACCAGACCGCCGGCCACCGGCAGCCGGTCGATCAGTGTGACGCGGGCGCCGGTGTGCAGGAGCAGGTCCTCGGCGGCGTACATGCCCGCCGGTCCCGTGCCGACGACCGCGACGCGCAGCGGGCGGAAGTCGGCGGGCAGCGTCCGCTCGAACACCGGCGCGCCCCAGCGGTGGAAGTTCGGGCTGTCCTCGGCGACCTCCGTGGGCTCGGCGTCCGCGTAGTACGCGGCGTTGATGTCGACGTACGCCTTCCGCGGGCCGGTGAGCGTGTCCGCCGGGAAGATCGCGTCCACCGGGCAGGCGTCGGCGCACGCGCCGCAGTCGATGCAGGCCTTCGGGTCGATGTACAGCATCTCCGTGCCGGCGAAGTCCCGTTCCTCCGGCGTCGGGTGGATGCAGTTGACCGGGCACACGGCGACGCACGTGGCGTCGCTGCAGCAGGTCTGGGTGATGGCGTAGGTCATGGTGTCCGCTCTTGCTCTCGCCCGGCGACGCCGCCGGGCCGGCCGGGTCGTCCGGACCGTCCGGCCGACGGCCCCGGACCGGGGAACGCGTCAGATCAGGTGGGCGCGCTTGTAGAAGGCCAGGGCCGGCTTGGTGAGCAGCCGGCACGAGGCCAGGAACTCCATGAGGCCGGCGCAGCTGGAGCGCAGCATCGCCTTGTGGTGCTCGTTGGCCCGGGCCTCGGCCAGCGCGCGCTCCTCGTCGAGGCCGGCGTTGGCGTACACCTTCCTGTTCACCATGCTGGTGACGATGACGTAGGCCGCCACCGCGATCACGAAGGCGTGGATGTTGCGACGGGCCGGTCCCGCCTTCGCCAGGTGCTTGCGCATCTCCTCGCGGGCGAACTTCATGTGCCGGGACTCCTCGACGACATGGATGTTGTTGATGGTGCGCACGAACGGAACGACCCGCTCGTCGCGCATCCAGTCGCGCTGCATGACGTCCAGGACCTCCTCGGCGACCAGGATCGCCGCGTAGGCGGCCTCGCCGAAGGCGAGGGTCTTGAAGGCCCGGCCGAGCTCGACGGCGGCCCGGGGCGGCCGGTACGCCGGGGCCCGCAGCTTCTTGGCGCCGCGGGCGAACATGATCGAGTGGCGGCACTCGTCGGCGATCTCGGTGAGGGCCCACTGGACCGTGTCGTCGGTGGGGTCCTTGGCGTAGACGTCCCGCAGGATCAGCTGCTGGAGGATCATCTCGAACCAGATGCCGGTGCTGGCGACCGACGCGGCCTCCTGGCGCGTCAGCTCCTTGCGCTGCTCCTCGGTCATCTCGGACCAGTAAGCGGTGCCGAACAGTGTGCTCCACTCCGGGCTCGCGCCGTGGAAGTCCTCGTCCAGCGGCGTCTCCCAGTCCACTTCCTTCGCCGGGTCGTAGGACAGCGTCGCGGACGAGTCGAGCAGTCGCCTCGCAACGCCGGGCCCCTGGGCGCTCTCCGGAACGTCCGGCCGGGCCGTGCTGCTTGCCATGCTCCCCACTCCTCGGTTCGAGAGTTCGAGTAACTGCCGTGCGGTGCGCGGGTGGTGCGGGTGGTGCGGCGGCGCGCCGGCCGCGTGGGCGCCTGCCGCCTCGGCGGACCGGCTCCGGACGCGGCTCACGCCCGGCGGTGTGCGGCTCCCGCCCGGCGGCACGGTGGGAGCGCGTGCCGCCCGCCCGTGCTCGAGGCGGCGCACGGCCGTCACGCGTTCCGTGCCGCGGCGCCCGGCGGGGCCGCCGCCGACCCTTGTTAGACGGACTGTATAACAAGGGTCCGCGCCCGGCCTACCCCCCAGTAGCCATCTCTCGTCGTCTTGCCGCGACGGCGCGTCCGCATGCGCGGGCCGACGTCCGCAGGCCCGGGTACGCGCGCCGTCCGCCTTCCTGTGCGTATGTGCGGGCGGCGCGGCCCGGACAGTGGCACAGTGTGGGCATGTGCGGTCGTTACGTCTCCACTCGCGGCACCGAGGACCTGGCGCGGCTCTTCCAGGTCGCCGACCCGCCCGCCGAGGAATCCCTGACCCCCAACTGGAACGTCGCCCCGACCCAGGAGGTGTGGGCCGTCCTCGACCGCGCCCCGCGCGAGGACGCCGACGCGCCGGTGCGGCGGGAGCTGCGCCCCCTGCGCTGGGGCCTGGTGCCGTCCTGGGCGAAGGACGCGGGGATCGGCTCGCGGATGATCAACGCGCGGGTGGAGACCGTGCACGAGAAGCCCTCCTACCGCAGTGCCTTCGCCAAGCGCCGCTGCCTGCTCCCCGCCGACGGCTTCTACGAGTGGCAGCAGACGACGGACGGGACCACCGGCAAGCCGCGCAAGCAGCCGTACTTCATCCACCCCGAGGACGGACGGGTGATGGCCTTCGCCGGTCTCTACGAGTACTGGCGCGACCCGGACGTGAAGCAGGACGACGACCCGGCCGCCTGGCTGATGACCTGCACCATCATCACCACCGAGGCCACCGACGCGGCCGGCCGCGTGCACCCCCGCATGCCGCTCGCCCTCACCGAGGACCACTACGACGCGTGGCTGTCCCCCGAGCGCCGGGACCCCGACGAGCTGCGCGCCCTGCTGACCCGCCCGGCGGACGGCCGCCTGGCCGCCCGCCCGGTCTCCACGGCCGTCAACAACGTCCGCAACAACGGCCCGCACCTCCTGGAAGAGGCATCCGTCTGATCGGAGAGGTCCCCGCCCGGCCGAAGAGGTCTCCGTCCGGCCGGACCGGGCGGGCGGAAAAGGCGCGGGCGCCGGAAGGGGCCCGCACCTGCGGGGCCGTCAGTCCTCGACGACCAGGGCGGGCGTGTCCCGGGCCAGCGTCTCGCCGCGGAAGAACTCCGGGCTGCGGCGCCGCATCAGGAGCATCGGCGCCACGCCGAGGAGCAGCAGTCCGACGCCGATGACGAAGACCGAGCCCATGCCGAGGACGGCGGAGCCGCTGCCGTAGGCGGGGTCCCACACGTCGTACAGGGTCTGCCCGAACACGGCGGTGAGCATCAGGCCGCCGAGCCCCGGCGCGATCCCCTTGACGGCCAGTTCGCGCACGGAGCGGCGCAGCTCGCGGCGGAAGTACCACACGCAGGCGAAGGCCGTGATCGCGTAGTAGAAGCAGATCATGAGGCCGAGGGCGCAGACGGTGTCGACGAGGACGTTCTCGCTGAGCAGGGTCATCGCGGTGGAGAAGACGCCGGTGGCCGCGCCCGCGGCGACGGTCGCCCGGCCCGGCGTCCGGAAGCGCGGGTGCACCCGGGCGAAGGAGGCGGGCAGCGCCTTGTAGGTGCTCATGGCCAGGGCGGTGCGGGCCACCGGGATGAAGGTGGTCTGCAGGCTCGCCGCCGCGGAGGCCACGACGGCGACGAAGAGCAGGACGCCCGGGCCGGAGCCGAGGACCGGGCCGGCGAGCACGGCGAAGACGTCGTCGGCGGTGTCCGGGTTGCCGAGGCCGGTGCCGGTCCCGCCGACGCCCGCGTACACCTGGGCGGCGACCGCCACCGTCAGGCAGGACGCCACGATCACGACGATGGCCAGCAGGGCGGCGCGCCCTGGGGTCCTCGCGCTGCCGACGCTCTCCTCGTCGACGGACAGGCAGGTGTCCCAGCCCCGGTAGATGAAGATCGACAGGGAGAGTCCGGCGGTGAAGGCGGCGAAGGACTCGACGCCGAAGGGGTTCATCCAGGACCAGGAGAAGCTCAGCGACCCGGCCGCCTCGCCGGACTTGGCCACGGCCATCACCACGAACAGGGCGAGCACCACCAGTTGCAGCCCCACCGGGGCGTACTGCACCCACTTGGTGGCGGTGATGCCGCGGTGGCCGATCGTGATGGCGGCGGCGAAGGCGAGGGTGGTGAGGACGTGGACGGCCTTGTTCCCGTCCAGGGCGGCGACGGCGTCGCTGCCGGTCAGCTCGCCCGCGGTCAGCCAGAAGAAGGAGGTGGCGACGCCGGCGAGGTTGGACAGCACCACCGTGGCCACCAGCAGGCCCCAGCCGCACATCCAGCCCACGTACGGCCCGAAGGTCTTCACCGACCAGGTGAACGAGATGCCGCAGTCCGGTACGGCCTGGTTGAGCTCGCGGTAGGCGAAGGCGACCAGCAGCATCGGCAGGAAGCCGGCGAGGAAGACCGCGGGCATCTGCAGCCCGACCTCGCCGACCGTGGGCCCGAGGGTGGCCGTCAGGCAGTAGACCGGGGCGACGGTGGAGACGCCGATCTTTCCCTTCGGCGCCCTGCCCGCTCCGGGAACGGGGACCGGGGCGGGGCCGGGCGTGTCACAGCGGCAACCGTGGTACCCGGTGACCGGCGCGGTGCGGGCCGCCGAGGCCGTCGGAGTGTGGGGCGTGGGCGGACTGGGCGTGCACGCGGTCCAGTTGCTGCGCGCCGTGGGCGCCTGCCCCGTCGTCGCCGTCGACCCCAGCCCCGTCGCCCGCGAGCGGGCCCCGGCCGCCGGCGCCGACGCCGCGCTGGACTCCGCCGCACCCGCTTCAGCCACCTCCAGCAGCGGATCCTCGGCCACTGCGGCTCGGACATGCCGGTGGCCCTCCCGCAGCTCCTGAACCTGGTCCGGGGCGGGCGTCCGGACTCCTCCGGTTCCATCAGCGGGGTGCTCTTGCCGGCCGGGGCCGCGGAGGCGGTCGGGCGCCTGGAGGGGAGGGAGGGCGACCCCGTCCGCCTCGTCCTGCATCCCTGACGTACCGTCAGGCACTGGGCGCACGGCCGTCGTAGGGGCCCGCGCGGTGCGCCCGGGCCCGTACGACGGCCAGGTGGTCGGGCTTGTACGACGGCCGTGCTGCCGGACGGTCGAGCGGCCGAGTGGCCGGGCTCCGCAGCCGTCACAGGGCAGGGGCCCGCCGGACGCGAGAGGCACGGTGGGGTCCTGAAGGAGTCCGGTATACGGGCGGTGGTTGACGGGACACGCGTCGTCCTGCTGAATGGGCGGCATGACGGTTCAGCGGCGTTTGGTGACGCGCGATCACATCGACTTCGGTCGCGTGTGGTCCGCCGCGTGTCGCGCCTGATCCGGCGGCGGGCCGCCCGACCGGCCCCGCTCCTTCGCGGTGCCCCCGTAGTGGGCTGAGCACCGCCCGCGCGTTCCGCCCGTAGGCCGGTCCTCCGGCCGGTACGGTCCCACGCGTTCCGGGACCCCGTCCCGGACACCGGTCCCGCGGTCCTGTCCCGGACGCTCGCCGCCACCTCTCCGGTCCGCCCCGACGCCCCGGCCCTGTCCGCGCAGGCACCGTCTCTTCCCGTCACCGGCCTCCCCGGTCGATCCCGGGCGACGGACGCGGCGTCGGCCGTGGCGTCGGCCGACGCCGTGCGCGCGGAAGGGCGCGGGCCGACGCGGGGACGAGCGGACCTCCCCGCCCGCCGAGAAGCAGTTCCCCTCCCCACCACCGACCCGAAAGGCCACCGTCCCGTGAAGCTCTTCGCTCCCGGAGTCCGCCGGCGCCGCGTCCCGGCCGCCGCCGCGTTCCTGTCCGTACTGCTGCTGACGACGGCCGCGTGCGGCTCCGGCGGCACCGACGCCACGACGGCGGCGGGCGCGCGGCCGTCCGCCGCACCGACCGGCGACCCGGTCGCGGACGTCCGCAAGGTGGACTCCGTCGCCGCGCTCCTCCCCGCCGACGTGCGCGAGGCGGGCACGCTGAAGATCGGCAGCTCCGTCGGAGCACCGCCCTCCGCCTACTTCCCGAACGGTTCGGACAAGGCGCCCGAGGGGCAGGACATCGACATCGCCGACGCCGTGGCCAAGGTCCTCGGCATCCGACTGCTGCGCCAGGACGCCTCCTTCGAGACGATCCTGCCCGCCCTCGGCAGCGGCAAGTACGACGTGGGCACCGGCAACTTCGGCGTCACCGCCGAGCGCCTGAAGACCATCGACTTCGTCACCTACATCAACGACGGCCAGGGCTTCGCCGTGCGGACGGGGAACGACACGCTCGGCGGGAAGGTCACCGACCTCACGCAGCTGTGCGGACTGACCGTCGGCACCGGCGCGGGCACCACCTTCGAGGTGACGCTCCGGGAGCAGAGGACGGTGTGCGCCGACGCGGGCAGGAAGCCGTACGACGTGAAGGTCTACTCCGAGAACGGGGCGGCGGTCACCGCCCTCCAGCAGGGCCGCATCGACGTGATCATGTCGACCATCAACGGCCTGCGCCACCAGGCATCCCAGCCCGCCTCGCGGACCACGTTCCTCAACGAGTTCCACCGCCTCGACGTCGGCTTCGCGTTCAAGAAGGGCTCCCCGCTCACCAAGGCATTCCGGGCCGCCGTCGACGAGCTGATCGAGAACGGCACGTACGCCGAGATCCTCGACAAGTGGGGCACCGGCGACTCCGCGATCGAGACCTCGCGGATCAACCCGCCCGAGCGGAGGTGAACAGGAGGAAGCGGACGTGGGGAGCGCCCCGGAGGCGGCCCGCGGGGGAGGAACGGGAGGAACGGGAGGAGCGGGAGGAGCGGGAAACCCGCTGAGCGGGGTGTCGGTGGGCGCGCACGGCGTCCGATACGGTCCGCCGCGCCTTGCGGCGGGTACGGCCCGGCACCAGGCTGGACGGCAAAGGCACGAAGGGAGTCCTTCGATGACCCACTATCCGCCCACGGTGCCCGTCGACCGCCCGGTGGTCGGCTCGTACCAGACGTACGAAGGTGCGCAGCGCGCGGTCGACTTCCTGTCGGACAGCAGGTTCCCCGTCGAGCGCACCGCCATCATCGGCTCGGACCTGCGGATGGTCGAGACGGTGCTGGGCCGTCTCACCCGCGGCCGCGCCGCCCTCGCCGGGGCGGGCTCCGGCGCCTGGTTCGGTCTGCTCATCGGTCTGCTGCTGTCACTGTTCGCCGCGGGGAACCACCACGCCCTCGTCCTGATGCTCAGCGGCCTGCTCTACGGTGCCGTCTTCGGCGCGCTCTTCGGGTTCGTCGGGCACGCGCTGAGCGGCGGCCGCCGCGACTTCTCCTCGCGCAGCCAGATCGTCGCGGCCCGCTACGACGTGGTGGCGGACTCCGAGGTCGCCGAGGACGCGAAGAACATGCTCATCAAACTCGGCTGGCGGGAGGGGTGAGGGACGGGAGGACCGGGAGAGGCGGGTCGGGGGACCGCCGCTCTCCGGCTCCGCGGGCCGGACACGGCACCGCGGCGGCCGGTCCGCACGAGGACCGTGCGGACCGGCCGCCGCGACACCGTGAACGCGGCACCGTGAACACCGTGCGGCGCGGGCGCCGTCAGGTGTGGCGGGACGCCGTCAGCCGTTGTTCACGTCCCGGTTGAAGTCCTTGGAGCACTGGTCGCGCTCCGCCTGGGTGTCGGCGTGCCGGACGCAGTCGGAGTAGCTCTTGAACTCGTCGCTGTTGAACACGGCCACGCCGGCCGCGAGGATGATCGCCGAGCCGATGAGGCCCAGCAGACCCGCCACCGCGCCGATGATCGCCATGGCACCGTTCGTAGCGGTGCCGCGCTTCTTGCGGCGGTAGCCGAGAACGCCGAAGACGATGGCGAGCACGCCCAGGACGATCCCGCCGATCACGGTCCAGAAGGAGACGAGCGCCACCAGTCCGAGCACCAGGGCCGCGATGCCGAATCCGTTGCGGCGCTCGTGCGGCACGCCCGGGTGGGGCTGCCAGGTTCCGTAATGTCCTCGGGCCGATGCCATCGTTGCCACCTCCGCTGTGTCGGGTGCAGTGACGCGTCCGCCCGGTCTCCGGTCCGGGCGCGTGCCGTCCGCCGGCAGCCGGTCGGCCATGGCGACCGGTTGCCCCCGTTGCGCAGCGGTATGCCCTCCTCCGCTCGCGCCGCGAGCCGCCCGGGGGCTTCCGGCCCCATTGTCCTGCCGCACAGCGGGCGGCGCGAGACCGGCGGCGGGGCCGTACGCCGGGCTACGCGGAGGAGTGGGAGAGCAGGTGGTCCACGGCCTCCGGCACGTCACCGACGGTGTGATGGGGGGTGGCGAGGTCCTCGGGCCAGGGGCGCCCCCGGACCCAGATGGCGCGCAGGCCGGCCCGGTGGCCGCCGGCGATGTCGGTCTCGGGGTTGTCGCCGGTCATCCAGTCGCCGGGGGTGAGCTGGGTCCCGCAGCGGGCCGCGGCCAGTTCGAAGAGGCGCGGGTCGGGTTTGCGGACGTCGATGTCGCCGGAGGCCGCCATGCCGTCGATCAGGCCGGACAGGCCGGTGGCGTGGACCTTGGCGCGCTGGATGTCGCTGGCCCCGTTGGTCGCGACGCCGATGCTCCAGCCCGCCTCCCTGAGACGGGTGAGGCTGTCGAGGACGGCCGGGCGGCAGGTGACGGAGTCCGCCATGCGGTCCACGTAGACCCGCCACAGGTGGTCGGGGTCCTCGCCGAGGCGGAAGGTGTCGCGCAGGCGGACGAAGTCGTGCCGGTCGGCGCGGTCGGCGAGTTCGGTCAGCAGCCACCGCTCGATCTCCGGCCCGTACCCGTGGTCGTGGCTGAGCTCGGCTATGGCGTCCGTGAAGGCGGAGCGGCGGTCGACCAGGGTGCCGTCCAGGTCGAAGAGGGCGAGGCGCATACGGGTGACCTTAACCGGGCGGACCGGCGGTTTCCGATCACGGCATCGCGCGGCCTGCGGGATCCGCCCGAGCGGAAGACCCCGCGAACCCGCGGGAGAAGGGGGCACGCCCCGGCCGTACGCGGGCGGCCGCTGCCCCGGCCGCGTACGGGCCGGGGGAGACGCCGCGGCCGTGTGCGAGCGGGGGACGCCGCGGCCGTGCGGGGGCGGAAACCCTGCGGCCGTGCGCGGGCGGGGAATCCCGTGGCCGTGCGCGGGCGGGTCTGCTTGGATCGCGGCATGACCGGTGAAGACACGCGGAAGATCGGCATCCTGCTGTTCCCGGACGTCGAGGAGCTCGACGCCGTCGGACCGTGGGAGGTCCTGTCGTACTGGACCCGCACCTTCCCCGAGGACGGCTGGGAGGTGTTCTGCGTGTCCGCCGACGGTGAGCCGGTGACCTGCGCCAAGGGGCTCACCATCGCCGCTCACCACGGGACGGCCGACATGCCCGCGCTGGACGTGCTGCTGCATCCGGGCGGCCGCGGGACCAGGCCCCGACTCAAGGACGAACGGCATCTCGAATGGGTGCGGTCCCAGCGGCGCTCGGTTCCCCTGATGACCAGTGTGTGCACCGGCGCGTTGGTGTTCGCGGCGGCCGGACTGCTGTCCGGACGCCCCGCCACCACGCACTGGGGCGCGCTGGACCTGCTCGCGGAGCTCGACCCGACGATCGACGTACGGCCCGACGAGCGGTTCGTGGACGACGGCGACGTCGTCACCTCCGCCGGCGTCTCGGCCGGTATCGACATGGCCCTGCACCTGGTGGCCCGGCTGGCGTCACCGGAGCGCGCGCGTCAGGTGCGGCACGGCATCCAGTACGACCCGCAGCCGCCGGTGTGAGACCGTCCCGGACGGCCGGTCCGCCGGACGCCGCGCCCGTACCGGGGCCCGTGCGGGCCACCCGGGCTCAGCCGAACCCGGGTACGACCATCACCAGCCACACCACCGCGGGCACCGCGGCGACCATGGCCCCGCCGTAGGTCATCAACTGCCGGAAGAAGCGCTCGCGGTCGACGTCCGGAGCCGCCGCCAGGACCAGCGCACCGTTCGTGGAGAACGGGCTGACGTCCACGACCGTGGCGGACACCGCCAGGGCCGCCACCATGCCGACGGCGCCGATCTCGCCCCGCGCCAGGAAGGGCACGGCCAGCGGGATCAGCGCGCCCATGATCCCCACGGACGAGGCGAACGCCGAGACGATCGCGCCGATGTAGCACAGCAGCACCGCGGCCAGCAGCGGCACACCGATGTCGCTCACGCCCTCGCCCGCCCAGGTGATCGTGCCCATCTCGTCGAGCACGCCGACGTAGGTGAGCACACCGCAGACGAGCAGCACGGTGGGCCAGGCGATCCGCCCCACCGCGGCCCGGCTGTCCGCCGGCCAGATTGCGCTCAGGAGCGCGGCGAGGGTGAGGGAGGTCAGTCCCGCGTCGAGGTCGAGGACGAGGACGGCGACGACCAGCACCACGAGCGCGGCCAGTGTCGCGATCCGGGCGGGGGTGAGGCGGACACCGCCCGAACCGCCCGAACCGCCCGAACCGCCCGAACCGCCGGCGCCGTCGGGCGCCGCGACGGCCGTGTCCGTCCTCGCCCCGCATGAGGCGGCCGTGCCGAGTGAGGCGGCCGGTCCGCGCGAGGCGGCAGACCCGTGCGAGGCGGCCGTGCCGTTCGGCCCGTACGTCCTGGCAGGCCCGCTCGACCCGTACGCCCCGGCCGGCCCGCTGGGCGCGCCCGCCTCCGGCGACGACGGTCCTTCCGGTGACGACGGTCTCCTGGACGGCAATGACCCGGGGCCGCCACCGGCCTCCGCGCCCTGTGACGGAGGTGTCCCGGCCTCCGCGCGGTCGCCGGGCACGGCGGCGCCCCGGTCCCGCAGCCGCGCTCCGCCGAAGAGGACGAAGACGACGGCGGCGATGACGAGGTTGACGACGAGGGAGGCCAGGAACAGTGTGACCTCGCTGCCGGGGAGGTCCTCCCGCTCCACGATCCCGTTGACGATCGTGCCGTAGACGCTGATCGGGGAGAAGCCGCCGGCCTGGGCGCCGTGCACCACCATGGCGCCCATCAGCAGCGGGTGGATCCCGTACCGGCTCGCGAAGCCGAGCGCGACGGGCGCCACGACGGCCACCGCCGCGGGACTGACCGCGCCGATCGCCGTCAGCGCCCCGGTCAGCGCGAACATCACCCAGGGGATCAGCACCACCCGCCCGCGCACCGCGCGGACCGCGGCGTGCACCAGCCAGTCCGTGGTGCCGTTGGCGCGGGCCGTCGCGAACAGATAGGTGACGCCGACGAGGACGACGAAGAGGTCGCCCGGGAAGCCGGCGAAGATGCCGTCGGCGTCCAGACCGGCGACGAGCCCGCCCACGGCGAAGGCGGCCGCGAAGGCGAGGGCGCCCATGTTGACGGAGCGCGTCGTGGCGATGACGAACACCGCGGCCAGGACGAGCACGGAGACGAGTTCAGGGGACATGCGGACTCCCACTCTTCGGGATCCGGAACGCGGACGGGGAGGAGCGGACCTCGACGGGTCCTGGCGGGGACGGCGGACAGTGGGACGTGTGCCTGCCGGGGGACGGCGGACGGTGGACAGTGGGACGTGTGCCTGCCGCCTCCCGCGGGGGTCGGGCGACCGGGCCGCCGGCGGCCCGGTCCTGATGGCCCGTCAGCCTGAACCGCGCCCGATCGCACGTCAAGGGGACGCGCGCGGCCGGTCCGGCCGCTCCGCCCGGGCGCGCCCGCGGAAAAGGCGTTGCGGGCGGGACGCCGGTCGGATAGACCTGACGGCCGGATCCCCGGGCGCCGGGCACGCGGGACCGCGACAGAGGGAGGAGGGGGAACCGTGAACAACTCCGTGCACCCCGTCATCACCGTGCTCGCCCCTTCCCGGGACGCCGACCGCGGCTGAACCCGGAGCGGGCGAGCACCTCCCACAGGAGCGTGTCCCGACCGTGAACCCGAACGATGTGACCATGCGCCCGATCACCGGACGCGAAGAACTCGACCTCTTCTGCCGCCTGTCCTACGCCCTCAACGGGGAGTTCCCCGAGGACCTCGCACGGGCCCGCAGGCGGCCGGAGTGGATGTGGGTCGCCCTGCGCGGCGACCGGCTGCTGGCCAGGGCCGCCTGGTGGACCCGGCCGGGGAACGACACCCCGCATCTGCTGGACGTCCTGGACGTCGACGACGGCCTCCCCGCCCACGAGCGCGTCGAGGTCGGCGAACGACTGCTGCGCACGGCGGCGGCCGCCGTCCTGCCGGACGGCGCGCCCCGGCCCGAGTACACCCGGTTCGTCCCGCCCGGCTGGCGCGACGACCCCGCCACCGCCCGCCCGGTCCGGGACCGCATGACGATCCTGGAGCGCGCCGGCGCCCGGCTGTTCGTGGAACGGCTCCGCCTGGAGTGGCGCCCCGGCACCGCGGTCCCCGGGCCGAGCGGCCGCCTGGCCTTCCGCCCCGTCCAGGACAGCGGGGAACTGCTGACGCTGATGGCGGCGGTCCTGGAGGGGACGCTGGACGCCCACAGCCGCGAGGACCTGACCCGGATGTCCCCACGCGAGGCCGCGGCCGCCCAGTACGAGGAGGAGCTCGCGCGCTACCCCAGCCCGAGGGAGTGGTGGCGGATCGCGACCCTGCCCGACGGGGAGCCCGTGGGCTTCGTGATCCCGGCCCACAACACCTACAACCCGGTCATCGCCTACATCGCGGTCCTGCCCGGGCACCGCGGCCGCGGCCACGTCGACGACATCCTCGCCGAGGGCACCCGCGTCCTCGCCGCACAGGACGTGCCCCGCATCCGGGCCTCGACGGACCTCGGCAACGTCCCCATGGCCGCGGCCTTCCGGCGCGCCGGGTACGTCGACTTCGAACGGGAGATCAACATGACCTGGGACTGATCCCGGCCCGCGGGCCCACCGGCCCCCGGCCCTCGACCCGGGGAGGGACCGCCCCGACCTGGGGGAGACAGCACTCACCCGTGCGAAGGACGGTGCTCACCCGCGGAAGAGGCGGTCCTCACTCCGTGAGAGGGCCGTGGGGACGTCGAAGGAGCCGGACGAGGGAGCCCGGAGGCGGTACACCACGCCGCGGCGCAGCGGCCCCTCCGGGACACCGGGATCGTCGAAGTCCTCGGCCGGGTCCCGGGTCATCCCGAGACGGTGCATCACGGCCTGGGAGCGGAGGTTCCCGGCCGTGGTCACGGCGAGGATCTCCGTCAGACCGAGGGTCCCGAAGCCGAACGCCACCACGGCCCGGGCGGCCTCGGTGGCGTAGCCGTGTCCCCAGGCCGACCGGGCCAGCCGCCAGCCGACCTCGACGCCGTCGAACGGCATGCCGTCGTCGACGGGGTCGAGCCCGGCGAACCCGATGAACTCGCCCGTGCCGGTCACCTCCACCGCCCACCACCCCCAGCCCCGCCGTTCGAGGTCGGCCCGGAAGCGGGCCGCCGACGCCTCGCTCTGCTCGCGCGTGAGGACGCCGGGGAAGTGCTCGCGCACCTCGGCGTCGGCGTTGAGCGCCGCCCAGGGGGCCAGGTCGGACGTCCGCCAGCCGCGCAGCAGGAGACGCCGGGTCCGCAGTTCCACCATCGTGCCAACCTAACGCGACGGCGTCGGCACGGCGATCGGACAAGGCGGTCGGACAAAGGGGAGGGTGCCGACTACGATCACCTGTCCATGGACATGGGCGCGGACATCGGGACGGTCGCCGTCCCGCCGGGACGGGTGACACTGTCGGACCGGCGGACACGACGGAGCTGGCCGGTCGAGCTCGGGCCGTACCGGCTCTCGGCGTTCCAGGTGACCCGGGGGCTGTACGCGCGGATCACGGGCGGGGGGACGGAGCCCGGCGGCCCGTGCCGGGCGCCCGCCTCGGAGGTGTCCTGGTGGGACGCCGTCCGCTTCTGCAACACCTTGTCACACCGTGACGGGCTGGCACCCGCCTACGTCCTCCACGGCGACGACGAGGGCGTCGAGTGGGACGCCTCCGCCGACGGGTACCGGCTGCCGACCGAGGCCGAGTGGGAGCACGCCTGCCGCGCCGGGACGGACGGACCCCGCTACGGCCCCCTCGACGAGATCGCCTGGCACCGCGGCAACTCCGCCGACCGGGTCCACGACGTGGGCGGCAGGGAACCCAACGCCTGGGGCCTGTACGACATGCTGGGCAACGTCTGGGAGTGGTGCTGGGACCTCTACGACCCCGAGGTCTACGGAACCTACCGGGTGCTGCGCGGCGGCGGCTGGTTCGACGAGCGGTGGAGCTGCCGCGCGTCGGTGCGCCGCCGCAGCCACCCGACCTTCCGGGTGGACGACGTCGGGTTCCGGGTGGCGCGGTCGTCCGCGTGACGCGTCCGCGGCCGGCCGCGGTACGAACCCGGCCGCCCGGCGGCCACCCGGCCGCGTGGTGCCGGCGGTTGTACGGCCGCGTCGTGCCGACGGCCGCGCGGACGCGCCCCACGGGGGCGGCACGGGGACCGGCGCGGCGGACCGTACGGAGAGCGGGTGCGGGGCCGTACGCCGGGCGCCCGGCGCCCGCGGGACCCGCGGCGGTCCGGGACTACGCCCGCGCCGGAGCCACGCTCCACCGTTCTGCGGTGCCGGGACCCGTTCCGCGCGGGAGCGGCCCCGGCACCGGGCGTACGACGGCTGTCCTCCTCCCTCCTGCGCCGTCACTCCTTCTTCTTGGCGGTCTGCCGGGACGCGCCGTCGGTCCGCGGCTCGTGCTCCTCGGCCGCTTCCCCCTGCCCGCCCCGCTGTCCGGAGCGCCGCAGCAGGGCGGTGGCGCCGCCGACGGCGAGGGCCACCGGCCACTCGAGGGCCCCGGCCACCGCGAGTGCGCCGAGACCGCCGTAGAACACGACGTCCCTGGTGGGCGGCAGGGGCGGCAGCCAGCGTGAGGCCGTGCGCGCGTTGTTCACCACGTCCTGCGGGGTGAAGTAGGGGACGTGCAGCGGCGCGTGGACGTCGAGGGTGTGCACGCTCAGGCCCTGCTTGCTGCGGTGGACGTGCGTATCCTCGCCCCTGTCCTGCGGAGCCGCCTTCCTGGCGGCGGTTTTCCGTGTGCTTTCGGCTGTACTGGGCATCCCAACTCCTCGTCCGGCCCGAGTACGGTGCGCTGTGCGTACTCCATTCTCGCGCGTCCGGCGGCGCGTCGGGGCATCGGAACGAGGCGTGTGGCGACCGGCTCCGCGGGAACGCGGCCGGCGGCCAGGGAGGGGTGGCGGCGGTGTTCGTTCCGGGGATCGGTGTCGTGCACTCGGTGGTGCGGTCCGCGGTGAGCGCGCTCACCGCGCCGCGTCACCCCCGTGCCCACGTCGTCGGCGCGCACGTGCACCTGGCGGTGCGCGGCCTGCGCGACGCGGAGGGGGCCGCGGCCGCCGAGGCCCTCGAACGGCGGCTCGCCGCCCTGCCCTCCGTACGGTGGGCCGCGGTCAACACCGTCCTCGGCTTCGCGGTCGTCGCGCTCGACGAGGACGCGCTCGGCGGCACCGGGGCCGTCCGCGCGGTGCGGGCGCTGACCGGGGCCGTGGAGGAGGTGGAGGAGGAGCACGGACTCGACGGACCGCTGCCCGAGCACCCGGCCGCGCCCGACGACATCCGCCGGGCCGCGCTCGCCCTCGCCGTGCAGCTGGCCACCGTGCCGCTGGCCACCGTCGTCCGGCTGTCCCGCCTCACACCGTTGCCCGCCGGGTTCGCCGCGCTCGGCACGGTCGTCGACACCCATCCCACGCTGCGCCGGAAGGCGGCGGCCGTCGTCGGCCCCCGCAACACCGTCCTGGCCACGACGACGCTGAGCGCGCTCGTGCAGGCCGGCACCGGCGGGTTCGCCGGGCTCGCCGTGGACACCGCCCGGCACGCGCTGCGGCTCGCCGAGTCGGCCGCCCGCCGCGAGGCCTGGCGGCGGGCGGCCCCGCGGCACACCGGGAGCGCGGAGCACGTCCGGACCGCCGCACCGCCCGCCGTGCCGGAGCGCGCGACGCCCCTGCGGGACGGCCCGGCCGAGCGGTACGCGCGCCGGGCCGGCTGGGTGGCGGGCACCGCCTTCGCCGGCGCGTTCGCGGTGACCGGCAGGATCGCCCCCTCGGGCGGTGCCGCCCTGGCCGCGCTGCCCAAACCGCCCTGGGCGGCCCGTGAGGCCTTCGCCGCCCTCCTGGGCCGCAGTCTCGCCGTGCGCGGCGCGCTCGTGGCCGACGCCGAGGCGCTGCGCCGGCTGGACCGCGTGGACACCGTGGTCCTCGACACCGACACCATGCTGACGGGCCGTCATCTGCTGACGGACCTCGTACCGCTGGACGGGGAGCACTCCACCGGAGACCTCGCGGCGACCGTGTACCGGCTGTTCGACGCGCGCCGTCCCACGGCGGCCCACGAGGCGGACGACTGGCGGCTGGCGCCGCTGGAACGGCTCCCGGAGGGCGGCGGGGAGCACGGGGGCGACGAGGACACGACGGAGACGCGGGAGGCGCGGCCGGACCGGACCGGGGGGAAGGAGAACGGGAGGACGGCGGGGCCCGGTGCGGCGGTGGCACGGGCGGCGGACCGGCTGCGGCAGGGCGGCGCCCGGCACGTCCTGGCGCTCACCCGCCGGGGACGCCCGTACGCCCTGGCGGCGGTGGTCCCCGAGGTGCACGAGACGGCCGAGAGCCTGGTGGCGGAGGGGCGACGGGCCGGTCTCACCGTCCTGGCCGCGGGCGCCCACACCGACCACGCGGCCCTGTCCGACGCACACGGTGTGCTGCCCGGCGGCGACCGGCTCGCCGTGTCCGTACGGGAGAGGCAGTGCGACGGCGGCGGCGTCCTGCTGGTCTCCCGGGACCGTGCCGCGCTCGCCGCCGCCGACGTGGGAGTGGGTGTCGCCGGGCCGGACGGTGTGCTCCCCTGGGGCGCCGACCTGCACGTCGCCGACGACCTGCGGCACGCACTGGTCCTCGTGGCCGCGTGCGGCGCCGTGCGCACCACGGTGCGGCACGGCGTACGGCTGGCCCGCGCCACGGCCGTGGTCGGCGTCGTCACGGCGGTGGCGGCCGGGCGCCGGCAGCGGTCCGCCGCGCGCAGCCTGCTGGCCGTCAACGCGGCCTCCGCGCTCGCCATGGCCGAGGGCGTGTGGTCGGCGGCGCGGGCGCTGCGCGCCACCGGCGCGCCGGTGGCGGCCCGCCGGCCCTGGCACGCCATGACGCCGCGGACCGTGCTGGACCTGACCGACGGGAGCGAGGACGGGCTGACGGAGCATCAGGCCGGCGGCCGCGCCGGGACCGCCGAGGCGCGGGCGCGCAAGCCCTCGCTGCTGCGGGCGGTCGCCGCCGAGAGCGCCAACCCGCTCACGCCGGTCCTGCTGGCCGGAGCCGCCCTGTCCGTGGGCGTCGGCGCGCTGCTCGACGCGTACATCATCGTGGGCGTCACCTTCCTGTCCGGCTGCATCGGCGGCGTCCAGCGGCACCTGGCCGACCGTGCCGTGGCCGACCTGCAGCGCCGCTCCGCGGTCATGGCCACCGTCGTGCGCGACGGAGAGCAGCGGCGGCTGCCGTCCGAGCGGCTGGTGACCGGCGACGTGATCGCGCTGAACGCGGGCGACGTCGTCCCCGCCGACGCCCGGCTGCTGACCGCCCAGGGCCTGGAGGCCGACGAGTCCGCGCTGACGGGCGAGTCGCTGCCGGTCGCCAAGGACGTCGCCCCCGTCCTCGCCGCCGACGTGGCCGACCGCACGTCGATGGCGTACGAGGGGACCACCGTCGCCGCGGGCCGGGCGCGCGCCGTGGTCGTCGCCACCGGTACGGCCACCGAGGCGGGGCGCGGCGCGGCGGCGGGGCGCGGCGCCCCCACGCGGGTCGGCGTGGAGCGCCGCCTCGCGCAGCTGACCCGGACGACGCTGCCGGTGGCGCTCGGCGCGGCCGGCACCCTGATGGCCGTCGGCCTGCTGCGCGGCCGCCCCGCCCGGGAGACGGTGGGCGCGGGCGTCGGCCTGGCCGTGGCCAGCGTCCCCGAGGGGCTGCCGTTCCTGGTCTCCGCGGCCCAACTGGCCGCCGCCCGGCGGCTGTCCGCACAGGGCGTACTGGTGCGCGACCCGCGCACCATCGAGGCCGTCGGCCGTACGGACGTCCTGTGCTTCGACAAGACCGGAACCCTCACCCACGGCCGGATGTCGCTCGCCGCCGTGTCGGCGGAGGGCCGCAGCGCGGCCCTGGAACGCCTCGGCCCCGAGCAGCAGGACGTCCTCGCCGCCGCGCTGCGCGCCACTCCGCGCCGCCGCCGCAAGCAGCCGTTCGCGCACGTCACCGACAGCGTGGTGGTCGCCGGCGCGGAGGAGGCGGGCGTACGGCGGACCCGCTCGGCGCGCGGCTGGACGCGCACCGCCCAGCTGCCCTTCGAGCCGAGCCGCGGCTTCCACGCGGCGGTCGGCCGCAGCGGCGAGGAGTACGTCCTGTCGGTCAAGGGCGCGCCGGAGGAGGTGGTCCAGCGGTGCGGCCGGGCCGCGGGGCGCCGCCTGGACCGGGCCGACCGCGAGGAGCTCCTCGCCGAGGGCGAGAAGCTGGCCGCCGAGGGGCACCGGGTCCTCGCGGTCGCCGAGCGCCGCACCCCCAAGGACCCCGCGCCCGGCGGGAAACTGACCGACGGGACCGTGCGCAAACTGACCTTCCTCGGCTTTCTCGCCCTGTCCGACCAGGTGCGCAGCACCGCCCCTGAGTCCGTGCGGCAACTCGCCGACGCGGGCGTGCACATCGTGATGATCACCGGTGACCACCCGCAGACCGCCGAGGCCGTGGCCCGGCAGCTCGGGGTCGTCGACGGCCGCCGCGTCGTCACCGGCGCCGAACTCGACGCCATGGACGACGGGGCGCTGGACAGGGCGCTGCCGGAGATCGGCGTCGTCGCGCGCGGCACGCCGGTGCACAAGGTGCGCGTCGTCCAGGCCTTCCAGCGGCTGGGGCGGACCGTCGCCATGGCCGGCGACGGCGCCAACGACGCGCCCGCCATCCGGATCGCCGACGTCGGCATCGCGCTCGGCGACCGGGCCACGCCCGCCGCCCGCGCCGCCGCCGACCTCGTGCTCACCGACGACCGGCTGGAGGCGATCCTCGCCGTGCTCGTCGAGGGCCGCGCCATGTGGGCCTCGGTGCGCCAGGCGCTCGCCATGCTGGTCGGCGGCAACCTCGGCGAGATCGCCTTCACCGTCCTCGGCGCCACCGTCTCCGGCACCTCGCCGCTGACGGCCCGTCAGCTGCTGTTGGTGAACCTCTTCACCGACCTGCTCCCCGCCCTCGCCCTCGCCGTCCGCCCGCCCGACCCCAGGGCCGCGGGCCGCCTGCTGCGGGAGGGCCCGGAGGCCTCGCTCGGGGCGGCGCTGACCGGCGAGACCGCGCAGCGGGCGCTCGCCACGTCCGCCGGGGCCGCGGCCGGCTGGCTCGTCGCGCGCCGCACGGGACGCCGGGCCCGCGCCCGCACGGTCGCGCTCGCCGCGCTCGTCGCCACCCAGCTGGGCCAGACCCTGCTGATCGGCGGCCGCGACCGGAGCGTCGTCCTGTCCTCGCTCGGCTCGCTCCTGGCGCTCGCGGCGGTCGTCCAGACGCCGGGCCTCAGCCACTTCTTCGACTGCGCCCCGCTGGGCCCGTTCGCCTGGGCCCTGGCCCTGACCGCCGCGACGGCGGCGACACTGGGCTCCCCGCTCCTGCTGCCCCTGATCACACGCCTGCAGGCCCTCGTCCCCCGCCTGCGGACGGGGCCCGCGACGGGGTGACGTCCGCGGAGACGGCCCTGTCGGGGTGAGGACACGTACGCCGTGGCGCGCCCGGGCCGCGGCGCCGGGGCGGCGCATAATGCCGCGCGTGCGGTCCCGGCCTCTGCCATCCTCTCCGCATGGCCGACTTCGAGGACCTCCTCGCGGAAGGGGAGGCCGTTCCGACCGAGGGATGGGACTTCTCCTGGTTCGACGGGCGCGCGAGCGAGCAGCGGCCGTCCTGGGGGTACGCGCGGCTGCTCGCGGAGCGGATGAGGAGGGCCGAGGCCGTGCTGGACGTCCAGACCGGCGGGGGCGAGGTGCTGGCGTCCGTTCCCGTCGCCCCGCCCGTGGTGGCGGCGACGGAGTCCTGGCCGCCGAACCTGGAGATCGCCCGGCGCAACCTGGCCCGGTTCGGCGCCGTCGTCGTCGAGGTGGCCGACGCGGCCGGCCTGCCCTTCGCCTCGGACCGCTTCGACCTGGTCGTGAGCCGCCACCCCGTGGTGACCCGCTGGGACGAGGTGCGCCGGGTGCTGCGGCCGGGCGGTACGTACCTTACGCAGCAGGTCGGGGCGCACACGGTGGGGGAGCTGGCCGACTTCCTGCGGGAGGCCGGACCGCCCGCCGTCCGCGCCGCTCCCTCCGGCGAGGACGCCGGCGCCGGAGGCGGTGGCGACGACCCGCCCCGGACCCCCTTCACGACGAGGTCCGGCACGTCCCCGGTCACGGCCGTGCGGTGCGCGGAAGCGGCGGGCCTGGAGGTCGTGGACGTGCGGCAGGAGGCCTGCCGGATGGAGTTCCACGACATCGCGGCCGTGGTCCACTTCCTGCGCAAGGTGATCTGGATCGTCCCCGGCTTCGCCGTGGACGCGTACCGCGACCGCCTCCGCGCGCTCCACGGCTTCATGGAGCGCCACGGCCCCTTCGTGGCGTACTCGCAGCGCTACCTGATCGAGGCCCGCAGGACCTGAGGGGCGGCCCGGCGGACGTGCCGGGGCGGGAGGCCGCCCGGGCCCGGGCGCTCACCCGCGGGCGGCGGGCGGGGCCCCTCTGCCCGCTCCCGCCCGCAGCCCGTCCATCACGAGGTCCAGCAGCCGCGTCACCCGCGGCTCCCAGTCCCCGGCGGGGTCGATCTGCCACAGGCCCGCGATGGCGAGGATGAAGTCGTCCGCGGTGACGCCGGGGCGGATGGCACCGGCCTCCTCGCCGGCCCTGAGCAGGAGTTCGGCCGCGGAGGTGAGCGGAGCGTGCCCCGGCTTGGCGGGGGCGGCCGGGGCGCTGGTCGCCTGGCGGATGGCGTCCGCCATGCCCGCCTTGGCCAGGGCGAACCGCGCGAGCCGGTCCATCCACTCGCGCAGGGCCCGGTCCGGCGCGCGGGTGGCGAGCAACTGGGCCGCGCTGTCGGCGACCTGCTGCATCTCGTGCCGGTAGATCTCGAGCACCAGGGACTCGCGGTTGGGGAAGTTGCGGTAGAAGGTGCCCTGCCCGACGCCGGCCTTCTTGGCGATGGCGCTGAGCGGGGTGTTCGCGCAGCGCGTCAGCTCGGCCAGCGCCACCGCCAGGATGCGCTCGCGGTTGCGCTGCGCGTCCGAGCGCACGGGTGCGTCCTTCTTGTGCTGCACTGGTCCTCCTCGCGGGCCCGGAGCGGACCGGGTCTTGCTGACCGGACAGCTGTCCGGTACGTTTCCCCGTAACGGACAACTGTCCGGTTGAGTCCACTCTAACGGTGGACGCGGCCGGTGCGGAGTGTGGGCGGCGGACGGGTGACCACCGGTTTTCCCCCGCACCCTGCATGTTTTCAAGCCGGGACCGTCACGTACAGCGCCGCCACTCCCACTCCCACCCAGTCTTTCGACCGTTCTCGCCGACGCGTTCCGCATGCGAAAGAAGCGAAAGAAGGCAGACCATGGCTTCACCGACGTCCAGCGCCATCACCTTGACCGTCAACGGGGACAAGCACGAACTGACGGTCGACCACCGCACCACCCTGCTCGACGCGTTGCGTGAGCGGCTCGATCTGACGGGAAGCAAGAAAGGCTGCGACCAGGGGCAGTGCGGAGCCTGCACGGTACTGATCGACGGCCGCAGGGCCGTGTCCTGCTTACAGCTCGCCGTGGCCGCCGAGGGGCGTGAGATCACCACCATCGAGGGCATGGCCGACGGCGAGGAGCTGCACCCGGTGCAGCAGGCCTTCCTCGACCTCGACGGCTTCCAGTGCGGCTACTGCACACCGGGGCAGATCTGTTCGGCCGTCGGGGTGATCGCCGAACACGCGGCGGGCTGGCCGAGCGCCGTCACCGAGGACGTCCGGCCCGAGGCGGGGCCGCCACCGCTCACCCCCGACGAGATCCGCGAGCGGATGAGCGGCAACCTGTGCCGCTGCGGCGCCTACGTGTCGATCGCCCAGGCCGTCGCCCGGGCCGCCGGTGCCGAGTCCGAGGCCGTCCGGGAGACGGGTGAGGCCGCATGAGGGAGTTCGGCTACCAGCGGGCCTCCGACGTCTCCGGCGCCCTCGCCGTGCTCGACGCGGACCCGGACGCGCGCTTCATCGGCGGCGGCACCAACCTCGTGGACCTCATGAAGACCGGCGTCGAGCGGCCCTCCCGCCTCGTCGACGTGCGCGAACTGCCCCTCGACGAGATCGCGGTGACACGGGACGGCGGCCTGCGGATCGGCGCGACCGTCACCAACAGCGACCTCGCGGCCCACCCCGAGGTCCGGCGCCGCTACCCGGCCCTGGCGCAGGCGGTGCTGGCCGGCGCCTCCGGACAGCTGCGCAACATGGCCACGGTCGGCGGCAACCTGCTCCAGCGCACCCGCTGCGCCTACTTCACCGACGTCACCAAGCCGTGCAACAAGCGCGAGCCCGGCACCGGCTGCCCCGCCGTCGAGGGCGAGCACCGCAACCACGCGATCCTGGGCGCCAGCGGCCACTGCGTGGCCGTCCACCCCTCCGACATGGGCGTGGCCCTGACCGCCTTCGACGCCGTCGTCTCGTACGAGACCGCGCAAGGACCGGGCGAGACACCGCTCGCGGACTTCTACCTCCCCGTGGGCGACACCCCGCACCGCGAGACCGCCCTGCCGCCGGGGGCGCTGATCACCGGCGTCACCCTGCCGCCCGCCCCCGTCGCCGCGCGCTCCCGCTACCGCAAGGTGCGCGAGCGCGCCAGTTACGCGTTCGCCATCGGCTCGGTCGCCGCCGCGCTCGACGTCCGTGACAACGTTGTGCGGGACGTGCGGCTGGCCTTCGGCGCCGTCGCCTCCCGGCCGTGGCGGGCCCGCGCGGCCGAGCGCGCGCTGACCGGCGGGCCGGCCACGGCCGAGGCGTTCGCCGCCGCCGCGGACGCCGAACTGGCCGCCGCCGAGCCGCTGCGCGACAACGGATACAAGGTGACCCTGATACGCAACCTCGTGGTCGCCGTACTGAGCGAACTGGCCGAGGAGGACGCCCGATGACCACGACCACCGACCCGGCGGCCGCGGCCGTCCGCTCCATCGGCACCGCACGCACCCGCGTGGAGGGCCGGGACAAGGTCACCGGCGCCGCCCGCTACGCGGGCGAGATCCCCTTCGCCGAACTGGCCCACGGCTGGCTGGTGCTGTCCACGGTGGCCCGCGGCCGCGTCCGCTCCGTGGAGGCCGACCCGGTCCTGGCGATGCCCGGCGTGCTCGCCGTCCTGCACCACGGCAACGCGCCGCGCGTCGAGAGCGACTTCGT
Organism: Streptomyces minutiscleroticus; assembly: GCF_014650875.1. Taxonomy (GTDB): domain Bacteria; phylum Actinomycetota; class Actinomycetes; order Streptomycetales; family Streptomycetaceae; genus Streptomyces; species Streptomyces minutiscleroticus. Next base: position 36,026 of record NZ_BMVU01000022.1, read on the forward strand.
CGGCATGCTGGGGGTGCCGCCGGACCCGGCCGCCGTCGTCTTCCAGGACGACCGGGTGCCGCACGCGGGCTGGCCGGTCGCCCTGGTCGTCGCCGAGACGTCCGAGCAGGCCAGGGAGGCCGCCGAGACACTGGTGGTGCACTACGACCAGGAGCCGCACGACGTCGCGTTCTCCGCCGGGCACCCGGGAGCGTACGCACCCGAGAGCGCCGGCTACGCCGAGGCGGCGGTGGAGAAGGGCGACCTGGAGGCGGCCCTCGCGGCGTCCTCGGTCGTGGTGGACGCCGAGTACACCACGCCGGAGGAGCACCACAACGCGATGGAGCCGCACGCGGCCGCGGCCCGCTGGGACGGCGGCCGCCTCGAGGTCGTCGACTCCAACCAGGGCAGCACCTGGGTCGCGAGCGAACTCGCCCAGATGTTCTCCCTCGACCCGGGGGCGGTGCGCGTACGCTCCGAGCACGTCGGCGGCGGCTTCGGCTCCAAGGGCGTACGCGCCCACCAGGTGGCGGCGGTGATGGCCGCCACCGTCCTGCAGCGCCCGGTGCGGGTCGTCATGACACGGCGCCAGGTGTTCTCGCTCGCCGGCTACCGCAGCCCCACCGTGCAGCGGGTCCGGCTCGGCGCCGACGCCGACGGGCGGCTGCGCGTGCTGGAGCACCGCAGCCTGAGCGCCACCTCGACGGTGCGCGAGTTCGTCGAGACGAGCGCCGCGGCGGGCCGCGCGCTGTACCCGGCCGACGCCCACCACACCACCCACGAGCTCGTCCGGCTCGACGTGCCGACGCCGACCTGGATGCGCGCGCCCGGCGAGGCGCCGGGGTCGTTCGCGCTGGAGTCCGCGCTCGACGAGCTCGCGGAGAAGTGCGGCGTCGACCCGATCGCGCTGCGCACCCGCAACGAACCCGACAGGGGCCCGGTCTCCGGGCTGCCCTTCGGCAGCCGCAACCTCGTCGCCTGCTTCGAGGAGGGCGCCCGCAGGTTCGGCTGGGCGGACCGCGACCCGCGCCCCGGACTGCGCCGCGACGGGCGCTGGCTGCTCGGCACGGGCACGGCCGCGGCCTCCTTCCACGCCGGTGCGGGACCGTCCACGGCGGCGGTGACGGCGGAGGCGGACGGCACCTTCACCGTGCGCATCACCGCGGCCGACATCGGCACCGGCGCGCGCACCGCGCTCACCCTGGTCGCCGCCGACACCCTCGAGGTGGCGCCCGAGCGCGTCCGGGTCCGCATCGGGGACAGCGACTTCGGCCCGGCGATGATCGCGGGCGGCTCGATGGGCACCCGCTCGTGGGCCTGGGCGATCACGATCGCCGCGCGCGAACTGCGCGAGCGGCTCGCGCTGGACGGCACCGTTCCGCCGGAGGGCGTCACGGTGCGCTCGGACACGACCGAGGCCCTCGGCGCGCTGTCGCAGAAGGAACGGCACTCCTACGGCGCGCAGTTCGCCGAGGTCGCCGTGGACACCGCCACCGGCGAGGTGCGCGTACGGCGCATGCTCGGCATCTTCGCCGCGGGCCGGATCGTCAACCCGCTCACCGCCCGCAGCCAGCTCGTCGGCGGAATGATCTGGGGCATCTCCATGGCCCTGCACGAGGAGGCGGCCAGGGACCGGAACCTGGGCTCGCACGTGGGCGCCGACCTCGCCGGGTACCACTTCGCCGCGCACGCCGACGTACCGGCCGTCGAGGCGGACTGGGTGGACGACCAGGACCCGGACGACCCCATCGACATCAAGGGGGTCGGCGAGGTCGGCATCGTCGGCGCGGCGGCGGCCGTCGCCAACGCCGTCTGGCACGCCACCGGCGTACGCCACCGCCACCTGCCGATCCGCCCCGACCGCGTCCTGCTGGCGCACACCGGAGCACACGATGCTTGACATCGCCGAGGAGCTGCTCCGCTGGGCCGAGGAGGGCCGGGACTTCGCCGTCGCCACCGTCGTCGCCGTCGGCGGCAGCGCGCCGCGCGGCCCCGGCGCCGCCCTGGCCGTCGACAGCGGGGGCACGGCGATCGGCTCGGTCTCCGGCGGCTGCGTGGAGGGAGCGGTCTACGACCTGTGCCGGCAGGCCCTGGCGGACGGCCGGACGGTCCGCGAGCGGTTCGGCTACAGCGACGAGGACGCCTTCGCGGTCGGTCTGACCTGCGGCGGCGTGCTCGACATCCTGATCACACCGGTCCGGGCGGGAACGCCCGCGGGGACGGTGTTCCGCTCGGCGCTCGCGGCCGTCGCCCAGGGCGGTCCGGTGGCCGTCGCACGGGTCGTCCGGGGCCCGGACGACCTCCTGGGCGCGGCACTCCTCGTCCGGCCCGACGGCTCGTACGAGGGCGGCCTCGGGCGGCTTTCGGAGCTGGACCGCACGGCCGCGGCCGAGGCCCGGGCGTTCCTGGACACCGGCCGCACCGGCACGGCCGACCTCTCCGAGGACGGAACACACTGTCCCGGCGGTCTCACCCTGCTCGTCGAGTCGAGCACACCGCCGCCCCGCATGATCGTCTTCGGCGCGGTCGACTTCGCGGCGGCGCTGGTGAGGGTGGGCAAGTTCCTGGGCTACCACGTGACGGTGTGCGACGCCCGCCCCGTCTTCGCCACCCGGGCCCGCTTCCCGGAGGCCGACGAGGTCGTGGTCGACTGGCCGCACCGCTACCTGCGGGGCACCGCCACCGACCCGCGCACGGTCCTGTGCGTGCTCACCCACGACGCCAAGTTCGACGTCCCGCTGCTGCGGGAGGCCCTGCGGATGCCGGTCGCGTACGTCGGCGCCATGGGGTCGCGCCGCACCCACGAGGACCGCGACCGCCGGCTGCGCGAGGCGGGCGTCGCCGAACGGGACCTGGCCCGCCTCAGGTCCCCGATCGGCCTCGACCTCGGCGCCCGCACCCCGGAGGAGACGGCCCTGTCCATCGCGGCGGAGGTCGTCGCGGCCCGGCGGGGCGGCACGGGGACCCCGCTGACGGACTCGGGGACGCCGATCCACCGGGACGGGGCGGAGCGGCAGGCGGCCGCCGCCTGAAGCGGCCGAAGGCCCGCCGGACCCCGTCGCGGGGTCCGGCGGGCCTTCCGCACTCCCGCGCGGCCGGGCCGCCGCGGCGGTGCGGAACGGTGACGGCGCCTGCGCTGCGCGGACGGACGGATCCCGCGGCGCCGGCCCGCGGCCGGTGCCGCCGGGACAGCGCGGCGGACGGTGCCGCCGGAACGGTGCGCCGGCCGGTGCCTTACGGGAACGGAGACCTCCGGGAGCGGTGACCTCCGGGAGCGGTGACCCGGGCCGGAGGCGTCGTTCAGGGCGCACCGGGTGACGGTCCGTACGCTTCCCTGTACGGCACCGGGCGGCCGGTGGAGGCGTCCAGGAGGACGCGGTCGCCGACCGGCCGGTCCAGCCCCACCGTCACCGTCTCCCCGGACTTTCCGGGGCCGCGTCGGCGTCCCGGGTGTCCTGTGCGTCCCGCCCGGTGCCCCTTCCGGCTTCCGGCCGGTGCCTCGTCCCGGCTTCCGCTCGGCGTCCCCTTCCGGCTTCCGGCCGGTGCCCCTTCCGGCTTCCGGCCGGTGTCCTTTCGCAGCTTCCTGCCGGCGTCCCCCTCCAGCCGCTGGTCGGTCGGTGCGCGCAGTCCCGCCCGCGCCCGGAACGGCCGGGAGCGCTCGGTCCCGACCGGGACGCCGAGCGCCTGCGCCGTCTGCGGGCAGTCCGGGCCGGACCACACGCACTTCGCACCGTCCGGCGGCGGAACCGGGCCGTGGCGGGCGGCGTCCCTCCGTCCGTCAGTCCGCATGATCACGCACGCGACGGAGGTCCCGTACATGACCGCAAGAGCGTCCCGTTACCTCTACCTCGCGCGGCACGGCGAGGCCTCACCGGACGAGAGCCGGCTGACGGACGCCGGCCGGCGCCAGGCCGCACTGCTCGGCGAACGGCTGCGCGGCGGCCCCTCGCGGCGATCCACCACGGCCCGCTGCCGCGCGCGGCGGAGACCGCCCGGCTGGTCCGCGACCGGATCGGCACCGTCCCCCTGCACTCCTCGGAAGCGGCCGGGGACTACGTCCCGTACGTGCCGCGGAGGGAGGAGCTGCCGCCGGAGTCGGCCGACGCCCTGCTCGAACACCTGGGGCGGTTCCCCGCCGAGGAACGCGAGAACGGCCCCGGGCTGGCCCGGGAGGCCCTCGCCCGGTTCACCGGACCCGTCGACGGCGACGAGCCGCGCCACGAGCTGGTCGTGACCCACAACTTCCTCATCGGCTGGCTCGTCCGCGACGCCCTCGACGCGCCCGCGTGGCGCTGGACCGGGCTGAACCAGGCCAACGCCGCCCTCACCGTCATCCGGTACGCGCCCGGCCGCCCCGCCTCCGTCCTCTTCCACAACGACATGGCGCACCTGCCCGCCGGACTCCGCTGGACGGGCTTTCCCCCCGAACTGCGCGCCTGAGGAGCCCGCCCGCGGGTCACGCGCGGACCGGTGCCCGGCCGTGTCACGAGGCGGCCAGCAGCGCCTCCGCCGCCTCCGCCGCGGCCGGGTACCGGCCGACCAGGGCCGCGCCCGCCGGGCCTGAGGGGCCCGCCGTCTCCCACGGCCCGTCGCAGCCCAGCAGGGCGGCCACCGCGTCGCACGTCGCGGGGCGGGCGGCCAGGAGGGCCACGCCGCGGCCGCCGTCCGCGGGACGCCGCGCCGTGAGCACCGCCTCCTCGTCCGGGCCCGGCCGCTCCCGCCACGGCGGCACCCACGCGTCCAGCCGCGCGAGCCGGCCGGGGAAGACGCGGCCGGCCTCACGGATCAGCAGCGGCGCCAGTTCGGCGCCGCCCGAGCGCAGGGTGGTGATCAGCGTCGGCAGCCAGGGCAGGAGCACCCGGTCGGGGAGGCGCGCGAAGGCGTTCGACACCGCTTCCACGACGAAGTCCGTCAGGCCGGGCACCGGCTGGAGGGCGTGGAGGAAGCCGCTGAGGTGGCGCGGGTAGGCGTGGACCGTCAGGGGGTTGCCGAGCAGCTCGTCGCACCTGGCCCGCAGGTCCGCGCGGGACAGGTGCCCCAGGTGCGTCCGGGCCGCCCACAGCATGGCCGTCTTCGCCGGCTCCTCGGGGTGGGACTGGGCGACCGCGAGCTCCAGCTGCGTGCGGTCGCAGCCCAGCGACAGCGCCAGGCCCTCCATGTCGAACAGGAAGCCCAGCATCGCCGCCACCTGGCGCACGGTGGCGTCGTCGTCGGTGAACGCCGTCGGCAGCAGGGTGCAGTAGTGGGCGTAGCCGGCCTTGACGAAGGACTCGATCCACTGCGGCAGCGTCGGCTCGCCGGTGCGGTAGTACGCCAGCAGCCGGCGCACCCGGCGCAGCACCTCCGGCGCGCCGTCGACGCTGCGCTCGGCCGACAGCACCTGCAGGGCGTGGGTGCCCAGTTCGTCGGCGAGGCGGCGGCTGCGCAGGTACAGCGTCGCGTCCTCGACGGCCTCCAGGACGGTGGCGGCGGTGGCCCGCGGGTCGTACGCCGTGCGGCGCAGGCGCTGCTCCAGGACCTGCTCGACGCTGACGCCCTCGTAGCCGAGCTCGATGAGCGCGCGCTGGTGCGTGCCGAGGGCCAGGTCCCAGGACTCCTGGATGGGCCGCTCGCCCAGCTTCCGCTCACCCATGATGGGCCGCGCGGCGCCCTGCGGCATCAGGTACCGCAGCATCCACAGCACGTCGGAGCAGCGCTCCAGTTCCGGCCGGGACGCCATGTCCAGCAGCGCGCGCCGCACACCGCGCTGCTGGAGCTTCAGACCCAGCGGTGCGAGGCGGTCGTGCACGTCGCGGGCCAGTGGCGGCAGCGCGTCGTAGCCGACCCGGCCGATCCGGTCGCCGCCCATCATGATCTCGACCAGGCGGCGGACGTCGCGCCGGCCGGGCACACTGTCCTTCTCGATGCAGGTGACCGCCGCGTCCTGGAAGTCGTACGGCGTGGGCTTGGCCCGGTCCCGCATCCCGGCCAGCAGGATCGACGTCTCGAAGACCGCGATGGCGTCGGCGGTGGAGGCGAGGTAGCCGTTGCGCCGGGCCGCGCGCACGATCTCCACCGACCAGCCGAGCAGTTCGGCCTCGTCCAGCCGGTCCAGGACGGGAGGGCGCCGCAGGAAGCCGGTGAGCCGGTCCGGGGACGGTGCGGACGGTGCGGGGGCCGCCGGTGCCTTCCCGGCCCCGGACCTCTTCGTGTTCGCGCCCGCCTGCCCGGCCAGCCGGTACGGCCGCACTCCGGTGCGCTCGAGGTTCTTCGCCCACACCGTCGCGGCGATGGACACCGAACCGGCGGCGAGACCGAACTGCGCCTCGATCGCGGCATGGCTGGACGGGATCAGACCGTACTGCCATCGGGTGGCCGTACGCGGGGCGATCCCGAAGGAGCCGCCGCCGGCGACGCCGAACTCGTCGACCCGGCTCGCGGCGTGGAAGGCGCCGCAGACGTAGAGGCAGTCGGCGGGGTCGGTGCCGGTCGCGGCCAGGTGCTCGCGCATCCTGGTCCACATGTACCGCTCGCGGTCCTCGTCCACCCGGATCCGGTGCGGGTCGCCCGGGGCCAGGCGCCGGAAAAGGCTGCCGATCAGGAGCATGACCTGGCGGTAGGTGTCGTGGTCGCCGTCGCCGAGCGGCAGCTCCACGTACTGGTGCCACCACTCCGACCAGTGCCGCACCCGGCCGTGGCGCAGCAGGTGCTCCTCCAGCTCGGCGAAGCGCGGCCGCAGGTCGCCGATCCCCACGCCGACGGCGTCGCCGTGCAGCGCGGCCTCCTCCTCGGCGGGCGGTTCGTCCGCACCGGCGGGTCCGGCGGGTCCGGCGGAGCCGGTTCCCCGCGCCCCCCGCGCGTCCCACTGGAAGACGTGGTCCGAGGAGCGGTCCACGAGGACCAGTTCCACACCCGGTGTGTCGAGCGCGTAGGCGATCGCCTGGTACTCGGCCGAGGCCTCGGTGATCGGCGCGACCACCGACAGCGGCGACCACTCGGCGGGGAAGCCGTCGGTCTCGCTCGCGAACGCCTGCACCGCCACCGGCAGCCGGCAGTTGCGCAGCTCGGTCAGGAGCGGGGCCATGTCCTCGCACAGCTCCAGGTACACCACCTTCGGCCGCTTCTCCCTGAGCCGGCGCGCCATCGCGAGCGCCGAGGCGGGGGAGTGGTGGCAGACGGGGAAGATCTCCAGGGGCTCGCGGACCGCGCGGTCGACGTCGTCGACGATGCCGAGGAGGATGCCCTCCAGGGCGTCGGGACCGCCCGCGAACGCCGCGGCCGCCTCCCGCAGTTGGCCGCGCAGCGCGTCGAAGGTCCGCCCGTGCGCGTCGCTGTCCTGCTCGGGCTCGCCGCCGGTCGCCTCGGCCGTGCCGCTGCTCTGCTCGTGCGCGCCGCCGGTCGGCTCGGGCGTGCCGCTGCTCTGCTCGTGCGTGTCGCTCATGCTGTTCCTGCCACTCGTGTCGGGCCGGCCGCTCAGGACAGGGTGGCGATCGCGTCGCGGCCGCCCTCCAGGAACTCCGGCCAGGAGCCGCCCTCCTCCTTGCTGCGCGGCTCCACGACCCCGTGCAGGTACTTGTTGAGGATGGCCAGGTCCTCGGGCTCGCGCCGGGCCAGCGAGCCGACGAGCGAGGAGGCCAGCGTACGGGCGCTCAGGGCGCGCTCGCCGAAGAAGTCGCTGTGCAGGACGGCGTCCTCCAGCACGCCGATCTGCTCGGCGGTGGACAGCGCCGACTCCAGCCTCTCGTCGTCGCTGCCGGCCGCGGCCGCCGAGGCGCGCAGGTCGGCGAAGCTCTGCAGCAGCACGTCGAGCAGGGTCGGGGGCACGTCCAGTTCGATGCGGTGGCGGCGCAGCAGCTCCTCGGTGCGGAAGCGGACGATCTCCGCCTCGCTCCGCTTGTTCGTCACCACCGGGATGCGCACGAAGTTGAAGCGGCGCTTGAGTGCGGACGACAGGTCGTTCACGCCTCTGTCGCGGCTGTTGGCGGTGGCGATGACCGAGAAGCCGGGCCGGGCGAAGACGATGTTGTCACTGTCGCCGTCGCCGCCCAGCTCCGGGACCGAGATGTACTTCTCGGACAGGATCGAGATGAGCGCGTCCTGGACGTCGCTGGTGGAGCGGGTGAGCTCCTCGAAGCGGCCGATCGCGCCCGCCTCCATCGCGGTCATGATGGGGGAGGGGATCATCGACTCGCGGGACTGGCCCTTGGCGATGACCATCGACACGTTCCAGGAGTACTTGATGTGGTCCTCGGTGGTGCCGGCCGTGCCCTGCACCACCAGGGTGGAGTTGCGGCAGATCGCGGCGGACAGCAGCTCGGCCAGCCAGCTCTTGCCGGTGCCGGGGTCGCCGATGAGCAGCAGGCCGCGGTCGGAGGCCAGCGTCACGATGGAGCGCTCGACGAAGCTGCGGTCGCCGAACCACTTCTGGGAGACCTTTCGGTCCAGGCCGTCCGCCCGCTCGGAGCCCAGGATGAACAGGCGCACCATCTTCGGGGACAGCCGCCAGGAGAACGGCTTGGGGCCGTCGTCGATCGACTCCAGCCAGTCCAGCTCCTCGGCGTACTTGATCTCGGCGGGAGCGCGCAGCAGGTCGGACATCACAGGGCCTTTCTGAAGCGGAAAGCGAAAGCGAAAGCGGACAGCGAAAGCGGGAAGCGGGAAGCGCGAGACGGGCGGTGGGCGCGGAAGGGCGCCGGCTACGTGAGGAACGTCTTGAGCTCGTGGACGAGCTTGCGTATGTGCCCGGACAGGACGGGGGTGCCGAGGTCCTTGAAACGCTCACGGAACCACGGGTTGACGCTGCCGCGGCCGGAGCTGGTCACCGAGCCGACCGGGATGAACCTGGCCCCCGAGCGGTGGACGGCGGTCATGCTCTCGAAGAGCTGCTCACCGCGCCATTCGTAGAAGTCGGAGATCCACACCACCACGGTGTTGCGCGGCTCGGCGATCTTCGGCTGGGCCAGGGCCATGGCGACCGTGCCGTCCGTGCCGCCGCCGAGGTCGGTGCGCAGCAGCGTCTCGAAGGGGTCGTGCACCCACGGTGTGAGGTCGAGCGCCTGCGTGTCGTACGCGATCAGGTGCACGTCCACCTTCGGCAGCCCGGCGAAGATGGAGGCCAGGATGGTGCAGTTCACCATCGAGTCGACCATCGAGCCCGACTGGTCCACGACGACGATCAGCCGCTGGGGCGTCGTCCTGCGCGCGGTGTGCCGGTAGTAGAGGCGGTCGACGTACAGCCGCTCCTCCTCCGGGCTCCAGTTGGTGAGGTTCTTCCAGACCGTGCGGTCCAGGTCGAGGTTGCGGAACACGCGCTTGGGCGGGACGGAGCGGTCCAGGGCGCCCACCGTGGCCTTCTCCACCTGGGTGCGCAGCACCTCGGCGACCTCGTCGACGAACCGGCGGATCAGGGCCTTGGCGTTGGCCAGGGCCACGCCCGAGAGGTTGTTCTTGTCCCGCAGCAGCTGCTCGATCAGGGACATGCTCGGCGTGAGCTGCGCGGCGAGGTGGGGGTCGGCCAGCACCTCGCGCAGGCGCATCCGCCTGACGAGGTCGGCCTCGATGGCGCCGAGCTCCGGGCCGATCGCCGGGATCAGCCGGCTCAGGTCGGGCGTCGTGCCGCGGCCGCCGGTACCGGTGGGGCCGACGCCCGGTCCCCCGGCGCTCCGGCCGGCCCCCTGGCCGGCGCCGCCGCGGCCGCCGCGCAGCTCGCCGGGGCCGCAGCCGAGCGCGCGCTCCAGCCAGCCCGCGTCCGCCTGCCAACGGGCCAGCTGTCCGGCGGTGACCGTGCCGGAGCCGGAGGCGAAGACGTTGAGCAGCACCTTCGACACCAGGGCCGCGCGCCGCACTTCGGCGGCCCGGTCGCGTCCGTCCCCGGAGGGATCGGCACCGGCACCGGCGTCGTCGTCCGTGCCGGCGTCGGATGCGGATGCGGGTTCGGGCTCGGGTGCGGGTTCGGGTTCGGGGACCATCAGGCCGTCGAACTCGGCGGCCAGCTCCGGGTGGCGCTGCACGATCGAGTCGACGGAGGCCTGCGGGTCCAGCAGCGCGGCCGGCAGACCGATGTCCTCCACGACGGCGAGGCTCGCCGACTCCAGCGCGGCCTGCTCCTCGTGGTCGAAGAGGCGGGCGAGCAGCCGCCAGTAGAGCACCTGACGGCGGTTGTCGTGGGGGAGGGCCTCGGGGGCGGGGACGGGGGCTTGTGCCGGTGCCGGTGCCGGTGCCGGTGCGGGTGAGGCCGCGTGTCCGGCCGCGTGCCTCTGCGCGTTCGTGTTCGTGTTCATGGACTCGGTCATGTGCGCAGCAGCTTCCCGGCGCGCTCGCGCAGCACCTTCACGGCGTCGGTGGCGGCCTTCTCGGCCCTGACGCCCGCCTTGTCGGTCGTGCCGCCGGCCCAGGCGCCTGCGTGGACGGCGACGGCCTTCTTCCGTACGGTCGTCTCCACGGCCAGGGGCTGGACGCCGAACGTCCCGGCGTCCCAGCGCAGCAGCCCGATGCACGCGCCGGACCGCGCGACCGCCCCGGGCGTGAGCGGACCGGCGGCCGGCACGCGGCCGGTGTCGACGGCGAGGGGGTGCCCGGCGACGGTGAACGTCAGCGCGTCGTCGTCCTGTCGGACGGCGTAGCCCTCCAGGAACACGGGGACCGCGAGGCGCGCGGGGTGCCGGTCGAGCGGCGCGGCCACCGCGTCCGCCGCGGCGGGCAGGGCGACGCGGGCGGTGGCGAAGGGGTCGGCGGGCTCACCGGGACGGGCGTGGACGTCGCTCCAGAGCAGGTCGCCTTCTGCGGTGACCGGCATGCCGGTGAGCTCCATCGCGCGCCCCTCGCCGGCGGCCGCCAGCAGGGACATGTGCGGGCGCAGCAGCTGCCACAGGCCGGCCCCCACGACCGTGTCGGGCTTCGGCGCGGACACGCTGGCCCGCACCAGGCGGGGCGCGGCACCGTCGGCGGGCTCGAACACCGCGTGGACCTGGGCCTGTACGGCCGTCGCGTGCTCCTGCACGTCGACGCCGAGGGGCAGCAGACGGCCGGTGGCCGTACCGGTCGCGGGCGCGTGGGCCGCGCCGGGCAGCGTCAGCAGCGTCGCCCGCGCCCACAGGTCGGCCCAGCGGCGCACCGGAATCCGCTCCAGGGCCGCGCCCGGGCAGGACGCGGCGAGTTCGGCGGCGAACCCGTCGAGGAGCACCGCCAGGCGGCGCAGCCCGGGGACCGGGAGCATCGCGGAGACGACCTGTGCCGATCCGGCGACCACGTCGTGGTCGAGGCCCTGCCAGCCGCGCCTCGCCAGGTCCGACAGCCACGAGCGGGCGGCGGCGAGCAGGTTCGCCGCCCGCTGCTCATCCGCCTCGTCCGAACCGCCTGTGCCGCCCGCCTCGACCGAGCCGCCTGTGCTGCCCGACTCGTCCGGGCCGCCTGTGCTGCCCGACTCGCCCGAACCGCCTGTGCCGCCCGCCTCGACCGAGCCGCCTGCGCCGTCCAGGTCGTCCTTTGAGGCACCTGTGCCGTCCGGCCCGTCCGGTCCCGGCGCGGTGGCCCCGCCGCCGGACCGGCCGGTGACCTCCTCGGCGCGGGCCGCCAGCGCGTCGTGGACGGAGCCGAGCAGGGCGGTGCGGGCCGCGGCGAGGGCGACGAAGTGGTCCTCGGCCGCGGATCCGGCCGCCGCCTTCTCCGCCGCCTCGGCGACCCGGTCGGCCAGGGGCGACCCCGCGACGGCACGGGCCAGTCCGGACAGACCGGCGGCCTGCGCGGGCCGGGGGCGCAGCAGCCCTGCGACCAGCACCTGGTCGAAGGCGTCGACGGCCGCCAGGACCTCGTCCAGCCCGTCGACGGTGCCGGTGAGCGCGTCGGCGCGCTCACCCGTGTCCGGACCGGACCCGTCCTGGGGCCCGCCCGCCGCCGATCCGGTCGGCGGGAACCACTGCATCTCCGGCAGCGGCGCGGTCGTGGGCGCGAGTTCGAGGTAGGCCAGGTGGCGCAGGAACCGGCTGAAGACCGGCGCGGCGGCCGTGGTGTCCCCCTGCGGCGGGCGCGCGGCGGTCATGGCGTCCGTGAGGGCCTGCGCGTCCGGCTCCTCCGCCGCGGTCTCCGCCTTCAGGTAACGGGCGACGCGTCCTGCGCCGTACTGCAGCACCGCCTCGCCGACCAGGGCCCGTATGTGGTTGCAGAACGTGCCACGGGCGCCGCCGCAGGGGCGGTTGTTGTTCGTGCTGCAGGCGAACTCGTACGTGCCGGCCGCGACCGACGACACATAGACCCGCCCGATGTCCGAACCGCTGGACACCACACCCTGCAGACGTCCGTCGGCCAGCTCGACGAACGGAACCTTGGCGAGCTTGCGCGGCCGCGCGGGCGGTGTCACCCGCACCGTGCTCGACCTCTCCCAATCCGACAACGCACCCTCTCCCATGCAGCACAAAGGGGACGTCCACGCCACAGCGGCGGAACACGAACGAACCTAGTGGCGGCCACTGACAACGCGTTCGGGACGGCGAGGCCGGACGGTGCGGTCGGGACGGTGCGGATGATGAGGGCCGCCGTACGGGCCGGGCGCGCCCGGCCCGTACGGCGGAACCCGCGTGGCGTCCTACGGAACGGCCGGGCGCGAGCGCCTAGGCTGGGCGCATGAGCGCCACAACACCCGCACAGGCAAACGAAGTTGACCCGACGGAGCCGTTCCCCGACCCGTACGCCCTGTACGGGCGCCTCCGCGAGGAGGGGCCGGTCCACCGGATCACCGGCACGGACGGTCTCCCGGCCTGGCTGGTCACCCGCTACGAGGACGTGCGCCGGGCGATCGCCGATCCGCGGCTGTCGCTGGACAAGCGCCATGCGGCACCGGGCAATTACCGGGGGATGGCGCTGCCGCCCGCGCTGGACGCGAACCTGCTCAACATGGACCCGCCGGACCACACACGCATCCGGCGCCTGGTGTCACGGGCGTTCACCCCCCGCCACGTCGACCGGCTGCGCGGACCGATCCGGCGCACCGCCGACCGGCTGCTGGACCCCCTGGCCCGGGACGGCCGCGCGGACCTGATCGCGTCGTACGCCGCGCCCCTGCCGATCGTCGTCATCTGCGACCTGCTCGGCGTGCCGGCGGCCGACCGGCCCGACTTCCGGTCCTGGACAGACGCCCTCGTCGCGCCCGACCCCGCGCGGCCCGAGAAGGCGAAGGAGGCGGTCGGCAGCCTCCTGGCCTTCTTCGCCCGGCTCATCGCCGGCAAGCGGACGGCCCCCGGGGACGACCTGGTCTCCGCGCTGATCGCCGTGCGCGACGAGGAGGACCGGCTCACCGAGGACGAGCTGACCTCCCTGGCCTTCCTCGTCCTCGTCGCCGGGTACGAGAACACCGTCCACCTGATCGGCAACGCCGTACTGGCCCTGCTCCGCCACCCCGAGCAGCTGGCCGCGCTGCGCGCCGATCCGGCGCGGACGAGCGGCGCGGTCGAGGAACTGGCCCGCTACGACGGCCCGGTCCCGCTGGCCATCCGGAGGTTCCCCACCGAGGACGTCACGATCGGCGGGGTCACCGTCCCGGCGGGCGAGACCGTGCTGCTGTCGCTCGCCGCCGCGCACCGCGACCCGCGCCGCTTCGCCGACCCGGACCGCCTGGACCTCGGCCGCGACGCCGCCGGGCACCTCGCGCTCGGCCACGGCATCCACTACTGCCTCGGCGCCCCCCTGGCCCGCGCGGAGACCGAGATCGCGCTGACCGCCCTCTTCGACCGCTTCCCCGGCCTCGCGCTCGACTGTCCGCCGGACGCGCTGCGCTGGCGCCCCTCGATGCGCTCGCGCGGCCTGCGGGCGCTCCCGGTGCGCACGTCGGAACACCCGGACGGCTGACCCGGCGGCCGCCACCGGCCACGGTCCCGGCCGCCACCGGCCACGGTCCCGGCCGCCACCGGCCACGGTCCCGGCCGCCACCGGCCACGGTCCGTCGGTCCCTGGCGATCCCAGTCGGTCCGGCCCCTGCCAGCCCCTGCCGGTCACGGTCGGTTCCTATCAGTCCCTCTCCCTTTCCCTCTCCCGCTTCCGCTTCCGCTCCCTGCCTTGACCTTGTCGCGGCGACAACGTTTCTACTGGTGGCATGCGGATCGGAGAACTCGCCGGCGTCGTCGGCGTCACCACGCGTGCCGTACGGCACTATCATCGCGTCGGCCTGCTGCCCGAGCCTCCGCGGCAGCCCAACGGCTACCGGGAGTACTCGCTGCGCCACGCCGTCGAGCTCGCCCGCGTCCGCCGTCTCACGGAGCTGGGGCTGAGCCTCGACGAGGTCCGTGACGTCGTGGCCGGGGACGCCGACCGCGACCTGGCCGAGGTGCTCGCCGAACTCGACGCCGACCTGGCGCGCCAGGAGGAGGACATCCGGCAGCGGCGGCTCCGCCTGGCGCAGCTGCTGCGGTCGGCGCGGCAGGGGGAGGGGCTGCCCGCCGAGGCACCGGTCTCGCCCGAGCTCGCGGCCCTCTTCGAGCACATGGCCCGCGCCTCGGCCGGCCTGCCCGGGCCGGAGCCCGCGATGGCGGTCAGGGAGCGTGAGCTGCTGGCCCTGCTGGAGACGGGTTCCGCGGACGGCCACCGCGCCTGGCTCGACACGCTGCTCGGCGCGCTGCAGTCCGACCCGGGCGCCCTCGTGCGGGCGTACGAGGTGTACGGCCTGCTGGACGAGCTGGCGGAGGCCCCGGAGGACGACCCCCGGGTGGAGGAGGCGGCGCGGGCCGTGGCCGGCAGCATTCCCGAGGAGGCGCTGCGGGCGATGCCGGTTCCCGAGGAGTGGGACGAGCAGGCGGCGGGGCGCGGCTTCACCGGGGCCCTCCTCGCGGAGTTCTCGCCGGCCCAGGCCGCGGTGGTGCGCCGGGCCGTCCGGCTGCTGCGGGAGCGAGGCCGATGACCGGGCCGCGGGTGCCGCGCCGGCTCGTCGCGCACGAGGTCGCCCTGTCCGCCGGCCTCCTCCGGTGGCTCGCCCGCCGCGGACCGCACGGTGTGCGCGAGGGCGACACGGCCGTGCCGTACGCCCCGGGGCAGGCGGCCTTCATGTACGGCATCCTCTTCGTCTCCGTCGTGGAGACGGTGGCTCTCGCGTACCTCGTCCCCTGGCCCGTGGTGCACGCGATCACACTCGTCCTCGACCTGTGGGGCGTGTACTTCGTCATCGCCCTGCACGCCTCCTGCGTCGTGCGCCCGCACGTCGTCGGCGCCGACGGCTCGCTGCGACTGCGCTACGGGGCACTGTTCGACCTGCGCGTCCCCGCCGGGCGCGTGGCCTCCGTCCGCGTCGAGCGCCGCTACCCCGACGCCGGGCCGGTGTCCGTGGGCGCGGACGGCGGGGTGGACCTCGCGGTGGGGAGCCGGACGACGGTCACGGTCGAGCTGACGGAGCCGGTCGTGTTCGTCCGGCCCCTGGGCCGGCGGGGCGAGGCCCGCACCTTCCGCTTCTACGCCGAGGACCCGGCCGCGGCCGTCGCGGCGCTGCGCGCCCGCGCGGTGACCGACAACGTGTGACCCGGAAGTGCGAACCGCAGCGTGTGACTGCCACCGTGTGACCGACGGCGCGCGGCGGACGGTGTGTCCCGTCGGCGGGAGCCGGGCGCGGTCCGCGCCGGTGCGGGTCAGAAGGCGTACCGGATGCGCAGCCAGGGAGCGTGGGCCGCGACGAGGCCGCGCAGGGTCTCCAGGGCCCCGGCCTTGACGTCGTTGCGGTAGCGGACGTTGAGCGCGCCGTTCTGGGACCGCTTGGCCTGCTGGAGGCCGGGCCGCCACAGCGCCTCCTCGGCGCGGGGGTGCCAGCCGAGGTTGACCTCGTGCAGCTCCTGGTTGTGCGTCAGCATGATCACCTCGGCGGCCGCCTGCCGTTTGACCCGGTCCGGCAGGACGTCGTCGAGGTGACGCAGCAGCTCGGCCCAGTCGTCCTCCCAGCCGGGGCGGATCACCACGGGGGAGAGGTTGAAGTGCACCTCGTAGCCGGCGTCGAGGAAGTCGGGGGCGGCGGCGATGCGGTCGGCGATCGGCGAGGTGCGCAGGTCCAGCAGCCGGGAGTCGTCCGCGGGCATCAGGGAGAAGCGGATCCGGGTCCGGCCGCGCGGGTCGAGGGCGAGCAGGTCGGGATTCACGAACTTGGTGGCGAAGGACGCCTTCGCGGTGGGCCACCGGGCGAAGGCGTGCACGAGGTCCGCGGTGTTGTCGCAGATCAGGGCGTCCACCGAGCAGTCGCCGTTCTCCCCGATGTCGTACACCCAGGCCTCGGGGTCGACCTGGTCGGGCTCGGGTTTGGGACCCTGCCGAGCGATGTGCCGGCCCAGGTGGGCGATCAGCCGGTCGATGTTGGTGAAGACCGTGACGGGGTTGGCGTACCCCTTGCGGCGCGGCACGTAGCAGTAGGCGCAGGCCATGGCGCAGCCGTTGGAGGGGCCCGGGGCGATCCAGTCGGCGGACCGGCCGTTGGGGCGGCTGGTGAAGGTCTTCCGCTCGCCCAGGACGAGCGTCTCGCCCTTGACGCGCACCCAGCGCTCGACGTTCCCCTCGTTGCCGTGCAGCTCGGGGATGCGCCAGTGGGACTCCACCTCGATCAGTCGGGCGTCGGGGAAGCGCGCGAGGACCTGCCGGCCGCGGGGCGACGCGGCGGCCCCGGGCTCGGCGTAGATCTCCCGCACGGGCAGCAGCCGGCGGGCCGCGGGCGAGTCGCGGAAGAGCGGCTCGGTGCCGGACCGGGGGGCCGGTTCCGCCGCGGGTGCCGCGGAGCCGAGGGCCTCCAGGCCGAAGAGGGCGTCGGAACCGTCGCCCGGCGCGGCGGACGGGTGGGTCATGGGTGCTCCGGAGCGGGTCGTACGGCGGGCGCCGGTCGCCCGGGCCGGTGGTCGGCCGCGGTCTGCCACATGGCTGGACCGACCCCTCTATTCTACGCATTCCGGGCCGATCGCCGAAGGCTGCCGGTGGCGCGCGGGCCCGCCGCGCCGAGCGCGGCCCCCTCGCTCCACCGAGGTGTTCGGGCCTCCTGCGCTACGGCCTGTTTGTGCCTTTTGTGTACCCGTGGTCCGGAGCGATCGTCTTCCTTTGGGCGACGCGTGGAGCCGTGCCGGCTCCCTGCCCCGCGGGCGGCCCCGTGGTGCGAGGGGCGGGGCGGGCCGCGCCCGCGCAGCGGTGGGAGTCCGGCCGGCGAAGGGGCTGACGGTGAAGACGGCGCGGCGGGGCCGGATCCTGATGTGGGGCGCGGGCGCCTGCGCGGCGCTCGTCCTCGGCGTCGCGGGCGCCGGCGCCTGGGTCTACGAGGACCTGGACGGCGGCATCAGGGCTGCGGACGTGAACACCAGGATCGGCGGGGAGCGGCCGGTCAACCGCAGTCCGGGCTCCAGGAACATCCTGGTCGTCGGCTCGGACAGCCGTGACGCCGGGAACGCGCGGTACGGCACGGGGCTGACCACCATGCAGTCCGACACGCTGATGGTGGTGCACCTCCCGGCGGACCGTGAGTGGGCCGCCGTCGTGTCCCTCCCGCGCGACTCCTGGGTGGAGATACCCGCCTGCGACCGGGGCGACGGCACCGTCTCGTCCCCGCACCACTACAAGATCAACGAGGCCTTCGCGATCGGCGGCAGCGGCGGGGACGTCGCCGCCGCTGCCGCCTGCGCCGTCAAGACGGTGGAGAGGAACACGGGGCTGCGCATCGACCACTACGTGTCCGTGGACTTCCAGGGCTTCAAGGGCATGGTCGACGCGCTCGGCGGCATCGAGGTCTGTCCCGAGGAGGCCATCCACGACGAGAAGGCCCACCTGGACCTGGACGCGGGCTGCCAGACGGTCAGGGACGAGGCGGCCCTCGGCTACGTACGCGCCCGGTACGACGTCGGGGACGGCTCCGACCTCGGACGCATCGGCCGCCAGCAGGAGTTCGTGGCGGCCCTGGCCCGGAAGGCGCGGTCCAGGCTGACCAGCCCGAGCGCGGTCTACGGCGCCCTGAAGTCCGTGACCGGGTCCCTGACCACGGACGAAGGGCTCGCCGGCATCAGGCCGCTGTACGAACTCGCGTCCGAGTTGCAGGACGTGCCCGGCGACCGGCTGGCCTTCCTCACCGTCCCCAACTACCCGCGTCAGGCCGACGTGGCCACCGACAAGGCCAACGTGGTGTGGCGCTACCCGCAGGCCGCCGGCCTCTTCTCCGCCCTGGCCGAGGACGAGGAGGTGGACGAGGAGCGGCTGAGGACGGGCGCGGTGGACCCCGTCCACGCGTCCTCCGTGCGCGTACGGGTCCTCGACGGCGCCGGTGACCCGGAGCGGACCGCCGCCGTCGCCGGCGCACTGCGCGCACGCGGATACACCGTCGTCGACGCGGACGGGTCCCAGGAGGACGGCGACGGGGATCAGGAGGACGGCGACGGGGAGCAGGAGAACGGTGACGGGGAGCAGGAGGACGGCGACGGGGAGCAGGAGGGCGGCAGGGGGGAGGAGGGGAGCAGGGGCGAGGAGGACGACCGGGTCCCGGAGGGCACGGACGGGGCGCCGGAGGGCACGGACGGGGCGCCGGAGGGCACGGACTGGGCGCCGGAGGTCGTCCGTACCACCGTGGTCGTCCACCCGCGGGGCCTGGAGCGGCAGGCCGCGGCGCTCGCCTCCCGCCTGCCCGGTGTGCGGGCCGTCCGCGACGCGGGCGCCGCCGACGGTGTGGTCACCCTGGTGGTCGGCCCCGGTCTCGACGCCGACGACGTCCGATGAGCCGTCCACCGCGCCGGGTGGGGCGCCCGCCGAAGCGGATGGGGCGTCCTCCGCGTCCGGTGGGGCGCCCGTCGCGTCCGGTGGGGCGCGGACGGGCGGGTGCGCCGCGACCGGTGGCAAAGGGCGGACCGGAGGGCCGGTTACCGTTCCCCGCAGCTCCTTTACAGTGACTGTAGAAGCAGGGAATCCTGTCTTCACCCACTGTCCTCCCGCGCGTCGTGCGCATTCCACGAAGGAGCGATGAACCCCCGATGGGTGAGCCTCCCAGTAGTAGTCGTGCCCTGTCCCGCCGTCCGGGCGCCGCGGCGGTCGAGGAAGCGGGAGCGGCACGATGACCGAACTGCTGCTGCTTCTGCTGGCTCTGCTGCTGACACTGGCCTGCGCGGTGTTCGTCGCGGCGGAGTTCTCGCTGACCACCGTCGAGCGCGGTGACCTGGAACGTGCCGTCGAGGCGGGGGAGCGCGGCGCCGAGGGCGCGCTGAAGGCCGTACGCCGCCTCACCTTCCAGCTGTCCGGCGCCCAGTTGGGCATCACGGTGACCTCGCTGGTGATCGGCATGCTCGCCGAGCCGTCGCTCGCGGCGCTGCTCGAAGGCCCGCTGGAGGCGGCCGGTCTGGGCGGTGCCGCCGCGTCCGCGGCGACCGTGCTGGGCGTGGCCGTCTCCACCGTCGTACTGATGGTGGTCGGCGAACTGGTGCCGAAGAACTGGGCGATCTCGCGGCCGGTGGCCGTCGCCAAGGTGGTCGCCCGGCCGCAGAGCGGCTTCACCGCCGCGTTCGGCCCGTTCATCAGGCACCTCAACAGCACCGCGAACCACGTCGTGCGCCGCTTCGGCCTGGAGCCCGCCGAGGAGCTGGCCTCCGCCCGCACCCCGGAGGAACTGGTCGCGCTCGCCCGGCACTCGGCGGCCGAGGGCGCCCTGGAGGCCGACTCCGCCGAGCTGTTCGTCCGCACCCTGCACCTGGGCGAGCTGAGCGCGGAGAACGTGATGACCCCGCGCGTGGACGTCAAGGCGCTGGAGGCGCACGCCACGGCCGCCGACGCCGCGAACCTGACCCGGGCGACCGGCCTGTCCCGCTTCCCCGTCTACCGCGACGGCCTGGACGAGGTCGTCGGCACCGTCCACATCCGCGACGTCCTGGCCCTGGCCCCGCGGGAGCGGGCCGTCACCCCGGTCACCGACCTGGCCACCGAGCCCCTGCTGGTGCCCAGCAGCCTCACCGCCGACCGGCTCCTGGAGCGGCTGCGGGCCACCCGCACCATGGCCGTCGTCATCGACGAGTACGGCGGCACGGCGGGCGTGGCCACGGTCGAGGACATCGTCGAGGAGGTCGTCGGCGAGGTGCGCGACGAGCACGACCCCGTCGAACTCCCCGACCTGCTGCCCGTCCCGCGGACGGGCGAGGGGCCCGGGGCGTGGGAGGCGGAGGGCGGCGTGCGCCTGGACCAGCTCGCCGCGATCGGGCTCACCGCGCCGGAGGGCCCGTACGAGACGGCCGCCGGGCTGATCGCCACCCGCCTCGCCCGCATCCCCGCCAAGGGCGACACCGTCGACGTCGGCGGCTGGCGGATCGAGGTCCTCGACGTCGACCACCACCGCGCCGACCGCGTCCGCATCACCGCGCCGGCCGCCGCGCGGTCCGCCGAGCTCGCGGAGGACGCCCGATGACCGCCCTGCAGCTCGCCCTCGGCGCCCTGACGCTGCTGACCAACGCGTTCTTCGTCGGTGCCGAGTTCGCCCTGGTCTCGGTGCGCCGCAGCCAGATCGAGCCCCGCGCGGAAGAGGGGAACAAGCGGGCCAGGATGACCCTGTGGGCGCTGCGGCACATCTCCGCCATGATGGCCACCGCCCAGCTCGGCATCACGGCCTCCTCGCTGGTGCTCGGGGCGGTCGCCGAACCCGCCATCGCCCACCTGCTGGAGCCCGCCTTCGAGGCGGCCCACGTCCCGCACGGCCTGGTGCACCCGATCGCGTTCGCCCTCGCGCTGACCGTGGCGACGTATCTGCACATGCTGGTCGGCGAGATGATCCCGAAGAACGTCGCCCTCGCCGCGCCGGTGCCCACCGCCCTGCTCCTCGGCCCGCCGCTGGTGGCGGTCACCCGGGCGCTGCGCCCGGTCGTCCTCGGTGTCAACGCCTTCGCCAACGCGCTGCTCAAGCTCCTGCGCGTCGAGCCGAAGGACGAGGTCGAGTCCGTCTTCACCGACGACCAGCTGGCCCGTATGGTCGTCGACTCCAGTGAGGCCGGGCTGCTGACCCCCGCCGACGGCGAGCGGCTGCGCGACGCGCTGGAGCTGGGCACCCGCCCGGTCGGCGAGATCCTCGTCCCCGTCCAGCGCATGCACACCGTCGGGCACGCCGTCACACCGGCCCAGCTGGAGCGGACGGCCGCCGAGGCGGGGTACTCCCGCTTCCCCGTCACCGGCCCCGACGGCACCCTGCTGGGTTACCTGCACATCAAGGACACCCTGGGCCTCGCCGACCGCGACCGGCCCTTCCCCCGCGCGGCCCTGCACCCGGTCACCCGGGTCCGCATCGACACCCCGCTGGACGACACCCTCACCGCGCTGCGCGCCGAGGGCAGCCACCTCGCCGCCGTGCTCGGCGGGAACGGCCGCGTCATCGGGTTCGTGACCATGGAGGACGTCCTGTCCGAACTGGTCGGCCCCGCCCCGGCCGCCGCATGACGGTGCGACCGCACGGCCGTCCCGGGCGCACCCCGCCCGGGGCGGCCCGGCACGTGTGCGCGTGCGACGGCGACGACGTCGACCGCGGTACCGGACGCGTCGTGGCCGGCGCGGGCCGCAGCGGCCGGTCGGGACGGTGGGGGTACGGCTTCGCGGACGCTCTGACCTGGGAGGGGGTGCTGCGCGACGACGGTGGGCCCGCATCCTCATAGGTGTAATGTGCACGAATTTGGGCAGCGGCTCTGACATGCGCCGAACGATCATTGCGGCGCAGAATTCGCTTAGGCGAACTGCGGTAATGCGAGAGAAAGGCGGCAGCGTGACCGACGCGATGCCTGAAGGGCACCCCCATTCCCAGCGACGGGCGAGGATGCCGAAGGCCGTGGCGGAGATGCCGCGGCAGGTCCGTGAGGAACTCACCCGCCGGCTCCGCCGGAACAAGCGCGCCTTCCGCAAGGAGGACGTCCAGGTCGTCGAGCCGCCGCTGCTCAAGCGGGCGGTCGGCGCCTCCGCACTCGGCAACTGCATGGAGTGGTTCGACTTCGGGGTCTACAGCTATCTCGCCGCCACCATCGGGAAGGTGTTCTTCCCCGGCGCCTCGCCGGGCGCCCAGGTGATCTCCTCCTTCGCGACCTTCGCCGCAGCCTTCGTGGTGCGCCCGCTCGGCGGTCTCGTCTTCGGCCCCCTCGGGGACCGCCTGGGCCGCCAGAAGGTGCTCGCCACCACCATGATCATGATGGCGGCCGGCACCTTCGCCATCGGCCTGATCCCGAGCTACGCCACCATCGGCATCGCCGCCCCCATCCTGCTGCTCCTCGCCCGGATGGTCCAGGGCTTCTCCACCGGCGGCGAGTACGGCGGCGCCACCACCTTCGTCGCCGAGTACTCGCCGGACCGCCGCAGGGGCTTCCTCTCCAGCTGGCTCGACTTCGGCACCTTCGTCGGCTACGCGCTCGGCTCCGCGCTGGTGACCCTGCTGAACTTCCTGCTCACGGATGCCGAGATGCTCTCCTGGGGCTGGCGCGTCCCGTTCCTGATCGCCGGTCCGCTGGGCGTCATCGGCCTGTACATGCGGCTCAAGCTGGAGGAGTCACCCGCCTTCCAGCAGCAGCTGGACGAGCACGAGCAGAGCCTCGCCCAGGAGTCGGCGGGCAGCGAGTTCAAGACCATCGTCAGGAGCCACTGGCGGCCGCTGCTCGTCTGCATGGGCCTGGTGCTGCTCTACAACGTCACCAACTACATGGTCACCGGCTTCCTGCCCACCTACCAGACGGAGACCCTGGGCCGCTCCAGCAGCTCCGCCGACGTGCTGGTGCTGATCGGCATGGTGTGGATCGTGCTGCTGATCACCTTCATCGGCCGGTTCAGCGACCGGATCGGGCGGCGCCCGGTCTACGCCGTCTCCGCGGCCGCGATGATCGTGCTGGCCGTGCCGTCCTTCCTGCTCATCAGGATGGAGGGGACCTGGCCGCCGGTCCTCGGCGTGCTGATCCTGTCGACGCTGCTCGCCTGCTTCGCCGCGCCGAGCGCCGCGACCCTGCCCGCGCTCTTCCCGACCGCCGTGCGCTACGCGGCCATGGGCATCGGCTTCAACTTCGCCGTCGCCGCCTTCGGCGGCACCACCCCGCTGGTCACCGAGGCGCTGGTGAACACCACCGGGAACGACCTGATGCCCGCCTACTACCTGATGCTGGCCGGCGTCATCGGCCTGGTGACGGTGAAGTTCCTGCCGGAGAGCGCACAGGTGCCCCTCAACGGCTCCCAGCCGATGGTCGGCTCCAAGGAGGAGCAGCGGGAGCTCATCACCACGTCCAAGGAGCTCTACCACTTCTCGAGGGAGTACTCGAGGACGGGATGACCGGGCGGGCTCCCCGGGACTCCCGGGAACTCCCGGGGGCGGTCCGCGGCGCGGGCCGCCCTCAGCGGACCAGCGCCTCGACGGCCCGCTCCACACTCGCGTGCAGGGTGAACACCTGGTCCAGGCCCACGATGGCGAAGACGCGCGCCAGCTCGGGGCTGGGGCCGGCGAAGGAGAGCGAGGAGCCGGCCGCCTCGGCGCGGTGGTGGGCGGTGATGAGCAGGGACAGACCGGTGGAGTCGCAGTACTCCAGCGCCGAGAGGTCGATCACGACGTCCGTGCCGGACCCGAAGGGCAGCTCGTCGATGGCCTCGCTGAGGCGGGGACCGGTGTAATGGTCCAGCTCACCGGCCACGCACAGCAGGATCGGCCCGGCGGGGTGCGACTGCCGGGTGAGGGCCAGTATGTCCTTCGTGTCGGTCACCGTGTCTCCTGGGCGGCGGGTGCGGTCCGGTGCGGTCGCGCGGCCTCGTCCGGGTCCTCGCGGCCGGACGGCCGGACGGCCGTCGGTCGGGCCGGAAACCCTTCCCTTGTTTCCCGGTACGGTCCCACCATGCGTGGTATTGCTGCGAAGAGGACCGGACGGGCCCTCGGATCACCTGCCCTATCCTACGAACCTGCAATGACTCGCGGGAAGCGGGACCGGGACCGGGCGGAAGCGGCGGATCCGGCATCGCTGTGCCCTCACGGGGGGTAGGAAAGGGTGTCGCGTGACGCGTGGTGACGACGCTGAGCAGGAGCCGCAGGCCACGAGCGGGGAGACGGTGTTCACCGCCGACCCCGAGGTCGGACGCCACCTGGCCGCGGTCGACTGGGCGGCCACCCCGCTGGGGCCGCCCGCGGGCTGGCCGCAGAGCCTGCGGACCGCGGTCAGCATCCTGCTCTCCTCACGCTTCCCGATGTGGATGGCCTACGGGCCGGAGCTGACGTTCTTCTGCAACGCCGCCTACCGGCGCGACACCCTGGGCCGCAAGTACCCCTGGGCGCTGGGCCGCCCCGCCCGCGAGGTGTGGGCGGAGATCTGGGGGGACATCGGCCCCCGCATCGACACCGTCCTGCGCACCGAACAGGCCACCTGGGACGAGGGCCTGCTGCTGTTCCTGGAGCGCTCGGGCTACACCGAGGAGACGTACCACACCTTCTCCTACAGCCCGCTGCGCGACGACGCCGGTCAGGTGGTCGGCATGCTGTGCGTGGTCAGCGAGGAGACCGAGCGGGTCATCGGCGAACGGCGCATGGCCACCCTGCGCGACCTCGGGTCCGACCCCAGCGTGGTCCGCACCGAGCAGGAGGTGCTGGCCTTCGTCGGCCGGCAGCTCGCCCGCAACCCGCAGGACCTGCCCTTCACCCTGACCTACCTGGTCGACGACGAGGGCCGGAGCCTGCGGGTGGGGGCCACCGGCATCCCCGCCGACCACCCGGCCGCCCCGGCCGTCCTGCCCGCGGACGGGTCCGGCACGGTATGGCCCGCGGCGGCGCCGGCCCGCGGCGAGGCGGCCCTCGTGCCCCTGACCGGTACCGCGTTCACCGGCCTGCCCACCGGGCACTGGCCCGTGCCGCCCACCCAGGCCCTGGTCGTACCGCTGCTGCGGCAGGGCAGCGAGCCGTACGGCTTCCTGGTCGCCGGGCTGAACCGCTACCGGGCCCTGGACGAGGGCTACCGCGGCTTCGTCGAGCTGGTCGCCGGGCACATCGCCGCCGGCATCGGCAGCGCCCGCAGCTACCAGACCCAGCAGCGGCGCGCCGAGGAGCTCGCCGAGCTGGACCGGGTCAAGACCGCCTTCTTCTCCAACATCAGCCACGAGTTCCGCACCCCGCTCACCCTGATCATGGGCCCGGTGGACGAACTGCGCGACCGCTACGCCCAGGCCGACCCGCAGCTGCGCGAGGAGCTGGAGGTCATCCACCGCAACGGCCTCAGGCTGGGCAAGCTGGTCAACGCCCTGCTGGACTTCTCCCGCATCGAGGCGGGCCGCATGCAGGCCGGCTTCGAACCGGTCGACCTGGCCGCGGTCACCGCCGAGCTCGCCAGCGTCTTCCGCTCCGCCATCGAGAAGGCCGGACTCTCCTTCGACGTGGACTGCCCCCCGCTCGACGAGCCGGTCCACCTCGACCGCGGCATGTGGGAGAAGGTGATCCTCAACCTGCTCAGCAACGCCCTGAAGTTCACCTTCGAGGGCTCCATCGGCGTGCGCGTCCGCAGCGAGGACGCCCACGCGGTCGTCACCGTCTCCGACACCGGCATCGGCGTGCCCGCCGCGGAGATGCCCCGGCTGTTCGAGCGGTTCCACCGCATCGAGAACGCCCGTTCCCGCTCCAACGAGGGCAGCGGCATCGGACTGGCCCTCGTCCAGGAACTGGTCGGCCTGCACAGCGGCACCATCACCGCCGAGAGCACGGAGGGCGAGGGCACCCGCTTCACCCTGCGCATCCCCTTCGGCACCGCGCACCTGCCTCCCGAGTCGCTGATGCCCGCGGCCCGCACCAGCACGGTCTCGGCCACCGCCGACCCCTATCTGCAGGAGGCGATGCGCTGGCTGCCGGCCGACGCCTCCTTCGTGCCCGTGGGATCCGCCGGCGTCACCGGATCCGCCGGCGCGGCCCCGGTCGAGCCGGCCACCCACACCCCCGCGCCCACCACCCCGGCCCGCGTGCTGGTCGCCGACGACAACGCCGACATGCGGGAGTACCTCGTCCGCCTCCTGGACAGCGCCGGCTACCAGGTCGACGCCGTGAACGACGGCCTGCAGGCGCTGGACGCCGTCCGCCGGAACGCCCCCGACCTGATCGTCAGCGACGTGATGATGCCCCGTCTGGACGGTCTGGCCCTGGTCGAGGCCCTGCGCGCCGACACCCGCACCGCCTCCGTGCCCGTCCTGCTGCTGTCGGCGCGGGCCGGGCAGGAGGCGTCCATCGAGGGACTGCAGGCGGGCGCCGACGACTACCTGGTCAAGCCCTTCGCCGCCGCCGAGCTCCTGGCCCGGGTCCGGGCCAACGTGGACCTGGCCCGGCTGCGCAACCACCACGCCCGCTGGCGCACCGCCCTGGTGGAGTCGCTGCAGGAGGCATTCTTCGTCTGCGACGAGGAGGGCGCCGTCATCGAGATCAACGCCGCCTTCACCGACATCCTCGGCTACGGTCCCGAGGACCTCCCCTACGCGCCCGTCCACCCGTGGTGGCCGAGCCCCGACGCCGACCCCGAGGCCCACCAGCAGGTCCAGCAGGCGTTCGCCCAGCTCATGGGCGACAACAAGGGCTCCTACACCATCCCGGTCTCCCACCGCGACGGGCACCGGCTGTGGGTGACCGCGTCCTTCAGCCAGGCGCAGGACCCCGAGAGCGGCCGCCGCGTCACCGTCGGCACCTTCCGCGACGTGACCGCCGAGCACTACGCCATCCAGCGCGAGACCGCCCTGGCCGCGCTGAGCACCGGCCTGTCCCGGGCCACCAGCCTCCCCGAGGCCCTGTCCGGGGCTCTGGAGGAGCTGAAGGAGCTCTGGCGCGCCCGGAGGGTCCTCGCCGCCGTCTTCGACCGCGGTGACGCCCCCTCCCTGACCGCCACCGGCCCCGGCCTGCGCTGGGAGGAGCTGCCCGGCGAGCGCCGCGCGGCGCTCGCCGGCCTGCGCGAGCGCCCGCTCCTGACCGTGCTGCAGGACCGGACCGGCGCGGGCATCCTGCTGGAGCACCCCGAAGGGCCCCTCGCGCTCTGGATCGACCTGGGCGAGCACCGGCCCTTCACCAGCGAGGACCAGCTGCTGCTGTCCCTGCTGGCCGGGCACCTCGCCCAGGGTCTTGTCCGCGTCCACCAGATGGACCAGCAGCGCGAGACCGCCCTCGCGCTGCAGCGCGCCATCCTCGGCCCCTCCCGGCTCCCCGAGGGCTTCGCCGTCCGCTACGAGCCCGCCACCCGTCCCCTGGAGGTCGGCGGTGACTGGTACGACACCATCACCCTGCCGGACGGCCGCATCGGCATCGTCGTCGGCGACTGCGTCGGCCGCGGCCTGGAGGCGGCCACCGTCATGGGGCAGCTGCGCAGCGCCTGCCGGGCCCTGCTGCTGCAGGAGGCCGGGCCCGCCCGCACCCTCATGGCCCTCGACCACTTCGCCGCCAGCATCCCCGGCGCCACGTGCACCACCGTCTTCTGCGGCGTCCTGGACCCCGAGACCGGCCGGCTGACCTACTCCAGCGCCGGACACCCGCCCGGCATCCTCGCCCGCCCCGACGGCAGCGTCCTGCTGCTGGAGGACGGGCGTTCCATCCCCCTCGCGGTCCGCCCGGGCAGGCCGCGTCCCGAGGGCGAGTGCACCCTGCCCGCCCGCGCCACGCTGCTGCTGTACACCGACGGCCTCGTCGAGCGCCGCCGCCGCTCGCTCCACGCGGGCATCGACCAGGCGGGCGCGGCCGTCCAGGAGGGCCGGGACACCGCGGTCGACGACCTCGCCACGCAGGTCATGGCCCGGCTGGCGCCCGCGGACGGCTACGACGACGACGTCGCCCTGCTGCTCTACCGCCACCCCGCGCCGCTGGAGATGGCGTTCCCCGCCGAGTCCTCCCAGCTCGCGCCGGTCCGCAAGGCCCTGCGGAGCTGGCTCGCCCAGTGCGACCTGCCCGTGCACACCGTGCAGAACGTCCTGATCGCCGCCGGGGAGGCGTGTGCCAACGCCATCGAGCACGGTCACCGCGACGCCCCCGGAGAAACCATTCGTCTTCGGGCCGAGGCGCTGGTCCACGACCTGCGCCTCACCGTCGCCGACACCGGCCGGTGGAAGACGCCGCAGCCCGAGCTCAACACCCACCGCGGCCGCGGTGTCGGCCTGATGCGCGCCGTGATGCAGAAGGTCACCATCACACCCGGCCCGTCCGGCACCACCGTCGACATGCACACGAGGATCGCCTGATGACCACTCCGCTCATCCTTACCCCAGGCCGGCGCCCGGACGGCACCCATGAGATCGCGGTCGTCGGCGAAGTGGACATGAGCAACATCAACGTCCTCAGCGAGGCCCTCGACAGCACGCAGGGCCCCGTCGTCCTGGACCTGACCGAGGTGGAATACCTCGACAGCGCGGGCCTGAACGTGCTCTTCGCCCACGCCGAGCGCCTGGAACTCATCGCCCCGCCCCTGCTGGCCCCCGTCCTGACCATCTCGGGCCTGGCCGACCTGGCCACCGTGCACGGCGTGGAGGCACCGCCCGCCCGGGAGTAGCCGAGCCGTCCCCGGGGGGAAGGGAAAACCGGTGTCGCGGGGGCGGGCCGCCGTTCTAGGGTTCCTGCCCGATGATGCACGAGAACGAGGTACGGACCGACGCCGCGGTGGTGCGGCGGCTGCTGGCGGCGCAGTTCCCGCGCTGGGCGCACCTGCCGCTCGAGGAGGTGCCCCAGGCCGGCACCGAGAACGCGATCCACCGGCTGGGCGGCGACATGGCGGTCCGCCTCCCGCGCGTCGAGGGAGCCGTCGGGCAGGTGGGGTTCGAGCACGAGTGGCTGCCGCGGCTGGCCCCGTTCCTGCCCGTCGCCGTGCCCGAGCCGATCGCCCTGGGACGGCCGGGGGAGGGGTACCCCTTCCCCTGGGCGGTCTGCCGCTGGATCGACGGCGCGCACCCGCCGACGGACGCGGGGGACGGGCACCGGTTCGCCGCGGACCTCGGCGCGTTCGTCGCCGCGCTGCGTCGCGTGGACACGGCGGGGGCACCACCGGGCCACCGCGGTGGCCCCCTGCGCACCAGGGACGCCTTCGTACGGGAGGCGGCGGCCGGGGCGGCGGACGTCGTCGACGCCCCCGCCGTGCTCGCCGCCTGGGAACGGGCCCTGGAGCAGCCGCGGTGGGACGGACCGCCGGTGTGGACGCACGGCGACCTCATCCGCGGCAACGTCCTGGTGGACGGCGGCACGCTCCGTGCGGTGATCGACTTCGGTACGGCGGGCGTCGGCGACCCGGCCTGCGACGCGATCGCCGCGTGGACCCTGCTCACCGCGGAGACCCGGCCGACCTTCCGGGAGGCGGCCGGGTTCGACGACGCCACGTGGGCGCGGGGGAGGGGCTGGGCGCTCGCCTTCGTCGGCGGGATCGACTACTACCGGCACACCAATCCGGCCATGGTGGAGCTGGGCCGCCGCGCCGTCGCCGAGGTCCTCGCGGAGACGGCGCGCTGAGCAGCGGGTCCGCAGGACCCGGCCGCGGTGCGGGAGCGGATCGGGGTCCACCTCAGCAGGTCGGGGAGCGGAGGCGGAGCCTCTCCGGCGCCCCGCCACGGGACGGCGGTGACGCGTGCGCACACCGTGGTGCCGCGGCAGACGGGGAGGATGGCCGCTTTCCCGCGCCGTGGCCCCCCGGTCACCGGATTTTCACACGGCCGGGGCGGTGAGCCGGGGCGCGGCGGGCAACCGGGTGGAGTACTGCCGGTGGGGAGGGACCTGTGTCGTGATCATCATCGCTGTTCTGCTGCTGCCCGTGCTGGGACTCCTGCTGTACGGAATGGATCGTTTCGAGGATCGCCTGTTCCGTGAGCCGACGGCGCCCCGGCACGCCCGTGGCCGCCACCTGCGCCTGATCGTCGGCGGCGGGAGGGGCGCAGGGAAGGGTGCCGCCGGGGGCCGGACGGCCCGCCGCGCGGCCGGGCCGGTGGCGCCGGCCGCGCGGAGGGCCGAGGCCGCCTGAGCCGCGGGCGGGACCGGGGACGGACGGGCACGGGCCGGCCCAGGAAAGCCGGAGCGGTCCGGAGCAAGCCGGTCCGGAGGGCCGGAGCGGACTGGAGCGGACCGGTCCGGAAAGCCGGACAGGATACTCCGGTCGGGGAGGCGTAGGGCCGTGGCCGAGGGATACCCGGCGAAAATGGCGAAACTCCATTTTCCAGGGCGAGAGAATCACCATGGCGGCCGAGGGAATCCGGCGGGCGACGAGAAGCCGACGGCCAAGGAGAACCCGGCGCCTGAAGAGGTCGGGCCGGGACCCGACGTGGAGGAGGCGGCCCCGGACACGCCGGCGAAGCTGCCGAAGCGGTCCTGGGTCCAGGTGCTCAAGGGGAGCCTGAAGGAGTTCCAGGACGACGAGCTGAGCGACCGCGCCGCCGCGCTCACGTACTACAGCGTGCTGTCGCTCTTCCCCGCGCTGCTGGTGCTGGTGTCGCTCCTCGGCGTCGCCGGCAAGTCGGCCACGGACTCGGTGCTGAAGAACATCGAGCAGCTCGCTCCGGGCTCCGCGCGCGACATCATCACCCGGGCGGTGGAACAGCTCCAGGGCAACGCCGGCACCGGCTCGGTCATGGCGATCGTCGGTGTGGTGCTGGCGGTGTGGTCGGCGTCCGGGTACGTCGCCGCCTTCATCCGCGCCGCGAACGCCGTCTACGACATGCCCGAGGGGCGGCCGGTGTGGAAGGTCCTGCCGGTGCGCCTCGGCGTGACGGTGGTCCTGATGGTGATCGCCGTGATCAGCTCGCTCATCGTGGTCTTCACCGGCGGCCTGGCCAAGCAGGCCGGGTCCGCCCTGGGCATCGGCGACACGGCGCTGACGGTGTGGTCGATCGCCAAGTGGCCCGTCCTGGTCCTGCTGGTCATCCTCATGATCGCGATCCTGTACTTCGCGACCCCGAACGCCAAGGTGAAGGGCTTCCGGTGGATCACCCCGGGCAGCTTCCTGGCCCTGGTGATCTGGCTGGTCGCCTCCGCCGGCTTCGCGTTCTACGTCGCCAACTTCGCCTCGTACAACAAGACCTACGGCACGATGGCCGGCGTCATCGTCTTCCTGGTCTGGCTGTGGATCAGCAACCTGGCGATCCTGCTGGGCCTGGAGTTCGACGCCGAGACCGTCCGGCAGCGGGCGATCGCCGGCGGCCACCCGCCGGAGGCCGAGCCGTACACCCAGCCGCGGGACACCAGGAAGTGGGACGAGGAGGACCTGCGGCGCATGGACGACATCTGACGGCCCCGCGATCGCGCGCACGAGGCCCGGCCGGACGCTCCCGGCGGGGCCGTCCGTCCCGGCGACGGTGAACGACTCGTGCAGGAAACACATGTAAATGACCTGAACTGAGTGGTTCGGGGTACTCGCGGATTCATCCGAGGGCCGGGAACCCGGGTGATCCGGTCCCGACAGGACGAGACGACAGAGCGAGACGACAGGTCGAGACGACAGGAGGTGATCGCCGTGGCGACCACGGAACAGCGTTACGCCGGGCCCGACCACAGCACGCGTGTCTCCGGCTCGGAGCCGGTGGGCGAGCTGGTGCAGCGGGCGTCCCAGCAGCTGACGGAGCTGGTGCGCGGCGAGCTGCAGCTGGCACAGGCGGAGATGAAGGAGAAGGGCAAGCGCTACGGCAAGGGCGGCGGACTGTTCGGCGGGGCCGGACTGGTCGGCTTCCTGATGCTGCAGTCCCTCGTGGCCACCCTCATCGCCGCCCTGGCCGTGCCGCTGCCGGTCTGGGTCGCGGCGCTGATCGTCACCGCGGTCCTCGGCGTGATCGCCGGTGTCATGGCCCTGGTCGGCAAGAAGCAGGTCAGCAAGGCCTCACCGGCGAAGCCGGAGCAGACGATCGAGAACGTGAAGGCCGATGTGGCCGAGATCAAGGGGAGCGCGCACCGATGAGCAAGCCGGCCCACGACGAACAGACGGACGCCAGTCCCGAGAAGCTGCGCGAGCAGGTCGAGCAGAAACGGCACGAGCTCGGGCAGACGGTCGAGGCCCTCGCGGCCAAGACCGATGTCAAGGCCCGCGCCCAGGAGAAGGCGACCGAGGTCAAGTCGCAGGCCGCCGCCAAGGCCGGCGAGCTGAAGGCGCAGGCCGCGGTGAAGGCGGGCGAGTTGAAGGCCAAGGCCGCCGACGTCGCCCATCAGGTCCAGGACAAGCTGCCCGACCAGGTGAAGGCGAAGACCGCGGGCAGCGGCGGGCAGCTCCGCCGCGTCGGCGTGGACAAGGCCGGACGGGTGTGGGAGGAGAAGGCGCCGGAGCCGCTGCGGCAGAAGGCGTCCCAGGGGGCCCGGATGGCGCAGGAGAACCGCACGGCTCTGCTGGCGGCCGCCGGTGTGGCCGCCGCGGTGTATCTGGTCTGCCGCCGCCGCAGGAGCTGAACACCGGGTTCCGGCGGCCGTCCGAGGCCCGGTCCGAAGCCCGCCGGGGGCCGCTCCGCTCCCCGGCCGTCCTTCGGTACCGGCCCGGCGGGCCGCGCACACGGAGGGGTGCCGGTACGAGCAGGACACCGGCACCCCCTCCCGTCCCCGTCACCCGCAAGGAAAGAGCACCACGGCCGTGTCCGCTCATCACGCGATACCCGCCCTGGTCGCCGCGGCGGCCGCCACCCTCGTCCTGACCGCGCGCTGGGCCGTCGGCCGCCGGCGCCGCCGGTCGCCGGACGTCCCCACCGCCCCGTGGGACCGCACCGTGCCGCCCGCCCCCGGCGGCCCGCCCCCGCCCCCGCCGCCGGCCGAGCCGCCCGCTCCCGCCGCGCCGGACGACCACGAGCCGCCCGTCGTACGGGACGCGGAAGCCTACGTCCACCGCTGCTGGCAGCAGCTCCGGGCGCACTCCGACCCGCCCGAGTGAGGGACGCGCCCGCCCGGCGGGACACCGGTCCGGCGGGACACCGGCCCGTGTGCACGGCGTACCGCCTCGGGTGTCGAGCGAAGCATGCGAAGTAGAAGTACGCGAAGGACGGCGCGTCCGGCTGCGCCCCGAGGCCCCGTCCTCTCTCTCCCGCCTCAGTTCCGGCGTTCCCAGTCCCGGTACGGGATGCGGGCGCGCTCGTGGAGTTCGCCGACCGTGCCCCATTCGTTCTTCCCCAGCCGGGCCAGCGGCCGCAGCCGCCTGATGTCGGGGTCTCCGTCCACCAGGACCTCCTCGCTCACGGCGGCGTGCACCACCCGGCCGAACACCACGGTGGAGTTGCCCAGCCCCAGTGTCGCGTGCAGCGTGCATTCGAGGGCGACGGGGGAGGAGGCCACCCGGGGCGGCTTCACCCGCAGCGACGGCTCCGTCCCGATCCCCACCGCGTCGAACTCGCCCTTGTCCCGGGGGAAGTCCGTCGCCGTCTCGTTGATCTGGTCGAGGAACGGCTCGGAGGCGATGTTGACGACGAACTCGCCCGTCGCCTCGACGTTGCGCAGCGAGTCCTTCCGCCCGACCGAGGTGAACTGGACGACGGGCGGATCGGTGGAGGCGACCGTGAAGAAGGAGTGCGGCGCGAGGTTGGCGGTCTCGCCGTCGGCCGTCAGGGTCGAGACCCAGGCGATGGGCCGCGGCACGATCACCGCGGTGAGCAGCCGGTAGAAGGACCCGGGGTCGATGGAACCGGGGGAGTAGTCGACGCGCATGACAGCCAAGCTATGCCTTGTGGGCGCGGTGACGCGAGCCGGGCCGCGGGCCTGCCGGGCGACACGGGGCCGCCGGGTGCCAGGACCCGATCCGGTGCCAGGGTGTGACCCGGTGCCGTGGAACCGCTCGGTGCCACGGCACCCTTCGGTGCCGGTGCCGGTGCCGGTGCCGGTGTTGGTGTCGGTGCCGGTGCCGGTGCCGGTGCCGTGGCACCGCCCGGCTACAGCGCGGCCCGCTCCTTCAGCGGCTCCCACCAGCATCGGTTGTCCCGGTACCAGGCGACGGTGTCGGCCAGCGCCGTGTCGAAGTCCGTGACCGGCGCGTAGCCCAGCTCCTCGCGGATCTTCGTGCAGTCGACCGAGTAGCGCCGGTCGTGGCCCTTGCGGTCCGCGACGTGCCGCACGCTCGCCCAGCCGGCCCCGCAGGCGTCGAGCAGACGCTCCGCCAGTTCCCGATTGGTCAGCTCCGTGCCGCCGCCGATGTTGTAGACCTCCCCGGCCCGCCCCCTGGTCCTCACCAGCTCGATGCCGCGCACGTGATCGTCGATGTGCAGCCAGTCGCGGACGTGCAGTCCGTCCCCGTACAGCGGCACCGTCCCGCCGTCGAGCAGCCGTGTGATGAACAGGGGGATCAGCTTCTCGGGGAAGTGGTGGTGCCCGAAGTTGTTGGAGCAGCGCGTCACCCGTACGTCCACACCGTGTGTGCGGTGGTGGGCGAGCGCCAGCAGGTCGGCGGACGCCTTCGAGGCCGCGTAGGGGGAGCTGGGGCGCAGCGGCGCGGTCTCCGGCGACGACCCCTCCTCCAGGGAGCCGTACACCTCGTCCGTCGAGACGTGCACGAACGTGTCCAGGCCGTGCGCGAGGGCCGCGTCGAGCAGCACCTGCGTGCCCAGGACGTTGGTGCCGACGAAGGCGCCCGCCGAGGCGATCGAGCGGTCCACGTGCGACTCGGCGGCGAAGTGCACGATCTGGTCGTGCTCCGCGGCCAGCGCGCCGACGAGCGCGGCGTCGCGGACGTCGCCGCGCACGAACCGGAAGCCGGGGTGCCCGCGCACGGCGTCGAGGTTGGCGGGGTTGCCCGCGTACGTGAGGGCGTCGAGGACGGTGACGGACACCCCGCCCGGCCCGTCCGGGCCGAGCAGCGTACGGACGTAGTGGGAGCCGATGAACCCGGCCCCGCCGGTCACCAGGATCCTCGTGGGTGATGCGGTCATGACGTGATCTCTACCGTGCCGCGGCCGGCGGGCACCACTCGCCGACCGCCCGCCGCCGACTTGCCTAAAGGTTTTAGGAAGCTGCATAATCCTTTCAGGAAAAGGAAAGGGCGGCGGTCATGGCGCGCGCGGGACTCACCACGGAACGCCTGGTCAAGGCCGGGGCGGAGCTGGCCGACGAGGTCGGGTTCGACCAGGTGACGGTGTCGGCGCTGGCCAGACGGTTCGGCGTGAAGGTCGCGAGCCTGTACTCGCACGTGAAGAGCTCCCACGACCTCAAGACGGGCATCGCCCTGCTGGCCCTGGGCGAACTCGCCGACCGGGCCGCCGAGGCGCTGGCCGGGCGCGCGGGCAAGGACGCCCTGGCCGCCTTCGCGAACGCCTACCGCGACTACGCCCGGGAGCACCCCGGCCGCTACGACGCGGCGCGGTTCAGGCTGGACCCGGAGACGGCGGCCGCCAGCGCCGGCGTCCGGCACGCGCAGATGACGCGCGCGATCCTGCGCGGCTACGACCTGACGGAGCCGGAGCAGACGCACGCGGTGCGGCTGCTGGGCAGCGTCTGCCACGGCTATGTGAGCCTGGAGGCGGCCGGCGGCTTCAGCCACAGCGCCCCGGACTCCCAGGAGAGCTGGGCGTGGGTCGTGGACAGCCTCGACGCCCTGCTGCGCGGCCGGCCCCTCTCCTGACCGCGGCCCGCACCCTCCGGCCGCGCAGTGCCGTGCCGTCGCCCGTCGGCGCGCACCGGATGCGTAGGCACGCTTCGAACGCGTCAGCACGTTGCGGGGATGTCGGCGCGCACCGGAGGCGTCAGCACATTGCGGGCGCGTCGGCGCGCACCGGATGCGTCGGCACGCGTCGAACGCGTCGGCGCGTACCGGGCGCGTCGGCGCGCCCGCACCCCTCGGACCCCTCGACCGACAGGCTGGAACCATGAACGCCGAGCGCGACCTGATCACCACACCCCTCACCGCGGACATCCTGCGCGGCGCCCTGGACCTGGAGCGCACCGAACACGGTGTGCTGCCGCACCGGCTGCCCGCCCGGGCCCGCGCGCAGTGCGCCGACGGGCAGCTGGCGATGGCGGAGGCCCAGCCCTCCGGCGTGCGGGTGGCCTTCCGTACGCGTGCCACCGTCGTCGAGCTGGACACGCTCCCCACCAAGCAGGTCTACAAGGGGGCGCCGCCCCGGCCCGACGGTGTGTACGACCTGCTCGTGGACGGCCGCCCGGCCGGCCGGGCCCACGCGGACGGCGGCGGCGTCATGACCGTCGACATGGCCACCGGGACCTCGGAGACCCGGCCCGGCCCCGTCGCCACCGTCCGGTTCGAGGGCCTGTCCGCCGAGGCCAAGGACGTCGAGGTCTGGCTGCCCCACAACGAGATCACCCAGCTGGTCGCCCTGCGTACCGACGCGCCCGTGGAGGCGGTGCCGGACCGGGGCCGCAGGGTGTGGCTGCACCACGGCAGCTCGATCAGCCACGGCTCCAACGCCGAGAGCCCCGCCACCACTTGGCCGGCGCTGGCCGCGTCCCTCGGCGGCGTGGAACTGGTCAACCTCGGCCTGGGCGGCAGCGCCCTGCTCGACCCGTTCACCGCCCGCGCCCTGCGCGACACCCCCGCCGACCTGATCAGCGTCAAGATCGGCATCAACCTGGTCAACGCCGACCTGATGCGGCTGCGCGCCTTCGGTCCCGCCGTCCACGGCTTCCTCGACACCGTCCGCGAGGGCCACCCCGTCACACCGTTGCTGGTCGTCTCGCCGATCCTCTGCCCCATCCACGAGGACACGCCCGGTCCCTCCGTCCCCGACTTCAGCCGACTCGGCGCCGGACGGCTCCTGTTCGAGGCGGCGGGCGACCCCGCGGAGACCGCCGCCGGAAAGCTCACGCTCACCGTGGTCCGGGAGGAGCTGTCCCGCATCGTGGAGCGGCGGGCGGCCGAGGACCCGCACCTGTACTACCTCGACGGCCGCGAGCTCTACGGCGAGGCCGACTCCGCAGGACTGCCGCTGCCCGACCGCATCCACCCGGACGCCGCCACCCACCGGCTCATGGGTGAGCGCTTCGCCGAGCGGGTCTTCGGCGACGGCGGCCCCTTCGCGGCCCGGGCGGCCTGAAGGCCCGGGTGCTGGAGGGACCGAGCACCTACGGGTCCCGGTGGACCGAAGGCCTGCGGGGGCCGGTGGACCCGGGGCCTGCGGGCTCCGTTGAGCCGAGGGCTTGCGGGTCCCGGTCCCCGGGGATCGGTGCGCCGCGGTCGCCGAAGGCCCGTGCGCCCCGGTTCCCCGCAGGTCCGTGCCCGCTGCACGCCCGTGCCCGGGCGGTTTCACCCCCGGTGGGTGAGGCCGGCCGCCGCGGCGCGGCCGAACGCTGGGCGTGTGCAGGCCGGTGACGGGCGCCCGACCGGGCCGCCCGGGCGCACCGGCCCGACGGAGGCGATCTCGTGAACCGGTACCCGCCCATCGCGGAGCACGGCATGGTCGGCGATCTCCAGACCGCCGCCCTGGTGTCCTCCGAAGGATCCGTCGACTGGTGGTGCACGCCCCGCTTCGACTCGCCCAGCGTCTTCGCCTCGCTCCTGGACAGCGAGCGCGGCGGCCACTGCCGCCTCGCGGCGGAGCCCCCGGACGACAGCGGCGGCGACGGCGAGGGGATGACCGTACGGCAGCTGTACCTCTCCGACACGGCCGTCCTCGTCACCCGGTTCATGGCGCCCGGCGGCGTGGGCGAGGTCGCCGACTTCATGAAGCCCGTGGACTCCCCGGCGCCGACGGACCGGCACCGCCTGGTCAGGATCGCCCGGGTGGTCCGCGGGCGTCTGACGTTCACCCTCGCCTGCCGTCCGCGCTTCGACTACGGCCGTGCCGCGCACACGCTCACGCGGGCGGGCGACCACGCGGCGGTCTTCCGCGGTCCGGGCACGGACCTGCACCTCCAGTCCACCACCGGCGTCCCGCTGCGGGCCGACGGCGACGACGTCACGGCCCGCTTCACCCTCTCGGCGGGGCAGGCGGCCGCGGTCGTGCTGACCGGCACGGCGAGCGGCGGCCCGGCCCCGGCCCCGCCGTCCCTGGGCGGCGTCGCCGAGGAACTGGAGGCGTGCCGCGCCTTCTGGCTGTCGTGGCTGCGCCCCTGCACCTACCGCGGACGCTGGCAGGACATGGTGAACCGCTCGGCGATCACACTGAAGCTGCTCACGTACGCCCCCACGGGAGCGCCCGTCGCCGCGGCGACCATGGGACTGCCCGAGCAGATCGGCGGCGAGCGCAACTGGGACTACCGCTACACCTGGATCCGCGACGCCTCGCTGTCCGTCGCCGCCCTGATCGACCTCGGTTTCGAGGCGGAGGCGCACGCCTACCGCCGCTGGCTGCGCGACCGCGTCGAGGCCGGGGGCACCACCTCGGGCGACCCGCTGCAGATCATGTACCGGGTGGACGGCGACCCCCACCTGGGCGAGGAGGTCCTCGACCATCTCGAGGGCTACCGGGGGTCGCGGCCGGTGCGGGCGGGCAACGCGGCGGCCGGCCAGCTCCAGCTCGACATCTACGGAGAGGCCTGCGACGCCCTGGTGGTGGGCGGCGACATCGGCGCGATCCGCGGCTGGCAGGCGCTGAGCGGCGTCGTGGACTGGCTCGCCGACCACTGGGACCGGCCCGACGAGGGCATCTGGGAGACCCGCGGGGGCCGCCAGGACTTCACCTACAGCCGGCTGATGACCTGGGTGGCCTTCGACCGCGCCGTCCGCGCGGCCACCCGCTTCTCCCGCCCCGCCGACGTCCCGCGCTGGACCGCGGCCCGGGACAGGGTCTTCCGGCAGATCGTCGAGCGCGGCTGGCACGAGAAGCGCCGGGCCTTCGTGCAGCACTACGACACCGACGTCCTGGACGCCTCGCTCCTGCTGATGCCCCGGGTCGGCTTCCTCTCGCCGCGCGACCCGAACTGGCTCACCACCCTCGACGCGATGGACGAGGAACTGGTCAGCGACAGCCTGGTGTACCGGTACAACCCCGAGGCGTCCCCCGACGGCCTGCGCGGCTCCGAGGGCACCTTCAACCTGTGCAGCTTCCTGCACGTCGAGGCGCTCGCCCGCACCGGGCGCCTCGGACAGGCCCGGCACGCCTTCGACAAGATGCTCACCTACGCCAACCACGTCGGCCTGTTCGCCGAGGAGATCGGCCCCTCGGGCGAACAGCTCGGCAACTTCCCCCAGGCGTTCACGCACCTCGCCCTGGTCACCGCGGCCATGGCGCTGGACGAGGAACTGGCCGGGGCGGAGAGGAGGCCGGGCGCCGGCCGCGACCTGCGCCCGCCCGCCCACGGCTTCACGGCGCCCCCGGAAGCCGCGGGCGAGGCCGGCGCGGGGGGCCGGGGGGACCGGAGCGGCTGAGGCGGGCCGGTCCCCGCCGCCGCCCCCGCCGGGGGCGGCGGCCGACCCTGGTATCGGCACGTCACCGCAGGCCACCCGGTATCGGGGCGGCACACCCCGGCGCCGCGCGTACGGTTGAATGGGGGGACGGAACGAACGAACAGGCGCGGCTACGGAGGCAGGCACCACCCGCATGAACGTCACCCGAGGCTTCACCGGACGTCCTCGCGTCGCCGACCCCGGGCTGCCGCCCGGCCAGTACGACGCGCGCGACGACTGGCCCGTGCTCTCCGCCGAGGTCACACCGGACCTGGCCGCCGCCGACTGGACCTTCCGCGTCGACGGACTGGTCGCCGAGCCCCGCACCTGGACCTGGCAGCAGGCGCACGAGCTGCCCGCGTCGGCGTACGAGGGCGACATCCACTGCGTCACCGGCTGGTCGAAGTTCGGGGTGCGGTTCGCCGGCGTGTCCCTGGACGCCTTCCTGGACGCGGTGCGCCCCCTGCCGTCCGCCACGCACGTCGTCGCCTACGCGCACACCGGCTACACCGCGAACCTCCCGCTCGCGGACGTGACCGGCGGGCGCGCCTGGATCGCCTGGGAGTACGACGGGCGGCCGCTCGCCCCCGAGCACGGCGGCCCGGCCCGGCTGGTGGTGCCGCACCTGTACTTCTGGAAGAGCGCCAAGTGGATCGCGGGCCTGCGCCTCCTCGACCACGACGAGCCGGGCTTCTGGGAGCAGAACGGCTACCACGCCCGCGGCAACCCCTGGGAGGAGCAGAGGTACTCCGGTGACTGAGACCACCGTCGCCGGGACGGCCTTCGTACCGCCCACGCGCTTCGCCGTGCCCGGGCGGATCGCGGTGGACGACCGGGCGGCGGCGGTGTGGCAGACGGCCACACTGACCGAGATCCGCCGGGAGACCCCGCGCGCCGCCACCTTCCGCTTCGCCGTGCCCGCCTGGGCGGGGCACCTGCCCGGCCAGCACCTGCTGCTGCGGCTGACCGCCGCGGACGGCTACACGGCCCAGCGCCACTACTCGATCGCGTCCGCGCCCGACGACTCCGGCCACATCGAGCTGACCCTCGACCACGTCGAGGGCGGCGAGGTCTCCGGCTGGTTCCACTCCGAGGCCCGGGTCGGCGACCGGGTCGAGCTGCGCGGCCCGCTGAGCGGTTTCTTCGCCTGGCCCGGCGACCGGCCCGCCCTGCTGCTCGGCGCCGGTTCCGGCGTCGTGCCGCTGATGTCGATGGTGCGCCACCACCGGGCGCGCGGCCTGACCGTGCCGCTGCGGCTGCTGGTGTCCGCCCGCAGCCCTGAAGAGCTGATCTACGCGCGGGAGTACGGTGCGGAGACCACGCCCGTCTTCACCCGGAGCGCTCCGCACGGTGTGTCCGTGGGGCGGATGACGGCCGCGCACCTGGCGCCGCTGGTGGCCGAGCGGCCGAAGGGCGGCTGGGAGGCGTTCGTCTGCGGTTCCAACGCCTTCGCCGAGCACGCGTCGAGGCTGCTCGTGGCGGCGGGGCAGCCGGTGGACCGCATCCGCATCGAACGCTTCGGCTGACGGCCGCACGGGCCGGGGACGCGGACCGGAGGGGCCGGCGTACGTCACGTACGCCGGCCCCTCCGGCCGTCCTGCGTGTTCCGCGCCGCGCGCCTACGCGTGTGCGCCCTCCGGCTCGGCCACCTGCTTGCCGCGGTCGGCCTCGTCCTGGACCAGGAGCGAGAGCAGGGAGGCCACGGAGAGGCCCGCTTCGGCGGGGTGCCGCAGGACCTTCCCCGGGACGATGCTGTAGACGTTCGTACGCCCCTCCCGGGTGCGGGAGAGGTAGCCGTCCTGCTCCAGGTCGGAGATGATCCGCTGGACGGCGCGCTCGGTGAGGCGGCAGTGGGCGGCGATGTCGCGGATGCGCACGTTCGGGTCGTCGGCGACGGCGGCCAGTACGCGGGCGTGGTTGGTGACGAACGTCCAACCGCTGTGGGGTTCGGGCACTCCTTCCATGAGTGTGATCCTAGCGACCCCGCCTCGGCAGGTCGAAATACATGACATATTTTTCGTGTAACTTCTGACGTGTCACCGAGGGGGCCGAGCCGCGAGGAGGGCGTGCGAGTGTCTTGGGGAGAGGCCGCCGTGCCGGAGCAGGTGTGCGCGGCGCGGCCCGCCGGACCGGTCGACCTGGCCGCGGACCTGCCCTACCCGCTGACCGCCGACTGCCGGCCCGACGGGGACAGAACGGCCGTCGTGCTGCGCGGCGAGATCGACCGGCAGGCCCAGGAGGCGGTGGGCCGCTCGCTCCACGACGCCCTCCGCCGCTCCCGGCGGGGAGTGGACCTGGATCTCGGCGGCATCTCCTTCATCGACTGCTCCGGCCTGAACGTCCTGCTCGACCTGCGCCGGCGGGCGCTGCGGGACGGCAAGACGGTGGTGGTCCGGACCGCCGGGCCGGCCGTCGTACGGCTCCTGTCCCTGGCGGGGGCGCTCACACTCTTCGGCCAGGACGCCGGTACGTGACCGGTGCCGGTCACGTACCGGCGTCCTGGCCCGGCCCCGTGGGCGCACACCGGCCGCCGTCCGGGGCGCGCCCGGACGGTGTCCGTCTAGCGCGCCGAGGCCCCGTCGCCGTCCTGGTGGCGCCTGATGCGCCACAGCATCAGGAGCGAGACGGCCGAGAGCAGGACGTAGAGGCTGCCGACGGTGACGTCGACGATCGGCGCGCCGTCGAAGACGACGGTGTCCTGCAGGGCGATGGCCCAGGGCGAGACGGCCAGCCACACCCCGGACAGGAGCACCAGCACATCGTGCCAGACGGCGGGTTCGCGCCCGAAGCGGTCGATGACGACCAGCAGGACACCGATGCCGAGGAAGACCTCGTTGCGGTGGATGTCCTTGGCCTGGTCGGGGGAGCCGCCCGTGAGCCAGGGCGACACCAGCAGCACGACGGTGGCCAGCACCAGGAGCAGCCCGATGATCTCCTTGCGCGCCGCCCGGCGCAGCACCGCCGGGTCGGGGCGGGCCCTGGTGACCGCGGATGAGTGGGCCATGTGTGTCATGACGGTCGTCTCCTGTCGTACACCGGGGCCGGAGGGAGGGGCGGGCGTCCCGACGTGGCGCTGCCGGGAGCCCGGGCGGACGGTGCGGCGCGGTCCGCGCGACCGCGCCGCCGGCGGCCGGTGGGACGCCGCCCGGCCCCGTACGGGGCGGCGTCCCACGGGCCCGCCGGGGCCGTCACTGCTCGGTGTCGTCCTCGGTGGCGTTCTCCGGGTCCGACCCGCTGACGCCTCCCTTGTCGTCGGTGCCGGGCGCGGCCCGGTGCCGGTTCTTCCGCTCCTCCTCCGGGTGGACGTCCTTCTCGCCGGTGACCTGCTCCAGCGGATGGGACAGGTTTTCGTCGTGCTGCCCGGCCATGTCGGCTCCTTTCGAGGTCGTGCGTGCCGAGTCCCCAGGACGACCGTGTCCGAAAGCTGGAAAATCCCGACTTTTCCGTCGTCCGGGCCGCGCCGGCCGCACGGCCGGTCCCCGAGGGTGCGTCCTCGTCGGCCCGCGCCCGCGGCGGGTGGGGCGGGCGCGGTGCGTGCGCCGAGCGCGCCGCGCGGTATGACGTGCCGTCCCGGGAGACATGACGCACGCTGGGTACCCGGCTTCCGCCAGGGGCGCACCGCATCCCCCGCCCCCTGGCACGATATGTCCCGGGGCGGGTGGCCCCGCCCCGGGACACCGCAGGAGGTGCCACCGATGGACCGCTCTCGTGCCCCTGTTCCGGAGGCGTTGCAGGAGTTCCGGCGGCCGGGGGACGTCGTCCACGGGTCGCCGGGCCGCAAGCGGGGCCGCGGGGCCGACCCGCGCGTGACGGAGGCCGCCGCCCCCGGGCCGGGCACGATCAGGGTCGTCGCATGAGGGCCGTGGAGGGGGCGCCGGTCGCCGCCGCGCCCCGGCGCCACAGGCCGTGGCCACCGGCCGCCGACGCCGGTGACCGTACGACGGACCGCAGTCGTACGACGGTACGCAGCCGTACGACGGACCGCGGTCGCGCCGCTGCCCGTGACCGTGCCACCGTCCGCTCCGGGAGAACGGCGCTGTCATGGGGCTGATCACCATGGGGGTGGAGGAGGAGTACCTTCTGCTGGACACCGGGACGGGACTTCCTGTGCCCAAGGCCGACCAGGTGCTGGCCACCGCCGGCCTGCTCTCGATGACCGACGAGCAGGAGGTGCAGCCGGAGCTGATCCAGCCGCAGATCGAGGTCGCCACCCCGGTGTGCACGGAACTCGACGAGGTCGGCGGCCACCTGCTGCGCCTGCGCCACGCGGTGAGCGAGGCGGCCGCACGCCACGGCTGCCACGTGGCGGCCTGCGGCACACCGTGGCACACGGGAGCGGCGCCGCCCGCGGTGACGAGCGCCCCGCGCTATCAGGCCATGCGCACCCAGGCCCCGCAACTGGTGGCCGAGCAGCTGATCAACGGCATGCACGTGCACGTCGGCATACCGGACCCCGAGACCGGCGTGGGCGTCCTGAACCGCATCCGGCTGTGGCTGCCCGTCCTGGTGGCGATGTCGGTGAACTCGCCCTTCTGGGCGGGGCACGACACCGGGTTCGCGAGCTGGCGCACCGTGGTGTTCGGGCGCTGGCCGGTGAGCGGGCCCCCGCCGTACTTCCGCGACCACACCGAGTACGAGGAGCGTCTGGAGCGGCTGCGGTCCTGCGGGGCGATCCTGGACACCGGCCAGATCTACTGGCAGGCACGCCTGTCGC
This sequence comes from Streptomyces minutiscleroticus, assembly GCF_014650875.1. GTDB lineage: Bacteria > Actinomycetota > Actinomycetes > Streptomycetales > Streptomycetaceae > Streptomyces > Streptomyces minutiscleroticus. Next base: position 79,868 of record NZ_BMVU01000022.1, read on the forward strand.
ACCACTATCCCACCGTCGAGGTGCGCTGCTTCGACGTACAGCCCGGGGCGGCCGACGCGGTCCTGCTCGCCGGCGTCGTGCGGGCGCTCGTGGCCACCGCCATCGGGGACGTCAAGGACGGCGTCCCCGTGCCGGACGCGCCGCCCGAGCTGCTGCAGGCGGCCACCTGGCACGCCGCCCGGTACGGGCTGAGCGCGTCGCTCGTGGACGGCGAGGGCCGGCGGCAGGCCGCCGGCGACATGGTGGCGCGGCTCATGGACCACATCGCCCCCGCCCTCGACGCGGCCGGCGACAGCCGCGAGATCACGGCGCTCGTCCACCGGCTGCTGCGCGACGGGGCACCGGCGGACCGCCAGCGCGAGGCCCTGGCGCGCGGGGGCGTGCGGGCGCTCACGGAGATGGTCCTCGTCGAGAGCCCGGCCAGCTGACGCCCGGGAACCCGGGGGCTCGTCGCACCGGAGCCCCCGGTGCACGGCGACGGCGCCCTCCCGGCCCGATGGGGACCGGGGCCGTCACCGCCCGGCAGGACCGCAGCCTCCGGCAGAACCGTGCTCTCCGGCAGGACCGTGGCCTCCGGCAGGACGCACGGTGCACGTGACACAGTGTTCCGAAGACCCACCGTTCACCTCTCCGTCCGGAGTTCCCGTCATGCACAGCCCCCACGATCCGTACGTCCGCGTCCGCGGTGCCCGCGAGCACAATCTCCAGGGTGTGGACGTGGACATCCCGCGGGACGTGCTGGCGGTGTTCACGGGCGTGTCGGGGTCGGGCAAGTCGTCGCTGGCGTTCGGCACGGTCTACGCCGAGGCGCAGCGCCGGTACTTCGAGTCGGTGGCGCCGTACGCCCGCCGGCTGATCCACCAGGTGGGCGCGCCGAAGGTCGGGGAGATCACCGGGCTGCCGCCCGCCGTCCCGCTCCAGCAGCGCCGTGCGGCACCGACCTCCCGCTCGTCCGTGGGCACGGTCACGAACCTCTCCAACTCCCTGCGGATGCTGTTCTCGCGGGCCGGCGCCTACCCGCCGGGCGCCGCGCGCCTGGACTCCGACGCCTTCTCCCCGCACACGGCGGCCGGGGCGTGCCCCGAGTGCCACGGCCTGGGCCGGGTGCACCGTACGAGCGAGGAACTGCTGGTTCCCGACCCGGGGCTGTCCGTCAGGGAGGGCGCGATCGCCGCCTGGCCGGGCGCCTGGCAGGGCAAGAACCTGCGGGACGTCCTCGACGCGCTGGGGTACGACGTGGACCGGCCGTGGCGCGAGCTGCCCGCCGCACAGCGGGAGTGGATCCTGTTCACGGACGAGCAGCCGGTGGTGACGGTGCATCCGGTGCGCGACGCCGACCGGATCCAGCGGCCGTACCAGGGCACGTACATGAGCGCCCGGCGGTATGTGATGAAGACGTTCGCGGACTCGAGGAGCCCCGCCCTCAGAGCCAGGGCGGAGCGCTTCCTGACCAGCGAGTCCTGCCCGGTGTGCGGCGGCGGCGGACTGCGCCCCGAGGCGCTGGCGGTGACCTTCGCGGGCCGTACGATCGCCGAGCTGGCGGCGCTGCCGCTCACGGAACTGGCCGGCGTCCTGAACGGTGCGGACGACACCTCCGAGGCCGCGCGGGCCCTCATCGGCGACCTCGTCTCCCGTATCGCCCCGGTCGTCGAACTCGGCCTCGGCCACCTCGGCCTGGACCGCGCCGCGCCCACCCTCTCGGCGGGCGAGCTGCAGCGCCTGCGGCTCGCCACGCAGCTGCGCTCCGGGCTGTTCGGAGTGGTGTACGTCCTGGACGAGCCGTCCGCGGGGCTGCACCCGGCAGACACGGAGGCCCTGCTCACCCTGCTGGGACGGCTGAAAGCGGCGGGCAACTCGGTGTTCGTCGTGGAGCACCGCCTCGACGTCGTCCGCGGCGCCGACTGGCTCGTGGAGGTCGGTCCGGGCGCGGGCGAGCACGGCGGGCGGGTGCTGCACAGCGGCCCCGTCGAGGACCTCGCGAAGGTCTCCGGGTCCGCCACGGCCCGCTTCCTCTTCGACCGCCCGCCCGCGCCCGTGCGCTCCGCCCGCGCCTTCCGCGACCGGCTGAAGGTGGGACCGGTGTCCCGGCACAACCTGCGCGGGGTGACGGCCGAGTTCCCGCTCGGCGCCTTCACCGCGGTCACCGGTGTGTCGGGGTCGGGGAAGTCCACCCTCATCGGCGAGATCACCGAGGACCTGGAGGGCGTGGGACGCCTCGTCTCGGTGGACCAGAAGCCCATCGGGCGCACCCCGCGCTCCAACCTGGCCACCTACACCGGCCTCTTCGACGCCGTGCGGAAGGTGTTCGCGGCCACCGACGCGGCGCGCGAACGCGGTCACGGCGTCGGGCGCTTCTCCTTCAACGTGGCGGGCGGCCGGTGCGAGACCTGCCAGGGCGAGGGGTTCGTCAGCGTGGAGCTGCTGTTCCTGCCCAGCACGTACGCGCCCTGCCCGGAGTGCGGCGGGGCCCGCTACAACGCCGCGACGCTGGAGGTGACGTACCGGGGGAGGAACATCGCGCAGGTCCTCGACCTGACGGTGGAGGCCGCGGCGGAGTTCTTCGCCGACACCCCGGCCGTGGCCCGGAGTCTGGACACCCTCCTCGACGTGGGCCTCGGCTATCTGCGCCTGGGCCAGCCCGCGACGGAGCTGTCGGGCGGCGAGGCGCAGCGCATCAAGCTCGCGAGCGAACTGCAGCGCGGCCGCCGCGGTCACACCCTCTACCTCCTGGACGAACCGACGACCGGCCTGCACCCGGCGGACGTCGAGGTGCTGACGCGGCAGCTGCACGGACTCGTCGACGCCGGGCACACCGTGGTCGTGGCCGAGCACGACATGGCGGTCGTCGCGGGCGCGGACTGGGTGATCGACCTGGGGCCCGGCGGTGGTGACGCGGGCGGCCGCGTCGTGGCGGCGGGCCCGCCGGCGGAGGTCGCCCGGACGGAGGGCAGCGCGACGGCACCGTACCTCGCGCGCGCCCTCCCACGGGACTGGGACCGGCGCCGGGGCACGCACCGGCCGTGACCGGAGTCCGGGTACGCGGGAGACGGGACCGGGGCACTCACCCTTGCGTCGCGTACCGCGCGGACCCCTCGCCGGCCGGCCGGAAGACCTTCTCGGCGTGCCGCAGGCGCAGCCGCTCCAGGGTGTCCGCCTGGCGGCCGGCCCGTTCGAGCAGGGAGTCGAGCCGTACCGGGTCGAGCCGCCCGTCGGTGCCGGCCAGCCGCCGCAGCATCCGCCAGCAGGCGGCCTTCCCCTCCACGACGAGGCGCAGCGCCTCCAGTTCGACCACCGTGGTGAGCGGTGAGCGCTGGACGATCCGGCCGTTGCTCTTGAGCCGGCCCGCCCGCTCCGCCAGCCGGCTCGCGAGGATCTTGTAGCGGCGTACGGGCACGTCCAGGCTCCGCATGAGCTGGAGCAGGCCCACCCGGTCCTCCGTGAACTCGCGGACGACCGGCCGCAGGGCCTCGGCGAGCGACGTGCCGCGCTCCGCCTCGGCGAGGCAGCGGGCCCGTTCGACGCCGAGCGCGCAGCCGGCGAGGTGGTCGTTGAGGTAGACGCCGAGCAGGTCCGTGTGGGCAGGGTGCTGTGTGTCGTCCATCGGGCCTCTCTTCGGGATCGGACGGTGTGCCGGACGGCGCCCGGCGGCTGCCGAGTACCCCCGGGGGCACGCTCACACCGGTTCCCGGCCGCCGCCCGGCCCCCGCGGCAGCGGCGCGCGGTGCGGAGGACGGCGACGGGCGGCGGTGCGCGCCGCGACGACGGCGGGCGGCGGTGCACGCCGTGACAGTGGTGGGCGGCGGTGCGTGCCGCGAAGGGCGGTGCGGAGGGGGGACCGGTGCGTGTGTGGGGCGAGCCGGGGAACCCGGCCGTCATGGACGTACGAACCCGCCCCCTGATCGACCGTTCCCTGGAGGCCCTGACGGAGGGGTACGCCTGGCTGCCCAACCGGATGCGCGAGAGCCCGGACCAGGTGGTGCGCACCCGTGTGCTCGGCCGGCCCGCCCTCGCCGTGCGCGGCCCCGAGGCGGTGTCGTTCTTCTACGACGAGAAGAACGTGCGCCGCCACGGTGCGATCCCCGAGCCCGTGCTGGGCACACTGTTCGGCCGTGAGGCGGTCCACACCCTGGACGGGCACGCGCACCGCGCGCGCAAGGAGCTGTTCCTGCCCCTGCTGGACGTCGGCCGGATCGCCGGTCTGGTCGAGCACGTCACCGACGAGTGGGACGAGGCGGTGGACTTCTGGAGCCGGCTCGGCCGGGTCGTGCTGTTCGACGCGGCGAGCGTGGTGCTCACCCGCGGCGTCTGCCGGTGGGCCGGGGTGCCGCTGACCGACGAGGAGGCGGAGCCGCTGGCCCGCGACCTGATCGCGATGGTCGACGGCTTCGCGACGCTCGGCCCGCGCCACTGGCGCGCCCGGCGGGCGCGCGGACGTCAGGAGGACCGGTTCGCCCGGCTGGTGGAGCGGGTGCGCTCCGGCGAGGTGACCGTCCCCGAGGGCTCCGTGCTGGATCTGGTGGCCCGCCACCGCGACGAGCCGGACGGCCCGCTGGACCCGAAGACGGCCGCGGTCGAACTGCTCAACGTCATCCGCCCCACCGTCGCCGTCAGCTGGTTCGTCGCGTTCACCGCGCACGCGCTGCACCGGTGGCCGGAGACGCGCGAGCGGCTCCAGGCCGACGACAGCGCCTACGTCGCCGCGTTCGCGCACGAGGTCCGCCGCTTCTACCCCTTCGCCCCCTTCCTGGGCGGCCGGGCCGTCCGTGACCTGAGCTGGCACGGCGCCTCCGTGCCCGAGGGCGGACTGGTGCTCCTCGACGTCTTCGGGCAGCACCACGACGAGAAGCTGTGGGGCGACCCGTACGCCTTCCGCCCGTCCCGGTTCCTGGAGCGGCCGGTCCGGCCCGACGAGCTGATCCCGCAGGGCGGCGCCGAGGCGCGCTCGCAGCACCGGTGCCCGGGGGAGGGCCTCACCATCGGACTGCTGGAAGCCCTCGCCACCCACCTGGCGCGCCTGGAGTACGACGTCCCGGAGCAGGACCTCTCCATCCCGCTGCACCGCATCCCCGCGCGCCCGCGCAGCGGCTTCGTCGTCACCGATGTCCGGAAGCCGCCCGTCCACTGACGCGGCCCCGTGAAGGAGCCCTCGGACGGCGACCGAGGGCTCCGGGGAGCGAACCGGTGCCACCGGCCCCACGGGCGCCCGGTGGCACCGCCGCCCCACCGCCCCCTTGTGACGTACCGCGTCCGTCCGCGACGCTGAGGGTGACCGCGCCGACAGGACGTACCCCACGTACACAAGGAGCTGGCTCGATGTCCGCACTCCAGGAGATACCCGACATCCTCTCGGCCGAGTTCGCCGCGGACCCCTACCCCGCCTACCGCGCGATGCGGGAGAAGGAGCCCCTCATCTGGCACGAGGCGACCCGCAGTTACCTCGTCTCCCGCTACGAGGACGTCGAGCGCATCTTCAAGGACAGGCAGTCCGAGTTCACGACCGACAACTACGACTGGCAGCTCGAACCCGTGCACGGCAGGACGATCCTGCAGATGAGCGGCCGTGAGCACGCGGTGCGGCGCGCGCTGGTCGCGCCCGCGTTCCGGGGCGGCGACCTGCGGGAGAAGTTCATGCCGGTCATCGAGCGCAACTCGCGCGAACTCATCGACGCCTTCCGGCACTCCGGCTCCGCCGACATCGTCACCGACTACGCGACCCGCTTCCCGGTCGACGTCATCGCCGACATGCTGGGCCTGGACAAGGCCGACCACGACCGCTTCCACGGCTGGTACACGGCGGTCATCGCCTTCCTCGGCAACCTCTCCGGCGACCCGGAGGTGACCGCGGCCGGCGAACGCACCCGCGTTGAATTCGCCGAGTACATGCTCCCGATCATCCGCGAACGGCGGGAGCACCTCGGCGACGACCTGCTCTCCACGCTGTGCGCCGCCGAGGTGGACGGCGTGCGGATGAGCGACGAGGACATCAAGGCGTTCTGCAGCCTGCTGCTCGCGGCAGGCGGGGAGACGACCGACAAGGCGATCGCCGGCATCCTCGCCAACCTGCTGCTCCACCCGGACCAGCTGGCGGCCGTGCGGGAGGACCGGAGCCTGATATCCGCGGCCTTCGCCGAGACCCTCCGGTACACCCCTCCGGTGCACATGATCATGCGTCAGGCGGCCACCGACGTGACGGTCTCCGGCGGCACCATTCCGGCGGGCGCCACGGTGACGTGCCTGATCGGCGCCGCCAACCGGGACGAGGACCGCTACCGCGACCCGGACCGCTTCGACATCTTCCGCGAGGATCTCAGCACGACGTCCGCGTTCTCCGCCGCCGCCGACCACCTCGCCTTCGCGCTCGGCCGGCACTTCTGCGTCGGCGCGCTGCTGGCCAGGGCGGAGGTCGAGACGGGGCTGAACCAGCTCCTGGACGCGATGCCGGACATGCGCCTCGCCGACGGCTTCGACCCGGTCGAGCAGGGCGTGTTCACCCGCGGCCCGCAGTCGCTGCCGGTGCGCTTCACCCCGGTCGCCGCCTGACCCGCGCCACCCGCACCCCGCACGTCCTCGCACCGTCCGCCGGACCGGGACCCCGAGCGCCGGGACTCCGCGCACCGGGACCGTACGCGTCGGGACTCCGCGTACCGGGCTCCGGCCGGCGGACTACTGCACCACGGGTGTGAACAGCACGGGAAGCGACGTCAGACCGCGCATCCAGACCGACGGACGCCAGGTCAGCTCCTCCGGCTCCACCGCGAGGACGAGGTCGGGCAACCGTTCGAGGAGCGTCTCCACCGCGGTGCGCGCCATCACGTCGGCGAGCAGCGGCGCCGGGTAGGGACAGCGGTGCTCGCCGTTGCTGAACGACAGGTGCGCGGAGTTCTCGGCGCCGACGTGCGCCTCGGGCCAGATCTGCGGGTCGGTGTTGGCCGCCGCGAGACCGAGGACCACGCAGTCGCCGGCGCGGATCAGCCGACCGCCGAGCTGGGTGTCGCGCACCGCCCAGCGGCCGATGAAGTTCTGCGTCGGCGTGTCCAGCCACAGAACCTCGTTCAGCGCCTCGCCGACGCTGAGCCGGCCGCCGGAGACGTCGACCGCGAAGCGCTCGTCGGTGAGGAGCAGCCGCAGGGTGTTGCAGATCCAGTTGGCGGTGGGCTGCTGGGCGGCCGCGATCACGGAGATCAGGTCCTGCACGATCTCCTCGTCGTCGAGCCCGGCCGGGTGCAGGACCATCCGCGAGGTGACGTCCGCACCCGGCCGCTCCCGCTTCTCCTTCACCAGCTGCCGGATGCGCTCGCCGACCCGCGCGTACGCCGCCACCGGGTCGTCCCCCTCGGCCGCGTCGAGCGAGATCCGCAGGTCGTCCACGAGCCGCCGGGTGTCGGGGCCGCCCTGCGGCATGCCGCACATCCACAGCACGGCGCGGGCCGGGAGGACGTGCGCGTAGGCGCCCATCAGCTCGGCCCGGCCGCTTCCCGCGAAGGAGGTGATGAGCTGCCCGGCGATCCGCCGGCACTCGCGGGCCAGCTCGAACTGGTCCACGCCGTCCAGCGCCTGCGTGATCACCCCGGACCGGCGCCGGTGCTCGTCCCCCTCGGCGAACAGCACCGACGGCTGGTGGCCGACGTACGGCAGCAGGGGCCAGTCGGGCCCGATGGCCGGCCACTGGTTCCAGCGCCGGGAGTCCCGCGCGAACAGCTCGTCGTGGCCGGTCACGTAGCACAGCTCGGAGTAGCCGAGGACGAGCCAGGCGGGGATGTCGCCGTCGAGCAGCACCGGCGCCACCGCGCCGTGCTCCCGGCGCAGGTCGCGGTAGAGCCGGGCGGGCGTCTGCCGGTACTCCAGGCCGGCCAGGCGCACCGCGCCCGCGTGCGCGGGGCAGCCGGGCGAAGGGGCCGCGGGGGCGGAAGGCGATCCGGTGTCGCTCATGGTGTCCTCTCCTGTGCCAGGGCCATGTCGTAGAGGTGGTCCACGAGGGTGATCAGTACGTGCTTGACCGAGGACCTCACCCGGGCGTCGCAGTCGATCATCGGTACGTGCTCGGGCAGCGCGAGGGCCTGCCGGATCTCGTCGAGCGAGTGCCGGCCCCCGCCGTCGAACCGGTTGACGGCCACCACGAACGGCGTCCCGTGGTGCTCAAGGCGGTCTATGGCGTACCAGGAGTCGTCCATGCGGCGGGTGTCGACGAGGACGACCGCGCCCAGCGTCCCGGAGAACAGCCGGTCCCACAGGAACCAGAAGCGCTCCTGGCCGGGGGCGCCGAACAGGTAGAGCACCATGCGCTCGGTGAGGCTGATGCGGCCGAAGTCGAAGGCCACGGTGGTCGTGGTCTTCTCCTGCACACCGGTCGTCTCGTCGATGCCGACGCCGGCCTGCGTCATCACCTCCTCGGTGTTCAGCGGCCGGATCTCGCTGACGGAGCGGACCATGGTCGTCTTGCCGACCCCGAAGCCGCCCACGACGACGATCTTCAGACCGGTCTCGGCGGCGTCGGCCAGCGGCGTGCGCCGCGCGGGCAGCTCAGAGGTTGCGGAGCCCATGGAGCACCTCCTGGAGCAGGGCGGTATCGGGGAGGGCGGCGACGGACCCGGCCGCGCGGGGGTGGCGGACGGTGATCCGTCCCGTGGCGTGCAGGTCGCCGAGGAGGATGCGGACGACCGTGATCGGCAGCCTCAGCTCCGCGGAGATCTCGACCAGGGCCGTGGGGTGCCGGCAGATCTCCAGGATCCGGACGTGCTCCGACTGCGTCCCGGCGGCGGGCTCGCACTCGCTGACCACCAGGGTGACCAGGTCGAACGTGTCGTCGGCGTGGCTGCGGCCGCCGGTGACCGTGTAGAGCCGGTCGGGGGCGCCGGTGTCCACGGGCTTGCGGATCATGACGAGGCGCTCCGGGCGGCGGGGGTGCGGGGCGCGGCCCTCAGGTGGTCGCCGATCTGCTCGACCAGCTCGGTCATCTGGTGGCCCACGACGCCGGGGTCGGCGTTCTCGTCGGCGAGGACCGCGAGGTGCGCGCCCTGGCCGGCCTCCACGATGAACAGCAGGCCGCCGTGGAACTCGGTCATGGAGTGCCGTACGCCGCCGGTTCCGTCGCCGAACTCCATGGACGCGCCCTGGGCGAGGGCCTGGATGCCGGAACAGATGGCCGCCAGCTGGTCCGCCCGGTCGAGCGTGAGGTGCTCCGTCCAGCACAGCTTCAGGCCGTCCCGGGAGAGGACCAGGGCGTGACGTGTGCCCGGGGTGCGCTCCAGCAGGTTCTGCAGGAGCCAGGTGAGGCTGTTGTCGGTGGTCTGCATGGTGGGTGGGCCGGACGTGACCGGTCGTCGGTCACCCGGCCCCGTCCTCCAATCCAGCGAATCGGTGGGGGCTTGGGTGTCGGTGCCTGGGGCCGGACCGGGCCGGGCCCGGCGGGGGAGGGCGGTCAGAGGGGCCGGCCGCCGGCCCCGGTCCCCTCCGCACCGGCGCCGGACGTGCCGCCGCCCGTGCCGGTGCCGGACGTGCCGGTGCCGGATGTGCCGTCCGCGGCCGTGCCGCCGGTGCTCCCGGCCAGCCGGCCGCGGTGGAAGGCGCCGAACCGGGATCCGGCGGTGCGCGCCGGGTCCGTGCCGGTGCGCCGGTCGTGGTCCGCCCCGGCCGCCTCGGACCTCGCCCGGCGCTGCTGCTCGCGCTCGGCGTCGGCCATGGTGCGGCCGGGCGCGCGGACCGGCAGGCCGTTGAGCGTGGCGCCGGCGGGACGGCGCGGCGCCGTGCGCTCGGCCCGCTCGGGCAGGCCGGCCCGGACCGGCCCGTCCGGCCGTGCCGCCGGCTCGGGGGACGGTACCGCGGCCTCCTCGGGAGACGGCACCGCGGCCTCCTCGGCGGCGGGGACCGGCGCGGGAGGCGCCGCGGCGGGCCCGTGCGTGCGCTGGTAGGGAGCCGCGTCGCGCTGCTGGGCGACCAGCTGCTGGGGCAGCAGCACCACGACGCCGGTGCCGCCGTGCGAGGAGGGCCGGTAGTTGACGCTGACGCCGTACTTGAGGGCGAGGCGTCCGACGACCGCGAGGCCGAGCCGGGTGCCCTGCAGCGAGGCCAGGTCGGTGACCCGGCCGGCCACCGCCTCCTCGGCCCGCCGCATGGCCGCGTCGGCCATCTTCAGACCGCTGTCCTCGATGGTGACGACGATGCCGGCGCTGCGCTCCTCCGCGTACACGTGGACCTCGTCGATCGGCGGCGAGAAGTTCGCGGCGTTGTCCATGAGTTCCGCCAGCAGGTGCATCACGCCCTCGGCGGCGAACCCGGCGATGGCGGCCCGGCTGGAGCAGTGCAGGCGCACCCGCCGGTAGGCGGCGATGCGGCCGACGGCGCCGCGCAGGACGCTCTCCATCACGATCGGCTTGTTCCAGGCGCGGCTGGAGCGGCCGCCCATGAGCAGGGCCAGGCGGTCGGTCATGAGGCCGAGCTGCGAGGTGCTGTGGTCCAGGCGCAGCAGGTCGCCGAAGACCTCCTCGCCGTGCCGGTCCTGCATCTCCCGCAGGTCGGCGAGCATGCCCACGGTCTTCGCCTGCACCCGGCCCAGGGCCTTGGCCGAGGCGGCCTGCGCGGCGGCGGAGCGGCGCTCGCTGTGGGCCAGTTCGCGGACGAACGATTCGGCGGGCAGGCGCAGGAGGGGGGTGTGCGGCCAGTCGAACCCGGCGAGGACGGTGTCCGCCGAACTCCCCTCGCGCAGCGCGGCCACCGCGGCGGGCAGCGTCTTCTCGACGAGCCGGTCGAGTTCGTCGCCTGCCCGCGCCAGTTCGCGGCGCACGTCCCGCAGTTCGCCCTCGCACCGCGCGGCCCGCCGCTCCGCCTCGTCGACGGCGGTGACGAACGCGTGCAGCACCTGGCGCAGCTGGGGGTCGGCCGGCGCGGCGGTGCCCTCCAGGACCTCGTCCGCGTCCGCCCCGTCCCGCAGCCGCTTGGCGGCGGCCGGCAGCGTGACGTTCACCAGGTGGGCCGCCTCGCCTCCCTGCCGGGCCAACCGCTGCCTGACCGCCAGGAGTTCGCCGCCGCGCGCGGCTGCGGAGTGCCGCGCGCGCCGGACCAGGAGCCAGGCGGTGCCGAGGGCGGCGGCGAGGCACACCCAGGCGACGAGCGCCGTCGTCAGCGCCCAGGCGCGGGCCGGCGCGGGCGCCGCCGCGGCCGTCACGCCCACGGCCGCGGCGGTGACCGGCGCCAGCGTCAGGAGCGCGGCCGACGCGGAGCGCGGTCCCTTCACGGACCGGTGCTGACTGGGGTGGGCAGGCACTGGCATTCCGCGATTCCTCGGTCCGGGGGAGCAGGGGGAAAAGACAGGTGAAAAGGCCTCCGCACCCCGTACAAGGGGTCGCTTAAAGGAGGTCGGTCCCCCGTTTCGGCCATGGATTTCATGCTAGTCATCGTGCCGAATACGGGGAGCGAAGAAAGTGTCCGGCCCACTCAAGAATGAATTTCGCGAAGAAGTTTCCGTGTGAACGCAGAGGCGTGATAGAGGGCTTCGTCATACACCGGGTGTGTTGCGCACCGATCGTCGGTCCCCGTCCTGCGCGTTCCGGCCCCCGTGGCTCGATCCGTTCGGCCGGACCGCTCGAACGGCGGAGAAGAACGGTCCGTCGCGAGAGCCTCCCCGACGGAGCCGTGCCGCTGTACGGGCCCGTCCGGCGGCCTCGCCCCGCCGCGGCCGCTTCACCGGAAAGCGTGACGCGCCCGCGCGTGTCCCCGCCCCACCGTCTTCCCGCCCCACCGTCTTCCCGCCCCACTGTCTCTCCGCCTCTCCGTCCCGTCGTCTCCCCGTCCCGCCCTCCGCGGCGGACGTCCCGACTTGCGGACCGCGGGCCGGCGCGTACAGTCCCAAACAGTGGACGCCGCCCCACGAAGGAGCAGGTGGATGGGCGTGAAGCGCTGGCTCGACGCATGGCCGGTGTACCGGCAGCTGACCGGGACGGACCCCCTCGGACGGGGCAAGGCGGCCCAGTCCGCGCGCTCGGCGGCCCTGACTCCCCGGACGGACACCGCCGACCGGGTCGCGGACTCGGTCTGCCCCTTCTGCGCGGTGGGCTGCGCCCAGCGCGTCTACGTCAAGGACGAGAAGGTCGTCCAGATCGAGGGCAACCCGGACAGCCCGATCTCACGCGGCCGGCTGTGCCCGAAGGGATCGGCCAGCAAGCAGCTCGTCACCGGCCCGCAGCGCGAGCACAAGGTGCGCTACCGGCCGCCCTACGCCACCGAGTGGCAGGACCTGGACCTCGACACGGCCGTGGACATGGTCGTCGACCGGGTGCTGGACGCGCGGCGCAAAGGCTGGCAGGACACCGACGAGTCGGGCAGGAAGCTCCGGCGCACCATGGGGATCGCCAGCCTCGGCGGGGCCACGCTGGACAACGAAGAGAATTATCTGATCAAGAAATTGTTCACGGCCCTGGGCGCGTTGCAGGTCGAGAACCAGGCCCGTATTTGACACTCCGCCACGGTTCCCGGTCTGGGAGCCTCGTTCGGGCGCGGCGGCGCCACCGACTACCAGCAGGACCTGGTCAACGCCGAGTGCATCGTCATCATGGGCTCGAACATGGCCGAGGCCCATCCGGTCGGGTTCCAGTGGGTGATGGAGGCCAAGGCGCGCGGTGCCCGGGTCATCCACATCGACCCGCGCTTCACCCGCACCAGCGCGCTGGCCGACCAGCACGTGACGCTGCGGGCGGGCACCGACATCGCCTTCCTCGGCGGCGTGATCCACCACATCCTCTCCCACGACCTGGACTTCCGTGAGTACGTGCGGGCGTACACCAACGCCTCGTTCCTGCTGAGCGAGGACTTCCGGGACACCGAGGACCTGGACGGGCTGTTCAGCGGCTACGACCCGCACACCGCCTCGTACGACTCCTCCAGCTGGGCCTACGAGAGCGTGCAGCAGGAGGAGGGACGGCCGGGCGACCGGGAGAAGGAGCACTCCGCGCCCTTCAAGCACGGCGCGAGCGGCCCGGCCGTCGCGGGCGGCGCCGGCGAGATCGCGTGCGACCCCGACCTGGAGCACCCGCGCTGTGTGTTCCAGGTGCTCAAGCGGCACTTCTCGCGCTACACACCCGAGATGGTGGAGCGGATCTGCGGCGTGCCGCAGGAGGCGTTCCTGGAGGTGTGCCGCGCCTGGACGGCCAACTCCGGCCGCGAGCGCACCACCGCGCTGGTCTACAGCGTCGGCTGGACCCAGCACTCCGTGGGCGCCCAGTACATCCGGGCCGGGGCCATCGTCCAGCTGCTGCTGGGCAACATCGGCCGTCCCGGCGGCGGCATCTACGCGCTGCGCGGGCACGCCAGCATCCAGGGCTCCACCGACATCCCCACCCTGTACAACCTGCTGCCCGGCTACCTGCCCATGCCGGACGTCACCCACGACGGCCTGGCCGCCTACCTGGAGTCCGTCGCGCCCCGCCACGAGAAGGGCTTCTGGGGGCACGCCGACGCCTACACCGTCTCGCTGCTCAAGGAGTACTGGGGCGAGGCGGCGACCGCGGAGAACGACTACTGCTTCGACCACATGCCGCGCATCAACGGCGACCACGGCACCTACCGCACCGTGATGGACATGGTCGAGGGCGACAAGGTCTTCGGCTACTTCGTCCTCGGCCAGAACCCCGCGGTCGGCTCGGCCCACGGCCGCCTCCAGCGGCTGGGCATGGCCAACCTCGACTGGGTGGTCGTCCGCGACCTCACCATGATCGAGAGCGCCACGTTCTGGAAGGACGCGCCCGAGATCGAGACCGGGGAGATCGTCACCGAGCGCTGCCGCACGGAGGTGTTCTTCTTCCCCGCCGCCTCGCACGTGGAGAAGTCCGGCACCTTCACCCAGACCCAGCGCATGCTCCAGTGGCGCGACCAGGCCGTCGAGCCGCCCGGCGACGCCCGCTCGGAGCTGTGGTTCTTCTACCACCTCGGCCGCAAGCTGAAGGAGCGACTGGCCGGTTCCACCGACGAACGCGACCGCCCGCTGCTCGACCTCGCCTGGGACTACCGGGTGGAGGGCGACGAACCGGACGCCGCCGACGTGCTGCGCCGCATCAACGGCGTCGACCTGACCACCGGCCGCGCCGTCGACGGCTACACCGAGCTCAAGGCCGACGGCAGCACCGCCTGCGGCTGCTGGATCTACAGCGGCGTCTACGCCGACGAGGTCAACCAGGCCCGGCGCCGCAAGCCCCGCTTCGAGCAGGGACCGTACGACGCCGAGTGGGGCTGGACCTGGCCGCTGAACCGGCGTGTGCTCTACAACCGCGCCTCGGCCGACCCCGAGGGGCGGCCCTGGAGCGAGCGCAAGGCCCTGGTCTGGTGGGACGAGGACAAGGGCGAGTGGACCGGGCACGACATCCCGGACTTCGAGAAGGACAAGCCGCCCTCCTACCGGCCCCCCGAGGGGGCGTCGGGACCCGAAGGGCTGCGCGGCGACGACGCGTTCATCATGATGAGCGACGGCAAGGCGTGGCTGTTCGCCCCGTCCGGCCTGCTGGACGGCCCGCTGCCCACCCACTACGAGCCGCACGAGTCGCCCGCGCGCAACCTCCTGTACGGCCAGCAGGGCAGCCCGGTGCGCAAGGTGTACGGGCGCGCCGACAACCCGTCCAACCCCTCCCCGCCCGAGGCGCACGGCGAGGTCTTCCCCTACGTGTTCACCGCCTCGCGGCTCACCGAGCACCACACCGCGGGCGGCATGAGCCGGCAGCTGCCGTACCTCTCGGAGCTCCAGCCGGAGCTGACCGTGGAGGTGTCGCCGGAGCTGGCGGCCGAGCGCGGCCTGGTCCACCTGGACTGGGCCCACGTGATCACCAGCAGGTCCGCGGTGGACGCCCGGGTGCTCGTCACCGACCGGATGGCGCCGCTGCGCGTCGACGGCCGCACGGTCCACCAGGTCTGGATGCCCTACCACTGGGGGCACACCGGCCTCGTCAGCGGCGACGTGGTCAACGACCTGATCGGCGTGGTCGCCGACCCCAACGTCCTCATCCAGGAGAGCAAGGTGCTGACCTGCGACGTGAGGCCCGGACGCCGGCCGCGCGGCCCGGCCCTCCTGGAGTACGTCCGGGAGTACCGCGAGCGCGCCGGCATCACACCGCGCACCGGCACCCGCATCGCGACGGCCGGCGACGACCCCGGGCCGCCCCACATGGAACCGGGCCCACCGGAGGAGTCCCCATGACGAACGAGCACAGCCTCCACGGGCCGCTGGAGGACCCCGCCGCCGACGCCGGCCACGTCGGCCACCCGCCCCGGGTGGGCTTCTTCACCGACACCTCCGTCTGCATCGGCTGCAAGGCCTGCGAGGTGGCCTGCAAGACGTGGAACGACGTGCCCGAGGACGGCCTCGACCTGCTGGGCATGTCGTACGACAACACCGGCATGCTGGGCGCCTCCTCCTGGCGGCACGTCGCCTTCGTCGAGCAGGAGCGCCCGCTGGGCCGCCAGGACCCGGGCCTGGCCGCCCTGCCCACCGGCCCCTCCGTCACCGGCGTCCAGCAGGACGTGGTGGCCGAGGGGATGCGGCACGCCGAACGGGGCGGCGCCCAGCTGGGCACCGGACCGGTCGACGTGGGCTTCCCCTCCTTCGAGCTGCCCGGCGCGAGCACCGGAGCGGAGGGCCGTACCGACTTCCGCTGGCTGATGTCCTCCGACGTGTGCAAGCACTGCACGCACGCCGGCTGCCTCGACGTGTGCCCCACCGGGGCGCTGTTCCGCACCGAGTTCTCCACCGTGGTGGTGCAGCAGGACATCTGCAACGGCTGCGGCTACTGCGTGTCCGGCTGCCCGTACGGGGTGATCGACCGGCGGCCCGACGACGGCCGGGCCTGGAAGTGCACCCTGTGCTACGACCGGCTGCGCGGCGGCCTGGAACCGGCCTGCGCCAAGGCGTGCCCCACGGACTCCATCCAGTTCGGCCCGCTGGACGAACTGCGCGAGCGCGCCGACCGGCGCCTGGAGCAGCTGCACGGGGCGGGCGTGGCCGAGGCCCGGCTCTACGGCCGCGACCCCGAGGACGGCGTGGGCGGCGACGGCGCCTTCTTCCTCCTCCTGGACGAACCGGAGGTCTACGGACTGCCGCCCGACCCGGTCGTGCCCACCCGCGACCTGCCTCGGATGTGGAAGTACGCGGGCGTGGCCGCCTCGGCGCTGCTGGCCGCGGCCGCCGCCGTGTTCGTGGGCGGAGGGAAGCGATGAGCCAGGACGACGGGACCCTGCGGGAGCCGCGCAGCGACGCGGGCGCGACCGACTTCACGGCGCGCGTGTTCGCCTCGGGCCGGGGCGGCGACGACGGCGGACGCGAGCGGCCCGTCGTGCCGCGCGCGGAGTTCCGCTCCTACTACGGCCGGCCCGTGCTGAAGCCGCCGGTGTGGAACTGGAAGATCGCCGCGTACCTGTTCACCGGCGGCCTGTCGGCCGGCGCCGCCCTGCTCGCGGCCGGCGCCGACCTGACCGGGCGCCCCGTCCTGCGCCGGTGGAGCCGCACGGGCAGCTCCGCCGCCCTGATGGCCAGCATGTACCTGCTGGTCGCGGACCTGGGGCGGCCCGAGCGCTTCCACCACATGCTGCGGGTCGCCAAGCCGAGCTCCCCGATGTCCGTCGGCACCTGGATCCTGGTGGCCTACGGGCCCGGCAACGTCCTGGCGGCCGCGGCCGACGTGCTGCCCGCCCGGGTGCGCGCCACCCTGCCGGGGCGGCTGCTGCGCCTGGCCGCCCGCCCGGCCGGACTCGCCTCGGCCGCCCTCGCCCCCGCGGTCGCCTCCTACACGGCGGTGCTGCTCTCCCAGACCGCCGTGCCCGCCTGGCACGACGCCCACCGCCACCTGCCGCTGCTGTTCACCGGCTCCGCGGCGGCCAGCGGCGGCGGCCTCGGCATGCTGGTGGCGCCGGTGGCCGAGGCCGCCCCGGCGCGCCGGCTCGCCGCGGCCGGGGCGGCGGCGGAGATCCTCACGGCCCGGGCGATCGACCGGCGGCCCACCCTGGAGGCCGGGGCGTACACCACCGGGCGGGCCCACCGGCTGCGCAGGGCGTCGGAGTACCTCACGCTGGGCGGCGCGGTGGCCGCGGTGACCCTCGCGCGCCGCAGCCGGCCGGTCGCCGCCGCGGCCGGCCTGGCCCTGCTCGCGGGCAGCGCCCTGCAGCGCTTCGGCGTCTTCGAGGCGGGCGTGGCGTCCACGAGGGACCCCGCCTACGTCGTGGTGCCGCAGCGGGAGCGCCTGGAGCGGAGGAAGGCCGCGCAGGACGGGCACCCCGGGCCCGCCCGGCCCGACGGGACGTGACCCGGGGGCTCCGGCGCCGTCCGCCGGGACCCCCGCCCCTCACATGAAGTTGCGGGTGTGCAGGGCGGAGAGCTCGGCCGCCTCGTCGGCGGGGAACCCCAGCCGGACGAGGCGGCGCTGCCGCCCCTGGTCCATGTCCGCGAGGAGCCGCTGGACGCGGCGGTGCCCCCGGCCGACGGCGGCGGGCTCCCAGCTCCCGGCGGCCAGGACGACGAGCGCGTCCAGGACGTCCTGGTTGAGCCCGGCGGTGTCCCGCAGCACGTCGTGACGGCGCTCGACCGCGCCCCGCAGCCGGCCGCGCAGCCCCGGGTCCGCGGACGCCCGGTGCTCCAGGTGCGCCACCCCGAAGGCGACGTGGCGGGCCTCGTCCTGGTGGGCGAGGCGGGCCACCGCGCGGGTCACCGGGTCGGGCGCGTGGTGGTCCAGGAACGCCAGCAGGTTCAGGAAGCTGCCCTCGCCCAGGACGGAGAGCAGGAACGAGGCGAGCGCGAAGTCCGGTTCGGTGAGCAGGCTCGCGAGGGAGGCGCGCCCGCCGGCGGACGAGGTGCCCATCGCCGGCCGCCGCAGCAGGGCCCGCCGGGTGAACACCTCCACGTGCCGGGCCTCGTCCGCGGCCTGCACCGCCAGGAGCTGGACGACCTCCCGGAAGTGCGGGTGGACCCGGGTCAGCAGCCGCGCCGGCACGACCAGGGCCGCCTGTTCGTTCTCCACCAGGTACGTCATGACCTGCACCACCGCCTCCTCGATCGCGGGTGGCAGGTCGAAGGGCGCGTCCCAGGGCACCGCGGTGGCGGGGTCCCACTGGGCCGCGGCCGCGTGGGCGTACAGCCGGGGGGCGAGGTCGGCCCACACCAGGTCCCGCTCGGCCAGGTCGAAGCCCGGGGCCGGCGCCCCCTCCTCGACCAGGGCGCCCCGGGCGGCCAGCCCCCAGCCGGGGTCGGGCGACGCGACGATCCCGTCCGGCGAGGGACCCCCGGCCCGCGCCGCGCGCGCCCAGCGGTCGAGGCCGTCGGGGCCGCGGCGCACCACCGCCCGGACGGGACCGCCCGGTGCCCGGCCCGGGGCCCCGCAGCCGTCCGGGCCGTCCACGGGGCGCACCTGGTGCCCCTGGCCGCGGCACCACGCGGCCAGATGGACCGTCAGGGCCGGGTCCCGGCCGGTCACCGCGAGTTCCCGCCCGGGCCCCAGCCCGGTCAGCGCCCGCCGCACCAGCAGGTGCCCGCCCTGGTCGAAGGGGAGGTCCGCCAGGTCGCAGACGGTCCGCAGGCCGTGCGGGCCGTCCCGGTCGGGGCCCCCGCTCACGGCCGGTAGTCCTCGGCCGTCACACGGCCCGCCGCGTCGTAGAAGCCCGTCTCCTCGACCGCCGCCTCCAGGGCCGTGAAGCCCTTGGTGCGCCCCGGCAGCCAGGCGTTCAGGCCCTCCAGGTCGAACAGCCCTCTGACCTCGGGGTCGGCGGGGTCCATGCCGAGCAGCAGGTCGCCGAAGCGGTCGGTCAGCGACGCGGGCGCCGCGTCGTTGACGGCCATCACGCAGTGGTCGTACGGGGCGGTCGCGGCCAGGATCCGGGTGCTGCCGGCCGGCAGCGTGCCCTCCCGGCCGAACAGCAGGTGGCTGGCGTCCAGCAGGCAGGCGGCCGCCGCCTCGCCCGCCAGCAGCGCGCGGGCCGCGTCGCGTTCGCCGCCGACGTGGTCGCCGTGCAGGCCGACCCCGACGTCGTGGCGGCGCACCCGCACGTCCTCCCCGGGCACCAGCCCCTCGGCGCGCAGCAGCGACAGGGGGAGGAGGGTGGCCTGCGGCGAGTCGACGGCGCCGACGGCCACCGTGCCGCCCTTCAGGTCGTGCAGGTTGACGTACGGGGCGTCGGCGCGCACCGCGACCACCGAGCGCAGACCGCGGTCGGTGTCCCGCATGACCAGGGGCCGCAGGTGCGCGCTGCGGTCCGCCGCCAGGCGCCGGCAGCGGATCCAGGCGAGCGGGGAGTTCCAGGCCGCGTGGACACGCCCCTCGACCAGGTCCTGCGCCTGCCGCTCGTAGTGGGAGTACAGGACGAAGTCGAAGGGCAGGCCCCGCCGGGTCAGCCAGGAGCGGAAGCCCGTCCAGACGGTCACCACCTTGGGGTCGTAGGCGACGGCACCCATCAGCAGTGTCATGCGGTCCCCCCGAAGAGCGGCAGGCCCAGGCTGGCGCGGCCGGTGAAGTCGTACAGGGCCTGGGTGGTGGGCGCCATGACGCGGGCCGCGAGGGCGTCCCGGAAGCGGCGCTCGACGCCCAGGCCGCGGCGGAAGGCCGCACCGCCGCACAGCCGCATGACCCCGTCCGCGACCTCGGCCGCAGTCTCGGCCGCGACCGCCTTGACCTGCAGGACGCGCAGCATCGCGTCCTCCCGGCCGGTCTGCAGCGCGGCGAGCGTGTCGGCCAGGAACGTCCGCGCGGAGTCGGCACGCGTACGCAGCCGGGCGTAGGCGTCGCGCACCTGCGCCTGGTCCGCGAGGGTCTGGTCCAGGTGCCCGAGCCGGGCACGGGACAGATGGGCGCCCGCCTGCTCCAGGAGCGCCTCGCACAGGCCCAGGCAGAAGGCGGAGTTCAGCACCAGGAAGTGGGGGAGCGCGGTGGCCAGAGCGATGTCCATGCCCTGCGCGTCGGCGCCGAGCATCGCCGCGCGGGGCACGGTGACGGCCTCGGCGGTGACCGGGCTCGAGGCGTTGCCGCGCAGTCCGAAGCCGTCGAAGGCGCCCCTGACCGTCAGACCGGGCGCGTCCCCCGGGACCAGCCACAGCGTCATGGGGCCCTCGGCGGCCAGGGGGCGGCTGGACCACACGTAGCTGTCGGCGTGCCCGGCGGCGGTCACCCAGCTCTTCTCGGCGTCGAGGCGCACCAGCTCGCCGCCCTCCGCCGAGGCGGTCCCCAGCGGCGCCCAGAAGTGGCTGCGGGACCCGGCCTCGGAGAAGGCCAGCGTGGTCAGGTGCCGCCCCTGGGCGACGGCCCGCCGTACCTCCTCGCCGCCGTGCGCCTCGACCACGGCCGTCGCGGCGTAGTGCATGAGCACCACCATGGCCGTGGACGAACAGGTCCCGGCCAGCCGCTCGATCACGTGCGCGGCGGTGGCCAGTGACGCCCCCCGGCCCCCGGCCTCGGGGGAGCTGAGCAGCCCCAGCAGACCCGCGCGGCCCAGCGCCGCCACCCCCTCGGCAGGGAAGGCGCCGTCGCGGTCCACCGCGGCGGCCGCGGGGGCGACGGTGGACCCGATCACCCGGCTCAGGATCTCGTCGAGGTCCCCCGGCGGGCCGCCGGGGGACGGGACGGTGGTCGCGGGGGCGGTGGAGAGCATGGGCTGCCTGCCTAAGGGGTCGGGGAGGGCCTCGCTGAGGACCGCGGGCAACGCTAAGGGCCCCGTCCCGGCCGCCGGGGCGCTCCCGAGGATGTCCCGGGCCGGGTTCACCCGAAGGGACGCCCTCGGAAAGGTGCCCGCTGACCTGCGGGTCTCGTCGCACCACCGGACTGTCGGACCACCGGACCGACGAGCCGGCGTACGACCAGCCGGCGGACCGTCGGATCAGCGCACGACCAGCCGGTGCTCCCCCTCGGGGACGAGCTCGCCGACCACCGGCGCCCCGGGCACCTCCCCGGCCACCAGCAGACCGCCGGACGTCTGGGCGTCCGCGAGCAGCAGCCGGGCCGGCTCGTCCGTACGGCCGAAGTCGGTGTGCGGGGCGACCCAGCCGAGGTTGCGGCGGGTGCCGCCGCTGACGTACCCGTCCCGCACGGCCTCACGGGCGCCGTCGAGGAGGGGCACCGCCGCGGCGTCGACCACGGCGGTCACCCCCGAGGCGCGCGCCAGCTTGTACAGGTGCCCCAGCAGGCCGAACCCGGTGACGTCCGTCGCGCAGACCGCCCCCGCGGCCAGGGCGGCCGCCGCGGCGTCGCGGTTGAGCGCCACCATGGTCTCCACCGCCTCGGCGAAGACCTCGCCCGTGGCCTTGTGCCGGTTGTTGAGGACGCCGAGGCCCAGCGGCTTGGTCAGCGACAGCGGCACCCCGGCCCGGCCGGCGTCGTTGCGCAGCAGGCGCTCGGGGTCGGCGACCCCGGTGACCGCCATGCCGTACTTGGGCTCCGGGTCGTCCACGCTGTGGCCGCCCGCCACGTGGCAGCCCGCCTCGCCGGCGACGTCCAGGCCGCCGCGCAGCACCTCCCGGGCCAGGTCCAGGGGCAGCGTCCCGCGGGGCCACGCCAGCAGGTTGGTGGCGACCAGCGGGGAGCCGCCCATGGCGTAGACGTCGGACAGCGCGTTGGCCGCGGCGATCCGGCCCCAGTCGTAGGGGTCGTCGACCACCGGGGTGAAGAAGTCGGCGGTGACGACGACGGCCCGCCCGCCGGCCCCGCCCGGCAGCCGCACCACGGCGGCGTCGTCCCCGCTGTCCAGGCCGACGATCAGGTCCCCGGCCAGCTCCGTACGAGGGGCGCCGCCGGTCAGCCCGGCGACGACCTCCTCCAGTTCGCCCGGCGGGATCTTGCAGGCGCAGCCGCCCCCCTGGGCGTACTGCGTCAGCCGGACACCGCCCTGCCGGACCGCTGTCGTCGTCATGCGTGCCTTCCTTCGCCGGCCGTCGCCCGGGGGGGTGGACGAGGGGAGGTGGGCGCGGCGCGGCGCGTTGCCGTCCGCCCGCCGCGGGGGTTCGATGGGTGCCCGGCCGGGCCGCGCGGGCGCGCGTCCGGCCGGGGAGACGTAAAGGTGCCTGGTGGCCTTCCCGGTCTTCAAAACCGAGGTGTCCGAGCAACTCGGGCAGGCGGGTTCGATTCCCGTCCGTCTCCGCCGAGCGGCCCGGCCGGGGTGCGCGGACGCGACGGTCCGCACCCCGGCCGGCGCCTTCGCGCGGGGCGGCGCGGCCCGCATCAGTCCGCGTCCCCGCCGCCCGGGGGACCGCCCGCCGCGCAGCGGCGCAGGGCGCCGTCCAGGCGGACGGTGCGGCCCCGCCGGTCGAGGTGTTCCAGCAGCGGGACGACGACGCGGCGGGTGGTGTCCAGGGCGCGGCGCGCCTGACTGGCGGTGAACGGCTGCTCCAGGCCGGACAGGACCGCCGCGGCCCGCGCGTCCGCCCCCGGCAGCAGCACGATGCCGTCGGCGATCCGCAGCAGGGCCCCCGCCGCCGCGGCGGCGGCGAGCGTACGGGACGTCAGGCCGAGCTGCGCCAGCCGCGCGGCCTCGGGGGCGCGGAACGGCGCCCGGGCCAGATCGGCACGGACCGCCGCCACGGCGGCCTCGACCGAGGGCGGGAGGACGGGCCGGGCCCGGCTGCCGTAGAGGCGCCCCTCGCGCTGCCGCAGGCCGGGGCCGGCCGCCAGCAGCGCCTCGACCAGGCAGCGCTCCGGCAGGCCGAGCGCCTGCCGGGCGGCTTCCAGCGGCAGGCCCGGATCGAGGGGGTGGCGGGCGGCGTGCTCCTCGACGGCGCGCCGCAGCCCGTCCCGCAGCCCGGCCCAGTGCTCCGGGTCGGCCAGCCACTCCCCGGCGACCGGGTCGGCCGGCGGGCGCAGGCCCATGGCGAGCAGCTCGCCGCGCCGCACCAGGCCGCGCCGGCGCAGCTCCCCGGCCGCGTCCGGCGGCCCGCCCACCGCGTCGAGCTCACGGGCGCGGGCGGCGGCCGCGCCGCGCCGGGTGAGCGCCGGCGGGCGCACGTCGAGCACGGTGACCCCGGCCGGGACGCGGTGCAGGCCCGGGTCGCGCAGCAGCGCCCGGTCGGCGATCCGCAGCGGCAGCGGTCCTGCCAGGCGCAGGCGGGCGGTGTCCCGGCCCAGCGGACGGACCGTCACGGGGACGGCCGCGGACCCGGCGTGCAGGGTGAGGTGCCGGGGCAGCTCGCCGGCGGGATCGCCGTCGAGCCGTACGTCCACCGTGTCCGTGGTGAGCCACCGCCCCGGCGTGAGCAGCGCGTCCCCGCGGCGCAGCGTCCCGGCCCCCGGGCCGTGCAGGTTGACCGCGACCCGGGCGAGGGCGCCCACCTCCGTCCGCGGCTCCTTGAGCGTCTCCAGGCCCCTTACCCGCAACGGCCTGCCGTCCCGGGCGAGTTCGAGGTGGTCGCCGACCCGGACCGTGCCCGCGCCGAGGGTGCCGGTGACGACCGTGCCGCGGCCGCGCACCGTGAAGACGCGGTCGGCCCACAGGCGGACGTCCGCGGCGGTGTCGGCGGCGGGCAGCGCGCGGGCCAGCCGGGCCAGGGCCGCCCGCAGGCCGTCAAGACCGGTGCCGGTCACCGCGCTGACGGCCACGCACTCCACCGCTCCCAGCGAGGACTTCGCGAGCCGGGCCAGCGCCTCCGCGCGCGCCGCCGCCGGGTCCGCCAGGTCGGCGCGCGTGACGGCGAGCACGCCGTGCCGCACGCCGAGCGCGTCCAGGACCGCCAGGTGCTCCTCCGACTGCGGCTGCCAGCCCTGGTCGGCGGCGACCACGAAGAGGACGGCCGGGACCGGTCCGACCCCGGCGAGCATGTTGCCCACCAGCCGCTCGTGCCCCGGTACGTCGACGAAGGCCACGTCCCCGGCGCCGGGCAGCCGGGTCCACACGAACCCCAGGTCCAGGGTCATGCCGCGGCGCCGCTCCTCGGCCCAGCGGTCCGGCTCCGTCCCGGTCAGGGCGCGCAGCAGGGCGGACTTGCCGTGGTCGACGTGTCCGGCGGTGGCGAGGACGTGCACGCGGAGGTCACCCCTCCCGTTCGGGACGGCCGGCGGGACGGCCGTCGGGGTTGCCGTGGGCACGCCCGCCTGCGGCCGCGGGGCACGCCCGCCGCACGGCGTCCGCCAGTGCGGCGTCCGCCGTCTCGGGCACCGCCCGCAGGTCCAGCAGGCACCGGCCGCCCTCGACCCTGCCCACCACCGGGGGCGTCGCCCGGCGCAGCGGACCGGCCCAGGAGGAGGGCACCGACACCGCGGCGCTCGGCAGCGCGACGCCGGGCGCGCCGCCGCCGCCGATCACCGCCTCGCTCCGCACCGCCCGGCAGTCGAGGCCGTGGCGACGCAGCCGCGCCGCGAGCTCCTCGGCCCGTTCGCGCAGCCGTCCGGGGTCCGCGTGCAGCGCGGTGTGGACCGGCGTCGCCGGTCCCCGCAGGGTCGCCTCCAGGGCGGCCAGCGTCAGCTTGTCCACGCGCAGGGCCCGCGCGAGGGGGTGGCGGGCGAGCCGCCGTACGAGATCGGCCCGGCCCAGCAGCAGGCCGCACTGCGGGCCGCCCAGCAGTTTGTCGCCGCTGGCGGTCACCAGGCAGGCGCCGGCGCGCAACCAGCCGGCCGCGTCCGGCTCGTCCGGGAGCACCGGTTCGGGGGCCAGCAGCCCGGAGCCGATGTCCGCGACCACGGGCACGCCGAGGCGGGACAGGTCCGCGACGCCGACGGCGTGCGTGAAGCCGGTGACGCGGAAGTTGGAGGGGTGGACCTTCAGGACGAACCCGGTCTCCGGCGTCACCGCCGAGGCGTAGTCCGCGAGGGACGTGCGGTTGGTCGTGCCGACCTCCCGCAGCCGGGCGCCGGTGCTCACCAGGAGGTCGGGCAGCCGGAAGCCGTCCCCGATCTCCACCATCTCGCCCCGGCTGACGACGATCTCCTTGCCCCGCGCCAGCGCGGTCGCCGCCAGCGCCAGCGCCGCCGCCCCGTTGTTGACCACGTGGGCGGCCTCCGCGAGCGGCACCCGCTCCAGCAGCGCCTCGACCGCCGACCGGCCCCGCCGCGACCGCAGGCCCGTGGCCAGGTCCAGTTCGACGTCCGTGGTGCCGCCGGCCGCGAGGACGGCCTCGCACGCCGCCGCGGACAGCGGGGCCCGGCCCAGGTTGGTGTGGAGCAGCACGCCGGTAGCGTTGATCACCGGACGCAGCCGGGACGCCGTGGCGGGCAGCGCGGCCACCGCGTGCTCGGCGACCTCGTGGGGCGGGATCTCACCGGCCCGGACCCGCTCCTGCGCACCGGCCACCGCGGCCTTCACGAGCCCGCGCCCGAGCCGGTCCGCGGCCGCCGCCAGCCGGGGGTCGGCCAGGACCGCGTCGGTGCGCGGCGGCCGCCGCCGTACGTCCCGCGGTGCGGCCGGTACGTCCGCCGCCACGGCCGAGGTGTGCTCGCTGTCCATCTCCTGCGCCTTCACTGTGCTGCGGGGCAGCCGGGGAGGCGGCGGAGAGGGGCCCGGCGGCCCGGGCCGGGCCGGTGCGCCGCTCTTCCGGATCCGTCGCCCGGCGCGGCGAGCGTACGGGCGCGGGGACGCGCGGCGGCGCAGCCGCGCCGGGGCGCGCCGGTCCCCGACACCATCGGGGGAAAGCCGTCCTCTCGCCGCTGCCGCCGCCGAGCGCACGGGCGGCAGCGGCGGACGGAGTCCGGCGGGGAAGGCGGCGCCGGACGGCGAGGGCCTGACGCGTCCCTGCCGGTGCGGAGGCGCGCCTCCGTCGGCACGGAAGCGCGGTCAGCCGGTACGGAAGCGTGCTCCCGGCCGGTGCGGAAGCGTGCCCTTGCCGGTGTGAAAGCGCGCCCCCGGCCGGTGCGGAAGCGCCGTCAGCCGATGTGGGCGCCGTACACGTGGTCCACCGTCATCGTCATGAGCACCCTGCGGTCGGACACCATCGCCGACCGGTACTCGTCCCAGTCCGGGTGCTCCCCGGCGGCGGCGCGGTAGTAGCGCACCAGGGCCTCGACCTCGGGTCCCCCGGGGTCGGTTCCCGGCCCGGTGAGCAGGGCCGTGCCCTCGGCGGTGGCCCAGGAGCGGCCGTCGGGGGCGGTGACCTCCAGGGTGGCGCGCGGGTCACGGCGCAGATTCGCCGTCTTGGCGCGCCCCTCGGTCATCGAGACGTAGAGGACGTCGGACTCCCGGTCGTAGTAGGGCATGACGGGGGAGAGCTGGGGGCGGCCGTCCGACTTGATCGTCGCGAGGACGCCGAGCCGGCTTTCCGCGAGAAGCGTGCGCGGGTCGAACGGTGTGGTGGTCATGTCCGGCTCCAAGTCATGGGCGGGCGCCCGGTATTCCCGCACGGTGCGGAACCGGCCACGGGCGACGGCGTCGTTCGGCGTGAGCGCCACGAGCGTACGGCGTGTACCGCGACGGCGCACCGTGTGCTCCCGGCGGGCCCGGCCCGCCGGGAACGGCGCGACCGCACGGACGGTGGGACCGCGTGGACGGTGGGACCGGGCGGACGGTGGGACCGCGCGCCGACGGGCCGGACGCCGGCGGGCCGGGCGCCGGCGGGCCGGGCGCCGGCGGGCCGGGGCCGAGGAGCCGGGCGCCGGAAGGTCAGACGTCGCGTCGGCGCACCGCCAGCCATCCGGCCAGGAGCGCGGCCGCCGCCCACAGCGCCGTCACCCCGAGCCCCGCCCACGGGCCCACCTCCCCGGCCGGGTGCTGGTACAGCACCTGCTGCCCGGCGCGGTCCGGCAGGTACCGGGAGACGCCGTCGGCGATGTCCCCGATCACGAACGACACGATCAGGATGAACGGGATGAGCAGGCTCAGCACCGCGACGGCGCTGCGCAGCAGGAAGGTGAGTCCCGCGGCGAACAGCGTCATCAGCGCGAGGTAGACGCCCCCGCCGACGCACGCCCGCAGGGCCCCGGGCTCGCCGATGCCGACGGCGTACTCGTCCAGGAACGCCTGGCCCGTGAGGAAGGTGGCGAAGGACGACACGAGCCCCACGCAGAGGGCGGCACCGGCCAGGACCGCCGTCTTGGCCGCGTAGAGCAGACCCCGGTGCGGCACGGCCGACAGCGACACCCGCAGGGCGTTGTGCGCGTACTCCGAGGAGACGGCGGTGGCCCCGAAGGAAAGGGCGGCGATCTGCGTGAAGTTGACGGGGTAGAAGGCCTCGAAGACGGGGTCCCCGCCGTTCTCCGCCTCCGCCTTGCCGATGGTGGAGTAGACGAGCAGGGTGACGGCCAGCGCGACGGCGAGGACCGCGACGAGCGACCCGAGGCTCGCCCGGACCGACCTGATCTTGATCCATTCGGAGTGGAGCACCGCGGTGACGGACATGGTCAGACCTCCTGAGGGGCGGTGGGGGAGGGGGAGGGAGCGGCGGCGAACTCCGTCCCGCCCGCCGTGAGGGCGAGGTAGGCCTGCTCCAGGGAAGCGCGCTCGTCGGCGAGTTCGAGCACGGGAACGCCCTCGCGGGCGGCGACGGCCCCGACCTCCTCCGCTCTGGCGCCCTCGACCGTCCAGCGGCCGTCGGCGCCCTCCTCGACGGTGTGTCCCGCGGCGCGCAGGGCGGCCCGCAGCCGGACGGGGTCTCCGGTGCGCACGCGGACGCGCGGGTGGCTGTACCGGTCGATGAAGTCCTCCACGGGGAGGTCGGCCAGGAGCCGGCCCCGCGCGAGGACCACGAGGTGGTCGGCGAAGGCCGCGGTCTCGTTCATCAGGTGGCTGGAGACCAGGACCGTGCGGCCCTCGTCGGCGAGCCGGCGCAGCAGGCGGCGGATCCAGACGATGCCCTCCGGGTCCAGGCCGTTGGCGGGCTCGTCCAGCATCAGCACGGGCGGGTCCCCGAGCAGCGCGGCGGCGATGCCCAGACGCTGGCGCATGCCGAGCGAGAAGGTCTTCACACGGCGGCCGGCCGCCGGGGCCAGACCGGTGTCCTGGAGGACCTCGTCCACGCGGCGGTCCGGGATGCGGTTGCTGACGGCGAGGAGGCGCAGGTGGTCGCGGGCGGTGCGGGAGCCGTGGGCCGCCTGGGCGTCCAGCAGGGCGCCGACCGCGCGCAGGGGTTCGCCGTACGCCGCGTACGGGCGGCCGCCGACGGTCGCGGTGCCGGAGGTGGGCCGGTCGAGACCGAGGACGAGGCGCATGGTGGTGGACTTGCCGGCGCCGTTGGGGCCGAGGAAACCGGTGACCCGGCCCGGTTCGAAGCGGCAGGTCAGACCGTCCACGGCCCGGGTGGCACCGTACCTTTTCGTGAGGTCTTTGACGTCGATGCTGGTCATGGCCCCAGCTTGGCCGCGCGGGGGAGCGGCGGGCCTCCCCCGCCGGAGGAGACCGCCTCCCCCGCGCGGGGGAGGCGGCGCTCCCGCCCGCCCTGCGACCATGACGGGATGCCAGGCATCCTGTCGCCGCTGACCCGTGCGGTCACCTACACCCGCTGGCTCCACCTGCTGGTGGGGTCGGTCGTGCCGTTCGTGTGCGCCATGGTCTACCCGGGGCTGGTCGACCCGTCGCTCGCGGACTGGGCGCTGATCGCGGTCCTGCCCGTCCCCCTGGCCCTGGCCGCGGCCGCGGTGCCCGGGACGCGCCGGGCGGAAGGGCTGCAGGCGCGGCTGATGCTGTTCCCCGGGGCGCACGCGCGCGTGAAGGGCGACGAGGACCCGGGGGTCTCCGCCACGCCGTCCGCCTCGTGGAGCGACCGGGGCAGGACCGCCGTCTGGATGGTGCTGCGCCTGGAGGCCGGGCTCGCCGTCGCGCTGGTGTCGGGACAGCTGATGGCCCTCTCGCTGACGCTCACCGGGGCGGCCGTCGGGGACCCCGGCCCCACCGCGCCGCTGCTGCGCTCCGCCGAGCCGGGCTGGGCGTACGCCCTGCTGGCGCCGGTGCCCGTACTGGTGCTGCTCATGATCGTCGCCGGGGCGGGCGCCCTCATGGCACGGGCCGCCCGCCGGCTGCTCGGCCCCTCGGCCAAGGAGCGGCTGGCCGTACTGGAGGAGCGCACCGAGCGGCTGCTGGAGCGCAACCGCATCGCGCGGGAGCTGCACGACTCCATCGGCCACGCGCTGACCCTGGCCGTGGTGCAGGCGGGCGCCGCCCGGGCGGCCGGCTCACCGGACTTCACCGACCGGGCGCTGAGGGCCATCGAGGAGACGGGGCGGGCGGCGCTGGAGGACCTGGAGCGGGTCCTGGTCGTGCTGCGCGAGACGTCGCGGCCCGCCGGCACCCGGCCGGGCCTGGCCGAGGCGGACCGCCTGCTGGACTCCGCGCGCTCCTCGGGCGCGGAGGTCGACGCCGAGGTGAGCGGGGCGCTGGAGCACGTGCCGGGTCCGGTCTCCCGCGAGGGCTACCGGATCCTCCAGGAGGCCCTCACCAACGTGCTGCGGCACGCGGGTCCGGTCCCGGTCCGCGTACGGGTCGCCGTGGAGGAGGCCCGGCTGCGCCTGGAGGTGCGCAACCCGCTGGCCGCGGGGGCGCCGCCGGCCGGCGCGGGCCTCGGCAGCGGCCTGCGCGGCATCCGAGAACGGGCCGCCCTGCTCGGCGGCGACGCCCGGGCGGGACGGGACGACGGCCAGTGGCTGCTCCGCGTCGACCTGCCGCTGCGGTGACCCGGACGGGCCGCGGCGGGCGGGCCGCGGCCCCGCCGCGAGGGACTGACGGCACGCCGACGGCTCTGCGGCCCACTCCCGGTGACCGGGGACACCGCCGCCCGGTTCACGTACGGGACCCCTTCCGTGACGTCCTGGCCGAGCCGCCGCTCGGACCTGACGGCGTGTCACCGCCTCTGCGGTTCCCCGCCTTCGTGCCGGCCGGGAACACCATTGACGGCATGTCAGCGGCCCTGCGGTCCTCCCGTCCCCGCGGCGACCGGTACGGCGGCCGTGCACAGCGCCGACCTGTGGTCTCCTCGTCCCCCCGCCGGCGGTACGGCGACCGTAAGCGCCGTCGGCGGCACGTCGGCGGCCCTGCGGCTCCCTGCTTCCGCGGCGACCGGTACGGCGGCCGTGAACAGCGCTGACGGTGTGTCAGCGGCCCTGCGGTCCCCCCGTCCCCCCGCCGACCGGCACGGCGACCGTGAACACCGTCGCCCCCGGCTCGCTGCTCAGCTCGATCGTGCCGCCGTGCGCCCGGACCAGGGAGCAGGCGACCGCCAGGCCCAGGCCGCTGCCGCCGCGGTCGCGGCTGCGGGCCTTGTCGACGCGGTAGAAGCGGTCGAAGACCCGCTCCCGGTCGGCGGCCGGGATGCCGGGGCCCGCGTCGGCGACGCGCACCAGCGCGGTGCCGTCCGCGACCGACACGGACACGGACACGGGCGTGCCCGGCGGGGTGTGCACGGCGGCGTTGGTGAGGAGGTTGTCCAGCACCTGGCGGATGCGCTGCGGGTCCAGGCGCAGCCGCAGCGGCCCGGGCGTCCCCGATACCGTCAGCGGATGCCCGGGGCGGCCCGCCCGGAAGGCGTCGGCGGCCTGCCGGACCAGCTCCGCCAGGTCCGTCTCCTCCAGCTGCAGGGGCGCCTCCACCTCGGCGGCGTCGAGGCGGGCGAGGAGCAGCAGGTCGTCCAGGAGGACGCCCATCCGCGCGGCCTCCGCGCGCAGCCGCGCCAGGTGCCGCTCCCGCTCCTCGGGGGCGTTGGCGGCCGCGTACTGGAACAGGTCCGCGTACCCCCGCACCGACATCAGCGGGGTGCGCAGCTCGTGCGAGGCGTCCGCGACGAACCGGCGCAGCCGCCGCTCGGCCTCCGCGCGCACCGCGAGCGAGTCGTCGATGTGCTCCAGCATGGTGTTGAACGCCGTGCGCAGCTCCTCGACCTCCGGGCCGCCGTCCCGGCCGCCCGCGCGCAGCGGCAGCCGCGCCGCCGACTCCGTCAGGTCGTGCGAGGCGATGCCGTGCGCGGTGTGCGCCATGTCGCTCAGCGGCTTCAGGCCGCGCCGCAGCAGCGCCCGGCCGAGCACCACGAGGGCCAGGGCCGCCAGGACGAAGGCCACGACCTGCACGGTGATCAGCTGCCGCAGGGTGGCGTCGATGTTCTCCGTGGGCGCGGCGCTGATCAGCACCACACCGGACTCGACCTCGCAGGCCCGCAGCCGGTAGGTGCCCTCGTCGTCGATCCACGCGGTGCGGGTGAGGTCGGCGTCCGAGCGCGCCATCCGCTCGGCGAGGGCGGTGAGCGCGCTGGTGTCGGCCGGCACGTCGGCGGGCCTGCGCAGCACCGCCGAGCCGCCCGACACGTCGTAGACCGCCGTGTACCAGCCGTAGTACGGCTGCCGCTTCACCGTGCCGTGGACCGCCGCGTCCTTGGACTGCAGGACCTGCACGAGCTTCAGCTGGTCGTTGAGCTGATGCTCCAGGTAGTCCCGCATGTACGCCGTCAGCGCCGTGCCGACGGCGGCGAACATCACCAGGGACAGCGCGCCGACGCCCAGCGCCAGCCGGGTGCCCAGGCGCAGCCGCCGGTAGGCCCGCCGCACCCCGGGGTGCGCCCGGCGCAGCCGCCCCGTCACTCGGCCGCCTGCCGGATCACGTACCCGAAGCCGCGCACGGTGTGGATCAGCGGCGGCCTGCCCGCACCGCCCGCATCGTCCGCACCGCCCGCGCCGGTCTCGTCGAGCTTGCGGCGCAGCCGGCTCACGGCCAGCTCCACGACGTTGGAGCGGCCGCCGAAGCCGTACTCCCACACGTGGTCGAGGATCTGCGCCTTGGTGAGCACGGTCGGCGACTTGCGCATCAGGTAGCGCAGCACCTCGTACTCGGTCGGGGTGAGCGTCAGCGGGCTCCCGCCGCGCCGCACCTCCCGGGTGTCCTCGTCCATCGTCAGGTCCGCCACCCGCAGCACCGACCGCTGGAAGGAGGGCCCGGCGCTGCGCCGCAGCACCGTCCGCAGCCGCGCCATCAGCTCCTCCACGGCGAACGGCTTGACCAGGTAGTCGTCGCCGCCCCGGGTCAGCCCCGCCACCCGGTCGGCGACGCCGTCGCGCGCGGTGAGGAACACCACCGGCACCATCGTCCCCGAACGCCGCAGCCGGTCCAGGACGCCGAAGCCGTCCACGTCGGGCAGCATCAGGTCGAGCACCACGATGTCGGGACGGAACCCGGCGGCCTTCCGCAGCGCCTCCTCGCCGGAGTTCGCGGTGACCGCCTCCCAGCCCTCGTAGCGGGCGACCGTCGCGACGAGGTCGGCGATGGGCGGGTCGTCGTCCACGACGAGCAGGCGTACTTTTTCCACCCGTTCATAGTGCTGCACGCGCTCGCGCGGGCCGCCTCCCGGCCGCCCTCCGTGGCCACATCGATAACCACTTGAAAGTTCTACGACAGCAGATCGACAGGTTCCGCCGGAGAAGCTTGGTCCCCCCGGACCCGATCGAGGAGCTGCCGCCCGTGACGACCGTCCAATCGCCCCCCGCGCCCCCCACGGCGATACGCCCGAGGGTGGTGGCCCGCACGGGTCTGTACGCCGTGCCGGCCGCGAACGCGGCCGTGGTGACCTTCTTCTTCGTACAGGCCGGGTTCGGCTCCAACGCCCTCATCGTGCTGGGCCGGCTGACCGGGCTCTACGGCGCGCTGCTGATGGCCTTCCAGCTGCTGCTGGTGGCCCGGCTGCCGTGGCTCGACCGCCGCATCGGCATGGACCGGCTGACCTCCTGGCACCGCTGGGTCGGCTTCGGCCTGCTGTGGACGCTGCTGGGCCACGCGGTGTTCATCGCCTTCGGCTACGCCGAGCTGTCCTCGATGGACCCGGTGAACCAGATCGTGGACCTCGCCGGGACCGTGGAGGGCGTGCTGCGCGCGGTCGTCGCGTTCTTCCTGATCCTGGCCGTCGGCGCCGTCTCGGCCCGCTTCGCCCGCCGCCGCCTCGCCTACGAGACCTGGCACTTCATCCACCTGTACACCTACGTCGCGGTCGTGCTGGCCTTCACCCACCAGGTCGCGGTGGGCACCACCTTCACCGCCTCGTCCGCGGCCACCGCGTACTGGTACGCCCTGTGGGGCGTCGCGCTCGGCGCCTTGCTCGCGGGCCGGGTGGCGCTGCCGCTGTGGCGGAACCTGCGCCACCAACTGCGCGTCAGCGCCGTCGTCCCCGAGTCCGACACCGTCGTCTCCGTCTACGTCACCGGCCGCGACCTGGACCGGCTGCCGGCCCGCGCGGGCCAGTTCTTCCTGTGGCGCTTCCTCACCCGGGACCGCTGGTGGAAGGCCAACCCGTTCTCGCTGTCGGCCGCGCCCGACGGCCGCACGCTGCGGCTCACCGCCAAGACGGCCGGTGACGCCACCGCCGCGCTGCGGCACCTGAAGGCGGGCACCCGGGTGTTCGCCGAGGGCCCGTACGGCGCCTTCACCGCCCTGCACCGCACGCGCCCCGAGGCCCTGCTCATCGCCGGCGGCGTGGGCGTCACCCCGATCCGGGCCCTGCTGGAGGAGCTGCACGGCCACGCGGTCGTCATCTACCGGGTCGGGGCGGACCGGGACGCGGTCCTCTACGACGAACTGCGCGAACTCGCCCACGCCAAGGGTGCCGAGCTGCACCTGGTGACCGGGCCCGCCGTACCGGACCGGCTGGCCCCCGCGGAACTCGCGCGGCTCGTGCCCGACGTGGCCGACCGGGACGTCTTCGTGTGCGGGCCGCCCGGCATGACGACCGCGGTGCTCGGCAGCCTGCGCGAGCTGGGCGTGCCCAAGCAGCAGATCCACTTCGAGCGCTTCAGCCTGGCGGGATGAGGAAGACACGATGAAGCGAGCACTGCCCGTCCTGATCCTGACCGTCGCGGGCCTGGTCCCGCTGTGGCGCTACGAGCCGTCGGCCGGCACGGCCGCCACGGCGCAGCCGGCCGCACCGGCCCCCGCACCGTCGCCGACGTCGTCTTCAGGGGCTTCCTCGTCCTCGGGCGACGCCCCGCGGACCGTGCAGGGCACCGCCGTCGACACCGAGAAGGGCACCGTGCAGGTGGAGGTGGTCTTCGAGGGCGACCGGATCGGTTCGGTGCGGATGCTCCAGCAGCCGAACCACCCGCAGACCACGGCCGCGGTGCCGACCCTGATCGAGGAGACCCTCCAGGCGCAGAGCGCCGACATCGACACGGTGTCGGGCGCCACGATCACCAGCGAGGGGTACAGGGAGTCCCTCCAGGCCGCCCTCGACGCGAAGGGCGCCTGAGGTGCGGCGCGTCGAGCACGTCATGGGCTTCCCGGTGTCGCTGCGGATCGACGACGCCGGTCCTCCCGCGCGGGTCGCGGACGCCGTGGACGCCGTGTTCGCCTGGCTGCACGAGACCGACGCGCGCTTCAGCCCCTTCAAGGCGGACAGCGAGGTGTCCCGGCTGGACCGGGGCGAGCTGCCGGCCGACGGGATCAGCGCGGACCTGCGGGAGGTCCTCGATCTGTGCGAGCACTACCGCGTCGCCACGGGGGGCGCCTTCGACGTGCGCCTGCCCGGCCGCGGCCTCGACCCCTGCGCGGTGGTGAAGGGCTGGTCGGTGCAGCGGGCCGCGCACCTGCTGACGGCGGCCGGGCTGCGGCGCTTCTGCCTCAACGCCGGCGGCGACGTGGTCGCCGCCGGCGGCCCCTGGCGCGTCGGGGTGCGCCACCCCGACCACGCCGACCGGCTGTGCACGGTCCTGGACCTCACCGACGGCGCCGTGGCGACCTCCGCGCGCTACGAGCGCGGCGACCACATCGTCGACGGCCGGACCGGCCGACCTGCCGCCGAACTGCTCAGCGTCACCGTCGTGGCCCCCACCCTGACCGAGGCCGACGCGGTCGCCACGGCGGCGTTCGCCCTGGGCGCGGAGGGCGTCGGGTGGGCCGCCGGACGACGGGGC
The DNA here is from genome assembly GCF_014650875.1 of Streptomyces minutiscleroticus. Taxonomy (GTDB): domain Bacteria; phylum Actinomycetota; class Actinomycetes; order Streptomycetales; family Streptomycetaceae; genus Streptomyces; species Streptomyces minutiscleroticus. Next base: position 114,598 of record NZ_BMVU01000022.1, read on the forward strand.
TGCGAGGTGTTCGCCGTGGACGCCGGACGGCGGGTGCTGCGCACCCCGGGGTTCCCCGGCACGGGGGAGCGGCCGGCGGCGGCCTGACCGGCGGCCCCGCCCGCCCCGGCGTGCGACACACGCCCGCCCGCCCCGGCGGGCGACACACCGTGGGAGCCGTCCACAGCGTCCCGCGAGTCCCTGGGTGCACGGTCCCGAAACCGTTGCGCACACAGGGGAGGTGGCGGTGTGCGCGGGGCCGTCGGCTTCGCCGTGCTCGCGGTGGTCGTCCCGGTCCGGATCGCCCGGGGCGGGGGCCCGGACCGCAAGCGGCTGGCCCGCATGCGGGACGCCCTGGGGCCGGACGGCACCGAGGGCGGGCACCGGTCCACGGGGAAGGAGCGACCCACGGCGCGACTTTGCCTTCTCTTTACAACCCGGTCGGCCGCCGCCTCGTCTCTCCGCTCGATCCATGACCCGGCGCGCCGCGTGCACGGCGGGCCGACCTACGGAAGAGAGCGACCTCATGCGCCGTACCGTTCTTGGCACCATGGCCCTGGCGGCCACCGCCGTCCTGGCGGGTGCCCTGCCCGCCTCCGCCGACGACGCGACCCCCGTCCCCGCGACCCGGCCGGACGCCACCGTCGCCCCGACGCCCGTTCCCGGGGAGGGGACCGAGGCGCCGTCCGAGGACTCCCCGGAGCCGGCCGCGCCGACCGAGGCGCCCGCCGAAGGCCAGGTCTCCACCGTTCCGAAGGGCGCGCCCGACACCGGCGCGACGGCGCCGGCCCCGGAGTCGGCGCCCGGCACCGGACTGGTCGGCGCGGGCGCCGCCGCGGTGCTCGCCGCGGGCGGCGCGGCCGTGTACGCCAGGGGCCGCCGCCGGGCGCCCCGGGCATGACCCCGCTCTCCAGGCGCGCCTTCGCCACCGCGGCGGCGGCCTCGCTGCTCGCGGGCTGCGCCGGTGCCCCGCCCCGCCGGACCGCGGACGCGGACACCGGAAGCACGCCGGAGCCCCCGCGGGCCCCCGCGGGGACGGTGCGCCCTCTCGGGCGGTCGGTCCCGGTGCGGCTGCGGATCCCGGCCATCGGGGTCGACACCCCGGTCCTGCGGCTGGGGCTGGAGCCGGACGGCACCGTGCAGGTCCCTCCCGTCACGGCGCACGACCGCGCGGGCTGGTACCGGCACTCGCCGACGCCGGGCCGGACCGGCCCCTCGGTCGTCCTCGGCCACGTCACGGTCGGCGCCTACGGGGACGGAGTCTTCCGCCACCTCGCGCGGCTGCGCCGCGGCGACCGGGTCGTGGTGCGCCTGGAGAACGGCACGGCGGCGGAGTTCGCCGTCACCGCCGTGCGGACGGTCGCGCGGGCGCGGTTCCCCACTGAGGACGTCTACGGGGACGTGAACCGCCCGGAGCTGCGGCTCGTCACGTGCGGCGGCCCCCGCGAGGGCGACGGCTACCGCGACAACGTGATCGTCTTCGCCGCGCTGCGCCCCGCGCCCCCCTGACCCGCCCGTACGGACGAGACGCCGGGCCCGCGGAACGTCCGCCGACGGCCCGGCGTCCTTCCCCACGCGTGCCGTACCGGTGCCACCGAGTGCCGTACGGGCACCGCCACGACCATGGAGAACGTTGAAACGGTCCCGCGACAAGGCAGCCTCCGAGCTGTTCGCCGTCCTCTACCCGCGCCTCGCCGGCTGGTGCCGCCGCCTCGTCGACGACGACGGGACGGCCCACGAGATCGCCTCGGAGGCGTTCACCCGGCTCTGGGCCCGCTGGACGTCGGTGGAGGAGCCCCGCGGCTTCCTCTACGTCACGGCGGCCAACCTCGTGCGGGACCACTGGCGCAAGCTGGAGCGCGAGCGCAGAGCCGTGCGCCGCGCCACCACGGAGGCCGCCGTCAGCCCCCACGCCGAACCGGCCGACCCGTCGGTGCGCCTGCTCGTGCAGTCGCTCCCGGAACGGCTGCGCGTCCCGATCCTGCTGCACTATTACGCAGACATGCCGATCCGGGAGGTGTCCGCACTGACCGGGCGCAAGGAAGGAACCGTCAAGGCCGACCTCCACGCGGCCCGGGAACTGCTCCGCGTCCATCTGAGGAGGAGCCTTGACCACACGCTTTGACGACGACCCGGAGTCCGGTCCGGACGACCCCCTCGCGGTGCTCCTGAGGCCCCCCGCCGACCGCCTCGGCCCGCCGCCCGGCCGGTACGAGGCGATCCGCCGCGCCGCGGCCCGCAGGCGGCTGCGCCGCGCCGCCGCCGGGGCCGGTCTGACCTGCGCCGTCGCGGCCCTCATCGCGCTGCCGGTCCACCTGACGGCGTCTCAGGGGACCGTGTCGCCGTCGGTTCCCCTCGCGCCGCCGCCGGTGACCGGCTCCACGGCGCCCGCCGCGCCGTCGTCGCCTCCCGCCCCGTCGGGGTCCGCCACCCGGCCCGCGGAGCCCACCCCTTCGGAGGCGCCCGAGTCCGCCGGCACCGAAGCCACCGGTGCGCCTCCGGACGGCCGGTCCGAGGGTCCGGACGGCCGGACCGTGCCCACGCCCCTCCCGCCGGAGACGCCGACGGTGGCTCCGGCCGAGCCGCCGGCGGACGGGAACGGCCCCTGAGGCGCGGCCCGCCGGCCTCTCCCGGCCGGCGATCAGGCGGGATCCGTCCGATCAGGCCGGACCGGGCAACCGGTGCGGACGCGGGTGCGGGCCGGGCATCCATCGCGGACGCGGGCCGGGGGCCGGGCGTCACGTCCGCGCGACCGCGTCCGCGCTCTCCCGCAGGGCCTCCACGGTGGCCCGGATCGAGGGGCGGCGGTCGGCGTCCTCGCGCCAGACCGCGTACACATGACGCCTCATCGCGTGGCGGACGGGCCGGAAGACCACGCCTTCGGGGACCGGGTCGCGGCCCAGCCGGGGCGCGACGGCCACCCCGAGCCCGGCCGCGACCAGGCAGAGCTGTGTGTGGTGCTCCTCCGCCGTGTGCGCGATCACCGGCTCGATGCCCTTGCCGCGCAGGGTGAACACCAGCCAGTCGTGGCAGAACTCGCCCTCGGCCCAGGTGATCCACTGCTCTGCGGCGAAGTCCTCCAGGTCCACCGGCCCCCGGGCGGCGAGCGGATGGCCGGCCGGCAGCGCCACCTCGGCGGGGTCGTCCAGCAGATGCGCCTTGGCGAGGCCGCTGGGCAGCGGCAGCGGCCGGTTGTACCAGTCGATGACGACGGCGAGGTCGGCGTCGCCGCGCACGACACGGCGCACGGCGGCGTCCGGGTCGGTCTCCCTCAGCCGGGGCTGCAACTGCGGGTGCCGCTGCCGCAGCAGGCGCAGGGCCGCCGGGAAGAGCCCGCGGGCGGCGGTCGCGAAGGCGTCGCACCGCACCTCGCCCACGGCCTGGCCGCGGTGCGCCTCCAGCTCCGACTCGGCGAGTTCGAGCTGGGAGATGACCCGGCCCGCGTGCCCGGCCAGCAGGCGGCCCGCGTCGGTCAGCCGCACCCCGCGCCCGTTCCTCGCCAGCAGCTGTTGTCCGGTCTCCCGCTCCAGCTTCGCCAGCTGCTGGGAGACGGCGGAGGTGGTCACGTGCAGGCCGGCGGCGGCCCCGCTCACCGAGCCGTGCCGGGCGACGGCGTGCAGGATGCGCAGGCGCTCCAGGTTCAACATGTAAGCGATACTACGCACTGTTCTGTAGAAAGACTCGCTTGTGCTAAATGATGGCTTCGCGTCATCGTTACGGCATGAAGACCCCGACCGTCACACCGACCACCTCGGCCGCAGTGTCCCCGGCCGCCCCCGCGAAGGCCCCCGCCGCCCTCGCACCGTCCGCTCCGCCCGGTGCCCCCGCGGCGTCCCCGCCCGCCGGCGGGCCGCGCCTCGACTGGCGGCTGAAGTTCGCGGCGCTCGCGCTGATCTGGGGCTTCTCCTTCCTGTTCATCAAGGTCGGCACGGAAGGGTTCGCGCCGCTGCACGTGACGCTCGGGCGGATGGTGTTCGGCACGCTCGTGCTCGCGGTCGTGCTCCTCGTCAAGCGCGAACGGCTGCCGCGGGGCGGCCGGCACTGGGCCCACCTCGCCGTCGCGGCCTTCCTGCTGAACGCCCTGCCCTTCACACTCTTCGCGTACGCGGAACTGTCGATCAGCTCCACGCTGGCCGGCATCATGAACGCCACCACACCGCTGTGGGCGATGGTGCTGTCCCTCGGGGCCCTCTCGGACGACCGCCCGACGCGGCGGCGCGTGGCCGGCCTCGGCCTCGGCTTCCTCGGAGTGCTGACCGTGCTGGGGGCCTGGCAGGGCTTCGACGGCATCGACCCGGCGGGCGCCGCGATGGCACTGGTGGCGAGCGCCAGCTACGCGGTCGGCTGGGCCTACGTCCGGCGCTTCCTGACCTCCGCCGGCACCGGGGCGTCCCACCTCGGCCTCTCCACCGCGCAGCTGCTGCTGGGCACGGTGCAACTGGCGGTCGTCACACCGTTGTTCGCGGGCGTGCCGTCCGGCCTGCCCGTGCTGCCGCTGCTGTCGGTCGTGGCGCTCGGCGCGCTCGGCACGGGCGCCGCCTTCCTCGTCCAGTACGGGCTGGTCGCCGAGGTCGGCCCGACCACGGCGACGATGGTCACGTACTTCGTCCCGGTCATCGCCGCCGCGGCCGGGGTCGCGCTGCTCGGCGAGCACCTGGGCTGGAACGTCCCGGCGGGCGCGCTGATCGTGCTGGCCGGAGCGGCCCTCACCCAGTCCCGGCCGCGCGCGGCCGGGACCCCGCGGACGCCGCGGACCGCACGGCGGCTCAGGGCTTGACGGCCACCGCGCCGTACTGCGGCACCGGGGCGGCGGGGTCCGCCCCGGCACGCCACCGCGAGCACGACACCAGGCCCGGTTCGAGCAGCTCCAGCCCCTCGAAGAAGGAGGCGATGTCCGCGCCGCCGCGCGCCGTGATCGGGGGAACCGCGTTCTCGTTCCAGAACTCCATGGCGGGGATCTGGCCCTCGCCGCCGATCCCGGCGTCGAACGTGGGGTGCGTCAGGGCGAGGAAGCTTCCGGAGGGGACCGCGGCCATGACCCGCCGCACGATGTCCCGGGCCTCGTCGGTGTCGAGCACGAAGTTGAGGATGCCCAGCATCATCACCGCGACGGGGCGGGCCGGGTCCAGGATCCGCGCGGCGCGTTCGAGGATGGCGTCCGGGTCCCGCACGTCGGCGTCGATGTAGTCGGTGACACCCTCGCGCGTGCCGGTCAGCAGGGTGCGGGCGTGCACGAGCACGACGGGGTCGTTGTCGACGTAGACGACCCGGGAGTCGGGCGCGATCCGCTGGGCGATCTCGTGGGTGTTGTCGACCGTGGGCAGTCCGGTGCCGATGTCGAGGAACTGCCGCACCCCGTGCTCGCCGGCGAGCAGGGCGACCGCCCGGCGCAGGAACGCGCGGTCCGCTCTGGCGACGTCCCGGATGACCGGGAACACCGTGGCGACGTGCTCGCCGACCCGCTGGTCGACCTCGTAGTTGTCCTTGCCGCCGATCCAGTAGTTCCACACGCGGGCGTTGTGCGCCACGCCGGTGTTCAGCCGTGCGCTCCCGCCCGTCGGCGTGTGACTCCCGTTCACGTCGTGTCCTTCCCTCGTCCGCCCTCTCGGCCGCACGGCCCTTCCCGCGTACGGCTGTCCCGCCCGCGGCCGTCGCCGTCATTGTGCCGCCCGGCGATCGCCCTGTCCCGGGAAAGAGGCCGTTGCGCGCGTCCGGCCCGGACGTCCCGGTGCGCACGGGCGCGGCAGCCCATTCGTGGGCGTGCCACGGGACTTGGCGGCGGCGCGGCGGGCCGCCCGCCGTAATCCGGCTGCGCCGCGGCGTCCCGTCTGCGAGAGTCGCACGCTGTGGGAGACGACAGTGTGAACGGTGACGGCGCGGTGAACGGTGTCGACGTGGTGGACGGTGACGGTGTGGAGCTTCGGCGCGCCGGCGGCCCCGACGCGGCCGGCATGGCCGACGTGTGGCTGCGCTCCTTCGCGGCCGCGCTGCCGACCGTGCGCCGCGCGCACGGCGACGACGAGGTGCGGGAGTGGTTCGCCGAGGTGGTCGTGGTCCGGCACGAGGCGTGGGTCGCGGTCGACGGGGACGCCGTGGTCGGCCTGATGGTGCTCGACGGCGCGGAGCTGGAGCAGCTCTATCTGGATCCTGCGTGGCGGGGGCGGGGCCTGGGGGACCGGTTCGTGGAGCTGGCCAAGCGGCGCGGACCGCAGGGTCTGGAGCTGTGGACGTTCCAGGTCAACGGCCCGGCACGGCGCTTCTACGAGCGGCACGGCTTCGTCGCCGTCGAGTGGACCGACGGGCGGGGCAACGAGGAGCGCGAGCCGGACGTGCGCTACGCGTGGCGGCCCTGAGGGAGCGCCGCGCCCGGTGTCCTCGCGGGCCCTGCGGGCCTCTGCGGGCGGGCGGCGCCGGACGGCCGTGAAGGCCCGCGGGGCGGCCGCCCCGCAGCCGCAGAGCGGTCGCCGGACGGTCGCCGAGCAGCCGCCGGGCGATCGCCGGGTGGCCGCCGGGCGGTCACTTCGCGGGGCGCGACGGCGGCGGGGAGGTGTACGGCGGCAGCTGCGCCGGGCTCACGCGTTCGCCCAGCACTTCCGTCATGAACTGCACCAGCCAGCGCTGGGACGGGCTGCGCGAGGACTCGTGCCGGGCGTAGAGGGCCACTTCGATCGGCTCGGTCTCGAAGGGGGGCCGCACCAGGCGCAGCCGGTGCGAGGCGGTGAAGACCTCGCCGACGTACTCGGGGACGACGGCGATCAGGTCCGTCCGCTCCAGCAGGCAGGGGAGCATCGAGAAGCGCGTGGCCTCCACGGTCACACGGTCCAGGAGCCCGTGGGCGGCCAGCACGGCGCGCGGCACGGTGTGCCCGCTGGGGCCGAAGACCGTGGCGTGGTGCTCGGCCGCGAGGTCCGGCAGGGTGACCGAGTCGCCGCGGACGCGGGGGTGGTCGGCGGCGACCATGCCGACGTACCTCTCGTTGGAGAGCGGGATGCGGACGGTCCGGTGCGAGGTCGTCACCGGGGTGGCCACGAACGCGTCGAGGTCGCCGCGGCGCAGCTGCCCCTCGGCGTCGTCCACGTCGAGCGGGCGGGCCGTGAACGACGCCCGCGGCGCCCGCTCGCGCGCCGCCGCCGGCAGGCGGGGCAGCAGGGTCGCCTCGCCGAGGTCGGACAGGGCGAGGGTGAAGCCGCCCTCGTCGGCGTGGTCGTCGGGGCCGTCTCCGTCGGCCCGCTGGCCGACCGGTTCGGGCGCCGCCGCCTGACGCCTGAGCACATCGTTCACGCCGTGCGGGCGGCGCGGCCGCACTGTCCGTGGCCGCGCCGCCCGCACGCGTCGTACGCCGGCCGCCCCGCCGTACGGGTCAGGCCCAGGCGGTGACCGGGACGAAGGAGCTGTCCTGGCGGAACAGGTCGGTGGCGTCCGCCGGGTCCACGCGCAGTTGGTAGTCGTAGTGGCGCAGGTAGTACCCGGGGTAGTTGTACGACTCGAAGCGCACGGAGCCGGACGCCGTGCCGGTGCGGGCGACGAACGTGGCGTCCCGGGCGAACACCGCCGAGCCGTCGTTCGCGTCGAAGCGGGCCCGGAAGTCCCAGTGGCGCAGGTACCTCCCCGACGCGTCCCGGAAGGAGAAGCCGTTCGCGTCGGCCAGGCCCGGCACCACGGCGAAGGCCGCCGCCTGCTTCTGGGCCGCGGTGCTGGAGGAGCTCACCACGGCCAGGTCGGCCGGCGACGACTGCTGCTGCCAGTAGCGGGTGGGGAAGTTGGCCGACCGGAAGGAGCGGGTGACCCCGGTCGGCAGACTCGGCCCGCCCGCGACCGTCTCCTTGACCGGGGTGAAGTGGCGCGCCGTGCCCGAGACGCCCGGGAGCCTGCGGGGCGCCGTCCAGGTCGCGAAGGTGTCGTGGCTGTCGCTGTAGTAGTAGCCGCCGTCGCCGTAGCCGTCGAAGAACATCCGCCAGGCGCCGTTGTCGAGTCGGACGAGCGCGGGCCCCTCGCGGGTGCCGCCCCAGCCCGCCCAGTCGCCCGTCCGCCGGATCGTGTACGGGCCGGTCAGGCCGGAGGCGGTGGCGTACTCGATGTACTTCGTCGTCTCGTTCTTGGGGAAGGCGTGGTACGTCGAGCCGATCCGCACGACGAACGTGTCGATGTGGTTGGCGCCGATGCCCGCCAGCGCGACCGGTGAACTCCAGGAAGTGAGCGAAGAGTTGGTGGCCCGCAAGCGGTACGGGACGAAGTTCCACTCGTTGTCCGTGGTGGAGCAGGACACGATGACGTTCACACTGCCGTCCGCGTCGACGAACCACTCGGGTGCCCACGCCCGGGACAGGTTCGCGACCGGCACCGTGTGGTCGTACAGGAAGGTCCAGCCGACCCGGTCGGCGCTGCGCGCGAAGCCGATCGTGGTGCTGGGGTCCTGCCAGGTGCGCGTGGTGTAGGTGAGGTAGTAGAAGCCGTCGGTGTGCCTCAGGACGCTCGCGTCTCGGATCCGGCCCGCGGGCGGGGTGTACGCGGAGGCGCGGACCAGCCGGAAGTCGGTGGCGTCGTCGGACTGGTACACGTTGACGGTGCCGTCGTCGCTGTTCGGGAACGGGACGATCGTGTACCGGGTGGCGGACCCGCTCGGCGGCGCGGCCGCGGCGGCGGTGCCCGCGAGGCCGGGCAGTTCGCCGAGGAGCAGCGCCGAGGCGGGGACGGCGGTCAGGGCGCGCAGCAGGGTGCGGCGCGAGGGGGAGGGGGCGGGAGGACGGGCGGCTCCGTCCCGGTCCGGGGCGGTGGCGCCGGTGTCAGCGGCTTCGGGGGTGTCGGGAGTGGTGGCGTCCGGGCCGGGCATGTGCGGCTCCCCTCGGTACGGCCGGCCGTGGCGACGGCGCCGGCTCACTGGGTGTGGAAGGTGGCGTCGGCCCGGTCGGTCGCCGTGCCGAGGGCCTGGACGTACAGCAGGTGGCCGTAGTGGCGGAGGTAGCGGCCCGGGTGGTCGGACGACTCGTAGGAGACCCCGGCGGCGTCCGCGAGGCCCGTGCGGGCGTGGAAGGAGGCGTCGCCGCGGAACCGCGCCGACCCGTCGTCCTTCTCCACCCACACCTCGAAGTCCTTGTGCCGCAGGTAGTACCCCGGGAAGTTGGCCGACTCCAGCGACACCGTGGAGCCGCCCGCGAGACCGGCCACCGTGCGGAACTGCGAGTCGGCCAGCGGTGAGACGTCCGCGTCGGTACGGGCGCGGTACTCCCAGTGCCGCACGAAGCGGTCCGGGTAGTTGTACGAGGACAGCCGCACGGGAGTGACACCGTCGGCGACCGGGATGCCGAAGTCGGGTGTGCCGTCCGCCCGCCAGTACAGCTTCTGCACGCGGGTGCGGCGGTTGGGGTCGTTCAACGGGTCGCCGCTGATGTCCCGGTAGCCGCGGTCGTGGTAGACGAGGACGTCCGACCTCCCGTCCTCGGAGACCGTGAACGAGTTGTGCCCGGGGCCGTACTGGCCGGTGGCGGCGTTGCTGCGGAAGACGGGGTTCGCGGTCTTCGTCCACGACGCCGCGTTCAGCAAATCCGCGGAGGCGGACGCGGTCAGCAGGCCCATGCAGTAGTTGGCGTCGGTGGCACTGGCGGAGAAGGCCAGGAACACCCTGCCGCCGCGCTGGATCACCGCCGGTCCCTCGTTGACGGTGTGTCCCACCGTCTCCCACGGGGCGGTCGGCCGGCTGATCATGACCGGGCTGCCCATGATGGTCCAGGGGTTCGCCATGCGGGCCAGGTAGAGGTTGGTGCCGTCGCCGACGGCCGGGTCGTTCTGCGCCCAGCACAGGTACCGCGTCCCGTTCACGACGAACGTCGTCGCGTCGAGCGAGAAGGTGTCGAGCGGCAGCACGATGCGGCCCCTCTCCGTCCAGGCGCCGGTCAGCGGGTTGGCGGCCGAGCACTCCAGGACGTACGGGCGGATCCTCCACACGTCGTTCGCGGCGCCGGCGGCGAAGTACACGTACCACTTGCCGCCGATGAAGTGGATCTCCGGCGCCCAGATGTGGGCGCCCGCCTCGCCGCTGGTGTGCCGGGTCCAGACGGTCGTCTCGGCGGCCGTGGTCAGCCCCTGGATCGTGGTGGCCCGGCGCAGCACGATCCGGTCGTAGGCGGGGACGGTGGCGGTGAAGTAGTAGAAGCCGTCGGTGTGCTTCCAGATGTGCGGGTCGGCCCGCTGCTCGGCGAGGGTGTTGGTGTAGGTCACGGCGGGCGAGGCCGGGGCGGCGGCATGCGCGCTCCCGGTGGCGTGCGCGGTCCCGGCGGAGGCGCCGACGGCGCCGGCGGCCGCCGTACCGGCGATGAGGCCGAGGACCGTCCGGCGGCTGGGCGTCCCAGAAGCGGGTGCGGGGCTCACGGGTTTCTCCCGGTGGGCTGGGCGGCGGAGGGCGGGACACCGGTGGTCGGGACGGCCACGGACGTCCGGTATGTCGAACGAGGTTCGCAAGCTCGGCCAGAAGATAGGACTTGGACATGACCGCGTCAACGGTTCCGGCGTGCGCGCCCAGCACGGCGGTGAAGCGCGGCGGGCGCGGGCCGCACCGTCCGTGCCGCCCGCGCCCGGAATGCCGGTGAGGGGTGATCGCCCGCCGCCGGGTCAGTGCGCCCGCTGCCGCCGCGCCGCCATCACCGCGTAGACGATGACGCCGGCGAACAGGAACAGCACACCCTGGTACACCGCCGCGTACCCGGCGCCCGCGACGAGCCACAGCGAGAAGGCGGCCGCGACCGCCGCGACCACGAGGTCCCGCGCCAGCCGCCTCGGGTTCACCAGCTCGCGCCGCCCCGAGAGGAGGTGGAAGAGCTGGGCGGCGGTGGCCAGCAGATACGGCACGGTCGCGGTGAACGTGGTGACGAGGACCAGGATCTCGAAGACCTTCGCCGAGCCCGCCGTGTAGTTGTAGACGGTGAGCAGCGAGGCCAGGACGACGGTGACGCCGACGCCGACGGTGGGGACGCCGCGCCGGCGCCGCGCGAAGGCGGCGGGGAAGAGCCCGTCCTTGGCCGCGGCGTACGGGGTCTGGGCGCTGAGCAGCGTCCAGCCGTTGAGGCAGCCGGTCATCGACACCAGCGCGGCGAGCGCGACGGCCCAGCCGCCCCAGGCGCCGCCGAACATGGCGTTCACGGCGTCCGAGAAGGGGGCGGTGGACTCCACCAGGCGGTCGTGCGCGACCGTGCCGAAGACGGACAGGGTGCCCAGCAGGTAGACGAGGGCCGCGCCCGCGGTGCCGACGACGGTGGCGCGTCCCACGTTGCGCCGGGGGTTCCTGACCTCGCCCGCGCTGACGGCGGCGGACTCCACGCCGAGGTAGGAGAAGAGCAGCAGGCCGGCGGCGGCGGACACCGCGCCGACGGAGCCGGTGCCGCTCGTGTTGAACGCGCCGAGGTTGTCCGGGTCGAAGAAGAACAGCCCGCCGACCGCGACGAGCAGCAGCGGCGCGAACTTCAGCACCGTGGAGACGAGCTGGACGGCGCCCACGTAGCGGGTGCCCGCGAAGTTGGCGAGCGCGGGCAGCCACTGCAGGACGAGCGCGGCCAGGCACGCGGTCCAGCGGTGGTCGTTCACCGGGATCAGCACGTCGAGGTAGCCGACGGCGGCGACGGCGAGCGCCGCGTTCGACACCCAGGTCGTGATCCAGTACGCCCAGGCGGCGAGGAAGCCGGCGAAGTCGCCGAAGGCCTCGCGGGCGTAGACGTAGGGGCCGCCGGTGCGGGGGTCGCGCTCGGCGAGCCGCCCGAAGACCAGTGCGAGGGCGACGGCGCCCACGGTCAGGACGCCGAAGGCGACCAGGCTGACCGTGCCGTACGGGGCCACGGAGGCCGGGAGCAGGAAGATACCGCCACCGATGATGTTGCCCATGACCAGGGCGGTGGCGACGGGGAGCCCGAAGCGGCGGGCGTGCCTGCCACTGTCGCCGTGGGGGTCCGCGGCGGGGCGGGAAGCGGGGGCGGGGTCCGCAGGGGTCTCCTGCGGGACCGGAGCCGACTGCGCGGCGGTCCCGGTGACGTGCATGGGGTGGTGCGCCTTTCATCGAACTGCTGTCCGGGATCGCCGGAACGTCCCCCATGGTCCGACATGGCGAGGGACGACGACAAATGGCAGGTCATCGTCCTGCAGAGGCCCGCCCAACGCAGAAAAAGGTGCGCCCCGGCAGGGGCTCGGCCGGGGATCGTTCGGTTCCGCCTGCGTGCTGAACATGTGCTCCTCGGCAGGAGCACATGTTCAGGGTGAGTGGTGTGGTTCCCGGCCGCGTCACCTACGGCCGGACAGCGGGTCAGGGAGTGGCGCAGTTGATCCTGACGTCGCCCGGGTCGGTGGTGCACGTGTTGCTGCCGGTACCGCCGTCGGCACGGTCGTTCCGCTGGACGCCGTCCACCGTGTTGATCCTGTCGTTGCCGGCCTCGCCGAAGTGCAAGTCGTTGCCCCTTCCGCCGCGCAGGCTGTCGTTGTCGTTCCCGCCGCGGAGGGTGTCGTTGCCCACATCACCGAAGATCGAGTCAGAACCGGCCTGGCCAAACATGGTGTCGTCGCCGAACCCGCCATTCATGGTGTCGCGGCCCGCCTCGCCGAACATCCGATCATTGCCGCTGTCCCCGCGCAGGTTGTCGTCACCGAGATCACCGCGCAGCTCGTCGTTGCCGATCCTGCCACTTAGGGTGTCGTCGCCGTCCCCGCCGGTCAGGGTGTCGTTGCCGTTCCCGCCGGTCAGAGTGTCATTGCCTGTGCCCCCGGACATCGTGCTGTTCACGTTGGTGTTGTTCGAGACCCTGTCGGGAAGGTTCCCGGTGAGGACTCGGATGCGAGCCACACCGTCGATCGGGCACATCGCCGAGTTCGGTGTCAGTTGGATGCAGTCACGGCTGGCAGCGACGGTGTCCCCCCTATCCCGGACGGTGTAGAAGCGGCGGTCCTGGCTGAGGCTGACGGTGACGTCGTTCCGTTTGTTCACATCGGCGTTGACCGTCACTGTGTCCCGGAACTTTCCTACTCCAGTGGCCGCGTGTGCGGTCTCGGCCAACAGCAGTGGTGTGGACACCATGGCGGCGATTACAGCTGCGGCTCCCAGTGTCTTGCGCATAGCTGTCCCTCTCCTCGGGTTCTGTCGTGAGGGTGCACTTTCGCTCGGTGCCGCGCCCTGAGCTGCAGTGCCGGCGCGGACGGTGAATGCAACCGTATGGAAGTGTGGGATGGGCTTCCGTCGTGCGCGGTCGACGCACGGACATCCTGCACGAAGTGCTTCGGTATAGCCCTGTCTCACGTTCTGCTCAATTGCTTGAGCTGAGCACCGGTACGGCCCTGAAAGGTCCGTCTGAGCATTCCTGTGCATGTGCAGGGTGTGGCCCGCCTGCGGTAGCAGCTGGCTGTATTGAATGCCGAATGTTTTCTGTTCCGGTGCTTCGTTCCTTTGGCAGCGTATGCGGATCATCGATCCGGGGGACAGGCGCTTTCCGGTCCATGCTCCGGTGTGAGGATTTTCGTGGAGTGCCGAGTGGTCGCTGGTTTCCGCCCGGGTCCCGTGCGGACTCGAAAAGACGTGAGGGCCGTCTGTGGTTCGAGCGGTGGGCGGGCTGCGCGGCCAGCGGGCGACGCGTACGCGAGGAGTTCCGTATCTGCCGTGCGTTTACCCGGGACAACTGCGCTCGGTGGAGGTTGTAGGGTGTGTGCGGTGCGGTGCATGTCGCAGGAACGGCCTCCTGCGCACCGTCTCGGTGGTGAGCCAGTCGCCTGGTCGTGACGGTGTCGCTCCTCGGTGCGGTTCTGCTTTTCTCGGGTGTGCGGAAAGGGAGTTCCTGCCCGGAAGGAATGCTTTGTTCTTCCGTCTGCAGCGGAATTTGGAAGACCGAATGTGCAAGCGCGGCGTGTGAACGGAGAACGGTTCGGGATTTCCGTTCCGGATTTCGTTCAGGAATTCAGTATTCAGGTGCTGCCGACATTGTCCTGTAAGCGGTGCCGGAAGGTCGCGGTCCTGTTTTTCGGCCGTGTTTCGCCGGCGCTCCCGCCGTCACACGTCGCACGGGTCCCCGGCCCCCGTCCCCTCCGGAAGCGACACGTCCAGCAGCTCCGCCACCCGGGACGTGGAGACCCCCGGAGCTGTCAGGTCCGTCCAGTGGGTCCTCACCGCGGCCGTGACGGAGTCCCGGGGGCGGGCGAGGAGCTCGCGGACCACCGTGGTCTGCGCGGCGTCCATGTGCAGGCCGTCCGTGGGGGTCAGTACGTACGCGGACCCGGTGACACCGTCGTCCAGGCGGACGGAGCGCAGGGCGGCCGTCGGATCGGGGGCGGCGCCCAGAGCCAACCACATGACGGTGACCATGCGGCCGTCGCACACCTCGCCGCCGGCCTTCTCGTCGCCCGCGACCAGCACGGACGCCAGACCGGCCGCGAACTCGGGGACCCGGGTGCCGCCCCAGCGGGTGAGGACGGTGACCTCGCCGGGAGCGGAGAGGGGAGGGTAGGTGGGATCGTTCTCCGGGCCGTAGCGGGCCTCGACGCGCTGCCGTACGGTCAGCCGCCGGCCGGCCGCGTCGCCGCCCGCCAGGGAGCGGACGCGCTCGACGGCCTCCGCCCAGTCGTCGGTGCGGCCGGTCCACTCGGGGAGGGCGCAGTACACCGTGGCGCCGCGCGTGGTGCAGGTCTCGTACCGCTCGGGGTGCAGGGACACCCTCGCGCGGGCCGCGTCCAGCTCCGGCGACGCGGCCGGGGACTGCCCGGCGATCCCGGTCACCATGGCGGCGAGCGCGAGTGCGGTCAGCGCCTTGATCCGCGGCGTACGGCCGCCGCCGCGCAGCACCGCGGCGCCCAGCAGGGTCCCGGTGAGACCGGCCAGGTACAGGGCGTGCCAGGCGGCCGGGCGGCCCAGCAGGTCGGAGGGGAGCGGGTCCGCGCCGGACTCCGACACGGTGGGGAACAGCCACTCCGCCCAGTGGGCCCCCTCCGTCAGCACCAGCAAGGAGGCGACGGCCACGTAGAGGGCGATCACGAAGAGCGGGGCGCCCCAGGCGGAGGGGACGAGGCGGGCCAGCAGGACGCCCGCGACGCCGAACAGGAGCACCGCCAGCGGGCCCGCTGCCAGCTCGGAGAGCGAACCGTCGCCGACCGCGCCGGGCCGCAGCGCCGCCCGGCCGAACCGGACGGCGACGACCAGCGCGGTGAACGCCGCGAAGGGCACGACCGAGAGCGCGTGCGCGACCGTGCGCCGCCACGGCTCCACGACGAGGACGTCGAAGTGCCGGTCGGTGCCCGAGCGGCGCGAGCGCAGCACGGCCCTATTGGCGCAGACGAACAGCGCGACGCCCAGGAGCAGGCAGTCGCCCTGGGTGCCCCGGTCGGCGTCCTGGAGGGCCGGATAGTCGGCCATGCCCTCCCGGCCGGGTACCGTCCTCCACCCCTCGTGACCGGAGTACAGCTGCCAGGCCGCCGTGGCCACGTACAGCAGGAGGGAGGCCAGGACCGGTATCTGCAGCAGCAGTTCGCGCGTCTCGAAGCGGGCCAGCGCCAGGACGGCCCGCGGGCGCCCGCCGGCCGGCTCCGGCCCGGTGGGCGCCGGAGCGGGGGCGGCCGGCGTGGGAGGCATGGTGGTCATCGGGCCGTCGCCTCTGCCGCGGTGTCGTCGAGGGCGATCAGGTAGCCGTCCTCCAGGGTCGGTTCGAGCAGGTCGGCGCCTTCTGGCGGATCACCGACGTTGCGGAAGGAGCCCGCGGCGGTGCGCCACCCGGCACGGGCGCCCGGGGCGCGGCCGGCGCTGCTCCACACCCGCCCGGCCGCCCGCGCGGTCAGCTCGGCCGGGGTGCCCTCGAAGCGGACGCGGCCGCCGGCCAGCACGATCACACGGTGGCACAGCGTCGCCACGTCCTCGGTCTGGTGGGTGGAGAGCAGCACGGTACGGCCCTCGCCCAGCCGCGCGACCAGGTCCCGGAAGCGCATCCGCTGCTCGGGGTCGAGGCCTGCGGTGGGCTCGTCCAGGACGGCGAAGCCGGGGCCGCCGACGAGCGCGGCGGCCAGGGCGACACGCCGGCGCATGCCCCCGGACAGCCGCTTGACGCGCTTGCCGCGCACGTCGGAGAGGCCGACCTCGTCCAGCACGCGCCGCACCTCGCGGTGGCGTGCGCCGCGGTCGGTCATCTCCTTCAGGATCGCCACGTAGTCGACGAACGCGAAGGCCGTGAAGTCCGGGTGGAAGCCGGGGTCCTGCGGCAGGTAGCCGAGCGAGCGCCGCAGCGCCAGGCGGCCCGCCGCGGTGGCCGGGTCGTGGCCGAGCGCGGTGAAGGCGCCCCGGTCGGCGGGCACGGCGGTGGCGAGGACCCGCAGCAGGGTGGTCTTGCCGGCGCCGTTGGGGCCGAGCAGTCCGGTGACGCCGCCGTCCAGCCGGAAGGAGACGTCGTCGAGGACGGTGGTGCCGCCGAGGCGGAGGGTGAGCCCGGAGGCGGAGACGGTGCGGTTCACGAGGTGCTCCCGTGCGGGACGTCGGTGAAGGAGGCGGGGACGGCGGCGTCGAAACGGTCCCGGACGAGGTAGAGCAGTACGGTGGCCAGTGCGGCGACCAGCGCGGCCGCGCCCTGCCCGGCGGCGGTGAACGGCGCGGGGGTCGCTCCGTCGGAGACCACCTGGGCCACCAGCAGGAGCGCGGCCCACGCCCCGCCGGTCAGCGCGGGGGCCCGCCGCGGCCCGAACCGCGGTGTGAGCGCGAGACCGGTCGCGCTGAGGGCGAGCGCGGGCAGCAGCCAGGCCAGCGCCCCGAGCCCGTACGCGGGCAGCACGAGCGTCGCCAGGCCGTTCACACCGAGTGCCACGGCCAGCACGGCGACGGTGCGCACGAGCAGCAGCCGGAACCCGTTCACCGGGGCGACCACCGTCATCTCGTACGTCGGGTCGAGCGCGGGACCGTACGCCAGCGCCACTCCCGCCAGCGGCAGCAGCGGGGCGAGGGCGAGGAAGGCGGTGGGCGACTGCGCCGAGCGCAGCGCGTCCGAGGCCGCCACCGTCACCACCAGGACCCCGGCCACCGCCAGCAGCCACGAGCGGCGCAGCACCGGTGTCGCGGCCAGCAGCCGCGCGGTGTGGTCGGCCGTCCCGAACCGCACCAGCAGCCTCTCCAGGAGGCCCGGCCGCGGCGCATCCAGCTCGGCCTCCAGCCGCTCCCAGCCGGCGTCGAGCGCGGCCGGGTCGCCGGCCGCGGCCAGCCGCGCCCGGCAGCCGGCGCACGCGGCGAGGTGGGCGTCGGCCGACCACAGCAGCGGCGGCGCCAGCTCCCCCTGTGCGTACGCGCGCAGGTCGTCCTCTGTCACGTGCCAGGTCATGCCAGCGCCTCCCGCAGTTGCTTGCGGGCACGCTGGGCCCGCGTCTTGACCGTGCCGGGCGGGATGTCCAGCAGGACGGCCGCCTCACGGGTGGTGAGCCCGTCGACGACCGTCGCCTGCAGCACCGCCCGCAGTTCGGGGGAGAGGCGGGTGAGGGCGCCCGCGAGGTCCCCGTGCTCCACGCCCGCGAGCACGCGCTCCTCCGCGGACGCCTCGTTTCGGTGCCGCAGCCGGGCCAGCGCCTGCCGCAGCCGCCCGCGCGCGCCGTCACCGCGCAGCGCGTCGACGAGCCGCCGCGCGCCGATACGCCACAACCATCCGGCCACGTCGCCCTCGTGGCGGTAGCGGGCGGTGCCGCGCCAGACCGCGAGGAAGGTCTCCTGGACGACGTCGTCCACCGTCGCGGGGTCGGCGCAGCGGCCGCGCAGCCGCGCGGTCAGCCAGGGCGCGTACCGCCGGTACAGCTCTTCGAAGGCGCGCCGGTCCCCGTCCGCCGCGACGGCCCGCAGCAACTCCCCGTCGCTTCTCGTCTCGCTCACGTCTCCTCATCGGACGAGCCCCGCCGATCGGTTCACCGTTTCCGGAGAACAATGGTGACCTGCACCGACGCGGTCCTCGGCCCGGGCGGGTACGGGTGTGGCGGCCGGGGCGGGGCCGGGCGCCGCGCCGGGCGCCGCAGTGGGTGAGGCGGAGGGATGCGCGGGAACGATCAAATGGTGAAGATGGTGCCATGGCCCGCGGAAGCAGAGGGACGTCGATGAACGAGGGCGAGTGTGGGGGCGGGGACGTGGAGGAGGGGCCCGAGTGGGCGGCGATGACACCGTCGGACTTCGACCGGGACGCTCCGCTGTGCCTGAACGTGCGGGGCGGGACCGCGGCGGTCCCGGCCGAGCCGGACGAGTACGGCACGGCACCGCTGTTCGGCAGCGAGAGCCCCGCACGGAGCGCACCTCGCCGTGCGCGCCGCCCGACCGCGCCCGCCGACCAGGGGCGGCTGTTCTGAACGACGTGCGGAGCGCGTGGGCCGGTCCGCGTACGCCGTGCACCTCACGTACGCCGCGTACCTCGCGTACGCCACGCACGGCGCGCCGCGCCCTGTCCGCCGGGGGTCCTTGGTGCACACTGTCCCAGCGTTCCGACGGCAACGGTGGGAACGTGGCCGAAGCCGGCGCGGCGCCGACGGCGCCGAGCATTACGCTGTTCGTCCGCCCGCCCGCCGGGAGGGCCCGGACGGTCACGGAACGGAGAGCGTCACGCCCGGCCGGTCCGGACGGAACCGGACCGGGGACCAGAACCGGGACCGGACGATCCGCGGGTCTCGGCGATCACTTCCGCGAAGGTGGGTATACGTCGCAGGACACTGTGTCGTGCACACCATCCCTGTACACCGAAGGACATCGGTCTTGGACCACATCTCACCCCGCGCCACCCGGCGCCCGCCCCGTGTCTGGACCGTCCGCGTCGTGGGGCACAAGGACCGCACCGCCTCGGTGAGTTGTTCCTCGCCGTGCGCCATGCCGCCGCGCTCCAAGGACCTGGCGGCGCTGCGCCGGTTCGCCGAGGCCCACGCCGCAGCCCACGCCCGCGCCGCCACCGTCCACGCGGACGCGGCCTGCGGCTGCCGCCAGGCCGAGTGCGCCGCCCACGAGGGCACCCGTGTCGACTGCGCCGGCGGTGTCGTCCTGGTCCTGCGCCACGACCCGGCCGTCGGGCAGGTGTGGACCCTGACGGAGGTCTGCGTCGCCTGCGCCCCGCTGATGCCCCACACCCGCGTGGTCGGCCGCGCGCTGCCCCGCACCCGCGGGTCCGCCCCGTCCGCCGCGCAGCGGCCGGCTCCGGTCGTCGAGGAGCAGCCGGCTCCGGTCGCCGCCCCTGCCGCTGCAGTCGCCGCCGTGCCCGGCGGGTTCAGTGCCCCCGGCGGTTTCAGCGCGCCGGGCGGTTTCAGCGACGCCAGTGGGCCGCTGGAGCCCGCTCCTCGCCGCGGCGGCCGCGGGCGGGGGCAGGACCGGCGCAGGTCGGGCCGGCGCGGCCGCGGGGCACCGCAGCGGTGAGCCGGCGGCCGGCGTCCGGCGGCCGTCGCCGCGCGGGATCCACGACAGTGTGAGCAGGACCCACGACAGTGTGACGGGAGCACCCGTACGGGACGCCGTCCTGACGGCGGGCCGGCTCGCCGGCGGCCGCCGCTCCCGCCCGCGGCTCCCGCTCCCGGCCTCCGCTCCCGGCCGAACCCCGTCCCCGGCCGTCTTCCGTGTCCGTCCGGCGCCGTCACCGTCCGACGCGACGGTCCCCGAGCTGTCCGCCCACCCCCGGGCACACCTCCCGGGTGGTGTCCAGGAAGGCCGCGAGGACGGGGGAGCGGTCCCGGGCGCGGAAGGACATCACCAGCTCCGGCAGTTCCACGCGCGGGCTCACCTCGCACACCCAGGTGCCCCGCCGCGCCGCCGCCCGCATGCACGCCGGGCCGAGCCCCACGCCGATCCCGCAGGAGGCCAGTCCGATGATGGTGTGCACGTCGCGTGCCTCCGTGATCCCGCCGGTCCGCGCGGGGGAGTCGGCGCCCTCGCCAAGCAGGGCGGCCAGCCGGGCTGCGACCAGCGGCTCCTCGTCCGCGGGCGCCACGATCAGGTGCTCCCCCCTGAGCTGTTCCACGCTCACCTCCGCCTGCCCGGCGAAGGGGTGGGCGGCGCCCACGACCGCCACCAGACGGTCCCGGCCGACCGTGACCGACACCAGGTCCTCGGCGCCGGCGCCCCGGGGCGCGCCGCGTCCGACGGCCACGTCCAGCTCGCCCGCGAGCAGCGCCGCCGCGGACCGGCAGGTCGACATCTCCTGCAGCCCCAGCCGTACGTCGGGGTGGCCGCGGGCGAACCGGTTCAGCAGGGACGGCAGGAGTTCCAGCAGCGCCGAGCCGATGAAGCCGAGCCGCAGGCGCCCCGTCTCGCCCCGCGCCGCCCGGCCCGCGTCGGAGACGGCGGCCGCCATCTCGGCCAGCGCCTGACGCGCCCTGACCAGGAAGGCCTCGCCCGCGGCCGTCGGGAACACCCCGCGCGCTGTGCGGTCGAAGAGCCGTGCCCCCAGCTCCCGTTCCAGCGCCGCGATCTGCTGGGAGAGCGGGGGCTGGGCGATCCCGAGGGCGGCCGCGGCCCGCCCGAAGTGCTGATGGTCGGCGAGCGCCAGCGCGTAGCGCAGATGTCGTGCCTCCATGCGGGCGATGATATGCGGGAGATATCGGCGGGCCGGTCGTCGGATATGCCGGTGGATGACACCGTGCCGCCCGGGTGGACTGCCCCCATGAACCGCTTCTCTTCCCACCCCCGCTTCCTCGACCACCGGGGCGAGCCCGTCCGCACGGGCCGCGCCGACGCCAACGGAACGAGCCTGCACTACCGGACCGGCGGATCCGGCCCGGCGGTGGTGCTGCTGCACGGTGTGCCCAAGACCGGCTACCACTGGCGGCACCTCGTCCCGAGGCTGACGGCGCGGTACACGGTCGTCGTGCCCGACCTCCGGGGCCTGGGCGACTCCGCGCGCCCCGCGCAGGGGTACGACTCCGCGACGATGGCCGACGACGTCGCCGCGCTGATGGCCCGCCTCGGACACGCGTCCTACGCGGTGATGGGCGAGGACTGGGGAGCCGTGGTCGGCTACCAGCTCGCCGCCCGGCACCGCGACCGCGTCACCGCCCTGGTCTTCGCCGAGGCGCTGCTGCCGGGGTTCGGCTTCGAGGACCGCACCGCCCTGACCCCCGAGAACGTCTCCGGCGGCCTGCACCTGTGGCACCTGGGCTTCTACTTCCAGCCCGACGTACCCGAGATGCTGATCGCCGGGCACGAGCGCGAGCTGATCACCTACATGATCAAGTACGAGCGCGGCCGTCCCGACAGCGCCACCGCGGACGCGGTCGACGAGTACGTGCGCTGCTACTCCATGCCCGGCGGCATCCGCGCGATGCTGTCGGTCTACCGCGCGATGCTCGTCGACGCCGAGCAGAACCGGCGGGCGTCGCGGACGAAGCTCGACGTCCCGGTGCTCGCCCTCGGCGGCTCGGCGTTCATCGGCGACCGGAACGAGGCCCAGATGCGGCTCATGGCGCACGATGTCACCGGGCACGTCTTCGACGCCGGACACGACCTCGCCGAGGAGGTGCCGGACGAGGTGGCCGACGTGGTGCTGCCCTTCCTGGCCGGGCGGCCGTGACCGTGGCCCGTGGCCGGGCGGCCGTGACCGTGCCGGGGCCGCACCCCGGGTTCGCGCCGGACCCGCCGGCGGTGACGAGTCCGCCGGGGGTGGCGGGCCCGCCGACGGCGACGGGCCCGCCGGCCGGGTCAGGCCCGGTCCGCTCCGCCCTTCGGAGCCGCCTGCTGCACCACATCGAAGGACCACAGCGTGGCCGCGCCCGCCGCGGGCCTGGGGCGCTCGCCGCCCTCCGCGCCGCCGCCCTGGTGGGCGGCCTTCATCGGACCCTCCATCCATGCCTGGAAGGACTCCTCGTCGCGCCACCGCGTGTAGACGAGGTAGTTGTCGGTGCCCTCGACCGGCCGGAGCAGTTCGAACCACTCGAAGCCGTCGGAGTTCTCCACCGCGTGGGCGCGGGAGGCGAAGCGCCTCTCCAGCGTCTCCCGCTGCTCGGCGGGGACGGTCAGTACGTTGATCTTGACTACGCTCATGCCGCCCATCCTCGCGCACGACGGCCGGCGGACGGGCACCGACTCCTCCGGCGGAGGGCGGATCGCGAGGTCGCGCGCCAACGACACGCGCGGGACGGAAAGTTGGGTAAATGAGATCAACATCTGGTTGGATTGGGCAGGTGATCTTGCGTACCTGTGCTTGAAAGGCCGTTGCCATGCCGTCCGTCCTCGACCGGGCCCCCGCCACCGTTCCGCTGACCGCGCCGCACGAGGAAGCGGAGCGTTCCGGTGTGCCCGAAGGGGACGCTGTGACGGCCGGTTCCGTCGCCGGTGCGCGTGCCGCGGCCGGAGGGGAGTGAGATGTTCTCGCCCCGTCCCCGGCCCGAGGTCTCCTTCGACACCGTCGACACCGACGTGCTGCGTGTGATCGCCGATCCGCGCACCCCGGTGTTCGTCACCGTGCACGCCAACGG
>NZ_BMVU01000023.1 GCF_014650875.1 Streptomyces minutiscleroticus
CTCAATTGCACCTGCGTCATGACACCAGATCTACCGGCTCACGCCGTGCCGCGAGACCGGATCCCGCAGATTGATCACAACTGGATACGGTCCCTAGACGATCGCCGCGAACAGCGTCTCAGCAGGCGTGTCCTGCGTTCCGCCCCCCTGCGGCCGCACCCTCGACGGCGGGATCAGCGGCTCCGCGATCTCCCGCAGCCCGTCCGGAACAATCCAACTCCACGTACTCCGCCCCGTACACAGCTCAACGAGCCGTCACCACATGGGACACGGTCTAAGCAACCCGACGGGGGACGGACATGAATACCGGCCGACGGACCGGCATGTGCCGACCTTGGAAATGCCTGAATGATCGTCAATGTCATTCTGGTGTCGACTGTTCTCGGGTAGGCCCTTGATGTCACCTGGTGTCCGTATGGGGTAGTTCTCGCCGTACGGTTGTGGCGTGGGTCACTGTTGACCATTCAATCGGCGCGCAATTAATATCTGCGGAAATGAGCCACTGCAAGGGTGGCCGAAAAACAGACCCCCTCAACCACTCCTCCGTATACGTCTCCCGCGATTTTATGGAGTCTTTGCAACAAACGGCGATATCCGGAAGGTCGCGCGAGACGTCGCTGGACCCGTGAAGGTATCGCCCCGAGGCCCGCAGCGGCCCGCCGCGTCGTTCGCGCATCGGCTCCGTGAAGGAACTGGCCAGGTCAGGCCGTCGATTCCCCCTTCGTGCTCCGCCTGAGACCCGCTGTCGCACGTATCGCTTGCAACGTGCACATTCCGGACGTCGGGCTGAATCATCCGAAACTGGCCAGGCGTAGCCATGCCGTCATGCCCGGCCGTGCCGGACATGCTCGCGCACGGTTGCGTGAACCACTGATCCTCCGGAAACGCGGGATTCGATTTCCGTCGCGTTTCTTTCTCGTGAAGGGTAATCCGTGCCTTCCCCCCGCATCGCAGTCACCCATCACTCCGACGTCACCCCCCACTCCGACGAAGACGAAGGAACGTCTCCCGCGCCGCTTTCCCTCGCGCAGGAGCGTTTGTGGGTCATGGCGCGCATGGACGGAGACGCCAGCGCCGCGTACAACGAGCCGATGCCCTTCGACATCCGGGGGCCGCTGGACCGGGACCTGCTCGTCCGGGCGCTGCACCTGCTCGCTGCGCGGCACGAGGCCCTGCGCACCCGGCTGGTGCCCTCCGGCGGCTCGGCGCTCCAGGTCGTCGACCCGCCGGAGACCGGGTTCCCGGTGACGTTCGAGGATCTGACGGGGCTGCCGGACGCGGCCGAGCGGTTCGCGCGGACACGTCGGGAGGTGGAGGGCACCCCGTTCCGGCTGGGCGAGGAGCCCATGGTGCGCGGCCGCCTGGTGGCGCTCGAGCCCGAGTACCACGTATTGATCCTGACTGCCCATCACATCATCTTCGACGGGTGGTCCCGCTCCCTGCTGCTGCGCGAGCTGGGCCTGGTGTACAGCGCGCTCCAGCAGGGGCGGGACGCGTCGCTGCCGGAGCTGACGTGGCAGTACAGCGACTACACCCGCTGGCAGTGGGACTGGATGGCGGGGGAGGAGCCCGCCGCGCACGCCGACTACTGGACCGACGCGCTGGCCGGCGCCCCGGCCGTGCTCTCCCTGCCCACCGACCGGCCCCGCCCGCCCGAGCAGGTCTTCCGCGGCGACCGGGTGCCCGTGACCGTGGGCGAGGACCTGACGCGGGCCCTGCGCGAGCTGGCCGCCGACAACGATGTCTCCCTGTACGCGACCGTCCTGACCGGCTGGTCCGTGCTGCTGTCCCTGCTCTCCGGGCAGGACGACATCGTGGTCGGCGCTCCCACGTCGAACCGCCGCCGCGGCGACGTCGAGGGACTGATCGGCTTCTTCGTCAACACCCTCGCCCTGCGCGCGGACCTGTCCGGCTCCCTCACCGTCGGCGGCGCCCTGAAGCAGGTGAACCAGCGGGTCCGCGACGCCCTCAAACACGTCGACCTGCCCTTCGAGCGGGTCGTGGAACTGGTCAACCCGCCACGGAGCCCCGCCTACACGGCCCTGTTCCAGACCATGTTCGCCTGGGTCCCCTCCATGCGGAAGGAGCTCGAGCTCCCGGGCATGGAGGTCGAGCTGCGGGAGGACGCCGCCCACGTCCCCGCGAAGTTCGACATGGTCCTGGCCCTGGCCGACGAGGGCCGGCACCTCACCGGAGAGATCGACTACGCGGTGGCGCTCTTCGACCGGGCGACCGTCGAACGGTACGTACGCCAGTTCCTGCGCGTACTGCGCCTGATGACCGAACGGCCCGGAGCCGAGATAGCCGACCTGACGCTGCTGGACGAGGCCGAGCAGCGGGAACTCCTCGCCGCCTTCAGCGCGGGACCCGTCGCGGATGCGGATGGGCTGGGCGTACCGGCACCGGCGAGCCTGCTGGAGCGGTTCGCGGCGCAGGTGCGGGAACGGCCGCGGCAGCCCGCCGTGGTGGCCGGGGACGTGGAACTGGACTACGCGACGCTCGACCGCCGGGCCAACCGGCTCGCCGACGCGCTGATCGCCCGCGGTGCCGGACCCGACCGCGTGGTGGGCCTGCACGCCGGACGCACGGCCGACCTCGTCGTCGGCGTGCTCGGCATCCTCAAGGCCGGGGCCGCCTACCTCCCCCTCGACCCCGGACAGCCCTCGGAACGGCTCACCGCCATGGTGAGCGACGCCGCACCGGTCCTCGTACTGACCGACCAGGCAGACGCGACCGGTCAGGCCGACATGACCGATCAGGCGGGTGCCGACGGCGATGACCTGCCGCTGTGGGAGGACCTGGCGAAGGTGGAGGCCGAGGGCACGCGCGACGAGGCGCCCGGCGTCGACGCGGACCCCGCCCGGCTCGCCTACGTCATCTACACCTCGGGATCGACCGGCCGCCCCAAGGGCGTGGCGGTGACGCACGGCAGCGTCGTCAACCTCTTCGACCACTGGCGCGACCTCATGGGGGACGCACCCGGTGAGGCGGCGTCGGCCTGGTCGAGCATCGGCTTCGACGCGTCGGTGCACGAGCTCCTCATGCCGCTGACCACGGGAGCGGTGCTCCACGTGGTCCCCGACGAGCTCCGGGGCGACCCCGCGGCGCTGATGGACTGGCTGCGCGTACACGAGGTCACCCAGGCCTTCCTGCCTCCGTCCTTCGTCCTGTGGATCGACGAGGACCCGGCCGCGCGCCTCGCCGGGCTGAGCCTGCGCCAGCTGCTCACCGGAGTGGAGTCCCTGCCCGAGCGCGCCCTGCACCGCATGCGCGAGCTGCTGCCCGGTCTGCGCATCTGCTTCGGCTACGGCCCGACCGAGGCGACGCTCTACTCCACCGCCTACACCGACCCGCAGCCGTACGACCGGCCGTGCCCCATCGGGCGGCCACTGCGCGGCACCCGCCTGTACCTGCTCGACGACCGCATGCGTCCGGTACCGGTGGGAGTCGCCGGCGAGGTCCACCTCGGCGGAGCGAGCCTGGCGCGCGGCTACCTGAACCGGCCCGACCTCACCGACGAGCGTTTCGTCCCCGACCCGTTCGTACCCGGTGAGCGCGTCTACCGCACCGGTGACCTGGCGCGCTGGCTGCCGGACGGCAACGCCGAGTACGTCGGCCGCCGCGACGACCAGCTCAAGCTGCGCGGCTTCCGCATCGAACCCGGCGAGGTCGAGGCGGCGCTCCTTGCGGTGCCCGGCGTGCGGGAGGCCGTGGTGCTGGCCGACCGCGACACACCGGGCGGCCCCCACCTGGTCGCCGGCGTGGGATGCGACGCGGAGGCGGCGCGGACGGCGTACGAGTGGCGCGCGGCCCTCAAGGACCGCCTGCCGGACTACATGATCCCTGTCGTGGTGGCCGAGTTCCCGCGGCTGCCGCTGAACCGCAGCGGCAAGGTGGACCGGACGGCGGTGCTGCGTGCCGCGGCGCAGGCCCGCTCCGCGAGGGTCAACACGGCCGCGCCCCGCGACCACGTCGAGATGGCGCTGTACCGGATCTGGCGAGGGGTGCTGCTGCACCCGGACGTCGGGATCGGTGACAACTTCTTCGAGCTCGGCGGCACGTCGATCTCGGCGATCAAGATGGTGTCCGCCGTCCAGGAGGAACTCGGTGTGACGCTGCCGGTCCGGGACGTCATGCTGCACCCCACCATCGAGGCGCTCGCCGAGCGGGTGCGCGGCGACGGGGACGGGGCCTCGCGGTCCACGCGCTCAAGCAGCCTGGTGGAGTTCCGCGCCGGTGACGGCCGGCGGCGCGTGGTGTGCGTGCATCCCGCCGGCGGCACCGCGTTCTGCTACCTGCCCCTGTCCACGCTGCTGCCCGACGACGCCGGCGTGGTGGGTCTCCAGGCGCCCGGCATCGATCCCGGCGAGTCCACCCTGCCCGGTGTCGAGGCGATGGCCCAGGAGTACCTGCGGCTCGTCGACCCCCGCCCGGACGAGGCGCTGGTGCTGTGCGGGCTCTCCTACGGGGGGCTGATCGCGTACGAGATGGGCCGCCGCCTGGTGGCGGCCGGGCACGAGAGGGTGAGCGTGGTCCTGCTCGACACCCACGGCACCGAGGACGCGGAGCAGCGTGCCGCGATCGCCCCGGTCGGCATGGAGGAGTTCCGGGAGAAGCTGGTGCGCTTCAACGGCATGTACCCGGGCATCGACGACGACCAGGTGGACCGGTACCTCACCGTCTACAACCACCACCGCGAGACGGCGCGCGACTACGTCGTCCCCGACTCCCCGGCCCGTGTCGTGCTGATGCAGGCGACGGCCGTGGAGGACGAGGACGCCGAGGGCGCGGCCGCCGGCCTGCGCGCCTTCTGGCGGCGCCGCGTCGGCGGTGACTTCGTGGTCGAGCCGGTGGCCTGCGGCCACTGGGACATGCTGGAGAGCGACGAGCTGCCGCGCGTCGCCGCCGTCCTCACCGCCGAACTGGACCGGATGGCCGCCGGGACCGACCCGGGCGGGACCGACCCGGCCGGGACCGACCCGGGCGGGACCGGGACGGCCGGGACCGACCCGGGCGGGACCGGGACGGCCATCACGACACTGTCCGGCACGTCGGCGGAGGCATGATGGAACCGCGCGTCGAAACCACCCCCTCCGATGCGGCCGAGGACCTGAGCGCAGACCTGAGCGCACCGGTCGGGATCGCCCTCGAAGTGCACCGCCGGGCCCTGCGCTCACCGCACGCGGACGCGGTCGCCGACGGCGACGTACGGCTGGACTACGCGACGCTGAACGCCGCGGCCGCCGCCGTGGCCGAGGAACTGGGCCGCCAGGGCGTGGCCCCCGGGCAGGCCGTGGCGGTGGCGCTGCCGCGCTCGTGGCGACTGGTCTGCGTGATGCTGGGCATCCTGCGGCTGGGCGCCCAGGTGGTGCCGCTGGACACGCAGAGCCCCGCCGAACGCCGCCTGTTCGTCCTGCGGGACTCCGGAGCGGCCGCCCTGGTGCACGCCGACCCCGAGAGCGTTCCTGACGTTCCGGAGAGTGTCACCGAGCTTCCGCAGGGCGTGAAGGCGCTCGCCGTGGACACCCTGCTGCCCGGGCCTCCGGACACCGCGGCCTCCGCGCAGGCGCCGGCCGCCCCCGGCGAGGTGTCCTTCCTGTTCTACACCTCCGGAACGACCGGACGGCCCAAGGGCGTCGAGGTCCGCGACGCCGGGATCATGCGGCTGGCACAACCCGGCTACGTCCGTGCCGAGCCCGGCCTGCGCTACGCCTGCCTGGCGAACCCGGCGTTCGACGCGCTGAGCTTCGAGGTCTGGGTGCCCCTGCTGACCGGTGGCTGCTGCGTGGTCCTGCGCCCGGAGGACGTGCAGGTCCCCGAGCGGTTCGCCGCGGCACTGCGGCGCGAGCGGGTGGACGCCCTCTTCATCACGGCCTCGTTGTTCAACGCGATGGCCACGGCCGTGCCCGACTGCTTCGCCACGGTCGGCGAGGTCCTGGTGGGCGGTGAGCAGCTCGACGCCCGGGTGATACGCCGCTGGTACCGGGACAACGCCGGCAGCGGTACCCGTCTGATCAACGGCTACGGGCCGACGGAGTCCGCCACCTTCGCCCTGTCGTACGCGATCCCGCGGGACTTCGACGGCGACGTGGTGCCGATCGGCCGGCCCCTGCCGCGGACCGGTGCCGTGCTGGTCGTGCCGGACCAGGAGAGGACCGCCGCGCCCGGCGAGGTCGCCGAGCTCCTGCTGAGCGGTGACGGACTCGCGGCCGGGTACCGCAACCTCCCCGAGGAGACCGAGCGGCGCTTCGTGCGGCTCGCCTGGCTCGACGGCGGCGCGGAGCGGTACTACCGCACCGGTGACCTCGTACGGGCCGACGGCGAGGGCCTGGTGGAGTACGTCGGACGGACCGACCGCCAGGTCAAGGTCCGCGGCTTCCGGATCGAGCCCGGCGAGGTGGAACGGCACGTCCTCGCCCACCCGGCGGTCCGGCGGGCCCACGTGTGCACGCGCCGCGCGGGCGAGGCGGGGCCGAACGAGCTGCTGGCGTTCGTCGTCCTGGAACAACTGGAACAAGAGGTTTCCTACGAGGAGTTCGACAGCCACCTCGCGGCCCACCTGCCCGCCTATATGCGCCCGCACCGGATCCACCTCGTGGAGGAGCTGCCGCTCAACGCCAACGGCAAGGTCGACGAGACCGCGCTGCTGCGGCGGGCCGACCGGCCCTGGCTGCCCGCCGCCTCCGACGGACCGGCCGCGACGCAGGCGGAGCGCGAGGTCCTGGAGCTGGCCGAGGAGATCCTGGGCATCACCGGACTCAAGCTCGGCGACCGGTGGATCGCCGCGGGCGGCGACTCGCTGAAGGCCCTGCGGTTCTGCTTCGCCGTCCGGCGGCGTTGGGGCCGTGACCTGGCGCAGGCGGCCGTCCTCCACGGCGACCTGGCCGCCGTCGCGCGGGCCGTCACCACGGCCGCCCCCGGCGAGGAGAGCGCCTACCCGGCACCGGCGGTCGCCGGCGCCGGCTCGGCGCCCGCCACGAGCGAGCAGCAGCGGCTGTGGCTGCTGCAGCGCCGCACCCCGGACTCACGGGCGTACTCCGTGGGCCAGGCCTTCCGCGTGGACGGGCCCGTCGACGCCACCGCCCTCCGGCGGGCGCTGCGGACCCTGGTGGCACGCCACGCGGCACTGCGGACGGGCTTCACCTACGGTCCGCAGGGACTGCGGCAGACGGTCGGCGAACCGTACGACCCCTGGCACGAGCCCGGCAGCACGCACCAGTCATGGGACGAGGAGGAGGCGCACGCCTTCGCCGACGCCTTCTTCGCCGAGCCCTTCGACCTCGCCGTCCCCCGTATGCTCCGGGCCTGCTGGCTGCCCCGCGACGGCGGGGGAACGCACGGCGGCGGAACACACGATGGCGGGACACACGATGGCGGAACGCTTCTGCTGCACCTGCACCACATCGCCGTCGACGGCTGGTCGCTGAGCATCCTGCTACGGGACCTGTCCGCCGCCTACGCCGAGACCACCGGCGCGGCAACTGATGCCGGTGCCGGTGCCGGTGTCAGTGCCGACGCCGGCATCAGCACCGGCAGCGGCCGCGGCCGGGACACGGAACCCGTCGCGAACCCGCTGGACTTCGCCGCCTGGCAGAGCGACTGGTTCGCGACCGAGGCCTACCAGGAGCGGCGCGACGGACTCCTGGCGTACTACCAGGGACTGGAGGAGCCCCAGGAACCGCTGCCCGCCCAGGACACGGCCTCGGCCTCGGCACCGCGGGCGCGGCTGCTGAGCACCCCGCTCGACGTCGTGCGCCGGACCACGGTGGACCGGCTCTGCGCCGAACTCGGGCTGACCCGCTTCCAGGTGCTGCTGAGCGTGTTCTCCTGGAGCCTGTACGGCGTGACCGGCCTGGTCCGCCCGCGCATCGCCGCCCCGGTAGCCAACCGCCCGGTGCGCGAGTTCGAGGACAGCGTGGGCATGATGGCCAACACCGTGCTGCTGCCCGTGGCCGTCGCGCCCGGTGAGGACCTGCGCTCGCACCTCGCCCGTACGGGAGCCGGGGCGGAGCAGGTGCTGCGGCGCCAGGACGTGGCGCTCGCGGACGTGCTGACCGGCTGGGAGGCCGTCGGCGACGGCACTCCGTTCGACTTCCTGTTCGTCCTGGAGAACACCGACTTCGCCGGGCTGCGGCTGCCGGGCTGCGTCCAGCGCCCCCTGTGGTGGGCCGCGCCGGAGGCCAAGTGCCCGATGACGGTCTCCGTCGTCGAGCACCCCGACGGGCTCGACCTGCTGTGGGAGTACGCCGAGGACCGCTTCACCGGCGAGGCCGTCGAGGCGATGGCCGAGCTGTTCCGGCGGGGCGTGGACGCGCTCGCCTCCGGCGGCCGCTCCACCGCGCGGGAGCTGGTCGCGCCGTACCGGCGGTCCCTGCCGGAGCACGGACGCGGACCCGCCCCGCGGCCGGGCTTCACCACGGTCGCCGAGGGCTTCGCGCGGCAGGCCGCCCGCACCCCGGACGCCCCCGCCGTGGTCACGACCGACGGAAGCACACTGAGTTACGCGGCGCTCGACGCCCTCGCCGAGGCCCTCGCCACCGAACTCGCCGAGCGCTATCCGGTCCCGGCCGACGGCGGCCCCTGCCGGGCGGCCCTGTACCTGGACCCGTCCGCCGAGCACGTGGTGGCCCTGCTGGCGCTGGCGCGGCTGAACGTCACCGCCGTCCCCCTCGACCCCTCCTACCCGGCCGACGTGCTGCGCCGTGTCCTGGAGCGGGTCGACCCGCTGTGCGTCCTGGTCGCGCACGACGGCGCGCCGGCGCTAGACACACTGCTCCCGGACGGTGTGGTGCGCCACCCCGTCGTCCTGGCGGACCTCACGCCGCAGGAGCGCGACGGAGCGACCTCGTACGACGGGCGCGCGCACGACGGCGCCCGGCCGCTGTACACACTGTTCACCTCCGGCTCCACCGGTGTTCCCAAGGGTGTGCAGATCTCCGACCGCACGCTGTGCGACCTGATCCGGTGGCAGTCGGGGCCCGGCGGCCTGACCGCTCCGGCGGCCACCCAGCAGTTCTCGATGCTGGCGTTCGACGTGTCCTTCCAGGAGGTCTTCGGGACGCTGTGCACCGGTGGCAGCCTCCAGCTCGTCCGCCCCGAGTGGCGCCAGGACGCCCCCGCGCTGCTGGAGCGCCTGGAGACCGCGGGGACCGAGCGGATCTTCATGCCGTACGTGGCCCTGCACCTGCTCGCCGAGTACGCGGTCCGCCTGGGCAGGTACCCCTCCCGGCTGCGCGAGGTGGTCACCGCGGGCGAGCAGCTGGTGTGCACCGACTCCGTCCGCCGCTGGTTCGCCGGACTGCCCGGCGCCCGCCTGTTCAACCACTACGGGCCCACCGAGACGCACGTGGTCAGCGCCCTGTGCCTGGAGGGCGACCCCGACCGGTGGCCCGAGCGGCCCGCCATCGGACGCCCGGTGGCCGGCGCCGACCTGCGCGTGGTGGACGCCCAGGGCGACCCGGTCCCGCCCCGGTGCACCGGCGAGCTGCTGATCGGCGGCACCATGACCACCCGCTGCTACCTCGACGAACCCGCCCTGAACGACACCCGCTTCGTCGAGGTGCCCGGCGCGGGGCTGTTCTACCGCAGCGGCGACCGGGCGTGGTTCGACGACGAGGGCCTGCTGCACTACGCGGGCCGCGACGACCAGCAGATCAAGCTGAGCGGACACCGGCTGGAACTGGGCTCCGTCGAAGCGGCCCTGCTGCGCCACCCGGCGGTGGCCAACGCCGTCGTCACGCGGGACGGCGACCGGCTGACGGCCTGCCTGGAGGTCCGCGGCGAGACCCCGTCCACCGACGAGCTGGCCGCGCACCTCTCCGCGTCGCTGCCCTCCTACGTCCGCGTGGACCGCTTCCGGCGGCTGGAGACGCTGCCGCGCACCCCCAGCGGCAAGCTGGACCGGCAGGCGGCCCTTCGGGCACCGGGCGAGGAGATACGCCGCTCGGCGGCCGCCCGCACCGGTCTCTCGGCCGAGGAGGAGCGGCTCACCGCCGCCTTCGAGGAGGTCACCGGGGCGACGATCGCACCGGACCAGACCTTCTTCGAGGCGGGCGCCTCCAGTCTCGCCCTCATGCGCTTCCACCTGCGCTGCACCACGACCCTCGGGCTGCGCTTCGGCGTCGCGGACCTGTTCGAGCACGTCACCGTCCGCGCGCTGGCCCGCCACCTCGCCACCGCCGCCGACGACCGTCCTGCCCCCGGCACCCGGACGCCCGCCGCACCGGCCGGGGAGGACGACGGTGGTCCGGAGCCCGGCGAACCGATCGCGGTCGTCGGCATGGCGGTACGGGTGCCCGGCGCCTCCGACCTGGCGGCCTTCTGGGACCTGGTGGTCTCCGGCGGCACCGGTATCCGCCGCGTCGACGCCCCGGAAGGTGTCATCGGCGCGCACAGCACGCTCGACGGGATGCTCGGCTTCGACCCGGGCCACTTCGGCATCAGCCCCCAGGAAGCGCGCCTGATGGACCCCCAGCAGCGCCACCTGCTGATGGCCTGCGTGCAGGCACTGGCACACGCCGGGATCGCGGACACCTCCGCCGCGCGCGTGGGCCTGGTGGCCGGCGCCGGGGAGAACACCTACTTCCAGTCCATGCTGCGCGAGGCGGACCCCGCCCGGCTGCCCGACGGCTTCCAGCTCGCCCTGCACCACGACAAGGACTTCCTGGCCACCAAGGTCGCCTACCACCTCGGGCTGACCGGTCCCGCCCTCAGCGTCCAGACGGCGTGCTCCAGCTCCCTGGTCGGCGTGCACCTCGCGGCCGGCCTGCTCCGCCAGGGCGACGCCGAGGTGATGCTCGCCGGGGGAGTGCTCGTCGACCCCACGCTGACCGGCGGCTACCGCTACCGCCCGCAGCACATCTTCTCCGCGGACGGCGACTGCCGCCCCTTCAGCGACGACGCGACCGGAACCGTCGGCGCGAGCGGCGTCGGCGTCGTGGTCCTCAAACCGCTGCGACGGGCGCGGCGCGACGGCGACACCGTCTACGCGGTCCTCACCGGCTCCGCGGTCAACAACGACGGCTCGGCCAAGATGAGTTACACCGCGCCGTCCCTGGCCGGACAGCGCGAGGTGATCAAGGCCGCCCTGGCCCGCGCCGGACGCACGGGCGCCGACCTCGGCTACGTGGAGGCGCACGGCACCGGCACCCGGCTGGGCGACCCGATCGAGGTGGGCGCGCTGCGCCAGGCGTACGACGTGGACGAGTCGGGTCGCTGCGCGCTCGGCTCCGTCAAGAGCCAGCTCGGCCACATGGGCGCGGCCGCCGGCGTGGTGGGCCTCGTGCGCGCCGTCCTCGCCGTGCACCACGGGAGCGTCCCGCCCACCGTCAACTTCCGCGCCTTCAACCCGGAGATCGGCCCCGATCCCACCCCCTTCCACGTCCCGTCCGAGACCACGCCCTGGCCCGAGGGGCGCGCACGGGTGGCCGCGGTGAGCAGCTTCGGCATCGGCGGCACCAACGCCCACGTCATCCTGGAACAGGACACCGGGGCCGGGACCGAAAACGGAGCCGAAGACGAGGACAGCACCGGCGGGACCGGCGCGGTACCGAAGTGCCTGGTGCTGTCCGCCTCCAGCGCGGACGCCCTCGCCGCCGACGCCGCCCGGATCGCCGACTACCTCCGACAGCGGCCCGAGTCGTACGAGTCCGTGCTGCGCCATCTGCAGACCGGACGTACGGCCCGCCGCCTGCGCCTCGCGGCACCCGCCGCGGACGCCGCCGCCGCCGTGGAATGGCTGCGTGCGGTGGCCGCGGGAGAGGTCCCGCACGGCACCGCGGACCCGGACGCCGCGCCCGTCCCCGCCGCCGGCCGCCCGGCCCACGACGTCGCCGAGGACTGGACCGCCGGAAGACCCGTCGACTGGCGTACGGGCCACGCCCCGGCGCCCTGGGACTTCCCGCCGCCGTCCTTCGCGCTCACGGAGTACGACTTCGAGCGCGCGACGCCCGAAGCCCCGGCCGAGCAGCCCCTGCGGCAGCAGCCCCAGCGGCTGCCGCAGGCCGACTGGCTGCACCAGCCGCACTGGGTCCGGCTGCGCCGCGCCACCGTCGCGGGTACCGCTGTTGCGAACAGCACGGTCGCGGATACCACCGTCGCCGACACCACCGCACGGGTCGGCCGCGCGTCCGCCGTGGTCGTCGTGGCCGCCGGGAGCACGCCGCAGGCGGCGTTCGAGCCGTTCCGGGCCGTGGCGTCCCGCGTGGTACGGGTACACCCGGCCGGCACCTTCGCCCGCAGGGGACCCGACGTCTTCGACGTGGACCCGGCCGACCCGGCCTCCCTGCGTCTGCTGCTCGACGCGCTGTCCGAGAACGACGGCACCGACGGCAGTGACGAGACCGACGGCAGCAACGGCGCCTTCGCCCTGGCCGACGTCGAGTGGGTGCACGCGTTGCCCCTGGACGTGACCGGGCCGGTCGGCCCCGGCGCGCTGGAACGCGCCCGCCACGCCTGCCTGGACACCACGGCGGCCCTGGCCCAGGCCCTGTCCGGGCGGACCGGCCCCCCGCGCGTGTGGTGGCTGTCGTACGGTGCCCGGCCCGTGACCGGAACGGTGGACAGGCCCGAACTGGCGCTCCTCGCCGGACCGGTCGAGGTCGCCCCCCAGGAGGCCGCCCTGGACGGCCACTGGCTGGACCTCCCGGACGGCGACCTCACCCGCTGGGCCGCACACGTGGCCGCGGCCGTCGCCGAAACAGGCCGAGCAGGCAGGGAAGGCCGGGCGGAACGTTCCGGCGACCCGTCCCTGCCCCGGCAGCTCGCGCTGCGTCAGGGCTACTGGTGGCGGCAGGGCACCACGCCCGTACCGGTGCCGACCGCGATGGGCACGGAGGCGCTCGTACCGTCCGGTGAGGACGCGGTCCACCTGGTCCTGGGCGGCACGGGCGGCATCGGCCGCGCCGTCGCCGCCTGGCTGCTCGAGCACACCCGCGGCCGGGTCCTGCTGCTGTCGAGGAACCCGCGGCTGCCCGCGGAACTGGCCCGCTGGTCCGATCGCGTGGGCCTCGTACCGGCGGACCTGGCGGCCCTGCCCGTGCACGAGGTGGCGGCGGCCGTCGCCGAGCGCGCACCGCGGCTGGACAGTGTGATCCACGCGGCCGGCCTCGGGTTCGGAGGGCTGCTCGTACGGCGCGACGCCACGGCGATGCGCGACGCCGCCGCGGCCCGGGAGAACGGCGCCCTCGTCGTGGAGCACCTGATCCAGACCTTCCGCCCGGAGGTCGCGGTCTACTGCTCCTCGATGTCCGCCCTGCTCGGCGGCGTCGGCCAGAGCGACTACGCGGCCGGCGCGAGCCTCCTCGACGGCTTCGCCCACCACCGCGGCGCGGAGGCGGAGACGACCGTCCGGATCGGCATCGACTGGGACGTCTGGAGCGAGACCGGCATGGCGACCCGGGTCCTGGACACGGACAGCCGCCACCAGGCCCACCTGGAGGTCGGTCTGACGGTCGAGGAGGGCAAGGCGGTCTTCGCTCAGGCCCTGGCCCTGCAACTGCCGCAGCTCCTCGTCTCCACCACCGACATCGCCGCCTCCCGCGCCTTCTACGCCCCCCTCGCCACCGACGACCGGAACAGCCGGAGCCCTTGGAACGACCGGAGTCCTTGGAACGACCGGTCGGAGCCGCTCACCCCACGGTCCGGGCCGGCACACCGCACGGACCGCACACACCGCACGGACGACGGGGCGGGTTCCCCGGGTCCGCACCCGGCCCCGGACGACGCGGCGGAACGGGCCGGTGCCGTGGCCCGTGCGATCCAGGATCTCCTGGGCGTGGACGCACTGGACCCGGACGCCTCCCTGTACGACCTCGGCGCCGACTCGCTGACCCTGATCAGCCTGATCGACCGGATCGAGGACGACTACGGCGTCGAGTTCGACCTGTCCTCCTTCAGCCACCGGGTCAGCCTCACCGAGGTCCTCAAGCACGTCGAGGCGGCCCTCACCCCCGCCGAGCCCGTCGCCGGGACGGCCGGGAGCACCGCGTCCCGGGTCGTCCTGGACGTCTGGCAGGAGGGGACCGGCCCGGCCGTCGTGTGCCTGGTGCACCCCGTGGGCGGCGACATCCAGGCCTACCGGTCCCTGGTGGCGGCGCTCGGGCCCGTACCGACCGTGTGCCTCATCGCCGATCCGGCACTCCGCGACGCCATGGCGCCCGCGTGGTCACTGGCCGAACGCGCCCGCCACTACGACGCGGAACTCCGTGCCCGTTTCGGCGGCCCCGGCCACCGGCTCCACCTGGCCGGGTGGTCCTACGGCGCCCGGGTGGCCATGGAGATGGCCGCCCTGGCCGAGTCGGCCGGGCAGCCGGTGGCGGCGCTCCACCTGCTGGACCCGCCGCCGCCGCGGGCGGACGCGCTGGTCGCCGCCTACGACGAGACCCACCTCGAAGAGGTGTTCGCCGCCGAACTCGGCGCCGGTGCCTCGTCGGTGCCGTCGGAACAGGCACAGACGTACGCCGAGAGGCTGGCCCGCTGCTGCCGGGCGAACCTGCGCAGCCTGGGCGAGCACCGGGTGCGGCCACTCACCTCGGTCCCCACGTTCCTGTGGCTGGCCGAGCGGCCCACGACGGGTGTGCCCGCACCCGGCGACCGGCAGGAGACGGACCGGCAGTGGAGCGCCTGCCTGCCCCCCTCCGCCGTGCGGCGGTCCCTGCCCACCGACCACTACGGCATCGTGGCGCCACCTCATGTGCACACGGTGGCCGAGACCATCAGGGCGACGCTGACGGACCCGGCGGCCCGCGCCGGGACCGGCCCCGGGCAGGGACCGGAGCACGCCCGGTGAACCCCTGCGGGCCCGCGCCCGGCCGGCCGCACCGCTCCGGTTCCTGAACCGGGTCCGGAACCAGCCCCGGCTCCGGACCCGACCCGGCCCCGGACCCGGACCCGGCGGAAGCCTGTAACCCCACCCCCCTCTGGAGGACGTCATGGAGTCATTCGAACGCGACGCACTGGAAGCGGTGACCACGCGTCCTGTGCATCCCTACCGCACGCTCACGGTCGAGCGGATCACCCCCGTCCTGGGCGCGGAGGTCTCGGGCGTGGACCTGTCGGCGGAGATCCCGGCGGAGCAGATGGACGAGATACGCACCGCGTTCCGCGACCACCACGTCCTGGTCTTCCGCGACCAGACGATCACCGTCGAGGACCACAAGCGCTTCGCGTCCGCCTTCGGCGAGCTGCGCCCCGTCAACCCGCCGCCGCCCGAGGGCGACCCCTACATCCTGGAGATCCGCACGACGTCGGCCGCGGCGAACGTGGCGGGCAACGGCTGGCACGCCGACGGCACCGCAGACGCCGAACCGTCCCTGGGATCGATGCTCTACATCACCGAGATCCCCGAGCCCGGCTGCGGCGGCGACACCCTCTTCGCCAACATGCACCTCGCCTACGACATGCTCTCGCCGGCCATGCGCTCCCTGCTGGACCCCCTCACCGCGATCCACGACGGTGCCCAGGCCTTCGCGGGCCACACCCCGCCCGTGGACTACGTCATCCCCAAGAGCGAGCACCCGCTCGTGGCCCGGCACCCCGAGACCGACCGCAAGCTGCTCTACGTCAACAAGGCATACACCAGCCGCATCCCGCAGCTCTCCGCCCAGGAGAGCAGGGCACTGCTCGACATGCTCTTCGACACCATCGCCTGCCGGCCGGTCCTGCACTGCCGCGTCCGCTGGACCCCGGGCACGCTCGTCTTCTGGGACAACCGCTGCGTCCAGCACCACGCGACGTACGACTACTACCCCTACGCCCGCTACGGCCAGCGCGTCGCCATCAACGGCGGCCCCGTCAAGGGCTGACGGCGCGACGCCGCCTCCGGTCGCATGCTCCGGTCGCAGGAAGGGGACCCCGTCAAGGGCCCTTCGGGTCCCCTTCCCGCGGAACGGCGTATCCGGGCACGGAAGGCCATCGCACGGTCAGCACCACCGACTCGTCCTCCGCGACCCAGGAGTGGTCCACTCCCCGGCCCCAGACGACGTAGTCGCCCTGTTCCTCCAGGAGCACGCTGCGGCCGGGGAACTCCATGCGGAAGCGGCCCGAGACGAGCACCAGGAGAGCCGTGCGCACCTCGCCCTCCACCCACCGGGTCCGCCGCTCACCGCGTGCGTGGACGCCCCACTTGACCTCCACGGCATGGCTGTGGCGAGGATCGCCGTCCTCCTTGAAGTGCCCGAGCAGCCATCCCCGGTCGAGTGCCGCGTCCTTGCCCGCGTTGCCCACGTACACGCCGTCTTCCATGCGCCCGCACGCTAGTTGATCGCGCGGGCGCACCGGGCCCGGCAGTCCTGAATCAGTAGGTAGAGGAGGCGTGAAACGGACCGCTCACCGGACCGCTCACCGGACCGCTCACCGAAGGGCGTCGAGCAGCAGGCCCGCGGCCACCGCCGCTCCGTCGGTACGGATCTTCCCGCCCAGTTCCTTCGCCCGTGCCCGGGTCCCGGGTGCCAGGGCGGTCCTGAACGCGACGTCCAGGGACTCGGCGGTCGGGGACGGGCCGTCGGGCGCCGCGCCGACGCCCAGGGCCGTCACCCGGCCGGCCCAGTACGGGTTGTCCGACAGCTGGAGAGGTATCACCACCTGCGGCGCACCCGCGCGGGCGGCCGTCACCGTCGTCCCCGCGCCGCCGTGGTGCACCACGGCCGCCACCCTGCTGAACAGACGCTGGTGGTTGACCTCGCCGACGGCGAAGCAGTCGTCCCCGTCGTCGATCGGCTCCAGGTCCGCCCAGCCGCGGGAGACGAGTGCGCGGTACCCCTGCGCGCGGATCGCCTCGATGGCCTTGCGGCCGATGTCCTGCGACGGGCGCAGGCTGCCGAAGCCCACGTAGACCGGCGGCGTGCCCGCGTCCAGGAACGCCGTCAGGTCGGCCGGCAGCGGGCGTTCGTCCGCCTGGCTCCAGGCACCCGTCTGTGTCACGTCGAGTCCCGGGGTCCGCGGCCAGGCTCCCAGGACGGGGTCCGCCGCCAGCCACGGCCGGTCGGTGAGGACGTGGTCGCGGACGTTGTCCACCGGCGGCAGGCCGAGCGCTCTCCGGTGACGGTTGAGCGGCTCGCGGAACTGCGCGTTCACCTGGTGGGCGTCCAGCTCCCACAGCGTGCGGTTGTCGCTCGCCTCCGGCTCCGGCCAGCCCGGCCGCGGCGGCGGTGCGTGGTGCGGGGAGGGCAGGTGGACCGCCGCGTAGCTCACGTACACGTAGCGGATGCCCGCGGCCTCGGCCACCGACCGCGCGGCGATCTGCGCCAGGCCGGCCGCCACCAGCGCGTCACACCCTCGGGCCGCCGCGGGGAGGGCGTCGAACTGCGCGGCGACCATCTCGGTCCGGTACCGGTCCAGGTCCGCCGCCGACGGCAGGGACGTCCCGCGCATCACCTCCCGCACCGGAGGCCCGACCGGCACCATGTCCACCCCGATGCCCGCCAGCCGCTCCGCGAACTCCTCGTCCGGCGGGGTGCACATCCGCACCTCCGCGCCGAGCGCCCGCAGTCGCACCGCGAGTGCCTCCAGGGGCACGACGTCGCCCCGCGTTCCGTAGGTGGACAACAGCACCCGCATCGTTCGCCCTCTTCCGTTCCGTTCCGTTTCCGTTCCGTCTTTCCGTACGTTCCGGCCGGTGCCCGGTATTCCGGCTCACGCCTGCCCGGAGTTCGAGCGGTCCTCGGCGGCGGCGGTACGCCGGTTGCCGCGGGTGCGCCGCAGCAGTGTATGCCGCGTGCTGTCGGGTGCCGTGGACGGGCGTCGACGCACTTTCCGGGCCGTCGCGGTACGGCCTCGGCCCGCTCATGAGCGAAAAGGCGCGGGGGTCCCCACCCGCACAGGACTCCCCATCCGCACAGGACTCCTCACCCGCACAGGACTCCCCACCCGCGCAGGGGTCCCACCATCGACACACCGTCTGAACCCAAAGGCCATTTGATGCATAGTCCGCACGTGTCCGTGCCTGATGTCTCGGTCATATTGCCCTGCGCCGGATTCGGAACGCGCTTCGGGGCTCCCTATGCGAAGGAACTGCACTGTCTGGCCCCTGAAGTCACCGTGCTGGACCGCAGCTTGGAATCCACTGTCGAACTGGTCAAAAGCGGACTCGACGTGCGCGTGGTCGTCGTATTCGGGACGCACAAGCTGGACACGGTGAGCTATCTCGCGCGTTACGCCGGGACTTTCCAGATGGTCTTCGTCTACCAGGACGAGTCGTACGGACCGGGTCTCGACGGAGCGATCCGGTCCGCCTTGCCGATGACGCACGGCCCTGTGGCCCTCGTCCTGCCCGACATCGTCGTCAACGGCACAGGCAGCGCCGGCAGTCTCCGCGCCGCTCTGGAGCAGATCGGGGTGTCGGGGTGGAGCGTGGTGGCAGCCGAGGAACACGATCCCCTAACGCTGCGGCAGATGGGCGCGCTGGCCGTGGTTGAGGAGGGCGGCGTCGCGAGGGTCGGGGCGGCCGCCGACAAGCCGGCGGACCCTTCGGGCTTCAACGCGTTCTGGGGCATGGTGGCGGTGGCCGAGGAGGAGGCGCACCGACTGCCCGACGTGGTGAGCGGGGGAGCGGACAACCCACTGGTCGGCGCGGTGGCCCTCATGGTGGAGGAGATCGTCAACTACAACACCGTCACGGGCTGACTCCCCGGACGTCGACCGCTCACGGTGCGGGCGCGAGTGCGAGTGCGAGGGCGTACGGCGGCCCGAGAGGGCGCGCACAGGCACAGCCGTCCCGTACGCCGTCACCGGGTCGCGGCCCGGTGACGGCCGGGTCGCGGAATTCCGCGGCCCGGTGACGCGCGACGTCCTTGAAATCCCTTGGTGAAATACCGAACCGCCCCCACCCGGCCCGTCCGGCCCGACCCGTCCCCGGGGGCGAGTCGGGCCGCCACCCGTTCGGGTGACGAGGGCATCAAGTGCTCGGGCAGGTGCGGTACGGTCGCGGCGAACAACCCCGAATACAGACCCGAATACAGAACGGCCCCCGGCGGGACTGCAATCCCGACGAGGGCCTGACCAACTAGGAAGTAAGCCCCTTCCCAATGGCTGACCCGCAGTCTAACGCGGCCCCGCCCGCGTACCCGTCTCCCGCGCCTCCGCTCCCCGCCGACGCGCCCCGTGCCGGAGTCCTCCACGTACGCCACCGCCACACCGAGCGGTACACCGTGGTCGGCAACCACCTCGCCCAGCACCCCCGCCTGTCCGCCGTGGCGATCGGCCTCGGCGTCCACATCCAGTCCCTCCCGGACGGCGCCTCCGTCGGCGTCAAGGCACTCGCCCTGCGCTTCACGGAGGGCGAGACGACCATCGCCCGAGCCCTGAACGAACTGGTGGCGGCCGGGTACCTGGTACGCCGCCGGGTCCGGCTGGCGGGCGGCCGCATCGCGACCCGCACGTTCTTCCACGAACAGCCCGGCGCTCCGGTACCGGTTGCGGCCGTGCCCGCGTCCGTGCCCGCGCCAGTGCCCGTACGGGTCGACGCATCGGCGGCTTCGACGGCGGCGGTGGCGCCGGCGCGGTCCGCGGCTCGGGAGGCGCCACGCCCTGCGGCCCCGCCGCCCGTGTCCGGTACCGCCGCAGTGGCTCTCGCACGCGCGTGTCCTCCCGTTCCCGAGCAGGAGCCCGTGCCGTCGGGACCCGCGGCCGACCTACTGGCCAGGCTCCGCCTCGCCGACTCCCGGCTCCTCCTCCCGGTCCGGGACGTCCGGCGTCTCGTTCCGGCCGTCGACATGTGGCTCGCCCGCTCGGCCACCGCTGACCAGGTCACCCGTACCCTCACGGCGGGCCTGCCGCCCGACCCGGTGCCCATTCACCACCCGGCCCGCTTCCTCGAACACCGCCTCTCGACCCTCCTGCCGCCCCCGCTGCCCGCGACACCGTCCGAGGAGCCGCCGGTGGAACGCGCGGCCTCGCTGGTCAACTGCGACGGCTGCGACCGCGCGTTCCGGACGCGTGATCCACGGGTCCGGTGCGCGGACTGCCGTGCGGAGCAGGACTGTCAGGGACGGGAGGAAGGGAGCCCGTCGTGGTGACAGCGGCCCGCCCTCCGCTCCGGGAGGACAGGCCGCAGGTCGGCACACCGGTCGCCGGACGGTTCGTCGGACGCCATGTCGGACGGCTCGTCAGGCGGTGGTTCGTCGGACGCCTTGTCAGGCGTTGGCGAAGCGCTTGAACGCCGCCCGGGTGCCGGAGCCGGCGATGCCGTCGATCGCCCCGGTGTAGCCGTAGCTGTCCTTCAGCAGACGCTGCAGCGCCTTGATCGTGTTGGGGCCGGGGTCGCCGTCGATCGCGCCCGTGTAGCCCCAGTACTGCGCGAGGCAGCGCTGGAAGGCCTTCCAGCTGTTGGTGCCCAGCTGTCCGTCGATCGCCCCGGTGTAGCCCCAGTAGTCCGCGAGGAACCGCTGGACGTTCTTGGCCTCGGCGCTGGTCAGACCGAAGTTCTCCGTCGCCAGCACGGCGGCGGGCCGTGCGGCGGGCTGCGCGTTCACCGCCGGCTGCGGGGCCGGCGCGGTCGCCGCGTAACCGGGGCTCGCGGCCGCCAGGCCTCCGGCGGCGATGCCGGCGGTCGCGACGAGGCCGATGACGGCCCTGCCCAAAGCGTTCGGTCGCATGTCTTCCTCTTCCGTCGTGGGTCGGCACCCGGCCCGTCCGGCGAGCAGGTGGCGGGACAACGGTGCGGGACGCCCGGGCGGCGCGGCCACGGCTGCGGAGGAAGTGACGGCTTTGCGGGACGGCGAGGCGCTGAGCTGGAGAGGTCGTGTCCCTCGGGACGGTTTTGCGGGACGGCTGTGGAACATGTGGTGAGGCTCATGCAGAATGCGCAGCAGTTGGGGAGGCGCCGGACACGGTCATGACCGGACCTGGGGGGAACATGCCGCGTTGGAACGCGCTGTCCGATGAACTGGATCCGTCCTTACGGGAGTTGGTGACGCGGTTACGCCGGCTGAAGGACCGCAGCGAGTTGAGCATGCGGCAGTTGGCGGCCAGGACGGGATACAGCGTGACGTCCTGGGAGCGGTATCTGGGCGGCAGGTCGCTGCCGCCCGGGCGGGCCGTGGAGGCGCTGGCCCGGATCGGGGGCGCCGACCCGGTCGGGCTGCTGGCGTTGCACGAGGTCGCCGCCGAGGCCTGGGCCGCCCGTCGCGCGAAGGGGCCCGCACCGGCGCGGCTCTCGGCGGGGGAGCGGACCGGACCGGCCGCGGAACGGGAGCCTGCCGGACCGGCTGCCCCGGCGGAGCCGCCCGCTCCGGTGGTGACGGCAACGGCTGCGGACGCACCGTCCACCGGCCGGGCGTTGCACGTGGCGCTGGTCGCGGGGGCGGTGGCCCTGGTGCTGGCCCTCTCCGCGGTGTTCCTGCTCGTGCTGCGGTTCCATCCGGACAGTGGCGCGACGGCCGCCACCGCCCCCTTGCCCTCCGCCGCCGAGTCCTCGTCCCCTCCCGCGTACACCTGCCGTATCGAGCGGACCGAAGGTCTGTGGACCGCCGGCATCAACTCCACCAGGGACACCGAGGTCTCCTACGGCGACGTCGGACCGGACGTCGCCGAGGCGCAGTGCCTGTTGCGCCGGGCGGGCATCTCGCCGGGCGGCATCGACGGCATGTTCGGGCCGCTGACGCTGCGCGCGGTCAAGGACATGCAGAAGAAGTCGGGGCTGGTCGTCGACGGCATGGTCGGACCGCGCACCTGGAAGGCCCTGCGCGGATGACGCGCCAGGCGTCGTCGCCGTCGCCGGAGAGCGCCCGACTGGTCCTCCTGCTGCGGCAGTTGAGGGAACGCACCGGTCTGAGCCTGGCGGGCCTCGCCGAGGCGACCACGTTCAGCAAGTCGTCGTGGGAGCGCTACCTCAACGGCAGGATTCTGCCGCCGCGCGGGGCCGTGAAGGAGCTGTGCCGCCTCGCCGGTGAGCCGGACGGGCGCTGTCTCGCGCTGTGGGAGATCGCGCGGGCGGAGTGGGGCGGGCGGGCGAAGGAGGCGACGCGTGCGCCGTCCGCCGGTGCCGGGGCGTCGGCCCCCGCCCCGGCACCGGTCCCCGCCCGGCGGCCGGGTCCGGCGGCGGTCGTCCCGGAGCCGGAGCCGGAGGCGGGCAGGGGTGCGCCGGCCGGTGACCCGGTCGCGGCGCCCGTGCCCACGCAGGCCCCGGCAGCGGCCGGGAACACCCGCGTCGGTCACCGCCGGACCGCGGTCGTGGCGGTCCTCGCGTCGGTGTGTGCCGCGCTGCTGGGGGCCGTCGTGCTGACCCTGCTCCTCCTCCCGCACCGGAGCGGTGCCGAGCGGCCCGTCGGTACCCTGCCCGCCTCCGGCTCCGGCACCGGCTCCGG
Organism: Streptomyces minutiscleroticus; assembly: GCF_014650875.1. GTDB lineage: Bacteria > Actinomycetota > Actinomycetes > Streptomycetales > Streptomycetaceae > Streptomyces > Streptomyces minutiscleroticus. The sequence goes on from NZ_BMVU01000023.1 coordinate 22,302, forward strand.
CTCCGGACCGTTCTGTCGCGAAGCGGCCTGCCGGGGCAAGGACCCGCTGGTCATGAGGTGCGCCGCCGACCCGGACACCCTGGTCGAGCACCGCACCGCCGGCGGCGCCTCGGTCCAGATCCGGTACAGCGACACGTGCGGGAGCAGCTGGGCGCGCATGTGGGGCGCCCGGATCGGCGACCGGATCGAAGTGAGGGTCGACGGACCGGACGGACCCGTCCGCGACGCCCGGGTCGGCAACCGCCGTGAGGCGGACACCTACGTGCACACCCTCATGGGCGTGACGCCTCCCGGAGCACTCGTCCAGGGGTGCTTCCTGCCCGCGGGGAGAGGCGAGAAGGAGTGCTTCGAGGCCAGGTCCGTGCTCAGGCATCCGGGCATGGCGGCTCCCGTACCGGGCACTCCGTAGAAGATCCGTGCCGGACGACGGCGCGGACGGGGTGCACAGGAGCGGAGGAGCGTCCGTGGACTGGCTGTTCATCGTGAAACCTGCCGACACCGCTCCGGGCGGTGGTTCCTCCGCCAAGGACCGCATGCTGGAGGAGGCCGAGACCGCGCCCCGCCGGGAGTGGTGCCTGTCCCGGTGGCGGCGCATGGCGCCCGGCGACCGTCTGTGGGTCTACTTCGCCGCGCCGGTGCGGGAGATCGCGGCGGTGGCCGAGATCGAGGACGAGCCGTACGAGGTGACCGGCAGTCCCCGCCAGCCGTGGCGGGTCACGGCGACCCTGGACCGGGACGCGACCCGCCGGCTGCACCTCGACCCCGTCCCGCTCCACGCCCTGTCCAACCGGCACCCGCAGGGGGTCACCCGGGTGAAGGACAGCGACCTGGGACTGCTGCTGGACCACGCGGGCCTGTGACGGGCCGACGACCCGGGCACGTCGAGCCCGTGACCTGCGACGACTGGCACGTGATCAAACGGGGACGGTACATGAGGACGGCTCTGAGCGTGAGAACCGCCGCCCATGGCACCACGCGTCCCTTCCCCGCCGCAGGCGTGGGCCCCGGCCGATGATCCGAGGTGGCCACGGATCCGGACGCCGTCCGTGCCCTGCCGGGACCTCGCGCGGCCTCTGCTCCCTTTCCGGCGCGACGCGTGCGGTCCGTGTCCGGTCCGGGGCCCGGACGGGGCGGCTGCTCCGGCTCCGCCCCGTCCGGGGTCACCCCCGGGCCGGGCCTGGGCCGGTGCCTCCCTCGTCCGTCGCCCCGTCCGCCCCGTCCGTGCCGTCCGTGCCGTCCGTGCCGTCCGTGCCGTCCGTGCCGTCCGTGCCGTCCACAGCGTCCGCGCCGGCGTCCGGGAACAGGTCGGGCAGCGCGCGGGCCGACTCCAGGTCGCGCAGGTCACCGAGGTCGGCGGGCCGGAGTCCGGTGCCGGGGCCGGGGCCGGTTCCGGCGTCCGGATCCTCGTGGCGCCGGACGGCGGCCAGGCCCGCGCGCAGGGCGTCGGCACTCAGGAGCTGGCCCACCGGGGCGGAGGAACTGAGGAACAGCACCTCCCGGTCCTCGGGGAGCCTCTCGAGGAGGGCGGGCACCGCCATCAGCTCGTGCGGCGGCAGTCGCTCCTGGTCCAGCTCGGGAGCGGTGGAGAAGACCGGGACGGCGGGTGTGCCGTCGGGCGCCTCCGTCACCGCCAGGGCGCCGTCGGCGTCGACGCAGACCGCCAGCTCGGCGTCGGCGAGGGCCAGCGCGAGCAGCTCCTCGGAGTCGTAGCCGGTGGCGACCAGGCGCACCGCGGCGTCCGCCGGGCTGACCGGCGGGTCCCAGCCGTAGGCGTCGGGCGAGGGCCGGTAGTGGGGGTTCTCCTCCCACTCGACGATCTCGCCGCGGGCGTCGCTGCGCCAGCGTCCCAGCATCGCCCAGACCGGCGGCACCTCGCCGGCGGCGCCGTCCCAGTGCCGGTCGATCACCGAGAGCCAGTGGTCGGGGGCGAGCCGGGCGGCCGCCACGTACTCCTCCGGGGGCTCACGGAAGCCGGGGTGGCCGCGCGGGACGACGGCCGGGGTGGCCTCGGCCGGGGCGTCGGAGCGGTCCGGGGTGCCGGGGGTCTCCGGAGCGCCGGAGCTGTCCGGGGACGGTGTCATGCCAGGTCACCACCCTCGGCGGGGCCGTAGGCGCCCGCGTCCCCCGGGGCCGTGCCCTCTGCGGGCCCGGTCTCCTGCGCCGCGCGGCGCAGCGCGGCCGCGTCGACCGTCATGCTGACCGGTCCCGAGGGGTTGAGGTACAGCGTGTGGCCCTCCGGGAGCCGGTCCAGGACGTCCAGCGCGGGCAGCAGTTCGTAGCCGAAGCGGCCGGCGGCGTGGAGGTGGACGGGCGAGGTGAAGACCGGGACCACCGGCTCGCCGTCCGGGGAGACGGCCGACAGGGGCGTCCCACCGGGGCCGAGGAGCATCGCGACCTCGGCGGCGGCCAGCGTGCGCGGCACCGCGTCGCCGGGGCCGTAGCCGGTGGCGGCGAGCTGCACCGCCTCGTCGACGGGGTCGGTGGGAGCGGGCCAGTCCAGCGCCTGCGGGGAGGGGCGGTACTCCTCGTTGGGCCGCCACTCCGCGATCTCGCCGTCCGGGCCGGAGCGCCACTGGCCGACCACCGCCCAGTTCGGCGGCTCTCCCGTGCCGGTCCACGTCGGGTCCACCATGCCCAGCCAGTGGTCGGGGGCGAGCCGGGCCGCCTCCCTCAGCTCCTCCGGGACCGGTGGCGCGGTGTCCTCACCGGGACCGGGCCCGGCCCCGGTGGCGTCGGCTGCTGCGGTGTCGTTCATGGGTTCCTCGGGAGATGTCGGGGGTGGTCGTCCAGTATCCGCCGGATGTTCCGGTCGGGGTCCAGGGAGGGTACGAGGCCCCGGTCCCGGAACCAGTCCTCGACGAGCCGCCGCAGCCGCCCGCCGGTGTCCCGGTCGTCCCCGGCGTCGTCGGGGACGGCGGCGGGACCGAGCGCCGTCAGCAGGTCGAGGACGTCGTCCATGGTGTGCCGGTGGGCGTCGAGCCAGGCGGCCTCGTCCGGGTCCGGGGCGCGGCCCGGTCCGCCCGGCAGCGGGCCGCCGGCCGGCCGGTCCATCTCGGCGCGGGCGTGCTCGTCGGGGAACAGCCCGTCGACGGCGACGTGGGCGCGCAGCTCCTCCTCCGTGAGCGGGGCGATGCGCCAGTAACGGCCCCAGTTGTCCGCGTAGTCGAGGTCGGACGACTCCGCGATCCCACGGGCCCGCAGGTCGTCCAGGACCATCTGCGAGGCCCGCATGATCTCGTGCAGCGAGTGGTGGCGGACGGGCAGCATCTCCGCCATCAGCGCGAGCCGCACCAGCCCCAGGTCGATGTCCAGGCCCCACTGCTCGCGCATGTGCGCGGCGTTGCGCAGCAGCCGGTGCGTGGTGCCGGAGGTGCCGGCCCGCACCAGGCCGCCGGTGGCGTGGGCGGCGGTCGGCAGCGTGGTGCTCATGGCGATGTCGTAGCGGGACACGCCCGGGATCCAGGGCAGGACGCCGTCCGGCATCAGCGCGCGCTCGGCGGCGCTCAGCGGCGGCCGGACCTGCTCGGGGGCCAGCGGTACGCGCAGGGCGCGTTCGAGGCGGGTGAGCCGGTCGCGGTCGGCGGGGGACAGGGCGGTGCCGAGCGCGGTCAGGGCCTCGTACGCGTCCAGATCGGCGTGGTGCGGCCGGTCCGCGCGCTCGGCCTCGATCTGCGGCGGGTTGAGGTTGGAGACGCCCAGCAGGTCGGAGGTGGTCCGCTCGCCGACCCAGAGCAGGCCCATGCGCTCGCGCAGGTTGCCGGAGGCGACGACCGCCTCGATCCGGTCGCGGTCCACGCCGACCACGCCGTCGACGGTGGGGTCGTCGGAGCCCAGCTCGCGCCAGCGGCCCGCGGCGTCCGCGCGCCGGAACAGCTCGGCCGCCATGACGGCGATCTGGTCGTTGATCTCGGGCCGGTCCGCGAGGTGGTCGCCGAGGCGCCGCTCGAAGAGTTCCGCCTGCTCCAGGTAGCGGATCCGGCCGCGGATCCACGCCGGTGCCTCGTCCGGGGCGGGGGCTGTCGCCAGCTCCCTCAGTCGGCGGCGGACCGCCGGGGGCGCGTCGTCGATCGCCCGCGCGATGCGCTGCGACCGGTCCGCCGCGTGGCGGCCGGGGGCGGGCGCCGCGGCGGCGGAATCCGTCACGGCCGTCACGGACGTTCCGGCGAGCCACTGGTCGCCGTCGTGGACGAGGAGTACGGCGGGGTCCTCCGCGTCGGGTCCGAGGCGGGTGACCGTACCGTCCGCCTGCGCCACGGCGGCCGGCACGCCGAGGGCGCGCAGGGCGGCGGCGAGCAGCACGGACAGCGGCGGCTCGGTGTCCGCGCCGCCCAGGGAGGGGTCGGCGAGCAGGAGCCGCAGCCTCACGGCGGGCCCGGCGGCCAGGTCGGCGACCGGCAGCACGTCGCCGAGCAGGGCGCCCTGCGTCCGCTGGGAGCCGGTCAGCGAGTGGCCCGCGCTCTCCAGCAGGGACAGCGGCACCATCGCCGACGGGTCGAGCGGCGGCACCTCCTCGTCGGTGAGGCGCTCGTCGTCGAGGGCGCCCGCCAGCCAGGTGCGGAAGGCGGCACTGCGGCCGGGCTCCGCCTCGGGGAGGAGCGAGGTCAGCGGCTCGCGGTCGCCGAGGGCGGCCAGCAGTGCGGTCTCGGCGGTGCGGCCGGGCGCGGCGGGCACGGGGCGCAGGTCGTACCGGGTGCCGTCGAGGTCGGCTCCGCCGTCGCCGGTGCGCCGCAGCGTCCCGCGCGGGACCGGCGGCTCCGGATCGGGCGCGGTGGGACGGGCGGGAGCCGACGCGGTGCCGTCACCGGCCGCGGCCTCCTCGACGTCCTCGGCGTTGTGATAGGCGCGCGGCGGGTACGGCGGCAGCTCCGCGACGGTGAGGACGGCGTACGGCTCGCTGATGTTGGCGTCCTCGCGGACCTGGCGGGCGACCACGGTGTGGGCGCGGCCCGGCGGGTAGAGGACCTCCTCCTCGGTGAGCCACATCGAGAACGGCGTGACCAGTGGGGCGGTCGACCGGGGCAGGTGGCCGAGGACCGGGTGGCGGTCCTCCTCGAGCTCGGCGTCGTCGCGGACGAAGCCCAGCGCCAGGTCCAGGCGCTCGGTGGTGCTGCGGAAGCGGGTGACGAACAGCGTGCCGTCGTGCAGCAGCGGGGAGGGGCCCGGCGCGTCGACGGGGCCGGGCAGCCAGCCGCCCCACCACACGGGGGCGGCCACCGGCGGCAGCATCTCCAGCGCCTCGGTCGCCATGTCGACGTGCAGCGCCAGCGCGTCGGAGATCCGGTCGGCGATCCGGTCCGTCCGGCGCCGCAGCTCGGCCAGGTCCTCCGGGTCGGGGCCCTCGCCGGCGTCAGGCAGGTCCTCGGAGTCGGAGTCGGAGTTCTCGCTGGTGCCCAAGAGGTCGGTGAGGTCGGAGATGACGTCGCCCAGCTCGTCGTCGCCGAGCAGCAGTTCGGGCCGGGAGTAGTGGTCGGCCCGGGCGTCCTCCAGGGCCAGGGTCCACACCCGGTGGCGCATCAGCCAGCGGACGCCCGCCGGACCGAGGCGGCTCGCGGTGACGAAGGTCTTGAACAGCTTGTGGTCGGAGCCGGTGTAGCGGAACAGGGCCGTGAGGTGGCCCGGCGCCAGCGAGGTGACGGCGCGGCGGCCCGCCTCCCCGAACCGCTCCAGCCACTTCCGGGCGGCCTCGGCACGCTCGGTCAGCTCCTCGGACTTCTCGGGCACCTTGGTGCCGGTCAGGGCCGCGTTCAGCGCGGTGGCGATGTCCCCGGGGATCTCCAGGTCGTACGAGGAGCGGAAGCGGGTGGTGGCGTCGTAGGCCGCGTGGTGCGGCAGGGGCAGCGGCAGGTCGGGGGCCAGGCTGCGGCGGGCCCAGAGGTGGAGCCGGGCGCCGTCGCGGGTGAGCGCGACACGCTCCTCGTCGGTGCCGACGCCGGCGAGGTGGGAGGCGCGCAGCACCTCGGCGAGTGACTGGTTGTCGGTGAGCACCGACCAGGCCAGCACGGCGGAGCGGAACGCGACCATGCGCTGGGCGTCGGCGCCGGTCGCCCGGTACGCCTGGAGCAGCCACAGGGCCGGGCCCACGGTGCCGCCGACGTAGCGGAAGCCGCGGTCGTCGTGGGCCAGGCGGTACGCGCCCTGGCGGTGGCCGCGCGGGTGCGGCGGGTGCGGGGAGCCGATCCGGCCGGGCTCGGAGTTGCGCAGGCTGGTGGGCGCGGGGCCGTAGGCGGCTGAGCTGAACGCCTGCATCAGCTGGCCGACGGTGGGCTGCTGCTCCAGGAACCGGGCCAGGGCGGGGCTCGGCCCGGCCTGGCCCGCCGCGGCGGGCTGTCCGGGGGCGGCGAGGCCGAGGGCCAGGTCGGCGCCGTGCGGGCCGTGCTGGGCGGCGAGGCGCGCGTGGAGCCGGCTGACGGCGTCGACGAGGACGGCGCGGGTCTGCGGCCGGGCGGCGATGTGCCGGGCGAGGTTCACCTCGTACTGGTAGCTGAGGGTGCGCCAGTCGCGCCGGGCATAGAGCGGGCCGAAGCGGAGGCTGTCGGGCTCGCCGGGGATCCGCCAGCGGGACACCGACCAGGGGTTGCCGGGCAGCACCGCCTGCCCGGTGGGGCCGGCCGGGGCGACGCGCTCGAAGGGGGGTGCCGGGAGCGGGGGCGCGGCGCGGAAGGCGGGGCTGACGCGCAGCCAGCCGTTGGGGGTGCCGTCGGCGTTCTCCAGCAGGTGGACGGCGGCGGCCGGGCTGCCGTCCGGGCGGCGCATCGGGGTGACGGCGACCCGGCCGGTGTTGACGAACACGTCGAGGCCCGTGGCGTCGGCGATGCCCTGGACGCGGCGCGCGGTGTCGGCCGGGTCGGCCGGTGCGCCGTCGCCGCGGACGGGTTCGCAGACCACGACGGTGACGCTGGTGAAGCCCGCATCGCGCGGACCGGTGCCGAGGAGCCGGCCGACCGTGTCCCCCGTCGCGCCGGACGGCAGGCCGTCCGGACCGGCGACGGTGAAGCCGTCGGTGCCGCCGTGCGAGGTCCAGAAGAAGGTGCCGCCGGAGCCGGTGGCGGGCAGGGCGCGCTGCCGGGCGACCCGGATGCCGCCGGGGCCCCGGCTCCACTCGGTGTAGCCGGCGGTGTCCCGCAGACCGGAGTAGAAGGGCGCGCGCAGCGACCAGTCGGCGGCCGTGAAGGAGGCGCGGCCGACCAGCCGTCCGTCGGCGGTGCGGATCTCCTGGGCGGCGATCTCGGAGGGGGACGTGACGGTGCGCTGCCCCGCCCAGGGGTTGTTCCAGTAGTCGGGCTCGGGGTAGTGCGGGGCGGCGGTGCGCTGTGCCGGGGCCTCCGGGAGCACGGCGGGGCGCTCGGCGAGGCGTACCAGCGTGTAGCGCAGGCCGGTGTCGGGGTCGGTGCGCGGGACGCGGGCGGTCACGTCGAACTCGGCGGGCGTGGCGTGCGCCGCGCGGCGCTCCTCCGGGTTCGCCGCGTAGGGGCTGATGTCGCGCGCCGAGGAGCGCTCCACCTCGTAGAGCACCGGGTGGTGTCCGTCGCGGGAGGCGTCGGCCAGCGCCCGCAGAGCCGCGGACGGGCTCAGCCGTACGGGGTGCAGCCGGGCCGCGGTGACCACGCCGGGCAGCGCGTCGGCGGCCTCCTGGGAGGCGGGCGCCTCGCCGGGCAGCCAGCTCCCCCACCACACGGCGGTGTCCACCGGCGGCAGCAGGGACAGCGCCTCCAGGGCGGCGGCGGTGTGCTGGTCGGCGCGGGTGCGCAGGAGGTCCGCGGAGCGGGCGACGACGTCGGCGAGGAGGACCGCCGACGTGGCGAGGCGGGCGGCGCGGTCGGCGGCGGGCAGGGCGCGGGCCTCTCCGACGAGGCTGCGGAACTCCGGCACCTCCATCAGCAGCACCGGGAAGTCGCCGCGGCCCTCCAGCGCGGCGGTCAGGGCGGCGCGGGCCGCCGGGACCACCGGGACACCGCCGAGCAGGGCGGCGTCGGGGCCGCCGAGCAGGTACAGCGCGGTCAGGTGGGACTCGTCGAGGCCGTCCAGGGCGGAGCCGCCGTGCCGGCGCAGGCGTTCCAGGAGCGCCTGTTCCCGCTCCAGCAGGCCGTCGGGGTCGGCGTCCGGGTCGGCGGCGAGGATGCGCTCGCCGCGCCGGATCGCGCCGGCGAGGCCCTCGGGCAGCATCCAGGTGCCGGTGGCCTCCGCGCCGATCCGGGCCGCGTCGGTGGCGTACAGGGCGCGGTGCGGCGGGCGCAGCGCGGCCGGGTCCTGGGCACCGGGGCGGCCGGCGGGGCGCAGGGTGCGCTCCGCCCAGGCGTACAGGTGGGCGGCGTCGCCGAGGACGACGGCGCGTTCGGCGGCGTCGCCGAGGCCCGCGGCGTGCGAGGCCCGGAGGATCTCGGTCAGCGAGTGGCGGCCGGTGGGCAGCAGCCAGCCGAGGACCACCTCGCGGAAGGCGGCGGAGTCCTCGCGGCGGGTGCCGGGCAGCATGCGGTACCGCGTCAGGGCCTTCTGCGCGGTGTGCGCGGGACCGTCGCCGAGCGGCAGCCCGCGGTCGCGGTGGTCGCGGCGGTGGTTGCCGTCCTCGTCCCGCTCCCGCGGCCGGTCCGTGGCGAACCAGTCGGTCAGGCCGGTGCCGCGGGCGTACATGTCCATCAGGCGCGACAGCGTCACGTCCGTGGCGGGGTCGAGGAGCCCCTCCAGGGCGGCGAGCGGGTCCGAGGGCATGGCGGACTCGGGGAACAGCACGGCGGCGGCGCGGGAGGGGTCGACCGTCCCTCGTCGCTGCTGGTGGCGGTGGACGGCGCGCACCGCGGCGCGCGCGGTGTCCAGGACCGCCGGGTCGGCGGCCAGCGCCAGGCCGAGGGTCCGCTCGTAGGCGCGGCTCGCCGCGTCCCAGCGGGGGTCCGTGTGGAGCGAGGAGAGCAGGTCGGCCGGGGAACCGGTGTCCTCCGCGCGGCCGGCCGGCGTGGTGGGCGCGCTGATCAGCCAGCGGGGGCGCGGCTGTCCGGGGGCCTGGTTGAGCTGGAGTCCGTGCGGGACGCCGGTGGCCTGGCCGCGGTCGTAGGTCTCGTTGGTGGTGGTGGCCGCGGCGACCTCGTGGCCGGAGGTGTCGGCCAGGGTGCGGGACAGCGGTCCGGCGGCGGCCGGGGGGCCGAACACGACGACGGTGGCGGCCTCGCGGGGGCCGGTGAGCAGCCGCCGCAGGTAGGTGCCCGCCTGCCCGCCGGTGATCAGCCGGGAGCCGTACGGGGAGCCGGCGCGCACCAGGCGGCCGTCGCTCGGGACGGCGAAGAACACGGAGCCGTTGTCCCAGGGCACCGGGACCCGCTCAGGCTCCCACTCCTCGGAGGCGGTGTCGTAGTACTTGAAGTAGTCCAGGGACGGCAGGGTGGCGAGGCCGTGGCGGCTCTCGGCCCACTCCTGGGCGGTGTAGGCGGTCAGCCCGGACCAGGTGCCGTCGGGGGCGACGACCGGGCGGGTGAGGATCTCCCGCTCCCAGGCGGCGGCGTCCTGGTCGGGGGCCTCCTGGAGCAGGACGTGGGTGTAGACGCGGCCGGTGGTTGCGTCGTGGCGCAGCTCGCGGGAGACCTCCGTGAAGCGCGCCGGGCGCGGGTAGAGCGCCCTGCGCGCTCCGGGGACGCGGGCGAACGGCGCGACGTCCCGCGCGGTGGAGCCGCGCACCTCGTGGAGCACCAGGTGGCGGCCGTCCGGGATGCGCGGCGCGGCGAGCAGGCGAGCGAGGTTGCCCCGTGAGGTGAAGAGGATGTGCGGGCTGTCGTGAACGGCGCCCGGTCGGCTGGTGGCGACCTGCTCGGCGGTGCCTTCCTCCAGACGCACGTAGTAGACGGAGGTGTCCACCGGCGGCAGCAGTTCCAGCGCCTCCTGCGCCATCCGCGCTGCCAGGAGCAGTTCGGCCCGGGCGCCGTCCGCGAGTTCGGCGGCCCGCTGCCCGGCCCACTGCGCCAGAGGCTGCAGGGCCGCGGCACGGCCGGGACCGGCGGGCACCCGGGCCGCCTGGCGGGCCAGTGAGCGCAGCCGGTTGTCGCGGAGCAGCACCAGCGGGTACATCCCGTCGGCCTCGCCCCGGCCCACCAGCTTGGCGGCCGTCTCGGCGAGGGCCTGGCGGAAGCCCGCGGCGGCTTCGGGGCCGGTGCCCCGGGCGGCCTTGAAGAGGCTCCCGTCGGGTCCGCTCGCCAGGTACAGCGCGGGTACGTGCGCCGCCGTCAGGTTGCGCAGCAGGGCCGGGCTCTCGTGCCGCAGCAGCCAGGCGCGCAGCGCGGCGCGCCGCTCGCGGGCGGAGGGGCCGCCGGGCCACGGCAGCGTCTCCAGGTCGGCGGCGCTCCAGGTCTCGCCGTCCAGTGCGGCGAGCGAGGTGATCGCGGCCGGTTCGGCGGCGCCTGCGGTGATCCAGGGAGTGAGCCAGGCGGTGTGCTGCCGGTAGAGCCGCTGGTGGGGCAGGATCAGCTGCTCGGGCAGGTTCGGGTCGTCGCCGAGCACCTCCCGCAGGGTCGGGTCCGAGGCGAGCCGGACGCGGGGCGCGAACACGGCGTCGGCCCAGGCGTACAGCTCCGCCGCGCCGGTGTCGGCGGGGCGTGGTTCGCCGGTGTCGCGGACCCCGGCCGCCTGCGCGGCCTCCAGCAGTTCGGCCAGCGAGTGGCTGCCGTCGAACAGTCGTTCGGCCAGCAGTGCGGTACGCAGCTCCAGGAGCCGGTCGGGGTCGGTGCCGGGCAGGGCGGCGTAGGCCCGCAGCAGCCACTCGAAGCGGGTGGCGCGGCCGTCCCGGACAGGGTGGCCGAGCCGGTCGTGGCGGTCGCGGTACCAGCTGCCCTCCGGCGCGTGCGGCTCGGAGGGGGCCACGGTGGTGGTGAGCCCGCGGGTGTTGAGCTCCGGGTGCTCGTGCCACAGGCGGCGCAGGGACTGCCGTCCGGGCTGGTCCAGCGGCCCGTAGGCGGCCTCGGCGAAGGCCTCCAGGAGGGTGTCGAGCTCGTCGTGGTCCAGCAGGTCGGCCATCCGCTGGGCGGGGTCGATGTCGGCGTCCGGGAGCGATTCGGAGTCGGAGTCGGCGTCGGTGTCGGGGAACGCGGAGACCGCGGCGTCGGGGCCGAGGTGGTCCGCGAGGTAGGCGTACAGGGCGCGTACGGCCTCGCGGGCGGCGTCGACGACGGCGTCCTCCTGGGCCAGGATCCGGCCGAGGGCGTGCTCGTACTCCGCGGCCAGCGACCACCAGCGCGGGTGGGCGTAGAGCACGCCGAGGCCGTCGGGACCGGCGTCCGGCGCCGGCAGGGGGGCGGTCGCCGGCATGGGGGCGCCGGGGGCCTCGGTGACCCTCAGGAGGGCGAAGGGCCGGCGGTCCCTGCCGTAGTGGAGTATCGAGCGGCGTACGCGGTCGAAGACCACCCCGGGCGGGTAGAGGGCCTCCGCCTCCTTGGGCCACGAGGAGAACATGGCGATCTCCCGTGCCTGGGAGTTCGCGACCTCGGTGAGCTGCGGGTGCATGCCGCGCGGCGGCGAGCCGCGGCGCAGCGCGAAGTCCAGGGCGCTGCTGCGCTCCAGGGCGGTGCTGCGGAAGAACGGCATGGTGATCCGCCGGCCGCCGTAGAGCGCGGAGGACTCGGAGGGGCGGCGCAGGGTGCCGGGCACGGCCCGGTCGCCCCAGTACACGGTGCGGTTGACGGGCGGGAGGAGTTCCAGCGCCTCCGAGGTCATGTCGATGTGGCCCGGCAGCTGGGCGTGCACGCCGCGGGCGACGGCGTCGAGGTGGCGGCGCGCCCGCAGGAGCTGCGCCCGGTCGCCGCTCCCGACCGCCTGCTGCACCCCCGTGAAGATCGCCGGGAAGTTCGGCTGGATGCGCATGATCAGCGGGATCCGGTCGTACTTACCGCGCCTGGCGAGGCTCCAGACCATCCGGCGCACCATCCAGCGGCTCATGCCCCGGCCCAGCCGCTCGCCCTTCAGGTACGCCTTCATCAGCTGGTAGTCGTGGAAGGTGTAGACGTGCAGCGCCGTCAGGTGACCGGGCGACAGGCGGAGCAGTGCCTCGCGGCCCGCGTCCCCGTACCGCGTCAGCCACTCGCGGCCGATGACGAGGCGCTCGTCGTTCTGGTCCATGCCGGTGCTGCCCGGCGCGAGCATGTCCCGCACCATCCTCACGAGGTCGTCGGGGAGGTTCAGCTCACCCGTCACGGCCGCCGGGAAGCGGTTGTAGTGGCTGTACAGCACCTCGTGCGGGGCCCTCAGCCGCTCCCGCAGGGCGGCGCCCGCGGGGGTGGGCGGGATCAGGTGCCAGGGGACCAGGTGCTCGCGCGCCCAGCTGTGCAGCCGGGAGGCGTCCAGGGCGGCGGCGCGGCGCTCCTCGGGACCGCCCATGCCCAGCAGGTGCGAGGCGCGCAGGACCTCGTGCAGGGAGTGGACGCCCGCGGGCACCGCCCATGCGATCAGCGCCGTGCGCAGCATCGCGGCCTCGGCCGGGGTGGCACCCGTCTCCAGCGCGCCCTGCAGCAGCCACAGGGCCGGCCCGTCGGGACCGGCGACCCTGCGGAAGCCGTGGCTGTCGTACTGGTGCCAGGCATGCCCCACGGCCGGTGGCAGCGACCGCAGGGGCTGCCCCGTGCCGCGGATGGTGCCGGGCAGGGTCCGGGCGACCGTGGTGGGCGACTGGGGGGCGGCGAAGACCGCGTTGGCGTAGGCGAGGAACAGCTCGGACAGGGTCGGCCGGGCGTCGGGGCCGAGCAGGCGGGCGAGCCGGTCGCCGGGCTGCGTCCCCTGGTCGTCCGGGGTGGGGAAGAGGGTCCGGGTGGCGGCCTCCTCACCGTGGCGCTCGGTGAGGAAGCGGTGGGCACGGCCCAGAGTCTCCCGGACGACCTGCTGGACCTCGGGACGGGCGCCGAGGAGCTGGGCGAGGGCGAACTCGAAGTTCAGGCTGAGCTGCCGCCACTGCGGGTTCGGGTACAGGGCGGTGAAGCGGGGGCTGCCGGGCGCTCCGGTGATCCGCCAGGACGCGAGGTTCGGCGGGCGCTGCTCCCGGGCGCCGGGGCCGTCCTCGGAGTCGGAGTCGGAATCGTCCTCGGAGCCGCTGAGGTCCTCCGGGGCGTAGGAGTGTTCGGAGACCTCGGAGCGGGAGTCGGAGTCGGAGTCGCTCTCCTCACTGGCTTCGCCGGAGGCGTGGGTCGTACCGAAGCCGTTCTCGAAGACGAACTGGATCCCGCCGGGGCCGGTCGTACCGGGGTTGGCCGTTCCGGGGCCGGTCCCGCCGCCGGAGTCCGATCCCATCTCCTCGTCGGAGTCGGAGTCCGAATCGGAGGTCTCCCCCTCCTCGCTCTTGTCGTCGACGTCCATGGGGTCGTCGGCGTTGACCTGCCCGGCGTCCGGGTAGCGGACCGCCGGGACGGCCCGGGGCGCGGGCGACGGGGCCGCCTCCGCCGAGGGGGCCCGGCCTCCCGGGTACTCGGTCACCCACTCGGTGGGCCGTCCCTCGGCGTCCTCCAGCAGGTGCGGCACCCCGTCGGAGACCGCGGTCCGGCCCACCGGCAGGTGCACCGGCAGCCCGGTGGCGTCGGCGAGCCGCCGGGCCCGCGCCCGCGCGGCGGTCCGGTCGGCGACGGCACCGGCCGGACCGCAGGCCAGGACGGTGACGCTGCGGAAGCGCGGGCCGAGCAGGGGGCGCAGCGCCAGGCCGGTGGAGGTCCCGTCGTCGTGGCGGACGCCGCCGTCCTCGGTGTGCAGGGCCAGCCCCGTGGCGCCGCCGTGCGAGGCGAAGTGGAAGGTGGTGCCGGCGTCGCCGGGCCTGCTGTGGTGGGAGGCCACCGGGCGCCCGTCGGCGTCCCGCTCCCAGGCGACGAAGCCGTTGTTCTCGGCCAGCCGCCGGTAGTCCGGCTCGCGCACCGCCCAGTCGGCGTCGTCGAAGGACGCCACACCGATCAGGGCGCCGTCCTCGCCGCGGATCTCCCGCAGCTCCGGCAGTGACGGCCAGGGGCCCGACGGGGCCGGCTGGGTGATCCGCAGCAGGTCGTCAGGGGCGCCCAGCAGCCGGACCGGCGGCAGGGACGCGTACGGCGAGGCCGTCTCGTGCACGGTGATGTGCTCGTACCCGGGGACCGGGCCGCTGCGGAGCGGCTCCACGGTACGGCTGTCCACGCGGAAGTGCTGTCCGGGCGGGTAGATCGCCTCCACTTCCGAGACGTAGGCGACGAACGGGGTGACCTCGCGGGCCGTGGACCGGCGGACGTGCACCATGCCGCGGTGCGCGTCCGCCGGTCCGGGCTTGTTGCGGGCCATGAACCCGAACGCCTGGTCGCGGTCGAGCGAGGTGCTGCGCACGAACGGCACGTCGATGAAGTCCCGGCCGTAGACCGGCCCGTGCTCCGGGCGGTCCAGGGGCCCGGGCATGCCGCGGTCGCCCCACCAGACGTCCTGCTGGACCGGCGGCAGCACCTCCAGCGCCTCGGTCGCCATGTCGACGTGCAGCGGCAGCTCGTCGTGGAGCCGGTCGGCGAACGCGTACGCCCGGCGCCGCAGCTCCGCCACCTTCTCGCTGCGCGTGCCCAGCTCGTTGGCGACGTCGAACATGTCGTCGTACAGCTCGTGGGCGCCCTCCAGGCGGCGCAGGGTGACGGGCAGCATGCTCACCGCGTTGGCCTCGGCCGCCCGGCGCATCAGTGCCCAGGTGTTGATGCGCACCAGGTGGCGGGAGAAGCCCGCGCCCAGGCGCCGCCCGTTCAGGTACGCCTTCATCAGGCGGTAGTCGTTGGCGCTGTAGAGGAAGACGGCCGTCAGGTGCGCCGGGGCCAGCTCCGACAGGGCGCGCATGCCGGGCCGGCCGTTCCGGTGCAGCCAGTCGAACATCGCCTGACCGCGGTCGCCCTCGAGGCCGTACGGGTCGCGCAGCGCCCCGTCCACCAGGTCCAGCAGGTCGCCGGGGATGGACAGGCGCTGCGGGGTGATCCGCGAGGAGTACCGCATCCGGGCCTCGTAGAGCGCCTGGTGCGGGGGGATCAGGTGGTGGGCGCGCGGGTCGCCGGGCGGCAGCAGGGACAGCAGGCGGGCCTCGCGCACCGACGCGTCCGCCCACAGGTGCAGCCCCGCGCCGTCGCGCAGCGCCGACGTCCGCTCCCGCGCGTGGTTCGGGGCGGTCCCGGCGAGGTGCGAGGCGAGCAGGATCTCGTGCAGGGAGGCGAGGTCGGCCGGGATCAGCCAGGAGATCAGGGCGCCGCGGAAGGCCGCCAGTTCGAGCGGGGAGGCACCCAGCGCGGCGTAGGTCTGGAGCAGGCGCAGCGCCACGTTGCGCTCGCCGCCGACCCGGCGCAGGCCGCGGCTGTCGTGCACGGCGCGGTAGGCGCTGCCGGGCGCGTACTTGGCGCGGTTGCCGACGGGGCGGGCCAGCGCCTCGGCGAGGTCCGCGGGGAGTTCGCGGCCCGCGTGGGCGGCGCGGGCGTAGGCGGCCATCAGCTCGTCGAGGGCGAGGACGCCGGGCGGCAGGGTGAGCAGCCGGTCCAGGGCCCGGGCGGGGTTCTCGTACGGGATGCCGGGGTCGAGGAAGGCACGCTGTGCGCGCTCCTCGCCGTAACGCTCCGTCAGGTCGGCGTACAGGCGGGAGGCCGCGGTGCGGGCCGCCTCGGTGATGCCGGAGTGCGTGCTCATCAGCCCGGCGAGGGTGAACTCCAGCTGGACGCTGCGCCGCCGCCACTCGCGGTCCTGGTAGAAGGCGGCGAAGCGGACCGTTCCGGGGGTGCCGGCCGGGCGCCAGGACGGCACCGACCAGGGGGCCTCGTCGGCGGCGGGGGCCGTGGCGTCGTCCAGGGAGAACGAGGCGAGGGCGGACGACGGGTCGGCGGTCACCGGGTCCGTGCCCACCGGGGTGGCGTTGATCTGCTCGGGCGCGGGGTAGCGGGGGACGCGCTGTAGGGGCGGGGCGGCGGGCGCGCCGAAGGGACGCACGGCGCGGGTGGCCGGCGCGCGGTGCGCGGGGGCGGCCTGCCCGAGGTGGAAGGTGCCCGTGGCGTCCGCGGCCGGACGGGGCGCCACGGTGGACGTGGAGGCGGAGGCCGGCGAGGAGACCAGCGTCGGCGCGCCCGCCTCGTCGGCCAGCGGCTCGGTGAGCATGACCGGGGTGGGGACGGGCGGCATGGCGCGGCCCCAGCGGCCGTGCTGCCCGGTGTCCGGGTCGGGCGGCGCGAGCAGATGGAGCGGGGCGGGCGCGGCGCCGTCGGCTGCGGGCGCCGGGTCGGGATGCAGGACGCCAGTGAAGGCCCAGGTAGGACGGGAGGTGCGGGTGGCGACCGCGGCGGGCAGGTTGCGGCCCGGGCCCGTGGTCCGGGGGACCAGCAGCGCGACGGGCACCTCGAGAGCGCCGGCGCGCAGCGGCGGCGCCATGTCGAGCAGGGCGAGGAACTCCTCGTCGGACACGGTGATCTCGGGCTGTCCGGCCAGCCGGAGCACGATCCGCCCGTCGGGGTGGGCGTCGGCCCAGAAGACCGCGGCCTCCTCCTGCTTCTGCACCGTCCACGGGTACTCGCTCCTGCGGTGCTCGACGCCGCCGTCGGACTGGGGCATGTGCCGTGTGAACGCCTCCATGTCGAGCCCGCCCGGCGCGGGGTTGCCGCTCCAGTTGAAGCCCGTGAACCGGCCTCCGTCGCGGACCAGGTGGTGCTGCGGGGCGAACGCGCCGAGCGTCGTCAGGTGCAGTGCGGCCAGCGCGGTGTCGTCGTTCACGTCGACGTCGGCCACGACGGCGTGCGCCGCGAGGAACCACAGCTGCCGCTGTCCGGCCGGCGTCCACGGCTGGTCGGCGGGCAGGTGCAGGATGCGGCGGGCCCTGGCCTCGCCGTCCGGGCCGAGGGCGGCCAGCTTGCGGGCCCCGGCGTGCAGGGCCCACAGGACCTGCGCGGTCTCCTTGGGTCCCACCGGACCCGCCTGCGGCGGCCGGCGCAGCACCGTGCGCACCAGGGCCTCGCCGTGCTGGGCGAGCTGCGCGAGGGCGTTGCGCAGGAGGGGGTCACCGATAGCAGTGCTGAGCGGGCCGCTCTGCGGGGCGGCGAGCATCCGCACCGCCTGGTCGAGGGCGGTGCGGTAGTCGGCGGAGGCGGGAGCGCGCCCGCCGGCGACGCGCTGGGCGATCGCGGACCACAGCTCCATGCGGAACGGCGTGAAGCGGCTCAGCTGCGGATCCTGGGCGCGGAGCGTCTCCAGCGCGCCGACGCCCTTGAGCAGCCGCGCGTACCCGGCGGGGTCGGCCTCGGCCTCGGCGCCGAACACCAGGCGCAGCGCGCGCACCAGACGCAGCGTCGTCGCGCGGGCCGCGTCGGGTACGGGGCCGGTGCCGGTGTGCAGCCCGGCGGTGACCGCGTGGGCGTCCAGTTCGGCGGCGGTCGGCTCGGGGTGGAAGTCGAGGCGCACCCCGGGCAGCCCGCCGGGGGTGTCGAACAGGACGCGGGCGCCGACGCCGATGCCGCTGCTCATCAGGGAGCCGTTGACCACGCGGCGGCTCGCGTTGGCCGTGTGCTGGGCGAGCGACAGCTCCTGGAGCGGGTCGTCCGGGGTGGGCGCCATCCGGTTGTCGAGCTGTATGCGCGCGGGGTTGCCGCTGGACGCGGACCAGCAGACCTCCAGGCCCATGCGGTGGTCCCGGGGCAGGTCCCGTACCTCGGGCAGGCCGCCGATGTAGCGTCCGCCGTCCTCGCCGGAGAGCCAGACCGTCCGTCCGTCGCGCAGGGCGAGCTGGAGTCCGCCGGGCAGGCCGTGGGCGGCGAAGGTGTAGGCGGCCGCCTCGGCGGGCTCGCGCGGCTCGACGCTCGTCAGCTTGCTCCCGCCGGGGTACGGAGTGCGCCGCACCAGGCGGGTGGCGTGCGCGTAGCCGCGCAGCAGTTCCTCGCGCTCGCGCACGTCGTCGGCGTGCGACATCCGGCCGAACCGCTCGTCCCGGTCGGAGACCACCGGCCGGCTGTCCACGTCGTCGTCGCGGAACACGGTGCCGTCCAGGGCCGTCCAGGTGCGGTCCACCGGCGGCGCGCTCACCGCGTCCGGGTGCACCGGAACCCAGGCGCCGACCGCGTGCCCGGGGCCGCGGTCGACGAGGACGGGCACGTGGTCGCCCTTCTTGGTGCGCCGCAGCTGCGCCTCGCCGCTGGGCGCCCACACCGTACGGCCGGTACGGCGGGCGAGGGCCCTCAGCATCTCGAGGTGGCGGAAGTTCGCCGCTCCCGGCACCACCAGCACGATCGGCACGTCCGGCGGCAGCTTGGCCAGCTCGGGGTCGGCGGCCAGGGTCGCGGCCAGGTCCTCGGGGCCGAGCACCCGGCCGTCCGCGGTGCGCAGGCCGGCGGGGTCGCTCTCGGCCCACACCGCGTAGGCCCGGTCGCCCCAGGGCGCGGGGCGCGAGTCGGCGCCGTCGGGCGAGGCGTCGCCGACGACGACGCGGGCACTGCCCATGCGCACCCGGCGCACCGCGGTGCCGGTGAGGTTACGGCCGGTGGGGTTCCCGGAGGCGTTGCGCAGCAGGGTCTCGGGCGGCAGGTCCAGGGCGGTGCCGGAGGCGGCCGTGGTGTCGTCGAGGGTGAGCGAGGCCAGGGCGGACGAGGGGTCGGCCGAGGCCTGCCCGGTGGGGTTCTGGCCGGAGGGGGCGAACAGGGACTCCCCGGACTTCCCGCTCCGCGGGTGCGGGGCACCCGGTGCGGTGCGCGCACCGGTGGTCCAGAGGCCGGGTCCCGCGGTCGCCGGGTCGAGCATGAGCAGGACGGTGCGCGGGGCCGTCTCGGGGCCGGTCAGCATCATCGGCCCGGCGGCGGCGTGGGCGGTGCGGCCGGTGCGCTCGGCGAACCGCGTGACGAACCCGGCGGGCAGCGGGGCCGGTCCGGTGGCGAGGAACAGCGCGGGGGCGCCGAGCGGCAGGGTGCCCAGGACCGGATCCAGGTCGAGCAGGGCGAGGAACTCGTCCTGCGAGACGGCGACCTGTCCGCCGGGCAGGTCCAGGGTGATACGGCCGGCCTGGTCGGCGTGGACCAGGTAGACCCGGGGGGCGGGCCGGTCGGCTCCGGCCCAGGGCGCCACGGAGGGGCGGCGGGAGCCGCCCGCCGGGCCCGGCACGGTCTGGAGCGGGGAGCCCCAGTCGACGCCGTGCGGTGCGGCGCTGCCGCTCCAGTTGACACCGGTGGCCTGCCGGTGGTCCGCGAGCTCGGTCGCCGGACCGAACGCGCCGTTGCTCGCCAGGTGGTAGGCGGCCAGCACGTCCGTGTCGCCGATGTCCAGGCCCTCGGCGGCGGCGCGGGCCGTCAGCGCCCACACCTCCTGCTGCCGCGCCGGGGTCCACGGGGCGCTGTCGGGCAGGTGCAGGATGCGGCGGCCCAGCGCCTGCGGCTGCTCACCGGTCGGGGCGCCGGACAGCCGGTGGGCGGCGCGCACGGTGGCCCACAGGGTCGAAGCCCAGTGCCGCGGGGTGGGAGCGGCGTCGGCGGGGAGGTTCTGGACGTAGCGCAGGACGGCCTCGCCGTTGCCGGCGAGCTGCCGGAGCCGCAACGTGAGTTCGAGGGCCGGCGACGGGACCGCCGTGCCGAGCCGTGCGGCGGGGTCGGCTGCGATGACCGCGCGGGCATGGTCGAGCAGCGCGGTCCGGCCGGCCGGGTCGGGTGCCCGCCCGGTGTGCTGCTCGGTGAAGAAGTCCCAGAGGTCCATCCGGAACGGGGTGGCCGTGGAGAGCGCCGGGTCGTTGGCGCGCAGGCGGTCCAGGGCGGCGATGCCCTGCCACAGGCGGGCATGGCGGGCCGGATCGGTCTCGACGTCGCTGCCGTAGGCCTGGCGCAGGGCGCGCACCAGGCGCAGGGCGGTGCGCCGGGTCCTCTCGGGCACGGGGCCGGAACCGGTGTGCAGGCCGCCGTCGCGGGCCAGCCGGTCGAGCGCGGCCCCGTCCGGCTCGGGCCGGAACAGGACGCGGCGGCTCAGGGTGCCGCGGGCCGAGGACATGGCGAGGCGGGTCCGGTCGTCGAGACCGGTGTGGCGGGTGGAGGCGTCGGTCACCCGGCCGGTGGCGTTGGCGACGAGCTGGCCGAGCGGTACGTCCGCCAGCGGGTCGTCGACGTGCGGTGCCTCCGCGAACTGCCGGTGGGACTGGTGCGGGTCGCCGTCCGTGGCGCTCCAGCAGACCTCCAGGTGCATGCGGTGGCCGGGCGGCAGGGCGCGCACCTCGCGCAGTCCGCCGATGTAGCGGGCGGCCTCGTGCTTGTCGAGCCAGACGGTGCGGCCGTCGCGCAGCGGCGCCTGCATCCGGCCGGGGTCGCCGTGGGCGGCGTACAGGTAGACGCCGGCGGGCGGCGGCGCGACCGGCTCCCGCCTCTCCTCGTACGGACCGGTCCCGGTGGGCGCCACGTGCACCAGCTCACGCAGGTGGCGGAAGCGCCGGAAGCGGTCCTCGTCGCGCCGTACCCGGTGGTCGGCCGTGCGGGGCAGGGACAGGCGGCCGTAGTGCCGGTCCTGGTCGTCGGTGAGCGGACGGGTCTCGATCTCGCTCTCCCGCACCCGGGTGCCGTCGACGGCGGTGAACTCCCGGTCCTGCTCGGGCAGGGCCAGGCGGGCGGGCGCGACGGACAGCCACGTGCCGACGGGGTGGGCGGGGTCGGCATCGACCAGGGCGGGGCCGTGGCGGTCGCCGTCGGGCAGCATGCGCGCGTCGCCGCTCGCGCCCCAGACGGTCCGGCCCAGTTTCTCGGCCGCGGCCCACAGCGCCTCCTGGTAGCCGTCGCCCGCGTAGGGCAGGACCAGCAGCACCGGGACGTCGGCCGGCAGCTTCGCCAGCTCCGGGTCGGCGGCCAGCAGGTCGGCGAGGGTGTCCGGGCCGAGGACCCGGCCGTCGGGCAGCCACGCCTGCCCGGCGCCGCCGGGTACGGCGACGACGTAGGCCGTGTCGGGCCAGGGCGCGGACCGGGCGAAGACCCGCGACGGCGTGCCGGGGTGCACCTGGAGGGTACGGATCTTCGTGAGGTCGGGGTCGCTGAGGGGCTTGCCGGTGAGGTTGCGGCCCCGTACGGCGCCCCCGGCCCCCCGGATCAGCGTGCCGGGCGCGAGCAGCGGGTCGCCGGGGCCGGTGAAGGTACCGGAGAGCGGGCGGGGAGCGGGAGCGCCGGAGGCAGGCGCCGGGGCGGACTGGACAGCCGGGGGGAAGAGGTCGGCGGACGGGTCCGGCTGCCCGGTCGTCGTCGGGGTGGCAAGGGAGAACAGCGACGGCTCGCCGCCCTGGCCGTGCTGTCCGTACGGGCCGGGAACCTGCGGCGCCGACGCCCAGGCGCGCGGGCTGTGGTGGCGCGGCGTCAGGTCCAGCCCCGACAGCTCCAGGTCCGTCCCGGTCCGGCCGGCCGCGGCGACCAGCAGGAACGGCAGGCCGACGGGCGGCGCGGGCTCGGTCAGCACGCTGCCCGCGAACTGGGCGGCGATCGACTGCCGCAGCTCGCCCCAGGTCAGCGGAGCGGTGAGGCCCCGCTGCAGACGGTCGGCCTCCAGGGCCTGGAAGCCGCGCAGCAGGGTGTGCAGGGTCGTCCGGTCGTCCTCCAGGTGCGGGCCGTAGACCAGGCGCAGCGCGCGCAGGTGGCCCAGCACCTGCGGAGCGCGGCCGGGGTCGCCGGTCACCTCCCGGGCGAGGCGGGCCAGTTGCGGGCCGGTCGGCTCGGGCCGGAAGGCGGAGAAGGCGTCGCCCTCGGCGAGCCGGAACCGGGCCGGGGCCTGGGCGTCCGGAGCGGTGACGAAGGTCTCGTAGCCGCCCGCCGTGCCCCAGACC
This sequence comes from Streptomyces minutiscleroticus, assembly GCF_014650875.1. Classification (GTDB taxonomy): domain Bacteria; phylum Actinomycetota; class Actinomycetes; order Streptomycetales; family Streptomycetaceae; genus Streptomyces; species Streptomyces minutiscleroticus. The sequence continues at coordinate 44,038 of NZ_BMVU01000023.1, forward strand.
CAGCGGTCCAGGACGTTGGCGACGGCCTGGCCGAGCAGCGGCCGCTCCAGCGGGTCGTGGGCCGCGGCGCCGGTGAGGTCGGCCGCGGGGAACAGGACCGGGCGGTCCGGCAGCGACGCGGTGAGGTCGGGATCGGCCGCGAAGAGCAGGTCGGCGAGGCCGTCGGCGTCCAGGACGGCGGACCCTGCGCCGTTCAGCGCTAGGGCGAGACCGGAGGCGTCGCCGCGCAGCCCCACCAGGTAGGGGTCGGTGAACGGCAGCGGCTGCGGGGCGCTCTCGGCGGGGGCGGAGCCGTAGCGCACCCAGGTGAAGTGCCCGGTGGCGGGCAGCAGCCCGTACGTCTGGCGGCGGGCGTCCCGCCAGTCGGCCGCGGGCCGGGAGGACAGGCCGACGGGGCGGCCGCTCGGGGCGCGGTGCTTGAGCAGGGCGATGCTGCCGACCGGGACGTGCGTCCCGTCGGCGGCGACGATCACCGGCGCCCAGGCGACGGGTTCGGGCCGCCGCGCCGGGTCGGCGACGTGGACGAGGGCGTTCCGGATCGCGGTGAGCAGGGCGGCGGTCCGGTCCCGCTCGGCCGGCGGCACGTTGCCCTGGAGGACGGCGGCCCGTTCGGCGGCGTCCCGCAGGGTGCTCAGGTCGGGGTGGTCCGCGGGGACCGGGAAGCCGAGCGCGTAGCGGCCGAGGGTCTCGGCGACGCTGTGCGCGCGGGGCACCGACAGCAGTCCCTGGCGGCGGCCGTCGGCCTGCGGCCAGCCCTGGCCGGAGGCGAGTGCGAGGAAGTCGGCGACGGCCTGGACGGCCGGGTGGCCGAGGACCCGCTCGACGGAGTCGCGCAGCACGTCCTCGGGCAGCGGTGTGTGCAGCTGGGCCGCCCGATGGTAGGCCTGCCCGGTGAGCTGGACCAGTTCATCGACGGCCCGCCGGACCTGCCCGCGGGTCAGGAACCTGCCGGTGTAGCCGAACTCGCGGAGTTCCGGCAGGACCAGAGGGATCCGCAGGCGTCCCTCGTCGGTGTCCAGCTGCGGGTGGTCGTCCATGCCGACCGTCTCCTGCTGGGTCACCAGGCGGCCGTCGGAGGTGCGGCCGGTGAAGGCGGCCGTCAGGTGCTCGCGCGGGCTGGGCGCGGCGGAGGCGGCGGTGTCGAAGAAGCCCGCGAAGTACGGGCGGTCGGGCGACAGCTTGCGCTGGTACTCCTCCAAGGCCCGGGCGATCGTGGCGCGCGCCCGTTCGGTGAGAGCGGACAGGTCCTCCCCGAGCGGGGTGAGCCGGCCGGCGAGGAAGGCGCGGGTGCGGGGGCGCAGTGCGCGAAGGATACGGTCGAGCGGGTTGCGGGAGGCCACCGGCAGGAGGTGCTTGGTGAGCATCGGCTGCGCGCCGGGCAGGGCCGCCCCCTGGATGACCACCCCGGCCGGGCGGGCCGCGACGTGGTGGTAGGCCAGCCAGGCGTAGCCCCACACCTCCTCGATGTCGGGGATGCCGGAGAGGAAGGGCATCAGCTCGGACGGCACGTCGTCACGGCCGAGCAGGCGGCGTACGTAGTGGGCGGTGGCGTCCCGGCCGTAGCCGCGTCCGAGGGAGACCAGGGGGCGCAGCCAGGGGGCGGTGAGGTGGGCAGCGGCGGTGTCCTGGAGGTCGCGGAGCCGGGCGGCCGGGTATCCCGGGGTGGCCTGGGTGAGGAAGGTGTGGTCGTAGCCGCCGGGGTCGGGGGCGACGAGCACACGGATGCGGGGGCCGAGGTCCTTGATCGTCCAGCCGTCGGACGCGGGGAGCAGCTCGGCCAGCGGAGTCCCGCCCTGGCGCGCGCCCGCGACCCCGTCGAGGGCGCGTTCCAGCCGGTCCAGCACCTGCTGCGGGGACTGGCGCCGCTCACCGGTTACGGAGGCCATCGGTTCGATGACGAACTCACCGATGGTGTACGACTCCAGGAAGGGTTCCGGCTCGCCCGGCGCGGTCTCGGGGCGGTGCAGGTGGAAGTTCCCGTCGGCGGTGCGCCAGAAGTCGGTCCAGTCGGTGACGATCTTCAGGCCGGGCGCGGTGGCGAGTTCGATCTTGGCGTCGGGTTCGGCCAGGCCCTGGATGAAGAAGAACCGCCGGTCCTCGACCTCCAGACCGACGCCGGCGTAGCGGTTGCGCTCGGTGGCCGCGTCGAGGGCGGCGTGCGTGGTCGAGGAGGACTGCAGGAACGCCGGCAGGGCGTCCGGCAGCACCTGCCCGGACGGGCCGATCAGCGCCGCCCGGGCCTCGGCCGCGGCGAACGGCGGGGCCTGCGAGGACAGCGTCCGGGTGGCGGGCGCCGACAGGTCGACCCACTCCACCCCTCCGTCGCCGAGGTGGTAGGCCGCCCAGGCGTGTCCCATCACGTGGTTCGGGCGGCGGGCGAGGACGAAGGCGGCGGCGCCGGGCCCGGCGGCCGTGACCGCCTCGGCCAGCGCCTCCCAGGAGCCGACGCGGTTCCAGCCCGGTCCCTGGGCGAGCGCGCCGTCCGGGGCCGGAGTCCGTACGGCGGCGCTGTCGTCGAGGGTGACCGCCGGGCGGACCCCGGCCGGGTACAGCTCGGCCCGCAGCGCGTTGAGGAGCTGCAGGCAGCGTTCCACGGACAGGCCGCGGACGGACTCCCGTTCGATGACCCGGCGGGCGATGCGCAGCAGGTCGGCGCGGTGGTGGACGACGGGCCGGACGGGTGCGGCGCGCAGCGTCGACGGCACGCCCGGGGCGACGGTGGCGGGCGGCGCGAGACGGGCGCCGCCGGGGGCCGCGGGGGCGCGGCGCGGACCGGGCGCGGCCGGGGGCGTGGCGGACAGCGAGCCGAGCAGGGAGCCGGAGACGCCGGTGCCCTCGGCGCGGCGCACCGTGTCGAGGTCGGCGGAGAGCCGGGCCAGGTCGCGCAAGGCGGTCCGGCGGGCGGCCTGCGTCGGCCGGTCGCCCAGGGCGCGCTCGATGTCGCGCAGTGCCTCGGCCGTGACCTCCGGCTCCTGCCGGTACTCCTGCTCCGGCGCGGCGGACTGCTGCTCGGCGGCGACGGCGGCGTCGTGGGCGTCGGCGGCCTCGCGCCAGTCCTTCCAGGCGCCACGCGTGGCGTCGGTCGTGTCGGTGGGGGTGCCGTCGGCGGCGAACGGCCAGTGGCGCGGGCCGTCGGCGGTCCGCACCACCAGCTCCACCGGCCGCGCGGCGTGCACGGCGGTGCGGGAGGCGGCGTACAGGGCGCGGGCGAGACGGCTGCCGTCGGGGTCGTCGCCGAGGTCCAGCCACAGGCGGGCGGTGGAGTCCTCCGGGTCGAGCCCGGCGGCGAGCGCGGCCGGCAGGTCGGTGACCGGGTGCCGGGCCCAGTCGCGCAGGTCCTCCGCCTCCTGCCCGGCGAGCATCGCGGGCACGTCGTAGACCCCGGCGTAGGGGCGTGCGGGGGTGACGCCGAAGCCGAGCAGGTCGTTCTCCCACAGCCGCACGACGGCGGTGCCGGTGACCCAGCGCCGGCCCTCGGGCCCCTCGACGGTGATGACGGCGTCGACCGTCGTCTCGTGGCTGCGGGTGCCGCGCCGGTCGGCGGGCGCGGCGGCGCGCAGCCGGTTCAGGCCGGTGCCGGCGGCGGAGGCGTGCGGCTGCTGGGCGGCGAGCGGCACGTTCAGCGCGAGGAGCTGCCTGCCGGGGCGCAGGCTGTGGGTGCCCTGGTCGGTCGGGGCGAAGGAGCTGTCGGCGGTGGTGGTGCCGGTGGCGCCCCGGGCCCGGTCGACGCCGTCGCTGTCGGTGACCGGCCGGGGCGAGGACAGCGCGATGGACAGCGTGGGCATGCCGCCGGGGCTGCCCAGGGGCCGGCTGCCGGGGATGCGCGGGATGAGTCCGGCGCCGGCGCGGGGCACGTCGAGGCCGAGCTGCCCGGCCTGGACGAGTTCGCCGAGGCGGGCGACGGACGCCTCCACGGAGGCGTCGGCCGGCAGGCCCCAGGAGCTCCGCAGCGCCGGGGCGACCTCGTGCAGCGCCCGGACCAGCTGGGGGAAGGCGTTGAAGCCGTACACGGGGGTGCGTCCGGTGGGCACCAGCAGGGGCGCGGCCGGCGGGGGCGCCGTCAGGACGAGGCCCGCGGGAGCGGCGGAGTCGGCCGTCTCCTGGACCTGGAGCGGAATGCGCAGGGCCGTGTCGCCACCGCCCTCCGGCACCAGGTACAGGGCGGAGGGGTCCGCGACGACCCGGTGGGGCGCGGAGTCCTGGTCCAGGTCCGCCATGACCGCCGACAGGGTGTCCATGTTGGCGACGCGGCCGATCCAGCCGCTGTCGCCCCGCAGGAGCGTACCCGTCGGCGCGTGGACGAAGTCGTGGCCGAACCGCGTCCACCCGGTCGGCGGGATCTCCTCCCCGCCGGGCAGCCTGATGTGCCCGGTGTCGGCGACCTCGTAGCGGAAGGGCTCCGAGCGGGACTCGGCGGGACGGGCGTAGGTGTACCAGCGGTCGGGCCGCGGGTCCGTGGCGGCCGGGACGTCGTCCGCGGCCCTGCCCTTTCCGCGCCCGGTGTCTGCGGACGCGTCCGCGTCGGTCGTGGGTACGCCGGTCGCCGGTACGTCGGAGGCGGGCACGACGAAGGCGGGGTCGACGCCGAAGCGGGGCCGCATGACGGTGACCGGGCGGCCGATGGGCCACTGCTCCGCCACCGGGTCGAGACCGTCGTCGGGCGAGCCGCCCCGCAGGCCGCGGGTGGCGACGTGCCGCGGGCCGCCGCGGTGGTCGTCGACCGTGATCTCCACGGTGGCGGGGACCGCGTCGCCGCGTACGGAGGGCCGGCGGTCGCGCACCGTGACCGGGTCGACGGTGAACCGGTCGGCCGTGAGGTGCGGCTGCGGGGTGCCGTCCTGGAGCGCCGCCAGCGCGTCGGCCAGCTCGCGCCGGAACGAGGCCGCGACCGCCTCGGCACGCACCTTGGAGAGGTCCCGGCCGACCAGGCGCGCGCTGCGCTGCCCGCTGACCGTGACGTCCGGCAGCGGCAGCCCGTTGGCGGCGTTCCACAGCCCCGTCCTGGCCACGATCTTGGCCAGGTGCTGGATGGCGTTGCGCGAACCCTCGGGCGTCTGCTGGGCGTTCTTGTCGAAGGAGACGGACACCGGCAGCGCCTGCTGGCCGCGGACCACGACGGCGGTGAGCGGGTTGGCCTCGGGCGAGGGTCCCTCGGTCAGAAGCTCCGCGTTGGCGTCGTGGGCCGACTCGCCCGGCCGCTGCGAGTACATGCGCATGTACCACAGGTGCTTGCCCGGGATGACGGGTTCGATGGTCCCGACGCGGGACGCGGCGGCGCGGGTGGCAGCCTCGAACTTCCTCTCGGCCTCCGCGTGCTCCGGTGAGCCCGCGGGCGCGGCCCGCATCTCCGTCTGGGCCTGCTTCGCCCTGATCAGGGCGAAGGTCAGGTCCAGGTAACCGCGCAGCTCCGTGAGGTGCTCGTCCGTACCGGCCTGTTCCTGGCGCCCGATCTCCTGACGCAGTTGCGCAGCGGTCTCCCGCAGGTCGTCCAGGCCCTGGTTGCGCAGGTTCGCCAGGACCGCCCTGCGGTGCCGGTCATTGCGCCGCGCGACGCGCGAGTGGTTCTCCAGGGACACCTGGTGGCTGCCGTCCTCGCTGGACAGGACCACGGTGGCGAAGTGGTAGCCGAAGTAGGCACTGCCGGCGTCGACCTGCGGTTTGGCGTAGTTGTGCTCCAGACTCGGCTGGCCGTGGGCGCCGGACGCCGCGACGGACTGGACCAGGTAGCCCTCGCCTACCTCGGCCCACGCGTGCTCGTTGACCCCGATCCGGCGTGCGGCGTCCGACAGGGCGCCGCGGCGCGGGTCGGACTGCTGGGCGAGGCTGAGGGCACTGCCGTACGCGCGGCCGGGCAGCGGACCGCTGCCGTCGCCACCGGTGGGCCGGTCGTCCCGGCGGACGAACGAGGCCGCCCACGCCGGGTCCGCCGTCTCCGGCCGCATGTCGCCGTCCGCGACGTGGCCCAGGGCGTCGGCCAGGTGGTGGGTGCCGGTGACCTCGGTCCCGTCGGAGGCGTTGACCGGCGCCGTGACCGCCGGGCCGCCCCCGGGGGCGCGGAAGACCGTGTGCGACGTGCGGGCGTTGCCGGCCAGCATGTCGGCGAAGTCCCGGCAGACCTCCTCCGTGGACTTCCCGGAGTGGGTCAGGAAGTCGGGCATCACGCGGAACAGCCGTCTGCTGCCCCCGTCGGGGGTGGGCAGGACGATGCTCAGGTTCTCGTCGGTCCGCAACCGCACCGCCATGCCCGCACGCGCCAGCTTGACCGAGGCGCTGTCGACGGCCTCCCGCGTCGCGAAGACCTGCTGCCCCGGCGTGTCGTCCTCGACGGCGAGCGTGCGGTCGGAGGAGATCCGCAGGGCGGGGCGCGCGGTGACGAGCGTCTGGTCGTAGTCCTGCTCGGACAGGAGGAGCTTGGGGGCGTCCTCCGTGCCCGACAGCGCCCGCGGGGTCTGCCACCCACCGTGGGCCCTGCCGGGTTTGCGGAACAGCACACCCTCGCCGCGGTTGTCCACGACACCGTAGTCCGTCGTGGTCAGCGGCTCGGCCCGGCGCGCCTGGATCCCGTCGCCGGGCTCGGAGTCGTTCTCGTACAGGCCGACGATGTCCGAGAGGTCCCCGTCGCTGCCGGCGTCCTGGTTCGGCCGGACGGAACTCCACACCGTGCCGACACCGTCGCGGACGGGACCCAGCGTGATGCGGTCGGTGCCGGTCCGCCAGTCCGTGGACGGGCGCGGGGCGTGCTCGGAGAACCACACCCGGGCGCCGGTCAGATCGGCGACGTGCTGCGCCAGGGACTCGATGTCCTCGTGCGGGAAGGCCAGGACGATGTCGCTCTTCCCGTGCCGCGCCGGGTCCCGCGTGACGAGCCGGGCGAACTCGCCGGCGTCGTCCAGCGTGACCATGCCGTCGGGCGTGTTGAGCCGGACCGAGTCCCCGTGCTCCTCGGCGAGGACCACGTACGGGTCCGACCACTGCGCGGGCCACACGCTCAGCCCGCCGTCCTCGTGCTCCACCGCGTAGGTGTCCAGGAGCGGCACCTGGTCCCCGCTGCCGGTCCAGTTCCGCACGGTGCCCTCGTCCCGCGTCAGCCGGGTCTCCCGGCCGAGGGCCGCGTCGTGGCGCCGCATGTACGAGGCGAGGGCGTCCTCGGCGGCCAGCTCGGCCGGCGAGGCGCTGAGCGCGAGCGACCCGAGGAACAGGAGGTGCCCCTCGCCGACCGGGGTGTTCGGACGGAGCCCCAGCACCCGCCTGGCCAGGCCGTGCAGTTCGCCGAGCACACCGGTGGCGCTGCCCGTCGCGTCCGTGTGCTTCCGCGCGAGTTCCCGCAGCGCCATCGCCGTGCCGACGAGCATCTCCGGCGAGTGGTCGTCGCGGGCCGCGGAGCCGAAGAGGAGGTCGAGGTACTCCTCGGGCGTGAGGTCCGGGTCGCCGTCCTGGCTGCCGGTGTCGTCGCTGGTGTCGTCGGCGAACCGGAACTGCGCCAGCCTCTCGGCCTCGGGGTCGTCCGCGAACCGGAACTGCGCCAGCGCCTCGGCATCCGGCCGTGAGAGCCGGGGCCGGCCGCCCCCGCCCTCGGCGCCGGACAGCGTGTTCAGGTCGTACGCCTCCTCCTCGCCCCGAAGGCCAGCGGCCGGGTCCTGCGTGTACGAGCCGGTGCGGACGTCACGGGCGTCGCCGTGGGCGGACGGACCGGGGGCGTTCGCCGGTGCCGGGGCGGTGCCGCCGGAGGAGGCCAGGGGCGGCGCGGCGGGCGCGGTGGGTCCGGCGGCGTCCTCGGGGCGCAGGTTCCCGTCGAGGGCCGCGCGCAGGAGAGGGCTGAGGGTGTTCGCGGTCAGGGACCGGTCCCAGCCCTGGCGGGCGGCGTACTGGCCGGCGATGTGCTGCAGGCCGGCCCAGGTGAGCGGACCGGGGTCGGTGCCGCCGGCGGCCTGGAAGCGGAGCTCCTCCAGTCGTCCGAAGCCCTCGATCAGTTCGTGGAACTCCGTCTCGCGCGCCGGGTCGCTGTCGATGTCCAGGCCGTGGGTGAGGCGCAGGGCCCGGACCCAGTGCAGGGCGCGGGTGGTGCGCCGGGGCAGCTGGGCGGGCAGTCGGCCGAGGTCGGCCAGGGCACCGAGGGCGGTGGCACGGGGCTCGGGACGGAACTCGTCGAAATGCCCCTGGGGGCGGTCGGGGTCGTCGAACTTGATGACGCGCGGGGGCAGGCCGTTCTCGGCGTCGGCGGTGCCGACCTGGGCGTCCGAGGCGAAGACGGTGCGGCCGGTCTCGTTGGCCACATGCTGCGCGGAGGGCGGGACGGACAGCAGGTCCTGGCCGGGCCGGGTGAAGGACAGCTCGCACCACAGCGCCCACACCGGCTGCTCGGGCGGCAGGGCCTGGAGGCTCTTGCGCCGGGCCAGCATCCGGCCGAGCTGGACGGGCGGGGTGGCCTGGTTGGCGCCGGTGCTGCGGCGGGGCACGGTGGTGCGTCCGCTGTCGCCGTGTCCGACGGCGATGTAGGAGTCGGCCAGGGCCCGCGGCAGGGGCAGCGCCCCGCTCTCCTTGGAGCCGTGGACACCGGGCAGCGAATCCAGGAAGTCGGAGTAGTGCTGGACGGCGGACAGCGGGCGCATGGACTGCTCGCGCAGGGCCATGTCGTGCGCGTCGAGGAACGCCCGCCCGGTCAGCCGCTGCCCGTCGATCGTAGGCAGCGGATACGAGTGGATGTCGCTGTCCGGGAAGACGGTGCCGTCGGAGGCGGTGACGGTGGCTTCCGGGTCGTCCGGGACCAGACCGGGGTCGGCCGGGATCCAGGAGCCGGCCGGATCGTCCGCCGAGTCCGGCGTCGCCAGGACCGGTGCCCGCCGTCCGCCGGGGACCGGCTGCAGGCGCAGGTCACCGTTGGTGAACCAGGCGCGGGTGCCGGTGCGGTCCGCGATCACCCGCGCCAGGGCCTCGTTCTGACCGTTCTCCTGCTCCCCCATCAGGAGGACGACGGGGACGCCCGGCCGCCGCTCGGGGTCGTGCAGCACGATCTCGGCGAACTCGGCGTCCGACACCGGCGTCCCGGCCACCACGACCAGGCCGTCGTCGTTGCGTTCGGCCACCACCGCGTGGGCGGTGGGGCCCCAGGGCGCGGGACGTACGCCCTGGAAGTCGGCGGTCTGCTCCAAGTGCAGGGCGAGGCCGGGACGTCCGGTCCAGTTCCGTCCGTGCGGCGTGCCGTCCGGCCCGCTGAGCGAGGACGCCGGCGGATACCCCTGCCGGGTCAGCCCGTACGCGGCGATCGCGGCCAGACTGCCGCTGCGCCCCCGCCGGTGGGCACTGCTCACGACGGTGAAGGCGTCGAAGTGCCGGGCGGCGTCCACCGGAGTGCCGGCCGGGAGGTGCAGCACCATGCGCGTGATGCCGTCCAGGTCCAGCGGCTCCCGGCCGAAGTCGGGGTGTCCGGCGCGCGCCGCCTCGATCACGCGCAGGGAGTTGAACAGCCCGTTGCGCATCTCCTGCGACAGCGGCTGCGAGCCGAACGTGGCGTCGATGACGTTCCACAGTTCTCGCAGACGGCGCTGGACCGCGTCGTCCGCGGGCGGCGCCGCCGCGGGGCCGGCGGCGTCCTCGGGGCGCAGGTCCCCGTCGAGGGCGGCACGCAGCAGGTGTTCCAGGGAGTTGGCGGACAGCGAGCGGTCCCAGCCCCGGCGCACCGCGTACTCGCCGGTGATGTGCTGCAGACCGCCCCAGGTGAGCGGACCGGGGTCGGTGCCGCCGGCGGCCTGGAAGCGGAGCTCCTCCAGCCGTCCGAAGCCCTCGATCAGTTCGTGGAACTCCGTCTCGCGCGCCGGGTCGCTGTCGATGTCCAGGCCGTGGGTGAGGCGCAGGGCCCGGACCCAGTGCAGGGCGCGGGTGGTGCGCCGCGGGAGCTGGGCGGGCAGTCGGCCGAGGTCGGCCAGGGCGGTCAGGGCGGTGGTGCCGGGTTCGGGGCGGAACTCGTGGAAGTGGCCCTGGGGGCGGTCGGGGTCGTCGAACTTGATGACGCGCGGGGGCAGGCCGTTCTCGGCGTCGGCGGTGCCGACCTGGGCGTCCGAGGCGAAGACGGTGCGGCCGGTCTCGTTGGCCACATGCTGCGCGGAAGGCGGGACGGACAGCAGGTCCTGGCCGGGCCGGGTGAAGGACAGCTCGCACCACAGCGCCCACACCGGCTGCTCGGGCGGCAGGGCCTGGAGGCTCTTGCGCCGGGCCAGCATCCGGCCGAGCTGGACGGGCGGGGTGGCCTGGTTGGCGCCGGTGCTGCGGCGGGGCACGGTGGTGCGTCCGCTGTCGCCGTGTCCGACGGCGATGTAGGAGTCGGCCAGGGCCCGCGGCAGGGGCAGCGCCCCGCTCTCCTTCGAGCCGTGGACACCGGGCAGCGAATCCAGGAAGTCGGAGTAGTGCTGCATCGCGGACAGCGGCCGCATGGACTGCTCGCGCAGGGCCATGTCGTGCGCGTCCAGGAACGCCCGCCCGGTCAGCCGCTGCCCGTCGATCGTAGGCAGCGGATACGAGTGGATGTCGCTGTCCGGGAAGACGGTGCCGTCGGAGGCGGTGACGGTGGCTTCCGGGTCGTCCGGGACCAGACCGGGGTCGGCCGGGATCCAGGAGCCGGCCGGATCGTCCGCCGAGTCCGGCGTCGCCAGGACCGGTGCCCGCCGTCCGCCGGGGACCGGCTGGAGGCGCAGATCGCCGTTGGTGAACCAGGCGCGGGTGCCGGTGCGGTCGGCGATCGCCCGGGCCAGGGCCTCGTTGCGGCCGTCCTCCTCGCCCATCAGGAGGACGACGGGGGCGCCCGGCCGCCGCTCGGGGTCGTGCAGCACGATCTCGGCGAACTCGGCGTCCGACACCGGCGTCCCGCCCACCATGACCAGGCCGTCGTCGTTGCGTTCGGCCACCACCGCGTGGGCGGTGGGGCCCCAGGGCGCGGGGCGTACGCCCTGGAAGTCGGCGGTCTGCTCCAAGTGCAGGGCGAGGCCGGGACGTCCGGTGAAGTTCCGGCCGTGCGGCGCACCGTCGGGGCCGGTGAGTGAGGTCGCCTGCGGATAGCCCCCCTTGGTCAGCCCATAGGCGGCGATCGCGGCCAGGCTGCCGGCGCGGTTCCGGCGGTGGGCACTGCCCACCACGAGGAACGCGTCGTAGTGCTGGGCGGCGTCCACCGGTGCGTCGGGTGGCAGGTGCAGCACCATGCGCGTGATGCCGTCCAGGTCCAGCGGGTTCCGGCCGAAGCGGGGGTGCCCGGCGCGCGCCGCCTCGATCACGCGCAGGGAGTGGAAGAGTCCGTCGCGGGTCGCCTGCGGCAGCGGCTGCGAGCCGAAGGTGGTGTCGAGGAGCTCCCGCAGTTCCCGGAGGCGCCGCTGGATGGCGTCGTCGGCGGGCGGCGGCGCGGCGGGGACGGGACGGGCGGGCGGCACCGGGGCGGGCACGGGCGCGGGTGTGTGGGGCTGCGGCACGTGCGTGCCGGTGGTGCCGTCCCACAGGGCGCGGACGGCGACGTAGGCGTCGCTGCCGTCGCCCGGTCCGCCCTCGGCGACGTCGAACAGGGCGCGGGTGCGGGCCAGCGCCTCGTTCTCGATGTCGGTGAACTCGACGGGGTTGACGTCCGCGGGACGCACTCCGCGCGGGCGGGCCGGTGCGACGCTGCGCGGGTGACGGGGTGCGGGCCGGGGGCCCTCGCCGTACAGCCGGCGCAGCAGCGGGTACAGGGCGGGCTGGCGGGTGCGCACCCATTCCGGGCCGTCGTTGACGCGGGGCAGCCCGGTGTTGTCGTCGGTGCCACCGTTGGTCATGAGGTAGACGTTGGTGAGCTGGGCGAAGAACTCCCGCTCGTCACGGCTGCTGTAGTTGGGGGCGCTGCGGCGGCCCTGGGCGTCGTAACCGTAAAGGGGACCGTCGGGCCAGTTGCCCGCCTCGCCGTGTCGTGTGGTGGTGCGGAAGGCGTTGGTGATGCGCTGCCGGTCGACGGCGTTCAGACCGTGCTGGTGCACGGTGTGGGCGAACTCGTGCGTGGTGGTCGAGTAGCCGTCGGCGTAGGCGGTCTCGCCGGTGGTGACGGTGGTGCGCTCGCCGAGCAGGTTCTCCTCGGTGACGGCCGCGGCGCGCGCGCCGACGCCGCGGACCTCGTCCCAGGGGCGGCCGTCGGCCGTGAAGGCGCCCCGCAGGAAGCGGAAGGCGTCCACGGAGGTCATGGCCTCGGTCCTGGGCACCACCACGACGCGGGAGCCGCCCTTGAGGAGCCGGGCCGTGACCTCGGGGTCGTGCAGCATCCCGGCGATCTGGGTGCGGGCCCGGTCGCGCGCGGAGACGGGCTGCTCGACCCCGGCGGGCACCTGGATCATGAGATGCGCCGCGACCGAGGCGAACTCGTCGGGGGTGAGCGTGGTGCGCAGGGCGTCCACGAGCGAGGGGTCGGAGGCCAGGCGTTCGCGGTCGGCGGGCGGCAGGAGCGCCAGGGCGGCGTCCCGGTCGGCGGTGGACATGCCGGGCAGCCGGGCGGCGAGCGCGCGGACCGGGTCGGCAGCCACCTCGGGGATGGTGCGCAGCGCGTCGGCGAGCGTGGTCAGTTCGGTCCGCAGGCCGGGCAGGTCCCCGTCGGTGACGCCGAGGGCGCGCCAGGTCCCCTCGTGGCGGGCGAGGGTTTCGGCGTCCAGGGCCGCGGTGTCGAGCAGTTCGCTGAGCCGGACGGTGAGGGAGGGTGCGGCGCCGGCGGGCCGGGCGGAGCGGTAGACGTCCTCGCGCGCGGTGACCGGGCCGAGGGCGCGCGGGCCGTCGGCGGAGGCGGCGCGCGACGCCCACAGCAGGTCGAGGAGGTCGCGTCCGCGCAGCTCCGGGTCGGTGGCGGTGGCCAGGGCGAGGGCGGCGTCGGCGACGGAGTCGGCGGGCGCGGGCACGGTGAAACCGTCGACCGTGACGGTGTCGGTGAAGGGCCGGTCCACGGCGGTGATCCTGATCGGGACGCCGTCCACCGACACGTTCAGGACCCGGCCGCCGCCCGTGACGGCGGGCGTCCGCACCGGCGCGCCGGGGAACTCCCGCTCCAGCGCCCGGCGGATCTCGGTGGCGGTGGGGAGAGTGCTCGCGGAGAGCTGGAACTCCACGGCGTCCAGCGGCCGGGGCACCCCGAACTGCACCCGGCCGCGGGCCGCTCCGGCCAGCACCACGGAGTGGCCGAGGTTCTGCAGCACGGTGCCGACCCGGCGGCCGGTGTCCAGCGCGTTGCCACCGATGGAGGCGCCGGTGGGGGCCGCGGGCAGGGGCGGCGGGACGGAGGCCGGGTCCTGCTGCGACAGCGGCGGGGCCGGCGGTGCGTACGCCGTCCCGACCTCGGCCGCACGGGCCGCGTCGGCGGCCGCCTGCGCGCGCAGGAGGCCGTAGCGGAACTCGTAGCTGTGGGTGTGCCCGGACCGCACCTGGCGCCGGTAGTAGGACGGGAAGTCACCGGCTTCGCCGGAGAACAGGTCGGCGTTGGTACCCGACCTGCCCGCGTCGGCGATGAGCCGCCGGTGCGTGATGGTGTTGTCGAACTCGATGCGCTCCATCTCACGGCCGTAGTACGCCGCGGGCGAGATGCCCTCCTGGGCGGCCCAGTGCTCGATGCTGCCGTCGTAGGCGTAGCCGTCCCATGCGGCGCGGCGGGCGTCTGCGGAGCCGTTGAGCAGCTCGAACAGAGCGGCCCCGAACAGACGGCTGTCACCCGCCCTGCGCACCGCGGCATGGTTCGGATTCAGCACGACCGTCCGGCTGCCCGACGCCCAGTGACCCACGCCCGAGCCCTGCGCACGGCCGAACGTCACGGTGATGGAGTCGAGGGAGGCCAGGAGCGGACCGGCCACGGCGCTGAGGAACTGGGCGAGTTCCCTCATCAAGGGGCCATCGCGGTCCGTCGTGAAGAGCACTCCGCCCACCGTGCCGGTGAACGCGCGCGAGGAGGACCTGTGCGAGGGCCCGTAGGCCAGATCCGAGTCGTAGTCGGAGGACGACGCGGAGGACCCCGGCATCGAACCGTAGGCCAGGGCCGAGTCGTAGCCGGAGGACGACGACGCGGGGGAGTCCGGCATCGAACCGTGGGCCAGGTCCGCGTACTGGCCGGCGGAGGTGGAGCGCCCGCCCCTGCGCCCGCCGCGCCCGCTCAGCGTGTCCAGCTCGTACGCTTCTTCCCCTTCCGGGAGCCCCGGCAGGTCCTCGGCGGACACGGGAGGGGACGGGGGCAACGGGACGGCGGCCGGGTCCTGTGCCGCCGGCGCCGTCCGCGCGGCGCTGCCGGTCCGCGTTCCCTGATCGTCGGTCCGCGTGACCGGAGCGGGTGCCGGCGTACGCGGGACCAGCGGGACGAAGTCGCCGCCGCGGCGGCGGAGCCGGAGGTGCGGGCCGCTGTCGCCGACCGGTCCCGGATAGGTGTGGGCGGTGCCGTTCTCCTCGACCAGGGTGACGGTGGCGCCGGTGGCGGCGGCGGCCCACTCGGCGACCGCCCGGTCGGCACCGGGACCCCAGGGAGCCTGGGCGAGGTGGCGGCGCAGGTGGCTCTCCAGAGCCTCCGTGCTCGGCGCGGGAGCGCCGTGGCGCGGTACGAGGGGCGGCGGCGAGAACAGCGCGTCCCGCTCGGCCGGGGTGCCCGGCAGGCCGTTCAGCCGCATCAGCTGGGCGGGCGGCGCCCCGGCGCGCATCCGCAGACGGGCGGCCTCCTGGTGGTCCAGGCCCGGCTGCTCGGCGGCGTGGCGCAGGGCCGTGGAGAGCGCGCCGAAGAAGCCGTTGCCGCGGCCGGTGGGCTCGCCCTGGGTGTAGGTGGCGCCATCAGGTGCGGTGAGGACGCCGTCGCGGGCGAGGCGGTAGCGCGGGCCGGTGCCGTCGGCGGGCGGCAGCCAGGGCGGGGTGGTGTGGCTGCGGTGCGCGGGCGGCTGCGCGGGGCGCGTGCCCTCCGAATCCGAGGTCCCCGAGGTTTCCGGGGCGGGCAGCGGTGCGGTGACCGGGGCCGGGGTGCCCGGCGGCAGGGCGGCGTGGAAGAAGCCGTCGGCGGAGAACAGCACCGGGTCGGCGGCCGGGTCGACGGCGGCCGGGTCCACGCCGTGCGGGAGGAACAGCTGGTCCCGGCCCTCGCCGGTGACCACGGTCAGCGGGGTGCCCAGGACCCGTGCGGCGAGGGCGGGCAGCAGGTCGGCGCCGCCGTGGTCGCCGGCGCGCCGCTCGGGCGGGGTCGAAATGCCGTCCGGCCGCCCGGTGCCGTCCTGGACCGGCTCGGCCGCGAACGGGCGGGACAGGGCGGCGGTCGCCAGCGCCACCCGCTGCTCCGGAGTCGGCCAGAACGTCTCCGGAAGGCGGCCGAGGGCGTCGAACTCGGCCTGCTGGGCCGGGGTCAGCACCACACCCGCCGCGTCCAGTTCCGCCTGCGTGAAGGTGTCGGCGACGTCCAGGGCGAGGGCGTCGAGCAGGTCCTCGTTGCCGTCCTCGCCCAGCGCCCAGGCGAGGCGGTCGCGGGCGGCGCCGACGGCCTCCGCGGTCACCGCGGGGTCGGCGGGGGAGGCCGTGAACCGGTCGGCGAGGTCGGTGCCGAGCAGGTGGGGCAGCCGGCCCCGGTCCCGGGCGGCGGCCAGCAGCGCGTGGAAGAACGAGGCGCCGTCGTGCGGCACGGCGTGCACCTCGCGCACCGTGGCGCCGTCGGGGGAGGTGAGCGTGCGCGGGGCGGAGTCGGTGGCGTCGGTGACCTTGTACGGCTCCGGCGCCTGCGAGCGCCAGTCCGGCGCGGTGTACTCCTGCGGCACGTCCCTTACCGGCACCGCGGCCGAACCCTGGTGGTGGGCGGTGAGGCGGGACGCGGCGAGGTGCAGCCGGTGGTGGTCCGCGGCGGCGGCGTCCACGCGCCCCTCCCACAGCCGCACCGCGTCGCGGGCGGCCTGCCAGGCGACGACCGCCGGGGACTCGGCGACGTCCCGGGTCAGCACGGTCGCCAGTGAGGGGTCGTCGTCGCCGAGCGCGGTCCGCTCCCCGGGGCTCAGGGAGAGCCAGGTCTCACGGGCCCGCGCACGGGCGTCGTAGTACCCCTTTTCCGCCTCGGCGAGGTCCTCGGCGGCCTTGGCCATGTCGTCCCAGGCCGTGGCGACCTCGTCGGGGAACGTGGTGTCGTCCAGGAGGCCGTACTCGCGGGCGACGTCCTCGCTCAGCCAGACCAGGGCGGTGGTCTCGGCCTCGGCGGCGCGCGGGCCGCGCTTGGCCCTGCCGAGTGCGTGCAGCGGGCGGCTGTCGCTGATCCGGTGGTCCGCCTCGGCCACCGTCAGCCAGCTCACCGGCACCGAGAACAGCATGCCGCGGTCGGGGGTGGCCTTGACGGCCGAGCCGACGCTGCTGTCCGGGCCGCCCTTGAGCGCGGTGGCGTTCTCGGTGCCGCCGACCGGGACCGGGAAGCTCGGGACGGCCGCACCCGCGTTGCCGGTGGTCAGGATCGGCGTGGTGGTCACCACGCCCTCGACGGAGTCCGGGATGCCGGTCTCCTGCGCCTCGGAGCTCTTCGGCTTCCGCCCGGCGGACATACGGGGCTTGCTCTCCACGGCGAGCAGCCGCGCGCCGCGGCGGTGCATCTTCGCGTAGAGGCGGGAGTCGGCGGTGTGGGCCTGGCCGAACAGGCGGGCGGAGGTCTGGGTGGGCAGGGCGGAGCCGTCCGCGCCGAGGGCCTCGAGGAAACCGGCGGTCAGCCCGTCCTGCGAGGTGGCCTCCTGCTGCGCCTGCGCGGGCGCCGTGCCCAGGCCGGTGAGCGGGGTGAGGCGGGCCATGCGCACCCGTGCGGCCAGGCTCTCGCCGGTGTGCCGGGTGCCGAGGTCGCCGTCGCCGAAGCCGTCGGCGCGGGCGGTGGCCAGGGTCAGGGCGTCCTGCACGTTGGCCGCGCCGCGGACGTCCACGGCGACGACGCCGGAGCGGACCCGCTCGTCGAAGGGCAGGACGTCGGGGTCGGGGCCGCGCGTGCCGTCACCGGCGCCGCGCCAGGCGGCGACGGCTTCCGGCCGGGCCTGCTCGGCCGTCAGCATCCGCACCGCGCGCTCCGGTTCGGGCACGTCCTGCTCGGTGAGCGCGCCGTCGTCCCCGTCCCCCACCGGGGTGAGCAGGCCCGCCGACACGATCTCGTTGAGGGTGCCGACCTGTGTGACGGCCCGCGGCGGGAGCGCGTCGCCGACCGCGTCCGTCATGGTGACGGTCAGGACATAACTGGTGACGACCTCCGCGTGCGCCTGCGAGGTGCCCATGCCCGGCGTCTCGGAGCTGCCCTGGGTCCCGGTCCGGCTGTTCGACGGCTGCTGGGCCGCCGTGCCCTGGACCGAGGGGTTGGCCAGCAGGGGACCGCTGCCCGTCGAGCGGAGACCGGCGCTCAGGGTGACGTCGCCGCCCTGGTCCCGGGTGGCGCTGTCGGCGTCCTCGCGGGCGTTTCCCCGGCTGTCGCTCAGCTCGTACCCGGTGCGCAGCCGCTCCACGGTCGTGGTGACCGGCGTCAGCTTGAACCGGACCTGTCCGGGGCTGCCCCCGACCGGCAGGTGGTGCGGGCTCGACCAGGTGCGGTAGTGGACCGGCAGGCTCATCCCGTCGGTGGTCAGCTCGTGCAGGTTGGCGCGGAGGAAGTCCGGCGAGAGCCGCTGCAGGACCTGCTCCCGGTCGTGCGAGGGCACGCCCGCCTTCTCCAGGCGCCGCATCAGGTCCGGCGCCGCTCCGCTCGCGTCGAGCTGGCCGCCGGGACGGGTCGGGAAGCGCCGGCCGCGCAGGAAGCCCGGCACCCGGTAGCCGCCGCCGAGGTTGCGCGGGGTGGCGGTGCCGAGTCCGTCCGGGGCGAGCCCGGCCTCGATGGCGTCCTGCATCGGCAGTTGGAACATCACCGCGTCGCGGATCCGCTGGAGGGCGGCGGCGGCCCGGCGCGGGGACAGTCCGCGCCCCAGGCGCTCGGACAGCCGTCCGGCGGCGGAGCTGATCCGGTCCCCGGCGCGGGTGCCGACCATGCCCATCGCGGCCGTCCAGCGGTCCCGCACCGCGACCGTCTCGGTGGCGTCGGCGACCACCAGGTACATGCGCCCGGCGAAGGTCAGGGTCGTGCTGCGTCCCCGGGCGATGCTCCGCGAGACACCGCGGCCCTTGCCCCAGGCGTACTGGAGCGCGGACGAGTACGCCCCGACCAGCGCCTCGTTGCCGGACACCTGCTGCACGGGCATGTAGGCGCCCTGGAGGCCGAGCGTGGTGCGCGAGGTGGTGCTCTCGCTGCCGACGACCTTGTGCTCGTTGCCGAGGGCGCGCTCCATGCCGGACGGCTTCGGGTCGCTCATGACCCGTACGTTGTCCAGCTCGCCGCGGACCGCGGCCTTCAGATAGTGCGCGCGCAGCGGCCCGGCGCCGTTGAGCCCGGTGATCCGGGAGCCGAACGGGCCGAGGTACTGGCCGAGCTGCCCGGCCACGCTGAGGTTCGCCATCGCCCGGCGCAGCGCGGTGCGCACCGGTGTGCCGGGCGCGCTGACGTGCCAGGAGGAGCCCGAGGCGCGGTCGGCGGTGTCCTGCATCAGCTGCTGGCGCTGCGGGCCGCCCTCGGTGCTGAGCACCACGTGCGGGGCGCTCAGCAGCCGCTTCACGAGGCGTTGGGCGTCCGATTCCGTCCTGGGCAGCGGGCGGGTGCCGTCGAGGAGCTGGTCCGCCTCCAGGGCGGACAGCCGCTGCGGTGCGGACGCGGGTCGCGGCGCGCCGGCGGGCGGGTCGGTGGGGGCGTACCGGTCGGAGCCGTGCGCCGTGGGCACGGCCAGCTCGACCCGTCCCACCGTCTCGGTGCCCCGGTCGAACAGCGGGCGCTCCTCGACCTTGCTGACGAAGACGCCCGTGCCGAGCAGGCCGACCGACAGCAGCCGGGCCCAGCCGCGCGGGCGGCGGTGGCCCTCGAAGGAGGCGCTCAGGTCCACCTGGTAGCTGTAGAGGTCGACGCCGGTCTGGGAGGTCAGGTGGTCGTGGGTGACCGTGATCGTGTTCCGGGTGGCGTCCTGGTAGCCCCGGGCGTAGCGGGCACCGACCATGGTGTTGCCGGTCCGGCCCGGCATGTCGGGGCCGGGCACCTTGTCGTGGTCGCGGGGCGAGATGCCCACCTCGACACCGGCGGTGTAGGTGCTGGCCTGCTGCTGGCCCTGGCCGGACACCTCGTTGCCCACCACCGAGTTGCGCATCGACCGCTCGCTCAAGGGGGCCTCGAAGCGGCGGTCGGTCAGCCGCGCCCGCAGGGTCAGCGTGTGGTGGCCGCGGCGCACCTTGCCGTCCTCGGTGAGCGTGACCGGGATCCCGGTGGTGGTCAGCTCGTCCAGGCTCTGCGTCAGGGTGGGCCGGTTCAGCGCCTCGCGCACCTGCCGGTCGTTGTACAGCGCGGTCCGCAGCCGCCCGTCCCCGTACCAGAGCCGGGCAAGGCGCGGGTGCCGCACCATCAGCGGCGGCACGAACAGCGACGGGTACGAGCGGTGCAGCGTGTCCAGGACGGCGTCCGCGAAGACCCGCACGGGGTCCTGGGACACGCTCTCCTGGACGGTGGAGTCACCGCGGGAGGCGCCCCGGGCGTCCTGGACGGTGGAGTCGCCGCGGGAGGCGCCCCGGGTGTCCCGCGCGTCCCGGGTGTCGTCGGGAGCGATGTCGTCCGTGTCACGGGTGTCGACGGGAGCGATGCCGTCCGGGGAATCGTCCCGGACGTCCGCGGGAGCGCCGTCCTGCCGGGCGGGCGACGGATCCTGCCCCTCCGCCTGCTCGAAGATCGTGGGCAGCACCTGGGCGCGCGGCTGCGGGCGGAAGCCCTCCGCGCGGACCTGGCCGCCCAGGTGCACCGGGTCCTCCCGGGTGAGGTACCACGGCACCGGCGGCTCGGCGTCCGGGTTCGGCCCCGTCCGGCCGGGCGTACGGCTGTCCCAGCCCGCGAGCCTGCGGGCGTCCTGGGTGGAGATCCAGTCCAGGCTGACCACCCGCACCGGCCGGACCGCGGACGGCGGCTCACCGGCCCTGCGGACCATCAGGGTGCGCTCCATCCGGTAGAGCGCCATCGGCTGGTTGCGGACCCGGCCGACGACCTTGCGGACCGCATCGGTGCCCAGGTAGTGACCCCGCCCGGTGGCGAGGTCCGTACGGACCATCGGACCGCCCTGGACGCGTACGTCGGTCAAGGGCCCGGCGAACTGGTGGTTCGGCCCGGAGGTGACCTGGAGTCCGAACCGGGTCTCGCGGACGTGACCGCGCTGGTTCGAGTACGTGGTCTGGGCGAGGTCCTGCACCTCCGTCTTGACCGACTCGGTGACCAGGACGGCCCGGTGCGGCACCGACCGCTCCACGACCAGGTGCCCCATCGGGTGCTGACTCCTGCCCCGGGTCAGCTCGGGTCCGCTGACCGGCCCGGTGAGCCGCCCGAACATCCCGAGCAGCCGGTCCGGCCGGGCGAACGAGACCAGGGTGCGGTGCGCCGAACTGCCCGGCCTCGCCCCGGAGACGGCCAGCGCCACGTCCTCCGGCGGGTCCACCAGGTACAGGCCGGTGGAGTCGGACAGCCGCGGAACCGTCCCGTCCGGGAAGGTGAGCGTCTCCGGTGCCCGGCGGGGTCCGTCGAACGGCACGGTGAGTTCGTCCGGCAGCCGCCAGCTCAGTCCGTCCCGCATGCCGAACGAGGCGGTGTGCACCGGGGTGCGCACCCAGCGGGGAGCCGGCGCGGGCGTGCCGGTGCCCTCGGTGCCCGGCCGCGACACGGAACCGTTCCGGCTCTGCGACCTCGGTGCTTCGGTGACCCGTTCCACCCGCACCCGGTAGTGGACGTCGTCCAGATGGAGGTGCGAGCCGTCCGTATCCTGGGTCTCGGTCTGGTGGAGCGCCGTGGTGCCCTGGGAGTAGTCCGTCTTGCGGGTCCAGCCCAGCGAGGCGTTGATCTTCAGCAGCCAGCTGAGCGGCGGCCCCAGGCTCAGGGCACCGGCGATCCGGCGCCCGAAGCTCACGGTGCGCCCGTCGCCCGTGGCGGCCTGTCCGCGCCGCGTCGTGGCGACCTTGACGGAGCCGCCCACGTCGGAGAAGCGTTCCCAACGGTGGTACGGGATCGCCTCGACCGTCATCTCCAGGCCGACCCCGGACTTCTCCCGGCCCACGAACCGGGCGCCGCGCGGGGCGGTGAACGCGGAGGGCTGGTCGGTCAGCAGCCGCAGCAGCTCCGACTCGTCGAACCGCGAGCGCACCTTCGCCGGCAGCTTGCCGAGGATCTCTTGCGCCGCCAGCTCGGGCGAGCGCAGGGTGAGCGCGCCGGGACCGGGGAGCAGCCCGGTGGGCGTGCCCTGCGGCATCCCGTCCGTCCCGTCCGGGTCGGTGTCCCGTGGATCGGCGTCCGGCCTGATCAGGACGGCGGGCAGCCTGCTGCCGTCCTCGAAGGTGACCGTGCGCGGAGCCGGGCCCGGCGGGCGGGCGTCCTCACCGGTCAGCAGACGGGCCGGGCGGTACCGGTCGAGCTGGGTCTCCAACTGCGCACGGTCGCCCTGGTCGGGGGCCGGGGTGCTGTCGAGGTCGGTGATGCCGCCCATGCCGCGCAGCCACTCGCCGAACGGGTCGGTACCGTCCGGCTCCCGGGGGACCGGCGACTCGGTGGATGTGGGCGTGACCGGGTCAGAGGCCGGTGCCGGCACCAGAGCATCGAAGTGGTCGGTTCCGTCCCACAGCAGGTGCAGGGTGCCGTGGGAGCCGCCCGGATTCAGCTCGGTGACGACGGGCGCGTCCGTCCCCTGCAGGTCGGGCCGCACGACGCGCAGACCGATGTCGAGGGTGTGTGCGAGCGCCTCAGGGAGCAGGTCGGCGAAGGGCGACGGCCACAGTTCGGGGCGCTCCGCGACGGCGGCGAGCAGCCCCCGCCCACCGAGCCGCCGCGCGTCCGCCGGGGTGGGCGCCACCTCGACGAGCTGCGGGTAGCCGCTGTCGGCGAGGACCTGCCGCCACCGTCCGGCGTCGCCGTCGGTGACGACCTCCTGCGCGATCCGGTTCCACTCGTCGGTGATCCGGCGCTGCTCGGCGGGGTCGTCCACCCCGACCAGGGCGCGCATCCGCTGGTCGTCCAGCACGGCGAACACCGGATCCGGCGTGAGGTCGTCCGCGACGGCACCCAACTCGGAACCGATGACACGGTCACGCACCAGACCGCGCAGCCCGGCGAGGTTCCGCGCGGCCCAGGCGGGCGGCACGTCCCGGCCGCGGGCGCTGTCGAGCACCGCCCGGAACAATGTGTCCCCGTCGGCCCGGGCGTTCACCCGGAGGAAGGAACGGCCGTCCGCGCGGACGTGGTCGGCGGGGTTCTCCGACCGCACCGGCACGGACGCCGGAGCGGGCGGTGCGGTCCAGGTGAGTTCGGCGTGGTTGTTCTCGGGGCGGAAGCGGAGCAGGGGTTCGCCGTCGGGGCCCCGGTGGGAGCTGACGACCTTGTCGAAGACGGACTTGTCGAAGTCGGTGGACGGAGCCCAGAACATGTGGGCGCCGTGCTCGACGGCCATGTCCTTGGTCCTCATCTCCTCGATCAGCGCGTCGTGCTGCGAGGAGGGGACGCGTGTGCCGCCGGGCGTGGAGACGTCGTACACGTCGTGGTCGCTGGTGACGGGGCGCGGCGTGCCGTCCCGGTCCACTCCGTGGACCACGCCGTCCCGGACGACGAAGGTGTTGTCCCGCTCGTACGCCGCCATCGTGGGGGCGAGTTCCCGGAACTCGGTGGAGCGCTGGTTGAAGCGGGACACGATCCTGTCCCACTGGTCGTCCGTGAGGGATCCGCGCTCGGGCAGGGTCGGCCGGAAGTAGCCGACGAGTCCGATGTCCTCCGCCCGGGCGCCGAGGTGGACGTCGACGTCGCTGATGCTCTTGGCCTTGATGCCCGCCGGCTTGGCCATGGCTCCGGCGTCGAGCCACTTCACGGCGCCGGGGTTGGTCGGACGGACGTCGAGGACCAGGTTCCTGCCCCGGGACAGATTGCGGAATCCCTTGTAGTGCTTCTCCGGGAAGCCGTACTTCTGACGCGCCGTGAACGTGTCGACGCTGTCCGACCTCGACCGAGTGGACTTCTCCGGTTCCTGGGGGACGGTGGCCGCGGGCGCCGGGCCGTGCAGGCGGCGCGCCAGCTCGGCGGTGTCCTCGGGGCTCAGGGCGAGTTCGGACAGCGGCAGCGGTGCGTCCGACAGCGACCAGGCGACCTGCGCCGACGGCGCGTAGGCGAGCCCGCGCACGTCCTCCTGCGAGACCAGGGTGGCCGGGGACAGCTCGGGCGGAGGCGGGGGCAGCTCGGGCGGAGGCGGGGGCAGCAGGGCGTCGAGCGTGGTGTCAGGACCGGCGGTGGCCCGCAGGTCGGCCGCCGCGCGCAGGAACGCGGTGTACTGCTCCGGGGTGGGGCCGGCCGCCGGGTCGACGGCGGTGCCGCCCGTCGCGGTGTGCCAGTCGGTGACCATCCGGTCCAGCAGGTCCGGGGTCATCCGGCCGTCGCCGTAGCGGGCCGCGGTGCCCGGGTCGAGCCAGCGCAGGCCGTCCACGTGGGCGAGCCCGGCGAGCAGCTCCCGGTTCTCGGGCCGCTGCTCGGCGTCCGGGCCGAGGGCGCCGCGCAGCGTGCGGACCTGCTGGAGGGTACGGGCCAGGGCGAAGGCGTCGGCCGGGCCGGGGCCCGCGTGCAGGCCGGCGTCGCGCGCCAGCCGGTCCAGGTCGGCGCCGCTGGGCTCGGGGGTGAACAGCCGCCACTGTCCCGGCCCGTCCGCGCCCTCGGTGAGCACCGCGCGGACCTCGCCGTTCCGGTCCCGGGCCGTGCCCACCTCGCTGGTCGGCGCGTACACCGGCCGCCTGGTCCGGTTCGCCACGTGCTGCGCCACCGGCAGGCCCGCGACCCGCGGCTGCCGCCCGGTCTCGCAGGAGTACAGCACCAGCGGCCGTTCCTGGTCGCCGTCCTGCGACCAGGACCTGAGCACCATGCCCAGCTGCACGCCGCTGACCTTCACGGTGGGGCGCTTCGCGTCGTCGGTGCCGAGCGTGACGGTACGGGGGGTGCCGTGGCTCACGAAGTAGTCGGCGCCCTCCTCGGTGTCCGCGCCGGGAAGCGCGGCCGGCGGGCCGGTGAACACGGTACGGGTGGGCGACGGGTCCGCCGTGGTCTCCGGCTCCGGGCCGGGGTCGGCGGACGTGGTGCGCACCCCGCGGAAGGTGTTCTGGCCGAGCAGTGCCCGGCGCCCCGCGTCGCGCGCCGTACCGTCCTCGGCCGGGCTCTGCGAGATGGTCAGCGTCCGTACGGCATGCCCCGGCCGGGGCCGCGCGGCGGTGTCCGGCACGAGGCGCCGCAGCTGCGCGACGGGCACCGTGAGGCCGTCCAGGGTGGTGACGGCCGGCTCGCCCGCGGGCCGCGCGGGACCGTTTCCGCGGTCGGCGTCGTCGCCGGTCGCGGGCCGCACGACGATCCGCCCGGGCGGCGGGGGCGTCACGGAGGGCGTCGACGCGGGGGTGTCCGGTGCGGTGGGCGGGGGCGGCGGGGTGCCGCCGTCCCCGGGCCCGCGCCCGCCGCCGGAGACCTGCCCGCCGGTCCCGCCGGTCCCGGCGGTGTCGCCGCGGTCCGACTCCAGGTGCAGGTCGGTGGCCGGCTCGGCCCAGGGCCGGGACAGGGTGGCGAGCTTGCTCGCGGCGGGCTCGGCGGTGGTCGCGGGGTTCGGGCCGGTCCCGTCGCCGTGCACCGCGGGCGCCGTCCCCGGGAGCACCTTCGAGGACGTGGTCGTGACCGGGGCCGGAGCGGTGGCGACCGGGTCGCTCCCGGTCTTCACGGTGCTCTCGGTCTGCACCGCGCTTTCGGTCTTCACCGTGCTCTCGGTGGCGGGGCGGTCCGCCGGGGACGGGGCCGGGCCGAGGGCGTCGGCGAGCGGCAGCAGGACGTCGGCGCCGGGGAACGCGGTGTCCGCGGCGTCGGTGCCGCTCGTGGTGTCCGTGGCGCCGTCCGGCGTCGCGGCGGGCGGCGGACCGGCGAGCGGGCGGACCCGGACCGGGGCGCCCGGCCCCTCGCGGGTCAGCTCGACGGCGGCGCGCACCGGGCGGTTCGTCCCCTCCGACGCGACCGGCGGCCCGAGCACCACGGCCCGGTCGGTCCCGGCGCCGTCCAGCAGCTCGGCCGCCTCCGGCGACCCCTCGGCCGGCGGCGGCGTCTCCGAGACCACGACGGTCAGCGGCGGGGCCTGCGTGGACGCGGGGTTCCCGGCGGGGGCGGGACCGGCCTTCACGTCGCGTACGCCGGCACTGTCGCCGCGTCCGTCGACGCTGCCACGCCCGTCACCGGTGCCGGTGTCGGCGTACGAGCTTGTGGTGCTCACCTTCGGCGGGGCGGCGGTGGTGTCGGCGGCCGGGGCGGGGGCGTTCTCGGACGGGTCCGAGGCGACGCCGGTCCCGGACGAGCCGACGGTCTCCGGGGAAGAGACGGTCGCCGGAGGCGTGACGGTGTCCGAAGAGGTGGCGGTCTCCGGGGAGGCGGCGGTGCCGGAGGAGGGATCGGTCTCCGGCGAATGCGAGGTCTGCGGGGAGCCGTCCGCCGTGGTCTGCGAACCGTCCACCGGGGCCGTGCCGTCGGAGGCACGGGTGCCCTGGGACGGCGTGGAGGAGGGGGTCTGGGTGTTTCCGGAGGCGGGGACGCCGGTCGGCCGTCCGCCGGTGCCCGTGCCAGTGTTTGTGTTCGTTCCCGTGCCCGTGCCCGTGCCCGTACCGGGCGCGGTGGAGGTGTTGGGCGCGGCGGTGGAGGTGTTTGACGCGTTGGAGACGATGGGACCGCCGGTCCCCTGACCCGGCGCCGCAGCCGCAGGGTCGTCCTGCTGGGCCACCCCGTCCGGAGAGGTGCGAACGTTGTTCTCCGGGGAGCCCACGACCGTGTTCTCCGGGGAGTTCACAACAGTGTTCCCCGAAGAGTTCACAACAGTGTTCCCCGAAGAGTTCACGACCGTGTTCTCCGGGGAGTTCACGACGGTGTCGTCGACCTGGGCCTCCGGACCCTGGTCCACCAGGAGGTCGGTGGCGTCCCCGGTGGAACCGGTGGGCGAGTCGACCGTGGTCGTGGCGTTGTTGCCGGAGGTGCCCGTGGCGGTGACCGGGGCGTTCACCCCGGTCGGGGTGTTCCCTGTCACCGGGGTGGTCGCCGCTGTCGGGCTGTCCACGGTGACCGGTGTGTTCACCGTCAGAGGGGTGTCCACCGTGACCGGGGTGCCGAAGCCGTCGAGGGTGCGCCGGATCTGGTCGGCGTCGACCTGGGCGGCGGGGCCGTTGCCTGCGGGCACCACCCGGACCTCGGGCAACTGCGACAGGTTGCCGTACAGGTTGTCGCGGGCGCCGATCTCGGCGATGCCGGGCGCCCGGTCGCCGCGCAGGGCGGCGAGGTCGCGCAGCGCCTGCTCGCGGACCTCGGCGGAACCGTTGTGGACCTGCTGCCACAGGGCGTTCTCGGCGGCGGTGACGGGCAGCGGGCCCGGGGAGTACGGCGGCGGGTCCTGGGTCGTGTACGGCGGCGGGTCCTGCGCGTAGTACGGCGGGGGCAGCTCGCTGCCGGTCAGGTCGCCCTGGCCGGTGACCGGGACGGAGGAGGCGGGCGCGGAGCCGTCGCCGCCCGTGGTGTCCGTGTGCGAGGGGCCGTCGGTGCGGTCGGGGCCGTCACCGGTGCGCGAGGGGCCGTCGGAGTCCCGCGAGCCGGAGCCGGAGCCGACGCCGCCGGAGATGGTGGGCGGCTGGTTGCGCAGCTTGTCGATGGCGTTGCGCAGTTCGGCGCTGCTGTTGACGGCGCCGCTGGTGAGCGAGGACTCGACCTGGCTGCTGAGGCCCGCGCCGACGAAGGTGGACCAGCTCGTGGACCAGTCGCCGTCGAAGGCGCCCTTGATCAGGATCTCCGCGAGCGCCTCGCCGGAGCCGGCGGCGAGGAAGTCGGCCGTCCCCTTGAGCCCGTAGTGCCCGGCCAGCGCGCCCGGCCGGTCGGAGTTGTAGCGCAGCAGCATGTTGTTGCGCCACAGCTCGGGGCTGTTCCGGAAGTTGTTCTGGAAGGAGAACAGGTCCCGGAAGCTGGTCGGGGGGTTGGCGCCGGGACCGTCGGTGTACGGGTCGGGGCGGTCGTTCGGGGTGTCGTCGTACTTGGTGTCCGGGTTCGGCCTGGAGTTCGGGCCGTTGCCCTTGAGGTCGAGGTCCGGGGTGTCCTTCAGCTTGGGCGGGGGCTTGAAGTCGAGGTCGGGCCCGTTCTTCAGGAAGGTGTTGTCGTAGCTCTTGACGATGTTCCTCGCCCAGCTGGCGAAGACGTCGGTGAGGAAGCCCGCGGCGGCGCCGAACGCACCGTCCTTGAGGATCTGGCCCCAGTCGAACTTGTCCGGGCGGCGGCCGTCCGGGGCGAAGTTCATCATCGCGAGGCGCACCGCGAAGGTGGTGAACGCCTCGGCGAACGCCTCGGTCAGCGAGGGCGCGATGTGCAGCCGCTGGAGCAGATGGGTGAGCGTGCTGAGGATGAAGAAGCGGCTGCGCAGCTTGGCCATCATGATCTGGCTGGCCGAGGCGCCTCCGGTGAAGAAGGACATCGCCAGGTAGATGGCGATCTCGATGAGCAGCCGGATGACCTCGGCGATGACCTGCCACTTGGACTCCATGATGTCCATGGAGGTCTTGCGCCGTCCTTCGGCGATCTTGTCGAGCTGCCCGGCGAAGTCGCGCAGGTAGTTCTTGCCGCCGTCGTCGGTGAGCATGCCCATCGCCTTGGCGTACGAGTTCGCCAGGTCGTCCGGCATGACCTCGGCGATGTCGTGGATCGACTTCGCGATCAGCGAGGACAGCCGGTCGAGCTTCCGGCCCAGGCCGGAGTAGGGCAGGCGGCTGTCGTAGGCGAGGTCCTCGTCGGCGTCGGTGAGCCTCTCCCCGGTGAGGATGAAGATCATCGCGTTGACTTCGGGCGACGGCTGGATGCTCATCGGGGGCCGTCCTGGAGTCCGCGCGGGCAGGACGGAGTGGCCGCTCCCGGCAGGATGCGGGAGCGGCCGACGGAGCGGCGGAGGTCAGCGGCGGCCATGCCCGCCCGTGGAGGAGCCGTCGCCGCCCAGTCCGTTGGTCTCGATGCGGTTGGTGCCCTGCTCGATCCCCTCGACGTTGCGGTCGCGGGTGTCCTTCATCATCCTGACCTGGCTGAGCGTGGCGTCCGTGATGCCCACCAGCGCGTCGCGGATGGACATCATGGTCTCCTTGGTGGTCTGCCGCTCCTTCTGCTCCTGCGGCTTGGCCTTCTCGGCGAACTCGCCCTGCGTACCGGGCCAGTTGACGGTGGGGGCCAGCTCGTCGAGGAACTCCTCGGTCATGCTCCTGGCCAGCTCGCCGATCTCCTCCAGCTGCCCCGCCAGGGCCTCGATGCGCGCCGGGTCGACGTAGTACCGCTGTCCCATCGTCAGTCCTCCCCGTCCTCGCCGAGGGCGTCCCGCCAGGCGGGGGTGGCCCGGCCGTCGCGTGCCGTGTCCTCGTCGTCGTCGCGCAGCACCTCGGGACCGAAGATCCGCTCCCAGTCCAGCTCGAAGCCCTTCAGCTCCGGCACGTTGCTGCTGGGCTCGGTGAAGGGGGCCATCGCCTTCATCACGTGCCGGTTCATCTTCACGCGGGCCGCGTTCGCCGCCTCCAGGACGCTGGCGGCCAGCTCCTGGGGGGACATGTCGCGGTACTTGTTCTCCAGGAACTCGATCCCGGCCAGCTCGCCCTGCGGGCCCACGGTGGCCCGGACCGCCCGGTCGGAGGAGAGCACCGCGAACGACGCCTGCCGCAGCTCGCGTTCGGTGCGGGCGAGCGCCTCCTGGGCCGCGTGGAGCTCGGCCATCGCCTTCTCCAGACGCTGCTCCATCGGTTCCGTCACGCCTGCTCCGCCCTTCCGTGCCGCGCTCCGCGTGCGCCCGGACGTCCTGTCCGCGCGGTCCGTCAACTGTCGTGCTGATCTTGCCTGATGAGGTCCCCGGCTGGGAAGCCGGAACCGGGTGGCGTTCGTCTCTTTACCGTGGTCACACCCGGTTTCCGCCCCTGCCGTCACCGTCCGGTGACGGCAGGGGGACCGGCGGTCACCGCCCGATGACGGCCGGTGCGCCGCCCTCGTCGGTGCCCCACACGTCCGCGTCCTCCTCCAGGTAGTCGGCGGACGTGGTGACCCTGCGGCCCGGCTCCGCCTCCTCCTCCCCGGAGGACTCGCCGCCGGTGGTCGCCACCCGGGAGGCCGGGGCCAGGAAGGTGTCGGTGTCCTCCTGGCGGTTCCACGGGCTGCGCCGTCGGCGGTTGCGGCGCTCGCTCTCCTCCGCCGCGTCGACCAGGACGGCCCGCACCCGCTCGCCGTTGCCCTTCTCGCCGGCGCCGGCACCCATGCCGCCCATGCCGCCGCCCATGGGCATGCCGGGGCTGCCGGGCATGCCGGGCGCGCCGGGGGTGCCGGCCGCCGCGGCGGCGGCCAGCGGTGCGGCCGCGGCGGTGCTGTCGGACAGGGGGGCGACCCCGGACCCGCTGTAGCCGTCCAGGGAGCCGGTCCCGGACAGGCCGCCGCCGGAGGCCGCGGTGCTCGCGCTGCCGCCGCCGAGTCCCAGCTCGGAGAAGGGCACGTCCTGGGTGGTGCCCCCGCCCGCGCCGCCGCTGCCGTTGAGTCCGCCGATGCTGCCGAGGTCGTCGAGCCCGCCGAGGACGTCCGAGCTGTCGAGGCCGCCGGACGTGTTGAGGTCGTGCAGGTCCACCGTCGCGGTGTTGCCCTGCGCGTCGGTGACGGTGGCGATGCCGGTGTCCGGGTCGATGACCTGCTTGCTGCCGTCCGGGAACTCGGTGGTCAGCATGCCGTTGTCCAGGAAGGTGGTGGAGCCGTCCGGGTTGGTGACCCGCGCCCCGTGGGTGAGGTCGGTGACGGTGGTGGAGTTGTTCGGGTCGGTGCTGGTGAGCATCCCGGTGTCGGGGTCGAAGCGGGTGTTGCTGCCGTCCGCGAACGTGGTGGCGAAGTCGTCGCCCACGAGCGAGGTGTGACCGCCGGTCGGGGTCTCCAGCCCGCCCGGGTCGCTGTTGATGTTCCCGAGGTCGCCCAGGTCGCTGTTGATGTTTCCCAGGTCGCCCAGGTCGCCGATCGACTCCAGGGACATGTCGGGACCGGCGTTCCCCAGGCTGTTCATGCTGTTGAGGTTGCCCAGGCTGCCGAGGTTCTCGGTGGTGGTGGTCCCGTCCGGGTTGGTGGTGGTGACCTGGCCGGTGGCGGGGTCGATCTGCTGGGTGGTGCCGTCGGGGAACTCGGTGACCAGCTTGCCGTCGTCGCCGAGGGACGTGGTCGAGCCGTCGGGGTTGGTGACCGTGGCGCCGTTGCCCAGGTCGGTGACGGTGGTGGTGCCGTCGGGGCCGACGGTGGTGAGCGTCCCGGTGTCGGGGTCGAAGCGGCTGCTGCCGCCGTCGGCGAAGTCGGTGGTCAGGTCGCCGCCGCTGGTGAGCTGCGTGCTGCCGCCGGTCGGCGTGTCGAGCACACCGTCACCGCCGTTGAGACCGCTGAAGCTGCCGAGGTTCTCGGTGGTGGTGGTCCCGTCCGGGTTGGTGGTGGTGACCTGGCCGGTGGCGGGGTCGATCTGCTGGGTGGTGCCGTCGGGGAACTCGGTGACCAGCTTGCCGTCGTCGCCGAGGGACGTGGTCGAGCCGTCGGGGTTGGTGACCGTGGCGCCGTTGCCCAGGTCGGTGACGGTGGTGGTGCCGTCGGGGCCGACGGTGGTGAGCGTCCCGGTGTCGGGGTCGAAGCGGCTGCTGCTGCCGTCGGCGAAGTCGGTGTTGAGGTCGCCGCCGCTGGTCAGCTGGGTGCTGCCGCCGGTCGGGGTGTCGAGCACACCGTCGATGCCGCCGAGGCTGCCGTTGCCGAGGCTGCCGTTGAGGTTGCCCAGGCTCCCCAGGTCGGTCGTCGTGGTCGTGCCGTCGGGGTTGGTGGTGACGGCCTGGCCGGTGGCGGGGTCGATCTGCTGGGTGGTGCCGTCGGGGAAGGTGGTGGTCAGCTTGCCGTCGTCGCCGAGGGAGGTGATCGAACCGTCCGGGTTGGTCACGGTCATGCCGTTGCCCAGGTCGGTGGTCGTGGTGGACCCGTCGGGGTTGACGGTGGTGAGCAGCCCGGTGTCGGGGTCGAAGCTGGTGCTGCTGCCGTTGCCGAAGTCGGTGTTGAGCTTGCCGTTGTTGAACTGGGTGCTGCCGCCGGTCGGGGTCCTGAGGGGGCCGCCGTTGAGACCGCCGAGGCCGCCGAGGTTCTGGGTGACCGCGTCGTTGGCGGCGTTCAGCGCGCCCAAGCTGCCCAGGGACTGGACGGCCGGCGGGGTGTCGGTGAGGGACTGCTGACCGTCGCCGGTCCCGTCCGGGCCGCCGTTCGCCGCGCCGTTCACGTCGCCGAGGCCGCCCAGGGTCTCGGTGACCGCCCGGTTGACGTCGTCGCCGGTCCCGTCCGGGCCGCCGTTCGCCGCGCCGTTCACACCGCCGAGGTCGCCCAGGCTCTCGGTGACCGGGACCTTCTGGTTCAGCAGTTCATCGAGGTTGCCGAGGGTCTCCTCGTTGGCCCCGCCGCCGGGGTTGTTGATGTCGCCGAGGCTCTCCTCCATGGCCTTGCGCTGCTCCTCGGCCTCCTTCTCCTGCTCGGCGCGCAGTTCGTCCTGGTACTTCTTGTCTTCCTCGCGCTGCTTGTTCTGCTCTTCGCGCAGTTCGTCCTGGTACTTCTTGTCCTCTTCGCGCTGCTTGTTCTGCTCGGCGCGCAGTTCGTCCTGGTACTTCTTGTCTTCCTCGCGCTGCTTGTTCTGCTCTTCGCGCAGTTCGTCCTGGTACTTCTTGTCCTCTTCGCGCTGCTTCCTCTGCTCTTCGCGGAGCTCGTCCTGGTACTTCTTGTCCTCTTCGCGCTGGTTCTTGAGCTC
This sequence comes from Streptomyces minutiscleroticus, assembly GCF_014650875.1. Classification (GTDB taxonomy): domain Bacteria; phylum Actinomycetota; class Actinomycetes; order Streptomycetales; family Streptomycetaceae; genus Streptomyces; species Streptomyces minutiscleroticus. Next base: position 75,921 of record NZ_BMVU01000023.1, read on the forward strand.
CTCCTCTTCCTCCTCCGCCTTCTTCTTCTCGTACGCCTCCGAGGCGGTGCTGGTCGACTTCGGCTTGGGCACGTTGTCGGTGAAGTCGTCGCCGAGGTCCAGGAAGTTGTTGTTCAGGTTGGACTGCACCTGGGCGGCGGGCTTGCCCAGGTACTCGTCGACGCCCTGGGTCCAGATCTTGACCGCCTTGTCACCGACCTTCGCCCAGTTCGCGATGTCGTTGAGGTCGCCGTACTCCGGGTGCACCTGGGAGAAGCCGGCCTGCGGGCTGTGGGAGATGGTCGTGGTGTAGGAGTAGCCGGAGCCGGTAGTGGTCGACTTGATGTCCGTCTTGGCGACGTTGTTGGAGTCCACCCACTGGGCGAGGTCGTCCAGGACGTAGCGCAGCACTCGGTGCGGGTCGTAGTACGGCGACTTGGCCCACTCCAGCCATGCGTTCAGCAGCGTCCTGGCGGAGTCCTCCAGGTACTTGCGGCCCAGCGACAGGGCGCGCGAGTACACCGTGTTGCCGGTGCCGGCCTCGGCGCCGGTGCCGAGCGAGGTGTCGAACGTCTCGATGTAGGCGTCGTAGTTCTCGCGGATCTTCGTCAGCAGGCTGCGGAAGACCTCCGCCGCCTCGCCCTTCCAGCTGGCGTCGTCCCGGCCGAAGCGGTCCTCCCAGTCCTTCAGCACCGTCGCGTGGTCCCTGAAGAACTTGGCCGCGTAGTCGAAGGAATCTCCGGTGGTGTTGAAGGAGTTCAGGTCCACCGCGCCGTCCCCGGACGTGCTCAGGTTGCTGAACCGGGCGTCCGAGGTGTTGCCGGCCAGAAGCGCCATGAGCGCCGCCCGCGGCCCGTTCATGTACCGGGCGAGCGGGATGGTGCTCATCTTGTCTTTGTTGTAGTCCGTGAACTCGTTGCCCTCGCGCACGGAGACGTTGTTGACGTCGGTCGAGTCGGTGCCGTCGAAGATGATCTGGCCGTCGTCGGTCTTCACGCGGCCCTCGAAGACGATCCGGGCCTGCTTGATCGAGGTCTTCTTGCCGCTGTCGAAGAAGTAGATGTCGTAGTCTTCGCCCTTGTTCTGCAGGAAGCCGGAGTCCTTGACGACCAGGCTGAGGCTCAGCGTCCGGATGTCCATGCGGAACAGCTTGCCGCCGTGGTCGGAGCGGAGCGTGTCGAAGACGGTGCTGCGGTCCGGCACCGGGTAGCCGGTGATGTGGGTGACCAGGGTGGCCCAGGTGTCGCTCGACGGGGCCTTGGCGTTGTCGAACTTGTCGAGGTTCTCGCCGGATTTGGGATCGTAACGGTCGGCCACCGGGCGCTCTTTCTGGTCGGATGTCGTTCGTGCCGGCGCACCGCGTCCTCACGCGGGTGCGCGGCCGGGGGTGCGTACGCGGGCGCGCCGGTCGGTCATGTCCCTGGCCGGTACGCGCGGCTCGGACTCAGGTGTCGCTCTCCTCGCCGGTGGTGCCGGCGGTGAGGGTGTCGACCTCCTCGAAGGTCTGGAGCAGCGTCTGCGCGTCGATCGCGTCCAGGTTCTTGTTCTTGGTCTTGTTGGCCTCTTCGATGGTGTCGGTGAGGGCCTCCTTCAGCTCCTTGAAGAGCTCCATCTGGTCCCCGAGCAGCTTGTCGATGGCCTCGGCCGCGGCGCGGACGTTCTCGACCAGCGTCGGTCCCGAGACCAGGGGCTCGGTAGCCATCTTGCCGATGCGCAGGATCTGCTGCTTCTGGTCGAGGTTGTCCGCGGTGGTGTGCCCGTCGATGAGGTCGCCGAGCGGGCGGATGGTGGACCCGTCGCCGTCCTCGCGGTGCTTCTTCGCAGCGGTGTACACCGGGGCCACCTCGTTGTCCCGGAAGTTCTCCATCTGCTTGAGGTCGAAATGCTTGACATCGGCCTTGCTGTCGGCCATGGGACGTTCTCCTGCCGCTTGGTGCCGGACGGGGGATACCTGGTGGCCCGGTGGACGCCCGGGAGGACCGCCCCGGACCGGCGGGCCGGAGGCGGACGCACGCCGGGCGGCGCACCGGATCTGCGCGAAGTCCCCCCTGCCCGCGGCGTCCGGCGTGTTCTCTCCCCGGAGCTGCGTCCCGGGGCCGACCGCCCTGCCGAACCGCCCGCGTGGGTCCACCACGCGGGCGCTCCGCTGCCTTCCGGTCACACGCACCGGACATCGGGGTCCGTCCACGGCACGGACGAGGGGGAACCTCGGGCGGAACCTAGCGGGCCCGCACGTTGCCCCAGTTGTCGGCGCTCCTGCGCTCGTCGCGGGAGTGGTTGTCGTGGATGCTCTGGACCAGCTCGCCGCTGTCGCCGAGCAGCGTGGCCATGTTCTTGGTGGCCTGGTCCCACTCGGCCTGGACCTGGATGTACATCTCCTGGTCCGAACCCTCCCAGGAGCTGACGAGCGGCTTCAGCTCGTCCTCCAGGGTGTTGAGGGCCGTGATGATCCCCTGGGTCTGGGTCTTCAGCTCCTCGATGGCGTTGCGGACCACGGAATACTGTACGTCGATGATGCCGTCGGCCATGACGTCTCCTCTCGGGTGACCGGGCCCCTGGGCCCGGGGCTCACGGGGTCCGGCCCCCGCGGGGGCCGTGCCGTGAGGGGTGGGTCAGAGCAGCGCTTCGAAGACGCCCTGGGTGGTCTTGCTGTTGAGGACCTCGGTCAGGTCCTGGTTCTCCTTCGCCAGGCGGTTGGCGGAGGTCACGTTCTCCTGGAGCGCGTCGATCATCTTGCTGATCTGGACGACGACCTTCTGCGCCTCGCCGTTCCAGCTGCGGAACAGCTTCAGCAGGGCCTGGCCCTCGTCGCCGCCGACGCCCGAACGCGCCGCGATCTCGGCGACGTTGTTCTGGATCTTCTCGACCTGGTTCCGGGCCGTCTCCAGGGACGAGACGCCCCCCAAGCCCTTGGCATAGTCCGCTTTCCTTGCGGCGCTGTCCGCCATGTCGCGCTCCCTTCGTTCGAGCGATCTCGTCGCACCGTTGCCCACTGCACCGTTGCCCGCTGAGGCTAAGGAGAACCGAGCGTTCCGCGCAACGCGTGTAAGGAAGATTTGAGCATAGGCCAGCCCGCCGGAATTCGTTTGTGGCAACGGAGTTGTCTGAAGTTTTCCGCAGGATGAACACGGCCTTCCGGTCGGCCGGGAAGCAGGCCGGGAACGGCCCTCGGGCGACTCGGTGCGGCCGGGAGAGGGCGCGCGAAGAAGGCGAACGGACGCCGGGGAGGCCCGTTCGCGACAAGTGCACATCCGTGCGGGATTCCGGGATGCCGCCGGTGCAAAATTCTGAGCTTTTTCTGAGGTTTTCACCAGTGTCCGGCCATGGAGCCGATCCACCGACTCCATGGCACCGGCACCTGGTTCGCCTCGGAAAGGCTCCCTGTCTCGCCCCTTCTCCTTTTCACGGACGGTTTACGCGCCCCTCGCCCGAATCAGGACGCGGTGTCGGCTGTGCCTTCCTTGCCCGGCTCGTCGCTCTCCCCGCTCTTCCCCTTCTTCTGCCCGCCCGTCTCGCACCGGGGGGCCGTGACCTGCGGTTCCGCGGAACCCGAGGCGACGGCCGGGTCCAGGTCCGCGCCGGTCGGCAGGGCCGCGAGCAGCGGCGCCGGGACCGAGGCGATGTCCTTCTGCGCGTATCCGAGGGCCTCCAGCGAGTCCTTCGCGGAGACCCGGTACTTCACACCGTTCTCCGCCACCAGGTAGGTGGTGCCCGCGTGTGCGGCGCCGCTCGCGTGCAGGGCGCGGACCAGGGCGCCGTGCCCGGGCCGCACCACCGTGGCGTCCGTCGGGACGCAGGCCGCCGTCACCGGCTGCGCGGTGCCCTCCGCCACCGCGACCGGGGCGAGCCCGGTCAGCGGGACCAGCACCGAGCTGATCCGGGCGCCGCCGTCGCCGCCGTCCACCTGCGCGCACAGCGCGCTGCCGCGGGGCACGGACTGCGGGGCCGGCGGCTCGTCCGGCAGCTCCGAAGAGCCGGCCGGGTCCGCGTCCTTCGCCAGGTGCCCGCGCAGCGCGTCCGCGCCGACCGTGCGCGCCTCGGGCGACTTCCCCTGGTAGGCGTCCTTCTGGGTGGCCGGGTCGCCCAGCACCAGGGCGGCGCCGAGGCGGGTCAGCGGCACCAGGCCGTCCTTCTGCAGCAGGTAGTACGTGCTGTCGCCGCCGACCACGCTGACCTGGAACACCTGGCCGATCCGGGTGGTCTCGCCGCCGAGCGAGGGGCCCTCCTCGCCGCGTCCCGGCACCGCGGGCGGGCCGAGCGTGGGCCCGGGCGCCAGCGCGTCCAGGAACGCCGCCGAGACCGGCATCAGCTCCTCGGAGCCGTAGCCGAGGGCGTTGCGGGCGTCGGAGGCCTCGTCCAGCGGCAGCCTGCTGCCCTTCCACACCAGGTACTCGGTGTCGTCCGGGCCGCGCACCAGCACCCCGTGGTCGCCGCCGACGCCGTCGGAGTCCAGCGGCGCGCCGGCCACCAGCGTGGTCGCCCCCGGCTCCTCCACCCCGGTGTCCGCCACCTCGCCGGAGGTGTCGGCCAGCGCCCCGTCCGGCCCGGTGACGCACAGGTGCCAGGCGCCGGCGTCGAGCTGGCCGGGCTCGGGCACGGCGTCCGGGGCGCCGGGGATGCCGACCGGGGAGCCCACCGGGACGTCCCGCAGCGAGGCGGTGCCGACGTCCTCGGTCGCCAGGTCGGAGCCGCCGATCAGCCGCGCCGAGGCGTAGTTGCGCAGCGGGTGCAGCACGCCGTCGGTGCCGGTCCACAGGTACCGGGCGCCGGTGTCGCGGTTGACCACCAGGTGCTCACCGTCGCGCCAGCCGTCGTTGCCGCCGGGACGCAGCAGCCCGTAGACGGTGGTGCCCGCGCCGATCAGGACGGTGACCAGCACGCCGAAGACCACGCCGCGGGTGGTGCGCCCCAGCGGGCTCTCCGGGGCGTCGGGGTCGGCCATCAGCAGGCCCGAGCTGAGCCTGCCCATCATGAAACTGTGGGCGTGCACCTGGTCGCGTTTGGACTGCACAGCCTCTCCTCACCTCGTTCTCGATGTCCCGGCGTACGGGCGGGCTCAGCCGAACAGGCCGCGCAGCCAGCCGAAGAGCCCCGCCACCCACAGGCTGAGCGGCAGCAGGGCGACCGCGAGGCCGGTGTGCGCCAGCTCCGCCGCGCGGCCCCAGTACGGCAGCATCCGGCGGCCGGGCACCGTCCAGGCGGCGATCACGAGCGCGGCCGCGGCGGCGAGCAGCACCGCGAAGACCACCACCCGTCCGTCGCCGCTGCTGTCCACGGCCCAGGCGCGGGCGAGCAGCAGCAGGCCCCAGATCCCGGGCACCGCCAGGGTCAGCCGCTGCCAGATGTGGACCAGGCCGCGGGAGTGCAGGAGCAGCAGCAGGCTCAGCGCGAGCGCGGTCAGCACCTCTGGCAGGTCGGGGCGCTCGGCGAGGACGGCCAGGGCGGCCGCGGCGACGGTGCCGGTGGCGGCGAACAGCGCGGTGACCCAGCGCCCGGCCAGCTCGGTGCGCTCGGCGATCTCGTCGCCCGCGTAGGGCTCGATGCCCTCCTGCAGCTGTCCTGCGGAGGACGGCAGCGCGGGCATCCGCATCCCGGCCAGCTTGAAGGCGAACGGCGCCACCGTGCCGGCGGCGAGCACGAGCACCGCCACCACCAGCGCCGCAGCGGCCGGCACGTCCAGGCCGGTGTAGCCGATCAGCGCCCCGGCGACGGCGGTGGCCGCCAGGACCACCGCGCTGGCCAGCAGGGCGGGGGCGCCGACCGCGGTGGCGGCCAGCGCGATGACCGCGCCGCCGGCGCCCGCCGCGCCCGCCGCGAGCAGCCGCGCGCCCACGACCCGCACCGCGTCCGGGCCGCTCACGTCGCCGCCGGGCAGCACCCAGCCGGCCAGCGCCAGGCAGGGCGCGACCAGCAGGCCGAGCGCGGTCGCGGAGAGGCGGTCGCCGACCGCGCGGCTGGCGGAGCCCGCGCCCGCGAGCAGCAGCAGCCCGGCCACGGCCGCGCAGACGGCCCGCAGGGACCCGGAGCCGGACACCCCGGGCCGGAACACCAGCACCAGGGCGGCCACCACGGTCGCCACCACGGTGCCCACCAGCAGCCCGCGGGCCGCCCCGGGGTGCCAGGTGTGCAGCTTCCGGCCCGCGGTGTCGGCTATCCCGTCCACCAGGTCGTCCAGGCGCGCCTCGGGCAGCGCCTCGGTGTGCGGGCGCAGGTAGAGCACGTCACCGTCGGCGAGCCCGGCGGCGGCGAGGGTCGCCTCCTCGTCGAGCGGGGCGTCGCCCAGGCGCTGGAGCACCCAGCCGGCGTGGTCGAGTCCGGCCTCCTCGGCCTCCTCGCCGACATAGCGCAGCAGCGTGGGCAACAGATCGGCGACCGGCACGTCGGCGGGTACGGCCAGATCGACGGAGACGCTAGGCGCGCGTACGGTCAGGCGGCACAGTTCGGCCACCGCGCTGTCGGTCATCAGCTGAACTCTCGTCTTCCGTGGAGGCTTCGCCGGGGAAGGACTTCACCGGGAAAGGGGACATGCGAAGAGTACGGAACGCCGACGCGGCCGGGAACGGCGGTCCGGACAAGGGAAATTCGGGGGATATGTGCCCGGTGGCCATCTCTGTCGCGTGGACAGTTCGCGTTCCGTGAATGCAGACTACTGCCTACGCCCGCCGGCTCGTGCTGCGGACCGGACTCCGTGCCCGCCGAGGAGTTGGACCGGTACGGGAGTCGAGCGCCCGCTTCCCGCCCAGAACATTCACGCGGTGTTCACCGGCGTCCGGGAAGCGCAGGAATGAATGCGGTGCGTTCCATTCCCGTCACCGCGTGTACCGGTAAATCGGTGCGGGCCGGAATGCCCAGTGAAACCGGAGGTTTCGTCCCTTGAGTGTGGTGCTGTTTCGCCGGCCGGCCCGCAGGCGCGGTCCGGAGATGCCCGAGGGGCAATTGACCCTCCAGGAGCCGCCCGTCCTCGCCGAGACGGTGCCGGACACCTCGGCGGTGTGGACCTATCTGCCCATGGCGCTGATGTCGGTGTCCATGATGCTGATGTTCCTGCGCCCCGGCGGCGGGAACGGCGTCTTCATGTACCTGGCGATGGGCGTCATGGCGCTCTCCGCCGGTGCCATGCTGCTGGGCCAGCTGATGCGCCGCTCCAGCGAGCGCAAGCAGCGCCTGAAGGGCGAACGCCGCGACTACCTGCGCTACCTCGCGCAGATCCGCAAGCGCGTCCGGGCCACCATCGTGGAGCAGCAGCGGGCGCTCGCCTGGCGCCACCCCGAGCCCGCCTCGCTGCGCTCGCTGGCCCGCACCTCGCGGCTGTGGGAGCGCCGTCCGGCCGACGAGGACTTCGGCGAGATCCGCATCGCGGTCGGCGAGCAGCAGCTGGCCCTCACCCTGAACCCGGTCTCCACCCGCCCGGTGGAGGACCTCGAACCGCTGTGCGCGCACGCCCTGCGCCGCTTCATCCGCGCCTACTCCACCATCCCCGACCAGCCCCTCGGCCTGTACCTGCGCTCCTCCGCCCGGGTCCTGCTGCGCCCCGAGGAGACTCCCGGCGAGACGTCCGGTGAGACCTCCGGCGAGGCGCGGGCCGAGGGCGGCGACCCGGCCGAGGGTCCGGGCGCCGAAGCGGTGCGCGCCCTGGTGCGCGCCATGCTCGCCCAGCTCGCGGTCTTCCACGCGCCCGAGGAGCTGTGGATCGCCCTCTGCGTCAGCGACGAGCGGCGGCCCGACTGGGAGTGGGTCAAGTGGCTGCCGCACGCCCTGGACCCGCACGAGGAGGACGGCGCCGGCCAGGTCCGCCGGATCACCGCCGACCTCACGGAGCTGGACGACCTGCTCGGCGCCGAGTTCGCCGAGCGCCCCGGCTTCGACCCGGACGCCCGCCCGGGCCGCGACGAGCCCTACACCGTCGTCGTCCTGGACGGCGTCACCGTCCCCGAGGGGCACCGCTGGGAGGGCCACGGCTACCGCAACGCCCTGATCCTCGACGCCTCCGGGGCGCTGCGCTGGCGGCCGGGCCGCAACACGCTGCGGCTGACCGTCGGCCCCGGCCGGGTGAACCTGGTGCGCACCGACCGCAGCCGCAAGGAGCGGTCCGTGCCGCTCGGCCGCCCGGACCGGCTCGGCCCGCTCGGGGCGGAGTCGCTGGCCCGGCTGCTCACCTCCCGCCGGATCAGCCTGGGCACCGACATCGCCCAGCCGCTGGAGACCGACGTCGAGCTGACCACCCTGCTCGGCATCCCCGACCTGCACCGGCACGACCCCAAGACCCTGTTCGCGCGGCACACCGGCGCCGGCCGGCTGCGGGTGCCGATCGCGGTCGGCGTGGACGGCCGGCCGGTGGACCTCGACATCAAGGAGTCCGCGCAGGGCGGCATGGGCCCGCACGGCATGCTGATCGGCGCCACCGGCTCCGGCAAGAGCGAGCTCCTGCGCACCCTCGTCCTCGGCCTCGCCCTGACCAACTCCTCCGAGACCCTCAACTTCGTCCTGGTCGACTTCAAGGGCGGCGCCACCTTCCTGGGCCTGGACGAACTGCCGCACACCTCCGCCGTCATCACCAACCTCGCCGACGAGGCCGCCCTGGTGGAGCGCATGCAGGACGCCCTGCACGGCGAGCTGATGCGCCGTCAGGAGCTGCTGCGCGCCGCGGGCAACTACACCTCCGCCCTGGAGTACGAGCGCGCCCGCGCCGGCGGCGCCCACCTCTCCCCGCTGCCCAGCCTGTTCGTGGTGGTCGACGAGTTCAGCGAGCTGCTCTCCGCCCACCGCGAGTTCATGGACCTGTTCGTGATGATCGGCCGCCTCGGCCGCTCCCTCGGGGTCCACCTGCTGCTCGCCTCGCAGCGCCTGGACGAGGGCCGCATGCACCAGCTGGAGAGCCACCTGTCGTACCGCATCGGCCTGCGGACCTTCTCCGCGATGGAGAGCCGCGGCGTGCTCGGCGTGCCGGACGCCTACCAGCTGCCCGCCGCGCCCGGCAACGGCTACCTGAAGTCAGGTGTGGAGGCCCTGACCCGGTTCCGCGCCGCCTACTCCTCCGGCACCTACCGGCGCCGCACCGGCGCGGTGGTCCAGGCCCGGGTGGCCAGCCAGGTGGTGCCGTGGACCAGCGGCTGGGTGGTGCCGCGCACCCTGGAGGCCACACCCGAACCGGAGCCGGAGACCGAGGAGACCGGCGACGAGGAGACCCTGCTCGACGTGGCCCTGGACCGGCTGCGCCACTCCGGCCCCGCCGCCCACCAGGTGTGGCTGCCGCCGCTGGACGAGCCCTCCCCGCTGGACGCCCTGCTGCCCGGCATCGCCCCCGACCCCGAGCGCGGCCTCACCGCCACCGCCTGGCCCGGCACCGGCCGGCTGCAGGTCCCGGTCGGCCTGGTGGACAAGCCCTTCGAGCAGCGCCGCGACCTGCTGACCGTGGACCTGTCCGGGGCCGGCGGCCACGTCGCCATCGCGGGCGGCTCGCAGAGCGGCAAGTCCACCCTGGCCCGCACCCTGATCGCCGCCCTCGCCCTCACCCACACCCCGGCCGAGGTGCAGTTCTACTGCCTCGACTTCGGCGGCGGCGGCCTCTCGCAGTTCGCCGGGCTCCCGCACGTCGGCGGTGTCGCGGCGCGCCTCAACCCGGAGCGGGTGCAGCGGGCCGTCGCCGAGGTGATGACGCTGCTCGCCCGCCGCGAGCAGTTCTTCGTGGACCACACCATCGACTCCATGCAGTCCTACCGGCGCCGCCGGGCCGCGGGCGAGTTCCCCGACGAGCCCTTCGGCGACGTGTTCATGGTCATCGACGGCTGGTCCACGGTCCGCCAGGACTACGACGACCTGATCCCGAAGTTCAACGAGCTCGCCGCCCGCGGCCTCAACTACGGCATCCACCTGCTCATCACCACCACCCGCTGGGTGGAGCTGTCCGCCCAGGTCCGCGACCAGTCCGCCACCCGCCTCGAACTGCGCCTCGGCGACCCGATGGACTCCGAGATCGACACCCGCAAGGCCCGCTCCGTGCCGCGCAGCGGCGGCCGCGGCATCACCGCCGACACCAAGATGCACTTCCTGGCGGGCCTGCCCCGCCTGGACGGCAGCGGCTCCCTGGAGGACCTCGGCGACGGCGTCGCCGACCTGGTCGCCGAGGTCTCCCAGAACTGGCACGGCGCCCCCGCCCCGCAGGTCCGGATGCTGCCGCACAAGCTCCCGCTCGCCGAACTCCCCGCGCCCGAGCCCACCGAGGGCGGCGGCCTGCGCCTGCCGCTCGGCATCGACCAGGACGCCCTGGAGCCGGTCTGGCACGACTTCAGCCGCACCCCGCACCTGATCGTGGTCGGCGACACCGAGAGCGGCAAGACCAACCTGCTGCGCCGCGTCACGCAGGGCATCACCGCCCGCTACGCCCCCCACGAGGCGAAGATCATCGTGGTGGACTACCGGCGCACCCTGGTCGACGCCATCCCCGAGGAGTACCGCATCGGGCACGTGATCTCCCTGGACAACCTCAAGGAGACCGTCGAGGGCGCGGCCCGCGCGATGAAGACCCGCGTGCCCGGCGCCGACATCGCCCCCGCCCGCATGCGCCAGTGCGACTGGTGGACGGGACCGCGCCTGTTCGTCCTGATCGACGACTACGACATGGTCTCCAGCAACTCCTTCCAGAGCCCCTTCGAGCCGCTCTTCGAGCACCTCACCCTCGGCTTCGAGATGGGCCTGCACGTGGTCGTCGCCCGCAGCGCGATGGGCGCGGGCCGCGCCCTCAGCGACGCCCTGCTGCGCCGGATCGACGAGGCCAACAACCCCGCGGTCCTGCTCTCCTGCCCGCCCACCGAGGGCCGCCTCTTCGGCAACGCCAAGCCCCGCAACCTCCCGCCCGGCCGGGCTCTCCACATCGCCCGCCGCAAGGCCCGGCTGATGCAGACGGCCCTGGTCGAGGAGGCGTAGGGACACAAGCGCCGACAGGACGCGAGAACGCACAAGCGCCCGGCGGGGGCCACCTCAGGTGGCCCCCGCCGGGCGCTTCGGGCATCGGCCCCTCGGGTCAGTCCTTCCCGGCCCGCGCCGGACGCCAGCCCCGGGCGCGGGCCCGGGGGAGGGCGAAGGCGACCCAGAGGACGCCGAGGACGCCGGCGGTGCCGAGCAGGGCCAGGAGCGTGGCGCGGTCCGTGGTGCGGTCGGCGTCGGAGGTGTCGCGGACGGTCACCGGCCCGGACGCGCGGTCGGCGCCGACGGAGACGGAACCGGAGCCGTCGAGGACGGTGGTGGCCGCGGCGTAGGGGTCGAGCTGGGGGATGTCGGCCGGGTAGGCGGTGGCGGTCAGCCGGTGGACGACCTCGCCGGGGGAGTCGTCGGGGCGCTCGGCGCGGACCACCGCGGCGGCCCCGGCGGCGTAGGCGGCGGCCACCGAGGCACCGGCGCCGAGGTAGTGGCCGTCGCCGCGCGGACCGCCCGAGACCACCCCGGCGCCCGGCGCGGCCAGGTCGACGCCGCCGGTGCGCAGGACGCCGTCCGGGCGGGCCCCGCTGGGCAGCATGTCGGCGACGGACAGCACGCCGGGTTCCCCGGCCGGGTAGTAGGTGCGCGACGGGATCTCGTCGGCGTCGCTCCGGGACGGCGGGTCCGGGGTGGCGGCGGCCACCACCACCGCGCCCGCGTCGAGGGCCGCGGCGACCGCGCGGCTCAGCTCCGCGTCGCGTTCCGGCAGGGCCGCTCCGACCGCGATCACCTCGGCCCCGGCGGCGGTCGCCGCGCGCACCGCCTGCGCCACGAGGGCGGCGTCGGCCTGCCCGCGCCGGTCGGTGCCGCGCAGCGCCAGGATCTCCGCCTCCGGGGCGACCCCGGTCAGGCCGTCCTCGCCGGACCCGGCGATCAGCCCGGCCAGGAAGGTGCCGTGCCCGACGCAGTCGTCACCGGCCGACCCCTGGGCGGTGACCCGGCCGTCGAGCCCGGCGGCGCCGGCGGCGACGCCGGTGTCGACCAGGGCGACGGTCACGCCCGCCCCGGTGCCGTGCCCGTGCAGCCGGTCCAGGTCCAGGCGCTGGCGCGACCAGTCCTGCTTCTCCGCCTTCTCGCGCGAGGCGGGGGTGCAGACCACCTGCTCGGCCTCCGGGTCGAGCGCGGAGGGCATGCCGGGCAGCTCCTGGCCCTTCCCGTCGGCCGCGCGGGGCCCCTGGAGGGGCTCCGCCTGGGCGGGCGCGGCCGCGGACAGCAGCAGGGCGGCGGCCAGGGCCGCGCCGGACAGCGGGCGGGCGGCCCCGCGGGCGGGCGGCCTCACCGGGCCGCCTTCGGCATGGCGGCCGTGACGTCCTCGGGGAGCAGCACGCGCAGGTCGTCCAGGGTGGGCGCGGCCAGCGAGCTGAGCCGTCCGGCCTGGCGGGTGACCATCGACTCGACCACCTGGCGGGCCAGGCGGGCGTTGCCGAAGGAGCGGTCCCGGGGCAGCGAGTCGAAGTACTCCCGCAGCAGCGGTCCGGTGCCGGGCCCGCACTCGTAGCCCATGGCGGAGGCCTGGGTCCGCACGATGGTGACCAGCTCCTCGGAGGTGTAGTCGGCGAAGCCGATCCGGCGCGGGAAGCGGGAGGCCAGACCGGGGTTGGAGGCGAGGAAGCGCTCCATCTCGTCGGTGTAGCCGGCGACGATCACGACCACCTCGTCGCGGTGGTCCTCCATCAGCTTCAGCAGCGTGTCCACGGCCTCCTGGCCGAAGTCGTTGCCGCCGCCGCGCGGGGTGAGGGTGTACGCCTCGTCGATGAAGAGCACACCGCCGCGGGCCCTGTCGAACACCTCGCGGGTCAGCTGGGCGGTGTGGCCGATGTACCGGCCGACCAGGTCGGCGCGCGCCGCCTCGACCAGCTGCCCGCGCTGCAGGATGCCGAGCTGGCTGAGGATCTCCCCGTAGAGGCGGGCGACCGTGGTCTTGCCGGTGCCTGGCGGGCCGGTGAAGACCAGGTGGTGGCTGAGCGAGGGCACCGGCAGCCCGGCGGCGGCGCGGTGGCGGGCGGTGGTGATGAGGTTGACCAGGTCGGTCACGTCGCGCTTGACCTCGGCCAGGCCGACCATGTCGCCGAGGCGGGTCAGCGGGTCGTTGTCCGGGGAGGCGTCCTCGGCGGCCTTCGCGGCGGCGGTGGCGGAGACGTCCTCCGGCAGCAGCAGCCGCAGATCGCGCTCACCGACCTGCGGCAGGGAGGCGAGCCGGACCGCCTGCCGGTCCACCATCTCCTCGAACACCCCGCGCGCCGCGCGGCCGTTGCCGAAGGTGGCGTCCCGGGGCATCGCCTCGAAGTGCGCGGCCAGCGCGTCCGCCGTGCCCTCGCCCAGCTCGTACTGGTGCTGGTTGCACATGTTCTCCATGATCGCGACCAGCTCGGGCACGGAGTAGTTCTGGAACTCCACGGTCCGCGAGAAGCGCGACGCCAGACCGGGGTTGGAGGCGAGGAACTTCTCCATCTCGTCGGTGTAGCCGGCGACGATCACGACCACGTCGTCGCGGTGGTCCTCCATCAGCTTCAGCAGCGTGTCCACCGACTCGCGGCCGAAGTCGGCGCCGCCGTGGCCGCTGTCCGCGGTCAGGGTGTACGCCTCGTCGACGAACAGCACGCCGCCGAGCGCCTGCTGGAAGGTCTCGGTGGTCTTGATCGCCGTACCGCCGACGATCTGCGCGACCAGGTCGGCGCGCGAGACCTCCACCAGGTGCCCGCTGCGCAGCGAGCCCAGCTCGGCCAGGATCGCCCCGTACAGGCGGGCGACGGTGGTCTTACCGGTACCGGGCGGACCGGTGAAGACCAGGTGCCGGCTCATCGGCGGGGCGGACATGCCGAGCTGCTCGCGGCGCTGGGCGAGCTGCGTCAGGTTGACCAGCGTGCGCACCTGCTCCTTGACGTTCTCCAGACCGATGAGCGCGTTGAGGGCGCCGAGCGGGCCGTCCTCCCGGTCCGGCGGCGGCGCGTCCGCGGCCCCGGAGCCGGCCGGGTCGGTGTTCTCGGCGCTGCCGGTGCCCCAGGCGTCCCGCTTGCCGTTGCCGGTGCTGCTCAGGCCCTCCACGGCGAGCCGCTCGCCGGGCGCCGTCTGCACCAGGCCGCCGCCCTCGTTCTCCCGGGCGGTGCAGTTCACCAGGGACACCGGCGAGGTGGACTCCACGCGGAAGCCGTCCGCGGTGCCGCCGGCGACCTCGCAGCCGTTGAGCGAGGCGAGCGCGCCCTCGCGGAGCAGGACGCCGTGGCTCTGGGGGGTGAGCACCGTCGTGCGGCTGGCGGTCAGCTCGCCGCCCCCGTCGACCACCACGCCCTCCTCGCCGGATCTCTCCACGCGGAAGTCGCGGACGGTGACGTTGCCGCCGTTCTCCACGACCAGGCCGTGCGTGGCGGTGTCGGAGACCCCGCCGCCGGCCAGGTACAGGGTGCTGCCGGAGGCCACCCGCACACCCGCGCCGTTCGGCCGGACGACCTCGCAGTCCTCGACACGGCCGCGGGCGTCCCTGGTGGCCGCGATGCCGTCGCCGGAGGGCTCTATCAGGCGGGCCCGGCGCAGCAGCGGGTTGGCGCCGCCGCGCACCGCGACCGCGGGCGAGCTGCCGATCACCTCCAGGCGGTCCAGCTCGGGCGCCGAGTCCTCCTCCAGGAGCAGTCCGGTCTCGGTGCAGTCGCGCACCGTCAGGCCGGTCAGCGCCGGGGAGGCGGCCCCGGCCACCCGCAGGGCCACGCCCTGCGCGCTGTCCACCCAGCAGTCCTCGAAGGTGCCGCGCGCCCGGTCGGTGACCACCACGCCGTGGCCGCGGGTGCGCGAGACGCGGCAGCGGCGCAGCACCGGGTCGGTGCCCGCGGCCAGGGCGATGCCGTTGCCGGAGGCGCCGGTGACCCGGACGTCCTCCAGCGTCGTACGGCCCGCGCTGCTCAGGTGCACGCCGGTGCTGGTGTCGTGCACGACGGTGCGCACCACCGACAGGGAGGAGTTCTGCTCCAGGGCGAGGGAGGGCTTGTCGGTGGAGGAGATGTCGCAGTCCTCGACGGTGCCGCGGGCCTCGCCGTTGGCCAGCAGGCCGTTGCCGCGGGCGTCGCGCACGGTGCAGCCGCGGACCCGCGCGTCGCCCTGCTCCGCGATGACCAGACCGCTGGTGCCCAGGTGCTCCAGGGTGCAGGACTCCACGGTGGTGGGCGTGGTCGAGGTGACCACGATGCCCGCGCCCTGCGGGTTGCTCACCCGGCAGTCGCGCAGCGCGAGGGAACCGGTGCCCCCCGCCAGCATCGCGGTCCAGGCGGAGCCGATGACCTCGCAGCCGTCCAGCGCGGCCTGCCCGCGCCGCACGTCCACGGCCGGCAGCTCGGGGTCGCCGCCGCGCAGGGTCAGCTCGGAGAGCATGACGGCGTCGGCGCGCAGCGCGAGCACACTGCCCGTGCGCGGCCGGATCTCCACGGTGCCCCGCCCTTCGGCGGCGGTGAGGGTGACCCGGGTGTGGATCACCAGGTTCTCCGCGTACGTCCCCGACCGGATGCTGATGAGCGCACCGGTCCGGGCCGCAGCGAGTGCCTCACCGATCGTCCGGTAGCGGTCCCGGTCCCCGGGACCGACCGTCAGTACCTGGCGCGACACGCGCGGACCTCCTTGCTTCGTCGGCGTCTTGGGCATGGCCCCCGCTCTCGCCGGGGGCCGTGTGTCGGCGAGCCGACGGTGTCATCATGCCGCGCCCGCGGCGCGGGGCGGGAAGGGGGAGCGATGGTGCGGGGGCGCCCGGTCAGACGCTCCTCCGCAGGGTGCCGGTGCCCGGGCGGTTCCCCGGCCGTGGCCGGGCCCCGCGGCCGTGACCGGCGTCCACGACGCGGACCGCACCGCCGGAGGCGGACCACCGCCTCCGCCCGCCGGCGCCGTCGCGGTCCTGTGCTCCCGCCCCCTTGCCGTCGCCGAAGCCGCCCGGTACGCCGGGGCGGCGGTCCGGGAGACGACTGCGCGGGGACACGGGGGGAACGGGGGACGGGCCCGGAGCCGAACCGGCGCACCGGCCGTCCCCGGCGCCGGACTCCGCACGCGCGGCCCGCGGGACGGGGAACTGCTGTGCCGAACGCGTCACGGAGTCCTCCCTGAGGTGCGGGGCCGGGGTCCGGTGGGGCCGCCGGTCCGGTCCGCGGCGGTGGCCCCGCCCTGAGGGCCGGTACGGTCCTCCGCGCCCGAGGAGGCGGTGTCCTCCGCCGCCGCACCGTCCTCCGCCGCGCCGTCCGGCCCGTCCACGGGACCGGGAAGGCTGTCCGCGGGAACGAGCAGGGGGGCCGCGGCCCCGGCGTTGACCAGCAGCAGGGTGCCGGTGCCGCTCACGGAACGGGCCAGCTCCCGTGCGGGAAGGGTGTCATGGTGAAGTGCCGCGGACATGAACTCGTGTTCCGGCGAGGTGAACACCGGCACCACCGGCGCCCCGTCCCGCCCGGCGGCCGTGAGGGGCCCTCCGGCCGGTCCGCGCACCACGGTGACCTCCGCCTCCGCGAGCGCCGCGAGCGCCTCGTCCACCGTGCCGTAGCCGGTGGCGGCCCGCTGCGCCGCCGCGTCCACCGGGTCGGTCGGCTCGGGCCAGCCGAGCACCCGCGCCGAGGGCCGGTACTCCGGGTTGGCGCGGTAGGTCCCGACGCCCCCGCTCTCGTCGGACCGCCACTCTCCCAGCACCGCCCACTCCGGCGGCGTGCGCTCCTCGGTCCACTCCGGGTCCACCACTCCGATCCAGTGGCCCGGAGCCCGGCGGGCGGCGGCCCGCACGGCCTCGGGTATCTCGGGGGAGTCGGCGTCCTCGTGGGCACCGGAGGCGGGCGCCTCGGGCGCGGCGGCCTGTTCCGCATCGGACAACGCGACCGGGGCGCCAGGTCTGGCCTCTTGCTGTTCTCCGGGCCGCATTTCCACCTGAACTCTTGGGTCCGTACGAATGCTCGGTGCCGAACGGCATGCTCACACGCCGACACTGATCAGTCGGGAGCCAACAGGATGCCACACGAGCCCCGTCCGTGGGCGTCCGGGCAGGGCCCGAAATCGGGCGCCCGCGTGCCCTTTCACGGTCCGGCCCGGGGACGTTCCGGGAGCAGTGAGGCGCGCCCGGACAAAGTGACGGAACGATTCAGCCGACCTTTGGCACGGGAACGGCCGGGGGCGCCGGGAGCGGTTCGTCATGTGGGACGGACGGGGCCGCCGGTGGTGGCGGCAGGGCGTTCGCCGGAGCCTATGACGACGATCCCGACAGTGTGTCCGGCGCTGCTCGGGTACAGCCTGCTGCACCCCGGATCAGGGTGCGCGCGGGAGTGAGGCCGGCGGTGCCGCGGTGCTGTTCTTGGGGCACGGAGAAAAATCTTGAGCGAAGGAGCCTCCGATGACCCTGCAGGCGCCCGGCGTCGACGTCGGACAGCCGCCGCACCAGCCGGCGGAACACCCCGGGACCGGCGTGCGGGCCCTCCTCCGCCGCCGGCCCCTCACCTCCTTCTTCACGCTGGCGTTCGCCCTGAGCTGGATCGCCTGGACCCCCTACGTCCTGTCCCGGAACGGCCTGGCGGCATGGGACCTCACCTTCCCCGGCGGGCAGCTCGGCAGCCAGCTCCTGGGCGTGCTCCCCGGCGCCTACCTCGGCCCGATCGCCTCGGCCCTGCTGGTCACCGCGGCCTGCGACGGCCGTGAGGGGCTGCGGGCCTGGCGCCGGCGGATGACCAAGTTCCGCGTCAAGTGGACCTGGTACGCCGTGGTCCTCGTCTCGGTGCCGGCCGTGCTGACCGCCGCCACCTCGGTCCTGACCGGCCGGGCCCCCGCGGTCCCGCCCGTGGCCGTCCTGGCCGCCTTCCTGCCCGGCCTGGTGCTCCAGATGGTCACGACGGGCCTCGCCGAGGAGCCCGGCTGGCGCGAGTTCGCCATGCCGCGCATGCAGGACCGGTACGGGCCGGTGACCGCGACCCTCTTCGTCGGCGTGCTGTGGGGCGCCTGGCACCTCCCCCTGTTCCTCACCGAGTGGGGAGGACCCGGGCGCGACGCCTTCACCGTGCTCGAGTTCCTGGTCACCGTCGTCGCCTTCAGCTTCGTGATGACCTGGATCTTCAACCGCACCGGCGGGAGCATGCCGGTGGTCATGCTGTCCCACGTCAGCGTCAACAACTTCGTGTCCGTGGCCTGGACGGACGTGTTCCCGGACGCCGGCCCCGGCTACTCCGGGCACGCGTTCCTGCTGGCCTCGGTGGTGGCCGCCGCCGTCGTCCTGGCCGCCACGCGCGGCCGCCTCGGACTCGCGAGCCCCACGCCCCGGTCCCACTGAGCCCACCGCCCGCGAACGACTCCGCGCGGCACGCGAGTTGGTGATTTCGGTATGGGTACGCGGCTGCTTATGATCTTGGTCATGACTGCGCAGAACTCCGAGAAGCCGCCCTCCCGCAAGCAGAGACTCCAGGAGAAGCAGCGCCGCCAGCTCTCGGTGGTCGACACCGTGGACAAGGCCGAGGGCAAGGTCCGCAAGGCGGAGGCGGAACTCGCCGTGGCCGTCGCCGAGGCGGTGCAGGTGTTCGGTGGTGAGGAGGCCGCGTCCGAAGGGCTCGACATGTCGGTCGAGGAGATCCGGCGCTTCCTCGGCATGGTGGGGGGCGAGTCGGACGACGACGGTGACGACTCCGACTCCGACGCCGACAACGAGACCGACTCAGACGCCGACGAGTCCGACAGCGCCGCCGAGGCCGAGGACAAGAAAGCGGAGCTCGTCACCGCCTAGTGCCGTGGCCCGTTCGACCGGCGGCGGTGCCGTCGCCCTGTCCGGCATCGCGGCCGCCCTCGCGCACACCGCCAAGCGGTTCCTGCGGGGTGGCTGAGGGTGAGCGAGGGCGGGTGGCGAGCCGGTCGGCGGCGCGGCGATGCGGCGTTGAGAGGTGTACGAGCGTGAGGGGCCCTGGTGGGCGGTAACCGCCCACCAGGGCCCCTCACGCGCACATGTCGTGACTGCCGTCGGCTCCGGCTAGCTCCGCCGGGCCGTCCGGGCGCGCCGGCGCAGGTACCAGCCCGCCGCCGTGAGCAGGGCGGCCGCGCCCGCCACCGTGCCGAGGGCCGCGCCGGTGGAGGCGAGGCTGCCGCCGGTGGTGCCCGTGGCGGACGTACCGGCCGTGCCGCCGCTCGCGCCGGAGGCCGAGCCGCTGCCGCCGGTCGAACCGCCGTCCGTGCCGGCCGTACCTCCGGTGCCGCCGTCCGCGCCGCCCGTACCGCCGTCCGTGTCGTCCGTGTCCACCGGGTCCTGGCCGACGAAGCCGACCGGGACCTTCACGTCCTGGGAGCGGTCGCCGGAGAGGGTGTGGTCGGCGCGGGTGGCCAGGACGCACTTGGCCTCGAAGCAGTCGGTGTACTCGTCCCGGGCGTCGACGGTCAGCTCGACCGAGAAGGTGCCGCCGTCGCCGTACGGGGTCGCCAGGTCCTCGCCGTAGTCCGGCGGGTTCGAGGAGATCCACGCCGAGCTGTGCGAGCCGCCGGTCATGTCGACGCCGCCGATGCACGGGGAGGGCAGTTCGCCCTCGCCGTTGTCGACGCAGAGGGCGACGTAGATCCCCTTCTCCACGTCGTAGCCGGAGCCGGTGACCTTCAGGGTCTGGTCCTCGGTGGCCAGGTCGTTGACCGGGGTGACGGTGAGCTTCTGGCCCTCGGCGCCGGTGACGGTCTTCGTGCCGGAGGGGCCGGACGGGTTCCCGCCGCCGTCCCCGCCGGTGCCGCCGCCCGTGCCACCGTCGTCGGGCTCCTCCACCGTGAGCGTGACGGGCGCCGTGCGGGTCCTGCCGGCCTCGTTGGCGAACTCGGCGCGGTACCGGTAGCCGTCCTGGGCCGCCCGTGCGGTGAAGGCGTACGCGTTCTCCGTCGCGCCCTCGATCGCCTTCCAGGTCTGGCCGCCGTCGGGACTGACGCTCCAGCCGACGGTGGGCTCCGGGGTGCCCTCGGCGGCGGCGACGAGGGTGACCTCGTCACCGGGCGCGACCGTCCGGTCCGTGGGGGACCGGGTGACCTTCGGGGACATCCGCAGGTCCAGCTTGGTGATCACGGCCTCGGCGGGGCCGGCGACGTAGACCGTGGTACCGCCCTTGGACACCGCCACGGTGGCCCTGCCCAGCTGGGCGTGGTTGCCCGGCAGGTCGGCCTGCCGGGCGGCCTCGGCGAAGGTGGTGGTGTCGTACACCCCGAGGTGGCCGACGTTGTCGGCGCCGCTGCCGGTGTCGCCGCTGTCCTGCCAGACGACGAAGGCGCGCCCGGTGGCGGTGTCGAAGGCGACGTCCGCGGCCCGGTCGGGGCCGGAGACGGTCTTCAGGAGCTCGGCGGCCGGGTCGTAGACCAGCACCGAGTCGCCGCTGCCCACCCAGACGTTGCCGGTGGCGGGGTCGGTCTCGGCGAAGTCGACGATCCCGGAGGGCAGGTCGGCCGTCGCGGTGACGGTGAAGGAGTCGGTGCCGGAGGTGTCGACGCGGCGCAGCAGCCCGCCGGAGCCTCCGGCGGACCAGGCGGCGTCGCGGGCCGCGTCGACGCCGAGCACGGAGCCGCCGTCGAGGGTGACCGTGCGCCGGACCGTGCCGGTGGCCGTCTCCACCTCGGAGAGCGTGGCGCCCTGTGCGACCAGGGCGGTGGCGGCCTCGGTGCCCGGGCCGACGCCGGTGACGGTGGAGCCGGTGAGCCACACGCCGGCCGCCTGCCGGTCGCCGTCCTTCGCGGTGCCGATGCCGCGCAGCGGGTAGTGGAAGACGACGCCGTCGCCGGCGAGCGGCCCGCCGAGCAGGGAGACGGCCCGGGCGGCCGGGGCGCCGTTGCTTCCGGGGGCCTGGGTGAGGTGGCTGAGGACCCTGCCGTCCGCGGGGTCGAGGGCGTACAGGCCGCGCTCGTCGACGTCGCCGGTGTCGACGACGTTCTCGGAGCCCGCGTACAGCTTCCCGGACTCCGGGTGGAGCAGGAGGTCGCGCACCTTGCCCGCCGTCGTGAACTCGGCCGACTTCACATAGCTCACGGTGCCGGGCGGCACGTCCACGCCGTCGCCGCCGTCGCCCCCGCCGGGCTCGCGGCCCTCGAAGGCGACGGGCACGCGGACGTCCTGGGAGCGGTCGCCGGCGTTGCGGTGGTCGACGCGGGTGACGACCGCGCAGGCGACCTGGGTGCAGTCCAGGCCGGTGTCCTCGGCCTTGGCCTCGATCCCGACGTCGAAGGTGCCGCCGGCGCCCCAGGTGACGGCGAGGTCGCCCTCGTGGACGTCGCCCTCGGGGACGATCCACTGGGAGGAGCCGCCGGTCCCCGTCTGGTCGGCGCCGCCGATGCAGGGGGTGGGGATGCGGCCGTCGCCGTTGTCCTTGCACAGGGCGACGTAGACGGACTTGGTCGCGTCGTAGCCGCTGCCGGTGACGCGGAGCGTCTCGCCGTCGGGGTCGAGGTTCGCGGTGGCGGAGACGGTGAGCCGCTGGCCGTTCGCGCCGAGCCCCGTCCGCGGCGTGTCGGAGGCCTGCGCGGCCGTGCCGGTGGTGACGGCGGCCGCCGCGGCGGCCACCAGGGCGGCGGCGCCGAGGAGCGCCGCGGGGCGTCTGTGCCGGGGTCGCGCCGCGCCGGACGGCGCGGGCCGGCCCGCCGCGTCGTCTCTCACGGAGTTCATGGAGGGCATGGAGGGTTCCTCACTCGTGGGTGCGCCCCGCACCCGGGGGACGCCGGAGCGGCCGGGCCCCGTGACGGGCCCGGCCGGCGGAACGGTTACCGGAAGGCGATCGGGACGTGGACGTCGTACTTGCGGTCCCCGCTGTCGAGGTGGTCGGCGCGCGTCACCACGGCGCAGTCGACGTCCTCGCCGCAGACGCTGCCGTCCTCCAGGGTGGCCTTGACGAAGACCTGCACGCTGAAGCTGCCGCCGGTGCCGAACTTGGAGGTGTTGGCGAACAGTCCGCCGAAGGTGTTGTTGACCCAGTGCGAGGCGCCGGTCGAGCCGGACTCGTCCTGGCCGCCCAGGCACGGGGTGGGCTTGGCGGCGCCCTGGGCCCCGTCGACCACGCACAGGCCGACGTAGATGCCCTGGGAGGGGTTGAAGCCGGAGCCGGAGACGGTGACGACCTGGCCGCCGGCGGACGCCGTGTCCGGCGCGGTCACCGACAGGTCGTAGGTGGTGCCGCCGTCGGTGACCGTACGGGTCGAGGTGGCGGCGGAGGCGGACCCGGCCAGGCCCAGGGTCAGGGCGGCGGAGGCGGTGACGGCGAGGCCGGCACGGGCGGCGGTGCGGGCGACGGGGACTCTCATGGGGGAGGACCTCTCATCTCGGCGAGCCGAACTTAGGTTAGGCATACCTAAATACGATCTTCAGTTGTTTGTCAATGGACGGCAAAGCCATCGACTCGCTTGCTGTGCGAGGCCGTTGGGGCATGCCGAGGAGCGGACCGTGCGGCCCGCTCCTCTCGTCGCGTACTGCTCGTCTGCGCCTTGTCCTGTACGGCGCGCTTGTGGTGCCACCGGTTCGCGCACGCCGTGTACGCGTATACGGCGTGCATGGGGTGCCACATGCACGCCCGCCGGACCGGGGCCCGGGTGCGGGTCCGGGGTTCCGGGCCCCGGTCCGGGGTTCCGGATGTCAGTCCGGGGCCGTGACCGCGAACGACGCCCTGACGGCGGCCGGCTGTCCACCGCTCACGGCGGTCAGCTCCACGGTGTGCTCGCCCGCGAAGGCGGTGGCGTACACCGGGAAGCTCCGTGTGAACCGGCCGTCGGCGCCGGCCACCGCCTGGTACCGCGTGTCGCCGTCGATCGCGACCAGGACGACCGCGTCCGGCGCGAACCCGGTGCCGGTGACCGTCTGCTCGGCGCCCGCGGCGAGGGCGGCCAGGGCCACCGCGGCGGCCGGTTCCGGGACGTCCTGACGGCCGGTCGGCTCCTCCTCGGCACCCGCGGGGGACTGCGGGGAGCCGGTGACCGGTGAGCCTTGCGGCGACTCGGCGTGCGCCGGGCCCTCGGCCCCGGCCTTCGCCTCCGTCCCGTCCCCGCCCGGCTCCGTCTCCACCGCCAGGCCGAGCTCGCCCAGCCCGTCGCCGGCCGCGAACCCGGTGCCGCTCCAGGAGGACAGCAGCTTCGCCCCCTCCTCGGTGAGCGAGGCCGCCAGCCCGGTCCAGGACCAGCCGTCCGCCCGTACGGCGGAGTCGGCGCCGGACACGGTCACGTCGGCCAGGGCCAGCTCGCGCGCCCTCCCGTCGACGACCGTACGGGCGTGCAGCACGCCCTCGTCGCCGGTCAGCCGCAGCCGCAGTCCGGCGAGGACGAGGGGCTGCGCCGCCGTACCGCCGAAGCGCGCGGTGCCGCCCAGTTCCACGTCGGCCGCGCCGTCCGCGGGGCCGGCGGCGCCCCGCACGGCCGGGAAGCGGGCCGGGCCGCCGGAGTGCCGTACGGCGGGGGCGGTGACGCCGAACGTCAGGCCCCGGTCGGCCGTCTCGCCGTCGCCCGCCGACCAGCCGACGTACCCCCCGGTCACCTGGCGCGGAAGCGACTCCCCGCCGGGCCGGTCCTGCGCGGTCGCCGTGCCCGGACAGCACAGCGCGAACAGGGCGCCGGCCGCCAGGACGACGGCGCCGGGTCTCTTCGCCATCTTCGGTTCTCCTCGGTCTTCCCTCTGGGGCGTGAGGTCGTCTCGGCCGACCTGGTGTATGTCGGCCGGTATCGCCTGGTGCCGGGTGGTGCCGGCGGGTGCCGGGTGGTGTCGCCTGGTGTCAGTCCGCGGGCGGGGCGCCCGCGCGGCGTCGGCGCGCCCAGAACCAGGCGCCGGCCCCGGCCGCGACCAGTCCGGCGGCGGTGAGCCCCACGGGCAGCGCGAGGTCGGAGCCGGTGCTCGCCATGGAGCCGTCCGCCGCGGTGCCGGAGGGCGTGGCGGAGCCGCTGCCGCCGGTCGGTCCCGTTCCGCCGGTGGAGCCCGTCGGGCCCGCCCCGGCCGTCGCGCTCGATCCGGGCGTCGCCGACGCGTCGGAGTCGCCGCTCTGTGCACCCGAGCCGAACGTCACGGGGATGCGGACCGTCTGGCTCTGGTCCCCGCCCCGTGTGTGGTCGTTGCGCGTGATGACGGCGCAGCGCACGCCGGAGGCGGTGCAGTCGGTGGTGGCGTCCTTGGCGCGCACCTTGATCTTGACGCTGAAGGTGCCCTCGTGGCCGCTGCCGCCGTAGGGCTTCGCCAGTCCCTCGCCGTAGGAGGGCGGGTCGGACGAGATCCACGCGGACGCGCCGGACTCGCCGGACATGTCGACGCCGCCGACGCAGGGCGTGGGCGTCTTCCCGGCGCCGTTGTCGACGCAGAAGGCGACGTAGATGCCCTTCTCGGTGTTGTATCCGGAGCCGGTCACGGTGACCGTCTCGCCCGCCGCGGCCAGGCCCGCGGACTTGGACACGGTGAGCTTCTGGCCCTCGGGGCCCGTCGCCGTGCCGCCCGCGGCCACCGCCGGTGACGCGGCCGGGAGCAGCAGGGCGGACGCCGCCGCGACCGCGAGGAAACAACCAACTCGGCGGCTACGCAGGCCACTTGCCGAGGTCATGGAACACCCCCACCACGCGAAACTAAGGAAAGCCTAACCTAAACTATTGGTCAACTGTGTGCCAGACGACCGGGACGAGCGGAAGGAAGAGCCATGCGCGCATCGGGGAGGGGCCGGCCCGGAGGGGACCGGCCCGCAGAGCGCTCGTCCGAGGGGCCTTCGGCCCGGAGGCGTACGTCCTGGGGGCGTACGTCCCAGGGGCGTCCGCCCGGGGACCGGACACCCGGAGGCCGCCTGCTCGGTGGCCGTCTGCGCGGGGGGCGTCCGTCCGGAGGGCGCCTCGCCGCCCTCGGGCTGGCCCTCGCGCTGCTGACGGGAGCCTGCGGAAGCGGCGGTACGGGTACGGGGGCGGGCGGAGCCGCGGACGCCACGCCGGCGTCCGCGAGCGAACGGGCCGCCGCGGCGGAGAAGCAGCTGGCGAAGAACTCCGTCGTCCCGCTCGGGGGGAAGGCGCCCACGCCTGAGCTGCCGGTCACCGTGGACTCCTCCGACGGGCGCCGGGTCACGGTGCGGGACGCCTCGCGGATCCTGCCGCTCAACGGGGGCGTGGCGGAGATCGTGTTCACGCTCGGCCTCGGCGACCGGGTCGTGGGCCGGGACGTCACGGCCACCTTCGAGGAGGCGAAGAAGCTCCCCCAGGTCACCAAGGCGCACGACGTGAGTGCGGAGAGCGTGCTGTCGCTGCGGCCGAGCGTGGTGCTCGCCGACACCGACACCGGGCCCAAGGAGGCCGTGGAGCAGATCCGCGACGCCGGGATCCCCGTCGTCGTCCTCGACCCCGCGACGAAGCTGTCCGACGTCACGACCCGCACCACCCGCATCGCCGAGGCGCTCGGGGTGCCGGAGGCCGGCGAGGCGCTCGACAAGCGCATGGACGAGGAACTGGCGG
Organism: Streptomyces minutiscleroticus; assembly: GCF_014650875.1. Classification (GTDB taxonomy): domain Bacteria; phylum Actinomycetota; class Actinomycetes; order Streptomycetales; family Streptomycetaceae; genus Streptomyces; species Streptomyces minutiscleroticus. The sequence goes on from NZ_BMVU01000023.1 coordinate 101,265, forward strand.
CGGCCCGCGCGGGCGTCCCCGAGGGCAGCAGGCCCAAGGTGGCCTTCCTCTACATGCGCGGCAGCGCGGCCGTCTACCTGATCGGCGGCGAGGGCTCCGGCGCCGACTCGCTGCTGGAGGCGGCGGGCGCGGTGGACGCGGGCACGGCGGCGGGCCTGGACAAGCCGTTCACGCCGATCACCACCGAGGCGCTGGCCGCGGCGCAGCCGGACGTCATCCTGATGATGACCAAGGGCCTGGAGTCGGTCGGCGGCCTCGACGAACTCCTGAAGATCCCGGGTATCGCGCAGACCCCGGCCGGCATGAACCGCCGGGTCGTCGACATGGAGGACGGCGTCCTGCTCGGCTTCGGCCCGCGCACACCGCTCGTCATCGACATCCTGGTGGACCGCATCCACCGGGAGTAGGTCCTTCCGGGGCCGTGGGTCCACGGCTCCCCGCCGCCCCTCCAGGAAGGGGCGGCGGGGCCCGCTGCCTAGGAGAGGTGGTTGTCGCGGAGGGTCGGCGTGGAACTGTGCACGGTGGCGGCGTTGTAGGCGGCTCGGTCGCTCTGCGCCTGCAGGCGCCTGGCCTGCTCGACGAGGAGGCCGTCGGCGTTCTCGGTGACGGTGCCCCTACGCCGTACGAGTCTGACGGAGAGGAAGGCCACGACCACGGCCATGCCTCCGAACAGGACACCCAACTCGACCATCGGACCTCCCCGTCGTACGCGCCTCCGTCATGCGCGCCTCCGCCGTGCGCGTCGTCACCACTCGGCTCTCCTGTCCCAGGGTAGTGATCGGCCCGGCTACGGCCCAGGGCCGGTGCGACGACCGCACCGCGCCCCTGCCTGTCCGTGGCTGTGGCTGCGGCAGCCGCAGCCACGAAGGTCACTCGCCGGAACCGCCCACCCCGCCGGACCCGGCGCGTCCGGCGCGCCCGCGGCCGGTGAACCGCTTCAGCAGCGGCCACGCCAGGATCAGCAGGACCACGACGTACACCGTCACCGAGAAGGGCGTGTCGACCAGCCCGGTGACGCTGCCGTCGCTGATCTGCAGGGCGCGCCGCAGCTGCTGCTCGGCGTTGGGGCCGAGGATGACGCCGATGACGGCGGGCAGCACCGGCAGCCCGTAACGCCGCATGCCGAACCCGATCAGACCGATGAACAGCAGGATGACCAGGTCCACGACCTCGCCGCCGACCGCGTAGGCGCCGACGGCCGCGAAGAACAGGATGCCCGCGTACAGGTAGGGGCGCGGGATGCGCAGCAGCTTCGCCCACAGGGGCGCGAGCGGCAGGTTGAGCGCGAGCAGCAGCACCATGCCGACGAAGAGGGAGGCGATCAGGCCCCACACCAGGTCGGGTTCGCGCTCGAAGAGGAGGGGGCCGGGCTGGATGCCGTACTGCTGGAAGGCGGCCAGCATGACCGCCGCGACCGCCGTCGTGGGCAGGCCGAGGGTCAGCATGGACACCAGCGTGCCCGCCGCGGAGGCCGACGCGGCCGACTCCGGGCCCGCGACGCCCTCGATCGCCCCCTTGCCCCACTCGTCCTTGTGCTTGGAGAGGCGCTTCTCGGTGACGTAGGACAGGAAGGTGGGGATCTCGGCGCCGCCCGCGGGGATCGCGCCGAACGGGAAGCCGATGAACGGGCCGCGCAGCCACGACTTCCAGGTCCGCCGCACGTCGCCCCGGTCGAGCCAGGGGCGGCCCACCGGGATGGGCCTGCCCGAGGTGCGCCGCAGGTGGGCGGCGACCCACAGGGCCTCGCCGATCGCGAAGAGGCCGACCGCGACGATCACCACGTCGACACCGTCGGCGAGCTGGAGCGAGCCGAACGTCAGCCGCTGCTGCCCGGTCATCTGGTCCAGGCCCACCAGGCCGAGCGTGAGCCCGATGAGGAGGGAGGCCAGACCGCGGATCCGGGACGCGCCGAGGACCGACGTCACCGCGATGAACGCGAGCACCATGATGGCGAAGTAGTCGGGCGCGCCGATGTCCACGGCGAGGTCGGCCACCGCCGGGGCGAGCGCCACGAGCAGGATCGTGCCGATCATGCCGCCCGCGAAGTGGCCGACGGCGGCCGCCGCCAGCGCCTGCGCGCCGCGCCCGGCCTTGGCCATGGGGTTGCCCTCCATGGCGGCGACCACGGCGGCGCTCTCGCCCGGGGTGTTGAGCAGGATCGACGTCGTCGAACCGCCGAACATCGCGCCGTAGTAGATGCCCGCGAACATGATGAACGCGCCGGTGGGCTCGAGCCCGTACGTCACCGGCAGCAGCAGCGCGACCGCCATGGCGGGGCCGATGCCCGGCAGGACGCCGATCGCGGTGCCCAGGAGCACGCCGAGGACGGCCCACAGCAGGTTGACGGGGGTGAGGGCGGTGGCGAAGCCGTCGAGGAGGGAGGAGAGGGCGTCCATGTCACAGCACTCCCATCAGCGGGCCGCCGGGCAGCGGCACCCCGAGCAGCTTGTCGAAGACGGCGTAGGTGAGGAACGAGAGCACGGCGGCGATCAGCGGGTCGCGATCGTGGTGGCGGCTGCCGAGGGCGAAGGCGGCCCCCCAGAAGAGGAGGGCGCCGGCCACGGGGAAGCCGAGCGGTTCGATGAGGACCGCCGTGGCGAGGAAGACCCCGGCGAGCAGCAGCACCGTGCGCCAGTCCGCCGGTTCGGACAGGTCGACGTCCTCGCCGGACTCGGCCTCGCCCCGGCCGCCGCGCAGCACGTCGACGGCGAGCAGGACGGCCACGGCCAGCAGCCCGGCGCCGACCACGAGCGGCACGGTCCGCGGTCCGACCGGGCCGCGCTGGGCGATGTCGACGTCCATGGTCAGCACGTCGGTGAGGACGAGGACGCCGAGGGCCAGCAGCAGGACGCAGACGCCGAGTTCGGAGTGGTCGCGCAGCCACGAGCGGCGCTCGGCCGCGCCGTCCGGGGTGCCGGCGGGGGCGCCGCCGGGGGAGGCGGCGAGGGTTTCGGCCGACGGGGCGTCAGGTCGGTTCGTCACAGGCCCAGCTCCTTCAGTACCTTCACCACGCGCGCGTCCTGGGCCTCCAGGAACGCGCCGAACTCGTCACCGGTCAGGAAGGCGTCGTCCCAGCCGTTCTGCTTCATGGACTCGCGCCACTCGTCCGAGTCGTGCAGCTCCTCGAAGAGCCGGGTCAGCTTGGAGCGCTCGGCGTCGGAGAGGCCGGGCGGGGCGACGACGCCGCGCCAGTTGGTGAAGTCGACGTCGTAGCCGGCCTCGCGCAGGGTGGGCGCGTCGAGCCCGTCGACGCGCTCGGGCCCGGTGACGGCGAGCAGCCGCAGCTCGCCCGCCTTGATCTGGTCGAGGTACTCGCCGACTCCGGAGACGCCGAAGGCGACCTTGTTGCCGAGGATCGACGCGAGCAGCTCGCCGCCGCCGTCGAAGGGAACGTAGTTCACCTGCTTCGGGGCGATACCGGCGGCCTCCGCCATCAGCATGGGCGCGAGGTGGTCCGGACCGCCGGGCGACGAACCGCCGCCGACCGGCAGTTTGCCCGGCGTCCTCTTCCAGGCGTCGACGAGCTGGCCGATGGTCTCGTACGGGGAGTCCTTGGCGACCACGACGACGTCCGGCTCCTCGGTGAGCCGGGCGATCGGGGTGGTGTCGGACAGTGTCTTCGGCGAGTGGTTGGAGCGCGCCGCGCCCACCACGCCGAGGCCCATGGACATCGCGAGCTTGCCGTTGCCGTGCTCGCTCACCAGCCGGGTGAGCCCGACGGTGCCGCCCGCGCCCGGCAGGTTGAACACCTCGATGTTGTGGGTGAGCCCGGCGTCCTCGGCGTTCTTGGCGGCCGTGCGGGCCGTGATGTCGTAGCCGCCGCCCGGGGTGTTGGGCACCATGAGGCGCAGGCCGGGGATCTGGGTGCCGGTCTCGGAGCCGCTGCCCGTGGTGAGCAGCGGTGGCCCCGCGAGCACGAGTACGGCGGCCCCGAACAGGGCCAGGGGGGTGCGCAGGCGCACGTGAGTCACCACCTGTCGAGTCGATACGTCGTTGTGCCGATTCGTACGGAGAATGCGCAGCGCACGCGGAGCAGGACCACAGGGAGCACCGCGATGAGGCCGCCCCACATGCTGCCCACGCGTCGACGGCCTGACCCTCTTTCGCAACAAACAAAGGTTGCGGTCTTTGTGGTCACGGGGATCGGCGCACGGACACGGGCCGCCGCACGGCATCGGGCGGGAGTCCGGAAGGGCAACGGTGGAGGCGCACGACGAGACGCCGTTCACCGGTGACAGCGTGTGGCCCGGCACCATGGAGGAGATCGCCGCGGGCATGTGGTCCTGACCCGGCGGAAAGCCGCAGGGCGGCACGGCAGGTGGTGTGCCACGCGGTCAGCCGTGTCGGCGAGGCGTTGAACGCCTCCACGCGGGTGCCGACGGACAGGTCCGGCTCCGTACGCCCGGAGGGCACGTCCTGCACTCCGCCGTCGGGTCGTACGCAGAGGTGGGCCGGACGGTGCCGGTACGAATCCCATGGGGGAACCGCACGCAGCGGGGAAGCCGTACGCGGTGGGGGAAATTGCACGCGGCAGAGCGACGGCCGGGCGCAGAGCTTTCGATCGCGCGCGAGCGGCCTCGGCGGGCGGCGTCGGGGCTGCCCCGCAGCGTCCGGGTCGCCGCACCGTTCCGGCCAAAGGGCCGAACGGGTGCGCTACATTTTGCATTCCCTTGACCACGGTCGGTCTCGCGACCCCACACCATGGAGCCGGCACCTCATGAGCGACATCGTCAACGGACTCGGCAGAGCCACCGCCTACGGCGCGCTGGGCCTGGTCCTGCTGATCCTCGGCATCGTCCTGGTGGACCTGCTGACGCCCGGAAAGCTCGGCCGGCAGATATGGGAGGAGCGCAACCGCAACGCCGCCGTCCTGCTCAGCTCCGCGCTGCTCGGTATCGGCGGCATCGTGTTCACCTCCATCTGGACGACGTACGAGGACTTCGGCAAGGGCCTGGTGTCGACCGCGTGCTTCGGTCTGCTGGGGCTGGTGATGATGGCCCTGGCGTTCCTGGTGGTGGACCTGGTCACGCCCGGGCGCCTGGGCGCGACGCTGGTCGAGCCGGAGCCGCACCCCGCGGTCTGGGTGACGGCGTCCTGCAACCTCGCGGTGTCCGCCATCGTCTCGGCGTCGATCGCCTGACACCGTCCGATGCCGTCGGACGCCGTCCGGCACCGTCGTCCGACGGCCGTTCCGCGGCGGTACGGCCCCCCTCACGAACGGGAGCCGTACCCGCGGCGGACCGCCCGCCGCCGGTCATGCCGGATACACCGCCGTGCCGGTCACAGCAGCCGCCTGATGTCGCCCCTCACCCGGTAGAAGCCGCCCGACGCCGCGTGCAGCGCGTCGACCACGTACCGCGCTCCCGGCTCCCGTATCGCGCGCGGGAACTGGACGTTCCACGACGGCTCGTACCCCTCCGAGACCACGTGGATCCGCGTCCGGCCGCCCTCCTGCACGCACTCCACGACCACCGAACCCGCGGGCGCCGCGTCGACGGCCGCCACGGAGGCGGCCGCGGTGACCGGCGCGTACGTCGGCACCGAGGCGGCGGCGAGCTTGACGTCGCGGGCCACCGGCACCGAGCCCTGCTGGGCCGCCGCGATCGCCGCCTCGCTCGCGTCCACGCACACCAGCGAGCCGTCCGTGGTGACCAGGTAGAGCCGCTCGTCGCGGTACTGCATCGACAGCGCGGAACCGCCGCCCGTGCCGAGCTTCCACAGCCGCGTGCCGTCCCGGTCGAAGCAGTACACCGAGGAGGAGGCGTCCCCGGCGAAGACGAAGCGCCCGCCGGGCGAGGTGGCGCACGAGTACACCGTGCTGTCGCAGCGGTACGTCGTCTCGACGGCGCCGGTCGCCTTCGACAGCCGCTGGACCACCCGCTGCACGGTGCCGGCGTACACCGCGTCGTCCTCCTGCCAGCCGAAGAGCACACCGCCCCGGGTGGGCGTGTGCCACAACTCCGTACGGCCGTCGGGGGAGTGGGCCGTCACGCCGCCCGAGTGCCCGTGGTACACGGCCCGGTCGTCGGCGCGCACCATCCAGGCGTGCTGGCCGCGCCCGCCGCGCGCCCACTGGTGCTCGTCCTCGTGGTCGATGACGGTGAGCCGCCCGTCGCGGTCCGCGACGTTCAGGACGCCCTCGTGGATGTCGAGCCAGAAGATGTCGACGTCGGCCGCGATGTCGTAGGCCGCGAACGGCAGCTTGGACGACAGGTCGTACACCCGGCCGTCGTCGCAGCCGGCGTAGATCCAGAAGTCGTCGGCGACCAGGCACTTGACGCCGTCCGGCAGCTGGTAGTGGGCGAGGACGTCGCCGCCGTGCGCCAGGGTGTAGACGTCGCCCGACTGGTTGCCCACCCAGCAGCGCTCGTCGTCGATGTGGATGCCGAACGCCGAGGAGCCCGTGCGGAACCGCCACAGCACCGGGGCGACCGCGCGGGCCGTGGACGGCGCGGAGGTCACCTGCCGGCGGCTGACCGCGCGGGGCGCCCGCTGACCCTGCACGGCGGGCGCGTACCCCTTGCGCACCTTCTCGCCTATCTTCTTGGCGGCCGCCGCCTGCGCCTTCTCGGCGGTGGGGAACGTCGACGTCGTCGTCTGCCCGGCGGCGCCGATCCGCCCGTAGCGGATGGACACGACCTGTCCCTGGACCGTCACCTCGTAGAACTTGTGCGCACCGCCACCGTCCTGCGACAGCTCCAGATACGTCGTCGACATGGCAGACCTCTCCCCACGGCCGGACCCTGCGGCGTGTTCCGCGGGTTCCACTGGTCGAACGGTAGGGGGAGGCACTGACAGTCGGTCCGGTCGAGGTCTTCGACTCCCCGGCCGCGTCCCCTTGGTGGCTCACCGGCATGGGAACCCAGGTGAACATTGCCGGATCCGGGCAGTGCGAAGGCGGATGCCGGCAGGGCATCCTGCCGTCAGGGGGAGCACAGAGGGCTGATCCGGTGCCGGGCTCCTGCAGCGTCCGGCACCGGGCCTCACGGGGCACCTCATGGAGGCAGTGCGTTGTCCGTGCATGGCGCGGACCATGGCACGGAACGGGGGAGGCCGGAGCATGCAGACGTTCGTGGAGACCGCCACCGCCTTTCCCGTGATCCTGTTCACCGCCGCCCTGGTCGTGGTCGTGTGCTTCTGGCTGCTGGTCGCCGCCGGTGTCACGGCCGCGGACAGCTTCGACGAGGACGCCGACCTCGAGGCATGGGGCATGGGCGGGGTGCCGGTGGCGGTCGCCGTCTCCCTGCTGACGGTGTTCGCCTGGCTCCTCGCGGTCGGCGCGACCGTACTGCTCGTCCCCTTGGCGCCCGCGGACGAGACGACACTGTTCCTGCGCCCACTGGTGTCGGCTGTCGCGCTGGGTGTCGCCTGGTGCCTGACCTGCCTGTCCGTCAGGCCCCTGCGTCGTCCCGCCTCAGGCGGAGCCGGGACCACGCGTCGGAGGACACACGACGGCACCGACTGAGTGAGCGACAGGCGCAACGATCGCACCGCCCGAGCGGCGCGGCAGCGCGGTCGATCGAAGGCGGACGCCGGAGCGAGTGCCTGTTCTCCCCTTCTCCCCTCCGCAGGCCGACCCGGCTGGAGGAGTACCGGCTGGAGGAGGCCGATTGAAGAGGGACCGGAAACCGCCGCACGGGTACCCTTGATCACATCGTCATCGCGGCCCGACGGGCTTCCGCTCCACCCCGGTGGAGTCTCGAAGGACACGCCCCCACCCGCACGAGTCACTTCGTGCTGCCTGGGGGAAGTCCTTGCTGTTCCGCGCATCAGCGAAAACCGTCGCCGAGAGGGCACTCGACACCTCGCTCTTCCTCCACCTCACCGAGCAGTTCGTCCACATGCACGGCCACCGCCCCAGCGCCTCGGAAGTCCGCTCCTGGGAGCGCAGCATCCCCGCCCTGGCCGCCGCGCTGAACGACGCGGGCCTCGGCGACGTGGAGGTCATGCTGGAGTACGCGCTCCCGCTGAACAGCAAGCGCGCCGACGCCGTCCTCGCCGGAGTGCACCCGGTCACGGGCGAGCCCTCCTACGTCGTCGTGGAACTGAAGCAGTGGAGCCAGGCCGAGCCGCACGACGACGACCCGGCCCTGTGCCATGTCGACGCGTACGCGCACCCGGTCCTCAACCCGATCGAGCAAGTGCGCCGCTACTGCGAGTACCTCGTCAACTTCAACGGTGCGGTGGCCGAGCACCCCGGACGCGTCAGCGGAGTGGCCTTCCTGCACAACGCGACCGAGTTCGGTGTCAGCGGCCTGCGGGCGGTCGAGCTCGACGACCGCGGTCAGCTGTTCACGGGCGACCGGCGCGGCGAGTTCATCGACCACCTGCGTGCCAGGCTCAGTGACAGGCACCCGGGCGTCCGCGCGGCCGACGAACTCCGGTCGGGCAGGACGGTCCCGTCGAAGCAGCTGATGTCGGTCGCGGCCCAGGAGGTCCGCGAGCGCGAGCAGTTCGTGCTCCTGGACGAGCAGCAGGTCGCGTACCGCACGGTGCTCAACGCCGTGCGCAAGGCCAAGCGGTCCGACCACAAGGAGGTCGTGGTCGTCACCGGCGGCCCCGGCACCGGCAAGAGCGTCATCGCGCTCTCCCTGCTCGGCGAGCTGTACCGGCAGGGCGTGCCGGCCCTGCACGCCACCGGCTCCCAGTCGTTCACCAAGACGATGCGGAAGGTCGCGGGCACCCGCAAGCGCGAGGTGCAGGACCTCTTCAAGTACTTCAACAGCTTCATGACGACCGAGAGGAACAGCCTCGACGTCCTGATCTGCGACGAGGCCCACCGCATCCGCGAGACCTCCGCCAACCGCTACACCCCGGCGGCCCACCGCACCGGGAAGCGGCAGATCGACGAACTCATCGACGTCGCCCGGGTCCCCGTCTTCCTCCTGGACGAGCACCAGGTGGTGCGCCCGGGCGAGATGGGCACCGTGGAGGAGATCAGGGCGGCCGCCGCGGCCAAGGGCCTCGACTGCCGCGTCGTGCCGCTGGAGAGCCAGTTCCGCTGCGGCGGCAGCGACGCCTACCTGCGCTGGGTGGTACGGCTCCTCGGCCTGGAACCCGGCGGCCCGGTGGTCTGGGAGCCCGACGACCGCATGCGCCTGCTGGTCGCCGACAGCCCGCAGGAGATGGAGGCATTCCTCGACGCCCGCCGCGCCGAGCACTACAGCGCCCGCATCTCCGCCGGCTACTGCTGGCCATGGTCCCCTGAGCCCAAGCCCGGTGACCCGCTCCCGGCCGACGTCGTCATCGGCGGCTGGGCCCGCCCCTGGAACCTCCGCGGCGACCGCTCCGTCTCCGGCGCGCCCCCGGCCGCCCTGTGGGCGACCGACCCGGCGGGCTTCGGCCAGGTCGGCTGCGTCTACACCGCCCAGGGCTTCGAGTACGACTGGTCCGGCGTCGTCATCGGCCCCGACCTGCTCTGGCGCGGCGACCGCTGGGTCACGGACCGCACGGCGTCCAAGGACCCGGTGTTCAGGAAGTCCACCCCGGACGAGGACGTGGACCGCCTGATCCGCAACACCTACAAGGTGCTCCTCACCCGGGGCATGGTCGGCACGATCGTGTACTCGACGGACCCGGAGACGCGCGAGAAGCTGCGGGAGCTGGTGGGCGACGCGGCGCTGGAGGCCGTACCGGCCTGACGGGCCGGCCCCCGTCCACTCGGGCGACGGGCCGGGAGCCGGGTGGCGACCCGCAGCCCGTACACACCGCTCTGTACGGGCTCCGGCCGCGTTCCGGGCGTAACCCGCCCCGGCCGCCGTGCCGTTGTACGCACGCAAGGGTGTGCCACAAGCACGGCAAGGGGGTCGTGGTCCATGGTGAACAGCACAGAACCCGATGCGGCCGGCGGCCTCAGGGCGTTCGGAGCGGCACTGAAGGTGTTCCGGGAGCGGGCCCTGCTCACACAGGAGCAGCTCGCCGAGCGGCTCGACTACTCGCACGCCTCGGTCGCCTCCGTCGAACAGGGGCGGCGGATGCCCTCCGCGCACTTCGTCGAGCGGGCGGAGGAGACCCTGGAGTCGTTCGGGGTGCTGCGGGCGGTCGCCCGGCACGTCGGACGGCAGCGCGGGCTGGCGGCCTGGTTCCGGCAGTGGGCCCAGCTGGAGGAGACGGCGGTCGGCCTGTGCACGTACGAGTGCCGGGTGGTGCCCGGACTGCTGCAGACCGAGGCGTACACGCGGGCGGTGATGCTCAACGTGCCCCCTCCGCCGACCGGGGAACAGCTGGAACAGCGCATCGCGGCGCGGCGGGCCCGGCAGGAGCTGCTGCGCCGCGAGCCGCGATCGCGTTGAACTTCATCGTCGAGGAGTCGGTACTGCTGCGGCACACGGGCACCGAGGAGGTCACGCGGGAACTGCTCGGTCACCTCCTCGCGTGTGCGGAGCTGTGGAACGTGGAGTTGCAGATCATGCCGCTGCGGCAGCCGTACCACGCGGGGACGGACGGAGCCATGCAGCTGCTGGAGACCCCGGAGCACCAATGGCTGGGATACTCGGAGGGGCAGCAGACCGGTCAGCTCGTCTCCGGCGCGGCGGACGTCAGTCTGATGCAGATGCGCTATGCCAGGATGCGCTCACAGGCCCTGTCCCCGGCGGACTCGGCCGAGGTGTTGACGCGGACGCGAGGAGCGCTATGAGCAGCACGGGCGGACTGAAGTGGTTCAAGAGCAGCTACAGCGGTTCTCAGGGTGACAGCTGCGTGGAGGTCGCACACGCTCCCGGAGCCGTCCACGTGCGGGACTCCAAGGACGTGGGAGGGCCGCGGTTCGCGGTCTCCCGGCCGGCCTGGGGGCGCTTCCTCGGGCATGTCGCCGGCTGAGCCGTCCGTACGTACCCTCCTGACGGCCCGCGCGACGGAAGCAGATGATTCCTGCTCCTCTCCGCGCGGGCCGTGCGTCCTACCGTCTGCGTCCTACCGTCCGTCTCCTGCCCGTCTGTGTCCTGCCGCTCAGGCCGTCACTCCTTCACCCTGATCCTGATACCGACGTCGGCACCACCTTCCCGTCTCCCCGCCCGTGCCACGCGCGCTTCCGCCGTGTCCCGGTCGTGGTCCGCGCCGTGGGGCTCCAGGACGTGAGGGATCTCGTCGGCCTCCTGCGAGCCGTCCGGTCGCCCCTTGATCACGGGGAGAACGGCTGTCAGGATTCCGATTCTTCATACGTGTTCGGTGCGGGCATCCGGGGCATCCAGCGCTGTCCGATGCCCCGGCTCTCCCTGCGCCCGCCCCGGCAGACGCAGATACGGAGCCCCGTGAGCGAGACCCAGACCACCACCGCGCCGCGCCCCCTCCTGCTCGCCGACGGCCGGCCCGCCGTCGAGGCGTGGTCCCTGGACCCCGCCCTGCGGCATCTCAACCACGGCTCGTTCGGGGCGGTCCCCGTCGTGGCGCAGGAGCGGCAGAGCCTGCTGCGGGCGGAGATGGAACGCTCCCCGGTGGTGTGGTTCCCCGAGCTGCCGCGGCGGATCGCCGCCGCCCGGGCGGACATAGCCGGTTTCCTGCGGGTCGACTCCGGCGACCTGGCCCTCGTGCCGAACGCGAGCGCCGGCGCCAGCACCGTGTACGCCTCCCTCGACCACCGGCCCGGCGGCGAGATCGTCGTCACCGACCACGGCTACGGGGCCGTGACCATGGGCGCCGAACGGCTGGCGCGCCGCTGGGGCGGCCGGGTGCGGACCGCCCGCGTGCCGCTCGACGCGGACGAGGAGCAGGCGTACGAGGCGGTGGTCGCCGAGTTCGGCGACGCCACCGCGCTCGTCGTCCTCGACCACATCACCTCCGCGACCGCCCGCCGCATGCCGGTCGGGCGGATCGGGGCCGAAGCGCGGCGGCGCGGGATACCGCTGCTCGTCGACGGCGCCCATGCCCCCGGTCTCATCGCCGCCCCACTCGACGGCGTGGACTGCGACTTCTGGGTCGGCAACCTGCACAAGTGGGGATGCGCGCCGCGCGGCACGGCGGCGCTGGTCGCCCGGGGGCCGCTGCGCGAGCGGCTGTACCCGCTCATCGACTCCTGGGCCGCCGCCGAGCCCTTCCCGGACCGCTTCGACCAGCAGGGGACGCTGGACTCGACCGGCTACCTCGCGGCGCCCGCCGCCCTCGACCTCGTCGAGCGCATGTGGGGCTGGGACACCGCCCGTGCCTACATGGACGAGCTGGCCGGGTACGGCGAGCGGGTCGTCCGCGCCGCGTTCGCCGAGCGGACCGGCGACGGCTCCGAAGGCGACGGCTCCGAAGGCGTCGGCAGTGCCGTCGACGTCGGCATGCCCGTCCCCGGGATGCGGCTGGTGCGGCTGCCCGACGGGCTGGGCCGCACCCGGATCGAGGCCGACGCGCTGCGCGACCGGGCCCCCGGGGAGCTGGGCGTCGAGGCGGCCTTCACCAGTTTCGGCGGCGTCGGCTACCTGCGGCTGTCCGCCCACGTCTACAACACCCCGGCCGACTACGAGTACTTCGCCGAAGCCTGCGTCCCCGTCCTGTGCGAGTGGGCTCGGGCGGCCCGTGACGGGGACCGGTACGGCGCGGCGTAGCGAGGCGTGTGGCGCGCTGCAGTGAGTCGTGCGGTGCGCTGCAGTGAGTCGTGCGGTGCGTCGTAGCGAGGCGTGCTGCGCGCTGCAGCGAGGCGGCTGTGCTCCGTGGCTCCGTCCCGTGTGCCCGCCGCGGCCCGTGAGTCCGCTAAGCCGCGCTCACCGCGTCCACCAGTGTCGCCAGTGCCCGCGCGAGTCCGCCGAGGCCGGGGCCCGCGGGGCCGCCCGGCTCGCTCATGTAGAGGTCGCGGCGGATCTCGATCATCAGGGCGGTGACCCGGGGGTCCTGCTCGTAGTACTCCAAGGGGACGTAGGTTCCGGCGAACGGTGTGTTGACCTGCGTGCCGCCGAAGTCCGCGAACGCCTCCTCCGCTCGGGCGAGGAGGTCCGGGGGCGTGTGGAAGCGGTCCGCGCCGAGGCAGACCGGCGGGCGCGGGCCGTCGCCGTGCAGCTCGTAGGGGAGTCGTGCGGTCGGGTACGAGTGCACGTCGATGACCACGACGCGTCCCGTCGCCGCCAGCCGGTCCGCCACCGCGTCCGTCATGGCCCGCGCGTACGGGTGGAAGCAGGTCTCCAGGAGCGGGCGGTCGTCGAAGCCGTCGCGGCGCAGCACCCCGCCGTGCGTGGTCCGGGTGTAGACCGCGCCCATGCCGACGGCGCGCATCTCCTCCCGCTCGTCCGGGAACCGCTCCGGGTCGACCACCAGCCGCGAGAGCCGGTTCACGAAGCGCCAGGGGGTGCGGGAGGCCGCCTCGCCCGCACGGGCCGCGATCTCCTCGGTGTGCGCGTCCGTGATGTGGTCCAGCTCCCGCTCCAGTTCGTCGTCGTCGAGCTCGATCCCCGCCCGTACGTCCCCGGGGATCGAGCGGGAGGAGTGCGGTACGTGGAGGATCACGGGCGAGTCGCCGGCTCCGGCACGGAGGGCGTATGAGGAGGGTGTGATGCCGTCGTTCAAGCGGAAGTCCCTGGTCGGTGTGGTGGGCCGGGGAACAGCGTGGCATGGTGCAGGACGGTGTCGAAAGGTGTGTCCGACACACCGCTATGCTCGCCCTGTTCGTGTGCGGCATATGACCGGCGGCCCTGCGTCGTCGCAAGGGGTTGGGCAGCGCGTGGTGGCCGGCAGTGACGATCGAAGCGACCTGGGCGATCCGTTGGGAACGGTGCGGGCCCGGCACGCGGCAGGGGGCGACGGACGGCTGATCGCGAACCGCTACGAGCTGTTCGAGCAGCTCGGGCAGGGCGGCATGGGCACCGTCTGGCGGGCCCACGACCGGCTGCTAGCGCGCGACGTCGCCGCCAAGGAGCTGCACGTCCACACGCACGGCGACGAGGAGCACCAGACGTGGCTGCGCCGCGCCCTGCGCGAGGCGAGGGTGGTCGCCCGGGTGCCGCACCCGCACGTGGTCGGCGTGCACGACCTCGTCGAGTACGAGGACCGGCTCTGGATCGTCATGGAACTCGTCGACGGCCCCTCGCTGGGCCAACTGGTCGACCGGGAAGGGCCGCTGGCGCCCGAGCGGGTCGCCGCCCTCGGCGTGCAGCTGCTCGGCGCGCTGGACGCCGTGCACGCGGTCGGCGCCCTGCACCGGGACGTCAAACCCCCCAACGTCCTGCTGCGCCGCGACGGCAGCGCCGTCCTGACCGACTTCGGCATCGCGGTGCTCGACGACGGCGAGTTCCTGACGAAGCCGGGGGAGGTCGCGGGCTCCGCCGACTACATGGCGCCCGAGCGGGTCACCAGCGGCGAGGTGGGTCCGGCCTCCGACCTGTGGTCGCTCGGCGCGACCCTCGCGACCGCGGCCACCGGGCGGTCGCCCTTCCGCCGCAACGGCCAGGCCGCCACCCTGCACGCCGTGGCCTACGGGGAGCCGCACCTGGACGAGCGGCTGGGACCGCTGCGCCCGGTCGTCGAGGCGCTGCTGCGCAAGGCCCCCGAGGAGCGGCCCTCCGTCGCCGACGCCCTGGCCGCCCTGCGGCAGGTCGCCAACGGGACGGGGACCCCGCACACCCTGCCGGCGGCATCGGTACCGGCCGGGACACCGCAGACGCCGGCGGCCACGCCCACGGTCGTCTCACCCGCCTCCCCGGCCGACGCGCAGACCCAGGTCGCCCACTCCCTGCCGGGGCAGAACGGGGCTCCGGCCACCCAGCTCTACGACGCCGACACCATGTCCGCGCTGAACAGCGGGAACGGGAGCGGGGGCGGAGGGCGGACCGGGTCCAGGAGGGCGGGCGGCCGCGGGTGGTGGGCCGTGGCGGCGGGCGTCGTGCTGCTCGCGGGAGCGGGCGCCGGCCTCTTCGCCGCCGGGATCCCGCCCTTCGGCGACTCCGCCGGGGCGGACGCGAAGGACCGGCCCGGGCAGTCGGAGCGGGCGGAGGACGCCGGGGACGGCTCCTCGGCCGAGCCCTCCGCCGGGACGGGTGCCACGACCGGGACGGACGCCTCGGCCGCACCGGTCGCGCCGGTCACCACCGAGTTCTCCGTCCACTCCGTCCAGGGCTGGCAGCGCGCCACGGAGACCGCCATCGCACAGGGCGACACCGTCACCGTCCGTTTCACGGAGGGACAGTGGACCGTCGACGACAAGAACATGCCCCAGGCCGGACCGGACGGCTACGACGAGGCGACGGACGCCTCGCTGGACTTCGCCGCGGAGAGCTGCAAGGTCGACACGGCCGTTCCCTTCGCCGCGCTCCTGGGCCGGTTCTCCGGTGCCCCTCAGGGCGGGGCCGCCCATGTCGTGGGCGAGGAGTGGACCTTCCAGGCGCCCGCCGACGGAACCCTGGAGCTGCGCATCAACGACGGGAAGGACGACAGCGCCGGTTGCTTCTCGGACAACGCCGGGGAGCTCAAGGTCTCGGTGACCGTGGTCCACTGAGGGGAGGGCCGCCCGATGTCCGGGGAGGCCCCGGGGCCGTGGGGCGCCCTCAGGCGCCGACCTCCACCGGCTTCACCGGTTTCGTCTGCTTCACCGCCTTCACCGCCTTCACCGTCCTCACCGGACGCGGTGCCGCGATCTCGCCCGCGTCCGTGACCGTGTTCGCGACACCGACACCGACACCGACACCGGCATCGGCGTTGGTATCGGCGTTGGCATCGGTCCGGGTCGTGTCCGCACCCGCCCGGGTCGTGTCCGCACCCGCCCGGGCCGTGTCCGCACCCGTCCGGTTCCGCCACAGCCACCGTACGTCCCGGCCGAACGACCAGGTCAGCGACGCCAGCGCCACCAGTACCAGGGCGACGGTCACCGGGCGCGGCAGGAAGCCGGCGCCCGCCGCCAGCAGCAGGACGCCCTGGAGCGCCGCCACCGTCTTGCGGGCCGTGCTCGGCGGCAGCGCGCCGTCGAGCCAGGGCAGGACGCGGGCCGCCGCCACGAAGGCGTAGCGCATCGTGCCGATCAGCAGGACCCAGACGCCCAGCGACGTCGACACGTACACGCTCAGCACCAGGATCAGGAACGCGTCGACCTCCATGTCGAAGCGGGCGCCGAGCGCCGTGCACGTGCCCGTGCGCCGGGCCACCTTGCCGTCCACCGCGTCCAGGATCAGCGCCACCGAGGTCAGCACGACGAGCGCGGTGACGGGCGGCGGGCTCTGGAAGGAGTCGGCGACCAGGGCCGTCACGCCACCCACCAGGATCGCGCGGCCCAGCGTGACCCGGTTGGCCAGGCCGAACGAGCGCGGCCGTGAGCGGCGCAGGGCCCGGGTCAGCACCCCCCAGGTGGCGAGCGCGAACACCAGGCCCGCGAGCCAGCCCGCGGGGCCCATGCCCATCGCCGTGCCGAGCACGGCCAGCAGGGCGAGCTGGACGCCCGCCCCCACCGCCGTCTCCTGTTCGACGAGGCGCGCGTCGTACATGTCGTTCAGGGCCACCGCTCACCCTCCGGCCGTGTGACAGAGTCGGTCGATCAGTCGTCGGTGGGTCGGACCGCGGGGCGGTCGGGCTCGGCGGCCGATCCACGCCGCGTCCCCGCCCGGTGGGCGTGCGCGGCTTCGCACAGTCGGTACGTGAAGAGAACCCCCACCGTTCAGGAGGACGTACATGGAGCGCGCGGCACGCGCCTTCTGGCTCAGGTCTCCCGGCTTCGGCGAGATCCGCGAAGCCACCCTGGACCGGCCCGCCGACGGCGAGGTCCTGGTCCGCACCCTCTACTCCGGCGTCAGCCGCGGCACCGAGACGCTCGTCTTCCGCGGCGAGGTGCCGGAGAGCCAGCACACGGCCATGCGGGCCCCGTTCCAGGAGGGCGACTTCCCGGGCCCGGTGAAGTACGGCTACCTCAACGTCGGGGTGGTCGAGGAGGGCCCCTCCGAGCTGGCCGGGCGCACGGTCTTCTGCCTGTATCCGCACCAGACCCGGTACGTGGTGCCCGCGAGCGCGGTGACGCCCGTGCCGGACGGCGTGCCCGCGGCGCGGGCCGTGCTCGCCGGGACCGTCGAGACCGCCGTCAACGCCCTGTGGGACGCCGCCCCGCTGATCGGCGACCGCGTCGCCGTCGTGGGGGCCGGGATGGTCGGCGCGAGCGTCGCCGCGCTGCTCGCCCGCTTCCCCGGCGTGCGCCTCCAGCTCGTCGACGCCGACCCCGGCCGGGCCGTGCTCGCCCGCGCGCTCGGCGCGGACTTCGCGCTCCCCGAGGACGCCGAGGGGGAGTGCGATCTCGTCGTCCACGCCAGCGCGAGCGAGGAGGGGCTCGCCCGCTCCCTGGAACTCCTCGCCCACGAGGGCACCGTCGTCGAGCTGAGCTGGTACGGCGACCGGCGCGTCGCCCTCCCGCTCGGCGAGGCCTTCCACGCGCGCCGCCTCACCGTGCGCAGCAGCCAGGTCGGCACGGTCTCCCCGGCCAGGAGCTCCCGGCGCACGTACGCCGACCGGCTCGCCCTCGCCCTGGACCTGCTCGCCGACCCGCGCTTCGACGCGCTGGTCACCGGCGAGACCGCCTTCGAGGACCTGCCGGAGACGCTGCCCGACCTCGCGAGCGGGAAGCTGCCCGCGCTGTGCCACCGGGTGCGGTACCAGGCGTCATAACCGGGTTCCGCGACGGGGTGCGGGGACGACTCCACGCGACCGGTCCCAGGGGGCGCCCCGCCCGCCGGGACCGGCCGCCGCCGAACTCCCCCGGGGCGCCGCTTCGCGAACTCGTCCCCGTACCCCCTGAACACGGAGAACGGACCGGCCGTACTACACAGCACGCCCCGGCTGGGGGAAGGCGCACCGCACCTGGAGGGTCGGCCGTTGTTCAGCATCACCGTCCGCGATCACCTGATGATCGCCCACAGCTTCCGCGGCGAGGTCTTCGGACCGGCGCAGCGTCTGCACGGGGCAACGTTCCTGGTGGACGCCACCTTCCGCCGCGCCGAGCTGGACGACGACAACATCGTCGTCGACATCGGGCTCGCGACCCGGGAACTCGGCGAGGTGGTGGGCGGCTTGAACTACCGCAACCTCGACGACGAACCCGCCTTCGCCGGCGTCAACACCAGCACCGAGTACCTGGCCAAGGTGATCGCCGACCGTCTCGCGGAGCGGATCGCGGCGGGCGCGCTGGGCGAGGGCGCCCGCGGCCTCGCCGGCCTCACCGTCACACTCCACGAGTCGCACGTCGCCTGGGCGAGTCACGAGCGTGCCCTGTGACCGACACCGTGACCGCCCCCACCGTCGTCCCCGGGATCATCCCCATGGCCCTGCGCTCGCTGCACTTCGTCATGCCCGGCGGCGTCGACGACCCGGCCGCGCCGAGCGGCGGCAACACCTACGACGCCCGGATCTGCCTCGACCTGCCCGGCTTCGGCTGGCGGGTGCGCAGGCACACCGTCGCCGGGAGCTGGCCGCGCCCGGGCGCCGAGGGCCGCGCGGAACTCGCGCGGCTGCTCGCCGGCCTGCCCGACGACACCGTCGTGCTGCTCGACGGGATCGTCGCCTGCGGCGTACCGGAGGTCGTCGTCCCGGAGGCGCGGCGGCTGCGGCTCGTCGTCCTCGTCCACCTGCCGCTCGGCGACGAGACGGGCCTCGACCCCGCCGTCGCCGCCGACCTGGACGCCCGCGAACGGCAGACCCTGCGGGCCGTCTCCGCCGTCGTGGCCACCAGCGACTGGGCGGTCCGCCGGCTCGTCTCCCACCACGGCCTCGCGCCCGAGCGCGTCCACGTCGCCCCGCCCGGCGCCGACATCGCCCCGCTCGCCTCAGGGACCGACGGCGTCTCACGGCTGCTGTGCGTCGCGACCGTGAGCCCGCGCAAGGGCCAGCACCGGCTCGTCGAGGCCCTCGCCACCGTCACCGACCTGCCCTGGACCTGCGAGTGCGTCGGCGGGCTCACCCAGGACCCCGAGTACGTGGCGTGGCTGCGCGAACTGATCGCCGAGCACGGCCTGCAGGACCGGCTGCGCCTCGTCGGGCCGCGCTCGGGCGCCGCCCTCGCCGCGGCCTACGCCTCCGCCGACCTCATGGTGCTCGCCTCGTACGCGGAGACGTACGGCATGGCCGTCACCGAGGCGCTCGCCCGCGGCATCCCCGTCCTCGCCACCGACGTCGGCGGACTGCCCGAGGCGGTCGGGCGCGCGCCGGACGGCGGGGTGCCCGGCATCCTCGTCCCGCCGGAGGACCCGGCCGCGCTCGCGGCCGAGCTGCGCGGCTGGTTCGGGGAGGCAGACGTGCGCCGGCGGCTCAAGGCCGCCGCGCGGGGCCGCCGCGCCGCCCTCGACGGCTGGGCGGCCACCGCCCGCAGCCTGGCGGGCGTGCTGGGCCGCCTCGGCCGCGAGCCCGGGAGGGCCGCATGAGCACGACCACCTCCACTTCCCCGGACGCCCCGCGTCCTGCCGCCCGTACGGCCGAGGTGGCGCCCTTCGAGCCCCGGTGGCTGGAGCTGCGCGAGGGCGCCGACGCGGCGGCGCGGGCCACCGAACTGCTGGACCCGCTGCGGGACCTGCTGCGGGACCTGCCGGTCGACCGCCCTGGCAGTCCTGACCGTCCCGGCCGCGGAGCCGGGCGCGGCCTCGTCGTCCACGACCTCGGCTGCGGCACCGGTTCCATGGGGCGCTGGCTCGCGCCCCGGCTCGACGGCGCCCAGCACTGGGTGCTGCACGACCGCGACCCCGGCCTGCTGCGCCTGGCCGCGCTGCGCGCGCCGCGCGCGGCGGCCGACGGCAGCCCGGTCACGGCCGAGACGCGCCGCGGCGACCTGGCCCGGCTCACCACCGCCGCTCTGGCCGGCGCCTCGCTGGTCACGGCCTCGGCGCTGCTGGACGTGCTCACGGCCGACGCCGTCGACGCACTCGCCGCGGCCTGCGCCGGCGCCGGGTGCCCGGCGCTCCTCACGCTCTCGGTCGCGGGACGCGTCGACCTCGCGCCGGTCCACCCGCTGGACGGCGAGATCGCCGACGCGTTCAACGCCCACCAGCGCCGCGGCGACCTGCTCGGACCGGACGCGGTCGGCGCCGCCTGCGAGGCCTTCGACGGGCGCGGCGCGCGCGTACGGGTGCATCCCAGCCCGTGGCGGCTGGGGCCCGAGGACGCCGCGCTCACCGCCCAGTGGCTGCGCGGATGGGTCGGCGCGGCGTGCGAGCAGCGACCGGAGCTGGCGGCGCGGGCCGGGACGTACCTGAGGGAGCGTCTGGAGGCGTGCGCGGCGCGGGAGCTGCGGGTGGTGGTCCACCACAGCGATCTGCTGGCCCTGCCGGGGACGGCGGGGGGAGCCGCGTGAGCACGCAGACGGTCGCGGCGGGGGCGCCCGCCCGGCCGGCGACCGCCGTCGGCCCCGCCGCCCCCGCCGGTCCCGCCGCCCCCGGCGGCGTCGACGGTCCCGGCGGCGCCGCTGCTGTCAGCGGTGCCGGCAGTGCCAGTGGTGCCACTGGCGTCAGCGGTTCCAGCGGTGCCGTCAGCGCCGATGGCGCCGACAGTGTCGGTAGCGCCGACAGTGTCAGCGGCTCCAGCGGTTCCAGCGGCACCGTCAGTGCCACTGGTTCCGGTGGTGCCCGTGCCGTCGGCCGGGCCGTACGAACCCACTTCGGCACCGTCGCGGGCGCGGGCATCCTCGCCGTCCTGGCGTGGCGGCTGGGCAGCGGTGTCTTCGTGGACGGGCTGCGCCGGGTGGACGCGCCGACCCTGCTGGCGGCGCTGCTCATCGGCCTCGCCACCACCGTGCTGAGCGCCTGGCGCTGGTGCCTGGTGGCGCGCGGGCTGGCCGTCCGGCTGCCCTTCGGCCCCGCGGTCGCGGACTACTACCGTGCGCTGTTCCTGAACGCGGCGCTGCCCGGCGGCGTCCTGGGCGACGTGCACCGCGCGGTGCGGCACGGACGGGACGCCGGCGACGTGGGGCGGGGCGTACGGGCGGTGGTGCTCGAACGGACCGCGGGCCAGGCCGTCCTCGTCGTGGCCGGAGCGGCGGTCCTGCTCACGCTGCCGTCACCGGTGCGCGAACCCGCGCGCGACGCCCTCGGCGCGGCCGGTCCCGCCGTCGCGTGCCTGGTCCTCATGGCCGCCTGCACGGTGCTCGCCCTCCGCCGAAGGGGCACGGCGGCCGCGTCGCCCGCCCCGCGCCGTCCGTCCGCGGCGGGCCCCGGCCGGGTCCGCGCCGCCCTCGCCGAGGCCCGCGCCGCGCTCCTGGCACGCGGCGCCTGGCCCGGCGTGCTCCTCTCGTCGGTGCTCGTCCTGGCGGGACACCTGCTGATGTTCGTCCTGGCGGCCCGGGCCGCGGGGGTCCGGGCGCCGGTGTCCGCGCTGGTGCCGATCGCCCTGCTCGCGCTGCTCGCCATGGGACTGCCCCTGAACGTGGGCGGGTGGGGGCCGCGCGAGGGCGTCACCGCCTGGGCGTTCGGCGCCGCCGGACTCGGCGCCACCGCGGGCCTCACCGTCGCCGTCGTCTACGGCGTCCTCAGCTTCGCGGCGAGCCTGCCCGGCCTCTGCGTCCTGCTGGCCCGCCGGTTCGGCGGCGTGGGACGGCGGGGCGCGGGGGACACCGCCCAGGGCGCCCCGGACGGGCGGCACCCGGGAGCGGACGTACGCCCCCGGGCCCGCCCGGCCCGTTCTCAGGCGCCGGCCGCCCGCGTCGCGGCCCCGTCCGAGGGCTCCGCCTCCAGGATCGAGAGATACGGGGCGAAGCATTCGACGAGTCCCGCCAGGAGTTCCTTTCCCTTGGCGGCGGACGCGAGAGAGGGACGCCCGATGACACCGGACTCCGTATAGGCGGACATGTCGAGAGTGAGAAGATGCCTGCGATCGTCGGCGAGGAAGTCGGACGTCTCGTAACCGGGGCGGAGAGCCTCCGGATGAGCGTGCAGAAGAACGGACGCCTCGAGTTCCCCGGCGTGCATGTCGCTGAGCATCGAGGTTTCCAGGCCCGCCCGGGCCCGCGCCTCCTCCCAGTCCTCCACGGCGGGGAAAAGGGCCATACGGGTCCCGCTGCCCGCGGATTCCTGCACCACATTGCCCAGCACGTAATTCCCGCCGTGGCCGTTGACGACGGCCAGGGACGTGACGCCGGACCGGCGCAGCGAGGCGGCCACGTCCCGTACGACGGCGTGCAGGGTGACCGCGGAGACGCTGACCGTCCCGGGCCAGGCCGCGTGCTCGTGGGAGCAGGACAGGGTCACCGGCGGAAGGAGGAACACCGGGTGGGCGGCGGCCAGTTCACGGGCTATCGCGCAGGCGACGAGCGTGTCCGTGGCCAGCGGCAGGTACGGCCCGTGCTGCTCGAAGCTGCCGACCGGGAGGACGGCCACGCGGGCCCGGCACGCCCGGACGTCCTCGGTGGTGTCGAGCGGCAGCGGGCCGTGCGGGGACAGGGGTGCCGGTGAAGCGCTCATGGGTGAAAGGGCCTTTCGTTCCGGAAAGCACGAAGGTGCGCGAAGACGCGAACACGCGAACACGCGAAAACACGGAGGCGTGAAAGCGCGGAAGTGCCGGAGCACAGGAGTACGGAATCACGGAAGCGCCGAAGAACGGAAGTGCGAAAGCGCGAAAGCACGGAAGCATCGGAGGGCGAAAGCGCGGAAGTACGGAAGTGCGGAGAGGGAAAAGCACGAAGACGCGGGAGAGCGGAAGTGCACGGCGCGCGAGTGCCGGCGGTGAGCGGAACGACGCGGACACGGAAGAGGGGATGCGGAGCATGACGGAAATACAGGAACGGCACGCCGACGCGATCGGTCCGACGGTCCGGACGCCGGGGGTGAAAAGAGTGGTGGACCTGGACCTGTCCACCAAGTACGGCGAATTCCGCGCCGTGGGCTACCTGGACCTGGAACGGGGCGACGAACAGGTGGCCCTGATCCACGGCGACGTCGGCGGGCGCGAGGAGACGCTGACCCGCCTGCACTCGGAGTGCCTGACCGGGGACGCCTTCGGCTCCACCCACTGCGAGTGCGGCGACCAGCTGTCCATGGCGCTGCGGGCGATCGTCGCCGAGGGGCACGGCGTCCTCGTCTACCTCCGGGGCCACGAGGGCCGCGGCATCGGCCTGCTGGCGAAGCTCCGGGCGATGCGCCTGCAGGCCGAGGGCCTGGACACGGTCGAGGCCAACCTCGCGCTCGGCCTGCCGGTCGACGCCCGCGACTACGGGGTGGCCGCACGGATGCTGCACGACCTCGGCGTGCCCTCCGTGCGCCTGCTGTCCAACAACCCGCGCAAGAGGGAGGCGCTGGAGAGCCACGGCGTCGAGGTCACCGAGCAGGTGCCGCTGCTGATACCGCCGCGCGAGCAGAACATCAGCTACCTGCGCACCAAGCGCGAGCGCATGGACCACCACCTGCCGCACCTGGACGCGGTGGCGCACTGGTCCTGAGACGGCGGCGCGCCGGCCCCGGCGCGTCGGCCGGTGAGGCGGTGTCACCCGGTCGCCCGGGCGCGGGCGGACGCACGGGCCCGGGACCGGGGCGACCGCCGCCCGCCCGCACCCTCGGGCCGTCCTGCCCGTACCCTTTGGGCCGCCCGATCCATACCCCTCGGGCCGTCCCGTCCGTACTCCTCGGACCGTTCCGCCCGCGCCTTTCGGGCCGTCCCGTCCGAACCCCCGGGCCGTTCGCCGGGTCCACCCGGAACGTCGTGCCCGCCACCCCGCTCCAGCCGTACGCGCCCCTGCTCGACGGGGGCGGGTGCGCGCCGGGTCGACGGACGCCCAGACGCCCGGCCCGAAGCCGGCGCCGGCGTTGTCCGGCACGGCGTGCACCGGGCCGCCCAAGCGCCGGATGCCCTACGGGAGCTGGTCGGCCGTCATCGACCCGAGGGCGTGGGGCGTCACGGAGCGGCGGACGTCGGGCGGCAGGTCCCCCGAGGGGCGTCGAGATCCGGCGCTCCGTGTTCCGACAGGGGCGGTGCCGCGACGGATGTCACCGGTTTCGTCATTGAGTGCATCCGCCACACTGTGTCCGTTTCGGCCGGCGGCCCGGCCACCCGGTTCCGGCTTCCGTGGAGTGTGAGATGCGCGACACGGCCTTTCCTGGCGACGGGCAAAAGGAAACCCGGGAGGGTTCCCTGGTCCACATACCGTATGAAGTGTTGGTCCAAATGGCTTAACGCCTTCGAATTCAAAGTCGCGTCGGCCGATTGCATCTCTTGTCGCAGCTCCCTCATGCTTCGACTCCTGTCGCGGGGAGCGGCATTTCTTGCGTTTCGCGGCGAAAAATCAGCGCCGCATCCGCCCCGTGCGACTGGCACGCGGTGACGCGGGTAGCGCGCGGGCGGACGCGGTGGTGCGCGTAGCGAAGCGATCACGCAGAAGTGCGCCTTATGCGCTGAGCTGCGGCGCGACCCCGGATCCTCAACGCGTCCGGACGCGTCTTAGCCATCAGGGGGTACCGGCAGATGAGGGGCCTCGCGAACAAAGCTCGTACACAAGTCCAGCGGTCACTCTCCGTGAGGCAACCATTCGCTCGGTCGAGTCGTATATCTCGGTGACGCGGGGCGGACCCCCGGGAAAACGGGTACGCGGAGCGTCACGATCCACTTGCTTGAAGAAGTACCGGACAAGGAGTTCCCATGCGGCCGTTCGCGCTCAACTATGCTCGACCCGCGGCTCAGTTGGAGGTCAGCGCTCCGTATGCCTATGACTGCGTACTGCAATTGAACATTCTTCCGGACGGGCGGCTCGCCGCCCATGATTACGCCCTGTTGCGAGAGCTGGGCGCCACCACGTCCACCGCGGGGTCCAAGACCCACTTCGACGACTGAGGCACGGGTCCGGAAAATGACGGTTCTGATCCTGACGTGCGAACAGGATGTAACCGCGGACATGGTGGTGGCCGAGCTCGACGGGACCGGTGTGCCGGTCGTCCGGCTCGATCCCGCCGACCTGCCCGGCGGTGTCGCCCTGTCCGGCGAGTACGTCCACGGCGTCTTCCAGGGGCACCTCTCCGCCTACGGCCGCATCGTGAGCATGAGCGGCCTGCGATCCGTCTGGGTGCGCCGGCCGGGCCTGCCCGCCTCGCGGGTGGCCGAGCCGTCCGCCTGGCTGACGGAGGAGGCGCGGCAGGCGTTCTACGGCATGCTGCGCAGCACCGACGCACGCTGGATGAACCATCCCGACGCGGCCCGCCGGGCCCGCCACAAGCCCTGGCAGCTCCACCTCGCGCAGCGCAGCCGGCTGCCCGTGCCGGCCACCCTCGTCACGACCTTCCCGCAGGCCGCCCGCGGCTTCGCCGAGCGCTTCCCGGACCTGGTGGTCAAGCCGGTCTCGGGCGCGCACCCGCAGGAGCCGCCGATGGCGGTGCCCACCAGCCGGGTCGCGCCCGGCACCGACTTCTCGGCCGTCGCCTACGGCCCGACGCTGCTGCAGCGGCGTGTGGCCAAGCGCGCCGACATCCGGCTCACCTGCGTCGGCGACAGGATCTTCACCGCGCGCAAGGCCGTCACACCGGACGCCGACCCCGACGAGGTGGACGTCCGCTTCGCGGGCGGCAGCGAACCGTGGCGTCCGGTGGAGGCACCGCCGCGCGTCGCCGCCGCCGTCCGCACCTACCTGCGCGACGCGGAGCTGGCCTACGGAGCCTTCGACTTCGCCGAGGACGCCGACGGGATCTGGTGGTTCCTCGAGTGCAACCAGTCCGGGCAGTTCGGCTTCATCGAGATGGACACCGGGCTGCCCATCGCCCGCGCCGTCGCCGAGTGGCTGGCCGCCGACACCGTCCCGGCCGCGCCCGGGACCTCCGGCAACGGCGCCGGACGCAGCCGGGTCCGGGCGGGAGAGGGCCGGGGGCACGAGGACGCCTGACCATCGGACCGGAAGGCCGGAGGCACGAGAACGCCCGACCACCGGGCGGGAGGAGCGCCGGGTGGGAGGGCCGTCGTGGGGGAGGGCCGCCGGGCGGCACGGCGGCCGGGCGCCCCAGCGGCCGTACCGCCGGAAGTCCCCGTGCCCGGCTTCGGCTTCCATGGCGCTCATGACGCCGGCGTCACGGCTTCCGTACCACCCGCAAGCCCCGGTGCCCGGCTTCCGTGCGCCCGCCTGTGACGAGGTCCCCGTACGGCCGTGGCCGTACGGGGACCTCGCGGGGCGCGGGGTGCGGATCAGACGGGGTGCGGGTCAGGCCGTGACCCGCTCACGGCCGTCGGCCGTGTCCTCGCGCGGCCGCTCGCCGAGCCGCTCCGTCGGCATCTTGTGCGTCTCGCGCGCCGTCACGGCCGCGAGCACCGGCGGGACGCACAGCGCCGCCGTGAACAGCGCCACCGCGAACCAGTCGTCGCCGTCCGGACCCGCGATCCGCGCCGCGAACGTCACGGCGAACCCGGCGACCGCGAAGCCGATCTGCGTGCCGATCGCCACGCCCGACAGCCGTACCCGGGTGGAGAACATCTCACCGTAGAAGGCGGGCCACACGCCGTTCGCCGCGCTGTAGACGACGCCGAAGGCGACGATGCCGAGCAGCAGCACCAGCGGGTAGGAGCCCGTGGAGATCGCCCAGAGGTAGAGGAACATCGCCACCGCGCTGCCCGCGGCGCCCACCAGGTAGACCGGGCGGCGGCCGACGCGGTCCGACAGCCGGGCCCACAGCGGGATGGCGCCGAGCGCGACGAGGTTGGCGAGCGCGCCCACCCAGAGCATGGAGGTGCGGTCCATGCCGACCGAGTCGCCGGTCGCGTACGCCAGCGCCCAGACCGTGAAGATCGTGCTGACGGAGGCGACGAAGGCGCCCGCGATCACCCGCAGCACGTCCGCCCAGTGCTCGCGCAGCAGGACGGCGAGCGGCAGCCTCGCCACGCCCTCGGTGGACGCCTGCCGCGTGAAGGCGGGCGTCTCCTGGAGGTTGCGGCGGATGAACCACCCGACGACGGCGACCGCGACGCTCAGCCAGAACGGGATCCGCCAGCCCCACGACAGCAGGTGCTCCTCCGGCAGCGCGGCGACGGGGATGAAGACGAGGGTCGCGAGGAGCTGGCCGGCCTGCGTGCCGTTGAGGGTGAAGCTGGTGAACCAGCCGCGCCGGTCGGCCGGCGCGTGCTCCAGCGTCATGGAGTTGGCGCTGGCCTGCTCGCCCGCCGCGGAGACGCCCTGCAGGACGCGGCACAGCACCAGCAGGACCGGGGCCAGGGTGCCCACCTGCTCGCGCGTGGGCAGGCAGCCGATGAGGAACGTGGACAGGCCCATCAGGAACAGCGTGAAGACCATGATCTTCTTGCGGCCCAGGCGGTCGCCGAAGTGGCCGAGGAAGAACGCGCCGACGGGGCGGGCCGCGTACGCGACGCCGAAGGTCGCCAGTGACAGCAGTGTCGCGCTCGCCGGGTCCGACTCGTCGAAGAAGACCTCGGGGAAGATCAGCGCGGCCGCGCTGCCGTAGATGAAGAAGTCGTAGTACTCCAGGGCGCTGCCGATCCATGCGGCGAGCGCGGCCTTGCGCGGCTGGCCCGGCGGGGCGTCGGGCGGTGCGTCGTGGACTGACACGGCGTGCTCCTTGGGAGGGGCTCCGGGGACGGGAGCGTGCGGGGCGGGCGGTGAAGGGGCGGGAGGCGGCGGGGTGCCGGAGCCCGGGGTGACGGGGCGGCCGTTGCCGGGCGGTGCGCGGGCCGTCGGCGGTACGACGGCCCTCCGTTCGACGGGTGTGCGGTCGACGGTGTGCGGCCGGTCCGGCTAATTAACCCACTGGGTAGTTAGTAGCGATGGCTACGGATGTTGCGCCCGCGTTTCCCGGGTGTCAAGGGGTCGTGCCGAAAGTCGTAGGAGGGGCGGCGGCGCAGGCCGGACCGGGTGCCGGGCGGGGCGCGGGCCCGTCCCGGCACCCGGCGGTGCCGGCCGCCGGTCGCCCGGCGGTGCCGGTCGGCCGCCCGGCCGGTCAGTCCGCCGAGCGGTCGGCCGTCAGATACGCGATGACCATGTCGCCGAGCATCGTCCGGTAGTGCTCGCGCTGCTCGGCGGCGGTCAGGTCGCGGCCGAACAGGGCGCCGAACGTGTGCCGGTTGGCGACCCGGAAGAAGCAGAACGAGCTGATGAGCGCGTGCAGGTCCACCGCGTCGACGTCGGCCGTGAACAGCCCGGACTCGCGCCCCGCCCGCAGGATGCGGCCAGTCACCTCCAGGGCGGGCGAGCCGATCCGCCCCAGCTCCTCCGAGGCCGTGATGTGCGCGGCGTCGTGGATGTTCTCGATGCTCACCAGGCGGATGAAGTCGGGGTGCGCCTCGTGGTGGTCGAAGGTGACCTCGGCGAGCCGGCGGATCGCCGCGACCGGGTCCAGGTGCTCGACGTCCAGTTCCTGCTCGGCCTGGCGGATCACCGAGTACGCGCGCTCCAGCACGGCGGTGAACAGCTGCTCCTTGCCGCCGAAGTAGTAGTAGATCATCCGCTTCGTGGTGCGGGTGCGGGCGGCGATCTCGTCGACGCGGGCCCCGTCGTACCCGGCGCGGGCGAACTCCGTGGTCGCCACGTCGAGGATCTCGGCCTTCGTGCGGGCCGCGTCGCGGATGCGCCCGTTGGGCCGGGCCGGTTCTTCGACGCTGGTCATCGGGTTCCTTCGGGCGAGGGGCCAAGTGCGCGCGATTGCTCGCGATTGTAGAAGCAGGGGCCGCGGCCGTGCCGGGCGCGGGTCCGCGCCGGCCCGGTGCCGCGCGGGGGAGACCGGGCGCGGGGCCCGGGGGACGCGGCCCCGCGGGTCTTCCCGGCGGCGCCGCGTCCTGATATGACTAACGAACCAGTTCGTACATAACTTGCGCGGCGGCGCCCGGGCGGTGGCCCGGCGCCACCGGCCTCGGGAGGCTCTCCGTGCCCCAGGACTCCTACCTCGTCGGTCTGATCGGCTCCGGCATCGGCCCCTCGCTCAGCCCCGCCCTGCACGAGCGCGAGGCGGACCGGCAGGGGCTGCGCTACCTCTACCGGCTGATCGACCTCGACACGCTCGGCGCGGCTCCGGCCGCCGTCGGGGACCTGGTGCGCGCCGCCCGCGACCTCGGCTTCGACGGGCTCAACATCACGCACCCCTGCAAGCAGCTGGTCGTCGAGCACCTCGACGAGCTGTCCCCGCAGGCCGAGGCGCTCGGCGCGGTCAACACCGTCGTCTTCGACGGCGGCCGGGCCGTCGGGCACAACACCGACGTCACCGGGTTCGCGGCGTCCTTCGCGCGCGGGCTGCCGGACGCCCCGCTGGAGCGGGTCGTGCAGCTCGGCGCGGGCGGGGCGGGCGCGGCCGTCGCGCACGCCGGCCTGACCCTGGGCGCGGGGCGCGTCACCGTAGTCGACGCCCTCGCCGACCGCGCCGCCGGCCTCGCGGACTCCCTGAACCGGCACTTCGGCGCGGGCCGGGCCGCCGCCGCCACGCCCGACCTGCTGCCGTCCCTGCTGGCCCGCGCAGACGGCGTCGTGCACGCCACGCCCACCGGCATGGCCGCGCACCCCGGACTGCCCTTCCCGGCGGAGCTGCTGCGCCCCGGCCTGTGGGTGGCCGAGGTGGTCTACCGCCCGCTGGAGACCGAGCTGCTGCGCACCGCCCGCGCGCTGGGCTGCGCGACCCTCGACGGCGGCGGCATGGCCGTCTTCCAGGCGGCCGACGCCTTCCGCCTGTTCACGGGGCGGGAACCCGACAGCGCGCGCATGCTGGCCGACATCGCCGAGCTGGCCGGCGCGGCGGGCGCCCGCAACTGACCGTACGGACCGTACGGGTGCCGTGGTGCCCGGTCCGTCCGGGCACCACGGAGTCCGGCCCATTTACGCACCACGGAGTCCGGCCCGTCCAGGCACCACGGAGTCCGGCCCGTCCAGGCACCACGGAGCCCGGCCCGTCCGGGCGCCGCGGCGCCCGACGCAGAGAAGAGGTACCGACGTGCGTACGTCCATCGCCACCGTCTCGCTCAGCGGGACCCTGACCGAGAAGCTCACCGCCGCGTCCCGGGCCGGCTTCGACGGCGTCGAGATCTTCGAGAACGACCTGCTCGCCAGCCCCCTCGCGCCCGAGGAGGTCCGCGCCCGGTGCGCCGACCTCGGCCTGAGCGTCGACCTCTACCAGCCGATGCGCGACATCGAGGCGGTCCCGGCCGGGGAGTTCGCCCGCAACCTGCGGCGCGCGGAGCACAAGTTCGAGGTGATGCGGCGCCTGGGCGCCGACACCGTGCTCGTCTGCTCCAGCGTCTCGCCGCACGCCGTGGACGACGACGCGCTCGCCGCAGAGCAACTGCACGCCCTGGCCGAGCGGGCCCAGGACTTCGGCGTCCGCGTGGCGTACGAGGCGCTGGCCTGGGGACGGCACGTGAACACGTACGACCACGCCTGGAGCATCGTCCGGGCGGCGGACCACCCGGCGCTCGGCACGTGCCTGGACAGCTTCCACATCCTCGCCCGCGGCTGCGGCCCCGAGGGCATCGAGGACATCCCCGGCGAGAAGATCTTCTTCCTGCAGCTCGCGGACGCGCCGCTGATGGCGATGGACGTCCTGCAGTGGAGCCGCCACTACCGCTGCTTCCCGGGGCAGGGCGGCCTCGACGTCGCCGGCCTGCTGGGGCACGTGGTGCGGGCCGGGTACCGGGGGCCGCTGTCCCTGGAGGTCTTCAACGACGTGTTCCGGCAGGCGGAGGCCGGGCCGACCGCCGTCGACGCCCAGCGCTCGCTGCGCGTGCTCCAGGAGGCCGCGGGCCTCGCCGAGCCGCCCGCGCCCGTCGTCCCCACCGGCGTCGCCTTCGCCGAACTCGTCGCCCCCGACGCGCAGCCCGTCTCGGCGCTCCTGCGCGCGCTCGGCTTCACCCGCACCGCCCGGCACCGCAGCAAGCCGGTGGACCTCTGGCAGCAGGGCGAGGCCCGCGTCCTGCTCAACACCGGGCCCGCCGTCCGCCGCTGGGGGCGGCCGCCACGCCCTTCGGGCAGCGGGGGAGGCACCGCCCTCGCCGCGATCGGCCTGGAGTCGCCGGACCCGGCCGGTGCCGCCCGGCGCGCCGAGTCGCTGCTCGCGCCGGTGCTGCCGCGCCGCCGCGCCCCCGAGGACGCGCCCCTGGACGCGGTCGCCGCGCCCGACGGCACGGAGCTGTTCTTCTGCGCGACCGACCGGGACGGACTGCCCAGCTGGACGCGGGACTTCGAGGCCGTGCCGCGGCACGCGGAGCGGGCCGGGACGGACGGCGTACCGGACGCCGGAGTTGCCGAGTCGGGCGTGGACGCGGACGCCGGAGCCGTCCGCCGCATCGACCACCTGGCCCTGACCCAGCCCTGGCACCAGTTCGACGAGGCGTCGCTGTTCCACCGCAGCGTGCTCGGGCTGCGCGCGCAGGAGAGCGTGGACGTGGCCGACCCGTACGGGCTGTGGCGCAGCCGCGCCGTCACGAACGCCGACGGCGGCGTGCGCATCGCGCTCTCCGTGGGGCCGGCGCCCGGCGACGACGGCGCCCGCGTCCAGCACATCGCGCTCGCCACCGACGACGTCGTCGCGGCGGCCCGCCGCTTCCGCGCGGCCGGCGGCCGGCTGCTGCCGGTGCCGGGGAACTACTACGACGACCTCGCGGCCCGGTACGCGTTCGCCCCCGGAGAGCTGGAGACCTACCGCGAGCTGGGCGTCCTGTACGACCGCGACGAGGGCGGCGCGTTCCGCCACTGCTACACGGAGACCGTCGGCCGCCTCTTCTTCGAACTGGTGCAGCGCGACGCGGGCTACCGCGGCTACGGCGCGCAGAACGCCCCCGTCCGGCTGGCGGCGCAGCACGCGCAGCGGTACGGGGGCTGAGCGGAGGGCGGTACGGGCCCGGAGGAGGGCCCGCAGGGCCTCGTCAGAGGTCGAACTCGTGCGGCGGCAGGTCCAGCGTGAAGCAGGCCTCGCGGACCACCGCCTGCTCGTCCTTGTCGAAGTCGCCGTCGGCGCCGCCGATCACGATGCCGATCTGGATGACGGCCCGCGCCTCGGCGGGCTTCTTCTTCGCCTTGGCGATCTCCTGGAGGACGCTGACCTTGCCGAAGGCGAAGTCGGCGGCCAGCTTGTCCAGGTTGTCCTCGAAGCGGCGGCGCAGGTCGTCCGCGGGGAAGTTGCGCAGCACGTCGTTGGTGGCGATGAGCTGGGCCACGCGCTGCCGTTCGGAGGGGTCGACGGTGCCGTCGGCGGCGGCGACCAGCGCGCACATCGCCATGCTCGCGTCGCGGAAGGCGCCGCTCTTCAGGTCGTTCTTCTTCGCCAGCAGCTGCGTCTGCATCGTCGACGCGGACTCCTTGAGGCGGTCCCACAGGGCCATGCGCACTCCATACGGTGTCGGCGGTCCGGCCCGCCCCCGGGAAGAGGGCGGGCCGGAGCCTGAGCTAGTTTCTACAGCGTAGTAGAAACTAGCGGACGTCCGCGGAAGTTCCGCGGGCGTTCCACTCCGCGATCACCGGCCAGCCGTGCTCGGTGGAGAGCCGGCTGAGCGTGCCCGTCTCCAGCTTGAACAGCTTGCCCGCGCTCGGCGGCAGCCCGAGGCGGCGGGCCGTGAGCACCCGCAGGAAGTGCCCGTGCGCCACCAGGAGCACGTCGCCCGCACCGGCCTTCAGCGCCTCGTCCACACGGGACAGGACGCGATCGGCGCGTCGGCCGACCGCGTCCGGCATCTCGCCGGGGTGCCCGTCGGGTCCCGGCGGCACGCCGTGGTCCCACAGGCACCACTGGGGCCGGGTGCGCTGGATCTCCTCCGTCGTGACGCCCTCGTACGCCCCGTAGTCCCACTCGTGCAGGTCCGGCTCGGTCACCGTCGCGGTCACGCCCGCGAGCTCCGCGGTCCGCGCCGCCCGGGCGAGCGGGCTGACGAGGGCGAGGCCCAGGGTCCGCCCGGCGAGGAGCGGGGCAAGCGACCTGGCCTGCTCCTCGCCCCGCTCGGTGAGGGGCAGGTCGGTGAAGCTGGTGTGCTGTCCCGACCTGCTCCACTCGGTCTCACCGTGACGGACCAGCAGCAGATCCCCCACGGCGGTTACTTCGCCGACTCGACCGCGTGGCCGCCGAACTGGTTGCGCAGTGCGGCGATCATCTTCATCTGCGGCGAGTCGTCCTGGCGGGAGGCGAAGCGGGCGAAGAGCGAG
>NZ_BMVU01000024.1 GCF_014650875.1 Streptomyces minutiscleroticus
GGTGATGGGCTGCGTGGTCAACGGTCCGGGCGAGGCCCGCGAGGCCGACCTGGGCGTGGCCTCCGGCAACGGCAAGGGCCAGATCTTCGTCAAGGGCCGGGTCGTGAAGACGGTGCCGGAGTCGAGGATCGTGGAAACGCTGATCGAGGAGGCGATGAGGATCGCCGAGGAGATGGAGAAGGACGGCGTCGCGCCCG
The DNA here is from genome assembly GCF_014650875.1 of Streptomyces minutiscleroticus. GTDB lineage: Bacteria > Actinomycetota > Actinomycetes > Streptomycetales > Streptomycetaceae > Streptomyces > Streptomyces minutiscleroticus. The sequence continues at coordinate 198 of NZ_BMVU01000024.1, forward strand.
GCGCCCCACGCGTCACCACGGCGGGATGAGCCACCGCCCGAGTGCCGCGGTCCGAGGGAAGCACGACCGAGAGGGGGCCCGAGCGTGACGATTCTGGAGACCGTCAGGGAGCCGCGCGACCTCAAGAAACTGTCCGGCGCCGACATCGGCGCACTGACGGGCGAGATCCGGGAGTTCCTGGTGCGGGCGGTCGCCCGGACCGGCGGTCACCTCGGGCCCAACCTGGGGGTGGTGGAGCTGACCGTCGCCCTGCACCGGGTCTTCGACTCGCCCGTCGACCGCGTCCTGTGGGACACCGGCCACCAGAGCTACGTGCACAAACTGCTCACCGGCCGGCAGGACTTCTCCAAGCTGCGCGGCAAGGGCGGCCTGTCCGGCTACCCCTCGCGCGAGGAGTCCGAGCACGACGTCGTCGAGAACAGCCACGCCTCCACCGCGCTCGGCTGGGCGGACGGGCTCGCCAAGGCCCGCCGGGTGCGGGGCGGCACGGGCCACGTCGTCGCGGTCGTCGGGGACGGCGCGCTGACCGGCGGCATGGCCTGGGAGGCGCTGAACAACATCGCCGCCGCCCGCGACCAGCCGCTGATCATCGTGGTCAACGACAACGCGCGCTCGTACGCCCCGACCATCGGCGGCCTGGCGGACCACCTCGCGACGCTGCGCACCACCGACGGCTACGAGAGGGTCCTCGCCTGGGGCAAGGACGTGCTCAGGCGCACGCCCGTCGTCGGCGGACCCCTCTACGAGTCGCTGCACGGCGCGAAGAAGGGGTTCAAGGACGCCTTCGCGCCGCAGGGCATGTTCGAGGACCTGGGCCTGAAGTACCTGGGGCCCGTCGACGGGCACGACGTCGGGGCCGTCGAGTCGGCGCTGCGGCGCGCCAAGCGGTTCGGCGGCCCCGTCATCGTGCACTGCCTCACCGAGAAGGGCCGCGGCTACGGTCCCGCGCTCGCGCACGAGGAGGACCGCTTCCACGCCGTCGGCGCCATGGACCCGCGCACCTGCGAGCCGCTGGCGCCGGCCGGCGGCCCGTCCTGGACCTCGGTCTTCGGCGACGAGATCGTGCGCATCGGCCAGGAGCGGGCGGACGTCGTGGCGCTCACGGCGGCCATGCTGCACCCGGTGGGCCTGGGGAGGTTCGCCGAACGCTTCCCCGACCGCGTCTGGGACGTCGGCATAGCCGAGCAGCACGCGGCGGTCTGCGCGGCGGGCCTGGCCACCGGCGGCCTGCACCCCGTCGTCGCCGTCTACGCCACCTTCCTCAACCGCGCCTTCGACCAGCTCCTCATGGACGTCGCCCTGCACCGGTGCGGCGTCACCTTCGTCCTGGACCGGGCCGGGGTGACCGGTGCCGACGGCGCCTCCCACAACGGCGTGTGGGACCTGTCGGTCCTCCAGGTCGTGCCCGGCCTCAGGATCGCCGCCCCGCGCGACGCCGCGCAGCTGCGCGCCCAGCTGCGCGAGGCCGTCGACGTCGACGACGCGCCGACGCTGATCCGCTTCCCCAAGGAGTCCGTGGGGCCCGAGCTGCCCGCCGTCGGCCGGGTGGGCGGCATGGACGTCCTCAGCCGCGACGAGGAGCCCCGGGTGCTGCTCGTCGCGGTCGGCGTGATGGCGTCCGTCTGCCTGCAGGCCGCCGACCTGCTCCGGGCGCGCGGCATCGGCTGCACGGTCGTGGACCCGCGCTGGGTCAAGCCCGTGGACCCGGAGCTGCCCGCACTCGCCGCCGAACACCGCATGGTGGCGGTCGTCGAGGACAACAGCCGGGCCGCCGGGGTCGGCTCCGCGGTCGCCCTGGCGCTGGGCGACGCCGACGTCGACGTGCCCGTACGGCGCTTCGGCATTCCCGAGCAGTTCCTCGCGCACGCCAAGCGCGCGGAGGTACTGGCCGACATCGGGCTCACGCCCGTCGAGATCGCCGGGCGGATCGGCGCCGCCCCGGCCGTCCGGGAGCGCGCGTCCAAGGAGAGGACCGAGGAGAAGAGCGAGGAGAAAGACGTATGACGGGCCCTTCCGGAAAGCAGGAGTTCGACCTCGCCGCCCTGCTGGCCGAGCGCGGCGCCGAGCGCTACGAGCTGCACGCCAGGTACCTGAACCACCAGCTCCCGCGCATGCTGCACACCATCGGCTTCGACAAGGTCTACGAACGGGCCGAGGGCGCGCACTTCTTCGACGCGGACGGCAACGACTACCTGGACATGCTCGCCGGCTTCGGGGTGATGGGGCTCGGCCGCCACCACCCCGTGGTCCGCAGGGCGCTGCACGACGTCCTCGACGCCTCGCTCGCCGACCTCACCCGCTTCGACTGCCAGCCGCTGCCCGGGCTGCTCGCCGAGCGGCTGCTCGCCCACAGCCCCCACCTGGACCGGGTCTTCTTCGGAAACAGCGGCACCGAGGCGGTCGAGACGGCGCTGAAGTTCGCGCGGTTCGCCACCGGCCGGCCGCGCGTGCTGTACTGCGCACACGCCTTCCACGGCCTGACCACCGGCTCCCTCTCGGTCAACGGCGAGGACGGCTTCCGGGACGGCTTCGCGCCGCTGCTGCCGGACACGGCCGTTCCGCTCGGCGACCTCGACGCGCTGGCCCGGGAGCTGAGGAAGGGCGACGTCGCCGCCCTGATCGTCGAGCCGATCCAGGGCAAGGGGGTGTACGAGAGCCCGCCCGGCTACCTGCGGGCCGCGCAGGAGCTGCTGCACCGGCACAAGGCGCTGCTCATCGCCGACGAGGTGCAGACGGGCCTCGGCCGGACCGGTGACTTCTACGCCTACCAGCACGAGGACGGCGTCGAGCCGGACCTGGTGTGCGTGGCCAAGGCGCTCTCCGGCGGCTACGTCCCGGTCGGCGCCACCCTGGGCCGGGACTGGATCTTCAAGAAGGTCTACTCGTCCATGGACCGGGTCCTGGTCCATTCCGCGAGCTTCGGCGCCAACGCCCAGGCCATGGCCGCCGGGCTCGCCGTGCTCTCGGTCATGGAGAACGAGGAGACCGTCGCCCGCGCCCGGGCGACCGGCGAGCGGCTGAAGTCCCGGCTCGCGGCGCTCGTGGACGAGTACGAGCTGCTGAGCGAGGTGCGCGGCCGGGGCCTGATGATCGGCATCGAGTTCGGGCGGCCGAGGTCGCTGAAGCTGCGCAGCCGCTGGACCGTGCTGCAGGCGGCCCGCAAGGGCCTGTTCGCGCAGATGGTGGTCGTCCCGCTGCTCCAGCGCCACCGCATCCTCACCCAGGTCTCCGGCGACCACCTGGAGGTGATCAAGCTGATCCCGCCGCTGGTGATCGACGACGCGGACGTGGACCGGTTCGTGACGGCGTTCACCGCTGTGATGGACGACGCGCACAGCGGCGGTGGCCTCATGTGGGACTTCGGGAGGACACTGGTGAAGCAGGCGGTCGCCAACCGCTGACCGGACGGGCGCCGCCCCGCCGCCGGGCGGGGCGGACGGCTTGCGGAGAACCGCTCCCGAGGACGGGCCGGACGGCCGCCGGGACCCGCGGGGCAGAAGGCTCCCGTGACTCTTTGCCTCTCAGGCAAGGAATTTGCCTCCGAGGCAAACCTCTGGCTGAATCAAGGTATGAGCCCTGCCCGACCGGGGACGGCCGAGCCGCCGCCGGAACCAGGAACCGACGACGCGCTGCCCGCCGTCGCGCCGCAACTGCGTGAGCTGCGGCGGCGCGCCGGGCTCACCCTGGAGGCCGCCGCCCGCACCGCCGGGCTGTCGCCCGCCCACCTCTCGCGCCTGGAGACCGGGCAGCGCCAGCCCTCGCTGCCCGTGCTGCTCTCGCTGGCCCGCGTCTACGGCACGACCGTCTCGGAGCTGCTCGGCGAGACGGCCGCCGAGCGGGACGCCGTCGTGCGCGCCGCCGACATGGAGCCCACGCGCGCGGGCGGCTGGACGTACTGGCAGGCCGGGTCCGCCGGGCGCGGCATGCAGGCGCTGCGCGTCCACGTCCCGCACGGGGCGCAGGGCGACATCGTCCGCGTCCACCCCGGCGAGGAGTGGCTCCACGTGCTGCGCGGCCGGCTGCGGCTGCGCCTCGGCGACACCGCGCACGTGCTCGCGCCCGGCGACAGCGCCCACTTCGACTCGCTGACCCCGCACCGCATCGCCGCCGCCGACGAGGACGGCGCCGACCTCCTCTTCGTCCACACCCTCTTGCAGAGCCCCGCCGCCGCGCTGTGCCTCGGCCCCGCGGCCGGGCACCGAACCCCGGGAGAGACGTCGTGACCGACAACCCCCAGCCCCAGACCACGCCCCGGCCCGCCCGCCGGTCCATGGAGGAGAAGTTCCCGCGCGCCCTGTGGGTGCGGCTGATCATCTACGTCGCCGTGGGCCACCTGTTCGCGGCCTTCGTCTACCTGCTGTTCGAGCTGGGCGCCCAGAACCAGTAGGAGCCGGGTGCCCCGGCCGGGGAGACGGCCGGGCGCTGTGCGCCCCGGTCCGCCGCGGGCCGGGTCCGGTGCGGGCCGGGTCGTGCGCGGTCCGGGTCGTGCACGACCCGGACCGGCCGCGGGCCGCGTCAGTCGAGGAAGCGCTCGCGCAGCCGCTCCCGCACCTCGGGCGTGACGCCGAGGCCCCGCTCCAGGTACGGGTCCACGCCGCCCCAGGTCTCCTCGATCGTCCCGAAGGCGGCGGCCAGGTACTCGGCCCGTGCGTCGAACAGCGGGCTCAGCAGCTCCATCACCTCGGGCGAGCGGGCGTCCTGTGCCGTGCTGCTGCGGTGCACCTTGTAGCGGCGGTGCGTCGCGTTCGACTCCAGGTAGTCCGCCTCGATGGCCTCGCGCTCCACGCCGAGGGCGAGCAGCGTCACGGCGATCGACAGCCCCGCGCGGTCCTTGCCCGCCGCGCAGTGCATGAGCGCGGGCACGCTGTCCTCGGCGAGCGCGCGCAGCACCCGCCCGTGCTCGGCGGTGCGCTCGGTAATGATCGTCCGGTACGAGGCGATCATGCGGTCCGCGCCCTTGCCGTCCGCCAGGATCGACCGCAGCTGCTCGATGTCCCCGTCACGCACCATCCGCCAGAACTCGGCGCCGTCCGCCGGGTCCGACAGCGGCAGGTTCACGTTCCGCACGCCCGGCAGCTCGACGTCGGGACCCTCCAGCCGCTTGTCCGCCGCGTTGCGGAAGTCGAAGACCGTGTGCAGGCCCAGCGAGGCCAGGAACGCGGCATCCTCCGCCGTGGCGTGCGCGAGGTGGCCGCTGCGGAACAGCCGTCCGCGCGCCACGCGCCGGCCGTCCGCGGTCGGCAGCCCGCCCACGTCGCGGAAGTTGCGCACACCGGTCAGCTCGGGCTCGGTCGAAGGGATCTGCTGTGTCACGAAGGGCTCCTCCCACAGGGCCGTCGGCACCTCGCCGGCGGGGCGCGACCCGACGATACGACATGGATTCCACGGGCAATCATCCGTGCCGGAGCGCCGGCGCGGCAGGGTGCGGCAGGCGGGCGGCGGGGCGCGCACGGCATTGCCCGGGAGTGCGCCACCCCTGATGATGTTGGTACGTGATCATGCCTGTTCGTATCTGTGGGGGGCCTGAGTGATCGAGATCGGTGCGGACGGCCGGACGTGGCTCCTGACGGGACCCGCGAGCGGCTACGCCCTGCGGCTCACCGACCGCGACGAGCTGCTGCACCTGCACTGGGGGCCGCGGATCACGCTCGCCGACGCCGGGGCGCTGGCCGCCGTGCCCCTCCCGGAGACGGGTTCGTTCGAGTCCCCGCTCGACGGGCGCGAGGAGTACCCGGTCGAGGGCGGCCCCCGCTTCACGCGCCCCGCGCTGTCCGTGCGCACGGACGAGGTCCGCGGCACCGAGTGGCGCTTCGAGGCGTACGACGTGGAGAGCGGCGCGGACGGCGCGGACGGGGGAGGGGCCGGCGGGGACACGCTGCGGCTGCGCTTCCGCGACGGCGGGCTCGGTATCGCGCTGCACTACCGGATGCGCGGCGACGTCCTCGAGAGGTGGGTCGCGCTCACCAACGACGGCCCCGCCCTGGAGGTGCTGCGCGCCGACTCCGCGACGTTCACGCTGCCGTGGCGCGAGGGCTGGCGGCTGTCCCAGCTGCACGGGCGCTGGGCGGCGGAGTCCCGCCTGGCGCGCTCGGACCTCACGTACGGCGAGCAGGTGATCGGCAGCCGGCGCGGGCACACCGGGCACGACCACCTGCCCTGGGTAGCGCTCGACACGGACGCGACCGAGGAGCGCGGCGAGGTGTACACGTGCGCGCTCGCCTGGTCGGGCAGCTGGCGCATCGCCGTCGCGCAGCTGCCCGACGCGCGCGTGCAGATCACCGGCGGCGCCGGGCACGACGACTCGGGCCTGCTGCGCCTGGAGCCGGGCGAGTCCTTCGTCACGCCCGTCCTCGCCGGCCTGTGGAGCGACGGCGGCTTCGGCGGGGCGAGCCGCGCCTGGCACGCCTACCAGCGGGCGCACGTGATCCCCGACGCGGACCGGGACCGGCCCGTGCTCTACAACTCCTGGGAGGCCACCGGCTTCGGCATCTCCGAGGAGCAGCAGCGGGCGCTCGCGCACCGGGCCGCGGAGCTGGGCGTCGAGCTGTTCGTGGTCGACGACGGCTGGTTCGGGTCGCGCACCAGCGACCGGGCCGGGCTCGGCGACTGGACGCCCCACCCCGACCGCTTCCCGCACGGCCTGAAGCCGCTCGCCGACGAGGTGCACGCGCTGGGCATGGGGTTCGGCATCTGGGTCGAGCCGGAGATGGTCAACCCGGACAGCGACCTGTACCGGGCGCACCCCGACTGGGTGCAGTCCAGGACCGGCCGGACCCGGACGGAGCTCCGCAACCAGCTCGTGCTCAACCTGGCGCGCGAGGACGTCCAGGAGTACCTGTGGGAGCGGCTCGACACCCTGCTGTCCAGTGCGCCGATCGACTACGTGAAATGGGACTTCAACCGCAGCTTCACCGACCCCGGATGGCCGGGCGAGCCGTATCCGCAGCGGCTGTGGGTGGACCACGTGCGCGCCCTGTACCGGCTGGTGGACCGCCTCCGGGCCGCGCACCCGGGGGTGGCCTTCGAGTCCTGCTCGGGCGGCGGCGGCCGGATCGACCTCGGCGTCCTGGCGCGCACCGACCAGGTGTGGACCTCGGACAACACCGACCCGCTCGACCGGCTCGCCATCCAGCACGGCTTCTCCCAGGTGCACCCGGCGCGGGTCATGGCCGCCTGGGTCACCGACAGCCCCAACACGCAGCTCAACGGGCGGGTCAGCTCCCTGCGGTTCCGTTTCGTGAGCGCCATGGCCGGCGTGCTCGGCGTGGGCGGCGACCTGACGCGGTGGACCCCGCGGGAGCTGGCCGAGGCGCGGGAGTGGGTGGCGCTCTACAAGGAGATCAGGCCGGTCGTGCAGCGCGGGGACCTCCACCGGCTCAGGGCCCCGCAGGGCGGTTCGAGCGCGGTGCAGTACGTGCTCGGGGACGACGTGGTCGTGCTGGCCTGGCTCCAGGCGCAGCACTACGGGGAGCCGGCCGCCCCGCTGCGGCTGCGCGGGCTCGATCCGGCCGCGGCGTACGCGTGCCGTGAGACCGGCGAGACGTACCGGGGGGCCGTCCTGGCGCACCACGGGCTGCGGACGGGGCTGCGGGGAGACCTGGACGCGGCAGTTTTCCGCCTCCGTCGCATCTGAGAAGTCTGTCCCGATTGGCGCCTTCGTTCCAGCTGGTACCGGAATGAGGCTGCTTGAGGAGAGGGCTCGTGAGCAGCGTCATATCGGTGACCGTCCGTTGCCGCCATGTTCACGTAATTCTCGTGGTGGAAAAGGGGAATTGCGGAAAAGAAAAGATCCTTAATCCACGGAGGGTGACCGGGATTTCCGGAGAGGATCAAGGGAATGGCGCGGAAGCGGAACCGGGCGGTTGTCGGCGCGCGTCCCGTTCGCTTACGTTCCCTGCAGCCCGGGCGGACGCCTAATCCTGCCGCCGCCTGGAGTTTCACCCACTCACCCGTCACGGCAGGAGCGGGGGAACCACAGGTACGACGCCTGGCCCGGTTCCCGGAACAGGCTCGGGGTAAAGCCGTGCGACAGCGCGGCCGGGCATCTCCAGTCCGCACCCGACAGCTCACCTCGCAGGCGCCGGAGAGGAATTCGCCATGCCCGCAAAGGGTAAGCACCGCCGTCCCAAGTCCCTGCGCCTGACCGGTTCGCTCGCGCTCGCCGGAACCGGTGGGGCCGCGCTCGCCCTGCCCCTGCTCGGGGCGGCCGGCGCCCAGGCGGCCACGCCGCAGAGCGCCGTCCAGGCGGCCCCCGCCCACGCCGCCGGGTCCGCCTCCGCCGCCACGCGGACCGCGTCGGCCACGTACACCGTGAAGTCGGGCGACTACCTGTCGAAGATCGCCGAGGAGCAGCACGTCAGCGGCGGCTGGAAGAAGCTCTACGCGGACAACCGCGAGGCCGTCGGCGGCGACCCGTCGCTCATCCACCCGGGCCTGAAGCTGTCCCTCGCGGGCAAGTCCTCCGCCGGCGCTACCACCGGGTCGTCCGGGTCGGCCGAGTCGTCGGAGTCCTCCGGGTCGACGAAGTCCTCCAAGCCGTCGGACACCACCGCGTCCTCGTCGCAGTCGTCGTCCGCGCGGAGCGGGACCGCGGCCGACGAGGCCGCCGCCACGTCGCGGACCAGCGGCAGCGGCTACACCCTGCCCGTGGACGGCGCCACCGTCGGCACCGCCTACCACACCTCCGGCAGCATGTGGTCCAGCGGCTACCACACCGGCACCGACTTCGTCGTCCCGACCGGCACCTCCCTCAAGGCCGTCGCCGCGGGCACGGTCGTCTCCGCCGGCTGGGGCGGCGCGTACGGCAACCAGGTCGTCATCAAGCTCGGCGACGGCCACTACGCCCAGTACGCCCACCTCTCGCAGCTCTCCGTCTCGGCCGGCCAGACCGTGACCGAGGGCCAGCGGATAGGTCTGTCCGGGGCGACCGGCAACGTGACCGGGCCGCACCTGCACTTCGAGATCCGCACCACGCCGGACTACGGCTCCGACGTGGACCCGGTGGCCTACCTCCGCTCCCACGGCGTCAGCCTCTGACGCCCCGCCGCGCACCGCGGGCACCCGCCCGCGCGCGGCCCGACGGACAGCACCCGAAGGCCGGACCCCGCACCCCGGGGTCCGGCCTTCGGCGTACTGTCGCGGGCCCACCCGCGTATTCCGAAGTTGACCAACACTTGACCCGTGGCCTATCTCACCGTTCGTCAACCCCTTCCTACGGTCGCGTAGCTCACATCCGAAGGTGAATAGTGAGTCGACGTGGCAGACGATTCGAAGAGAGACAACAAGGCAGTAGTGATCGGGTCGTACGTGGCGGTGGGGGACAGCTTCACCGAGGGAGTCGGTGACCCCGGGCCCGACGGGGCGCTCGTCGGCTGGGCGGACCGCTTCGCGGTGCTCCTGGCGGACCGGCGTCCCGAGGGGACCTTCGAGTACACCAACCTCGCCGTCCGCGGGAAACTGCTCGACCAGATCGTTGCCGACCAGCTCCCGCGCGCCCGGGAGATGGCCCCGGACCTGGTGTCCTTCTGCGCCGGCGGCAACGACATCATCCGGCCCGGCACCGACCCCGACGAGGTCGCGGAGCGCTTCGAGCGGGCGGTCGCCTCGCTCGCCTCCGCCGCCGGCACGGTCATGGTGACCACCGGCTTCGACACCCGTGACACCCCCGTCCTGAAGCACCTGCGCGGCAAGATCGCCACGTACAACGGGCACGTGCGGGCCATCGCCGACCGGTACGGCTGCCCCGTGCTCGACCTGTGGTCCCTGCGCAGCGTCCGGGACCGGCGGGCCTGGGACAGCGACCGGCTGCACCTGTCGCCCGAGGGGCACACCCGGGTCGCCCTGCGGGCCGGCCAGGTCCTCGGCCTCGACGTGCCGGCCGACCCCGAGCAGCCGTGGCCGGCGCTGCCGCCCCGCGGCACCTTCGAGGTGCGGCGGGACGACATCCAGTGGGCGCGGGAGCACCTGGTGCCGTGGATCGGCCGGCGGCTGCGCGGCCAGTCCTCCGGCGACCACGTCGTGGCCAAGGGGACCCTGTCCCCGGAGGACATCAGGAGCAGGATCGCCCCCGTTGCCTGATCATCGGCACCGGCACCGGCACCGGCATCGGCGGACGCGGGGCGCCGGAGGGCGCGGCCGCGCGGGACACCCGGACCGCGCGGCCCGTGCGCGCAGCACCGGGGTGCGGCGGTTCCGCCGCACCCCGGCGGGCGGTTCCGGCGCGGCCCGCCGGACGGCCTCAGCGCGGCCCGGCGGAGGCCGTCAACGCCGCCCGGTCCAGGCCCAGTTCGCGGGCCAGGGCGTCGTCCGCCCACTCCTGCGCCCGGGCCCGCGAGATCGCGCCCGGGTAGGCCGTCATCTGCACGGCGAGCCCGTCCAGCAGGGCCGTGAGGCGCAGTGCCGCCCCCGCCGGGTCCGGGCACCGGAACTCGCCCGCCGCCACGCCCTCCGCGACGACCTCCGTGAGCGCCGCCTTCCACTGCCGGTCCAGGTCGCGGGCGACGTCCCGCAGCACGGGCTCGCGCAGGGCCGCCGCCCAGCCCTCGATCCACAGCCGCCAGCCCTTGGCCTGGCCGGTCGGCGCGTACCAGCGCACCGCCGCCCGCAGCCTGCGCAGCGCGGTCGTGCGGCGGCCCAGCAGCTTGCGCAGCCGCGCGAGGTCGCCCTCGGCCGCGTGCGCGAAGGCGGCGGCGACCAGCTTCTCCTTGGTCGAGAAGTGGTAGAGCACCAGGGCGTTGCTGACGCCGAGGGCCGCGGCGACGTCGGCGATCCGCACCGCCGCCACACCCCGTGCCTCGATCTGCCCGATGGCCGCCCGCAGCAGCGCCTCGCGCCGCTCCGCCACGCTCAACCGCACTCTCGCCACGCCGCAACCCTAGTCCTTCGCGGGGTTCCGCCGCGCTACGGGCGCACGACGGCCCCCGGCGGGCCCGTACTGAACGACTGGTCAACGCGGGAGCGGACTGCGGAACGCTCAACTCCCCCTGGCGCGCGGGCGTCCTACCCCGGGGGCGGTCCATGTGCCGTTCCGCGCGGCGGACCGTCGCGGACACGGGACCGTCACGCGCCCGACCCGGCGCCGTGCGGCGGCCTCGACGACAATGGCATACCTGACCGAAACTCTCAGGAGGTACCGTGACCGGTTTCCGTTCCCTGCGCTCCGGGCTCCAGGCGCTGCAGCCCGCCGCCTTCGGCGCGGACCCGAGCGGGGAGCGCCTGGCGCGCATCCGCAGATCACCCCACTTCGCGGACGGTGTCTTCCGGAATCCGGAAAGGGCGCGGACCGGGCCGGTCGGCTCCAGGGTGGAACTCGCGAAGACCTACCTCGGCAAGGAGGAGCGCGCCCGCCGCGCCCCGGCCGGCCGGGTGCCGGTGCACAGCACCACCCTCGCCGACCTGGCCGGGCCGCCGGCGACCGGGCTGCGCATCACGTGGATGGGCCACTCCAGCGTGCTCGCCGAGATCGACGGGCACCGGGTCCTGTTCGACCCGGTCTGGGGCGAGCGCTGCTCGCCGTTCGCCTTCGCCGGGCCCAAGCGGCTGCACCCGGTGCCGGTGCCGCTGGCCGCCCTCGGCCCGGTCGACGTGGTCGTCATCTCGCACGACCACTACGACCACCTCGACATGCCCACCATCAAGGCGCTGGCGGGCACGGACACCCTCTTCGCGGTGCCGCTCGGCGTCGGCGCGCACCTGGAGCACTGGGGCGTGCCCGCGGACCGGCTGCGCGAACTGGACTGGCACGAGTCGACGAAGGTCGGCGGGCTGTCGCTCACCGCCGCCCCCGCGCGCCACTTCTGCGGCCGCGGCCTGCGCAACACCCAGCACACCCTGTGGGCCTCCTGGGCCGTCGCCGGCGACACCCACCGGATCTACCACAGCGGTGACACCGGCTACTTCAAGGGCTTCCAGGACATCGGCGCGGAGTACGGCCCCTTCGACGTCACGATGATCCAGATCGGCGCGTACAGCGAGTACTGGCCGGACATCCACATGACGCCCGAGGAGGGCATGCGGGCGCACGTGGACCTCCAGGGCGGGGACGCCGTCGGCGCCGGGCCGATGCTGCCGATCCACTGGGCGACCTTCAACCTGGCGCCGCACGCCTGGGCCGAGCCCGGCGAGGGCACCGTCGCCGCCGCCCGCGCGGCCGGCGCGCGCGTCGCGCTGCCGCGTCCGGGCGAGCCCTTCGAGCCCGCGGCCGAGGCGGTACCGGCCGAGCCGTGGTGGCGCGGCGTGGCCCTGGCGCCGAAGGGCGGCTGGCCCGGCACCGGGCCGCTGGCCGAGGCCGCGACGTCGCAGGCCGCCGCCGGGGACGCCGGCTCCGCGCGGGAGGCCGACGCGCCCGCGCCCGCGCCCGCGGCCGTCGGCGGGAGGACGGACAGTGACGTCCCGGGGGACGGTGCCGACGGCACCGGCGCGGCGGAGACCGTCCCGGCGAGCTGACGCGCACGGGCGTTCCGCCCGGCGGCGAGGGCCGAGGAGCCACCTGCTCCTCGGCCCTCGCCTTTTGTCCGTGACCGCTTCCGACCAGCTCTGACCGGCTCGTGGTGACTCCGGAGCGAGCGGACGGAGGCATTATCGGTCTTCCGTGCGAGCCCTCATACCAGAGCGGGATGCTGTCCGCCGGACTTCCCCAACTGACCGCCGGACCCGCCGCGAGGACGACTACTGTCAGTGCCCGTCGAGCGACGGAAGGGCGGGCCTTCCTGCCCTCCGACACGCGACGGCGCCTGCCCAGGCGCGGTACCGGGCCCTCCCGCCGCCCCCACCACCAGCACGAGGACGTCGATGTCTCACCTCCGCGCACCGGCCGCACGCGCAGACCGCCGCGAGGGCGGACGGCACGGCAGGCAGGTCGCCCGCACCGCGGCGCCGGCCGAGACCTCCCTGCGCCACCAGCTCCTGCGCCTCGCGGTCCTGCCGCCCGTCGCGGTGGCGCTCGGCGCCGGCGCCGCCGTGCTGTTCCTCGTCCGCTCCGCGGGCGTCCGGCCGGGACCCGCCCTGTGGGGCGTGCTCGGCGGGGCCGCCGTCGTGACCCTCGCCGCCGTGGTGATCGCCGCCGTCGCCGCCCGGCGCGCCGTGCGGTCCGTCCGCGAGCGCGTCGACGCGCTGCGCCGCACCAGCGCCGGCGGCGAGGCCGACCTGCGCGAGGTCGTCGTGTCGCTGCGCCGCGGCGACGGCCCGCCCGCCCGGCGCCCGCGCGCCCGCGCGGGTGCCGGGGCCGACCCGTTCGAACTGCTCGCCGACGACCTCGCCCGGGCCCACGAGGTCGCCGTCGCCACCGTCGTGCAGGCCGCCCAGCTCTCCAGCCAGACGGGCAGCGAGCAGAAGCTGGAGGTCTTCGTCAACCTCGCCCGGCGGCTGCAGTCGCTGGTGCACCGCGAGATCTCGATCCTCGACCAGCTGGAGAACGAGATCGAGGACCCCGACCTGCTCAAGGGCCTCTTCCACATCGACCACCTCGCCACCCGCATCCGGCGTCACGCCGAGAACCTGGCCGTCCTGGGCGGCGCCGTCTCGCGCCGCCAGTGGAGCAACCCGGTCTCCATGACCGAGGTCCTGCGCTCCGCCATCGCGGAGGTCGAGCACTACTCCCGCGTCAAACTGGTGCCGCCGATCGCCGGCACGCTGCGCGGGCACGTCGTCGCCGACGTGATCCACCTCCTGGCCGAACTCGTCGAGAACGCCACGGTGTTCTCCGCCCCGCACACCCAGGTCCTGCTCCGCGCCGACCTCGTCACCTCCGGGCTCGCCGTCGAGGTCGAGGACCGCGGCCTCGGCATGCCGGTGACCGAGCAGAACAAGATGAACGCGCTGCTCGCCGACCCCGACCAGGTCAACGTGGCGAGCCTGCTGCAGGACGGCCGCATCGGCCTGTTCGTGGTCTCCCAGCTCGCGCGGCGGCACGGCATCCACGTCCGCCTGCAGACCAACATCTACGGCGGCGTGCAGGCCGCCGTCATCGTCCCGCAGGAGCTGCTCGGCGCGGAGAGCCACCAGGAGCAGGTGCTCGGGCAGCAGCGCGCGGCGGTGGAGGCGGGGGCGCCGGCGCACGGTGGCCCCGCGCACGCGGCGCCGGGACCGGTGACCCTCGTGGGCGAGGCGTGGGCGCGCGACACGACGGGGTACGGCGACCCGGCGGACGGCGCCGTCCCGCCCGGCGGACCCCGCGGCGAGGCCGCGCACGGCGCGCGGCCCCGCTCCGTACCGGTCCCCCCGGCGTGGGACGGGACGCCGGGTGCTCCCGGCGACGCGGCACGCCCGCCGGCTGCGGCGCCCGCCGCCCCCGAGCCCGTGCAGCACGGCACCGCCGAACCGGCCGTCCAGCGCGGTCACCAGCACGGCGCGGCCGACGGCGGCCCCGTCCCGCTGCCGGTGCGCGGTTCCGGGCAGCGGCGCACCCCGGCGGACGCCGTCCCCGGCATCCACCCCGGCGACCGGCGGGCCGTGGACGAGAACGCCTCCCTGCTGCCCGCCCCGCGGGGCGGCGTCCCGCGCGGCACCAAGGACAAGCCGCTGCTGCCCCGCCGCCGCGCCCAGGAGCACCTCGCCCCCCAGCTGCGCGGCGGGCCCGCCCCGCGCCAGGACGACGGCGTCGTCGTCGGCCACGACCCGGGCCTGGTGGCGGCGTTCCGGCGCGGCGTCGGCCTCGCGGAGGCACATCCGGCGGAGCCCGCCGCGCCCCCGGCCGACGCGCGCCCCGAGGCGGCCCGCCCCGCCCCGGCCCCCTCCGCCCCCGTACGGCAGGGGCTGTACGAGCCGTACGGACCGCACGGGACGTCCGCGCCGCACGAGGCGCGCGCCGCGCACGACACCGCGCCCGCCCCGGGCGACCGGACCTCCGCACCCCGGCACGACGGGAGCGCACCGGCCGGATGACCCCCGTCCCTCCCGACGCCCCCACCCACGCCCGCGCCCTCCCCTCCTTCCGCGCGGACCTTCGTACTCCAAGGAGCCGATCCACCATGGCGAGCGATGTGCCGATCTCCCAGGTATCCGATCTCGACTGGCTGATGAGCGGGCTCGTCCAGCGCGTGCCGCACACCAGGAGCGCTGTCCTGCTCTCCTGCGACGGGCTGGTGAAGTCCGTCCACGGCCTGGACGACGACAGCGCCGACCACATGGCCGCGCTCGCCTCGGGCCTGTACTCCCTCGGCCGCAGCGCGGGCATCCGCTTCGGCGACGGCGGCGAGGTGCGCCAGGTCGTGGTCGAGCTGGACTCGACGCTGCTGTTCGTCTCCACCGCGGGGTCCGGAACCTGCCTCGCCGTGCTCGCCGGGCGCGAGGCCGACGCGGCCGTGCTCGGCTACGAGATGGCGATGCTCGTCAAGAGCGTGCGGCCGTACCTGACGACGGCGCCCCGGCAGCCCGCCGAACCGCGTGCGACGAGGCCCTGAGCGTGGCCGCGGCCGGCGACGGGCCCTGGCTCGACGACGCGGCCGGCCGGCTGGTGCGCCCCTACACGGTCAGCAACGGCAGGACCCGGCCCACCCTGACGATGAATCTGCTGTCACAGGTGATGTCCACCGGCGCCGCCCCGCGCGGCTACCTCGGACCGGAGCACAACCAGGCGCTCGACCTGTGCCGGGGACCCGTCTCGGTGGCCGAGATCGCCGCCCACCTCGGGCTCCCGGCGGTGGTCACCAAGGTGCTGCTGTCCGACCTCGTCGACTGCGGGGCGCTGACCACCAAGTTCCCGGCTTTCCACCACAATCCCACGGACCGGTCCCTTCTGGAGGCAGTGCTCGATGGACTACGACGACAGCTCTGACCCCTTCCCCACCGCGCTGAAGATCCTGGTGGCGGGAGGCTTCGGAGTGGGCAAGACCACCTTCGTCGGCGCGGTGAGCGAGATCACGCCGCTGAGCACGGAGGAGCTCCTCACCACGGTCAGCGCCGGGATCGACGACCTCGAAGGCATCGAGAACAAGGTCGAGACGACCGTCGCGATGGACTTCGGTCGCATAACCCTGGACCCCGAACACGTGCTGTACCTGTTCGGGACGCCCGGGCAGGAGCGTTTCTGGTTCATGTGGGACGAGCTCTCCGAGGGCGCGCTGGGCGCGGTGATCCTCGCCGACACCCGCCGCCTGGAGGACTGCTTCGCGGCCGTCGACTTCTTCGAGCAGCGCGGCATGGGCTTCATCGTGGCCGTCAACGAGTTCGACGGCGGCTTCCGCTACGCCCCGGACGAGGTGCGCGCCGCCCTCGACCTCGACCCGGATATCCCCGTCGTGTGCTGCGACGCCCGCATCTCCAGCTCGGCCATCCAGACGCTGCTGACCCTCGTACGCCACCTCCTCGCGCACGCGCCCGCGACCGCCCCCAGCCACGGAGCCCACACATGAGCTACGACCCGCCGCGTCCGGCCGGTCGGCTGCTGCTCACCCCCGAGGACAGGGACGCGTCCGACCGGGTGCGGCGGCTGCGCCGGCTGGGCCTGGGGGAGCGGCCCGAGCCCGCCCTCGACGCCTTCGCCGACCGGCTCGCCGAGGTCGCCGCGGTGCCGTACGCGATGGTCAACTTCATCGACGAGCACCGGCAGTTCTTCGCCGGGCTGCACACCCCGGACGGCACGGGCGGCGGCGAGGCGCTGACCGCCGAGGCGCGCCGCCCGCGCCGCCCGGCGAGCCGCTACCTGGCCCGCGACCACGGCTTCTGCCCGCACGTGGTGGTGCGGCGCAAGGCGCTGGTCCTCGAGGACGTGTGCGACTACCCGCGGTTCGCGGGGAACCCGGTCGTCGACGAGTTCGGCGTCCGCACCTACCTCGGCGCCCCCCTGATGGACCGGACGGGCTTCGCACTCGGCACGATCTGCGTGGTCGACGTCGAGCCGCGGCCGTGGGGCCGGGCGGGCCTGGACACCATCAAGTCGATGGCGGCGGAACTGGTCCAGCAGCTCGAACTGCGCGACGGCGGCATCTGAGGACGGCCCGCGGACGGCACACGGAGGGCATGCGGAAGGCGCGCACGGCACGGCGGGCCGCACGGCGGACGGTACGGGGGGACGGCGCGGCGAAGGCCCCGGCCCGAACGTGAAGCGGAGCTGCGGCGCAGCTTAAGAAATCCTCGATGGACCGGGGACGGTGGCGTACGGCAGATTGCTGGACGATCCCACTCACCTCCCCGGTACGGGCTCCTTCGGCGTGCCCGGGGTCCGGGGCCCGCACATCAGGAGCCGTCGCGTGAAGGCGCTCGTCAAGGAGAAGGCCGGGCCGGGGCTCCGGCTCACGGACGTACCGGAGCCGGCCGTCGGCCCCGCGGACGTACTGATCAAGGTGCTGCGCACCGGCATCTGCGGCACCGACCTGCACATCCACCGCTGGGACGGCTGGGCGCAGCAGGCCGTCAGCGCGCCGCTGGTGGTCGGGCACGAGTTCGTGGGCGAGGTCGTCGAGGTCGGCCGCGACGTCACCGGGCCCGCCGTCGGCGACCTGGTCAGCGGCGAGGGGCACCTGGTGTGCGGCACGTGCCGCAACTGCCTGGCCGGCCGCCGCCACCTGTGCCGGGCCACGGTCGGACTCGGGGTCGGCCGCGACGGCGCCTTCGCCGAGTACGTCGCGCTGCCCGCGACCAATGTGTGGGTGCACCGCGTGCCCGTCGACCTCGACATCGCGGCGATCTTCGACCCGTTCGGCAACGCCGTGCACACCGCGCTGTCGTTCCCGCTGGTCGGCGAGGACGTACTGATCACCGGGGCCGGGCCGATCGGGCTGATGGCGGCGGCCGTGGCCCGGCACGCCGGAGCCCGCCACGTCATGGTCACCGACGTCAGCGAGGAGCGCCTGGAGCTCGCCCGCAAGGTCGGCGCCGACCTCGCGCTCGACGTCTCCGGCGCCACCGTCGCCGACGGCCAGCGCGCCCTCGGCCTGCGCGAGGGCTTCGACGTCGGCCTGGAGATGTCCGGCCGGCCCGAGGCGCTGCGCGACATGATCGCCAACATGACGCACGGCGGCCGGATCGCGATGCTCGGACTGCCCTCCGAGGAGTTCCCGGTCGACTGGTCCCGCATCGTCACCTCGATGATCACCATCAAGGGCATCTACGGCCGCGAGATGTTCGAGACCTGGTACGCGATGTCGGTCCTGCTCGAAGGCGGCCTGGACCTCGCGCCCGTGGTCACGGGGCGCTACGACCACCGCGACTTCGAGGCGGCCTTCGCCGACGCGGCGAGCGGCCGCAGCGGCAAGATCGTCCTCGACTGGAGCGCGTGACCCGCCTCCGTCCGCAGCCTTCCCCCTCCCGTGCGAGCACCTTCAGGAGCACCCCCATGTTCGACTCCGTACGCGACGACCTGCGCGCCACCCTCGACGAGATCCGGGCCGCCGGGCTGCACAAGCCCGAGCGCGTCATCGGCACCCCGCAGTCCGCCACCGTGCGCGTCACCGCCGGCGGCCGCCCCGGCGAGGTCCTCAACTTCTGCGCCAACAACTACCTCGGCCTCGCCGACCACCCCGACGTGCTCGCCGCCGCCCACGAGGCGCTGGACCGCTGGGGCTACGGCATGGCCTCCGTGCGCTTCATCTGCGGCACCCAGGAGGTGCACAAGGAGCTGGAGGCCCGCCTCTCGGCGTTCCTCGGCCAGGAGGACACGATCCTGTACTCCTCCTGCTTCGACGCCAACGGCGGTGTCTTCGAGACACTGCTCGGCCCGGAGGACGCGGTGATCTCCGACGCCCTCAACCACGCCTCGATCATCGACGGCATCCGGCTGTCCAAGGCCCGCCGCTTCCGTTACGCCAACCGCGACATGGCCGACCTGGAGCGGCAGCTGAAGGAGGCCGCCGAGGGCGGCGCCCGCCGGAAGCTGGTCGTCACCGACGGCGTCTTCTCCATGGACGGCTACGTGGCCCCGCTGCGCGAGATCTGCGACCTCGCCGACCGCTACGACGCCATGGTCATGGTCGACGACTCGCACGCGGTGGGCTTCGTCGGCCCCGGCGGCCGCGGCACCCCCGAGCTGCACGGCGTCATGGACCGCGTCGACATCCTCACCGGCACCCTCGGCAAGGCCCTCGGCGGCGCCTCCGGCGGCTACGTCGCCGCCCGCGCCGAGATCGTCGCGCTGCTGCGCCAGCGCTCGCGCCCGTACCTGTTCTCCAACACCCTCGCGCCGGTGATCGCGGCGGCCTCCCTGAAGGTGCTCGACCTGCTGGAGTCGGCCGACGACCTGCGGGTGCGGCTCGCCGAGAACACCGCGCTGTTCCGCTCCCGGATGACCGAGGAGGGCTTCGACGTCCTGCCCGGCGACCACCCGATCGCCCCCGTCATGATCGGCGACGCCGCCGTGGCCGGCCGGACGGCGGAGCTGCTCCTGGAGCGCGGCGTCTACGTGATCGGATTCTCCTACCCCGTGGTCCCGCAGGGCCAGGCCCGCATCCGCGTCCAGCTGTCCGCCGCGCACTCCGCCGAGGACGTGCACCGCGCGGTCGACGCCTTCGTCGCGGCCCGCGCGGAGCTGGCCGCCGAGGAGGCCGGGGCCTGACCTGCACGTCCGGCCTGAGAGAATCGGCCGCATGATCGAGGCGCGGCGGCTGCACATCCTGCGGGCGGTGGCCGACCACCGCACGGTGACGGCCGCCGCCGCCGCGCTCCACCTCACCCCCTCGGCGGTCTCCCAGCAGCTCGCCGCCCTGGAGCAGGAGACCGGCCACCGCCTGGTAGACCGCGGGGCGCGCGGCGTACGGCTGACCCCCGCGGGCGAGATCCTGCTCGGCCACACCCACGCCGTCCTCGCCCAGCTGGAGCGGGCCGAGGCGGAGCTGGCCGCGTACGGCTCGGGGGAGGCCGGGACGGTCACGGTGGCGGCCTTCGCCACCGGCATCGCCCAGGTCGTCGCCCCCGCGGTGACGCGCCTCGCCCGCACCGCGCCCGGCATCCGCATGCGCGTGCAGGACGCGGAGGGCGACGCCAGCCTGCCGATGGTCCTCGACCGGCAGGTCGACGTCGCGGTGGCCGTCGAGTACCGGGGCGCCCCGGGCGCGGACGACCCGCGCCTGACGCACGTCCCGCTGTACGCGGAGCCGTTCGACGCCGTCGTGCCGGTCGGCCACCGGCTCGCCGGGCACACCGAGGTGCCGCTCGCCGAGCTGGCCAAGGACCCGTGGATCGGTCCCTACCCCGGCAACCCCTGCCACGACGTGGTGGTCCTGGCCTGCGAGCACGCCGGGTTCCAGCCGCTGCTCGAACACTCCTCGGACGACTTCCGCGCCGTCGTCGCCCTCGCCTGCGCCGGCGCGGGCGTCGCCCTGGTGCCCCGCTCCGCCCTGCGCGGCACGGACACCACCGGGGTGGTCGTCCGCCCCGTCGACGGCGCCGCCCCCACCCGCCGGGTCTTCGCCGCCGTACGCCGCGGGGCGGAGGGCCACCCACTGATCCGGCCGGTCCTTCAGGCGCTGCGGGAGGCGGCACCGCTGGGGTGACGGACGCCGCCCTCTGGCACTGTTTCTCACATCCGGGTTAGATTCCCGAATATGAGACGCAATACGGAAGGTGTCGCCCAGGGCGGCGGGGGAGCGGAGCCCGACCCGGTCGACGTGCGGCTGGGCGCGCGCCTGGCCGCGCTGCGGGCCGAACGCGGCTGGTCGCTCGGGGAACTGGCCGAGCGCAGCGGAGTGAGCCGCTCGACCCTGTCCCGGGCCGAGCGCGCCGAGACCAGCCCCACGGCCGCCCTCCTGAACCGCCTGTGCGCGGTGTACGGACGCACCATGTCCCAGCTGCTCAGCGAGGTGGAGACGGCCCCCGCGCCCCTGGTGCGCGCGGCCGACCAGGCGGTGTGGGAGGACCGGGCCTCCGGCTTCGTGCGCCGCTCGGTGTCGCCGCCGCACCCGGGCCTGCGCGGCGAACTCGTCGAGGGGCGGCTCGCGGCCGGCGCCGACATCGCCTACGACCGCCCGCCCGTCGCGGGCCTCGAACAGCACGTCTGGGTGCTGGAGGGCTCCCTGGAGGTCACGGCCGACGGTGTCGGGCACCGCCTCGGCGCCGGGGACTGCCTGCGGCTGAGGGTGTGGGGACCGACACGGTTCTGGTGCCCGGGCCCCGAGGACGTGCGGTACGCGCTGGCGGTGGTGCTGCCGTGACGACGACGAAGGACGAGGTACGTGTCGTACGGCTGGCGGGCGGCCAGGTCGCCGAGGCGGCACCCGCTCTGGCCGGTCTCCTGGTCGACGCCGTCGACGGGGGCGCCTCGGTCGGGTTCCTCGCGCCGCTGGGCCGGGACGAGGCCGCGGACTGGTGGCGGGGGCGGGCGGCCCCGGCCGGGGACGGCTCGCTGGCGGTGTGGGCCGCGTACGCGGGGGAGCGGATCGTCGGCACGGTGAGCCTCGCCTTCGCGGACCGGCCCAACAGCCGCCACCGGGCGGAACTGGTCAAGCTGATGGTGCACCGGGAGGGGCGCGGGCGGGGACTGGGCCGGGCCCTGCTCGCCACCGCCGAGCGCGCGGCGGCGGAGGCGGGCGTCACGCTGCTCACCCTGGACACGGAGACGGACAGCCCCGCCGAGACCCTGTACCGGTCGGCGGGGTGGACGCGCGTGGGGACCGTCCCGGACTACGCGCTGACACCCGACGGCGTGCTCCGCCCGACGACGCTCTACTTCAAGCGGGTGGGGCCTGGGACCGAGGGCGGGGCCGACGCCGAGGGCGGAGCCGGGGCCGGCGGCGAAGGGACCGGCAGGGGAGGGGCCGCCGGAGGAGAGGGCGGCAAGGAAGGGGTCGCCAGAGGAGGGGAGGACAGGGAGGAGGCCGTCGTCGGGGAAGGGGACGACCGGGAAAAGACCGTCATCGGGAGCTGAGTGTCAGTGGGGTTGGCTACGGTGCGTCCCATGCCGGACACCGACGCCGAAGACGTACGCCGTATCGCCCTGTCCCTGCCGGAGACGGTGGAGAAGACCGCCTGGAACATGCCGACGTTCCGGGTCGCGGGCAAGATGTTCGCCACGCTGCCCGAGGACGGGACCTCCATGGCCGTGCGCTGTCCCAAGGTGGAGCGCGACGAGCTGGTCCTGGCGGAGCCGGGGAAGTTCTGGGTCGCCGACCACGAGGCGTTCTCCGCGTGGGTGAGGGTGCGGCTCGCGGCCCTCGAGGACGAGGCGGAGCTGCGCGACATCCTCGCCGACTCCTGGCGCCAGGCGGCACCGCCCCGGCTGCTCGACGCGCACCCGGGACTCGGGGTGCCGGCCCACGGGTGACATCCGCGTCCTTTGCCCACGGGTGTCACTCGCGTCCCCGTCCGTGGGTGTCACCCACGTCCTCGCCCGTGGGCGGCGCCGCGCCGCCACGCGCGGACCGGAGTAAACCTGTGCGCGACCACCGGCCCGAGTGCGGTATGGTTTCCGTGCACGTTCGGCCAGGGGAAACCCCAGGTCACAGCGGGCAACGGGACGTGGCGCAGCTTGGTAGCGCACTTGACTGGGGGTCAAGGGGTCGCAGGTTCAAATCCTGTCGTCCCGACTGTTCGAATGATCGAACGTCGCAGGTGAGAGGCCGTTTTTGAACGGCCTCTTTCTGTTTTGCCGTGCTTCCGGCTGGGAGCACGGGAACAGGAGCGCGCTTCCGGTGTCCCCTTGTCTGGTTGCTCCCGTTCCGGCACCGACCGCTCAACCGCAGAAGTGACCATCGCGGAGACCGGCGGTGGTGCGGCGAGGGCTGACGGGAGGCCGCCCGGGCGCGGTGAAAGAGGTCAAACCTGCGGCAGGGAGAAGAGGGCATGTCCGGTGGCGCGGCCGGTGGTGTCGGGGAGCCGGCCCGTGCGTGTGCGGGAGTGGAGGAAGACGGTGCCTCGCTGACCTTCGGATGCGGGAAGCGTTCCGCGAGCCGTGCTTCGAAGGGGCCGACGGCGTGCAGACCGCGGAGCCGGACCGTCACGAGCAGGTTGCCGGAGCCGCTGACGGACACGGCGAGGCGGACCTCCTCCTTCCGGACCGACGCGTTGCCCGTGCCCCGGGACGGGTGCGGGGGCTGCCGTGCGGTGGAACACGCGTCGAGAGCCCCCGTGAAGGGGTGGGCCGGGTCGCAGCGGAAGGTGATGACACCGTCCCGGGCCGTCCGCTGAAGCCGGCGACGGGTGGTGGCTCGTTCATCCCGGTCGACGCATCGCGATCGAGGGGACCGAGGCGTCCGTCGGGGCGAGGCCGACGAATTCGAGGGTCCGCGTGCGGCACCGCACCTCGACGTAGGTGACGGTCGCGGATCTCGCCGCATCGTATGCGGCAACCCGGGCCGGGCCGTTCGCGCGCAGTCGTCCCCAGGGGGCCGCCGCAGTCGTGTCCACGCCCAGTCGAAAGTTTCGAAAGGGCGTGGACATGCTTGCGTCACGGTCCTTCCGTATGTCATTCCATCCCTCGCGATGGTTCGCGTGAGGGGCAACTTGACCAGCGAATACGTGCTCACCAAGACCTCTTCTGATTAAGGAAATGTTTCCGAAAGATTGTCGAAAGTGTTGACAGGCTCATGGCGCTTTACGAAAACTGTGGCCACCGAACGACAGGAGACCGTCGTTCCCCTCGCGTCATGTGGCCGGGGACGGCGGTCGGTCGTCGCGGCACGACGACGGGTCACCGCCGCCGTGTTCCATGCAAGGCCGCGGACGGCAGAAGCCGCCCGACCCCCGCCAGCCTTCATCGGGAGGACGCATGCAACAGGACCGGATCCAGCAGAACCCCGCTCCCTTCAGCGGCTTGAGCCGACGAGGCTTCCTCGGCGGCGCCGGCACCGTCGCGCTCGCCACCGCGTCCGGACTGCTGCTGCCCGGCACCGCCCACGCCGCCACCACCATCACCACCAACCAGACCGGCTACGACGGCATGTACTACTCGTTCTGGACCGACGGCGGCGGCTCCGTCTCCATGACGCTCAACGGCGGCGGCAGTTACAGCACCCGGTGGACCAACTGCGGCAACTTCGTCGCCGGCAAGGGCTGGAACACCGGCGGGCGCAGGACGGTCCGCTACACCGGCTACTTCAACCCGTCGGGCAACGGCTACGGCTGCCTCTACGGCTGGACGTCGAACCCGCTGGTGGAGTACTACATCGTCGACAACTGGGGCAGCTACCGGCCGACCGGCGAGTACAGGGGCACCGTCTACAGCGACGGCGGCACGTACGACATCTACAAGACGACGCGGTACAACGCCCCCTCCGTCGAGGGCACCCGCACCTTCGACCAGTACTGGAGCGTCCGGCAGTCGAAGGTGACCAGCGGCTCCGGCACCATCACCACGGGCAACCACTTCGACGCCTGGGCCCGCGCGGGCATGAACATGGGCCAGTTCAGGTACTACATGATCATGGCCACCGAGGGTTATCAGAGCAGCGGAAGCTCGACCATCACGGTCAGCGGCTGACCTCTGTCCGGCGAACGACCGGCTGCGGGCTCCGTCCTCGTATCGGGTCCCGCAGCCGTGGCGAACCCGCCGCCGTGGTCAGGAAGACACGGTCGGCCGCCTGGAAACCAAGGCGCTGGTCGCCGGGCCGACGGTGCAGGACGGCGAGCCGGTGACGCAACGCGAGGATCTCGACGTCCTTGTCGTGGTCGCTCATCGGGATCGGCCGCAGGGCGGTGAAGGCGTGGGTGACGGCGATGCAGGCCAGGCGTACGAGCATGAGCAGTGATCATTGCCGACCGCTGTCGGCGACGCGACAGCAGGGCTGAACTGCACCGACGCAGTATTCGGCACCCACACCCGCACCCGCACGCTCGTCGCCTTGCTCGGCACCTGGGAAGTCGCCGGCCCTACGATCGCCGATCGCGTCACCGGCGTCGTTCCGCTCGGATGCCTCCAGTGAGCATCGGCCGGCCGCCGTCGATCACCGGGCCGCCGACCTGAGGGCCGGCGGGCCCGCACCGGTCAGGCCACCGGGCCCAGCTGATCCAGTTCGTTGCCGATCGTCTCCCGCAGCACGTCGTGCTGCGGACCCAGCCCGAACTGCTCGTCGCTCCACCGCTCACGTGGATAGAGCCACACCGGCCTGCCCACCGCATCGGCCGGCTCCCACTCGAACCGCGGCCAGACATGCGCATGCAGGAACGGGTCCGTGTTCCCCAGGATCTCCAGGTTGACCCGGCGGAAAGCCGGGTCCAGCCGCCGGCAGGCACGCTCGACCGCTTCACCGAGCCGGTCCATGTCCGACAGGAACGACAGCCGTTTCGTCCTCGGCAGGTCCGACAACCGCTGCACATCCGGTTCGTCCACGAGCAGAACCGAGTATCCCGGCAGGAACTGGACATCCCCGATCACCGCGAACCCCGAAGTCAACCGCCGCATCACGGTCGGGTTCTCACCCTTCAGCGCGGTCCCGACCCGGTCCGTCCGCCAGTCACCAGCCATGGTCAGAACCTACATTCCGGTGAGCACGGACCGCTCTTCGATCCCCGTCCCCTCGCACGGGTCGAAGACCGGGCAAGTGGGGCGAGGAGCCCCCAGGCCGTTTTTGAGAATCCTCAGCACAGTGCCCGTTCTGGCAGTCACCGAGGAAGGTGACCTCGGAGCGGATCGCCCCGGGGTCAGTAGGGTGGCCGTATGTCGCAGCCGCTGCCGTCCCTGGTCACCGAGGCGGCAGCAGGGTCCCTCGCCGGCGCCCGGCTCCGCCGGTACGAGATGGGCCCGGCTCTCATCGGGGCAGGGGCGGACGCGACCGTCGTCATCGTCGTGCCCGGGGACAACCCGGGGGTCAGCGGCGTCCAGGACTCCACCAAGGTGCTGCTGCGCGGGGACAGGGCTTCGGACCTCCATGCGCGGTTCGCCTTCCGGGAGCCGCTGCCCGTCCATGTCTTCGCCCGCCTGGACCAGGGCTGCCTCCTCTCGGCGCCGCACTCTGCAGGCGAACGCCGTCCGTGTCCGCCGACTTCGACCACGCCGAATGGGAGCTCGACCGCCCGCTGGGCCGCGAGGCGCTGGACGTAGTACGACCGGTCCCGGAGCCCGGACCGGTACCAGCGGTGGACTGGATCGAGCAGGTGGAAACGGATCCGATCCGGGCTTTGAGACCGTTCGTCCTCGGCTGGTTCCCGCCGAGGCGACGGAGCCGGCCGAGGAGGGGAGCGCGGCGGGCGAAGTGGACGACCTGCCGGAGGCGTTGGCCTCCTTCCGGCGCCTGGCCCGCCTTCGCCCGGCGATCCACGGATTCCACGACCCGATACTGCGGCGGCCGCAGCGTGCTTCCGCTCCGCTCCGCTCGGCTAGAGGCCGGTCTTCGCCGTGTGGAACGGGGCCGGGATGGACTGGTCCGTCCTGTGGCCACCGGAGGGACCGGACGAAGCCGAGCCCGCGCGTGGCTCACCGAATGATCGAACGCATCTCCCCAGGTCAGTAGCGGTGAAGCAGTCTTGGAGCACTACGACGTCCGAGTGTGAGGAATAACAGGCCCCTAGGGTCTTCCATCTCGTGATCATTTAGCGGAAAGCATCGAGGAAAGAAGAGGCAAGCGGCAAGCGTGTACGCCTGCCGGTGACTCCGTCCGTGCAGTGCGGGCGAAGAACGCAGTCGAAACGGAGAGCAAGAAGGAGTACGTGGTCAGCGAGGTGTTCACCTCGGGTCCGGTGACGGTGGTGCTGCACCGGGCGTATGACAGATACTCGTTGCGGATTCCCGGAGGCACGGCGGTGCGGAGCGAGTAGCCGGCTTCCGGGCGCGAAGGTCCCCACCGCTGCCGGCGGGGGCCTTCGCTCGGTGGTATCTGTGGTTGTCACTGGAGAAGGGGTATGCGTGTCGCGCAGTGGGGGATCCGGCCGCGGGGCCGTCGGCAGAGTCGCGCGGACCGCGGCTGCCGTCGTGGTCATCGGCGTGATCGGCGGTTGTTCGTCGCCGCACGCGCCGGGTCGGTCCGACGAGCGGGAGCGGAGTTACTGCACCGGGCTGGGTGCCTGGCAGGACGCCAGGAGGGCCGCGGACGGAAGTGCCGAGGCGGCGGGCGACGCGGCTCTTGCCGCCGCGAAGGTGCTGGACCGTGAGGGGCTGGACCACGACGGCAGTCATGTCCTCCGCGACACCGCGGCGGCCGTCGGCGGCGACGCGGGCGCCGAGAGCCGTGTGGTGTCCTACTGCGACGCCACGGGATTCGAGACGCTGGTCGGTTGAGAGGCGGGGCTCAGGAAGCGACAGCACCGCCGGGGGACAAGGGGCTGCAGGTTCGAATCCTGTCGTCCCGACCGTGGAAGCGCGGTCGCAGGGGTCGTTCTGGAGCGGCCCCTGACGTGTTTCCGGGGCCTGCCCTGACGGGAGCCTTCCGTGGCGCCCCGACGCGAGCGGGGCGGTGCGCCGGTCCGCTCGGGGTCGGCCCTTGACCGCTCTCCTTAGTCGAAATGCAGTCGGTCCGCCATATGCCGTCTCTCCTCATCTTCGGCTCGTCCTCGTCGAATTGGGCTCGCTCTCCGTGCGGGGCCGGACGCTTTGCGCGTTCACCGGTCCGTGGCCCCGGCTCCTATTCGCTCCTCCTGCCGCCCGTACGGTGCGGAGCCGTGCCGGTCGGCAAAGTGAGCGAAGTTCTACTCTGCAAGGTGAAAGCCGATCAAGCGGCGTGTGGAAGACCGTTGTGCATGCCGCACGCCGTCAGGGCGCTAGGAATGGGGCAGAGTGGGCGATACGTTGCAATGTGCTGATATTCGTGTGGTGGTAATAGAAGGAATTCCCCTGATCCTGAACGGCTTGCGCTCCGCGCTGGAAAGCGGCGGAATGACCGTCGCCGCGGGGACGCGGGACGCGCGTGCGGGCGTGCGCGTGGTCCGCGAGGAGAGGCCCGACGTGGTCATCGTCGACCTCGATCCGCCCGGTCGCGCGGGGGTCGAACTGCTGGAGCGGCTGCGCCGGCAGTATCCGGCGGCCCGGCTGATCGCCTCGGTGTCCCCTGAATACGACGACGACAAGCTGTTGTTGGCCACCCTGATGGCGGGAGGCACGGGTTATCTGCTGAAGAATACGGAGACGGTGGATCTGCTGCGTACCGTGCGGGCCGTGCGGCAGGGCTACGTCATAGTGGGACCGCGGGGCGGCGGCGAATTCTCCGCTCTTCTGGAAGGACTGGCGGAATCCCGCGAGGCGCTCCCGTTCCCGGCCCTCACGAACCGGGAGCGCGAGGTGCTCCGACTGGTCTCCCTCGGCTACGGAAACCGTCGGATAGCCCAGGAGCTGTTCATATCGGAGAAGACCGTGCGCAACTACGTCTCGGCCATCCTGCCGAAAATCCAGGTGTCGAGCCGGCTGGAGGCCATGGTCTCGGCGCGGCTTGCCGGTCTGCAGACCGCCGGTCCCGGTGCGGGCGGGGGCGGGGGCGGGGGTACGGGAAGCGGCGTGGGCGCCGACGCCGGCGCCCGGGCGGGTACGGGTTCCACGGGCACGGGTTCGGCGGGCGCGTAGGCGCGTAGGCGCGGCGGACGGCGCCGGCTCCGGGGTGGACGGCACCCCGTCGTGGGCGTCCGCGGTGGGCGCTCGCCGCGCGTGTGCGCTCCGGGCCGGTGCCGTCCGGTTCAGGTGTCCGGACGGCACCGGGTGCGGAGGGCGGGAGCGGGTGGCACCGGTCGTGGGCGGCCGGGCGGGAGTCACCCGCCGTGCGTGACCGTGCCGGGTCTCACCCGCTGTGGGTGACGAGCCCCGCCGCCAGGAGGCGGCGCAGGCTCTTGGCGACCTGCCGGCCGGCCTCCTCGGAGTCGGCCGGCAGCGCCACCGCGCGGGCGTAGGCCGCGCGCAGCGAGGCGGGGTCGCGTCCGTCGCACAGGGAGTAGACCGTCCAGGAGCGGGCGTTCAGCCAGTGCATCCGGGCCGACCGCGTGGTGCCCACGATGAGCTGCCCCAGGCCGGGCAGGGCGCACGCGTCGACCGGTGCCACCCGCTCCAGGACGCCCTTTGACGGGATCTCCGGCAGGCGCCCCTCCTCCCCGGACCCGGCGGCCGCCGCCGCGGCCCGGGCCGGTGGCTCGGGCGCCTCGGCGTCCACCAGGCGCAGCGCGGCGAGGAGCCAGCGGGCGAACCGCCGGCCGTTCTCGGTCAGCGCCTCGTCGGGCAGGGACAGCACGCACTCCGCGAGGTGGCGGGCCCGCTCCGCGGCGGTCCGGTACGTACCGTCCTGCGCGGCGGGGGTGCCGGGGCTGGGCTCGTCGATCTCCTCGACCGACGGGGGCGCGCCGAACCTCTCGCGCACCGCCTCGCCGGCGGCGGCCGCGGCGGCCCGGAACGCCAGTACATGGACGTAGAAGTGCAGGGCGACGAAGACCCGGATGAGGGTCCACGAGCCGATCCGCCACGGGATCGGGACGCGCTCGGTGGGGTTCGCGACCAGGGAGCCCGTCCGCAGGGCGTCGAAGAGCTTGAGGTGGGCGCCCTCGTGGAGCAGGCTCTCCGCGGCGAGCCACGGGGAGGCGCAGCGCTCGGGCGCCAGCAGGACCGCCGAGGGGAGCGGGTCGCCGCCGGACATCGACTGCAGGGGTCCCTCCTCGCTCTCCCGGTGGGTGAAACCGACCACGGTGACGTGTCCGAGCACACCGGCCCCCGAGGACGGCAGCAGCGTCGCGAGGAGGTCCGCCCCCGCGCGCAGGCCGGCCATGACCTCGTCCGTGGGGCGGACCGGAGCCGCCGCCCCGCTGCCGAGCGCGTCCCGGTACAGCTCCATGAGCCGCTCGCCCAACTTCTTCTGCGCGTCGTTGCGCGGGGCCGGCTCCGTCAGCACCCAGGCGTCGCCGAGGCCGGGCCAGGCGCGCAGGTGCGGGTGGGCGAGGGCTTCGCAGGGACCCGTGGAGGACGGGGCGTCCGCCGACGGGTCGGCCGCGCCGTCGCCCACGTAGGCGGCGAACGAGCTGCGGTCGAGCCGGCCGCGCTCCAGCTCCACGAGGTCGACCTCGAAGCAGTTGCGCAGTACCGGGTCGTACAGCAGCGGGCGCAGCCGCTCGTCGGGCGCCGCGGCCGTCGCCCGCAGCACCTCCGCGCCCTCGGCGTCGTGGCGCGCCAGCATGGTCAGGCCCAGCCGGAACCGCGCGAGGTTGCGTTCGGCGATGGCGGCGGAGTCGCCGAACTGCCCGTCGGCGCTGAGCAGGGCGTCGGCCCGGGCCACCGCGTCGGTGGCCGACGGCGTGCCGGCGGGCTCGGGGGAACCGGCGGAACCGGTGGAGGAGGAAGCGGGCATGACGAACCGTCCCTTTGCTGGCTTTTCGTGTGATTCCCCGCAGGGTTCCCGCGGGTGTCGCTCCGGTCCGCCGGAGGCGCCCGCCCGGAGACGTCCGCGACGAAGGAGGCGCCTGCCCCGAGGTGCCTGCCCCGAGGCGCCCGCCGTGGAGGCGCGTGCTCCGGAGGCGCTGCGGAAGAGGTGGCGTGGCGGGGTGTCGCGGAGGAGGTGACGCGGCGGAGGCGGCCGCACCGGGCGCCGCGCGCCGGTCCCGGCCGGACGTCGGTTCCGGCCGGGCATCGGTCCCGGCCGGGCGCCGGACCCTCCCGTGGGTCCGGCGCCCGGCCTCAGGCGCCGCGTGTCAGGCGGTCAGGGCCGCCTGGTAGGACGGGAGCCAGGCGCGCTCCTCCGGAGCGTCGACGGCGACGGTCGAGGCCTCGTCGTCGAGGTACGCCTCGGGAGCCAGGTCGGGGGTCTCGATGTGGTCCACGAGCATGTTCAAGCCCTTCGGTCGTCGGTGGACGGTACGAGCCGGGCGGGACGTGGTGCGCCCCGTCCGGCCGTCACATTCTCCGGCGCCCCCGTCCCGCCCTGATGGGGCCGTTGTCCCGAATGTTGTCCCGTGTCACCGCAGTGACGGTGGGTCACTTGCGCCTCGTGCGTAACGGCGGCCGTGCACCGGTGTCCGTCCCGCACGCTCGCTGTTTGCGGCCACCGCCCGCGCGGCGGCGGAACCGGACCCTCACCCGGTCCGGCGCCCCCGCCGCGTGTCGAAGCGGTCCCACTCCCGTGCCCAGGCGTCCATGCGCCGCCGGTCCAGGCGCGCGCGGGCCAGCCGGGCGGCGGCCAGGACGGTGCCGCCGGCGCCCGCCGCGGCCAGCGTCGCGGTCATGGTCCCCTGGAAGCGTGCCTCGGCACGGGACGGCGGCCGCGAGGTCAGCTCGCCGCGGCTGTCCGCCCACACCGTGACACGGGTGCCGGCCGCGGCGTCGGCGGGCACCTTGGCGCGGCCGGTGCGCACCGCGCCGTCCGCACCCGTCCAGCGGACCGGGGCCCATGCGCGGTTCTCGCCCGCCACGGTGGAGGCCGCCCCGACCCGCGCGTCCGCGACCAGCACGGCCGTGACGTCGCTGCACCCCGCGCGCCGGCCGTCGAGACCGCGTACGACCAGGTCGTGGACGACCAGCGCGGAGATCACCCCGCCCAGTACGGCGATCACCCAGGCGAGCAGCACGATCCAGGCCTCGGCGAGGTCGCTGCGCCGTCGCAGCGGGTTCTGCCGCCAGCGCCACAGACGCACCGTCGTACGACGTGTTCCCGGCATCGGCCGACACCCCCTCGTAGCACCGACACCCTCCCGACAGTGTGCTCCCGGCGGGCCGCCGGAGCGCCCCGGGAGGAGCGGCGGGGCACCGACAGCGAACGTCTGCCGTAGCCGGGGCGAGCGTCGCTGCGTACGCGTCTCACGCCGACGGCTCGGCGGACGTACGCGCCGCACGCCGACGACTCGGCGGGTGCATGCGTCTCACTCCGGCGGTCCGGCGGCGTCGGGCCCGTCCGGCTCCGCGAGGCTCTGCTCGGTCCAGATGACCTTGCCCTCGGAGGTGTAGCGGGTGCCCCAGCGCTCGGTGAAGCGGGAGATCAGGAAGAGTCCCCGGCCGCCCTCGTCGGTGACCCGGGGGTGCTTCAGATGGGGCGCGGTGGCGCTGGCGTCGGAGACCTCGCAGATCAGCGACCGGTCACGGATGAGCCGGAGCCGGATCGGCCCGGTGGCGTGGTTGACCGCGTTGGTGACGAGCTCGCTGACGACCAGCTCCAAGGGGAACGTCAGCTCGTCCAGGCCCCACTGGGCCAGTCGGCGTACGGTCTCGCGCCGGGCCCGCGGCACCGCGGACGGGTCGGCGGCCAGCTCCCAGCAGACGACCCGCTCCCCGGCCAGCCGGTGGGTCCTGGCCAGCAGCAGCGCGGCGTCGTCGGCCGGCCGCTCGGGCACCAGGTCGTCCATGAGCGCCTCGCACCACCGCTCCAGCGGCTGCGGCCGGCGTGCGTGCGCGGCGAGCGCCGCCCGCAGCCGCTCCCGGCCCCGGTCGTGGTCCGCGTCCCCGGCCGGTCCGCCGTCCGCGGCCAGCATCCCGTCGGTGTACAGCGCGAGCACGCTGCCCTCGGGCAGGTCGGTCCCCACGGACTCGAAGGGCGGGCCGCCCACGCCCAGCGGCGGCCCCACCGGCATCCGGACCGACCAAACCGTGCCGTCCGGGGCGACGACCACGGGCGGCGGGTGCCCGGCGCTCGCCATCGCGCAGTGCCCCGTCACGGGGTTGTAGACGACGTACAGGCAGGTGGCGCCCAGGGCGCGCGGGCCGCCGGTGCCGGGTCCCGCGTCCAGCTCCCGCGCCCCGCGGGCGACCAGGTCGTCGGCGTGCGCGAGCACCTCCACGGGCGGCAGGTCCAGGTCGGCGAGCGTCTGCACGACGGCCCGCAGCCGCCCCATCGCCGCGGCCGCCTCGATGCCGTGCCCGACCACCTCGCCCACCACCATCGCCACCCGCGCGCCGGACAGCGGGATGAGGTCGTACCAGTCGCCGCCGACACCGGCGAGGGCGTCGGCGGGCCGGTAGCGGGCGGCGGCGTCCACCGCCGCCCGCTCGGGGATGCGGTACGGCAGCAGGCTGCGCTGGAGGACCAGGGCGGCGTCGCGTTCGCGCGTGTAGCGGCGGGCGTTGTCCATCCAGACGGCGGCGCGTGCGACGAGTTCCTCGGCGAGCCCCACGTCCTCCGCGTCGAAGGGGTCCTGGTGCCCGCGCCGGAGGAACACGGCGACGCCCAGGGTGCAGCCGCGGGCCCGGACCGGTACCACGAGGGCGCTGTGCGGCCCCGGTCCGGGGAGGGCGGGCCGTCCGTCGGGAGCGCCGGCGGCCCACTCCCCGGCGAGCGGGCCGAGCCGCCGCTCCCACCAGGAGGTCCCCTCGCTAAGGCAGCGTGCGGGCGGGGAGTCCGGGCGGTACGGGACCAGGTGCCCGGCGGGGACGGCCGCCTCCGGTTCCTCCGGGTGCGCCGACCGCTGCCCCGCGCGCCGCAGCGGCACCGCCCGTCCGCCGGGGACCCGGTCCGGCGCGGGCCCGGGCTCCAGGGACGCCGGGGGCTCGCCTCCTTGCAGCACCGGGTCCAGCAGGTCCACCGCGACGAAGTCGGCGAGTTCGGGCACCGCCACGTCCGCCAGCGCCTGCGCGGTGCCCGTCACGTCGAGGCGGGCGCCGATGACCTCGCCGGCCCGGTCCAGCAGGGCGAGCCGGCGCCGCGCCCGGTAGCGCTCGGTCATGTCCACGACCGTGTAGGAGACGCCCAGCGGGCGCCCGCGCTCGTCGACGAGCCGGATGAACGACATCAGGTGGGCCGTCTCCCGGTACGGGGCGGAGCGCAGCCGGCCCACGTGCTCGTGGTCGCGCACCGGCTCGCCCGTCTCCAGGACGCGGCGCATCACGGCCTCCAGGCCCTCGGCGTCCAGGCCCGGCTGCACCTCGCCGATCCTGCGGCCGGCCCGCCGCGCGGCGGGACCGCCGCCGAACTGCTCCAGGGCGGCGTTCGACCACACGTACCGCAGCCCGGTGTCGAGGACGGCCATGCCCACCGGCGAGCCCGCGACCAGCTGGTCCAGTACGGAGCAGGGCAGGTCCGAGCCGGGCGCGCCGGCCGGTCCGGCCAGCACCACCCAGCGCACCGGGCCGGGGCCGTCCGGCACGGGCGCCGCGCGCACCGTCAGCCGTACGGTGTGCCCGTCCCGGTGCCGTACGGTCAGCGCGCCCGCCCAGCCGCCGTCCGCGTCGCGCCCCGCGCCGGCCGGGCCCGGGAGGCGCGCCGTGTCGGCGGGCACGACCAGGTCCGCGACCGCCCGGCCCACGGCCTCGTCCGGCGCGTACCCGAGCAGCCGCTGCGCCTCGGCGGTCCAGCCGGTCACCACGCCGTCGCCGTCGAGCAGCACGGTCGCGGCGTCGGCCGTACGGGGCCGCCGCCCGGCGGTGTCGTCGTCCTCGCTCGCGCTCACTGCACCGCGGCCCTCCCTGTCCCTGGGGGTCCCTGGCGGGCGGCCCCCTCGTACGGGGACCGCTCGCCGTCGCCCATCCATTGACCCTCGGGAGAGGGCGGTCCGCACGTCGAGGCGCCGGGGAGGGGGAGTGGCGGGTGAGAAAGCGTGCGCCGTGGCCACGGCCATGACTGCGGCTGGGCCGGGCCGGGCTGTGGTCATGGCTCGCGCCGGGACCGGGACCGGATCCGGGGCAGGGGCCCGCTCGGGCTCACAGCAGTCCGACCGCCGTGTCCACCGCCGTCTCCACGCCGCCCTCGGCCGGGTACAGCAGCGACCGGCCGACGACCAGGCCCTGCACGGTCGGCAGCCGCAGCGCCTTGCGCCACCGCTCGTACGCGCCCTCCTGGTCCCGTCCCACGTCGCCCCCCAGGAGGACGACGGGCAGGGTGGAGGTCTCCAGGACCCCGGCCATGGCGTCGGCGTCGTCGGTGACCGGGAGCTTCAGCCAGGTGTAGGCGGAGGTGCCGCCCAGGCCGGAGGCGACGGCGATGGACCGGGTGACGGCCTCGGCGCTCAGGTCGTTGTGGACCACGCCGTCGATCCGGCGGCTGACGAACGGCTCGACGAACACCGGCAGCCGCAGCTCCGCCATGGCGTCGACGGCCCGCGCGGCGGACTCCAGCGTGGTGAGGGAGCCGGGGTCGGCGTAGTCGATGCGCAGCAGCAGCTTGCCCGCGTCGAAGCGGAGGCGGGCGAGGTCCCGGGCGCGGTGGCCGGTGAAGCGGTCGTCCATCTCGAAGACGGCGCCGGCCAGGCCGCCGCGGTTCATCGAGCCCATGACGACCTTGTTCTCCAGGGCCCCGAGCAGCAGCAGGTCCTCCAGCACGTCGGCGCCGGCGAGCACCCCGTCCACGCCGGGCCGGGACAGCGCGACGCACAGCCGCTCCAGCAGGTCGGCCCGGTTGGCCATGGCGAGGCGGCGGTCGCCGACCGCGAGCGCGCCGCGCGCCGGGTGGTCGGCGGCGACGATCAGGAGCCGTCCGCTCTCGCCGATCAGCGGGCGGCGGGCACGGGCGGCGGCCGCCTCGGCGACGGCCTCGGGACGCCGGGCTCTCACCGTGACCAGATCGGGGATGCCGATACTCAAGGGAGGCTCTCTTTCCGGAGGTCGGATCGGCGGGCACCGGCGGCGCGCCGGCCGTGGGGCGCGGAGCCCTCCAGGTGTAGGACTTTCCCCGGCGCACTGTCAAGCGTTTGTACTTACATACTGACCTGCGCGTCATGGTGTCCGGACAAACCATGGACAGCGGGCACCTCAGGTGCTTGGATCGCGCCGAGCGCGGCATCCGTGTGAACGGACAGGAACCGGACCGAGGTCCGGGCCGGAAGGGACTTCGCGATGACCACTGCCCTCGACCGCATCCGGGTCGGCTCGGCACCCGACTCGTGGGGGGTCTGGTTCCCCGACGACCCGCGGCAGGTGCCCTGGGAACGCTTCCTGGACGAGGTGGCCGAGGCGGGCTACGCGTGGATCGAACTCGGGCCGTACGGCTATCTGCCGACCGACCCCGCGCGCCTCACCGACGAGGTGGACCGGCGCGGGCTGCGCGTGTCGGCCGGCACCGTCTTCACCTCGCTGCACCGCGGCCCGGCCGTCTGGGACGCCACCTGGGAGCAGGTCGGCCGGGTCGCGGAGCTCACCCGCGCCATGGGCGCGCGGCACCTCGTGGTCATCCCGTCCTTCTGGCGGGACGACCGGACGGCCGAGATCGTCGAGCCGCCCGAGCTGACCGGCGAGCAGTGGGCGCACCTCACCGGAGGCATGGAGCGGCTCGGCCGCGAGGTCCGCGAGCGCTACGGGCTCGACATCGTCGTGCACCCGCACGCCGACACGCACATCGACACCGAGGAGCACGTCGAGCGCTTCCTCGACGCCACCGACGGCGACCTGGTCGACCTGTGCCTGGACACCGGCCACTACGCCTACTGCGGCGGCGACAGCGTCAAGCTGATCGAGACGTACGGCGAGCGCATCGGGTACCTGCACCTCAAGCAGGTGGACCCGGAGATCCTCGCCGACGTCGTGGCGAACGGGGTGCCGTTCGGGCCGGCCGTGCAGCGTGGTGTGATGTGCGAGCCCCCCAAGGGCGTCCCGGCGCTCGAACCGGTGCTCACCGCCGCGCAGGGCCTGGGCGTGGACCTCTTCGCCATCGTCGAGCAGGACATGTACCCGTGCGAGCCCGACCGCCCGCTGCCGGTCGCCCGGCGCACCCGCCGCTTCCTGCGCTCCTGCGGCGCCTGAGCGGACGCGGCGCGGCCCTCCACGGACGCCGTGACGGGCCCTCGCGAACGAGCGGCGGGCTCCCGCCGACGGGCAGCGGTTCTCCGCGGACGGGCGGCGGGGTCCTCACGAACCGGCGGCGGGACCCTCACGAACGGGCGGCGGGGCGGGCCGGGGCGGACACGCCCCGGCCCGCCCCGCGATGCCCGTGACGTCCCGGCCGGTCAGGCGGACGCTCCGGGCGACGTCTTCGCGGACGGCTTGAGCGGGTCGTGGCCCAGTGACATCAGCCGGTGGCGGCGCTCGGTCCCGTACGCCTGCGGCTCCTTCTCCAGGTCCGTCTGCGACTCCAGGGTGTCCACCACCCGGCGCATCACCTCGACGTCGGCCTCGGTGAGGTCCACGCGGCGCTTCTGGAGGATGCCCAGCACGTGCTGACCGGTGGGCGAGCCCGCCTGGTCGGGAAGCGGTTCGGTGTCCTCGTGCGCGTCCTCCGTCTTGAGCCAGGCGGAGAGTTCGGCCGAGGTCATGTTCACCAGGCGGTGGAACTCCTCCCACAGCGCGTCGAGTTCCAGGGTGTCGGCCATGGCGCGTCCCTTCCGTTCTCGTCTCGCGGTCGTACCGCGGTGCGAGTGCCCGGAGCGGAACGGCGGAAACACGGGGGCCGACCACCGCGGCGGGCGCTCCCGGCCCCGGTCCGGGGCGTCCTGACCGGACCGTCCTCTCCGGCCGCCCCGCTCCGGGGCGGCCGGGTCCGGCCCTGCCCCGTCCGGCCCTGCCCCGTCCGGCCGGCCCGCTCGGTCCGCGGGCACCCGCTCAGTCCGCGAGCACCCGGTCGACGAAGCGCGTCACCTCGCAGAGCACCTCGGTCCGGTTCGTCTCGTTGAAGACCTCGTGCCGCGCGCCCGGGTACACACGCTCGGCGCAGTCGGTGCCGCGCAGCTCCGCCACGCCGGGGCGGCTGCCCTCCAGTGGCACGATCCGGTCGTCGCCGCCGTGCACCCACAGCAGCGGCAGCGGACCCACGTCCCCGCCCTTGGAGACCGTCTCCTGGGCGCGGACCAGCGCCTCCAGCGTCGGCCGCTTGAACGGGCCGTGCCACACCAGCGGGTCCGCCGCGTACGCCTCGCCGACCTCCGGGGCGCGCGAGAGCGTGGCCGGGTCGATGGGCACGTCGGGCAGCTCGTCCAGCGCGAGCAGCCGGCGGGGCAGCTCCCAGGACCCGATCACCGGTCCGGACAGGACGAGACCGGCCAGTCCGTCGCCGTACCGCTGGGCGTACCGGGCGGCGATCAGGCCGCCCATGGAGTGTCCGATCAGCACCACCGGCACGTCGGGGTGGGCGGTGCGCGCCACCTCCTCCACCGCGCGCACGTCGGTGACCACGTCCTCGAAGTCCTCGATCAGCACGCGCTCGCCCGCCGACCGGCCGTGCCCCGTGTGGTCGGGCCCGTACACCGCCGCGCCGTGCCCGGTCAGCAGGTCGGCCACGTGCTCGTACCGGCCGACGTGCTCGCCGTAGCCGTGGACGAGCAGGGCGACGTAGCGCGGGTCCTCCCGGGGCCACTCGCGGACCGCGAGCGTGCCGTGGGTCCCCGTGAGGGTGTGTTCGCGCGAGTGGGTCATCGCTCCTCCATCGTCGTCGGCCGAGGTCACGGGGGATCTTCCCAGGGAGCCGGGCAGCGGTCTATAGTCCGAAACTAGCAGTGCTAATTAAGTGTGGTTCAGTGAGGAGCCGTCACCGTGCGTCCCGTCCACTTCGCGGCCGCCCGCCGCACCCCCATCGGCAGGCTGCGCGGGGCGCTGTCCACCGTGCGCCCCGACGACCTGGCCGCGACCGTGGTCCGCGACCTCGTCGCCGGACTGCCCGCGCTCGACCCGGCCCGGATCGACGACGTCTACTGGGGCGCCGCCAACCAGGCCGGCGAGGACAACCGCAACGTCGCCCGGATGGCCGCCCTGCTCGCCGGCCTGCCCGACTCCGTGCCCGGCGCCACGGTCAACCGGCTGTGCGCCTCCGGCCTGGAGGCCGTCACCACCGCCGCCCGCGCCATCGCCTCCGGCGAGGCCGACGTCGTGGTCGCGGGCGGCTCCGAGTCCATGAGCCGCGCCCCCTTCGTGCTGCCGCGCCCCGACGAGGCGCTGCCGCGCGCGATGGAGACCTTCGACACCCGGCTCGGCTGGCGGCTGGTCAACCCGGCCATGCGCGAGCTGCACGGCGTCCTCGCCATGGGCGAGACGGCCGAGGAGGTGGCGCGGAAGTACGGGATCACGCGCGCGAGGCAGGACGAGTTCGCGCTGCTCAGCCACCGGCTCGCCGCCGACGCCCGCAAGAACGGCCGCTTCGGCGCCGAGCTGGTGCCCGTCACCCGTCCCGACGGCGTCGTGGTGGGCGCCGACGAATGCGTCCGCGAGGACACCTCGTACGACAGGCTCGCCTCGCTCAAGCCCGTCTTCCGCGCGGACGGCACGGTCACCGCGGGCAACGCCTCGCCCATGAACGACGGCGCCGCCGGCCTCGTCCTCGTCAGCGAGGAGGTCCTGCGCGAGCTGGACCTGGAGTCCCTCGGCCGGTACGTCGCCGGGGCCTCGGCGGGCGTCCACCCGGACGTCATGGGCATCGGTCCGGTACCCGCCACGCGGAAGGTGCTCGCCCGCGCCGGCTGGGAGATCGGGGACGTCGAGGAGGCCGAGGTCAACGAGGCGTTCGCCGCCCAGGCGCTGGCCTGCGTCGACCTGCTCGGCATCGATCCCGAGCGGGTGAACCCCACCGGCGGCGCCATCGCCCTCGGCCATCCGCTCGGCTGCTCCGGCGCCCGCATCCTCACCACCCTGCTGCACCGCATGCGCCGCACGGGCGCCGGGCGCGGCCTCGCCACGATGTGCGTCGGCGTCGGCCAGGGCAGCGCCGTGCTCGTCGAACGCCCCTGACCCGGAGGGACCTCGAACGTCCCTGACCCGGAGGGACCTCCGGACCCCCCACCAGTACGCAAGAAACGGAGCACCCCTCCATGGCAACCCTGTCCGTCGCCGCGATCCTCGCCGAGAACGCCCGCCGCCGCCCCGCGAGGACGGCCCTGGTCGAGGGAGACCTGCGGCTGACCTTCGCCGAGGTGTGGGAGCGCGCCCGCGCCCAGGCCGGCGCCCTCGCCGCGCTGGGGGTACGGCCGGGGGACCGGGTGGCGCTGATGGCACCCAACACCGCCGACTTCCCGCACGCCTACTACGCGATCGTGGCGGCGGGCGCCGTCGTCGTCCCCGTCCACCTGCTCCTCACCGCCGAGGAGGTCGAGCACGTCCTGAGGGACAGCGGGGCGGGCCTGCTGCTGTGCCACCCGGCGCAGGCGGGGACGGGAGCCGCGGCGGCGCGGGCGGCGGGCGTGCGCGTGGTCGCCCTGGGCGCGGAGTTCGAGGAGCTGGCGGCGCGGGCCGAGCCGCTGCCCTCGTACGTCGGGCGCGAGGCGGACGACCCGGCGGTCGTCTTCTACACCAGCGGCACCACCGGCGTCCCCAAGGGCGCCGTGCTCAGCCACTTCAACATCGTGATGAACGCGACCGTCAACGCCTTCGACGCCAACGACCTGCGCTCCGACGACGTCGCGCTCGGCGCGCTGCCACTGTTCCACGCCTTCGGGCAGACCGTCTCGCTCAACTCCACCTGGCGCGCGGGCGCCACGCTGGTCCTGCTGCCGCGCTTCGACGCGGCGAAGGCGATCGAGCTGATGGTGCGCGAGGGCGTGAACACCTTCCACGGCGTGCCCACGATGTACGTGGGCCTCGTGGCGGCCGCCGCCGAGGCCGCCGAGCTGCCCGCGCTGCGCGTGTGCGTCTCCGGCGGCGCCTCGCTGCCCGTCGCCGTCCTCGAACGCTTCGAGGCCGCCTTCGGTACGAAGGTCTACGAGGGCTACGGGCTCTCGGAGACCTCGCCGAGCGCGACGGTGAACCAGCCGCTGCTCGG
Source organism: Streptomyces minutiscleroticus (assembly GCF_014650875.1). Lineage (GTDB taxonomy): Bacteria > Actinomycetota > Actinomycetes > Streptomycetales > Streptomycetaceae > Streptomyces > Streptomyces minutiscleroticus. The sequence goes on from NZ_BMVU01000024.1 coordinate 40,550, forward strand.
CACCCGGCCCGGCACCATCGGGCACCCCCTGTGGGGCGTGGAGGTGGAGATCGCCCGCGCCGAGGTCGAGGAGCGGATCGAGCTGCTGCCGGCGGGGGAGACGGGCGAGGTCGTCGTCCGCGGCCACAACGTGTTCTCGGGGTATCTCGGCCGTCCCGAGGAGACCGCGAAGGCGCTGGTCGACGGCTGGTTCCGCACCGGCGACCTCGGCACCAAGGACGAGGACGGCTTCCTGCGGATCGTCGACCGCAAGAAGGACGTCATCATCCGCGGCGGCTACAACGTCTACCCGCGCGAGGTCGAGGAGGCCCTGATGCGGCACCCCGCCGTCGCCCAGGCCGCCGTGATCGGGGTACCGGACGACCTGCACGGCGAGGAGGTCTGCGCGGTGGTCGTCCGCGCCCCGGAGGAGACCGGAGCCGGGACGGACGGCGGGGCCGGGGCCGGGACCGAGGCCGGGAGCGTCGACGCGGCCGCGCTCACGGCCTGGTGCAAGGAGCGCCTGGGGCGGCACAAGTACCCGCGCCGCGTCGAGTTCGCCGACGACCTGCCGCTCGGCCCCAGCATGAAGGTGCTGAAGCGGGAGCTGCGGGCGCGGTACGCGGAGTGAGGCCGGCCGGCGCCGGACGGGCCGGCGACGACTGCGCGCCGCGCCGCCCGGCGGACCGGCGACGACCGTACGCCTCGCCCGGCGGTGTCGTTTGGCGGCGCCGTCCGTGAGACGCCGGCGCCCGCGGCATATAGGTGCACGTAGCATCGGGTCCCGCAATGGACACGATGACGCTCTGGCACCTCTCCACCGGGGAGTTCGCCGCCCTCGCAGCCGCCGCCCTGCTCGTCGGCTTCTCCAAGACGGCCGTCAGCGGGGCCAACACGGTCAGCCTCGCGATCTTCGCGGCCGTCCTGCCCGCCCGCGAGTCCACCGGCGTCCTGCTGCCGGTCCTCATCGTCGGGGACGTGCTCGCCGTGCTCACCTACCGGCGGCACGCCCACTGGCCCACGCTGTGGCGGCTGTTCCCGGCGGTCGCCGCGGGCGTCGTCGTCGGCACCCTCTTCCTGCTGTGGGCCGACGACGCGGCCGTCCGCGTCTCGATCGGCGTGATCCTGCTGGTGATGGCCGGGGTCACGGTGTGGCGGCGGCGCCGGGCCGACCGGGAGGAGGAGGGCCCGGAGCCGGTGGCCTCGCGCGCCGGGCGGGTCAAGGCCCGCTCCTACGGGGTGCTCGGCGGCTTCACCACCATGGTCGCCAACGCGGGCGGCCCCGTGATGTCGATGTACCTGCTCTCGGCGGGCTTCCGCAAGCTCGGCTTCCTCGGCACCTCGGCGTTCTTCTTCCTGATCGTCAACGTCTCCAAGGTGCCCTTCAGCGTCGGCCTCGGCCTGATCGACGGCCGCTCGCTGCTGCTCGACGCGGTGCTGGCGCTGTTCGTGCTGCCCGGAGCCCTGATCGGCAAGTTCGCCGTCGACCGGATCGACCAGCGCCTCTTCGAGCGGCTCGTGATCGCCGCGACGGTGCTGGGCGGGCTCCAGCTCCTGCTGCGCTGACCGTGCCGGCCGGGAGGCCCGGACGCTGGGGGGCGCGCCGACCGGCGTCGGCCGGACGGGCCGGACGGCCCGGACCGCCCGGTCGCGGCCCGGCTGCGGCCCGGTCGCGGTCCGGCCGCGGTCCGGTCGTCAGCGCGCGCCCGCCGAGGCCGTCGCGCGCGCCGGGGCGTCGAGGTGCGACCCCGAGGCGAACCCGGTCGTCAGGTCCTCGACCAGCAGGCGTTTGGCGATGGCGTCGACCGCGGCGCGCAGGTCCTGCCCGGACGGGCGGCCCAGGGACCGCTCCACGCGCTGCGTCAGCCAGGCGGCCCACGCCTCGCTGATCACCCGCGCCTCGCGCGCGCCGGCCGGTGTGTGCGAGAAGAACGCGCCGTCGCGGGTGAGATAGCCCTCCTCGACCATCCGCTCGAAGACGGGCACCAGCACCTCGGGCGGCATCCGGCGGCGGGCGGAGATCAGCCCGAGACGGGCGTGGCCGACCAGCCGGGTGTACAGGTCGACCTGCATGACGGCCCAGGCGCCCGCCCGGTCGAGCCGGGTGTCGGACTCGGCGACGATCCGCCCGGCGGTCTCCAGCGTCGTACTGCCGATGATCCTCCCGACGGCGGACTCCAGCACCTGGCGGGAGTCCGCGGGGGAGGGGGAGGCGAAGCCCTCGCCCATGTCCGAGGAGCCGAGCCGGGCGCTGTCGCGCAGCCGCACCTGCTTCAGGAACAGTGCGACCACGAAGCTCAGCAGCGCCACCGGGACCGTCCACAGGAACACGGTCCGCAGCGTGTCCGCGTACGCGCCGATGAGGGGCGCGGCCGCCGCCGAGGGCAGGTCGTGCAGCCCTTCGGGGCTGGTGGCGGCCCGGCCGATGACCGTCGGATCGGCGGCGCCGGTGCGGGCGGCCTCGGCGACGCCGTCGGTGAGGTTCGGCCGCAGCGTGTTGGCGTAGATGGTGCCGAACACGGCGGTGCCGAACGAGCTGCCCAGCGTACGGAAGAAGGTGACGCCGGAGGTGGCCGTGCCCAGGTCGGCGTAGTCCACGGTGTTCTGCACGGCGATCGTCAGGACCTGCATGGACAGGCCGATGCCGGCGCCGAGCACGAGCATGTACAGCGACTCCAGCCAGCCGCTGGTGCCCGCGTCCATCAGGGACAGCAGGAAGAGACCGAGCGCCATGACCAGCGAGCCGATGATGGGGAAGATCCGGTACGTGCCGGTCTTGCCGACGACGTTGCCGCTGATGACGGACATGACCAGCAGCCCGACCACCATCGGCAGCGTGCGCACGCCGGAGATCGTGGCCGAGTCGCCGTCCACGTACTGCAGGTAGGTCGGCAGGAAGGTCAGCGCGCCGAGCATGGCGAAGCCGACGATGAAGCTCAGGATCGAGCAGACGGTGAAGACCGGGTTGCGGAACAGGCGCATCGGCAGCATGGGCTGCGCCGCGCGCGTCTCGGCCAGGCAGAACAGGGCGAGGGCGACGACGCCGCCCGCGAAGAGGCCGATGATGACCGGCGAGCCCCAGGCGTACTCGTTGCCGCCCCAGCTCGTCGCCAGGATGAGGGCGCTCGCGCCGATCGCGACCAGCGCGATGCCCAGGTAGTCGATCACCGGGCGGGAGGCCGACTTCACCACCGGGATGGTGCGGGCCGCGGCGATGACGACGACGATCGCGACGGGCACGTTGACGTAGAAGGCCCAGCGCCAGCTGAGGTGGTCGGTGAACAGGCCGCCCAGCAGCGGCCCGACGACCGTGGCCAGGCCGAACACCGCGCCGATCGCGCCCTGGTACTTGCCGCGCTCGCGCAGCGGGATCACGTCGGCGATCAGCGCCATCGCCGTGACCATCAGGCCGCCGGCGCCGACGCCCTGCATGGCCCGCCACACGATCAGCAGGGTCATGTTGCCGGCGAGGCCGCACAGGAAGGACCCGACGACGAAGACGACCGCCGAGACCTGGAAGACCACCTTGCGGCCGAACAGGTCGCCGAACTTGCCGACCAGCACCGTGGCGACGGTCTCCGCGAGCAGGTAGCTCGTGACCACCCACGACATGTGCTCGGCCCCGCCCAGGTCCGACACGATCGTGGGCAGCGCGGTGCCGACGATGGTCTGGTCGAGGGCCGCGAGCAGCATCCCGAGCACGATCGTCACGACGATGACGTTGCGGCGGCGGGAGTCCAGGACGGGCGGCTGCGGCGCGGCGGGCGCGCCGCCCCCCGCGGACCCGGCGGGCCGCCCGGCGGACGGGGACACGGTGGCGTCGGAGGTCGTCGGAGGCGTCACATCCGCCACTCTCACACCGATGGGTGGAGTGTGCATGCGGAGACTGTCCGGGCGGGTGGGACGGAGCCCGGGAGGGGCGGGACCGGGAGGGACGAGGGCCGGGAGGGACGGAGCCCGGGAGGGACGAGGGCCGGGAGGGTACGGGGGCCGGGAGGGTACGGGGGCCGGGAGGGTACGGGGGCCGGGAGGGTACGGGGGCCGGGAGGGTACGGGGCGCGCACTCGGCGGCGGGGCGCAGCTTCGGTGGCGGGGCGCGGTTTCGGTGGCGGGAGGCGGCTCCGGTGGCAGGGCGCCCCACCGCCGGAGTTCCTCCGCGACCGGCGCGCCTCAGTCCCGGGGGTTCCTCCGCAGCAGGTACGTGTCCATGATCCAGCCCTTGCGGCGCCGTGCCTCCTCGCGCGCCTCCGTGATGCGGGGAGCGGTCTCGGCCAGGGGGCCGGAGAGCAGGATCTCGTCGGGCGTGCCGATGTAGGCGCCCCAGTAGATGTCGATGTCCTCGCCCTGCCGGTCCGTGTACCGCTCGTAGGCCCGGTGGGCGTCCAGCATCACGACCACGTCGTCGACGCCGTCGGGCAGGCCCTCGGCGAGCCGCCGGCCCGTGGTGATCTGCACGGGGCGCGCCACGCGGTTCAGCCCCGTGCGGTGCCGGGCGGCCAGGGCCGACACGCTGCTGACGCCCGGCACGACGTCGTACTCGAACGCCACCGCGCCCCGCTCCAGGACCTCCTCCAGGATCCCGAGCGTGCTGTCGTACAGCGCGGGGTCGCCCCAGACCAGGAAGGCGCCGCTCTCGTCCGCGCCCAGCTCCTCGGCGATCACGCGCTCGTAGAGGCCGGCGCGGGCGCTGCGCCAGTCCCCGACGGCGGGGGAGTAGGCCGTACCCCCGGCCGCGCGGTCGCGCTCCGGGTCGCGCACCTCCACCAGCCGGTACGTCCCCTCGGGCAGGTGCGCGTCCAGGATGTCCCGGCGCAGCCCCACGAGGCCGGACCTGGCCTCGCCCTTGTCGAGCAGGAAGAACACGTCCGTGTCCCGCATCGCCTTGACCGCCTGCAGGGTCAGCTGGTCGGGGTCGCCCGCCCCGATGCCGATGACATGAATCCTTCGCACGCCCCGAGTCTGCCGCACACCGCCCGGCCCCGGCCGCCGGGCCCTGTTGCGCGGACGGTCCCGCCGGGCCCCGCTCCGCGCCCGGTCCCACCGTGCACCGTCGTCGGCCGCCCTGCCCCGCTACCGCCCGTCGGGGCGCAGCACGGGGGCCGAGGCCGCCGCGTCCACCGCCGTCCCGGCCCGCTCCACCGCGTCCGCCAGCTCCCGGCCCCAGCGCGCGAGGTCCGCCGTCGCCATCCCGTAGGGCCGGGGCGTCCCGGAGACCGCCGCCCACTCCTCGACGGCCCCCGCACCGCGCCGCAGCAGCCGCGCCCCGCCCTTGGCGTTGCCGCGCGCCGCATGGGTGAGGCCCACCGCGAGCTGCGCCATGCCCCGCCACAGCGTCCGCTCCCCGGGCGGCCCGGACTTCCAGGCGTCCTCGAAGACCTCGTGCGCGTGGAAGGGCCTGCCCGCCGTGAGCAGGGCCTGGGCCTCGGCGACGGTCTCCTCCGGGGCCCGCACGACGCCCTCGGGCTGCCGTTCCACACCGTCCGCCCCGTACGGCAGCGGCCGCCCGAGGCCGTCCCGCGGCCGCGCGTTGCGCGCCCGCCCCTCGCTGTCCCGGTCCCGGCCGTCCCGGCCCGGGCCGTGTCCGCCCTCGTGCCGGCCCGGCCCCTCGTCGTCCCGGTCGCGGTCCGTGTCAGAAGTCCCGTTCATGCCCTGGATTGTCCCCCGGGCCGTGCCCCTCACGGAGCGGTGCCGCAGGTGAGGTAAAGTTCTGTCCGAGCGTTCACGCGGCTTTGGCCGCGACGGGACGCATCGGGACGTGGCGCAGCTTGGTAGCGCACTTGACTGGGGGTCAAGGGGTCGCAGGTTCAAATCCTGTCGTCCCGACAGCGGAAAGGGTCTCCGCGGGCGTGAGCCCGGGAGACCCTTTCGTGCGTCGCGGGGCCGTCCCGTCCCGGGGGAACGCCGCCGGCGTCCCCGCGTGAACCGGCGCCCCTGCGAGGACCTAGTCCCTGCGAGAGCCTACGAGAACGTCGCCGACCCGTCGCGCTGCGCGGGGATGCCGGGAGCGGTGCCGCCCGGATGCAGGGCCACGGTGCGGGTGGGCGCCGGGATGCGGATGCCCTCCTCCTGGTACCGCTTGTGCAGCTGCTTGATGAACTCGTGCTTGATCCGGTACTGGTCGCTGAACTCCCCGACGCCGAGGATCACCGTGAAGCCGATCCGGGAGTCGCCGAAGGTGTGGAAGCGGACGGCTGGCTCGTGGTCGGGGAGGGCGCCGGAGACGCCGGTCATCACGTTCGCGACCACCTCGGACGTGACGCGCTCGACGTGCTCCAGGTCGCTGTCGTAGCCGACGCCGACCTGCACGGTGAGCGTCATCTGCTGTTCCGGACGGCTGAAGTTGGTCATGTTCGTCCCCGCCAGCTGCTTGTTGGGGATGATCACGAGGTTCTTCGACAGGTCCTCGACCACGGTGTTGCGCCAGTTGATGTCGACGACGTAGCCCTCCTCGCCGCTGGTGAGGCGGACGTAGTCGCCGGGCTGGACCGTCTTCGAGGCGAGGATGTGGACGCCCGCGAAGAGGTTGGCGAGGGTGTCCTGCAGGGCGAGCGCGACGGCCAGACCGCCCACGCCCAGGGCGGTGAGCAGCGGGGCGATCGAGATGCCCAGGGTCTGCAGGACCACCAGGAAGCCCATCGCGAGCACCACGACGCGGGTGATGTTCACGAAGATCGTGGCCGATCCCGCGACGCCCGACCGGGACTGCGCCAGGGACCGCACGAGGCCGGTGACCACGCGGGCGGCGGTCAGTGTGGCCACGAGGATCAGCAGCACGGTCAGCGTCTGGGTGACCGTCTGCTCGATGCGGGCCTTCAGGGGCAGGGCCGCCGCTGCGGCCGCGGCGCCGGCCGTGATCGCGGCGCAGGGCACCAGGGGGCGCAGCGCGTCGACGACGACGTCGTCGCCGGTCCAGCGGGTCCGGGTCGCGTGCTTCGCGAGCCAGCGCATCAGCAGGCGCAGCAGCAGGCCCGCCACGACGCCGGCGACCAGCCAGACCCCGGCGACGATCAGGTCGTGGGCGGTGAGGGCGCGGTTCACCGGGCGCCTCCCGCGGAGCCGGACACGGGCCGCGCCCCCGGTATGTGATGTGTCGTCACCTTGTCACCTTGCTCATGAATGCTGAACATACGGGCGTTTCCCGCCTGTTCCGAGGCCGTCGAACGGCGGACCCGATCATCCTGCCGTACGCGCGGGGCGGTCCGCGCGGCGAGGGCCCCGCCGGGCGGCCGGGGATGCGGTCCCGCCCCGCGCGCGGACGACCGCGGACGACGGCGCCGGGCGGCGGGGAGCGACGGGGAGGACGACGGGCGGTGGGGAGCGGCGGGGGGTGATGGAAGGTGACGGGTGATGACGGTTGGCGACGGAGGGCGGCGCGGAGCGATGAAAAGCCGCGGAGAGCGGCGGCGGGCGGTGAGGAGGGCGCGGTCCCGGACCTTGACCTCAATGATGCTTGAGGTCCTAGCGTCGTCCGCATGAGCATGGAGACCACCGCCTGGACCCAGCTGTACAGCGTCACGCACGCCCAGCGGGAGCGCCGGCCCCTGGCCCGCGCGACCCTGCGCCGCGTCGCCGCCTTCGCCCGCCCCCACCGCCGCCGCATCGCGCGGTTCGTGCTGGTCGGTGTGGCGACCGCGCTGCTCGCCGTGGCCACGCCCGTCCTCGCGGGGCGGGTCGTCGACGCGATCGTGTCGGGCGGCGACGCGGACACCGTCGTACGCCTCGCCGTCCTCATCGCCCTCATCGCGCTCGCCGAGGCGGCCCTCGGCCTCCTCGGCCGGTGGCTGTCGGCGACGCTCGGCGAGGGGCTCATCCTCGACCTGCGGACCGCCGTCTTCGACCACGTGCAGCGCATGCCCGTCGCCTTCTTCACCCGGACGCGCACGGGGGCGCTCGTCAGCCGCCTCAACAACGATGTGATCGGCGCGCAGCGGGCGTTCAGCAACACCCTGTCCGGTGTGGTGGGCAACGTGGTCACACTGTTGCTCACCCTCGCCGTCATGCTCACCCTCTCCTGGCAGATCACCCTGCTCGCGCTGGTCCTGCTGCCGGTGTTCGTGGTCCCCGCGCGGCGTACGGGCCGGCGGATGGCCCGGCTCCAGAGCGAGGCGGCCGACCTGAACGCGGCGATGGGCACGCGGATGACCGAGCGGTTCTCCGCGCCCGGCGCCACCCTGGTCAAGCTCTTCGGGCGGCCCGACGAGGAGTCCGCCGAGTTCGCGGCGCGGGCCCGGCGCGTGCGCGACATCGGGGTCCGTACGGCGATGGCCCAGTCGGCGTTCATCACCGCGCTCACCCTCGTCTCCGCGCTCGCCCTCGCGCTGGTCTACGGGCTCGGCGGCTGGTTCGCCCTGCGCGGCGGCCTGGAGGCGGGCGCCGTGGTCTCCCTCGCCCTGCTGCTGACCCGGCTGTACGCGCCGCTGACCTCCCTCGCCGGGGCGCGCGTGGAGGTGATGAGCGCCCTGGTCAGCTTCGAGCGGGTCTTCGAGGTGCTCGACCTGAGGCCGCTCGTCGCGGAGAGGCCGGACGCGCGGGACGTGCCGGAGGGCCCCGTCGCCGTGGAGTTCGACGGCGTCCGCTTCGGCTACCCGTCCGCCGACAAGGTCTCCCTGGCCTCCCTGGAGGAGGTCGCCGCCCTCGACACCCGGGGCGGCGCCGAGGTCCTGCACGGCGTCTCCTTCCGCGCCGGGCCCGGGCAGACCGTCGCGCTCGTCGGCTCCTCGGGCGCGGGCAAGTCCACCGTCGCCCACCTGCTGCCCCGCCTGTACGACGTGGACGAGGGCGCCGTCCGCGTCGGCGGCGTCGACGTGCGCGACCTGAGCGCGGCCGCGCTGCGGCGTACGGTCGGCATGGTCACCCAGGACGGCCACCTCTTCCACGACTCCGTGCGCGCCAACCTCCTCCTCGCCCGCCCGGAGGCCACCGAGGACGAACTGTGGGACGCTCTGCGCCGGGCCCGCCTGGAGGACCTGGTCCGCGCCCTGCCCGACGGCCTCGACACCGTGGTCGGCGAGCGCGGCTACCGGCTCTCGGGCGGCGAGCGCCAGCGCATGACCATCGCCCGGCTGCTCCTGGCCCGCCAGCGCGTCGTCGTGCTGGACGAGGCCACGGCCCATCTCGACAACACCTCCGAGGCCGCCGTGCAGGAGGCGCTCGCCGAGGCGCTGGAGGGACGCACCGCGCTGGTGATCGCCCACCGCCTGTCCACCGTGCGCTCCGCCGACCTGATCCTGGTGGTCGAGGCCGGCCGCGTCGTGGAGCGCGGCACGCACGAGGAACTGCTCGCGGCGGACGGCCGGTACGCGCAGCTGCACCGCACCCGGCTCGCCGGGGCCGGGGAGCCCTTTGCCGGTCCGGACGGGGAGGCGGGGCCCGCCGGTGCCGCGGGGAGCACCGCGGCGGGGGAGCCGGCGGCGTAGACGGCGGTGGCGCGGGCGACGGTGGCGCGGGCGACGGTGGCGCGGGTGGTGGCGGTGTGAGCGGTGGCGGCGCGGGTGGTGGCGGTGTGAGCGGGTGGCGGCACGAGTGGTGGCGGCGTGAGGGGCGGTGACCGGGCCGCCGGTGTGTGGCCGGGGCGACCCGGTGCGGGCCTACTGGGGCGGGGCTCCGCGTCGTAAGCTGAGCAAACAGCCCTTGACCTGCAAAACGCAGGCAGGGAGCCTACTTCCGGGAGTGCCTCGATGCTGCGCACCATGTTCAAGTCCAAGATCCACCGTGCCACCGTGACCCAGGCCGACCTGCACTACGTCGGGTCCGTGACCATCGACGCCGACCTGCTGGACGCCGCCGACCTGCTGCCCGGCGAGCTCGTCCACATCGTCGACGTCACCAACGGCGCCCGCCTGGAGACGTACGTCATCGAGGGCGAGCGCGGCTCCGGGGTCATCGGCATCAACGGCGCCGCCGCGCACCTGGTGCACCCCGGCGACCTGGTGATCATCATCAGCTACGCCCAGGTCACCGACGCCGAGGCGCGGCAACTGCGACCCCGCGTCGTGCACGTGGACCAGGGCAACCGCATCGTGGCGCTCGGCTCGGACGCGTCCGAGCCGGTACCGGGCTCCGGCACCGAGCGCAGCCCGCAGGCCGTCGGCGCCTGATCCGCGGGCGACGCGACGGGGAGGGGCGGCCGGTCTTCCGGCCGCCCCTCCCCGTCTTCCGCGGTCCGCCCAACACGGCACCGTACGGCCGCTTTTCGACGGCATGCGGTATTTCGTCCCAGTGGATCCATCGTGACATCCGGACAGGGTGGCCAAGTATGATCCGGAGACACCGGTTCCTCGTACGACAGGCAGGTGCGGGGGAATGCCGTCGCCTTCGCACGCGTCGTCCGGTGGCCTTTCGGATCGCCCGCCGCACAAGGGAGTTGCCAGGTGGGGAGTGTTGCCCAGAAGATCACCGGTATGGCATCGCGGTAAGCCGGTGCACGGGTCCGAGTCCAATTCCCCATACCAGTTCACGTACGTAACCCGGGATTCACTTTCGATGTTTGTGGCGTATGAAATGGTGTCGGCCACGCGTTTTCCGTTGCCGGTCGTCGAAAGGGGCCACCGCTGATGCGCTGGGGCCTGCGCCGGGCCGCGTCGCGCCCGTCCGACACCGGCCGGGCGCCGCAGGCCGAGTCCTCCCGGCCCGGCCTCCTCGTCGAGGAGTACGACCGCCTCCTGCTGGTCCGGCGCTCCTCCGACGAGCTGCTCGGCCCCGCGGACATCGCCGACCTCACCCGGGTCCTCGAGGTGGACGGCGACGACACGGTGACCGTCGTCGCGGGCGCCGACGGGAACACGGCCGCCGCCCTGTGGGCGCGGCTCGGCGCCCTGCTGGACACCCTGTGCAGCGACGGCATGGGCACCATCCGGCTGGCCATGTCCGGCGCGGGCGACGACCGCCCCGGCCGGCCGGCCGTCGCCCGCCGCATCGCCGACGCCTGGGAGGTCGACGTCATCGCCCCCGACGGCACGGTCCTCGGCGTGCCGGGCGGCGGGCTCTTCGTCCACGACGTGCCGTCCGACGACGGGGCGGCCGGCGGCCGGGAACGCGGCTGGTGGCGCTTCTCGCCCGGCGCCGAGCCCGTGGCGCTCGGCCCCCGCCAGCCCGCCCCCCTCTGGCAGCCCGTCCCGGGCACCCTGCCGTCCCGTACCCGCAGCGGCTGCGTCGTCGAGCAGATCCCGGCCGGCGTGCTCATCCGCCCCGACGGCGCCCGCGCCCCGCGCCCGGGCGACCTCTGCTACGCCGTGCCGGTCGACCGGCACGGCCTCCTCGTCGTCCTCGGCGTGCCGGACGGCGAGGACGTCGTCACCGACGACGTGGCGGACGTCGTGACGGCGCTGCCCGCCGCCGCGCGCTCCGTCCTGCGGTTCGCGCCGGGCGGCCGCCGGGACGTGCTGCGCGTCGGCCAGGACGCCGCCGAACTGGTCGGTGCCGAGGTCGTCGTCTACAGCGGGCTGCCGCTGCTCGCCGAGTCCGGCACCCGGCACCTCGACACCGTGCGCTCCACGACCGTGGGGGCCGACGGGGCCCCGCGCTGGCAGCCGTTCGTCGACTCCGTGATCTGCGCGCCCGGCGCGTCCTCGCCCCGCCTGCTGCGCTGGAGCCCGCCGCTGCCCGGCCCGGGCAACCCCCAGCGCGGCGTGGTGCGCCTGTCCGACCGGTGGCAGGCCGCCGTGACCCGGGCGGGCGTGTCGATCATCGGGACGGACGCGGAGCCGCCCGCCCTCGCGGGCAGGCCCGTGGACCCCCAGGGACCGGACATCGAGGTGGGCCTGCCGGGGGAGGCGCTCGACCGGTCGCTGTGGCCGGTGCTGGAGCGACTGCTCGGCGGGCTGCCGTCGGGGGTGTCGGCACGGGCGCGCGTGCACGTCCACGGCACCGCCGTGGACGGCGGCCAGGAACTGCGCCGGCTGGCCGCCGAGTACCAGGTACGCAGCCTGCGTTTCGCGGCGTTCGGCAGGGCGCCGGCCGCCGTGCCTCCTCCGCCGGTGGCGCAGGGCGCGACCGCGGGCCGCCCCGTGCCCGCAACCGCGGGCCACCCCGCGTACGGGCAGCCGCAGCAGAGGCCGGCGACCGCCGGACCCGCCGCGACGGCGCACACGACGGCGCCGCACGGTCCGGGGCCGGCCGCCGCCCCCGGGGCTCCCGCCGGGCAGCGGATGCCCGCCGGACCAGGGGTCCCTGCCGGACAGCACGTGCCTGCCGGACCGGGAGTACCCGCCGGGCCCGGGGCTCCTGCCGGACGGCGGATGCCTGCTGGGCAAGGGGCTTCCGCCGGGCAGCAGATACCTGCTGGGCCCGGGGTCCCTGCTGGGCAGCAGATACCTGGTGGGTCCGGGGCTCCTGCTGGGCGGCAGATGTCCGCCGGGCAGCAGGCGCCTTCCGGGCCGGCGGCCCCTGCCGGGCAGTACGTGCCTGCAGGGAACGCGCCCGGTGCGGCGCCCCGACCGGGGAGGCCCGCGGCTCCTGGGACCCCCGCCCCGCACACGTCCGGCGCTGCGCCTGCTCCGAGGGGTGCCGGGACGCCCGGCCCGGCGGGCGCCGGGGTACCTGCCCCGACGGGTCCTGGGGCCTCCAGGCCGACGGCCCCGGGGACCGTTGGTTCTACGGCTGCCGGGGTTCCTGCCTCGGCGGCTCCAGGGACCGTTGCTCCTGCGGGTCCTGGGGCTTCCGCCCCGGCGCGCCCGGGGACCGCTGGGCCTGCGGGTGCCGGAGTTCCTGCTACGGGGCCTGGGACCGCCGGCCCGACGCGTACCGGGGTGTCCGGTCCGGCGGCTGCCGGTGCTTCCGCCTCGGCGGGCGCCGGGGGACCTGCGCCGTCGGGCTCCGGAGCCCCCGACGGGACGGGACCCGGAACTCCCGGCCGGACGGGAACCGGAGCCGCCGCGCAGGCCGGTGCCCGTGTCCCGCAGGGGTCTGCCGCACCCGCGCCGACGGGTCCCCGCAGCCCGCAGGGGCCTGCCGCACCCGCGCCGACAGGTGCCCACGGCCCGCAAGGACCCGCCGCACCCCCGTCGCCCGCCGGTCCGGGCTCCGGTCGGGGCACCGGCCGGGACGGCGCCTCCGCGTCGGGGCTGCCGTCCGTTCCGCCTCGTTCCGGTTCAGCCGCGACGGAGGTTCCCCCGGGTCCCGCCGGGACCGGGACACCGGCCGGCGCGCCTCCCGCGGGAGCGAGTGCGCCGACTCCGCCCGCCACCGGGCCGCACCGGCCCGGTCCGGCCCGGCCCGCGACGCCGGGAGCCGGCGCGGCGCCCGGTCACGGCGCTGCCGGCGCCGAGCCGCCCCGGTCCCCGTCCCGCCCCGTCCCGCCGTCGCCGACGGCCGGTCAGGAGCGCGGACCGCGCCCGGAGCAGGAGCGGACGCAGCGCCCACCGGTCCCTCCGGTGCCGGGTGATGCTCCTGCCGCGCCTCCCACGCGCACTCCGGCGGGGGGAGAGGGAGATGCCGGGGCGCGGGCACGGACCACCCCTGCCGCTCCCGCGCCCGCTGCCGTCCCCCCGTCCGTACCTCCGGCAGGAGGACCCGCGCGCCCGGGCGGCGACACGGGGACGAGCCCGGCCCCGACCCCGAACGCCGCCCCGACCCCGAACGCCGCCCCGGCTCCGGACTCCGCCCCGGACCCGGCCGCGACCCCGCGCCCGGCTTCGGCCCCGCGCCCGGACGCGTCTCCAAGCCAGGCCCCGGGCCCCAACCCGCCCGTGAGCAGCGGCGGTCGGGACGCCGGACGCGGGGGACCGTCCCTGCCCGGCTCTCCGAGCCGTCCCGCCCCCACCCCCGCCGGTGCCGCGCCCCGGGCCGCCGAGGAGCGCCCCCGTCGCGACCGGCCGTCGGACCCGCCCGCGCGTACGGCCGCGACGCCCCCCGCGTCACCGGGTACGGGCGCCGCCCCCATGCCGCCGCCGACGGCGGTTCCCGCGCGGCCGCTGCCCCCCGTGCCGTTCCTGCCCGGGCACCAGAGCACGCCCGAGGAGCGTTCCGCGTTCCGCGCGCTCGCCGACTCGGCGTGGGACCGCCAGGCGGCGGTCGTCACCCGTACGTTCAACCGCATGCCCGCGCTGCGCGGCCACGAGCAGGAGGCCGCGCGCGCCGATCTGATCGCACTGCTGCTCTACCTGCAGGCGCCGGGCAGCCCGCTCGGCCACGAGGAACTGAACCGGTGCCTGCGCACCGACGACCCGCGGCTGCTGCCCTACGCGGCCTGCGTGGCCTCGGCCCTGCGGCGCATGCCGTCCTTCCGCGGCGCGGCGCTCCGCGGTGCCGGACCGGCCGGCGGCGGGACCACCCGGACACCGGCCCCCGGCACCGTCCTGCGGGGCCCGGCCCCGGTGAGCGCGCTGCCGTGCGACGGCCGCGGCCCGTCCCCCGCGAGCGCCCGGTACGCCATCTGGTCGGTGACCGGCCGCCGGGTGCGGCAGCTGTCCGAGGACGCGGGCCCCGACGCCCGGCACGACGAGGTGGTCTTCGCGCCCGGCACCGCGTTCCGGGTGCTGGAGGTGCGGGCCGAGGGCCCCTCGCCGCTCGTCCTCCTGCGGGAGCTGCCGGCCGGTCCGGCCCCCGTCCCCCTCAGCCACGCGCCACTGGACGATCAGGACCGTGCCGTGCTCGCCCGCCTCGACCAGGCCCTGGCCCGGCACTCCTCGGGAGCCGCGGCGTTCGACTGGCCCGGACGCTGCGCCGGGCCCGTGGGCTCCCCCGACCAGTGAGACGACCGAACGGAGTACCGATGCCGCAGCAAGAAGGCGGGAAGACGCCGTCGAACCCCACCGTGCGCAGGGCGTCCGTCCTGCCCGCGGTCGCGGCCGAACCGGGCTCCGCGCTCGAACGGCTCGCCAAGGCGTCCGGCGGGTCCGCCGCGGACGGCGACGGGAGACCCGCGGTCACGTCCGCGGCCGATCCGGCGGGCGCCCCCGTGACGGAGACCGGCACCGCCCCGGCGTCGCCCGCCCCCGCCCCCGCAGACAGTGCGCGGGAGGCGGACGCTCAGGAGGCGGACGTCCAGAAGACGGGCACTCAGGAGACGGGCACCCAGAAGACGGACGCGCAGGGTACGGACGCCCAGGGGGCCGCCGCCCAGCAGGTCCCGTCCCGGACCGCCTCCGAACCCGAGGCCGCCGCCGTCACGGACCCGCCGTCCGCCGTCGTCGTCGGCATGCCGTCCGCCGCGGCCGGTTCCGCGGTCCGGGAGTCCGGCCGCACGGCCGCGGACGACGTCCCGAACGGCCGTCCCAGGAAGCCGGTGCTGGCGGCGGCCGCGATCGCCGGAGCCGTCCTCATCAGCGTGCCGCTCCTCCTCGTGACCGGGTCGGACGACGACCGGTCCGCCGGGTCCGACCGGGCGGAGCCCGTCGGCGGCACCGTCCTCCAGGGAGACGGACCGGCCGCCACGCAGGGAGCCGGCGGGTACGCCACCGCCCCGCCCTCCGCCACGCCGGAGAAGACCGGGACCGCGCCCGAGGACAAGCCGGCGAAGAAGACCGAGGCCGCCGCGCAGCCCCGGACGACACCGGAGGCGTCGGCCGCCTCGCCCTCCGTCAGTCCGAGCCCCAAGACCGAGAAGAAGGCCGCGGCGGTCAAGCCCAAGGCGACCCCGGGACGGTCCCTGCCGCAGGGCGCGAACTTCGACACGACCACCAAGGTGCTGGTCAAGAACGTCATGACGGGGATGTGCGTGGACGTCCCGGCTTACGGCAAGGGCACCGTGAACGGCCCCGTCAACCAGTTCACGTGCGACCGGAGCGGCGACAACCAGCTGTGGGACCTCGTGGTGGCCCAGAACGGTGCCGGACCGTCGGGAGCCGACCTCTTCACGATCCGCAACAGCAAGGACGGTTACTGCCTGGACCTCGGCGAGTACGGGGGCCGGCCCGCCGGTACGCCGGTGTCCGAGTTCCACTGCGACGGCAGCACGGCCGACAACCAGCTCTGGTACCTCGACAAGAAGTCCGCGGGGAAGTTCTGGATCCGCAACTACGCCAGCGGCAACCGCTGCCTGGACGTGTCCGGCTACTACGGGGTCGGAGGCAAGGACGCCCGGCTCACGATCTTCGACTGCAACCTGAAGGACGACCACCTGTGGTCCTTCTCCTGAGTCCGCCGGCCCTCTGAACCCCCTCAGCCGCTGAGGACCCGACCCGGACGATTGCGAGGCAGGACAGATGTCCCCCCAGAACGACGGCGCGGAACCGGCCGGCGCGTCCCCGGCCGCCGCGGACACCGGGGTGCCGAAGGTGCGTCAGGCGTTCGCGCTGCCCGAGCCGGTGGCCGCTCCGACGGCGGAACTGGCCCCGGCCGTCGCGCGCGCGGCGGCGGCGACCGAAGGCCGCACCGGCACCACCGGTGGCACAGGTGCGGACAGTGGCACCGGCACCGGCATGGACAGTGGCACCGGCACCGGCATGGACAGTGGCACCGGCACACGAGGGCCGGAGACCGCGGTCGGGACCTCGCGGACCGGCCCGGAATCCGCTCCCGCCCCAGCTCTTGCCCCTGCTCCCGCTCCCACCCCGGACCCCGGCGCGGACGCCGACGTAGACCCCGCCCTGGACCCCGATACGGACCCCGGCGCGGACGTCCCGGCCGCCGCGGCTGCCGCGGCACCGGCCCGGGAGCCGGTGTCGGTCCCGGTCGCGGCGGTCCGGTCCGGTGAGCAGTCGGCCGGCACGGCGGCTCAGACGGCGTCCGGGCGCCCGAAGAAGTCGGTCCTGGCCGCCGCGGCGGTCGCCGGGGTGGTGCTGGTCTCCGTACCGTTCCTGCTCCTGGGGCCCGACCGGGACCGGTCCGCCCCGGCGGCGGCGGTCGGCCCCACGGACGGAACGGTCCTGGGGGCCGGGGCGTCCGAACCGCCCGGACAGTACGCCGCCGGATCCTCCTCGCCCTCGCCCTCCCCCTCCTCCTCCCCGTCGGCCGAGTCCGCCTCCCCGGACAAGGACGGGAAGGGCGATGAAAAGGAGGAGAAGGACGAGAAGGGGAACGACGGGGGCGCGGCGGGGGCGGCCGGGGAGAAGACGCGGACCCCCACCGGGTCGGACGGGAAGAAGGACGAGCCCGCCGCGGGCGGCAAGCCGGCCGGGGCCCCCGTGACCGTCGCGGGCGACGCCCTGGTGAGCAAGGCCTCGGGGAAGTGCCTGAGCGCCGGGCGGGGCACCGACGGCACCCAGTTGACGCTGCGGACCTGCAACGGCTCCGCCGAACAGCACTGGGACTTCCGGTCGGACGGCACCATCCGCTCCAAGGGCCTGTGCATGGACGTGGCCTGGGCCTCCAAGGAGGACGGCACGGTGATCCAGGTCGCCTGGTGCAGCGGCAACCCGGCCCAGCAGTTCCACCTGAACGGCGCCGGGGACCTGATCGCCGGGATCGCCGACAAGTGCGTGGACGTCCTCGACGCCGGCACCGCCGACGGGACCCCGGTCCAGCTGTGGTCCTGCGCCGGCTCCGCCCACCAGAAGTGGTACCGGAGCTGACCGTGCGGCAGACGCGAGCGCACCCGCCGGTACGAGCACGACCGGGATCACGCGGGCTAGAGTGTCCGCTCCCGTGCCACCGGTGTCACCAGTGCCACCGGTGTCCCTTACGCCACATCTCGTCGTGACCGTCGCATCCGCCCCCACGGGGCCGACGGCTCCCGATGCCCTGTTACCGAGGAGAAGTGACTGGATGGTTTCCCAACACCCCGCCCCCAAAGGGGCCGACCCCTCGACCGGCGACGCCGCGCCGCGCGTGCGGGTGGCCGTGCCGCTGCCGGTCGTCTCCTCCGAACCGCCCGACGGCACGCTGAGCCCGGCGACGCGGTCGGCGACGGCCGACGGCCCGGAGATACCCGCGGGCCCGAAGCGCGGTGCGGACGAGGCCGCGTCCGGGACGCCCTCGGCCGGAACGGGGACCGACCCCGTCACGAAGGCCGGCACGACCGGTACCGCCAAGAAGGCCGCGGGCAAGGCGGCCAAGGGCAAGGCGATCGCGGGCGAGCCGGCCACGGTCGAGGTGGCCACGGTCGAGACGACCGGGAACGGGCCGGCCGCGAGCGAGGCCCCCACCACGCGCATGGCGAAGCAGCCGGACGGACCCGTCGGGGCCGCCGGTCCCGCCCGCTCGTCCGACACGGCGACCGACCCGACCGCCGCCGACGGGGCCCGGGCCGAAGCCGGGACCAAGGCGGAGGCCGGAACCAAGGCCGAAGCCGAGAGCAAGGCGGAGGCCGAGAGCAAGGCGGAGACCGAGAGGGACGCCACGGTGGTGGCGATCGCCGCGGCCGCGGCCGACAGCGGCACGATGCCGCCGGCCCCCGGCACCGCCACGAGCACCGGGCGTCCCAAGAAGCCGGTCCTTGCGGCGGCCGCGATCGCGGGCGCCCTCCTGGTGGCCGTGCCGCTGCTGCTGGTCGGCGGGGACAAGGACGACGAGGCCGGGCGGAGCACCACCGAGCTGGCCGGCCAGGACGCCGGCACCCTGCTGGACGGGGGCGCCGCGAGCAGCACCCCGGAGACCTACGCCACCGAGAAGCCCGAGCCCTCGGAGAGCCCGGAGAAGAAGGCGAAGAAGGTCAAGGCTCCGCCGGTCGAGCCCTCGCCGACGCTCGAACCCAGCAGCCCGCCCGCGTCGTCGGCCTCGCCGAAGGCCGAGGCGAAGAAGGTGCAGGCCGAGCCGAAGAAGGCGAAGGAGACCCCGAAGCGGGAGTGGACGACCGAGACCGTCTCGGCGCCCAGCACGCTGGAGGTCGGCCAGGCCTGGACCACCAACCGGATCCGGATGGTCATGCAGCAGGACGGCAACCTGGTCGTCTACAACGAGAACGGCAAGGCCATCTGGGCGTCCATGATGTTCGGCCAGAACCACAGGGCCGTCTTCCAGGAGGACGGCAACCTCGTGGTCTACAACCCCAACCAGCCCGTCTGGGCGTCCCGGACCGACGGCCACAGCGGCGCGAAGCTGGTCCTGCGTTCGGACGGCAAGGTGGTCATCATGGACGGGAACACGGTGATCTGGTCCACCTGAGCCGGTCCGCCGACGCATGACGGTGCGTTCCGGGGGGACCCCGGGGAGAGGAGCCGGTGCCGCACGGCGCGGGTTCCTCTCCCGGCCGGGCCGCCCCCCGGCGACGACGGCCGCGAAGGCACCGTCCGCCGCGCACGGCGTGCGGGCGCCGAGGACCAGATGATCATCATCGGTTACGCTCGGACGGCCGACGCCGAGGCGCGGCAGCCGCGGTCCCGGGACGTGCGCACGGCCCGGGACGGTCCGGTCGCGGTGCTCGGCGCGGACCGTCCGAGCCGGTGCCGGACCCCGGCACCGAGCGCAGCCCACAGGCCGTCAGAGCCTGGGCCTCACCGCGAGGAGAACAGACCATGACCTCATTCTCGATCCGCGACGAACGGGAGCAGGGACGTCTGGAGGCGTACACCGGCGACGGCGAAGTGGTGGGCCGTATCGAGTACTTCGTGCTCGACGACCCCCAGCGCGCGCTCGTGCCCGTGCACACCGTCGTCGAACCCGCCCACGAGGGCCAGGGCATCGGCAGCTCGCTCGCCCAGGAGCTGTACGCCGTCGCCGAGCGCGAGGACGTCGCGGTCGCGCCGCTCTGCCCGTACGTCAAGAAGTGGGCCGAGCGGCATCCGGAGGACGCCCCGGCCGCCGCGCCCGAGCTGATCGACGCCGCGAAGAAGTGGCTGGCGGAGCACCCGGGCCGGTTCTGACCCGCCGCAACCGGAACGGCCACCTGGCCGTCGTCCCGTCCCGCGACGGGGTGAGTGCCCGCGCGGCGCGAGGGTAGGCGGGGGAAAAGTCCAGAGCCGACGTACCGAATGGCTGGAGGACACCATGACGCACCCGTATCCCGATCCCGTGCCGCCGGGACCCACGCCGGGGCCCGGCCCCGACCCGGTCCCGCCGAACCCGACCCCGCCGGGTCCGGGGCCCGACCCGGTCCCGCCGACCCCCACGCCGCCGGTGCCCGGCCCGGGACCCGACCCGGCGCCGAGTCCGGACCCGACCCCGTCGCCGCTCCCCGACCCGTCGCCCGACCCGGTGCCGCAGCCGGGCCCGCTGACCTGAGCGGAGACCGGCCGCGCGGACGGCACGCGGGCGCCGCACGGAGGAAGGCGTGCGGACGCCCCGGAGCAGAGGACCGGTGGCCCGGCGCGGACACGTCCCGCACCGGGCCACCGGTCCTTCCGCACCGGGCCACCGGTCCTTCCGCGCACGGGGCGCATGCGTGGGACCCGCGCACAGGGCCGGCCCACGCACGAGGCCCGCTTACGAGGCCCGCTTACGAGGCCCATGCACGAGATTCATGCATGGGACCCGCGTACGAGATCCGCGCACGGAGGCCCGTGTGCGCAAGGCCGCGTACGCGGGCGGCTCCGCCGTCGCTCAGGCCTCCACCTGGGAGCGGTCGCCGCCCCACAGCGTGTGGAACGACCCCTCGCGGTCCGTCCGGCGGTAGGTGTGCGCGCCGAAGTAGTCCCGCTGGGCCTGGGTGAGGGCCGCGGGCAGCCGCTCGGCGCGCAGGGCGTCGTAGTAGGCGAGTGCCGCGGCGAAGCCCGGGGTCGGCACGCCCTGGTGGACGGCGGCCGCCAGGACCGCGCGCCAGTCGTCCTGCGCGGCGGCGATCTCCTGCGCGAAGGTCTCGTCGGACAGCAGGCTGGGCAGGTCGGGCCGGGCGTCGTAGGCGGCGCGGATGCGGTCCAGGAACGCCGCCCGGATGATGCAGCCGCCCCGCCAGATCGAGGCGACGGCGCCGAGGTCGATGTCCCAGCCGTACTCCTCGCCGCCCGCGGCGATCTCGTGGAAGCCCTGCGTGTACGACACGATCTTCGACGCGTACAGCGCCTGCTCCACCCGGTCGGCGAAGGCCGCGGCCTCCGACTCGCCCAGCGGCGTCGCCCGGGGCCCCGCCAGGCCGCGCGAGGCCTCCCGCAGCCCGGCGTGGCCGGACAGGGACCGCGCGAACACCGCCTCCGCGATGCCGGACACCGGCACGCCCAGGTCCAGCGCGATCTGCACGGTCCAGCGGCCCGTGCCCTTCTGCTCGGCCCGGTCCTGCACCACGTCCACGAACGGCTCGCCCGTCGCCTCGTCCACGTGCGCCAGGACCTCGGCGGTGATCTCGATGAGGTAGGAGTCGAGCCGGCCGGTGTTCCAGGTGCGGAAGATCTCCGCGATCCGCGCGGGGGAGTAGCCCGCCACGTCGCGCAGCAGCTGGTACGCCTCGCCGATCAGCTGCATGTCCGCGTACTCGATGCCGTTGTGGACCATCTTCACGAAGTGTCCGGCGCCGTCGGGGCCGACGTGCGTCACGCAGGGCGCGCCGTCCTCGGCCTTCGCCGAGATCTTCTCCAGCATCGGGCCCAGCGACCCGTACGACTCCTGCGAGCCGCCCGGCATGATGCTCGGTCCGTGCAGCGCGCCCTCCTCGCCGCCGGAGATGCCCGTGCCCACGAAGTGGATGCCCTGCTCGCGCAGTTCGCGCTCGCGTCGCCGGGTGTCCGCGAAGTGCGCGTTGCCACCGTCGATGATCATGTCGCCGGGCTCCAGGAGCGGAGCGAACTCCTGGATCACCGCGTCCGTCGGCTCGCCCGCCTTGACCATCACCATCAGCCGCCGCGGCCGCTCCAGGGCGGCCACGAACTCCTTGGCCGTCTCGGTCGCGATGAAGTCGCCCTCGTCGCCGAACTGCTCCACCAGTTCGTGCGTGCGCGACGCCGTCCGGTTGTGCAACGCGACGGTGTAGCCGTTGCGGGCGAAGTTCCGGGCGAGGTTGCGTCCCATGACCGCCAGGCCCGTGACACCGATCTGCGCTGAGTTGCTCATGCCGTTGGCTCCCAAAAGGTTCCGGAATCGGTACTGCCCCTCGTGCCCGCCAGTATCGCGCCGCCCCGTCCCCGTCCGGGTGAGGCGGGGGCCCGCGCGCCCTGCCGTGCCACCGATGCATACGCGGCCGGGGCCCCACCTGCCTCAGTCCGCCCGCGGATCGCGTCCCGCACGGCGCACGCGGCGCGTCGGCCGCCCCCTGCGCGGCGGCCCCCGCGAACTTCGGTGGACACGACACGGACCGAGGGCAACCGGAATGCGCTCTCGGCCTCCTGAGCCCCTCGCGCGGCCGATAGCCCTCTTGTCATGGCCAGTTCTCTGCGTTTACTTTTGCCGCTCCTGACGCATGTCGAGGGGGCTACTCCATGGCCGTACGCGGCCGGCACCGCCGGTACCAGCCGAACAGGATCAACCGCGCCTCGCTCACCGTCACGGCGGGCGGCGCCGGAATGGCGCTCCCGCTCATCGGGACCGGCGTCGCCGACGCCGCCGACGTGGGCACCTGGAACGAGGTCGCCGCCTGCGAGTCCTCCGGCGACTGGGACATCGACACGGGGAACGGCTACTACGGCGGCCTCCAGTTCAGCCGGTCCACCTGGGAGGCGTACGGCGGAACGGCCTACGCCCCGCGCGCGGACCTGGCCACCCGGGACCAGCAGATCGCCATAGCGGAGAAGGTGCTCGACGGGCAGGGACCCGGCGCCTGGCCGGTGTGCTCCCAGCGCGCGGGCCTGTCCCGCGGCGGCGCCGCCCCGGACATCAGCACCGCGGGCGCCTCGGCCCAGACCGAGCGGTCGCGCCCGGTGGGGCAGGACGGGGAGCGCGGGGGCGAGGGGACGGCGAAGAAGCGCACCGTCCGCGAGGTGACGCCCGTGTCCACCCCGCAGTCGCGCGCGGGCACCGCCGAGACGTACACGGTCGTCCGCGGCGACACGCTCTCCAGCATCGCCGACGCGCACCGCGTCCGGGGCGGCTGGCGGGGCCTGTACGACATGAACCGCGAGACGCTCGGCTCGGATCCGGACCTCATACTGCCGGGCCAGCGCCTGGACCTGCGCACGAAGGCGGCGGGCAAGGCGGACGGGAAGTCCGCCGGGGCGAAGGAGAAGGCCGGCAAGGCCGAGAAGGCCCGCAAGACGGAGCAGAGGACCGAGCGGAAGACCGGGAAGAAGGCGCCGCAGAAGACCCAGAAGAAGACCGAGAAGAAGACCGAGAAGAAGACCGAGAAGAAGACCGAGGCCCACTCCGCCGCGCACGCCCTCTCCGCCCCGGTGAGCGGCGCCCCCCTGGGCACGCGCTACCACGCCACGGGTTCGTCCTGGTCGAAGGGCTACCACACGGGCGTCGACTTCCCCGTGCCCACCGGCACGTCGGTGAAGTCCGTCGCGGCGGGCCGGGTCGTCACCGCGGGATGGGGCGGCTCCTTCGGCTACCAGGTGGTCGTCAAGCACGGCGACGGCCGCTACACCCAGTACGCCCACCTCTCGGCGATCTCCGTGAAGGCCGGGCAGAGCGTCGGCGCCGGGCAGCGCATCGGCCGCTCCGGGTCCACGGGGAACAGCTCGGGCCCGCACCTGCACTTCGAGGTGCGCACGGGACCCGGCTTCGGCAGCGACATCGACCCGATCGCCTACCTGCGCGCGGGCGGCATCAGGATGTGACGCGCGGACGCGGCGGGACCGGCACCGGCAGGACCGGGGCGCAGGGCGCGCCGTAGAGGGCGCCGTACAGCGGGGCCCAGCGCGTCACGTCGGGCTCGTCCGCCGCGTCCTCCGGCCCTCCTCCGTCCCGCCCGGGCGGGACGGAGGCACTTCCGGCCGGCGAGGGTCGGAGGCCGTCGTGCGCGGCGCCGCCGGGCGCCGGGACGAACAGCGGGGAGGCAGCCGACGCCTCCTGGAACACCAGCAGGTCCGCGGGACCGTCCGGGGGACCGGAGCGCGCGGCCGGCTGCCCGGGCACGTCCGGGAGACCGGTCGTCCGGCCGGGGAAGCCGGGCAGGCCGGGCGCGTCCGTCCGCGGTGCCCGCGCGAAGGTGGCCGGCAGGCCGGCGGCCGCGGCCGGGAGCAGCGTCTTCCGGCCATCCGCCGGGTCCGCTGCCGCGGCCGGCGTCCGCGGGCCGCCCAGCCGCTCCGTCGTCAGCAGGATCAGGCCGCCCGCGGCGACGACCGCGCTGCCGAGCGCGAGCACGGTGCCCGCCGTGCCGTACCGGAAGGTCTCCCCGAACAGGGTGAGGCCGACCGCGGCGGCCACCACCGGGTTCACGACCGTCAGCGTGGCCAGCGGCGCCGTGAGGCCGGCGCCCCGGTAGGAGGCCTGCGACAGCAGCATGCCCGCCGTGGCGAGGACCGCGATCGCGGCCAGGCCCGGCAGTTCGGCGAGCGGGGCGCCGCGCGTGAAGTCCACCGTCACCGTCTTCGTGAACACCGAGGAGATGCCGAAGGCGACGCCCGAGGCGACCGCGAGGAGAATGCCGCGCACGGCCGGGTGCCGGTGCGCCGCGCGCGCCGCCGTCATCAGCGCCACCACGGCGGCACCGGTGACCACCGCGAGGAGCAGCAGCTGCGGATCGCTCAGCGACCGCGTGTCCGCGGCTCCGACCAGGGAGAGCAGACCGGCCAGTCCCGTCGTCGCCATCAGCGCGCCGCGCCAGGCCGTCGCCCCCGTCCGGCGCCCCACGCAGAGCGCCGCCATGGGCAGGGCGAAGACGATGGTGAGCGCGCCCAGCGGCTGCACCAGGCTCAGCGGCCCGTAGGCCAGCGCCACCACGTGCAGCAGCGCGCCGAGCCCGTTGAGCGCCACGGCGGCCCACCAGGCGGGGCGGTACAGCGGGGCGTACGGCCGGCCGTCGCCGCCGGCCGCGTCCGCGATCCGCTCCTGGACGATCGCGCCGCCCGCGTAGGCGACGGCGGAGACCAGTGAGAGCAGGACGGACAGCGCGAGGGCGCTCATGACGCGCTCCTGTGCGGGAGGCGGGCGCGCCCGGGCGTACGGGGCGCCCGGCGTGATGAACGGTCGGCTTCCATACACCTCACCATGCCGTGCGCGGACGTCCACGTCGTCGTACCTGAGCAGGCATTGCGTCCTACTACCGACGGAGTACTGCGCCCGCTCCGTCATCCTCGCGTCGGGCGACGCGGGGACGGGACTCCCCTACGGCTTCCCGTAGGGGAGTTGGTGTACTGGGTCCCCATGGAGCTGGACCCCGCACTCGCCCGCCTGTCCGCCCTGGGCGGTTTCTTCGCGCTGCGCACCGGGCGCACGCCGGACGTGCCCCCGCCCGCACTGCACCGGGCGTACCTCCCGCCGGTCCCCGGGGCCGCCGGGACGGACCCGCTGGACCGCCGGGTGCGGACGGTCGCGGCGCGGCTCGGCGTCACCGAGGCGCGGGTCGCCGCCTCGGTGGCCCAGCAGGGGCTGGCCGCCCGGCTGTGGTCGGTCGCCCTGGGCGCGGCGGCGCTGTACGGGCGGGTCCCCGACCTCGACCCGCGGCTGCTGCGCTGGGACCCGGACGCCGCCGCCCCCGACGACCTGTGGCTGACGGCCGTACGGGCGCTGCCGGGCGACGCGGCCACCCTCCACGAGGTCGTCGAGGTGGGCCATCTGCGCCCGCTGGCCGCGGCCCTGCGCGCCCGGCACCCCGTCGCGGAGGGCCTGCTGCGGGGCAACGCCGCCTCCGCCCTCGCGAGCACCGCGCGTCTGCTCGGGCAGTGGGCGCGCGTCCACGACCGCCCCGACGCGGGCGAACGCGCCCGCGCGCTCGCCGCGGACCTCCTGTCCCGGCCCGGTCTGCGCGACGCGGGCACCCTGCGCGGCACGGCGTACCGGCGGCGCAGCTGCTGCCTCTACTACCGCGTCCCCGGCGGGGGTGTGTGCGGCGACTGCTGCTTCCCGTACCCGCCCGGCCGCTCCTGACCCTCCTTCCGAAGACCCCGCCGCCCGGCGCCGGGCAGCGGGCCGGGGGAGGGCGACCGGTCCCCGCCGCCCTCCCCCGGCCAATGTTGATCGTGCCCTTCCGCCCGGCCCGCATCTGGGTGACCATGTGGGGACCGACCGTCGAGGCAGGGGAGCTGCGGGTGCGAGTGGGACTGCTGACCCGGGAGTACCCGCCGGACGTGTACGGCGGCGCCGGCGTCCACGTGGAGTTCCTGGCCCGGGAGTTGCGTCCGCTGGTCGACCTGGACGTGCACTGCTGGGGCGAGGGCCGCTCCGACGGGGTGCTGCGGCACCGGCCCTGGTCCGCGCTCGACGGCGCCAACGACGCGCTGCGCACCTTCTCCGTGGACCTGTCCATGGCCGCCGCCCTGGAGGGCCACGACCTGGTCCACTCCCACACCTGGTACGCCAACCTCGCCGGCCACCTGGCCAAGCTCCAGTACGGCGTCCCGCACGTCGTCACCGCCCACTCGCTGGAGCCGCTGCGCCCCTGGAAGGCCGAGCAGCTCGGCGGCGGGTACGCCCTGTCCGGCTGGGCCGAGCGCACCGCGGTCGAGGCCGCGGACGCCGTGATCGCCGTCTCCGGCGCCATGCGCGAGGACGTCCTCGGCTGCTACCCCGCCCTGGACCCGGCGAAGGTGCGCGTCGTCCACAACGGCATCGACACCGCCCTGTACCGCCCCGACCGCGGCACGGACGTCCTGGAGCGGATCGGGCTCGACCCCGCCCGCCCGATCGTGCTGTTCGTCGGCCGCATCACCCGGCAGAAGGGCGTGCCCCACCTGCTGCGCGCGGTGCGGGACATCGACCCGGCCGCCCAGGTCGTGCTCTGCGCCGGCGCACCCGACACCCCGGAGATCGACCGGGAGTTCCGCGAGCTGTACCGCGAGCTGGACCGGGTGCGCGAGGGCGTGCACTGGATCCCGCAGATGCTGCCGCGTCCCGACGTGATCCAGCTGCTCACGCACGCCACGGTGTTCGTCTGCCCCTCGGTCTACGAGCCGCTGGGCATCGTCAACCTGGAGGCGATGGCGTGCGGCACGGCCGTGGTCGCCTCCCGCGTCGGCGGGATCCCCGAGGTCGTCGAGGACGGTGTGACCGGCCTGCTCGTCCCCGTGACGGAGGAGGGGGAGAAGGACGAGGGCGGCTTCGCGGAGCGGCTCGCGCGCGCCCTGGACTCGCTGCTCGCCGACCCGGACACCGCCCGCCGCATGGGCGAGGCCGGACGGGAGCGCGCGGTGCGGGAGTTCGGCTGGGACGCGGTCGCCCGGCGCACGGTGCTGCTCTACGAGGAACTGCTCAAACAGGAGTAACCGCGGCAGGAGTATCCCGCCCAGGCGGGGAACAGGTACGGAATCAGGGCGTGGCTCGACCGGGCGTGAAGGGGCGGACGGTATGCGGCGCGGTGGACCTTCGGTGCTGGGAATCGTGCTGGCGGGCGGCGAGGGGAAGCGGCTGATGCCGCTGACCGCGGACCGGGCCAAGCCGGCGGTCACCTTCGGCGGCACGTACCGCCTGGTGGACTTCGTGCTCTCCAACCTCGTCAACGCCGACATCCTGCGCATCTGCGTGCTCACGCAGTACAAGTCGCACTCCCTGGACCGGCACGTGACGACGACGTGGCGGATGTCGAGCCTGCTCGGCAACTACGTCACGCCCGTCCCGGCGCAGCAGCGCCTCGGCCCGCGCTGGTACCTGGGCAGCGCCGACGCGATCCTGCAGTCGCTGAACCTGGTCCACGACGAACAGCCCGACTACATCGCGGTGTTCGGCGCCGACCACGTCTACCGCATGGACCCGCGGCAGATGATCGCCCAGCACATCGAGGGCGGGGCGGGCGTGACCGTCGCGGGGATACGGGTGCCGCGCGCGGAGTCCTCGGCGTTCGGTGTGATCACCCCCGGCCGCGACGGGCGGAGCGTGGAGGGCTTCCTGGAGAAGCCCGCCGACCCTCCCGGCCTGCCGGACGCCCCGGACTGCGTGTTCGCCTCGATGGGCAACTACGTCTTCACCACCAAGGCGCTGGTGGAGGCGCTGCACCGGGACGCCGAGGACGAGGACTCCGTGCACGACATGGGCGGTTCGATCCTGCCCATGCTCACCGAGCGGGGCGATGCCCAGGTGTACGACTTCAGCGAGAACCACGTGCCGGGCGAGACCAGCCGCGACCAGGGCTACTGGCGCGACGTCGGCACCCTGGACGCGTACTACGACGCGCACATGGACCTGATCGCCGAGCGGCCCGCCTTCAACCTCTACAACCGGCAGTGGCCCATCTACACGCACTCCGGCCAGCTCTCGCCGGCCCGCTTCAACGCCGGGGGCAACGCGAGCGAGTCCATCATCAGCCCGGGCTGCCTGATCCGGGGGCAGGTGACCCGGTCGGTGCTGTCCCCGGGCGTCGTCGTGGACCCGGACGCCGTCGTGCAGGGGTCGGTCCTGCACGACAACGTCCACGTGGGCCGGGGCGCCGTGGTGCGCGGGGCGATCCTCGACAAGAACGTGGAGGTGCCGCCCGGCGCGACCATCGGCGTCAACCCCGAACGCGACGCCGAGCTGTACACCGTCTCCGAGAACGGTGTGATCGCCCTGGGGAAGGGCCAGCGGGTCCCGGGCTGACCGGAACGGCCGGACGGGCCGGTGGTGTCCACCGGCCCGTCCGGAGCACAACGTCGTGTGCGACCTGACGCGACGGGTCACAGCACCCGTCTGCGCCGCCCCAGCCACGTCTGCGCGATCACCACCACCGCCAGGAAGGCGCCGCTGACGACCTGCTGGTACGCCGAGTCGAGCGAGCCGATCTGGTTGATGACGTTCTGGATCACCTTCAGCAGCAGCACACCGACCAGCGAGCCGCTGATGAAGCCGGAGCCGCCGGTCAGCAGGGTGCCGCCGATGACCACCGCGGAGATCGCCTCCAGCTCCATGCCGGAGCCGAGGATGGTCACGCCGGACACCAGCCAGGCCGCGTTGAGCGCCCCGGCCAGGCCCGCGCACAGCCCGGACAGCGTGTAGACGGCGATCTTCGTACGGGCCACGGGGGCGCCCATCAGCGCCGCCGCGTCCTCGTTGCCGCCCACCGCGTACACGTACTGCCCGAAGCGGGTGCGCCGCAGTACGACGGCGCCGAGCACGAACAGGGCGACGGTGATCCAGACGGGCACCCCGATCCCGAGCAGCCTGCCCTGCCCGAGCGTGGCGAAGAAGGTGTCCTTGTCGACGAGGTAGGTCTGCGAGCCCTCGTCGGTGACCGCCAGCATCAGGCCGCGGGCGCCGAGCATCGCGGCGAGCGTGACGATGAACGGCGCGAGCCGGGAGCGGGCGATGAGCACCCCGTTGACCAGGCCGATCAGTCCGCACACGGCGAGCGGCAGGAGCAGCGCCACCGCCGTGCCGTACCGCGAGCCCCAGGCGGCGAGCACCCCGCCGAGCGCGAACAGCGAGCCCACGGACAGGTCGATGCCGCCGGTGATGATGACGAAGGTCATGCCGAGCGCGACCACGGCGAGGAACGCCGAGGACACCGCCATGTTCTCCAGGTTGTCCCCGGTCAGGAACGTGTCGAAGCTCAGCGAGGCCGCCACCATCGCCACCACGAGGGTGACCAGGGCGCCGTGCTGCTGGGCCAGGGTGCTCAGGCGCTCGGAGCGGCTCGCGCCCGGCGGCTCCTCGTCGGGCGGGTTCACCGAGGGCGCCGCCTTCCCCGTGTCCTGCACGTCCGTCGTCATCTCTTCCCCCGTTCCCGTGCCGCGTAGACGGCGAGGACGATCACCACGGCCTGGGCGATCTGGGTCCACGACGGCGGCAGGTCGTGCTTGATGAGCGTGGTGGTGAGCAGCTGGATCAGCACCGCGCCGGCGACCGTGCCGCCGATGCGGACCCTGCCGCCGCTGAGCGGGGTGCCGCCGACGACCACCGCGGTGATCGCGGACAGCTCCATGAGCGTGCCGAGCGAGGTCGGGTCGCTGGCCGTCAGGCGCGCGGTGGCCAGCACGCCGGCGATCGCGGCGAGCGCGCCGGAGCAGACGTACACGATGATCAGCACCCGGCGCACCGGCAGTCCGGCGAGGCGGGCGGCGGGCCGGCTGTCGCCGATGGCGAGCAGCTGCCGGCCGAAGGTGGTGCGGCGCACCACGAACGCCACGACCAGCGCCAGCGCCGCCGCGATGAGCACCAGGTACGGGACGCCCAGCACGTCGCCGGAGCCAAGGGCGGCCATGCCCGGGTCGCGGACGTCCTTGAGCTGGGGGAGCAGCACGAGGGCCAGTCCGCGCCCGGCGACCATGAGGGCCAGGGTGGCGACGATGGGCTGGACGCCGACGAAGGCGATCAGCGCGCCGTTCGCGCACCCGACGACGATGCCGCCGATCACCGCGGCGAGCGCGGCGATCCACGGCCCGTAGCCGAGGTAGAGCGAGATCAGGGAGGTGGACAGGGCCATCACCGAGCCGACCGAGAGGTCGACGCCCTCGCTGCCGATGGCCAGGGCCATGCCGAGCGCCACGATGAGGACCGGGGCGACCTGGACGGCCTGGGTGCGGAAGTTCTCCGCGGACAGGAAGTGCGGGGTGAAGACGGTGTTGGCCAGGAGCAGGACGACGACGCCGGCGTAGACGCCGTACTGCTGGAGCAGGCGCAGCAGCCGGTCGCGGTCGGCGGTCACCCGGCCGAGGGTCAGTTCAGTCATCGGGGTCTCCGGTGCCGGCGGGGGCGGTCGCGATCGCGCGCATCAGTCGGTCCTCGGTGACGGCGTCGCCGGTCAGCTCCTCGACGACCACGCCGTCCTTGAGGACGACCACGCGGTCGCTGCCCTCGATCAGCTCCTCGGTGTCGGAGGAGATCAGCAGGACGCCGAGGCCGTCGTCGGCGAGTTCGTCGATGAGCTTCTGCACCTCGGCCTTGGCGCCGACGTCGATGCCGCGGGTCGGCTCGTCCAGGAGCAGCACCTTGGGCTGCATGGCCAGCCAGCGGGCGAGCAGCACCTTCTGCTGGTTGCCGCCGGAGAGCTCGCCGACCTTCTGGTGCGGTCCGGCCGCCTTGATGCGCAGGCGCTTCATGAAGGTGTCGACGATCCGGTCGATGCGCCCCTCGTCGACGAGGCCGAAGCGGGACAGGCCGGGCAGCGCGGCGAGCGCGATGTTCTCGCGGACCGACAGGCCGGGCACGATGCCCTCCGCCTTGCGGTCCTCGGGCAGCAGGCTGATGCCGGCGCGGATCGCCGCGGGCGTGGACCCGGGGCGGACCGGCACGCCGGCCACCAGCACCCGGCCCGAGTCGGTCGGCAGCGCCCCCGCGATGGCCTTGGCGGTCTCCGAGCGGCCGGAGCCGAGCAGCCCGCCGAGGCCCACGACCTCGCCGGGCCGTACGGAGAGCGAGACGCCGTGCAGCTCGTGACGGACCGTCAGCTCCTCGGCCCGCAGGACGGGCTCGGCCTCGGCGTCGTGGCCGCCGCTGAACTTGGTCAGGCCCTCGCCCTGCACCTCGCCGATCTCGCGGCCCAGCATCAGGGCGACCAGCCGCAGCCGCTCCAGCTCGGCCATCCGGCCGGTGTGCACCACCCTGCCGTCGCGCAGCACGGTCACCGCGTCGCAGATCTCGTACAGCTCGTCGAGCCGGTGGCTGACGTAGATCACCGCGATGCCGCGCTCGCGCAGCATCCGGATGACGCGGAAGAGGGTGCGCACCTCGCGGGGTTCGAGCGAGGAGGTGGGCTCGTCCATGATGACGACCCTGGCGTCCACCGAGACCGCGCGGGCCAGGGCCACCATCTGCTGGACGCCGACGCCGAGTTCGCGCAGCGGGCGCCGCACGTCGACGCGGACGCCCAGCTCGCGCAGGGCGGCGTCGGCCTCGCGGTGCATCCGCCGGAAGTCGATCAGCCCCAGCGGGCCGCGCGGCTCGCGGCCCAGGAACAGATTGCGGGCCACGCTCATCAGGGGGACGAGGTTGACCTCCTGGTAGATGGTGGAGATACCCGCGTGCTGGGCCTGGAGCGGGGTGGCGAAGCGGACGGGGGAGCCGTCGTAGGTCACCTCGCCCTCGTCGGGCCGGTGGACGCCGGTGAGGACCTTGATGAGGGTCGACTTGCCGGCGCCGTTCTCGCCGATCAGTGCGTGCACCTCCCCGGCGCGGGCGGTGAAGTCCACACCGGACAGCGCCCGCACGCCGGGGAAGGTCTTGGTCAGGCCGCTGACGGACAGCACGTCAGTACGCCTTGCCGAGGTCGGCCTCGGCGTTGTCCTCGGTGTACGCGCTGTCCTGGATCACGATGTCCTGCGCGACCTTCCCGCCCTTGGTGAAGGTGTCGAGGGTCTGGAAGGCCAGGGGTCCGAAGCGAGGGTTGGACTCGACGACGCCGCTGATCCAGCCGTCGACGATGCCCTGGACGGCGTTGCGGGTGCCGTCGACCGTCACGATCTTGATGTCGCCGGCCTTCTTGCCCGCGCCCTTGAGGGCGTTGACCGCGCCGAGGCCCATCTCGTCGTTCTCGGCGTAGATGCCGGCGATGCCGGGGTTGGACTGGATGAGGTTCTCGGTGACGGACTGGCCCTTCTCGCGGGAGAACTCGCCCGTCTGCTTGAAGACGACCTTCAGCCCGGGGGCCTTCTCCTCGATCCGGTCCTCGAAGCCCTTGGTGCGCTCGGTGGTGACGTTGTTGCCGGCGGTGCCGAGCAGGATGGCGACCTCGCCCTTGCCGCCGGTGGCCTCGATCATCTGGTCGGCGGCGCGCTTGCCCTGCTCGACGAAGTCCGAGCCGATGAAGCTGACGTAGTCCTTGCAGGCGGTGGCGTTGATCTTGCGGTCGACCGTGATGATCGGGATGTGCTTGGCGGAGGCGGCCTGGAGCACCGGCTCCCAGCCGTCGGAGTTGAGCGGGGCGACGACCAGCAGGTCGGCACCCTTGGCGATGAGGTCCTGCACGTCGCTGATCTGCTTGGAGAACTGCGACTGCGCGTTGGCCGTCAGCAGCTTGACCCCGCGCTTGTCGGCCTCGGCCTTGATGGACTCGGTCTCCGCGATGCGGAAGGGGTTGGCCTCCTTCTCCGACTGGGAGAAGCCGACGGTGGCGTTCTTCAGGTCGGTCCTCTCGCCGCCGAAGGCGGCGATGTCGCAGGTCTCGCCGGAGCCGGCCGAGGGCGAGGCGACGACCTGGCCGGAGTCGCCCCGCTGGGTGCCGCTCTTGTCCTTGCCGGTGTCGTCCTCGGACTTGGCGCATCCGGAGACGAGGGCGAGGCTCGTGACGAGGCCGGCGGTGATCAGGGTTCTGGCGGAGGTACGGCGGAGGAGTGCGGTCGGCTTCATGGAGCCCCCAAGACGGCGCTGCCCCGGCGCTGAGAGCGCTCACGGGGACGTACGGAAGGTAGGACAACTCGTCGTGCACGTCGTTCGGGGAAGGTTTTTACATCGTTGCAAGACGCCTGTAAATACTTCCGTCCGAAATCCCGGCCGTCCTCCGCCCGGCCCCCTCAGCGCCGTCCCAGGGTGCTCTCCCGCTCCACGAGGTGGAACGCGGCGGCCAGCTCGCGGCCCGCGGGCTCGTCCGCGCCGTTCAGGCTGCGCAGCAGCGACTCCACCGCCATCCGCGCGATGGCCTGCTTGTCCGGCGAGACCGTGGTGAGCGTGACGGCCCCGAAGCGGCCCTCCGCGATGTCGTCGAAACCGACCACCGCCACGTCCCACGGCACCCGCAGCCCGCGCTCGTGCAGCACCCGCATCGCGCCGATCGCGATCAGGTCGTTGTACGCGAACACCGCGTCGGGACGGACGCCGGAGTCCAGCAGCCGGGCCATGGCCTCGGCGCCGTCGTCGCGGTCCCAGCCGCCGACCGGCACCACCAGGCTGTCCGGCGCGGGCACGCCGGCCGCCGTCAGCTCCTCGCGCCAGCCGACGAGCCGCAGGTGGGCGGGCCGGTTCCCGGCCGAGTCGGTGCGCGCCCCGAGGAAGGCGATCCGGCTGCGGCCCCGGCCGAGCAGATGGCGCACCGCGAGCCGGGAGGCCGCCACGTTGTCGATGGCGATGTGGTCGTAGGGCAGGTCGTACTCGCGCTCGCCGAGCAGCACCAGCGGCACGTCACCGGCGCGGGCGCGCAGGTCCTGCGCCTCCAGCTCCAGCGGGCTGAGGATCAGCCCGTCGATCACCCGGGCCCGGAACCCCTGGCTGACCAGCACCTCCTGCTCCCGCTCGCCGCGCGTGTGGTCGAGCAGGACCGTGAAGTCGTGCTCCGCGGCGGCGTCGATGACCGCCCCGGCCAGCTCGGCGAAGTACGGGTTGCCCAGTTCGGGCACGGCGAGCGCGATGATGCCGGTGCGCCCCTTGCGCAGATGGCGTGCGGTCAGGTTCGGCCGGTAGCCCAGCTCGTCGATGGCCTCCTGGACCCGGGCGCGCATGGCGGGGGTGACGTGCGGATAGTTGTTCACGACGTTCGACACGGTCTTGATCGAGACGCCGGCCCGCTCCGCGACGTCCTTGAGACTCACCCGCAAGGGATCTCCTCAGCTCGAAGTGCGCCCCTTTTCGACGGGGCTTTGTCATGACCCTGGACACGGAAGGAGAGCCGTGCTGTCATGCCAACGGCCCATCCTTCCAACGTTGTACAGACTGAAGCAACGAGCCGCCACCCTTCCTCACCAAGGAGGATCCGTGCGCATCAGACGACTCAGAGACCGCATGACGCTGCTGCTCGCGGCAGCGCTGGGCGTCGCGGGACTGACCGCTTCCCCCGCCGCCGGCGCCGCCGACGACCCCGTGGAGGTCCACGGGCTCAAGGGCGAGTACTACACCCAGTCCGCGCCCGGCGCCTTCGACTTCCACGAGCTGAAGGCCACCGGGTTCGACCCGAAGCTCGACTTCGACACCCTGGAGCCCCGCCTGGCCTTCGCCACCGGGCGGTCGGACGACGTCAACGTCCGCTGGACCGGCCGCATCGTGCCCGAGAAGACCGGTTCCCACACCTTCTCCGTCTCCGCCGACAACGGCTTCCGCCTGTGGGTCGGCGACCAGCTCGTCATCGACCACTGGATCGACGACTGGGACAGGGAGCAGACCTCCCAGCCGGTCGAGCTGGTCGCGGGCCGCGCCTACGACATCAAGGTCGAGTACTTCGAGCACTACGGAGGCTCCAACTTCCACCTGCGCTGGACCCCGCCGGGCGGGAGCAAGGCGGCCGTCCCGCAGTCGGCCTTCCTGCTGCCCGAGGGCTACTCCTACGACGGTGCCGTCGCCACCACCGTGCAGGGCGGCGGCCGCACGCTCAAGCTCGACTTCGCGCGGAAGCTGGCCGCGCCCCCGGCCGGCGCGGCCGACCACATCGAGGCCGTCATCGGCGGCGCGACCTGGCCGCTGGGCAAGGTCAAGCGCGACCCCGAGGACGCCAGGGCGCTGCTCGTCAGTCTCGACGAGCCGGTCGTCGGCAACAAGGAGGGCGACGCCCCCGGCGGCGTCGACGTCCGCTACGACGGCGAGGGCGGGCTGAAGACCACCGACGGCAACGTTGTCAGCAGCTTCTGGAGCAGCGGCTCCAACCACTCGACGTACGAGCTGCGCACCGACTGGGCCGACGAGGTCGGGCCGAGGAACGCGCTCCCCGAGTACCCGCGCCCGCAGCTGGTGCGCGACGAGTGGAGCAACCTCAACGGCCAGTGGCAGTTCGCCGCGGCCGAAGCGGGCGAGAAGCCCCCGGTCGGCAAGAAGCTGAAGGAGAGGATCCTCGTCCCGTACCCGGTCGAGTCGCAGCTCTCGGGCATCCAGCGGCACGAGGACCGCATGTGGTACCGCCGCACCTTCACCGTTCCCAAGAGCTGGGACATCGGCTCCAAGGAGCGCCTGAAGCTCAACTTCGGGGCCGTCGACTGGCAGTCCGAGGTCTACGTCAACGGCGAGAAGGTCGCCGACCACAAGGGCGGCTACGACAAGTTCAGCGCCGACATCACCGACGCGCTGAAGCCCGGCCGCACCCAGGAGCTGATCGTCGGCGTCTACGACCCGACCGACGCCGCGAACGGCGAGAACCCGCCGCTGGGCAAGCAGCGCCTGGACCCGAGCGGCATCTGGTACACCCCGTCCTCCGGCATCTGGCAGACGGTGTGGATGGAGCCGGTCGCCGCCGACCACGCCGACTCCCTCGAGCTCACCCCGGACGTCGACGCGGGCACGCTGACCGTCGAGCCGCGGGGCGTCCGCGACGGTGTGAAGGTCACGGCCACGGCTTATGAGGGCAGGCGCAAGGTCGCCGCGGTGTCGGGCCGCACCGGCGGGCCGCTCACCCTGAGGATCGAGAAGGCGCACCTGTGGTCGCCCGACGACCCCTTCCTGTACGACCTGAGGGTCACCGTCGGCAAGGACGAGGTCAAGAGCTACTTCGGCATGCGCTCGGTCTCCGTGGAGAAGGTGGACGGCACGCCGCGCACCCTGCTCAACGGTGAGCCGATCTTCATGATGGCCACGCTCGACCAGGGCTTCTGGCCCGACGGCCTGCACACCGCGCCGACCGACGAGGCCCTCGCGTACGACCTGAGGATGCACAAGAAGATGGGCTTCAACTCGGTCCGCAAGCACATCAAGGTGGAGCCGGACCGCTGGTTCTACTGGGCGGACAGGCTGGGTCTGCTCGTCTGGCAGGACATGCCGGCCATGACGGCGGGCGTGAACCCGGACGCCGAGTCCCGCGCCGAGTACGAGCGCGAGATGAAGGAGATGATCGACGAGCACATCAGCAGCCCGTCGGTGATCATGTGGGTCGTCTTCAACGAGGGCTGGGGCCAGTACGACATCGGCCGCGTCGCCCAGCAGGCCAAGACCTGGGACCCGACGCGCCTGGTGAACAACCAGTCCGGCCTCAACCTCGGCGCCGACGGCGCCGCCGGCGACATCATGGACGAGCACGGCTACCCGAGCCCCGCCCTGCCGCCGCGCCCCGACGGCGAACGCGCCCTGGTCAGCGGCGAGTACGGTGGCCTCGGCCTGGCGGTGCCCGGCCACGCCTGGTCCGTGCAGCAGTCGTACGTCGACGTGGACGCCTCCACCTACACGGACGACTACCTCACCAAGCTCGACGAGGTGCGCGCCCTGGCCTGCCGCGGCGGCAACGGCGCGGTCTACACGCAGATCTCGGACGTCGAGGGCGAGCTCAACGGCCTGCTGACGTACGACCGCAAGGTGGTCAAGCCCGACGTGAAGCGCCTGAAGGCGGCCCACGAGAAGCTGATCGCCGACGTCTCGCGGGCGACCCCGGCGGGCTGCACGGCCTGACCGCCGGCCACTCGGCCGCACGGCGCCTCCGGCGGGACGCCTCCCCGCGCCCCGCCGGACCCCGCACGCCCGCCGGGCCCGGCCGCCGGACCCACCCCGTCCGCCCGTGCGGCGGGGCCGGCGCCGGATCCGGCGGGCCGCCGGGGGGCGGCGAACAGCGCGTGCGTGGTCCGGTACGAGGACAGCGGCACGGCCGACCACCTGTGGCGGTTCGCCTGACGGGCGGACCGCGGGGGCCGCGCACCGGCGGGTGTACGTCCCGCCGGTGCGCCGTGACCCTTGACGAGTACACGCACAACCCGAAGAATGAGCGCGCTGTGCGCTTTGACAACGTTGTCCAAGCCCGAGGAGGCACCCCGCCCATGAGATGGACCCGACGGCTACGCGGTGCGGCGACGGCCGCCGCCGCGGCGGCGCTCCTCGGCGGCGCGCTCGCCGTGCCCTCCGCGCAGGCGGCCGCCGCGCACGACGGCCCGCTCACCGACCTCGTCAACCCGTTCATCGGCACCGAGAACGAGGGCAACACCTATCCCGGCGCCGCCGTCCCCTTCGGCATGGTGCAGTTCTCGCCGGACACCGGTCACAACGTCGGCTACGACCACTCCGACGACCGCATCCGCGGCTTCTCCCTCGTCCACCTCTCCGGAGTGGGCTGCGGCCTCGGCGGCGACCTGCCGGTGCTGCCGACCACGGGCGAGGTGACGCAGACGGACTACGCCTCCTACGCGGCGCGCTTCAGCCACGACGACGAGAGCGCGAGCCCCGGCTACTACAGGGTCGGCCTGGACAGCGGCATCGAGGCCGAGCTGAGCGCGACCGGGCGCACGGGCGTGCAGCGCTACACCTTCCCGGCCACCGACAAGGCCAACGTCCTGCTGAACGCGGGCCAGTCGCTGCACAGGTCGGTGCGCACCGAGGTCGAGGTACTCGACAGCCGCACCGTGCGCACCGCGATCACCGGCAGCGGCTTCTGCCAGGACACCGAGCCGTACACGCTCTACACGGTCACCCGCTTCGACCGGCCCTTCACCTCCTACGGCACCTGGAACGGCGACACCGTCACCGCCGGCTCCGAGAGCTCCACGGCGGAGGGCGGGCGCAACGGCGCCTACCTGCGCTTCGACACGACCAAGGACCGCACGGTCGAGGCGACCACCGCCCTGTCGTACGTCGACGCGCGCGGTGCCTCGCTCAACCTCCGCGCGGAGGGCGGCCGCTCCTTCGACACGGTCCGCCGCGCCGCTCGGCGCGCCTGGGAGGACCGGCTGGACGACGTACGGGTCAAGGGCGGCGACGAGACCCTGCGGCGCACCTTCTACTCGTCGCTGTACCGGTCCTTCCTCGCGCCCAACGTCGGCAGCGACGTCGACGGCCGCTACACCGGCTGGGACCAGAAGATCCACCGCGCCAAGGGCTTCACGTACTACCAGAACTGGTCGCTGTGGGACACCTACCGCACCCAGTCCCAGCTCCTGGCCCTGCTCGCGCCGCGCGAGGCACGGGACATGGCCATCTCCGTCATCAGGATCGACGAGGAGAGCGGCTGGCTGCCCAAGTGGGGCTACGGCACCGTCGAGACCAACATCATGACCGGCGACCCGGTCACCCCGTTCCTGACCAACGCCTACCAGCAGGGACTGCTCAAGGGCTACGAGGAGCGGGCGTACAGGGCGCTGAGGAAGAACGCCGACGGCGTGCCGCCCGCCGGCTCGCCGGCCGTGGGACGGGAGGCCAACGAGGAGTACCTGGCCGAGGGGTTCGCCCCGTACGTCAAGGGCCGCCCGCACGCCAAGCCCGGTGACTCCGACTACGACCACGGCGCCTCCGCGACGCTGGAGTACGCCCTGTCCGACGCGATGCTGGCCGAGATGGCGCGCGACCTGGGCCACGACGCCGACGCCGCGCGGTACGCGCGGCGCGCGCAGAACTACCGCACGGTCTTCGACGCCTCGACCGGGTTCTTCCGGGCGCGCGACGCCTCCGGCGCCTTCACCGGCCCCGCCGACCCGGCGCAGAGCGAGGGCTTCCACGAGGGCACGTCCTGGCAGTACCAGTGGCTCGTGCCGCAGGACCTGCCCGGGATGGTCGACCTGATCGGCGGCGAGGACGCGGCCAACGCGCGCCTGGACTCCTTCTTCGCCTACGACCGGTTGCTCGCGGACCCGGCGGGCACCGCCCGCGAGGTGTGGGTGAACGGCCCGTACGACTACTACAACGCGGACAAGTACAACCCCCAGAACGAGCCCGACCTGATCGCGCCGTACACGTACCTGTCGACCGGGCAGCCGTGGAAGACGACCGACGTGGTGCACGCCGCTCTGACGCTCTTCACGGACACCCCGACCGGCATGACCGGCAACGACGACCTGGGCACCATGTCCGCCTGGAACGTGCTGTCGTCCATCGGCATCTTCCCGATCCAGCCCGGCTACGACACCTGGGGCCTGTCCACGCCCGTCTTCGACCGGGTCGACATCGCGCTCGACCGCCGCTACTACCCGCGCGGCGCGCTGACCGTGACGGCGCCGGGCACCTCGGACGACAGCCGGTACGTGCAGTCGGCGCGGGTCGACGGGAAGACGTACGGCCGGACGTACGTGACCACCGGCGACCTGCGCGGGATGCGGTCGCTCTCCTTCACGGTGGGGGACGAGCCGTCCGCGTGGGGCACCGGCGCGGACGCGGCGCCCCCGGCGCTGAACCCGACCGGCGGGAAGTGAGAAACGCCACGGCACGGACGCGGGACGAGCCGGGCTGACCAGCACTGACGTCCCCTACGGCTCATGAGTCCCGCCCCTTTCGCCGGGGGCGGGACTTAATCCGTTGTTAACTGTGCGTAGCTTGATCGTACTTGACCGTAATCGGCGGCGGGCGGTTGACTGCTGGCTCATCCACCCGTCGTCGACGCGAGAGCAAGCCATTGACCACTGACCTGCTCGCACCACTCGACCTGGCGTTCTGGAACATCGAGTCCGCCGAGCACCCCATGCACCTCGGTGCCCTGGGGGTCTTCACGGCCCACTCGCCCGCGGCCGCCGCGCACGCGGCCGACCTCCTCGCCGCCCGCGCGGTCGCCGTGCCCGGTCTGCGCATGCGTATCCGTGACGTGTGGCACCCCTTCGACCTGCGGCGGACGCTCGATCCGCGGCAGACGTTCGGCTTCGGCGGCGCGGTCCGCGAACCGGCCGCCGACTTCGAGCCCTTCGACCACGTCCGGCTGCACGCGCCGGTCGTCGACTTCCACGAGGCCGCGGGCCCGCTGATGCAGCGGCCCCTGGAGCGCGGCCGCCCGCCGTGGGAGGCCCACGTGCTGCCCCACACGGAGGGCACCTCGTACGCCGTGCTCTTCAAGTTCCACCACGCCCTGGCCGACGGGCTGCGGGCGCTGACGCTCGCGGGCGCCGTGCTGGACCCCGTGGAGAGGCCCGAGCCCCGGCCCCGCCCCGCACGGCCCTCCGGCGGCCTGCTGTCGTCCGCGCGCCGGCTGCCGGGCCTGGTGCGGGACGCGGTCGCCGAGGCCGGCCGGGCCGCCGGCATCGGCGCCTCCGTCGCCCGCGCCACCTGGAACGTCCGCTCCTCGCGGGCGCTGGCCTCCGCGCCCACCGGGACCCGCCGCGTGGCGGGCGTCGTCCTCGACCTCGACGAGATCCACACCATCCGCAAGAGCGCGGGCGGCACGGTCAACGACGTCCTGATCGCCGTCGTCGCGGGCGCCCTGCGGACCTGGCTCGACGAGCGCGGCGACGGCAGCGAGGGGGTCGCGCCCCGGGCGCTGATCCCCGTCTCGCGGCGCCGCCCGCGCACCGCGCACCCGCAGGGCAACCGGCTCTCCGGCTACCTGATCCGCCTCCCCGTCGGCGACCCGGAGCCCCTGGGGCGGCTGGCCGCCGTGCGCGCGGCGATGGACCGCAACAAGGACGCGGGCCCCCACCGCGGTGCCGGGGCCGTCGCGCTGCTCGCCGACCACCTCTCGCCGCTCGGCCACCGGCTCGGCGGGCCCGTGCTGGGCCAGGCCGCGCGCCTGCTCTTCGACATCCTGGTCACCAGCGTGCCGCTGCCCAGCCTCGGACTGAAGCTCGGCGGCTGCCCGCTCACCGAGGTCTACCCGCTCGCCCCGCTGGCCCGGGGCCAGTCCGTCGCGGTCGCCGTCTCCACCTACCGCGGCCGCGTCCACTTCGGCGTCGTGGCCGACGCCGAGGCCGTCCCGGACCTCGACCGGTTCGCCAAGGCGATGACCGCGGAGGTGACCTCGCTGCTCGCCGCCGTCGCGCCGGAGCGGCCCGGCGCGACGGCCTCCTGACGGGTCCGGAGCAGTGTGGCGGGGATCACCCGTTTGGCCCACGGCCGGACGCTCCGTAAAATTCCGCCTTCGGAAGCGAGCGCGGTCGGAGCGCGACGCGCGGAACCCAGGAACGGCACACGGCGATGACGGTGACAGACGACAGCCAGGCGGGCCCCGCCGCGGCCGTGGCACAGGCGACCGAGGACACGGCGCGGGCGGCCGCGGACGCGGCACAGGCGTCCTACGGGCCCGGCATCGACCCCGAGCGGCTGGCGGTCTGCCTCTCCGTGCTGGAGGAGCTCGACAAGCTGGAGGTCGACCACCCCGACGCCGTCGCCGTGCGCCGCGCCACCTCCGGGATCTACCGCACCGTGAAGCAGCGCCGCCGCCAGGAGCGCCGGGCCGCCAAGACCGCCCACGACAAGGCGGTCACGGAGGCCACCGCGACCGGCTCCGCCCAGCGCATCGACGACGAGACGGAGGGCATCCTGCCGTCGTCCGCGACCGAGGCGGGGCGGATCGCGGGAATCCTCCAGCGTCCGCGCTCCTGCTACACCTGCAAGACCCGCTACGTCGAGGTCGACTACTTCTACCACCAGCTCTGCCCGAAGTGCGCCGCCGAGAACCGGGCCCGGCGCGACGCCCGCGCCGACCTCACCGGCAAGCGGGCCCTGCTCACCGGCGGCCGCGCCAAGATCGGCATGTACATAGCCCTGCGGCTGCTGCGCGACGGCGCGCACACCACGATCACCACGCGCTTCCCGAACGACGCGGTACGCCGCTTCAAGGCCATGGACGACTCGGCGGACTGGATCCACCGCCTGGAGGTCGTCGGCATCGACCTGCGCGACCCCGCCCAGGCCGTGGCCCTGGCCGAGCGGACGGCCGAGCAGGGGCCGCTCGACATCCTGATCAACAACGCCACCCAGACCGTTCGCCGCCTGCCGTCCGCGTACGCCGCGCTCGTCGAGGGCGAGTCCGCCCCGCTGCCCGCGGGCGAACTGCCCGAACGCCATGTCATCGGCGCCTTCGGCTCCGGCGCGGTCGACGGCCTCGCCGCGCTCCCGGCCGGTGTCACCGGGCTCGACGCGCAGAAGGTCGCCGACCTCGCCCTGGTCGCAGGCAACGCCAGCGTGGCCCGGCACCGCGACGGCACCGCCATCGACGCGGGCGGTCTCGTCCCCGACGTCGTCGACTCCAACACCTGGGTGCAGAGCATCGACCAGATCTCCCCGGTGGAACTGCTCGAGACCCAGCTCTGCAACTACACGTCGCCGTTCATCCTGATCAGCGCGTTGCGGCCGGCGATGGCCGCGGCCGCGGCCCGGGCCGGCAGCAAGCGCGCGTACGTCGTCAACGTCTCGGCGATGGAGGGCGTGTTCAACCGCGGCTACAAGGGCGCGGGGCACCCCAACACGAACGCCGCCAAGGCCGCCATGAACATGGTGACGCGGACCAGCGCCCAGGAGATGTTCGAGACCGACGGCATCCTGATGACCTCGGTCGACACCGGCTGGATCACCGACGAGCGCCCGCACTACGACAAGCTGCGCCTGGCCGAGGCGGGCTTCCACGCCCCGCTGGACCTGGTCGACGGCGCGGCCCGGGTCTACGACCCGATCGTCCGCGGCGAGCAGGGCGAGGACCTGTACGGCGTCTTCCTGAAGGACTACGCGCCCGGGAAGTGGTAGCGGACGGGGCCCGGGCCGCACGCCGCCCCGGGGGACGCGCCGCCCGCGCGGGCGGGACGCCGGCCGCGGCGGCGCACCGTCCCCGGACCGGGGCGCGCCGTCCGGCGCGGGCCGGCCGTGGCCTCCCCGGGGACGGGCTGCCCCGTCGCCTCACCCGCGGCGGCGCGCCGCCCCCGGACCGGGGCCGTACGCGTCGGCCGGTGAGCCGGTGCCCGGCTCCCGCCGGGCGGCGCCCGCCCGGGCCGCCACGATCTCCAGGACCGTCCGCCAGTCCTCCAGCACCCCGGCGTTCATGCCGGACAGACGCGCGGCCTCGCACGCCTGACGCAACGTCAGCGCGTCG
The DNA here is from genome assembly GCF_014650875.1 of Streptomyces minutiscleroticus. Classification (GTDB taxonomy): domain Bacteria; phylum Actinomycetota; class Actinomycetes; order Streptomycetales; family Streptomycetaceae; genus Streptomyces; species Streptomyces minutiscleroticus. The sequence continues at coordinate 83,820 of NZ_BMVU01000024.1, forward strand.
TCGGCGTACGCGTCACGGGCGTACGGGTCACGGGCGTGGGGACCGGGGCGGCCCCGCTGCTCCGCGGCGGCCCCCGCCGCGGGCGCCTGGAGCCGTACGAGCAGGGAGACCCGCTCGCCCAGCAGCGGCCGTACGGCGTCCGCCGTGTACGGGGCCGGGTCGGCGGCACCGGGGCGCAGCAGCCGCCCGACGCCGTGCACCAGGCCCGCCACCTGCAGCTCCTTGTCGCTGGGGCGGGAGCGGCGGAGCAGCGCGGCGGTCTGCAGGGCGTGCTCGTGGAGGTCGGCGGAGCCGTCCGCGGCGGCGTGCGCGCCCCGGGCGGCGTGCAGCAGGTCCATCAGCTCCTCGACGCTGCGCGGTTCCATGCGGCAGTCCTCTCTGCGGGCGAGAAGGCCGGGTTCCGCGCCAGCAGACCATGGCGGGTTTGCGCCGCGGCCAACGGCAGCCGAACCGCCGGGAACCAGGCAGCCTCCGCCGGAACGCGGGAAGGGCGGGCCGGTGCCCACGGCACCGGCCCGCCCTTCCCGCCCGCACAGGGGGCCCGGAGGGTTCAGTGGCCCCGGTCGATCCACTCCTGGAGGTGCGGGGCCTCCGCGCCGATCGTGGTCGTGTCGCCGTGGCCGGTGCGCACCACCGTCTCCGGCGGGAGCGTCAGCAGTTTCGTCCGGATCGACTCGACGATCGTCGGGAAGTCCGAGAAGGACCGGCCGGTCGCCCCGGGGCCGCCCTGGAACAGGGTGTCGCCCGTGAACACGGTGTTCAGCTCCGGCGCGTACAGGCAGACGGCGCCGGGCGCGTGCCCGGGCGTGTGCAGCACGGTCAGCTCGACGCCGGCCACGGGGATCCGCTGCCCGTCGGCCAGTTCGCCGTCGGGAGCGCGGTCGGGGTGGGTCTGCCGCCACAGCGGCAGGTCGTCGGGGTGCAGCAGTACCGGCGCGCCCGTGCGCTCCGCGAGCGCGGGGGCCGCGCCGACGTGGTCGTCGTGCGCGTGCGTGGAGACGACGGCGACCAGCCTGCGGCCGCCGAGCGCCTTCGCGACGGCCTCCGCGTCGTGGGCGGCGTCGATCACGACCGCCTCGCTGTCGTCGCCCACGATCCACACGTTGTTGTCGACGTCCCAGGTGCCGCCGTCCAGGCTGAACGTGCCGGACGTGACCAGGTGCTCGATCCGGGCCGCCATCAGAAGACCACCACCGAGCGCAGCACGTCGCCCTGGTGCATGCGGTCGAAGGCCTGCTCCACCTCGTCGAGCGCGATCGTCTCGGTGACGAAGGCGCCCAGGTCCAGGCGCCCCTGCAGATGCAGGTCGACCAGCATCGGGAAGTCGCGCGAGGGCAGGCAGTCGCCGTACCAGGACGACTTCAGCGAGCCGCCGCGGCCGAAGACGTCCAGGAGCGGCAGGTCGAGCCGCATCTCCGGGGTGGGCACGCCGACCAGGACGACGGTGCCGGCCAGGTCGCGGGCGTAGAACGCCTGCTTGTACGTCTCCGGGCGGCCCACCGCCTCGATGACCACGTCGGCGCCGAAGCCGCCGGTCAGCTCGCGGATCGCCTCGACCGGGTCCGTCTCGCGGGAGTTGACGGTGTGCGTGGCGCCCAGCTTCACGGCCGTGTCGAGCTTGCGCTGGTCGATGTCGACGGCGATGATCTTCGCGGCGCCGGCCAGCCGGGAGCCCATGACCGCCGCGTCGCCCACGCCGCCGCAGCCGATCACGGCGACCGAGTCGCCGCGCCCGACGTTGCCGGTGTTGATCGCCGCGCCGATGCCGGCCATCACGCCGCAGCCCAGCAGGCCCGCCACCTCGGGGGCGACGGCCGGGTCCACCTTGGTGCACTGGCCGGAGGCGACGAGGGTCTTCTCGGCGAACGCGCCGATGCCCAGGGCGGGCGACAGCTCCGTACCGTCCTCCAGGGTCATCCTCTGCTGCGCGTTGTGCGTGTCGAAGCAGTACCAGGGGCGGCCGCGCAGACAGGCCCGGCACTGGCCGCACACGGCGCGCCAGTTGAGGACGACGAAGTCGCCGGGCGCCACGTCGGTCACTCCCTCGCCGACGGACTCGACGACACCGGCCGCCTCGTGGCCGAGCAGGAAGGGGTAGTCGTCGCTGATGCCCCCTTGCTTGTAGTGGAGGTCCGTGTGGCAGACTCCGCATGCCTGGACCTTGACCACGGCCTCGCCGGGGCCCGGGTCCGGGACGAGGACCGTCCGGACCTCGACCGGCTGGTCCTTGCCGGGGGCGATGACACCGCGTACCTGCTGGACGGCCATGGTGGCTCCTTCGGGGTGACAGTACGTGCGCGATCATGGTGGCACAGGGGCGGACGAGCGGAACGGACTCCCCCGGACAAGTCGGTTGCCGGACATAGACCGCAATGGCGGGGGAACACCGTACGAAACGGGACAGTAACCCTTTGTTTTCAGCCCCATAGAGCGGGGGCCCGCTCATTTGGTTAATCTAGAGCGGGCGGACAGCGAGATCCGGGTACCACCCACCCATGGTCCGCCTCGGGACAAGCCGGTCATCACGGCCTGCCTCCGCACGAGTTGCCGGCGCCACCGCGTCCGAACTGCTTTCCCTCTCAGACCCGGACGGACGCCGGGCGACCGGCGGCAGACCGGTCCCGCGCGTCCCGCGGGGTGACCCGACACATAAGGAGTGCGCGGTGACACCGGAACAGACGACCAGCGATCAGGCCCCCGAGGTGCGGGTGCTGAAGGTGCGCGGAGCCGACGAGCCGCTCGGCAGCCTCGACGTGTGGGCCCGGTCCGCGCCCATCCGCCTCGCCGGCTACGAGGACGACCTGGCCGAGCCGCACATCCTGCCCAGCGTGGACTGACGCCCGCGGGGAGCGCCGGCCGCGCGGGCGTGCCGGCCCGCGTCCGCCCGGACGCGGGGACGCCGTCCCGGCGGCCGGCTCCGTCCTGGTCGCCGGCGCCCGCCCCGGCCTCGCCGGCCCGGGTGCCGCCGGCCGCACGTCACCGGCTCCGCCGGCCCGTGCGTCGTGCGCCGGGTCCCGCGGGAGCACGGGCGGGACGCGCCCCGGGCCCTTCCGGGAGCACGCACCGGACACGGACGCACCGGACACGGACGGGGAACCTCACGCCGTGGCGTCCAGCGGCGCCGTCCGCCGCCACGGCCGCAGCTCCTCCAACTGCTCCGCCAGGTCCAGCAGGAGGGCCTCCGAACCCGGCCGCCCCACCAGCTGCACGGCGCACGGCGCCCCCGACGGCAGCGTGCCGAACGGCACCGACAGCGCCGGCCAGCCCGTCAGGTTCCACGGCGGGGTCAGCGGCGAGCAGTAGGTGTTGACCAGCAGGTTGCGCAGCCAGCCGCGCTCGTGCCAGGGCGCCGCCGCGGGAGCGCGCCGGGCCAGCGCCGGGGTGAGCAGCGCGTCGTACCGGGTGAGGAACGGCTCCAGGCGCCCGCGCAGCCGGTCCCTGGCGACGCCGGTGCGCGCGCTGTTGACGAAGCGCCGCCCCACGGCCGCGTGCACACGGGTGCGCCGCACCAGCCGCCGCCGGTCCAGGCCCGCCGCGTCCACGGCGGTGCCCGCCGTCCAGTGCGCGAGCGCGGTCGTGCTCAGCGACAGCGGGTACGGCGGGTCGTCGCGCCGCACCTCGTGCCCCGCCCCGGCCAGCAGCCGGGCAGCCTCCCGCGCAGCGTCCGCGTACACCCGCCCTACGGGGACGCCCGCCAGGGGGCTGCGCACGGAGACGGCGATCCTGCGGGGACCGGAGCCGCCCCGGGGGGCGGCAGCGGCGGTACCGGGGTCCGCGATGACCGAGAACAGCAGGCGCGCGTCCGCCACGGTCGTGGCGAGCGGTCCGTTCTCGGACATTCCGAACCAGTCGCCGTTGCCGATGCCGGCGGGGACCACCCCGTGCCCCGGCTTCAGGCCGACCAGTCCGCAGTGGGCCGCCGGTATGCGTACCGACCCCATGCCGTCGTTGCCCAGCGCGAGCGGCACCATGCCGGCGGCGACCGCGGCCGCGCCGCCGCCCGACGAGCCGCCCGCCGTGCGCGCGAGGTCCCACGGGTTGCGGGCGGTGCCGTGCACCCCGTCCGTCGTGCCGAACACGCACAGCTCCGGCACGTTCGTCAGGCCCACGACGACCGCGCCCGCCGCCCGCAGCCGCGCGACCGTCACGTGGTCCTCGCGGGCGGGCTCGTCCGGCGTCGCCGCGGAGCCGTTGCGCGTCGCCTCGCCGCGGACCGCGAGGTTGTCCTTGACCGCCACCGGGACGCCCGCGAGCGGGAGCCCGGCCAGGCCGGGGCGGGCCGCCAGCTCCTTCGCCTCGGCGAGCGCCGCCCGTGCCCGCACCGTGCGGAAGGCGCCCACCCGGGCGTCGAGCCGCTCGATCCGCTCCAGGTGGTCGGCCACCACCTCGCGGGGCGCGACCCGCCCCTCGCGCACGGCCGAGGCGATCTCGGCGGCGCTCCGTCCGGCCCAGCTGGTCACGTGATCTCCTTCGCGGCGGCCCGCGCGGGCCCGGAGGGGGGCCGGCACACGGGATCACTCCTGAGTACGGAGAGCACTGTGCACGCCGCGGGGCGGTGCGTCGAGGGGGTGGGCGGCAGGGGTCCCGGCGCACGGCGGGGCGCTCGGCCCCCCACGCCCGCCGGACCACCGAGCCCCCGGGCCCGCCACTCCACCGAACCCCCGGGTCTCCCGCCCCACCACTCCACCGCTCCACCGCTCCACCGAACCCTGGGTCTCCCGCCCCACCGCTCCACCGGCCCCCGGGCAGAAGGCGTACGTCGTCTCGGGGCTCGCACCCGGGACGGCCGAGAGCGCGGCACGGTTCGAAGTGCGCGCCGTCGGGGAGCTATACACCGCGTCCGACCCCGTGACCGTCACCCACCCCTGGTAAGCACCCGCAGTCCTGGCCATCACCACACAACGGAGCACCCCACATGCATGACGACCGCACTCTGGTCGAGGCCCGCCTCAAGCGTGTGCTCGACGAGCGCATACGACCCGCCGTGTACCCCGAGTCCGTACCGCTCCAGGTGGCGGTGTGGCACGCGCCCGGCGAGCCCGTGCCGGTCGCCGAGGGGCTGGCCGCCGAGCCGGAGCCCGTCGAGGTCGGCGGCAAGTGGGGCGCCCCCTGGGGCACCAGCTGGTTCCGGGTCACCGGGACCGTGCCCGAGGAGTGGGCCGGAAGAACCGTCGAGGCGCTGCTCGACCTCGGCTTCGACGAGAACATGCCCGGCTTCCAGTGCGAGGGCCTGGTCTACCGGCCCGACGGCACCCCGGTGAAGGGCCTCAACCCGCGCAACCAGTGGGTGCGCGTCGGCGCGCCCGCCCGGGGCGGCGAGGAGGTGCGGCTGCACATCGAGGCCGCCTCCAACCCCGTCGTCTTCGGCGGCCGCCCCTTCGCGCCGACGCCGCTCGGCGACAAGGGGACCGCGGGCGACGAGCCCCAGTACACCCTGGAGCGGATGGACCTCGCGGTCTTCGACGAGACCGTGTGGCAGCTGGTCATGGACCTGGAGGTGCTCGGCGAGCTGATGGCCGAGCTGCCGGTGGACTCGCAGCGGCGCTGGGACGTCCTGCGGGCGGTCGAGCGGGCGCTGGACGCCGTGGACCTCCAGGACGTGGGCGGCACCGCCGAGCGGGCCCGCGCCTGCCTGACCGAGGTGCTCGCCGCGCCCGCGGTGCCCTCCGCGCACCGGATCAGCGCCGTCGGCCACGCCCACATCGACTCCGCCTGGCTGTGGCCGCTGCGCGAGACCGTCCGCAAGGTCGCCCGCACGACCTCCAACATGACCGCCCTGCTGGAGGACGAGCCCGACTTCGTCTTCGCCATGTCCCAGGCCCAGCAGTGGGCGTGGGTGCGCGACCACCGGCCCGAGGTGTGGGCGCGGGTGAAGAAGGCGGTGGCCGACGGGCGGTTCGTGCCCGCCGGCGGCATGTGGGTGGAGTCCGACACCAACATGCCGGGCTCGGAGGCGATGGCCCGGCAGTTCGTGCACGGCAAGCGGTTCTTCCTCGACGAGTTCGGCGTCGAGAACGACGAGGCGTGGCTGCCCGACACCTTCGGCTTCGCCGCGGGCCTGCCGCAGATCATCAGGGCCGCCGGGTCCAAGTGGCTGCTGACGCAGAAGATCTCCTGGTCGCAGACGAACAAGTTCCCCCACCACACCTTCCTGTGGGAGGGCATCGACGGCACCCGGATCTTCACCCACTTCCCGCCCGTCGACACCTACAACTGCTCGATGAAGGGCAGCGAGATCGCCCACGCGGCGAGGAACTTCAGGGACAAGGGCGTCGCCCGGCACTCCCTCGCGCCCACCGGCTGGGGCGACGGGGGCGGCGGCACCACCCGCGAGATGGTCGCCAAGGCGGCCCGGCTGCGCAGCCTCGAGGGCTCCGCGACGGTGGAGTGGGAGACGCCGAAGGAGTTCTTCACCAAGGCCGAGGCCGAGTACGCCCACCCGCCCGTCTGGGTCGGCGAGCTCTACCTGGAGCTGCACCGCGCCACCCTCACCAGCCAGGCGAAGACCAAGCAGGGCAACCGCCGCAGCGAGCACCTGCTGCGCGAGGCCGAGCTGTGGGCGGCCACCGCGGCCGTGCGCACCGGCTTCCCCTACCCGTACGAGGACCTGGACCGCATCTGGAAGACGGTGCTGCTCCACCAGTTCCACGACATCCTGCCCGGCTCCTCCATCGCCTGGGTGCACCGCGAGGCACGGAAGACCTACGAGGCGGTCGCCGGGGAGCTGACCGGGATCATCGGCGCCGCGCAGGCCGCGCTCGCGGGCGAGGGCACGCGGACGCTGGTCTTCAACGCCGCGCCGCACGCCCGCCACGCGGTCCCGGCCGGCGGCGCGGGCGCGCCCGCCGGGGCGGGGCGGACGTCCCTGGAGCCCCGCCCCGGCGGCGGCCACGTCCTCGCCAACGACCTGCTGCGCGTCGAGGTCGACGGGCGGGGCCTGGTCGTCTCCGCGTACGACATCGAGGCGGGCCGCGAGACGGTGGCGCCGGGACGGGCCGCGAACCTGCTCCAGATCCACCCCGACCTCCCCAACATGTGGGACGCCTGGGACGTCGACGAGTTCTACCGCAACACCGTCACCGACCTGGTCGAGGCCGACGAGGTGACGCCGGGCGAGGGCGCCTCCGTGCGCGTCGTGCGCAGCTTCGGCGCCTCCAGGGTCACCCAGGTGCTGACGCTGCCCGCGGGGGAGCGGCGGCTGGTGATCGACACCGAGGTCGACTGGCACGAGCGGGAGAAGTTCCTCAAGCTGGCCTTCCCGCTCGACCTGCACGCCGAGCGGTACGCCTCGGAGACCCAGTTCGGGCACTTCTTCCGGCCCACCCACACCAACACCAGCTGGGAGGCGGCCAAGTTCGAGGCGTGCAACCACCGCTTCGTGCACCTGGAGGAGCCCGGCTGGGGCGTCGCCGTCGTCAACGACTCGACGTACGGCCACGACGTGACCCGCACCGTCCGCGACACCGACTCGGGGACGACCACCACGGTCCGGGTGTCGCTGCTGCGCGCCCCGCGCTTCCCCGACCCCGAGACCGACCAGGGCGTGCACCGCTTCCGGCACGCGCTGGTGCCGGGCGCGGGCATCGGCGACGCGGTGCGCGAGGGCTACCGGATCAACCTGCCCGAGCGCCGCGTGACCGGGGCCGGTTCCGGCGAGGTCGCCCCGCTGGTCTCCGTCGACGAGGACGCGGTGGTGGTGACCGCCGTGAAGCTGGCCGACGACGGCAGCGGCGACGTCGTGGTCCGCTGCTACGAGTCCCGGGGCGGCCGGGCCCGGGCCAGGCTGACGACGGGCTTCGCCTTCGGGTCGGTCACGGCGACGGACCTGCTGGAGCGGCCGCTCGCGGACGCGCCCGGGCCCGAGTGGGACGGCGGCGGCGTGTCCCTGTCGCTGCGCCCCTTCGAACTGGTCACGCTCCGCTTCGCCCGGGCCTGACACCGCGCCGCGCCCCGGCACGGGCCGGCGGCCCGGCGCGCACCGGCTCTCCCGCCGGTGCGCGCCGGGCCGCCGCCGGGCTTCGTGCCGGGTGCCCGCCGGGCCGCCGTCGGCCTTGGGCCGGATGCGGGCCGGGCCGCCGCCCGCTTCCGAGTGCCCGCGCGCCGGGCCGCGCGGCGGTGGGAGGCCGCCGCGACGCGCCGGCGGGGTGCCGCTACGGCCGGCGCGCCGGCCTCTCCAGCCGGGTCGGCGGCCAGAACTCGCGCACGAAGGTGCGCTCCCACACGGCGCCCGTCGCGCGCCGCTCGCTCCGGTTCGTGAAGCGGTAGCGGTAGAGCCGGGCGCGCACGTGCCGGGGCGGGGCGTCCGGCGGGAACGGGGAGCGGCGCAGCAGCCTCAGGGTGTCCCGGTCGTTCTCCAGCAGCCGCTCGAGGAGCCCGCCGAACCAGGGGCGGGCGTAGGCGGGGGAGAGCGCGGCGAACCACATCAGCCAGTCCAGCCGCAGGTGGTACGGCGCGTACTGGCGCGGCAGGCGCCGCGGGTCGCCCGGCTTGCCCTTGAACTCGTACTCCTTCCAGTCCCCGTCCCTCAGCGGCACCTCCTCGGCCGTGCCCTCGATCACCACCTCCTGGCGCACCCGGCTGACGCTGCCGAAGGCCCCGTAGGTGTTCACCAGGTGCAGCGGGTCGAAGGAGCTGTTCATCCGCTGGCGCCTGGAGAGCAGGTTGCGGGCCGGGCGGTAGCTCAGGGCCAGCAGCAGCGCGGCCACGGCCAGGACGACGACCTCGTACCACAGGGGCGCTGCGGGAGCGCTCCGCGCGGCGCCCGGGAACTCGATCGCGGACAGCGCGAGCACGACGGTGAGCCAGTTCAGCCAGGCGAAGTTCCCGGAGAGCACCAGCCACAGCTGGGTGACGACCATCAGCGCGGCGGCGGCCGACGCGACGGGCTGCGGGGCGAAGAGAAGGAAGGGCACGACCAGCTGGGTGACGTGGTTGGCGGCGACCTCCACGCGGTGCAGCGGCTTGGGCAGCCGGTGGAAGAGCCGGCTCAGCGGACCCGGCATCGGCTGGGTCTCGTGGTGGTGGTCCAGGCAGGTCAGGTCGCGCCAGCAGGCGTCGCCGCGCATCTTGATCAGCCCCGCGCCGAATTCCACCCGGAACAGCACCCAGCGCAGCAGGAACAGCACCACGACCGGCGGGCCGACCTCGTCGTTGCCCAGGAACACGGCCAGGAAGCCGACCTCCAGGAGCAGCGACTCCCAGCCGAAGGAGTACCAGAGCTGCCCGACGTTCACGACCGACAGGTACAGCGCCCACGGCACCAGCCACAGCAGCATGGCGCCCCACAGCGGCAGCAGGCGGTCCAGGCCGGCGATCAGCGCCACCGACACCGCGCACCCGGTCCAGCACCAGGCCGCGAAGAAGCGGTCGGAGTAGTGCAGGTGGAACACGCTCGGCGAGCGGCGGAAGGGCACCCGCTCCGTGAAGCGCGGCACCGGCAGCATGCCGCGCTCCCCGAGCAGCGCCCGGAACTGCAGGGCGGCGCCCAGGAACGCGACCAGGTACAGCACGGCGAGGCCGCGCTGGAAGACCAGGCGGGCGACCTCGTACCCGGGTGCGGTGAACCAGTCCACGTCGCCGGCCCCTTCCGTGACCTTCCCCGACTCTCCCCGACCTGCTCCGCGGCGCGGCGGCGCCGTACGCGCCGCGCCGCCGTGCGAGTACCACGCGAGCGCCGCGGACAACAGGACATCCTGTCCGGATCCGGCCGCGGCGGCACGCTCCGCACGGACATGCCGGACGGCCGCACCCGCACCGGGAGAACCATAAGTCGATAAAACGGGCAAATAGTGGCATGGTGGAGTCCATGGCTGATCGGGGAGCGAGCATTCTGTCCTTCCCGGACGACTGGCCCGACCACCCGGACCCCATCCTGGCGCTGCACCGCATGGGCAGCTTCGACTGGGACCTGGAGGCCGGTTCCCTGCAGCTGGACGCCCAGGCCCGCGAGCTCTTCGAGCTGTCCGGCCGGGACGACCGCCCCGAGGCCCTGCGCGGCAAGGTGCCCGCCGACGACGCCCACCGCCTCGACGCCGTGGTGGACCGGGCGCTCAGGGACGGCAGCGAGAGCTACGGGGCGTACTTCCGCGTCCGGCTGCGCGACGGCTCCCTGCGCTGGACGCACACCCAGGGCAGCGTCCGCCGGGACGCGGACGGGCGGCCGTACCGCATCATCGGCATCGTCCGCGACGCCACCGAGGAGCTGCGGGCGGGCGCCGAGCGCAGCGAGTGGCGGGCGGCGGCCGAGGCGCGGCGCCGGCGGACGGACGTCGTGCAGGCCGCCACGGCCGCGCTCGCGCACGCGCACACCGTCCAGGACGTCATCGACGTCCTGGAGGAGAACCGGGGGATCGGCCACCTCGGCGCGACGAGCGTGGTCATGGGCCTGGTGGAGGGGGCGCGCATCCGGCTGGTGGCGGAGGGGCCCGAGGGCAGTTTCGTCCCCGGCACCCGGGTGACCCGCATCGACGACCCGTACCCGATGAGCGAGGCCGTGCGCACCCTCGCGCCCCGCTTCATCGAGTCGCCGGAGGAGTTCGCCGCGTCCTATCCGCTGCTGTGGCCGCACCTCACCGATCTGAGGATCACCTCGGCGGCGTACCTGCCGCTCGTCGCGCAGGGCCGCCCCGTCGGCGCCCTGGGCCTGCTCTACCACGACAAGAGCGGCTTCTCGGCCGAGGACCGCAACGTCCTGGTCGCCCTGGCCAGCAGCATCGCCCAGAGCCTGATGCGCGCCATGCTCTACGAGGAGGAGAAGGACCTCGCCGCGGGGCTGCAGCAGGCCATGCTGCCGCGCACGATCCCCGACGTCCCCGGCGCCGACATCGCCGTCCGCTACCGCTCCGGCTCGCTCGGCCGCGACATCGGCGGCGACTGGTACGACGTGATCCCGCTCCCCGGCGGCCGCGTCGGGGCGGTCATCGGCGACGTCCAGGGCCACGACACGCACGCGGCGGCCGTCATGGGCCAGCTGCGCATCGTCCTGCGCGCGTACGCCGTCGAGGGCCACGACCCGGTCACCGTCATGGCCCGCGCCTCGGTCTTCCTGCACGAACTCGACACCGACCGCTTCGCGACCTGCCTGTACGCGGAGGCCGACCCGGCCACCGGCCTCGTCCGGCTGGTCCGGGCGGGCCACGTCGACCCGCTGGTGCGCGACGGCGGCGGCACCTGCCGGCGCACCCCCGTGGTGGGCGGCCTGCCGCTCGGCCTGTCCGCCGAGTTCGGGCGGACCGACTACCCGGTCAGCACCTTCGAGCTCGGCCCCGGCCAGACCCTGCTGCTGTTCACCGACGGGCTGGTCGAGCGGCCGGGCACGGACCTGGCGGACGGCGTACGGGACCTGGGCGAGCAGGTCTCGTCCGGCCCGGACGACGTGCAGGACCTCGCCGACGAGCTGATCGGCGCCGCCGCGCGGCGCGGCGGCGGCGACGACATGGCCCTGCTTCTGCTGCGCCGCCGCGGCCCGGCCGCCCAGCAGGCGGGCGGACGGCTGAGACTGCACGTGGGGGCGGGCGACCCCGAGGCGCTCTCCGAGGCCCGGCACATGATCCGCGCCGCGGTCCGCGCCTGGGACGCGGCCGACCGCGCCGACGAGGTCGAGCTGGTCGCCGACGAGCTGGTCACCAACGCCCTCCTGCACACCGAGGGCGCCGCCGTCGTCACGCTGCGGGTCCTCGCCGGTCCCGGCGCCCGGCGCCGCCTGCGCGTCGAGGTCGAGGACTCCTCCAGCGCCCAGCCCCGCCGCCGCGAGGCCGGCGAGTCCGCCGTCTCGGGCCGCGGACTGCTCCTGGTGGACCTGCTGACCGAGCGCCGGGGCGTGGAGGCGTGCGGCGGCGGCAAGCGGGTGTGGTGCGAGTTCGGCCTGCCGGCCGGCGTCACGGCCGCTCCAGCGTGACGAGCCGCTCGCCCCGCGCCGTGCGGACCTCGAAGCGGGAGATGTCGCCGGGGTGCAGCGCCGCCGCGCCCCGTACGGCCGTGTCGCCGTCCGGGTGCTCCGGCACCGTCCAGCCGGCCACGGTCTCCTCCGAGCCGTCGCGGCCGACGGCGACCAGCTCGCACACCCGGGACGCCGACGTGTCCCGCACCCTCAGGTCGATCTCGCTGCCGTAGTCCCGCTCCGCCGTGCTGACCCGCGCCCACACCCCGGAGGTGGGGTCGGTCGCGGTGAGGGCCGTGGACGCCCCCGCGGCGGGCCGCGGGGCGCCGCCCGAGGCGGCGACCACCGCGGCCGGACCGGCCACGGCGAACACCACGGCCGCCGCCACGATCCACAGCCGGCGCCGGCGCAGCCCGCGCCGCCGGGAGGCCACCTCCTCCAGGAGCCGGTCCAGCAGACGCGGCCCGGGGGAGGCCGCAGGGTGCACCGAGCGCGGCGTGGCCTCCCGGTACAGCAGCAGCTGCCGGGCGGTCGGACCGAACTCGCTGACGTGCACCGTGCAGCGAGGGCACGCCACGAGGTGGTCCTCGAAGCGGAAGGCGTCCGCCTCGTCCAGCACGCCGAGTGCGTAGGCGCCGGCGTCGCGATGGCGTTCCAGGGACCTCATACCAAATCCTCGAGCCGGTGGTGCGGAGTGGGCGGTGGTGCTGCCCACCCGTACGCACCGGACCGCCGAATCACTCAAGGCCGTTGCCGAACGGTGACCTCACGTGTTCGGAGCGGTCCGGTCCGCGGATCGGTACGGATGTCCGAGAACCCGGCCGGTACGGGCCCGGGACCGGATCGTCGCAGACCCGGGGGTGTGCCGGTACGGGTCCCGGACCTCAGAAGAGGTGGATCGCCAGGTGCCCCAGCGGCAGCCCCAGCCGCCAGGCGGGCGTCCACACCTGGGGGCCGTCGTCCTCACCGGGCACGGACCCGCCGGGCACCGCGTCCAGGTCCGGGGCGAGCAGCTCCGTCTCCTCCAGCCAGCGCCACGCCGCCCACGCCAGCTCCAGGTCCGGATCGGGCCGGCCCGACTCGGCGGCCCGGGCCGTCCTGCGGTCCATGCGCTCGCACACCCAGTCCTGCCAGGGCTGGTCGTACGCCGTCAGCGACAGCCACGTCTCCAGCTGGGTGACGACCCGGATGCCGGACAGCTCTCCCTTGGTGTCGGAGAGGAAGATGGTGAGGGCCAGAGCGTCGCGCCCGGCACGGAACTCGAACGATGTGGGGGGCATGAGATCGCCGGTGCGCAGCAGTTCGTCGGCGATGTACTCCGCGTACAGCCACGCCATCGGAACGGCGAGTCCGTCGCCGCCGTCGGCGCCGCCCGTACCCTTCTGGCCTCTGTGCAGCATCCCTTCCTGCCCTTCCTCCGGTGGTCCGCGGGGCCCGGCCACGGGCCCCCGGTCCGGAACACGGATGAGGACAGCCGATTACCCAACGGGGGTCCGCAGCAAGGCGCTTTGCGAATCCTTGACCCGGGCCGCGGTTTCACCGCAGGTCGGTCGCGTATCCCGGAAGAACCCTGCGCAGAGCGCGCAAGGCGTAGTACGCACGGGACTTGACGGTGCCGGGCGGGATGCCCAGGGAGGCCGCGGCCTCGGCCACGCTCGCCCCGCGGAAGTACACCTCGACCAGGACGTCCCGGTGTTCGGGCGTCAGCGTCCGCACGGCCTCGCGCACGTCGAGGGCGGCCGCCGAGCGCTCGGCGTGGTCCGCGGCCACCCGGGCGTTCTCCAGCACGGCGTCACCGACCTCGGCGGGCCGCGCCCGACGGGCCCGCCGCGCGTCGATGGCGAGCCGCCGCCCGACGGTCAGCAGCCAGGGGCGCACGGAGTCGAAGTCGGCGGCACGCAGCGCCTCGGGGTGCTGCCAGGCGCGGACGAGGGTCTCCTGGACGAGGTCCTCGGCCCGCTGCCGGTCCCCGTCGGACAGCCGCAGCAGCAGGGCGAAGAGCGGCGCGCCGTGCTCGCGCTGCACCGCGGCGAGCTCGTGTTCGCAGGTCGTCGTGGCACTGGTGGGGCAAGTGGTGGTTCCGGCCGTCATGGCCGTATGGCACCGTACGCGGCCGCGCCGGGACAGGGAGCGGCCGGCGATCTGCGACGGACGGTCGAATGCGTCGACGAACGGTACGACGAACGGTCCGCGGGCGCCGCGCGCGCGTTCCCTCCCCGGCCGCCCGTGCGGCGGCGGGCGCCGGGGAGGGCGGACCGGTCAGGCGCCGCCGTCGCGGGCCAGCGCCGAACGGCGGTAGGAGTAGCCGAAGTAGACGACGAGGCCGAGCGCGAACCACACGGCGAACCGCACCCACGTCTGCCACTGCAGGAACGTGATCAGCCACAGGGAGAAGACCACGCCCAGGGCCGGCACCACCGGCATCCCCGGGGTGCGGAAGGTGCGCGGCAGGTCGGGGCGCCGGTAGCGCAGGACGATCACCGCGACGCACACCACCACGAACGCCAGCAGGATGCCGATGTTGGTCAGCTCCGCCGCCTCGCCGATGGGCAGGAACCCGGCGATCGCCGCCGACGCCACGCCCGCGATCCACGTCACGCGCGTCGGCACGTGCCGCGTGGGGTGCGTCTTGGCGAACCACCTCGGCAGCAGCCCGTCCCGGCTCATCGAGAACCACACCCGGGTCACGCCCAGCATGAACGTGAACATCACGGTGAGGATGCCGATGATCGCGCCGACCGCGATGACGTCCGCGAGCCCGCTCAGGCCCACCGACTTGAACGCCGTGGAGAAGCCGCTCTCCTCGTCGATCTCCCGGTAGTCCTGCATCCCGGTGAGGACCAGGCAGGCGAGCACGTACAGGACCATCGAGATCGCCAGCGAGTAGACGATCGCCTTGGGCATGTGCCGCTGCGCGTCCTTGGACTCCTCCGCCGCCGTGGACATCGCGTCGTACCCGAAGACGGCGAAGAAGACGGTCGCCGCGCCCGTGAACGCGCCGCTCACCCCGTAGGGGAAGAAGGGGTCGTAGTTAGCGGTGTCGATGTGGAAGACGCCCACGCCGATCACCAGCAGCACCACCAGCACCTTCAGGACGACCACGACCGTCTCGAAGCGGGCGGCGTTGCGGATGCCCAGGTTCAGCAGGTACGCGATGAGCAGGCACAGCAGCGCCGCGAACAGGTCGACCCGGTGGCCGTCGCCGGTGCCGGGCGCGCCCAGCATCCAGGCCGGCAGGTCGGCGCCCAGTTCCCCGACGAGGAAGCTGAAGTAGCCGGAGATCCCGATGGCGACCACGGCCACGATCGCCGTGTACTCCAGCAGCAGGTCCCAGCCGATGAACCAGCCGGCGAACTCGCCGAGGACCGCGTACCCGTAGGTGTAGGCGGAGCCCGCCTTCGGGATCAGGCCCGCGAACTCGGCGTACGACAGGGCCGCCGCGGCGCTCGCGACGCCCGCGATCAGGAAGGAGACGACGACCGCGGGGCCCGCCGTGCCGTTGGCCACCGTGCCGGCCAGGGTGAAGATGCCGGCGCCGATGATGCCGCCGACGCCGATCGCGGTCAGCTGCCACAGGCCGAGCGACCGGTCCAGGCGGCCCTCGTCGGCCTCCGTGTCGTCGATGCTGTCGATGGGTTTGCGGCGCAGAATTCCCTCGCCCATGCGGAGCCCGGCCATGAGCCTCACCTCTTCGCGGACGGCAATCGCCTGACGGCCGATCATGATGGCCCAGCGAGGCGCGCGGCGGAAGACGCCACGCGCCGAGACGGACACGGCGTGCCGTGGCGGGCACCACGGCCGCGACGAGTGCCGCGTGCCGCGATAAGTACCGCGTGCCGTGACGGACACCGCGTGCCGCGACGAGTGCCGCGTGCCGCTACGGACACCGCGTCCGCGAGGGACGCGCGTGACGCGTGAGCGCCGCTACGGTACGACGGTCACCGGCCAGCGGCCCGCCTTCACCAGCCGGACGGCGACGGAGCCGACGATGCGGTGGCCCGCCTGCTCGGAGGCGCCGACCACCACGGCGTCCGCCTTCAGCTCGTCGGCCGCCGTCACCAGGCCGTTGTACGGGTCGCCGCGGAAGGTGTGGAACTCCCAGCGCACGTCGAAGGTGTCCTTGACCCGCTCGGAGGACTCCCGGATGTAGCGGACGAGGTCCTCGGCGATCTCGTCGGTCGTCTCGGCGACCGGCGCGCCGAGCGCCGCGCCCGCCGTCAGGACCGGCTGCACGTAGACGACGGCCAGCAGGGCGTGCTGCCGCCGTGCCAGGCCGGCGGCGTACGCGGCCGCGCGGAGCGAGGGCTCGGAGCCGTCCACGCCGACGAGGACGACCTTGGGCCCGTCGGTGCCGCGCTCGAACTGGTGGGAGTGCTGTTCCGTCACGGCTGCGAGGCTATCGAAGCCGCCGCCGGCCGGACCGCCCAGGTACGTGCCCGAGGCCGCTGCGACCACGGCCTTCGCCCGGACGGGCCGCACCCGGGCGCCGCGCCCGGTCCGGGCGCCGCGCGACCACCTGCCGCGCCTGCTGGACTCCGGCTGCCACGTCACGGGTGGAAAGGCCGGGCCCCGGTGCGCCACGCACCGGGGCCCGGCCTTTTCCCCGCGTTCTCCTTTGAGCCCCGCCCTTCCCGGTGGAGGGAAAGCGCTCAGCGCACCTCCGTCATACGGGCGAACACGACGACGTTCCCGCTGTATCCGTTCTGCTCGGAGAAACCGCCACCGCAGGTGATGACCCGCAGTTCCGGCTTCCCGGTGTCCCCGTAGACACGTTTTCCGGGGAAATCGTTCTTGTCGAAGACCTCGATGCCGTAGATCTCGAACACGGCGGTCTTTCCGTCCCGGCGCCGCACCTCGACGCCGTTGCCCTTCTCCAGCGCGCCGAGACCGTAGAACACGGCGGGGCCCTGCTGGTTGTCGACGTGGCCGACCACGACCGACGTGCCCTTCTCGCCCGGCGAGACCGCCCCGGAGAACCAGCCCGCGAGGTTGGGGTCCTCCGGCGGCGGCGCGTCCACCCAGCCGTCCGCGTCGAGGCCCACCGGCGTCACCGGCGCGTCCACCTGGATCGCGGGAATCCGCACCCGGTCGGCCACGGAGAACGGGAGCGGTTCCGCGGCGCGTGCGTCCGCCTCGGACGCGGTACGGCCGTCCGCCGCGGCGGCGGCCGCGGACGCGGGCTGGGGCGGCCCCACGTCGAATTCCCCCGAACCGTTCCGAATGAGTGCCAGACCGGTCAGCAGAACAAGCGCTATCACGCCCCAGGGGGCGCGCTTCTTCTGCCGCTCCTCCTCTTCGGGCAGTTCGGACGAAGACATTCGCAAAACCCCTCTCGACACGACCGTCACCGCGTCCGTCGCGCGTACGAGAAAGCTAAGGGGAGCATGCCCGGCGGGCGACGGGAAAAGGGCGAACGGGTGGCGACCGTGCGGCCGGTGCGCCATCCGGGCAGCCGCGACCGGGAATTTTCCGACAGTCCGTGACCTGCGGTGATATCCGGTCACGCGGTTTTTCCCGGCGTATCCGCTCACCAGGACGGACCAGCGCCGAAATGCGGGCCGGTAAAAGGCATCTGAGTGTCTGT
The DNA here is from genome assembly GCF_014650875.1 of Streptomyces minutiscleroticus. Classification (GTDB taxonomy): domain Bacteria; phylum Actinomycetota; class Actinomycetes; order Streptomycetales; family Streptomycetaceae; genus Streptomyces; species Streptomyces minutiscleroticus. The sequence continues at coordinate 101,282 of NZ_BMVU01000024.1, forward strand.
CTGGAAGGCGTTGTCTCGCCGATCGACCCGGGAGACGGCTCCCGGGGCGCCTTCCCCGGAGGATCACATGCGTACCACTCGTGCCCTGGCGGTCTCCGCCGTCGCGGCCGCCGTGCTCGGCGCGGCCGCCCCGACGGCCACGGCCTGGGACCATCCCAGCAACATCGTCGCCCTGCCCGGCGTCATCGCCCGGGGCGGTGAGCTGACCCTCACCGTCGACGGCTGCTCGAAGGGCGGCAGTGCCATGTCGCCCGCGTTCCGGGACGAGGTGGAGCTGTCGTCGGTGCAGGGCAGCCGCAACGAGTCGGCGAGCGGCACGGCGAAGGTCAAGGACTCGGCCGTGCCCGGCACGTACGACGTCAAGGTCGACTGCGGGGGCACCGGCGCGCTGACCCGGCCCTCGGCCTTCACCGTCATCGGCGGTGTCCGCGGCGGTCTCGGCGGCAGCAGTGCCACCGGAGCCACCCCGACCGACGTGGCGATCGGAGGCGGCCTGGTGGCCGTGGCACTCATCGGCGGCGGCGCGTTCTGGCTGCGGCGCCGCACGGAGAGCAGGCTCTGAGGCGGGCGGGCGCCGTCCGCCGGGGCACCGCCGGCCCGGCGGGACCCCCGCCCGGAGCACCGCGCCGCGCCGGAGACCGGATCGCACGCGGCCCGGCCCTTCGCCCCGTACGTACCCCGGCGGGTACCGGGGCGGAGGGCCGCGGGCGTGCCGGGGGCACCGCCGTGCCGGGACCGCCGCGACCGCGCCGGGGGCGTGCTCGCCCGCCGGTCCACCGGAGCCGCCGAAGTCGTCGGAGCCATCGTCCCGTACCGGGTCAGGACGCGCCGTCGCCCGAGGGGCGGCGGCGCGACCAGTAGTACGCCACGCCGATCGCGCCGCCGACGAGCGCGCCGCCCAGGCCGATCCGCCGCAGGTCGAACCCGTCCATGGTGCCGCCCGCACCGGCCTTGACACCGTGCTGGACGTCGCCGGGGTCGTGCAGGGGACGCTTCTGGTGCCCGGCGGCGACGGTGAGGTCGGTGTGGCCGGTCTCGCGGCCGCACCGGAACGTCACCTCGTACACGGCGCCCGGCTTGGCGTCCCAGCCGACGTCGGTCGTCGCGAACGCCTCCCCGCGGGGGACGGTGACCGTGTCGAAGGCGTCGGAGTGGATGCGCGCCGTCTTGCGGCAGTCGGTGACGAAGAGGGTGACCTCGCCGCCCGCGTCCACGGTCGTCGGGGAGACGCGGTAGCCGAACGTGGTGACCTCCTCCCCGCCGGGGTCGGCCGAGGCGACGGTGCAGGAGGAGAGGGCCAGGGTCGTGACCCCCACCAGGGCGGCCGAAGCGGCGCGTCGTATCGCGCGCATGGTGAGTCCTCCGGGTCCCGAGGAGCCGTGCGGCGGACCTGTTCCGCTCGCGCCGGGAATGCACCTCGACGCCCGAAACGCTAGGAAGCCGCGGGCTCCGGCGCGATCGCAGCCGCGCGAACGGGGCAGATCCGTGGGCCGACCGGGTGAATGCGCGCGTACGCGAGGGGGACGCCGACGGCGTGGCACCCTCACGTCCCCGGCGGGCCGCTCCGTCCGCGGGCCCGGCCCGGCCGCCGGGCCCGCGGCGCCCTGCCCGGTGCCTCGTCGGCCCGTCGGCCCAGTGGCCCGGCCGTCGGGGCCCGCGGGGCGCCCTGCCTGGCGCCCGCGGGCCCGGCGGCCCAGCCCCCCCGGTGACCCGCGAGCCGCCGGCCCGGGAGCCTCCCGCACACGTCCGCGGCCCCCGCCGGTCCGAGGGCCTCCCGCACACGTCCGCGGCCCCCGGGGAGCACCCCGGGGGCCGCGGAGGCGCGGACCGCCGAACCCGCCGGCCCGCGGCGGTCCCCGTTCAGCCCTTGACGCCGGGGAACAGTTGCAGGAACGGCGCCAGGGACTCCTCCGCCCCCCGGACGTAGGGCTCGTCGAAGTCCCAGATGAGGAACAGGAGGAAGGCGATCAGGATGGAGAACAGTCCGGCCAGGAGCAGTTCGCGGCCGGTGCGGCGGATCTGGAGGGTGAAGATCATGCCGACGGTGACCACGGCGCCGGCGATCAGGCCGAACCACACCACCCCCGGCATGGTCGGCTCGATCGACCCGGCCCGGGCGCTGCGCGCCTCGTCGGCCGCGGTGACCTGGTCGAGGAGCGGCTGGTAGGCCTGGGCCTCGAAGTCCGACCCCGGCTCGTAGTCGGTGACGTCCGCGCGGATCCTCTCGAACAGGCGGTCGCCGCGTTCGGTGGTCCGCCCGTGCTCGGCCATGGACTTCCACTCGGTGGTGACGACGTGGCCGACATAGGCGTTGACGTCGTCCCGGATGCGGTCGCGGGCGTCGGGCGGATAGGCGCGGACGCGCTCCGAGATCTCGTGCAGCGCGTGGGACTCGGCGCGGACGTACTCGTGGGCCCCGCTGCGGGCCTCCCACACCCCGGCGATGGCGAGACCCAGCACGATGGCGTACACCACGCCGATCATCATCGTCATGTACTCGATCACATCCGGCGTTTCGGACGGGTCGTCGTCCTCGGGTGCGGTGCGGTCCCGTACGACGGCCACGATGACGACCACGGCGCACGCGGCGGCCATCGCGACGGCGAGAACAAGCCATTCTGACAAGATGTGCCTCCGGAGGGGTCAGCGCGGGCGCAGCGCCGCTACGGCGAGCACCGCGGGCGCCATGATCATCAGGGTGGTCGTCAGGACGGACGGGCCGCCGGTCGGCGTCCGCCGGTGCGCGGCCGGCGCGCGCCGGGGCGGATAGCTCACCCGCGTCGGCTCGGGCCGCTCGCTGCGGGTCGGAGTGGGTGTCGGGGTCGGAGCGGGGGGCGGGGTCGGGGTCGGAGTGGGCTGCGGCGGTGGCGTCGGCTCCGGCGCGGGGGGCGCGGGCCGGGGCGGCGGCGGTGACGGTGGCTCCGGAGGCGGCGGGGGACTGGGCGGGGGTGGCGGCGGAGGCGGCGGAGGCCGGTGGGAGGGCTCCACGGGGCCCGCGCTGCAGTACCCGCCGCTCCCGGTGACGGCGACGTCGCCGCCGTCCGCCGCGGCACCGCCCGGGCCGCCGGCGACGGAGGCGCCCGGTCCGCCGGGGCCGATGGAGGCGTATCCGCAGTCGGCGGCGACCGCCGCGGCCCCCGTCCCGCCGGCCGCCAGCCAGGCCAGCACGATCAGCGCCAACAGCCGTACGACGAGGCCGGATCGGGTTCGCTGAGGTCCATGCACCCCGAGATCCTGGGCACCGGTCCGGCCGCCCACGCCGCGACCCGGCCCATTCCGCCCGAAGGGGGGAGATCCGGGCCGGTCCGGTTTGCCGTGCGGAATGCCGTGAACGGGGCGTCCGCACGCCCTGGGCGGGACGTCCGCGCGGGTGCGGGAAGAATCTTGCGAGGTGGTTGAACACTCCCGGTGCCCCGGCCCGTACGTAGGGCCATGCGCGGCGTGCAAGGGCGCCGCGCCACCGGAGCTGACAGCGGGAGTTACCCATGAAGACCTCCTGGCGGAGCGCCTCGCTCGTGGCGGCAGCCGCGGCCGTGCTGGCGCTGACGACGGCGTGCGGTCAGGAACAGGCCGGCAGTGCCTCGACGGGCAGCCAGAACGTGGGCGCCGCCGCTGCCGCGGACGGCTACGGCTCCGCCTCCGGCGAGGGCGGCGCCGCGACCGGGGCGGGGCAGCAGGCGGCGGCCGCGGGGGAGGCCGCGGGCCAGCTCGCCGTCGCCACCGACAAGAAGCTCGGCGAGGTGCTCACCGACAGCGCCGGCTTCACCCTCTACCGCTTCGACAAGGACGTGGCCGAACCGCCCCGGTCGAACTGCGAGGGCGACTGCCTCAAGACCTGGCCCCCGGTGCCGGCCGACGGCGCCACCGCGCCGGCGGGCGCCGACGCCTCCCTGATCGGCGAGGTCACCCGCTCCGACGGGACCAAGCAGCTGACCATCGACGGCTGGCCGATGTACCGCTACGCGAAGGACACGGCGGCCGGTGACACCAAGGGCCAGGGCGTGGGGGGCACGTGGTTCGCCTCCGCGCCCGACGGCAAGAAGGCCGAGGCGGCGGAGCCGGCCGGGCTGTCCACGCGCAAGGATCCCGAGCTGGGCGAGATCGTCGTCGACAAGAAGGGCATGACGGTCTACCGGTTCATGAAGGACTCCGCCTGGCCCGTCAAGTCCGCGTGCACCGGCGCCTGCCTGGAGAAGTGGCCGGCCGTCGCCCCCGTGGACAAGAACGACACCAGGGGAGTCGTGAAGAAGGGCCTCATGACCTTCGACCGGCCCGACGGTACGCAGCAGATGACCGTGGACTGCTGGCCCATCTACACCTTCGCCGGGGACCGGGAGCCCGGCGACACCAACGGTCAGGGCGTGGGCGGCACCTGGTACGCCGTCGCGCCCGACGGAAAGCCGGTCGGCGCGCCGAAGTAGACGGATCACCTCCCCCAGGTCGATCCTCCGGAAACCCGACGGACCGCGGAGAGAGGAAAGGAGCGGACAGGAAGCAGAGTGCCGGATGTACGGAACGACCCGCGCGCGACCCCGGTCCGCCCCCTCCGCACCGCAAGGGAGGGGGCGGATCTCCCTTTTCCCGCACAGAGGGCGGACCGCCCTTTTCCGGCGATACGGATTTCGCCGCGACGCTTCGTAACTCCTCGGAAACTCTCGGAGATGTTCCGCCGTGCTTTCGTGTGGGGGCAATTCGGCAGGTGCCGGAGGCGGTGACCGGGAACGGACGGTCAATTTCCGTTTTGACTCGCTCTGTTGGCGGGCGATCAGTAGCCTCTGCTCGAACACCGGAACGCCTACGTGTTGGAGAGATTGATGGAGCGTCCCGCCTGGGCCCCACGCAGCATCGACATCACGGTGCCCAGTGTGAGCCGCATCTACGACTACTACCTGGGCGGTTCGCACAACTTCGAGGTGGACCGGGAAGCGGCCCGCAAGGCCATGGAATTCATGCCGGGACTGCCCAAGATCATGCAGGCCAACCGGGCCTTCATGCGCCGGGCCGTGCGGTTCGCGGTGGCCGAGGGCGTCACCCAGTTCCTCGACATCGGCTCGGGCATCCCGACCTTCGGCAACGTCCACGAGGTGGCGCAGGAGGCGTCCCCGGGGGCCCGGGTCGTGTACGTCGACCACGACCCGGTGGCCGTGGCGCACAGCGGCGCGGTCCTGAAGGGCAACGAGAACGCCGGCATCGTCGCCGCGGACCTGCGCAGGCCGCAGGAGATCCTGCGCAGCGACGCGGTGCGGCGGCTGATCGACCTGAACCGGCCGGTCGCCCTCCTCCTCGTTGCCATACTGCACTTCGTGGAGGACACGGACGACCCGTACGGGAAGGTGGCCGAGCTGCGGGACGCGCTCGCACCCGGCAGCCTGCTCGTCGTCACGCACGCCTCGGCCGACCACATCCCGCTTCCGCAGAAGCGGACCGAGGGCGCGGTCGACGTCTACAAGAACATCCGAAACCCGCTGATCATGCGCGCGCGCGACGACGTCGCGCGGTTCTTCGAGGGGTACGACATGGTGGAACCCGGACTGGTGCCGCTGCGGGACTGGCGGCCCGAGACGGCGCCCGAGGACGAGGACCCGTACGCCGCGTCCGGCTACGCGGGAGTGGGGCGCAAGGCGTGACCACCGAGCCGGACGGACCGGAGGACAGACTGCGCAGGTTCGCGGCGATATGGGCCCGGGCGATCTTCCCGGTGACCGCGACGTCGCTGACCAGGCCGGAGTTCGAGGAGCAGCTGGTGCCGCTCGCCCGGCGGCTGCGCGACGCACTGCACGCCCGGGCGATGAACGCGGCCGAGGGCCAGGCGCTCGGCGCCGCGCTGATCGACGTGCACTGCACCGACCCCGAGTCGCTCAGCCGCACGCTCGACTGCGTCGACGCCTACCTGGTGCTGTACTGCGGCGAGGACGGGCCGCAGGACGCGCTGCGCACCCGCGCCTCGCGGCTGCAGCACGCGATGGCCGCCGGGTTCGCCCAGGCGCTGCGCGAGCGCACGCTCGCCGAGCAGGAGACCATCGCCCACGCCGCGCTGCACGCCCAGGAGGCGGTGGCCCAGGCGCTGCACGCGAGCGAGGCGCGCTTCCGCGCGGTCTTCGAGGGCGCGGCCATCGGCATCAGCATCGCCGACCTCGACGGCAACATCCTCGAGGTGAACAACACGCTGCTGCGCATGTTCGGCGGCACCGAGCAGTCGGTGCGCGGCCGCAACGTCAAGCAGTGGACGCACCCCGAGGACGCGCCCCAGGTGTGGCGCCTGTACGAGGAGCTGGTGCAGGGCGACCGCGAGCACTACCACATCGAGAAGGCGTACTACCGGCCCGACGGAACGGTCCTGTGGACCAACCTGACGGTCTCCCTGCTGCGCGACGCCGACGGGCAGCCGCAGTACCAGCTCGCGCTCATGGAGGACACCACCGAGCGCCGGCTGCTCAACCTGCGGCTGCGCTACGAGGCGACGCACGACGCGCTCACCGGGCTGCCCAACCGCACCCTGTTCTTCGAGCGCCTCGACAAGGCGCTCGCCGCGGGCGGCGACGCGCGCTTCGGGCTGTGCTACCTCGACCTCGACGGCTTCAAGGCCATCAACGACAGCCTCGGGCACGCGGCCGGCGACCGGCTGCTGGTGGAGGTCGCCGACCGGCTGCAGGCCTGCGCGACCGCGCCCGGCGAGATGGTCGCGCGGCTCGGCGGCGACGAGTTCGTGGCGCTGACCACCGGTCCCGACACCCAGCACGAGGTCGACGCGCTCGCCGACCGCATCCTCAACGCGCTGTCCGCCCCCATCCGGATCGACGGCCGCGAGCTGACCGTGCGCGGCAGCATCGGCATCGTCGAGGGTCCGGCGGGGGAGCGGGGCCCGGCGGAGGTGCTGCGCAGCGCCGACATCACGATGTACCGGGCGAAGTCCGCGGGCGGCAACCGCTACGAGCTCGCCGACCCCGAGGCCGACGCGCGCGTGATCACCCGGCACGGGCTGACCACGGCGCTGCCGGCGGCCCTGGACCGGGGCGAGTTCTTCATCGAGTACCAGCCGCTGGTGAAGCTCGGCGACGGCAGCGTGCGCGGCGCCGAGGCGCTGGTGCGGTGGCTGCACCCGCAGCACGGGGTGCTCGGCCCGGACCGCTTCATCCCGCTCGCCGAGCGCACGGGCCTGATCGTGCCGCTGGGCCGCTGGGTCCTCGAGGAGTCGGTCCGCCAGGCGCGGGCGTGGCAGCAGCGGACCGCGGGCTCCGGCCCGCTGCGGGTCAACGTCAACCTGTCGCCGTGTCAGCTCACCCACCCGGGGCTGGTCTCCGACACGGTCGAGATCCTGGAGGAGGCCGGTCTCGAACCGGACGCGCTGTGCCTGGAGGTCACCGAGTCCGCGCTGATAGGGGCGGACGACGACCTGCTCAAGCCGCTGCGGCGGCTCGCCGAGATGGGCGTGGACATCGCGCTCGACGACTTCGGCACGGGCTACTCCAACCTCGCCAACCTGCGCCGGCTGCCGGTGAGCGTCCTCAAGCTGGACCGCTCCTTCACCCAGGGCATGCAGCAGTTCCCGGCGGACCCGGTCGACCTGAAGATCGTCGAGGGCATCGTCTCCCTCGCCCACAGCCTGGACCTCGCGGTCACGGTCGAGGGCGTGGAGACCGGCGCCCAGGCCGAGCAGCTGCGCCTCATGGGCTGCGACACGGCCCAGGGCTGGTACTACGCGCGCCCCGGCCCGCCGGACCGCCTGCACGAGCTGGCGCTCATGGACGCGACGGGCTGACGGCACCCGTCGGACGCACCCGACGGCTCCCGCCCGGACCGAGTGCCCGGCCGGACCGAGTGCCCGGCCCGCGCGCCTGGTTTTTGGTCCTCCGCGCGACCGGCTCCCGGTCCTCCGGACGCCGGTGACCGGCGGGCGGCAGGTCCCGCGCGGCCGGGAACGCCTTCCCGCGTCCCGCCGGGCCGGCGGCCGCCCCGGCCGGCCCGCCGACTCCCTGATCGCCCCCGGCGGCCGGGTGCCCGCCGCCGGGTACGGCGAGCACGTCTACGACCGGTGGCCGGTGGACGAACCGCCGCGGCCGGCCGCGGCGGCGGGGGAGCCGGCCGCCGCGGCACGGTGAGCGGGCGGCGGCGATCCGGCGGTGGCCGAGGACGCGGGCGAGTCCTCCCCGCGTCCCCGTACGGCTTCGGCCACGGACGCGGCCGTCCGGACCAGGGCCGCGGTCGCCGTCGACCGGGACTGCTGCGGCCAGGCGATCGACAGGACCGCGGGCGGCGCGTCCGGCACGGGCCGGTAGACGACGCCCGGGCGCGGATAGCGGGTGGCGACGGAGGCGGGCAGCAGGGCGACGGCACGGCCGAGGGCGACCAGCGTCAGCAACTGGGCGAGGTCGCTGCCCTGGTGGGCCGTCTCGTCCAGGAAGCGGTACAGCTCGCCGGGGCCCAGGCCGAGATCGGCGAGGGCGATCCGGTCACGGGCGGCGAGCGGGTGGGCGGCGGCGAGGGCGGCGACGCGCCGCTCGGTGACGAGCGGCTCGGTGTCCAGGCCGGTGCGGTCGAACGGCTCGTGGACCAGGGCGGCGTCGGCCTCGCCCAGCCGCAGCAGCCGGGGCTGTTCGTGCCACCCGCACAGGCGGACCGTGACCGGCGCGGACGCCGGCTCGGCGGCGTAGCGCTCCAGGACCGGCTCCAGCAGGCCCGCGTCGCCGTCGGCCTTGACGGCCAGGACCAGCCCCGCACCGGCGGCCGCGCGCTGTGCCCGCCGCCCGGCCGCCCGCAGGGCGTCCAGCGCCACCCTGGCCTCCGCCAGCAGCACCTCGCCCGCACCGGTCAGTGTGACGCTGTGCGTGGTGCGCTCGAACAGGGTGACGCCCAGGTCGGCCTCCAGCCCGCGGATCGCGCGCGACAGCGGCGGCGGTGAGATGCCCAGCCGCTCGGCCGCGCGGGCGAAGTTCAACTCCTCGGCGACGGCGACGAAGTAGCGCAGTGGGCGGGACTCCACGGCGGCGGCTCCCCTCCGATCGGTATGTCCCTGAGGGTAACAACCGGGAGCGGACCGATCCTTCAGTTCCGGGAAGCCGGACCGCAGGATCGACGTGCGCCGTCCGCCCGGAGCGGGCGGGTGTCCTTCCCTCCTTCCCCTTCCGGAGTTTTCATGATCGTCGTCACGACCCCGACCGGCCGGATCGGCCGGGACCTCCTCGACCTGCTGCTGGACGCCCGGGACGCCGGACCGCTGCGGGTGATCGCCCGTGACCCCGCGCGGCTGCCCGCCCGGGTGCGCGACCGTGCCGAGGTGGTCCGCGGATCGCACGCCGACCCCGGTCTCCTGAAGGAGGCCTGCGCCGGTGCCGACCGCGTGTTCTGGCTGGTGCCGCCGACCCCCACCGCGGACAGCGCCGAGCGTCACTTCGACGCCTTCACCCGGCCGCTGTGCGAGGTGATCGGGCAGGGCGGCGTCGAGCGCGTCGTCGCCGTCTCCACCCTGGGCCGCGGCGTCGCGTGCGACGCCGGGCCCGTCTCGGCCTCGCTGGCGATGGACGACCGGATCGCGGCGACGGGCGTGCACTACCGGGCGCTGTGCCCGCCGTTCCTGATGGAGAACCTGCTCGGCCAGGCGGGCGCGGTCCGCGACCGGGGCGCGTTCTTCCTGACGGTGGCGGGCGACCGGGTGCTGCGCACCTGCGCCACCCGGGACATCGCCGCGGCGGCGGCCCGGCTGCTGCTCGACCCGACGTGGACCGGGCGGGCCGACGTCCCGCTGGTCGGCCCCGACGAGCTGACGCCCGAGGGCATGGCACGGGTGATGGCCGAGGTGCTGGAGCGCCCGGTCGGCTACCGGCGGGCCACCGCGGAGGAGTACCGGGCGTCGCTGGCGCGGTCCGGCACGTCCGAGGGCTGGGCGCGGAGCGTGTCCGACATGGTGCGCGCCATCGACGAGCAGGGTTTCTACGGCGCCGACGCCCCGAGCACGCCCGAGTGGGCGCCCACCGGGTTCCGGCAGTGGTGCGAGGAGGTCCTCGAGCCGGCCGTCCGGAACTGAGCCGGACCCCGCGGGGCCGCCGTCCGCCGTCCGTCCTTCCGGCCGCCGGACGGAGCGGGCCCCGGGGCCGGACGCCCCGCGGGAAAGAACCCGGCGGGACCGCGCCCGGTCACCGGCTCGCGGCGTGTCCGGCTCGTGGCGTGTCCGCCGCGTCGCCGGTCACTCCCCGGCGGGATCGCCTCGCGCTGCGGACGCTCAGCGGTCCAGCAGCATCCGCTGCAGTTCCCTGGCCGCCCGCGGCGGCGCCACGTCGCTGCGGTGGGCCAGGGCGATCGTGCGGTGCAGGCCCGGGCGGGCCAGGGGGGTCACGCGCAGGCCGCGGCCCGAACGCGCGGCTATCATCCGCGGCACGACCGCCACGCCCAGGCCCGCGCGGACGAAGCCGAGGACCGCGTCCATCTCGCCGCCCTCCACCGCGAAGTCCGGTTCGAAGCCCTCGGCGCGGCACGCGGCCACCGTCAGTTCCCGCAGGTCGTAGCCGTGCCGGAACATCACGAGGCGCTCGCCCTCCAGGTCGGCGATCCGGACCGTGCGCCGGCCGCCGCCCGGTGCCGGGGCCTCCGGGGAGGAGACCACGACCAGGTCCTCCCTCAGCACCTCCACCGTGGTCAGCGCGGGGGACGGGGTGGGCAGGGGGAGGACCACCAGGGCCAGGTCCAGGGCGCCGCGCGCCAGCTCCCGTACGAGGTCGTGCGAGCCGCCCTCCTCGATCAGCAGCCGGATGCCCGGATAGCTGTCGTGGAAGGCGCGCAGCACGTCCGGCAGCAGACCGGTGCACAGGCTCGGGGTCGCGCCGAGCCGGACCCGCCCCCTGCGCAGCTGCACCAGCTCCTGCACCTCCTGCCGGGCGGTGTCCGTGTCGGCCAGGATGCGCCGGGCCAGCGGCAGCAGCGCCTCGCCGGCGTCCGTGAGCGTGATGTTGCCGCGCGCCCGCAGGAACAGGTCCGCGCCCAGCTCCCGCTCCAGCGCCTTGATCTGCTGGGACAGCGAGGGCTGCGCGACGTGCATCAGCTCCGCCGCCCGGGTGAAGTGCCGGGTCTCGGCGACGGCCACGAAGTACTGGAGCTGGTGGAACTGCACCCCGCCAGCATAGGCCCTCGATAGGGAACATCTATGGAATCGAGCCGGACCATGTCTTGGACCGATGGGCGGTCGGGGCCGTAGCGTCTTGTGACATGGCTCTGGCAACGCGGACGGACCGGAAACCGTCCATGGCGCGCACCGTGTGGGACAGCTCCGTCGGCAAGAAGACCGTCATGGCCGTCAGCGGTCTGGTCATGCTGGCGTACCTCGTCGTCCACATGCTGGGCAACCTCAAGATCTTCTTCGGTTCGGACGAGTTCAACGGCTACGCGCACTGGCTGCGCACCCTTGGAGAACCGTTCCTCCACCACGAGTGGGCCCTGTGGATCGTCCGCGTGGTCCTCGTCGTCGCCGTCGTCGCGCACGCCGTCTCCGCGTACCAGCTCAGCCGCCGCGACATCAGGGCCAGGCCGAGCAAGTACGTGCACAAGCGGGCGCGGGCGAGCTACGCCACCCGCACCATGCGCTGGGGCGGGATCATCCTCGGCCTGTTCATCGTGTGGCACATCCTGGACCTGACCACCGGCACCGTGCACGCGGACGGCTTCCAGGCCGGGCACCCGTACCAGAACGTGGTCGACACCTTCTCCACCTGGTACGGCAACGTCATCTACATCGTCGCGATGCTCGCGCTCGGCCTGCACGTCCAGCACGGCTTCTGGAGCGCCGCACAGACCCTCGGCGTGGGCAGCCGCGCCCGCGACCGCGCCCTCAAGACCGTCGCCAACGTGCTCGCGCTGGTGCTGACGCTGGGCTTCGTCTCCGTACCCGTGGCCGTGATGACCGGAGTGGTGAGCTGACCATGACCTCCTACGCCGACTACACGACCGGTGAGCCGGTCGTCGACACCAAGGCCCCCACCGGCCCGATCAACGAGCGCTGGGACACCCGCCGCTTCGAGGCCAAGCTGGTCAACCCCGCCAACCGGCGCAAGCACACCGTGATCGTGGTGGGAACCGGCCTCGCGGGCGGCTCCGCCGGCGCCACCCTCGCCGAGCAGGGCTACCACGTGGTGCAGTTCTGCTACCAGGACTCCCCGCGCCGCGCCCACTCCATCGCCGCGCAGGGCGGCATCAACGCCGCGAAGAACTACCGCAACGACGGCGACTCGATCCACCGCCTGTTCTACGACACGGTCAAGGGCGGCGACTTCCGCGCCCGCGAGTCCAACGTCCACCGGCTCGCCCAGATCTCCGTGGAGATCATCGACCAGTGCGTGGCGCAGGGCGTGCCCTTCGCCCGCGAGTACGGCGGCCTGCTCGACACCCGCTCCTTCGGCGGCGTGCAGGTCTCGCGCACCTTCTACGCCCGCGGCCAGACGGGCCAGCAGCTGCTGCTCGGCGCGTACCAGGCGCTGTCCCGGCAGATCGCGGCCGGCAACATCGAGATGCACCCGCGCACCGAGATGCTCGACCTGATCGTGGTCGACGGGCGGGCCCGCGGCATCGTCGCCCGCGACCTGATCACCGGGAAGATCGACACCTACTTCGCGGACGCCGTCGTGCTCGCCTCCGGCGGCTACGGCAACGTGTTCTACCTGTCGACCAACGCCATGAACTCCAACGCGACCGCCGTGTGGCGGGCGCACCGGCGCGGCGCCTACTTCGCCAACCCCTGCTTCACCCAGATCCACCCCACCTGCATCCCGCGCACCGGCGACCACCAGTCCAAGCTGACGCTGATGAGCGAGTCGCTGCGCAACGACGGCCGCATCTGGGTGCCCAAGGCCAAGGGCGACACCCGGCCCGCGAACGAGATCCCCGAGGACGAGCGCGACTACTACCTGGAGCGCATCTACCCCTCCTTCGGCAACCTCGTGCCCCGCGACATCGCCTCCCGCGCCGCCAAGAACGTCTGCGACGAGGGCCGCGGCGTCGGCCCCGGCGGCCAGGGCGTCTACCTGGACTTCGCGGACGCGATCCGGCGCATGGGCCGCAAGGCCGTCGAGGCCAAGTACGGCAACCTCTTCGACATGTACCAGCGGATCACCGACGAGGATCCGTACGAGGTGCCGATGCGGATCTACCCGGCCGTGCACTACACGATGGGCGGCCTGTGGGTCGACTACGACCTGCAGACCACCGTCCCCGGCCTCTTCGCGATCGGCGAGGCCAACTTCTCCGACCACGGCGCGAACCGGCTCGGCGCCTCCGCGCTGATGCAGGGCCTGGCCGACGGCTACTTCGTGCTGCCGGCCACGATCAACGACTACCTCGCCCGCAACCCGCACCACGAGGACGTCACCGACGACCACCCGGTGGTCCGCGAGGTCGTCACCGAGACCGAGGACCGGCTCGCCCGGCTGCTGGCCGTCGACGGCGACCGCACGCCCGACTCCTTCCACCGCGAGGTGGGCGAGCTGATGTGGGAGTTCTGCGGCATGGCCCGCACGGACAGCGGCCTGCGCAAGGCCCTGGAGCGCATCCCGCAGATCCGCGAGGAGTTCTGGCGGCGGATCAAGGTCCCCGGCACCGGTGAGGAGTTCAACCAGTCGCTGGAGAAGGCCAACCGGATCGTCGACTACCTGGAGCTCGCCGAGCTGATGTGCCTCGACGCGCTGCACCGCTCCGAGTCCTGCGGCGGCCACTTCCGCGAGGAGTCGCAGACCCCGGACGGCGAGGCCGCCCGCAAGGACGAGGAGTTCTCCTACGCGGCCGCCTGGGAGTTCGCCGGCACCGGCACCGCGCCCGTCCTGCACAAGGAAGACCTGGTCTTCGAGTACGTCCACCCCACTCAGCGGAGCTACGCATGAAGCTCACCCTGCGCGTCTGGCGGCAGAAGAACGCCGACGCCGACGGAGCGATGTCCACCTACGAGGTGGACGGCATCTCGCCCGACATGTCCTTCCTGGAGATGCTGGACACCCTCAACGAGGAGCTCATCCTCAAGGGCGAGGACCCGGTCGCCTTCGACCACGACTGCCGCGAGGGCATCTGCGGCGCCTGCTCGCTCGTCATCAACGGCGACGCGCACGGGCCGGAGCGCACCACCACCTGCCAGCTGCACATGCGGTCCTTCGAGGACGGCGACACGATCGACGTCGAGCCGTGGCGGGCCGCGGCCTTCCCGGTCGTGAAGGACCTCGTCGTCGACCGGTCGGCCTTCGACCGCATCATCCAGGCCGGCGGCTACATCACCGCGCCCACCGGCGCCGCGCCCGAGGCCCACTCCACGCCGGTGCCGAAGCCGGACGCCGACTTCGCCTTCGAGCACGCCGAGTGCATCGGCTGCGGCGCCTGCGTGGCGGCCTGCCCCAACGGCGCGGCCATGCTCTTCACCTCGGCCAAGATCAACCACCTGAACGTGCTGCCGCAGGGCGCGCCCGAGCGCGAGACCCGCGTGCTCGACATGGTGGCCCAGATGGACGAGGAGGGCTTCGGCGGCTGCACGCTCACCGGGGAGTGCGCCACCGCCTGCCCGAAGGGCATCCCGCTGATGTCCATCACGGGCATGAACAAGGAGTGGCTGCGCGCGACCCGCAAGGCGGGCAAGCGGTAACCGCCACTTCACCAGGACGTTCGCCGGCAGGGTGCGGACGGGCGGGACCGGGGGACGGTGCTCTCCCCCGGTCCCGTCAGCACCCGCCGGGAAGAGCCCCGGGGCGCCCCCGGGCATTCAGCAACCGCACATCCCGGCTCTTGTCATGAGTCACGTCGAGGTCAGCCGGCACCGGGAGAACAGGAGCGCGCGGACCGCACGTCCCCGGGTCCGCCGCCGAACCGCCGCACCCGGCCGCGACCAGGAGAGTGCCATGACCGGCGTTCCCACCCTCGACGCATCCCCGCAGCCGTCCGGCGCCCGCCGGACCGTCCCCGCCCGGGCCACGCCGCCCGGCCCCCGTTACACCGTCTCCCTCGCCCGCGACGAGGCCGACGTCCGCGCCGCCCAGCGGCTGCGCCACGACGTCTTCGCCGGCGAGATGGGCGCCCTGCTCGCCACCCCGGAGCCGGGCCACGACATCGACTCCTTCGACGCCTACTGCGACCACCTGCTGGTCCGCGACACCACCACGGACCAGGTCGTCGGCACCTACCGGCTGCTGCCGCCCGAGCGCGCCGCCGTCGCGGGCCGCCTGTACGCGGAGGACGAGTTCGACCTCGCCCCGATCGACGCCCTGCGCCCCGGCCTCGTCGAGGTCGGCCGGTCCTGCGTCCACCCCGACCACCGCGACGGCGCGGTCGTCGGCCTGATCTGGGCCGGCATCGCCCGCTACATGACCGACCGGGGCCACGAGTGGCTGGCCGGCTGCTGCTCGATCCCGCTGGCCGACGGCGGCGCCCTGGCCGCGGGCGCCTGGGACCGCGTCCGGCGCGGGCACCTGGCGCCGGAGGAGTACCGGGTCCGCCCGCTCCTGCCCTGGATCCCCGACGGCGTGGCCCGGCCCGAGCGCGCCGAGCTGCCCGCGCTGCTGCGCGGCTACCTCCGCCTCGGCGCGTACGTCTGCTCGCCGCCCGCCCACGACCCCGACTTCGGCGTCGCCGACCTGTTCGTCCTGCTGTCGATGCGCCGCGTCGACGCACGCTACCTGCGGCACTTCCTGTCGCTCGTCCCGGCGTGAGCGGGACGGTCCGCCACCGGGGCGCCCTCCCGGTGGCCCCGCCCGACGCGGTCCCGGCGCCGCGCACGCCCGCCGGGGACGCGCGGCCCTCGCCCCGGACGGCCGGGAGCGCCTGGCTGCCCAGCGCTCCCTGCACACCCGGCGGCTGCGTGCGCGGAAGTGCCCGGACGGCCGCGGCCCGGGTACGGGCCGTCGTCCGGCTCACGGCGCTGCTGCTCCTGCTCGCCGCCGGGATCACGGCCGTCGCGGCCGCCGCGCGCGGTCCCGCGGGCGCGCGGGAGCGGCTGGTACGGGGCTGGAGTCTGGCCCTCGCGCGGACCGCGGGGGTCCGGGTGCGCGTCACCGGCGCCGCCCCGCCCCCCGGCGGGCTGCTGCTGGTGGCCGACCACGTCTCCTGGCTGGACGTGCCACTGCTCGCCGCGGTCCGGCCCGCCCGGATGCTCGCCAAGGCCGAGGTGCGCGCCTGGCCCGTGGCGGGCGCGCTGGCCGCGTGGGCCGGGACCCTCTTCCTCGACCGCGACCGGCTGCGCGCGCTGCCCGGCACGGTGGCGCGGATCGCGGACGCGCTGCGCGCCGGCCGGGCGGTCACCGTCTTCCCCGAGGGCAGCACCTGGTGCGGCCGCGCCCGGGGGCGCTTCCGGCGGGCGGTGTTCCAGGCCGCGCTGGACGCCGCCGTGCCCGTGCAGCCCGTACGCGTCCGCTACCGGCTCGACGGGCGCGCCGGGCCGACGGGCGTGAGCGCGGTCCCGGCGTTCGTCGGCGACGACACGCTGCTCGCCTCCCTGTGGCGGGTCGCCTCGGCGCGCGGCCTGGTCGCCGAGGTGCGGGTGCTGCCGGTGATCCCGCCCGGCGCGGCACCGGACCGGCGGACCCTCGCCCGGCTCGCGCAGGACGCCGTGCGGGGCGACGGCGGCACCCCGGCGGTCCATCCCTGACGGCACGTCAGGCGGCGGCCCCGGCCAGGCCCGCGATCCGGGCCAGCCTGCGGTGGGAGTCCAGGAGGGCGTCCCGGTCGTACGTGCTGGTCGTGACCAGGACCTCCTGGGCGCCCGTCTCCTCGATCAGCGTCTCCAGGGCGGCGGCGACCTGCTCCTCCGTACCGGCGACGTGGCCCTTCAGACCGGACTCGAAGAGACCGCGCTCCTTCTCCGACATCGTCAGCGCCTCGACGCGCTCGGCGGGCGGCAGCGGCGGGAACGTCCCGCGCGTGCGCGCGTACGCCATCGACCAGGCCTCCGGGAGCAGCAGCCGGTGCGCCGCCTCCGGCGTGGCGGCCACCGCGACCGTGCCGGAGACGACGACGTACGGCTCGGCCGACCAGGCGGACGGGCGGAACTCCGCGCGGTAGCGGTCGACGCCGCGCCGCATCCTGTCGCGGTCGCGCAGATCGCCGATGACCATGGGCAGGCCCGCGCGGGCGGCGATCGCCGCGCCCTCGCCCATGGCCAGGACGAAGGGTGGCACGGTCAGCCCCTCCGCGGGCCGCGCGTGCACCCCGGTCGGGGAGGTGCCGCGGAACCAGCCGAGCAGTTCGCCGAGCTGCCCGGCGAAGTCCTCGGCGTCGCCCTTGTCGCGGCCCAGCGCCCTGCGCACCCCGTCGGTGAAGCCCACCGACCGGCCGAGCCCCATGTCGATCCGCCCGGGGAAGAGCGACTCCAGGACGCCGAACTGCTCGGCCACCACCAGCGGCCGGTGGTTGGGCAGCATCACGCCGCCGGTGCCGACGCGGATCGTGCGCGTCGCGGCGGCGACGGCCGCCGCCAGCACGGTCGGCGCGGAACCGGCGACCCCGGGGACGCCGTGGTGCTCCGACACCCAGAAGCGGTGGTAGCCGAGCCGCTCCAGCTCGCCGGCGAGCGCCACGGTGTCCCGCAGCGCCTCACCGTCCGGGTGCCCCTCCCGGGTGCGGGAGCGGTCCAGGACGGAGAAACGGGTCGACGCGATCACTGAGCTCACACGGGGTACAACGCTCGTGATCCGCTCGGATTCCCGGACGGGCCCCTCACACGCCGTGTGATCCGGGGCGACCGCCTAGGCTGGCCGGCATGACGGAGACCGCCAGGCCCCTGGCCGTGTTCGACCTGGACGGGACGCTCGCGGACACCGCGCACCGGCAGCGGTACCTGGAGCGCAGGCCGCGCGACTGGGACGCCTTCTTCGCGGCGGCGCCCGGCGACCCGCCGCTGGCCGAGGGCGTCGCGCTGGCGCGCGCCCACGCCGAGGAGTGCGAGGTCGTCTACCTCACCGGTCGGCCCGAGCGCTGCCGCCGGGACACGCTCGACTGGCTCGCCGCGCAGGGCCTGCCCGCGGGCCGGCTGTGGATGCGGCGGAACGACGACCGCAGGCCCGCCCGCCGCACCAAGCTGGAGATCCTGCGCGGGCTCGCCCGGAACCGCACGGTCCGGGTGCTCGTGGACGACGACGAACTGGTCTGCCGGGACGCCGAGCGGGCGGGCTTCCCGGTCGTACGGGCCGACTGGGCGGCCCCGTCGGCGGAGCTGCGGACGGCGCAGGAGCGCGAGGGGCGCACCTGAGGGACGTCCCGCGCGCACTCCGGCGGCCGGGCCCCGGCGGGGCGGCCGCGGACCGGGTCTCAGCCCTCGTCGTCCAGCCGGAAGCCGATCTTCAGGCCGACCTGGTAGTGCTCGATCCGCCCGTTCTCGATCTGCCCGCGGACCTGGGTGATCTCGAACCAGTCCAGGTTGCGCAGCGTCTGCGAGGCACGGCTGATGCCGTTGCGGATGGCCTGGTCGACGCCCTCCTGCGAGGTCCCGTAGATCTCGGTGACCCGGTAGACGTTGTCGGACATGCGGGTGCTCCTCTCGGCCGTGGCCGGTGGGCCACGCGTGATTCCACGGTGCCCCACGGAGCACGGCGGCGCGAGGCGGCCACCGGCCGTCCGGCCCAGCAGGGCGGGTACGCGCCCGTGCGGCCCGGGGCGGTTCCCGGCCCACTCGGACGGGTGCGGCGCCCGTACGGCCCGGGAGCCGTACGGGCGCCGCACCCGGAGAGAGGCGGCCGCGGGGGCCGCGCCCGGAGGAAGGCGGCCGGCGGCCCGCCCGCGGTGTCTAGCGCACCGTGCTCAGCGACAGCGCGAAACGTTCCTCCCGGTCCGTCCACCAGTGGACGAGGTCCAGGCCCGCGGCGGCGAGCTCGCCGCGCACCCCCTCCTCGCGGAACTTCGCCGACACCTCCGTGCGCACCTCCTCGCCCGCCGCGAACTCCACCGTCAGGTCCAGGGCGCGGACCTTCACGGTCATCGCCGTGCGGGCGCGCAGCCGCATCTCGATCCACTCCCGCTCCGCGTCCCAGAGCGCGACGTGGCGGAAGGCGCCGGGGTCGAAGTCGGCGCCGAGTTCGCGGTTGACGACGTTCAGCACGTTCCTGTTGAACGCCGCCGTCACGCCGGCCGCGTCGTCGTAGGCCGGGACCAGCACGGACGGGTCCTTGACCAGGTCCGTGCCGAGCAGCAGCGCGTCGCCGGGCGACATCAGGGCGCGCAGGGACGCCAGGAACGCGGCGCGCTCGGCGGGCAGCAGGTTGCCGATCGTGCCGCCGAGGAACGCCACGAGCCGCGGCCCCGGCGTGCCGGGCAGCGCGAGGCCATCGGTGAAGTCGGCGACCAGCGCGTGCACGGACAGGGCCGGGCGCTCGGCCGCCAGCGCCCGGCCCGCCCGCTCCAGGGCGCTCCCGCTGACGTCCACCGGCACGTACGTGCGCAGGCCGGTCAGGGCGTCCAGCAGGTGCCGGGTCTTGTCGGAGGAGCCGGAGCCCAGCTCCACCAGGGTGCGCGCCCCGGTCGCGGCGGCGATGTCCGGACCGCGGGCGAGGAGGATCTCGCGCTCCGCGCGGGTCGGGTAGTACTCGGGCAGTTCGGTGATCCTCTCGAAGAGTTCGCTGCCGTGCGCGTCGTAGAACCACTTCGGCGGCAGCGTCTTGGGCGTGCGCGTCAGGCCGGTCAGGACGTCGGCGCGGAGCGCGGCCCCGGTGGCGTCCTCGGGCAGGGTGCGGGTCAGCAGGAACTCGCTCATGACGGGGGCTCCTCGGGCCGGCCGGGCGCGCCGGGTGCGGACGGCGTCCCGGGTCCGTACGCCTCGCGCGGGTCCTTCAGCGGGGTGAGCAGGACGTCGGTGCGGCTCGCCGCGAGCAGCGTGCGGTCCGGCACCTGGCGCCAGTGCGGGTCGTCGTCGTAGGGCTCGGACGCGACGACCGTGCGGCGGCCGGGCTCGGCCAGGTACCACAGGGTGTCGCCCCAGGCGGTGGCGGCGATCGTCTCGCCGTTCGTGAGCAGCAGGTTGAGCCGGGAGCCGGGGGCCGCCGCGGCGACCTCCAGGACCGTGTCGGCCAGGGCCTGCGCCTCCTCGTCGCCGCCGCGCAGCCGGTTCAGGGCCAGGGCCCACACCAGCGCCGAGTCGTTGCGGGCCTCCATCGACAGCAGCTCGTCGGGCGGCAGGCCGTGCGCGAGCGGGGCCAGGGAGCGCGGCCAGCCGGTGACCGCGCCGTTGTGGCTGAACAGCCAGGGGCCCGCGGCGAACGGCGCCGCCGCGGCCTCCCCGTCCGCACCCGGCGCGGTCGCGTCGCGCACCGCGCCGAGCAGCGCCCCCGAGCGCACCACGCGCGCCAGGTCGGCGAAGGACAGGTCGCCCCAGATCGGTCCCGACCGCCGGTAGCGGCCGGGCACCGGGTCGCCCTCGGCGTACCAGCCGACCCCGAAGCCGTCGGCGTTGACGGTCCCGTGGCGCTGCCGGCGCGGCGCCCACGACTGGCGGAACAGGCCGTGCGGCGGGTCCACCAGGAGCCGTCCGAGCGGCTCGTCGGGCCCCAGATAAGCGATGTGACGGCACATCAGATCTGCTCCGCCGCGTCCCGCGCGGTCCGGAAGCCGGAGAAGATCTGCCGCCGCACCGGATAGTCCCAGTTGCGGAACGTGCCCCGGCAGGCCACGGGGTCGACGGCGAACGAGCCGCCCCGCAGCACCTTGTACTCGGGCCCGAAGAACACCTCCGAGTACTCCCTGTACGGGAAGGCCGCGAACCCGGGGTAGGGCAGGAAGTCGCTCGACGTCCACTCCCACACGTCGCCGATCAGCTGGTGCACGCCCAGCGGCGAGGCGCCCGCCGGGTAGCTGCCGGCCGGGGCCGGGCGCAGGTGGCGCTGCCCGAGGTTGGCGTGCTCGGGCGCCGGGTCGGCGTCGCCCCACGGATAGCGCCGGGACCGGCCCGAGGCCGGGTCGAAGCGGGCGGCCTTCTCCCACTCGGCCTCGGTGGGCAGCCGCCGCCCGGCCCAGCGCGCGTAGGCGTCGGCCTCGTACCAGCTGACGTGCAGCACCGGTTCGTCCGGCGGGACGGCCTCGGTGACGCCGAAGCGCCGCCGCAGCCAGCCGGTGCCCTCGCGGCGCCAGAACAGCGGCGCCCCGATGGAGTGGGCGCGTATGTGCGCCCAGCCGTCCGGGGCCCACCAGCGGGGGTCGTCGTAGCCGCCGTCCGCGATGAACGCCTGGTACGCGCCGTTCGTCACCGGGGTGGTGTCGATGTGGAACGGCGGCACGAACCGCCGGTGCGCGGGGCGCTCGTTGTCCAGCGCCCACGGTTCGGCGGAGGTGCCCATGGTGAACGGGCCGCCGGGGACGAACACCTCCGACGGCCCGGTGAACGGCGGGGCGGGGGCGGGGTCCGGAGCGGTGAGGGCGGCCGGACCCCGGCGCAGCTGGTGGGTGACCAGCATGGTCTCGTCGTGCTGCTGCTCGTGCTGGGCGACCATGCCGAAGGCGAACCCCGCCTCGGTCAGCCGCGGGCCGCCCAGGAACGCGGCGTCCTCCAGGACGTCCAGGGCCCGGCCGCGCACCTCGGCGGCGTAGCGCCGGGCCTCCTCGGGCGGCAGCAGCGGCAGCGAGGGCCGTTCGGCGCGCGGGTGCTCGAAGGCGTCGTACAGGCCGTCGATCTCGGGCCGCATCGCCTCGCGCCCGGCCACCGCGCGCAGCAGCCACAGCTCCTCCTGGTTGCCGATGTGCGCGAGGTCCCACACCAGCGGGGACATCAGCGGCGAGTGCTGGGCGGTCAGCTCGGGGCCGTCCACGCAGTCGGTGAGCAGGGCGGTGCGCTCGCGGGCCGCGGTCAGCGCCGCCAGCGCGCGCCGGCGCAGGGCCTCGGGGTCGTGGAGCGTGTCGTCGGCCGAGGGGCCGGTGGCGGTCATGTGCTGAGCTCCTTCCCGTACGGGTGCCGGGGGTCGGCGACGGCGTCGAGCAGGTCGTCGGCGGGGCAGCGGCCGCGGGCCACGTGGCGCGCCGTGAAGTCCGCCACCGCCTCCCGGACGCGGTCCGGGGCGCCGAGCCGGGGCAGCGCCTCGGCCGCGGCCGCGAAGCAGGCGGCCGCCGCGTCCCGCAGCTCGGGGTCGGCCAGGCCGGAGCGGGCCGCCGCGGTCCACAGCGGGTTGACGGGGGCGGGCGCGGAACCCGCCCGCTCCGCCAGGGGCTTGACCGTGCGGTACGCCGTCTCGGCGGCCTCCGGGTCGTCGAACAGGGCCGTCGTCACCGCGAGCGGCACGATCCAGCCGTCGTCGCCCGGCTGGGCGTCGATCATGCGCAGTTCCAGGTGGCCGCGGGGGCGCACCGGCGGGAACAGGGTCGTCAGGTGGTAGTCGAGGTCGGCCCGGCCGGGCGGCGCGGCGGACCGGGTCCAGTCCCGGAAGGTCATGCCGTCCGGCACCCGCCAGGGGCCGTCCGGGGTTCTCACGCACATCACCGGCGCGTCCAGGACGCGCCGGGCCCAGGCCGCCCGCGGATCGGCGCCGGGCGGCGGGGCGGAGGTGCGGCCGGGGTCCATCGCGGCCCACAGGGACTGCCGCGTGGAGCGCCAGCCGGTGGGCCGGCCCTCCCGCAGCGGGGAGTGGGCGAAGGCGGCGACCAGGACCGCGCCCAGCTGGTGCGCGAGCCACCAGCGGCGGCCGAGGCCGAGCGGTCCCGGCTCCTCGTACCCGGCGTCCAGGCACACCTGGACGGAGGCGGAGGAGCACATCATGGAGCGGCCCTCGGGGCCGGTGCGGTCGAGGCAGCGCTCCATCGCGTCGTAGCGCGGTTCGCGGAGGAAGCGCCGGGGCTGCTGCCAGGGATCCTGGCCCACCCCGACGAGGCCGAGACCCGACCGGCGCAGGAGTGCGCGGACGGCGTCGAGATCGGCGGAGACGGACCCCACGCACTCCGTCAGGGAGGCGGCGGGGGCGGAGCTGAGTTCCAGCTGGCCACCTGGTTCGACGGTGAGCGCCGATCTCAGGGGCAGGGTGCGCAGTGCGGCGTACGCCGCTTCGAGTCGTTCGGGGGAGACGGGGAGCCAGGGGCGCTCCGGCTCGCGGACCAGCCATTCCACCTCGACACCGAGTAACCGGGGCGGTCCGGTCTTGAAGCAGATGCCACGGACCAGCGCCTCCACCTCGGCCTCGGTGACCGGCAGCCGGGGCTCCGTACAGCCGCCCGCCGTTGTGTCGGACATTTCGGAAACCTCCTGGGATTCCGTCTGTCGCCGACCCGGCAGGGGTGGGCCGGGCCGGCACTGCTCGTCCTACCCAAGCCCCTCACGCCACTTGGCACAAGGGGGCATATCGCCGGGTCCGGGACCCGGAAACCCGGTTGCCCGGGGTGATCGGCATCGCGCACGATGCGTTCATGAGCACGACGGGGGAAGAACGACGGGACGTCACCTGCGCGCCCGCCCACCGCACCACGGGAACCGGCGGACGCGGGACCGCGGGGGAGACGCGGTGAGCGGGCGGCTGCGGGAGATCGCGCGGCGGACCGAGGAGATCGTGGCCGCGGGCGGCTACCGGACGCCCGGCGGGCGCGCGGTGGACATCGCCGCGGCCGTCGAGGCGGCGCGGCGGGGGACGCGGCTCTTCGGACCGGACCCGGTACCGCTGCCGGAGCCGGCGCCTGAGCCGGCGGACACGGTGTTCGAGGTGACCGGCGAGAGCAGCCTGGAGGCCGCCCGGCGGCTGCCCGGTCCGGTCGCCGTGCTGAACTTCGCCTCCGCGCGCAATCCGGGCGGCGGGTACCTCAACGGCGCCCAGGCCCAGGAGGAGGCCCTGTGCCGCGCCTCCGCGCTGTACACGTGCCTGCTGCAGGCGCCGGAGTACTACGACCACCACCGCGCGCACCGCGACCCGTTCTACACGGACCGGGTGATCCACTCCCCGGCCGTCCCGGTCTTCCGCGACGACCGGGGCGGACTGCTGGAGGAGCCGTACACCGCCGGGTTCCTGACCTCCCCCGCGCCCAATGCGGGCGTCGTCCTGCGCGCGGCCCCGGACCGCGCGGGCGAGCTGCCCGCCGCCCTCGCGTCCCGCGCCGGACGGGTCCTGGAGACGGCAGCGGCGCACGGCTACCGGCGGCTGGTCCTGGGCGCCTGGGGCTGCGGGGTCTTCCGGAACGACCCGGCGCGGGTGGCGGGGGCGTTCCGGGCCCTGCTCACGGACGGCGGCCGGTTCGCGGGCCGCTTCGAGCGGGTGGTCTTCGCCGTACTGGACCGCACGCGCGGCGCCACGACGCGCACCGCGTTCGAGCGGGCGTTCCCCGAGGCGGGGGAGGGGCGGGCGCGGCCCTCCGGCCGGTGATCCGCGCCGCGCGGGCGATCCGGCCGCGGCGCCGGCCGGACCCGCGCGGGCGCCCCGGGCCCGCTCCGCGCCCCGGGCCCGGTACGCCGGTCAGTGCCAGCCGTAGCGCTCCCGCAGGCGGTGCACGACCAGGTTGAAGCGCATCCGGTCCAGCGCGCACGCCTCGCGCCGCATGCCGTCCTCGTGCAGCCGCAGCACGCGGTCCACGGCCACCCACGAGTCGCGCCCCGACCGGTCCCACGGTCCGCTGCCGATCGGCACCCAGTCCCGGTCCCCGCCGTGGGACCTGCTCGACAGCTGCACGGCGAGCAGCGTGCCGGCCGCCTCGCGGGCGACGACGAGCACCGGGCGGTCCTTGCCCCGGCCGTCGTTCTCCTCGTAGGGCACCCACGTCCAGACGATCTCGCCGGGGTCGGGGTCGCCGTCGTGCGCGGGCGAGTACTCCGTCCGCACACGTCCCACCTGCCGGGGCTCGGCCTCGGTGGTCGCCGAAGGGCCGTACCGGCCCGGGGTCTCGGACGCGTGGGCGTCATCGGTGAAGGCAGTCACGTGATCACGGTAGAGCGTGCGTGGCGCGGCCCGCGGGGCGGGGGCGCGCGGACGATCTCCTGTACCCCGTACGGAAGTTCACCCGCCGGAGGCGCCGGGCGGAGCTTCTGGAAGGATGCGGTGGGTCATGGTGCAGCAGATACCGAAACAGCCCGTTCCGACGTCCCCCGCGCCGCCCGCCGTGCCGACGAGCGCCGACGTGGCCCGGCTGGCGGGCGTCTCCCGTGCGACCGTCTCCTACGTCCTGAACAACACCAGCGCCGTCCGCATCAGCGAGCCCACCCGCCGCCGCGTCCGCGCGGCGGCCGAGGAACTGGGGTACGTGCCGCACGCCGCCGCCCGCAGCCTGCGCGCCGGGCACAGCCGCATGGTCCTGATGCCCGCGCCGCCCGTCCCCGTGGGACCGCTCTACAGCCGGTTCTTCAGCGAACTCCAGTGGGCCCTCGGCCGCCTCGACTACACCGTCGTCCAGTACGGCGGCGTCGGGTTGAAGGGCGACGAGGAGGCCCGTGCCTGGGCCGAACTGCGCCCGGTCGCGGTCCTGGTGCCCGGCACCGGCCTCGGCCCGCGCGGCGTCGCCGTCCTCAAGCGCGCCGGTGCCCGCGCCGTCGTCACGCTCGGCCCCGAACGCGTCGAGGGCGCGCACGCGCTCCTGATGGACCAGCGGGGCGTCGGCCGGCGCGCGGGGGAGCACCTGCTCGCCCGCGGCAGACGCCGCATCGGCGTCGTGCTGCCCGAGGAGGCCGGCCTCGACCTCTTCTCCAGACCCCGCCTGCAGGGCGTGCGCGACGCCCTGCACGGCCGGGCGGACGCCGAGGTGACCGAACTGCCGCTCGCCTACCGGGAGGAGTCCGCGACCGCGCTCGCGGCCCGCTGGCGCTCCCTGGGCCTGGACGCCGTGTTCGCGTACAACGACGAGTACGCGATGCTGCTGATGCGCGCCCTGCAGGACGAGGGCGTCGGCATCCCGGACGAGACGTCCGTCGTGGGCGCCGACGACCTGGTGCTCGGCCGTCTGCTGCGCCCCCGCCTGAGCACCGTCCACATAGAGCTGCCGTCGGGGCAGGAACTGGCGGAACTGGTCGAGCGCGTGGTGCGCGAACCGGGCACGGCGCCCGAGACGCACGAGGTGCTGGGCGCGCGGCTCGTGCCCCGGGAGTCCAGCTAGTGCCGGACGCGCGGGTGCCGTCCGGCGAAGGCGTGCGGCCGGGCGGGTCCGGGCGGAGCCGTGCGAACGAAAAGACCGCCCGCGCGCGGCCGGGAGAAGGCGCGCGTGTCCCGGGCGGAGGCGTGCGGACGACAAGGCCGCGTGCGTCCGCGGGGAGGCGCGCGGCCCGGTGAACGCGTACGGTCCGCCCCGCGCGGCGGGGCCGCGGGGGGCGGACCGCCGAAGCGGTGCGGGCGCCGGCTCCCGGCGCCCGCCGCCCGCTCACTGGTCCTGCGCGCCGCCCTGCCGCTCGGCGGCAGCCTGCTGCTCCGCGACCTGCCTGCGGACCTCGTCCATGTCCAGCTTCCTGGCCTGTCCGATGACGTCCTCCAGGGCCGCCTCGGGCAGGGCGCCCGGCTGGGCGAAGACGGCGACCTGGTCGCGCACGATCATCAGCGTCGGGATCGACCGGATGTTGAAGGCCGCGGCCAGTTCCGGCTGCGCCTCCGTGTCGACCTTGCCGAAGACCAGGTCGGGGTTGGCCTCGGCCGCCTTCTCGTAGACGGGCGCGAACTGGCGGCACGGGCCGCACCAGGACGCCCAGAAGTCGATCAGGACGAATCCGTTGTCCGTGACCGTCTGGTCGAAGTTCTCCTTGGTGAGCTCCACAGTGCTGCTCATGCGACTTCCCTCTTCCTGATCCGGTGGGCCGGCCGCTCGCACAACGGTGCCGTCCGGCGGCCTATTCCGCGGTGCCGTTCGGCTGCCTATTCCGCGCGCGTACCCGTGTGGCACCGAGACACACGCCCGGCGAGACTGTCCCCATGACGGAAACGGAATCCAACGCATTCGACGTCGTGGTGCTCGGGGCCGGTCCCGTGGGGGAGAACGTCGCCGACCGCACCCGCGCGGCCGGTCTCTCCACGGCGGTCGTGGAGAGCGAACTGGTCGGCGGCGAGTGCTCGTACTGGGCCTGCATGCCCAGCAAGGCCCTGCTGCGCCCGGTCATCGCCCGCGCCGACGCCCGCCGCGTACCCGGCCTGCGCCGGTCGGTGCAGGGCCCCCTCGACACCTCCGAGGTCCTGGCCCACCGCAACTACTACACCTCCGACTGGAAGGACGACGGTCAGGTCCAGTGGCTGGAGGGCATCGGCGCCCGGCTGTTCCGGGGGCACGGGCGGCTGGCCGGGGAGCGCCGGGTGGCGGTCACGGCACCGGACGGCACGGAGCGGGTGCTCACCGCGCGGCACGCCGTCGTGGTCGCCACCGGCAGCCGCGCCGTGCTGCCCGACCTGCCGGGCCTTGCGGAGGTGCGGCCCTGGACCAGCCGCGAGGCCACCAGCGCGCAGGAGGCGCCCGGCCGCCTCGTCGTCGTGGGCGGCGGCGTCGTGGCCGCCGAGATGGCCACCGCGTGGCAGGCGCTGGGCTCGCAGGTCACGCTCCTGGTGCGCGGCAAGGGCCTGCTGTCCCGGATGGAGCCCTTCGCGGGCGAACTGGTCGCCGGGGCCCTCACCGAGGCCGGCGCCGACGTGCGCACCGGTACGTCGGTGGAGTCGGTGACCCGCGAGGGCGGCACGGTCGTGGTCGTCACGGACGGCGGCGACCGCATCGAGGCCGACGAGATCCTCTTCGCCACCGGGCGGGCGCCGCGCACCGACGACCTCGGTCTCGACACGGTCGGCCTGGAGAACGGCTCGTGGCTTGAGGTCGACGACAGCGGCCGGGTGACCGGCAGCGAGTGGCTGTACGCGGTCGGCGACGTCAGCCACCGTGCCCTCCTCACCCATCAGGGCAAGTACCAGGCCCGGATCGTGGGCGCGGCCATCGCGGCCCGCGCGGCCGGCGACGGCGTCCTGGACACGGAGCCCTGGGGCGCGCACGCCGCGACCGCCGACCACGCGGCCGTGCCCCAGGTCGTCTTCACCGACCCGGAGGCGGCCTCGGTCGGCCTCTCCCTCGCCGAGGCCGAGCGGGCGGGCCACCGCGTCCGCGCGGTCGACGTCGACCTGTCCTCGGTCGCCGGCGCGGGCCTGTACGCCGACGGCTACAAGGGCAGGGCCCGCATGGTCGTCGACCTGGAGGAGGAGATCGTGCGCGGGGTGACCTTCGTCGGCCCCGGGGTCGGCGAGCTCATCCACTCCGCGACGATCGCCGTGGTGGGGCAGGTGCCGATCAGCCGGCTGTGGCACGCCGTCCCGTCGTACCCGACGATCAGCGAGGTGTGGCTGCGGCTGCTGGAGGCGTACCGGGACGCGTAGCGGTCCGTACGGGATCAGGGGCGGGGGCCCGCCGGCCGCGGTCGCCGGCGGGCCCCCGCCCC
>NZ_BMVU01000025.1 GCF_014650875.1 Streptomyces minutiscleroticus
CGCCGGCCGCCGGCCGCGGTGGCCGGCGGGCCCCCGCCCCTCGGCGTCCGCCGTCCGCCGCCCGGGCGCGGCCCGGCAGTTCGAAGCCCAGCCCGGCCGCGGCCCGCTCCGGGGTGGGCTGGCTCCAGCGCTCCGCCACCGCCTGGTTCGTGGCGAGCGAGCGCGTCTCCGCGCGGTCGAGGTAGAGCGTGCCGTCCAGGTGGTCCGTCTCGTGCTGGACGATGCGCGCGGGCCAGCCGGAGAACTCCTCGTCCACCGCCCGCCCCCGCTCGTCCAGCGCCCGCAGCCGCACCCGGGCGGCCCGGGACACCACCGCCTGCCAGCCCGGCACGCTCAGGCAGCCCTCGAAGAAGGCGGCGAGGTCCGGGCCGACGGGTTCGTACACGGGGTTGACCAGGACGCGGAACGGCAGGGGCACCCGGCCGCGCGCCGTCCGCACCTCCTCCGGCACCGGCGCCGGGTCCTCGACCACCGCCAGCCGCAGCGGGACGCCGACCTGCGGCGCCGCGAGGCCGACCCCCGGCGCGGCGTGCATCGTGGCGCGCAGGGCGGCCGTGAACCGGGCCAGCAGCGCCGGTTCCAGCTGTCCGTCGAACGGCTCGGCGGCCCGGCGCAGCACCGGGTCGCCCGCGGTGACGATCGGCAACGGGCCCTCGTGCTCCAGGAGTTCTTCGACGTGCTCGGCGAGGGTCCGGGACACCATGCGCTCACTGCTCCGCTCTCGGGGGGATGCCATCGCGCCAGCATGCCAAGAGCGGGGGCGCACCGCGAAGCGGCGCCCCGGGAACCGGCTCGAGCCCCACCGGTGTGACCCATGCCACACGCCTTGTCCGGGAACCCGCCGGCCCCGCGCCCCGACTACTGGACTGCCGTGGCCGGATCCGTCCGCGGTCCGGCCCCGCCCCCTGCCCACGGGAGAAGCGCACCCATGTCCACCGCCCCGCCGCCCGCGACGGACGAGTCCCCCCGGTCGCCGTCCCGTCCGCAGCCCGCCCCGGTCCCGCCCCGCCGCTCGCCGTGGTCGGCGCTGCGCCCGCTCGTGCTGCGACTGCACTTCTACGCGGGGGTGCTGATCGCCCCGTTCCTGCTGGTCGCCGCGGTGACCGGCGTACTGTACGCGGCGTCGTTCCAGGCCGAGGAGATCGTCTACGACCACGAGCTGACCGTCCCCGCCGTCGGCGACCGGGAGCTGCCCGTGTCGGAGCAGATCGCCGCCGCCCGCAAGGCGCACCCCGAAGGCACCCTCTCCGCCGTGCGCCCCGCGCCCGAGGCCGACGCGACCACCAGAGTGATGCTGTCCGGCGTCCCCGGCGTCGACCCCGGCCACACGCTCGCCGTCTTCGTCGACCCCTACACCGGCGAGGTCCGCGGCGCCCTCGAACAGTACGGGTCCACGGGCGCGCTGCCGCTGCGCACCTGGATCGACCAGCTGCACGCGAACCTGCACCTGGGCCGGCCCGGCCGCCTCTACAGCGAACTCGCGGCCAGCTGGCTGTGGGTCGTCGCGGGCGGCGGCCTGGTGCTGTGGTGCGCGCGCCGCCGCGCCCGGCGGAAGGTGCGCGGCGCCACCGGCCGCCGCCGCGTCCTCGCCCTGCACGGCTCGGTCGGCGTGTGGGCGGCGCTCGGGCTCTTCTTCCTCTCCGCGACCGGACTGACCTGGTCGACGTACGCCGGGGCCAACGTCACGGACCTGCGCGCGGCCCTCCACCAGGCCACGCCCTCCGTGTCGGCACAGGTGGCCGGCGGGGACGCCGGCGGCGAGCACGCCGGACACGGGGGCGCGGCGGGCGGAGGCGGAGCGGCGGCCGGGACGCACGGGCGGGACGTCGGCGTGGACAAGGTCCTGGCGGCCGCCCGCGCACAGGGCCTGGAGAACCCGGTGGAGATCGTGCCGCCGGCCGACGCCTCCTCCGCGTACGTCGTCCAGCAGGTGCAGCGCGCCTGGCCCACCAAGCAGGACGCGGTGGCCGTCGACCCGGCGAGCGGCGAGGTGACCGACGTGGTGCGCTTCGCGGACCACCCCGTGCTCGCCAAGCTGTCCCGCTGGGGCATCGACGCCCACACCGGCGTCCTGTTCGGCCTGGTCAACCAGCTCGTGCTGATGGCGCTCGGACTCGGCCTGGTCCTGCTGACCGTATGGGGCTACCGCATGTGGTGGCTGCGCGGCCGCGCCGGGCGGTTCGGCCGCCCCGTACCGCGCGGCGCCTGGCAGCAGGTGCCCCCGCTGCTGCTCGTCCCGCTGATGGCGGCGGTCGCCGTCCTGGGGTACTTCGTGCCGCTCCTCGGTATCCCGCTGGCGGCCTTCGTGGCCGTGGACGTCGTGCTGGGCGAGATCGCCCACCGCGGGGGGAAGCGGACCTACGTCTGAGCGGCCCTGACGAGGGCGTGGGAAAGGGCGGTGCGGTGACAGCCATGCACGCGGCCGTCACCGCACCGCCCTTCCTTCGTTCCGCGTCCGGCCCGGGCCGTCGCCTCCTACAGCGCGGCGAAGTCACCGGCCAGCGCCGAGGCGAGGCGCAGGTGCGGCTCCGCCTCCGCGTCGCGGCCCTGGCGCTGGAGCGTGCGGCCGAGCATCAGCCGGGCGTAGTGCTCGGCCGGGTCGCGCTCGACGAGGACGCGCAGCTGGTCCTCGGCGCGCTTGAGCTGGGCCGAGTGGTAGTACGCGCGGGCCAGCAGCAGCCGCGGCCCGACCTGGTCCGGCACCTCCTCGACGAGGCCGCCGAGGATGTCCGCCGCCATGGAGTACCTCTTGGCGTCGAAGAACGTCCGCGCCCGCTCCCAACGCTCCGCCGACGTGCCCTGCTCGTAGTACTTCATCTCGCTGAAGCTCCCTTCCGACCAGCCCGAACGGCGGGAGAGCGGCGGATATTCCGCCTCCCCGACCGGCCCCCTGCGGGCCGTGCCCGGCGCGCCCATTCGCGTCATGAAGGACCCGGCGCCGCACGGCGCGGGGCCGCTCCGGGTAGGCATCGCGCCATGAACGTGAACCCCATCGAACTGCAGAAGTGCCTCGGCGGCATGAACTACCCCGCCGACAAGAAGACCGTCGTGGACCAGGCCAAGCAGCACGGCGCCGACAAGGAGATCATGGGAGCCCTGGAGGCGCTGCCCGACAAGGAGTACGGCACCCCGGCCGAGATCAACAAGGAGGTCAACCGGCACACCTGAGGCGGTACGGCCCCAGCGGGGGGAGTGCCCTCACACGACGGCGTCCGCCCCGACCGTCACCCGCTCGCCCCGCCCGCAGCGCACCACCCGCGCGCCGTGCCCGCGGCGCTCCGCCTCCGCGAGGAAGGCGGACAGCGGGGAGCGGAAGACGCCGTAGTCGTCGTAGTGGACCGGCAGGACGCGGCGCGGGCCGATCGCCTCCAGCAGGTCGTTGCCCTGCCCGGCGTCCATGGTCACCATCAGGCCACCGGGCAGCGTCGTGCCGCCCAGGTGCAGTACCGCCAGGTGGATGTCCGGGTACCTGCGGGCGATCTCCCCCAGCTCGTCGTGGTACAGCGTGTCGCCGGTCAGGTAGAGCACCAGGCGGACCTCCCCGGAGCGGTCGCCGAACTCCAGCAGACTTCCCATCACCGGGGGAAGGAGGGCGCCCACCGGGCCGAGGGCGTGCCGGCCGGGCAGCGAGGTGATCCGCACCGTCGAGTCGCCGCGCCGCAGGGTGTGGCTCTCCCACGTGCGCAGCCCCATGGCCCGGCGGTAGCCGAACAGGCCCTGCAGGGTGCGGGAGGCGTGCGGGGTGGTGACGAAGGGCAGCCCCCGGTCCAGGTGGCGCCGCGCCACCCGGTCGAAGTGGTCGCCGTGCAGGTGGGACAGGACGACCGCGTCCAGGTCCGCGTGGGGCAGGTCCGCCGCGTCCAGTGCGGGCTCGGTCAGCCGGCGCGACACCAGGCCGTACCCGAGGTGGGCGAACTGCCCCCTGTGCAGGAAGTTCGGATCGGTCAGCAGCGTCAGACCGCCGTAGCGGATCAGCAGTGTCGCGTTGCCGATGAACAGGATCTCCGCGGTGCCGTCCGCCGGTGCCCGCTCCATGACCGCCTCCTTCAGCCGCGTACCGCTCGCTTCCGTGCCACCGCCCGAGTGACCACGGGGCCGCCGCCTACACGCGTACGCCTGCGGACGCTCAGCGGCGGCGCAGGGCGAAGGCCGCGGCGGCGAGGAGCAGGACGCCCGCCCCTGCGCCCGCGACCAGCGGCAGGGTCGTGCGGTCGGCCGCCGCGGCCGGCTCGCCCGCGACGGTCCCCGTCCCGTCGGGCGACGGGGAGCCGGAGGCGGCCCCGGACGCGGGCGTCCCCGAGGGGGACGGGGACGGCGGGCGCGGGGAAGCGGAGGCGGCGGGCGCGGTCCGCTCCGCCGTGCCGCCGCCCGCGTCGCCTGAACCGGCCAGCACCACGTCCGAGCAGGAGTAGTACGTGTCCGGCGTGCTCGTGTTCCGCCAGATCGTGTAGAGGAGGTGGTGTCCCGTACGGCCGGCGGGCAGCTTCGCCGCGACGCGGTACGCGCCGTCCTCCAGGGCGGGGTCGGTGGCCGTGGCGAAGGGGCGGGTGTCCAGGTCGGACCAGTTCAGGGGCTTCGACGGGTCGTAGCCGTCCTTCGTCAGGTACAGCTCGAAGGTGCCGGTGTGCGGGATCGTCGAGGCGTACCGCAGCGTCAGGCGGCCCCCGGCGGGCAGGCGGGTCGACGGCCAGTCGGCGCGGGCCAGGTCCAGGCCCCGGTAGGCGTCGAGGCCGCCGCTGCACAGCCGGCCGTCCGGGATCACCCGGCGGTCACGGCCCGCGACCCCGGCCACACGGAGATCGTCCCAGGCGGCGAAGGCGCTTCCGCCCGCCGCCCGCGCCGCCCGGCAGGCGGCCGACCGGGCCTGCGCGCCGCCCTGCGGCGAGCAGGCCACCACCCGGCCGACCGGGTCCGTCGGCGCCCCGTGCGCGGCGGCGGGCCCGGCCGCCGCCACCGCGAGCAGCAGCGGCAGGACCCCGGCGAGGGCGGCGGTACGGGTGCGGGCGCGGGACACGGCCATCCGCGGGACCTCCTGGGCACGGCACGGCGTCCGGCCCGGCGGGACGCCGTCGGGGCCGAACCGATCGGTGTCCCGTGGAGTACGGCCCGCACCCGCCCGGCGTTCAGCGCGGACCGGAGCGGCCGCCCACCGGACCGGCGGCCGCCCGTGTGCGGGGGCGGCGCCGCGCCCCTCGGCTACTTCCCCTCGTCCGCCCCGCTCACCAGCACCACCTCCAGCGTGCGCGGGCCGTGCACGCCCTCCACCCGGTCCAGTTCGATGTCGCTGGTCGCGGACGGGCCCGAGATCCAGGTCAGCGGGCGGGCCGGGTCGAGCCGGGGCAGGGCCTGCGGGACCGAGGAGACGACCTGCTCCGGCACCCGCACGACGCAGACGTGGTGGTCGGGGACGAGGGTGATCCGGCGGCGCCCCTGGTCGGGGGAGCCGTCCAGGACGATGGTGCCGGTCTCGGCGATCGCCACCGCGCAGCCCGTGACCACGCTGTCGACCCGGTCCAGTTCGTGCGCGGTGCTCCCGGCCGCGTCGGGTACGTGCTCCACGCCGTCGGCCTCCGCGAGCCAGGCCCCGGGCAGACCCGGCGGGACCAGGACGCTGCCCGCGCCCCGCCCGGCCAGCAACCGGGCCAGCGTGCCCGGCAGTTCGCCCGTCGTGCAGCGGTGCACGAGCGCCCGGTAGTCGGCGAGGTTCTCCGCGAGGAGGTCCACCGTCTGCTCGGCGGTCCGGTCGCCGTGCTCGGTCGCGTAGGGGCGCGGGACGGCCCGCTCGTACGGGGTGTCGTCCGCCGGTACGTCCGCGAGCGCGCGCCGCACCCGGGCCAGGATCAGGTCCCTGCTGCTCACTTGCCAGTCCCCTGTCCGCCGTGCGTGCGCTGCCACCAGTCGCGGAACGGCTCCGCGGGCACCGGCGGCAGGTCGCGGCTCGCGCTCCAGGCCCGGCCGGGCCCCGGCAGCGTCCGCGGGTGGAAGCGGCGCGAGCGCGAGGCGATCCGCTGGCCCGCGCGCAGCGCGCCCGGGCTGCCGAGCGCCCAGCGGGCCGCCCGCATCGCCGCCCGCTCGGCGGTGTGCCCCTTGGCGGGCTTCAGCATCACCTTGGCGCCCCTCTGCGTCACGACGCCGCCCTGGGCGACGCGTTCGCGCAGGTGGACCAGGACCTCCGGGATGTCGATGGCGACCGGGCAGACCTCGTAGCAGGCGCCGCACAGCGAGGAGGCGTACGGCAGGGAGGCGTCGATCTCGCTCTGCGTGCCGCGCAGCTGGGGGCTGAGGATGGCGCCGATCGGGCCGGGGTAGACCGAGCCGTACGCGTGGCCGCCCGCCCGCTCGTAGACCGGGCAGACGTTGAGGCAGGCCGAGCAGCGGATGCAGCGCAGGGCCTGGCGGCCGACCTCGTCGGCGAGGGTGTCGGTGCGGCCGTTGTCGAGCAGGACCAGGTGGAAGGTGCGCGGGCCGTCCCCGTCGGCGGTACCCGTCCACGTCGACGTGTACGGGTTCATGCGCTCGGCCGTCGAGGAACGCGGCAGGGTCTGCAGGAAGACCTCCAGGTCCCGCCAGGTCGGCACGATCTTCTCGATGCCGACGACCGAGATCAGCGTCTCGGGCAGGGTCAGGCACATCCGGCCGTTGCCCTCGGACTCCACGACGACCAGCGTGCCGGTCTCGGCGACCATGAAGTTGGCGCCGGAGACGCCGACCTTGGCGCGCAGGAACTTCTCCCGCAGGTGCAGCCGGGCGGCCTCGGCGAGTTCGGCGGGGGTGTCGGTCAGTCCCTCGGGGGCCGGGCGGCCCCACTCGCCCATCTCCGAGCGGAAGATGTCGCGGATCTCGCCGCGGTTGCGGTGGATCGCCGGGACCAGGATGTGCGAGGGGCGGTCATCGCCCAGCTGCACGATCAGCTCGGCCAGGTCGGTCTCGTAGGCGTGGACGCCCTCGGCCCGAAGCGCCTCGTTGAGGCCGATCTCCTGCGTGGCCATCGACTTGACCTTGACGACCTCGGTCTCGCCGGTGGCCCGGACCAGGTCGGCGACGATGCGGTTGGCCTCGTCCGCGTCGGCGGCCCAGTGCACGGTGCCGCCGGCCGCCGTGACCGACTCCTCCAACTGCACCAGGTAGCGGTCGAGGTGGCGCAGCGTGTGGTCCTTGATCCGCCTGCCCGCCTCGCGCAGCTCCGCCCAGTCGGACACCTCGGCGACGGCCTTGGCGCGCTTGGCGCGGATGGTGTGGGTGGCGTGGCGCAGGTTGCCGCGCAGCGTCGTGTCGCGCACGGCCTCGTGCGCGGCCTTCGGGAAGGCCGGCATGCCGACGAACGTCCCGCTCACGCGTCCCGCTCCTTCCCGGCGTACTCGGTGTGCTCGGCGCGCGGGGCGCACATGACGCGCTCGCTCATGCCAGGGGCTCCTCTTCCGTGCTCGCCAGGATCTCCGCGATGTGGACCGGGCGCATGCCGACGCGCAGCCGCGTCATCGTGCCGCCGATGTGCATCAGGCACGAGTTGTCGGCCGCGCACAGCACGTCCGCGCCCGTCGAGGCGGCGTTGCGCACCTTGTCGGCGCCCATCGCCGCGGAGACGTCGGAGTTCTTCACCGCGAACGTGCCGCCGAAGCCGCAGCACTCCTCGGCGCCGGGCAGCTCCCGCAGCTCCAGGCCCCCGACCGCCTCCAGCAGCCGCCGCGGCCGGTCGCCCAGCCCGAGGCTGCGCAGACCGTGGCAGGTCGGGTGGTAGGTGACGGTGTGCGGGTAGTACGCCCCCACGTCCGTCACGCCGACCACGTCCACCAGGAACTCCGTCAGTTCGTACGTCCTGGGCACCACCGGCGCCAGGGTGCGGGCGAGGGTGTCGCCGCGGCCCTCGGCGCGGGCCCGCTCGCCCATGCGCGGATACAGCTCGCGCACCATCGCGCCGCACGATCCGGACGGCGTGACGATCGCCTCGTACCCCCCGAAGACCTCGGAGAAGTTCCGGGCGAGCGGCTCGGCCTCGTGGCGGTAGCCGGTGTTGTAGTGCGCCTGCCCGCAGCAGGTCTGGCCCATCGGGAAGTCGACCTCGACGCCCAGCCTGGTCAGCAGTTTCACCACGGCACGTCCGGTGTCCGGATAGAGCGTGTCGTTGACACAGGTCAGGAACAGGGCGACACGCATCGCGGCTCCTTGTGATCGAACATGGGATGAATGCAGGGTACGGGGCGGCCGGTGCGCAAAGGGAGACCTCCGCGCACCGGCCCGGTACCCCGTGAGCGGGGAGGACCCCGCCGCCCCGGCGGGCGGGGCGGGTTCACCGGCCGGCGAGCCGGTCCTCCGCCGCCCGCCAGGCCGCCCGGTCCCCGCGCGGCTCGTAGCGCTCCAGCGGCTGGGTGCGGGCCAGCAGCCGGCGCATCTCCGCCCGGTCGCCGACCAGCCCCTGCGCCCGCGCCTGGACGAGCACGTTGCCGAGCGCGGCGGCCTCGGCCGGGCCCGCGACGACGGGCAGCCCGCAGGCGTCCGCCGTCAGCTGGCACAGCAGCGCGTTGCGCGTGCCGCCGCCCACGATGTGCACCACGTCCACCGGGTGGTCGGCCAGGGCCTGCGCCTCGGCGACCGCCCGGCGATGTGCCAGGGCGAGGGAGTCGAGGATGCAGCGGGTGATCTCCGCCCGGGACTCCGGCACCGGCTGCCCCGCGTCCCGGCACGCGGCCGCGATCCGCTCCGGCATCCGGCCCGGCGCGAGGAACGCGGCGTCCCCCGCGTCCACGACCGAGCGCAGCGCCGGCACCCCGGCCGCCTCGCGCAGCAGCTCGCCCAGGTCGGGATCGCCCCAGGCGCGGCAGCACTCCTGGAGCAGCCACAGGCCCATGATGTTGCGCAGGTGGCGGACCGTGCCGTCCAGGCCCAGCTCGTTGGTGAAGTTGGCCGCGCGGCTCGCCTCGGTCAGCACCGGCGCGTCCAGCTCCAGGCCCGCCAGGGACCAGGTGCCGGTGCAGATGTAGGCGAAGCGCTCGTCGGCCGCCGGCACCGCGGCGACCGCGGACGCCGTGTCGTGGGAGCCGACCGTCGTCAGCGGGACGGGCCCGGTCAGGCCCAGCTCGGCCAGGAGCTCCGCACGCAGCGCGCCCGCCGGGTCGCCCGGCCGCCGCAGCGGCGCGAACAGGCCCAGGTCGACACCCAGCCGGTCCGCGACGCCGCGCGCCCAGTCGCCGGTGCGCGGGTCGATCAGCTGCGTCGTGGAGGCGTTGGTCAGCTCGGTGCCCTGCTCGCCCGTCAGCCAGTACGCCAGCAGGTCGGGTATGAGCAACAGCCGCTCGGCGGCGGCCAGTTGCGCGGTGCCGCGCGCGGCGGCGAGCTGGTAGAGCGTGTTGAAGGGCGCGTACTGCAGGCCCGTCGCCGCGTACAGCTCGTCCGCCGGGACGCTCGCCCACACCTTCTCCGCGACGCCCTCGGTGCGGGCGTCGCGGTAGTGCACCGGATTGCCGAGCAGCGCCCCGTCGGCGTCCAGCAGACCGTAGTCCACGGCCCAGCTGTCGATGCCGACGGAGCCGAGCCGCCCGCCGCACAGCGCGCCGGCCGCCCGCAGTCCGTCGAGCACACCGGCGTACAGGCCGAGGACGTCCCAGCGCAGCCCCTCGGGGAGGCGGACCGGCCGGTTGGGGAAGCGGTGCGCCTCTGTCAGCTCCAGCAGGTCGCGGCCGACGCGGCCGGTCATGACGCGTCCGCTGGACGCGCCGAGGTCGACCGCGGCGTACGCGCGCGGGCCCGTGCCCGCCGCCGGTGCCGTCGCCGTCATCGCAGGAACGCGGCGGCCACACCCGCGTCGACCGGGACGTGCAGGCCGGTGGTGTGCGTCAGGTCGCCGCCGGTCAGCGCGAACACGGCGTTCGCGACGTGCTCCGGCAGCACCTCCCGCTTGAGGATGGTGCGCTGGGCGTAGAACTCGCCGAGCTTCTCCTCCTCCACCCCGTACACGGCGGCGCGCTGCGCGCCCCAGCCGCCCGCGAAGATGCCCGAGCCGCGCACCACGCCGTCCGGGTTGACGCCGTTGACACGGATGCCGTGCTCGCCCAGCTCGGCCGCCAGCAGGCGGACCTGGTGGGCCTGGTCGGCCTTGGTCGCGGAGTAGGCGATGTTGTTCGGGCCGGCGAAGACGGCGTTCTTGGAGGCGATGTAGACGATGTCGCCGCCGAGCCCCTGCGTGATCATCACCCGGGCCGCCTCGCGCGAGACGAGGAAGGAGCCGCGGGCCATGATGTCGTGCTGGAGGTCCCAGTCCTTCGCCGTGGTCTCCAGGAGCGGCCTGGAGATGGAGATGCCGGCGTTGTTGACGACCAGGTCGACGCCGCCGAAGGCGAGGACGGCCGCCTTGAAGGCCGCGGCGATCTGCTCCTCGTCGGTGACGTCCACGGTCACCGCGACGGCCTTGTCGGGGCCGCCCAGCTCCTCGGCGACGGCGGCGGCGTTCCCGGCGTTCAGGTCCGCCACGACGACACAGGCGCCCTCGGCGACCAGCCGGTGCGCGATCGCCCTGCCGATCCCGCTGCCCGCGCCGGTCACCAGCGCCACGCGCGTGGCCAGCGGCTTCGGCTTCGGCATCCGCTGGAGCTTGGCCTCCTCCAGGGCCCAGTACTCGATGCGGAACTTCTCCGACTCCTCGATCGGCGCGTACGTGGACACCGCCTCGGCGCCGCGCATCACGTTGATCGCGTTGACGTAGAACTCGCCCGCCACGCGCGCGGTCTGCTTGTCCTTGCCGAAGGAGAACATGCCCACGCCCGGGACCAGCACGATCGCCGGGTCCGCACCGCGCATGGCGGGGGAGCCGGGCTCGGCGTGCCGCTCGTAGTAGGCGGCGTACTGGGTGCGGTACTCGGCGTGCAGCTCCTTCAGCCGCGCGACCGCCTCGTCCACGGGCGCGGTGGGCGGCAGGTCCAGGACCAGGGGGCGCACCTTGGTGCGCAGGAAGTGGTCGGGGCAGGAGGTGCCCAGGGCGGCCAGGCGCGGGTGCTCGGCGCCGGCCAGGAAGTCCAGGACGACCTCGGAGTCGGTGAAGTGGCCGACCTGCGGGCGGTCCTGGGAGGCGATCGCCCGGATCACGGGCGCGAGCGCGGCGGCCCGCTCGCGGCGCTCGGCGGCGCCCAGCGGGGCGTACCCGTCGAGGACCGGCCCGAACGGCTCGGCCTTCCCGCGCTCCTGCAGGAACGCCTCGGCGGTGCGGATGATGTGCAGCGAGTTGCGCTCGCACTCCTCGGCGGTGGAGCCCCAGGCGGTGATGCCGTGGCCGCCCAGGACGCAGCCGATGGCCTGCGGGTTGGCCTCCTTGACGGCGGCGATGTCCAGGCCGAGCTGGAAGCCGGGCCGGCGCCACGGCACCCACACCACACTGTCCCCGAAGCACTCGGCGGTCAGCTTCTCGCCGTCGGCGGCGCAGGCGAGGGCGATACCGGAGTCGGGGTGCAGGTGGTCGACGTGGGCGGCGTCGACGAGTCCGTGCATGGCGGTGTCGATGGAGGGCGCGGCACCGCCCCTGCCGTGCAGGCAGTAGTCGAACGCGGCGACCATCTCGTCCTCGCGCTCGACGCCCGGGTAGACCTCGGTCAGCGCGCGCAGCCGGTCCAGGCGCAGCACGGCGAGCCCGGCCTCGGTCAGCGTGCCCAGGTCGCCGCCGGAGCCCTTGACCCACATCAGCTCCACGTCGCCGCCGGTCACCGGGTCGGTGTCGGTGCCCTTGGCGGAGGCGTTGCCGCCCGCGTAGTTGGTGTTGCGCGGATCGGCGCCGAGCCGGTGCGAACGGGCGAGAAGCGCGGCGGCTTCGGGATGGGTTGCCATGTGTTCCAGTCCTTCGAAGTATGTGAACGGGTTATCCGAGGGCGCCCCGTCAGGCGAATCCCGGGACCGGGTGGAAGCGCCCCGTCAGGGGCGCGGGGAACTGCGCGACCAGCCACGAGCGACCCGCACCCGCCGAACGGCCCCGGAGCCGCACGGCGAACCGGCGGCCGCCGTCAGGCGAGACCCGCCGTCAGGCGAGACCCGCCGTCAGGCGAATCCCGCCGTCAGGCGAGACCTGCCGGGAGGCGAATCCGGCCGGCAGGCGGGCCCGGCGGGCCCGCCACGGACCCGCGACCGCCACCGGGCCGGACGGCCTACGCGCCCCAGCCCGCCTGCTGCCCGCCCACACGCTCCGCCGTGATCCGCTCGGCCCAGCCGGAACGGCGGTACGCCGCGATCGGGTCGCCGTCCAGGCCCAGCTCCTCGCGGACCTCCGCCAGCAGCGGGCGCACGTCGGTGTTGTAGGCGTCCATCAGGACGGCGTTCGCCTCCAGCACGTCGCCGGAGCGCTGGGCGACGGCGAGCGCCTCGCGGTCGACGAGCAGCGCCTTGGCCGTCGCCTCCTGGACGTTCATCACCGAGCGGATGATCGCGGGGATCTTCGCCTCGATGTTGTGGCACTGGTCGAGCATGAAGGCCACGTCGGAGGTGAGGCCGCCGCCGCGGATCACCTCGTACATGATGCGGAACAGCTGGAAGGGGTCCGCGGCGCCGACCATCAGGTCGTCGTCCGCGTAGAAGCGGGAGTTGAAGTCGAAGGCGCCGAGCCTGCCCTCGCGCAGCAGCGTGGCGACGATGAACTCGATGTTGGTGCCCGGCGCGTGGTGGCCGGTGTCCACCACGACCTGCGCCCTGGGGCCGAGCTTGAGGCAGTGCGCGTACGCCGTGCCCCAGTCCGGCACGTCGGTGGTGTAGAAGGCCGGCTCGAAGAACTTGTACTCCAGGAGCAGCCGCTGGTCGTCGCCGAGCCGCTCGTAGACCGCGGCCAGGGCCTCGGCGAGCCGGTCCTGGCGCTCGCGGACGTCGTCCTGGCCGGGGTAGTTGGTGCCGTCGGCGAACCACAGCTTCAGGTCCCTGGACCCGGTCGCGTCCATGATGTCGACGCACTCGAAGAGGTGGTCCAGGGCCTTGCGGCGCACGGCCGCGTCCGG
The DNA here is from genome assembly GCF_014650875.1 of Streptomyces minutiscleroticus. Taxonomy (GTDB): domain Bacteria; phylum Actinomycetota; class Actinomycetes; order Streptomycetales; family Streptomycetaceae; genus Streptomyces; species Streptomyces minutiscleroticus. Next base: position 12,960 of record NZ_BMVU01000025.1, read on the forward strand.
GTGGCAGACGCTGCCCAGCTTGTAGTCGTCGTCCTGGAAGGTGTTGGAGTTGACCGTCCCGAGCTTCACGCCGTGGTCCTGCGCGAACTCGGCGAGCGCGGCGTAGTCGTCGACCTTGTCCCACGGGATGTGCAGGGCGACGGTCGGCGCCGCGCCCGTGAACTCGTGGACCTTGGCGGCGTCCTCCAGCTTCTCCTGCGGCGTGCGCGGCACTCCGGCCTGCGCGAACACCTTGAACCGGGTCCCCGAGTTCCCGTACGCCCACGACGGCGTCTCGACGGCCTGGTTCTTGAGGGCGGCCTTCACGGCGGCGGGCTCGGTCACTTCACGGCTCCTACGACAGGGGGGGCAGAGAGACATCGAGTCTGAAACGATTCAGGATGGGAAGCTATGAGCGCCGCAAGGGGCTGTCAACCCCTCCGGCTCATACGAAAATCCGTGACCGGGCCGTTACTTCTGACATTCGAAAATTTTCGATCCCGACCCATTGACGGGACCTACTCGTCCTGCCTAACGTCCCGGCAACCTAGTTGAAACCTTTCACGACGCCGTGAGGTCGCCCCGCCGTGCGTCGTTGAGGAGCCCTCATGACCCACCGGTCCGACACGGGTCCGGCCCCCGTGCTCGCGCTGAAGGACGTCTCGAAGTCCTTCGGCGCCGTACGCGCCCTGCGAGACGTGTCCCTCGAGCTCTTCCCCGGCGAGGTCCACGCCCTCGCCGGCGAGAACGGCGCGGGCAAGTCGACCCTCATCAAGACACTCGCCGGCGTGCACCGCCCGGACGCCGGGCAGGTGCTGCTCGACGGTGAGCCCACCGTCTTCCACGGCCCCGCCGACGCACGCGACGCGGGTATCGCCGTGATCTACCAGGAGCCCACGCTCTTCCCCGACCTGTCGATCGCCGAGAACATCTTCATGGGCCGCCGACCGCGGCGCGCCCTCGGCCGCATCGACCACAAGGCCACGCACGAGGCGACCCTGGCGCTGATGACGCGCCTCGGCGTCGAGCTCGACCCCGACCGCCCGGCACGCGGCCTGTCCATCGCGGACCAGCAGATCGTGGAGATCGCCAAGGCGCTCTCCTTCGACGCGCGCGTCCTGATCATGGACGAGCCGACCGCCGCCCTGACCGGCAGCGAGGTCGCCCGGCTCTTCGGCGTCGTGCGCACCCTGCGCGAACAGGGCGCCGCCGTCCTGTTCATCTCCCACCGCCTGGAGGAGATCTTCGAGATCTGCCGGCGCGTGACCACCCTGCGGGACGGCGCGTACATCTCCAGCGAGCCGCTGGAGGGCATGACCGAGGACGACCTCGTGCGCCGCATGGTCGGCCGCGACCTGGAGGAGCTCTACCCCAAGCAGGACGTCGAGCCCGGCGCCGTCGCGCTGAGCGTGCGCCGGCTGACCCGCGAGGGCGTCTTCACCGACGTCTCCTTCGACGTGCGGTGCGGCGAGATCGTCGGCCTGGCCGGCCTCGTCGGCGCCGGACGCACCGAGGTGGCCCGCGCCGTCTTCGGCGTCGACCGCTGGGACGCGGGCGAGGTCGAGGTCGACGGGAAGGCGCTCACGAACGGCGCGCCCTCCACGGCCATGGCCGCCGGCCTCGCGCTCGTGCCCGAGGACCGCCGGGCCCAGGGCCTGGTGATGGACATGTCCATCGAGCGGAACATCGGCCTCACCGGTCTCCGTACGACCGTGAAGGCCGGTCTGATGAACCGCGGCGCCGAGCGCAGCCGCTCGCTGGACTGGGCGGTGAGGCTCCAGGTCAAGTACGCCCGGATCGCCGACGCCGTCTCCACCCTGTCCGGCGGCAACCAGCAGAAGGTCGTCCTCGCCAAGTGGCTGGCCACCGGCCCCAAGGTGCTGATCGTCGACGAGCCCACCCGCGGCATCGACGTCGGCACCAAGGCCGAGGTGCACCGGCTGCTCTCGAGCCTGGCGGCCGACGGCGTGGCCGTCCTGATGATCTCTTCCGACCTGCCCGAGATCCTCGGCATGGCCGACCGCGTGCTGGTGATGCACGAGGGCCGGCTCACCGCCGAGATCCCGCGCTCCGAAGCCACCGAGGAGACGGTGATGGCCGCAGCCACGGGGAGGGCCGCCGCATGACGGTGACCGCTCCCGAGTCCGCACCCGTCGCAGAGGTGCCCAAGTCCAGCGGGACCCGCCTGGTCGACCGCGTCTTCAAGATGCGCGAGCTGGCCATCCTGGCCGTCTTCCTGGTGATGATCGCCGTCACCCAGGCGGGCAACAGCGAGTTCCTGTCCGAGCAGGGCATCAAGGACCTGCTGCTGAACGCGACCATCCTGGTGCTCGTCGCCACCGGTCAGTCGCTCGTCGTCATCACCCGCAACGTCGACCTGTCGGTCGGCTCCACCCTCGGCATCAGCGCCTTCGCCGCCGGCACCTACCTCCAGGGCGGCGGGAACCCCGTCGTCGCGATCGTCCTCGCGGTCCTGCTCGGCATCGCCTTCGGCGTGCTTAACGGCCTGCTCGTCAGCTTCGGCCAGGTCCCCGCGCTCGTGGTCACCCTGGGCACGCTCTACATCATCCGCGGCATCGACTCGATCTGGGTCGGCTCCCGGCAGATCACCGCGGCCGACCTCCCGGACGGCTTCATCGACTTCGGCGCCGGCGGCGTCTCGGCCGTGCCGTGGCTGGCGCTGATCGCGCTCGCCGTCCTGGTGGGCACCGCGTACTACCTCAAGCACTTCGGCAGCGGCCGCGAGCTGTACGCGCTCGGCTCCAACCCGGAGGCCGCGCGGCTGGCGGGCATCCCGGTGCGCAAGCGCATCCTCGCCGCCTACACCTTCTGCGGCGCCCTCGCGGGCCTGGCCGGCGCGCTGTACCTGGCCCGGTTCGGCAACGTCGACTCCGGCACCGGCAACGGCTACGAGCTGACCGTCGTCAGCGCCGTCGTCGTCGGCGGCGTCGTCTTCACCGGCGGCTCCGGCAGCGTCTACGGCGCCGCCCTCGGTGCCCTGCTGCTGACCTCGATCAACAGTGTGCTGCCCGCCCTGGGCGTCAGCTCGGTGTGGGTGCTCGCCATCAACGGCGTCCTGCTCATCCTCGCCATCGCCGTCGACCGGGTCGTCGCGCTGCGCGTGGCGTCCGCCCTGAAGAAGAGGAACGCCCGCCATGGCTGACTCCGCCCTCTCCCGAGCCGTCCGCTGGGACACGGTCGTCGGCGCGCTCCTCATCGTCGTGCTGCTGCTGTCCTTCGGCTTCGTCGACGGCTTCGGCAACGCGCTGAACCTGTCGTTCCTGATCGGCAACACCCTGCCCATCGCCCTGATCGCACTGCCCATGACGATGCTCGTGGTCTCCGGCGAGATCGACCTGTCGGTGGCCTCCACCGCGGGCCTGTCCGGCGCCGTGATGGGCGCGCTGTGGAACGCCGGCCTCACCATCGAGGCGATCATCCCGCTGTGCCTGCTGCTCGGCGTGGTGTGCGGCCTGGTCAACGGCCTGCTGGTCACCCGGCTCGGACTGCCCTCGCTCGCCGTCACCATCGGCACGCTGGCCGCCTACCGGGGCATCGCGCAGATCGTGCTCGGTTCCGACGCCGTGACCGACTTCCCCGCCCAGTACCTGGACTTCGCCGCCGGCCGCATCGGCGACACGTTCGTCCCGTACGCCTTCCTGCCCTTCCTGGTGCTGCTCGCGATCGCCGTCGTCGCGCTGCACGCCACGCCGTTCGGGCGCTCGCTGTTCGCCGTCGGCGCCAGCGAGGAGGCCGCTCGGTTCGCGGGCATCCGGGTCAAGCGGCAGAAGCTGGTCCTGTTCGTCCTCACCGGCCTCATGGCCTCGCTGACCGGCGTCTTCTGGGCGCTGCACTACGCCAGCGCCCGTTACGACAACGCAGGCGGCCTGGAGCTGTCGGTCGTGGCCGCCGTCCTCCTCGGCGGCATCGACTTCGACGGCGGCAAGGGCACCCTGGGCGGCGCGATCGCCGGCGTCTTCCTGCTGGGCGCGCTGCAGAACGTGATGAGCCTGGTGAACGTCTCCGCGCAGTCCCAGATCGTCGTCACGGGCGTCCTGCTCGTGATCTCCGTGCTCGGCCCCCGGGTCGCGCGCCAGATCTCCGTCGCGAGGGCGGGGCGCAGAGCCGCCTCCACCCCGACTCCGACCCCGTAGCCACCCCCTCGTACCCCGTAAAGGACTCCCGCCATGCGCAAGTCTTCGCTCCGCCGTGCCTGTGCGGCGCTCGCGGCCGTCACCTCGCTCACGCTGGCCGCGACCGCCTGCGGCGGCACCACCAAGAACGACGTCAAGAAGGAGGAGGGCGGCTCGGGCGCCTCGGCCGGCAAGGCCGACCCGAACGCCGAGACCAAGAAGGGCCTGACGGTCGCCTTCCTGCCCAAGCAGGTCAACAACCCGTACTTCACCACCGCCGACAAGGGCGGCGAGAAGGCCGTGAAGGAGCTGGGCTCCACCTACAAGGAGGTCGGCACCAGCAGCGGCACCGACACCGCGGGCCAGGTCTCCTACGTCAACACGCTCACCCAGCAGCAGGTCGACGCGATGGCCGTGTCCGCCCAGGACCCGGGCGCCCTGTGCACCGCGCTCAAGCAGGCCATGAAGAACGGCATCAAGGTCGTCACCTACGACTCCGACGCCGACGCCGAGTGCCGCAACGCCTTCGTCTCGCAGGCCAGCGCCGAGGACCTGGGCCGCACCGAGGTGCAGCTGCTCGCCGAGCAGATCGGCTACAAGGGCGAGATCGCGATCCTGTCGGCGGCGCAGACCGCCACGAACCAGAACACCTGGATCGACTACATGAAGGACGAGCTGAAGGACGACAAGTACAAGGACATCGAGCTGGTCAAGGTCGCCTACGGCGACGACGACGCCCAGAAGTCCTTCCAGCAGACCCAGGGCCTGCTCCAGGAGCACCCGAACCTGAAGGGGATCATCTCGCCCACCACGGTCGGCATCAAGGCGGCCGCCCAGTACCTGTCCGGCTCGAAGTACAAGGGCAAGGTCAGGCTGACCGGCCTCGGCACCCCCAACGACATGCGCAAGTACGTCAAGAACGGCACCGTCGAGGCGTTCGAGCTGTGGGACCCGGCCAAGCTCGGCGAGCTCGCCGCGCACACCTCGGTCGCGCTGGCCTCCGGCCGGATCACCGGCAAGGAGGGCGAGACCTTCACGGCCGGCGACATGGGCGAGTACACCATCGGCAAGGACGGTGTGATCAACCTCGGCAGGCCCACCGTGTTCGACGCCGAGAACATCGACGAGTTCGACTTCTAGGCGGCCCGGCATGCAGCGCGTGTGCTTCCTGCTGAAGGTCCGCCAGGACCGGATCGAGGCGTACCGCGAGCGGCACGCCTCCGTGTGGCCCGAGATGTGCGAGGCGCTCACGGCCACCGGCTGGCACAACTACTCGCTCTTCCTGCGCGAGGACGGCCTGCTCGTCGGCTACCTGGAGACCGAGGACTTCGCCGCGGCGCAGGCCGCCATGGAGAAGACCGAGGTCAACGCCCGCTGGCAGGCCGAGATGGCCCCGTTCTTCGAGGCGCTGGACGGCGCCCGCCCGGACGAGGCCATGAAGCCGCTGACGGAGGTGTTCCACCTCGCCTGACCGCCTTCCCCTCCTCCGTCCGCGGAGGAGGGGAAGCCCGCGGCCCGCGCCGCGGGTCCCCCCGCCCCCGCGGACGGCACGGGACCCGGACGGACCACTCCGTCCGCCGGCCCCGTCCGTCCGGTTCTCCCGGGGGCGCCCGGTGGCGGGGCGCCGCGCGCGCGTCCCGTCGCCGCTCCCGCACCGCCCCGGCGTCCGCCGGAGCCCGGCCCGGACGGGCGGATCCCGCGGGTAGGCTGAACACGCACCCGCCGCTCCCCGTCCACCTGGAGGTCTTTGCCCGATGGCCCAGTCGGTGGGTATCAAGGACGTCGCCCGTGTCGCCGGGGTCTCCGTCGGCACCGTCTCGAACGTCATCAACCGCCCGGACACGGTCGCCTCCGAGACCCGCGCCCGCGTCCTGTCCGCGATCGACCGCCTCGGCTACGTCCGCAGCGAGTCGGCGCGGCAGCTGCGCGCCGGACGCAGCCGCATCATGGGACTGCTCGTGCTCGACATGGGCAATCCCTTCTTCGTCGACGTCGCCCGCGGCGCCGAGCGCGCCGCCCGCGACGCCGGACTCGGCGTCATGGTCTGCAACAGCGCGCAGAGCCCCGCCGAGGAGGCCGACTACCTCTCGCTCTTCGCCGAGCAGCGGGTGCGCGGCGTGCTGCTGACGCCCGCCGACGCCACCGGGCGCACCATCGAGGCCTTCCGCCGCCACGGCATCCCGTTCGTGCTGGTCGACCGGGTCGCCGAGGGCACCACCGAGTGCTCCGTCTCCGTCGACGACGTGGCGGGCGGCGCGCTGGCGGTGCGGCACCTGGTCGACGCGGGGCACCGCTCGATCGCGTACGTGAGCGGGCCGCCCGGCCTGAACCAGGTGCGCGACCGCCGCACGGGCGCCCTGGAGGCGCTGGCCGAGGCCGGGCTCGGCCCGGACGCGCTGCGGGAGCTGCCCACCGAGCGGCTCGACGTGGCCGCGGGCCGCGACGCCGGGGCCCGGCTGCTCGGCCTCGCCGACCGGCCCACCGCCGTGTTCTGCGCCAACGACCTGCTCGCGCTCGGCGTGCTCCAGGCCATGTTCGCGGCCGGGGTGGGCGTCCCGGACGACCTGGCGATCGTCGGCTACGACGACATCGAGTTCGCGGCCGCCGCGGCCGTCCCGCTCACCTCGGTGCGCCAGCCCGCCGTGACCATGGGGGCGCTCGCCGCCCAGCTGCTGCTGGAGGAGACCGGGACCGGCAGCGAGGCGTCCCGGACCGCCCACGAGCACCGCCGCGTGGTGCTCCAGCCGGAGCTGGTGGTGCGCAGCTCCAGCCTGCCCCCGCGCTGACACCCCCTGCCCGCCGGCCGCCCGGTCGGCGGTGCGGGCCGATGACACTGATCGGTCGGTCAGTGGGCGCGTTGCGGGTCCCCGCCTGCGAAGGGCGGTCGTCCATGTGCTGAACTGGGACGCGGCCTGGAATGTCCGTCCGTATGGGGAGTCTCAGTTGAGCGTCAGTTACCGCCAGCCGGGTGTCGTGCTCACCGACCGCCGCTTCACCGTGCCGCTCGACCACGACGACCCCGCGGGGGAGACGATCGAGCTGTTCGCGCGCGAGGCCGTCGCGAGCGACAAGGCGGGCGCCGAACTGCCGTGGCTGGTCTACCTCCAGGGCGGTCCCGGCTTCGGGGCGAACCGTTTCATCGGCCGCCCGGCCTGGCTCGGCCGCGCCCTGGAGGAGTTCCGGGTGCTGCTGCTCGACCAGCGCGGCACGGGCGCCTCCACGCCCGCCAACCGGCAGACCCTGCCGCTGCGCGGCGGCCCGGCCGAACAGGCCGACTACCTGACGCACTTCCGCGCCGACTCCATCGTCCGCGACTGCGAGGCGATCCGCCCGCAGCTCACCGGCGGCGCCCCCTGGACGGTGCTCGGCCAGAGCTTCGGCGGCTTCTGCGCCACCCACTACCTGTCCGCCGCGCCCGAGGGCCTGAGCGCCGCGCTGATCACCGGCGGGCTGCCCTCGCTCGACGCCCACGCGGACGACGTCTACCGCGCCGCGTACCCGCGCATCGAGCGCAAGGTGGCGGCCCACTACGCGCGCTACCCGCAGGACGTGGAGCGCGCCCGGCGCATCGCCGAGCACCTGCTCCGGCACGAGACGGTGCTGCCGAACGGCTACCGGCTGACCGTCGAGGCGTTCCAGTCCCTCGGGATCGTGCTGGGCGGCGGCGAGGGCAGCCACCGGCTGCACTACCTGCTGGAGGACGCCTTCGTGCGCACGCCCTCGGGACCGGCCCTGTCCGACGCCTTCCAGGAGGAGGTGCAGACGGCCCTGTCGTACGCGGGCCACCCCCTGTACGCCCTCGTCCACGAGGCGATCTACGGCCAGGACGAGCGGCCCACCGCCTGGTCCGCGGAGCGGGTGCGCGCCGAGTTCCCGCAGTTCGACGCGGCGAAGACGCTGGCGGGCGACGGTCCGCTGCTGTTCACCGGCGAGTCGGTGCACCCCTGGACCTTCGACTGCGACCCGGCGCTGCGCCCGCTGCGCGAGACCGCCGACCTGCTCGCCGCGCGCACCGACTGGACCCCGCTGTACGACAAGGAGCGCCTCGCCGCCAACGAGGTGCCGGTGGCGGCGGCGGTCTACCACGACGACATGTACGTCGACGCGGACCACTCGCTGGCCACCGCCCGCGCGATCCGCGGCCTGCGCACCTGGGTGACGGACGAGTTCGAGCACGACGGCGTGCGGGCGGGCGGCCCCCGCGTCCTCGACCGCCTGCTCGCGCTGAGCCGCGACGAGGTCTGAGCCACGGCCTTCCCGCCCGGGCCCGCGGGTCTTCCCGCCCGGGTCGGCGGGTCTTCCCGCCCGGGCCCGCGGGTCCTCCTGTCCGGGGCGGCGGGTCTTCCCGCCCGGGCCGGCGGTCTTCCCGCCCAAGCCCGGCGGCCGTACGGCCCGGGTCCTGCGGCCGTACGGCCTGGGGCCGGCGATCGTGCGGCTCCGGACCCGGCCGGGCGGCGCCCCGCCACTGCGTAGGCTGGTCGGCATGCGTGAAGACTCCGGCACCGCCTCCGTACCGCGTACCGAACCGCGGGCCGTGCCGCCCACCGAGCTGCGGTCCGACTGCGGCAGCTGCTTCGGGCTGTGCTGCGTCGCCCTGCCCTTCTCCGCCTCGGCGGACTTCCCCGTGGACAAGGCCGCGGGCGAGCCGTGCCGCAACCTGCGGGCGGACTCCACCTGCGGCATCCACGCGCGGCTCAGGGAGCGCGGCTTCACGGGCTGCACGGTGTACGACTGCTTCGGCGCCGGGCAGAAGGTCTCGCAGGTCACCTTCGGCGGCGCGGACTGGCGCGGCGGCCCGAAGGCGCGCACCCGGCTGATGTTCGAGGTCTTCCCGGTCGTACGGCAGCTGCACGAGCTGCTGCGCTACCTCGACGAGGCCCGCGCGCTGCCGGCGGCCCGTCCGATCCGCGCGGATCTCGGCCGGGAGTTCGAGAAGGTGGACGCGCTCACCCGGCTGCCCGCGCAGGAGCTGGTGGAGCTGGACGTCCCGGCGGTGCGGGCCGGGGCCAACGTGCTGCTGGTGCGCGCGGGCGAGCTGGCCCGCGCCGCCGCCGGCGGACGGGGCCGGAGGAAGGACCGCCGGGGAGCGGACCTCATGGGCGCGCGGCTGAGAGGCGCCGACCTGAGAGGCGCCAACCTGCGCGGCGCGTACCTCATCGCCGCCGACCTGACGGGGGCCGACCTGCGGGGCGCGGAGCTGATCGGCGCCGACCTGCGGGACGCCGACCTCACGGACGCCGACCTGACCGGCGCGATCTTCCTCACACAGCCGCAGCTCGACGCGGCCCGGGGCGGTGCCGGCACGAAGCTGCCGCCGTCGCTCGCGCGGCCCCGGCACTGGCCGGCGCGGGGCTGACCGGCCGCGGCGCCGGCGCGCCCGGGAGGAGACACGGCAGGGGGACAGGGGGCCTCGGGTGGTTGGCGTGCGCTCGGATCTCCGTTAGGTTAGGTGAGGCTTACCTAATTGGAGGTTCGGATGGGTGACCGTCACACCTGGACGGCTGCGCCTGCCGCGGCCCAGCGGGCCCGCTCGGTGCTCGCCTCGGCGTGGTCCTGCGCGGTGACAGCGGAGGGCGGCCGGGAGGAGTTCATCGGCGCGCACCACGTGGCAGAGGACGGCAGAGTGCTGCTGCACCTGCCGGAGGACAGCGACCTGGTCACCGCGGCGCTCTGCGCGCCGCGCGGGGAGCCGTCCGCCGTCCTGGAGTTCGCCGACGTCGCGCCCGTCCCCGTCCGGTCCCGCATCCGCTGCCGCCTGTGGCTTGCCGGCTGGTTCCGGCACGAGGAGTCCCATCTGGTCTTCGAGCCCACCCGGGTCGTGCTCCGCGACGCCGCGGGCGCCGTCGTCGTCGGCCCGGACGAGTACGCCAAGGCCCGGCCGGACCCGCTGGCCACCGCCGAGCCGCGGCTGCTGACCCACCTCGCCGACGCCCACCCGGACGCGGTCGAGCGGCTCACCCGGCTCGTCGACCACGGCAGCCTGCACGGCGCGGTGCGCGTCCAGCCGCTGGCCGTGGACCGCCACGGGCTGACGCTGCGCATCGAGCGCGCCCGCTCCCACGGCGACGTACGGCTGCCGTTCCACCGGCCGGCCGACGACCTCGGGCAGCTCTCGGAGCGCATGCACGTCCTGCTCGCGCAGGCGGGCAACGTCTCCTGCCCGCGCGCCCTACAGCGGCAGCGCACAGACGGCGACGGGTGAGGCGAACGGCTCGCCCGCGGGCCCGAGGCCGCCGTCCCGTCCGACGCTGAAGACGCTGACGGTGCCCGACCTCTGGTTCGCCGCGAACAGCAGGGTGCCGTCCGGGGAGAGCGCGAGGTGGCGCGGGAAGCCGCCGCGCACGGGCACGGTGTCCAGCAGCCGCAGCCGGGCCCCGTCCGCCTCGACCGCGTAGCGGGCCAGGCTGTCGTGGCCGCGGTTGGCGAGGTACGCGTACGCCCCGTCCGGGGTGACCACCAGCTGCGCCGGGTGGTTGGTGCCGCCGCCGCTTCCGGTGGGCTGCGGGTCGCCGGGCGTGAGACGTCCGGTGGCCGGGTCGTAGCCGCAGACGACGACCGTGTCGTCGAGCTCGTTCGCGAGGTAGGCGAAGCGGCCCCCGGGGTGGAAGGCCAGGTGGCGCGGGCCCGAGCCCGGACGGGTGCGCGCCCGGGACACGGGGCGCAGCGTGCCCGCCGACCCGTCGAGGCGGTAGGTGTACACGGTGTCGGTGCCCAGGTCCACCGCCAGCACGTGGCCGCCGTCCGGGCTCGTGAGGACCTGGTGCGCGTGCGGCCCGTCCTGGCGGGGGCCCGGCTCCGGGGCGGAGTGCACGACGCGGTCGGTCCGTTCGCCGAGCGCGCCCGAGGCGCCGACGGGGTGCACGGCCACGCTCCCGGAGCCGTACTCCGCGCTCAGCAGCCAGCGTCCGGACGGGTGCACGGACAGGTGGCAGGGTGCCGCGCCGCCGGTGGCGCGCGTGCCGAGCACCTCGTGCCGCCCGCCGTCCGAGCGCCGGACGGCCGTCACCGCGCCCTCCTCGCGCTCGGCCACGCAGTACAGCGTGCGGCCGTCCGGATGGACGGCCAGGTAGGACGGGTCGTCGACCTCGACGACGGTGCCCGTGCCGGTGACGCGTCCCGTCGCGGCGTCGTACTCCGCCAGGCCGATCCCCTTGCCGCCGCCCTCGACGGACGTGTACGTGCCGAGGTACAGCGGGCGCCGCCCGGCGGGCCGGCGGGCGGTGTCCGCGCCGCCGCGGGACGGCCCGGCGGACGGGGACGGCGGGCCGTCCGGGGGCGCCGGGTCCGCCGGGGGAGCGGGGGCCGGGACGGTCGCCACCGCCGCGGCCGCCCCCAGCGTCCCGAGGAGGCGCCGCCTGCTCACACCGCCGAAGGGCCCGCTTCCGCGCGCCGGGTCCGTACCACTGCTCATGCCTGCACCTCGGGTCGGGGTCGGTCGTCACGGCTTTGACGGCCACCCTGGCGCGCGGAGCCGCCGAGCGCAAAGACCGGCGGAGTGCGATGCGCCACCCCGCGCGGGGCGGCGCACCGGCGCGCGGACGCGGGCCCGCCGGCCGCCGTCCGTACCTTCCCCCGCCCCGGCGGACCCGTACGTGCGGTCCGCCCTCAGTCGGTACGCCGTGCGGCGGCGACACGCCTGCGGCGGCGCAGTCCGCGCCACCGCTGCTGCAGCCGGGTCAGCCGGGGCATGCGCTCGCGCTGCTCGCGGGCGCAGCGGTCCAGCTCCTCCAGGAGCCGCCGGGAGCGGTGCTCCATGTCCAGCTCGTCCAGGATGCGGTTGACCTCCGTCAGCACGGCGCCGTGGTACTGCCACCAGCGGGTCTCGCGCAGCGCCTCGTCGCGCAGCAGCTGGGACAGCTTGTCCCGGGTGGCGCGGGCCGCGGTCAGCTCGGCGGCGAGCCGGGTCTCCGCGGACTCCGCGCTGCGGCTGACGTCGGTGGTCACCAGGACCGCGAAGCTGACCACGGCGTCGCCGATGTCGGACAGGACCTGCTCCAGCGCGGCGCCCGTCTCCTGCTCGAACATCGGCTCGGGGTCGCGCGCCTTCGCCAGGTCGGTGAGGCTGCGCGCGAGGACGCGGAGCACCACCGTGCAGATCTCCAGGGTGTCGAGGCCGGTGCGCAGCACGATCCGGTGCAGCAGCCCCTCGCGGACGCGCGGGTTGAGCCGCAGGCTGTCCTCGGCCTGCCGCAGCGCCGCGTCCACCTCGACGATCTCGTGGTCGAGGCGGCGCGCCTCGTACAGCCGCTCCGTCGTCTCCGCGACCGGGATGCCGCCCCGGGCCTCCTCGCCGATGCGCCGCATCAACTGCCGCATCCGGCGGGCCAGGTCCTCGACGGCCGCGCCCGCCTCGTCCACCCACACCGGGGGAGCGAGGAGCAGGTTGAAGACCAGGCCGACGACGGCGCCGATCAGCGTCTCCAGGACCCGCGCCCAGGCCGTGTCCCCGACCCTGGTGACGCCGAGGACGAGCATCGCGCTGATCGCCACCTCGGGCACGAACTCGCTGACCCGTACCAGATGGCCCACCGCCAGCGAGGCGAGGATGATCAGCGCGAGGCTCCACCAGGTCAGGCCGACCAGGACGCTGAAGGCGATGGCGATGACGACGCCGGTCACCACCGAGTTCACCCGGCGGACGCTGGTGATGATGGTGGTGTACAGCGTGACCTGGACGACGAGGAGCGCCGTCAGGGGCGCGGTGAGCGGGGCCGCCTCGGGGCTGAGGTGCACGGCGATGACATAGGCGATCGTCGCGGCGCCCGTCGAGCGCACCGCTTGTACGACCGCCGGTTCGCGTCGCCATTGGTGAAACAACCGGACGCATGTGTCCCACAGACCACGTACATCTCGCATCCTTCGCCAGTTCCCGCTCCACCGGCCCGTCGAACACCGTGCGGAACGGAAGATCCCTGCGGGGCGGTTCAGACGTGCAGACGGTCCAGGAACGCGAACAGGTGGCCCGTCGTGCGCGCGATCTGCTCCTCCAGGGTCAGGCTCTCCTGGAGGCGGCCCCCGGACTCCGGGACCTTCTTGCCGCGCACGTACAGGGAGCAGGCGAGGTCGGCGCACATGTAGACGCCCACCGAATTGCCCTCGCGGCCGGCCGGGCCCGCCTTGCGGGCCGTCATCAGGGAGACGCCGCTGCCCGGGTGCGTGGTCAGGCACAGCGAGCACATGCTGCGGTGCAGGAAGCCGCGCTGCTGCGTCGGGAAGCGCAGGGCGACGCCGACCGGGCGGCCGTCCCGTTCGGCCACCAGATAGCTGCGGTCGGGCGCCCCCGGGTCGCGCCAGCCGAGGAAGTCCAGGTCGTCCCACGGCCGCTCGGCCAGGTCCTTCGGGAGGTGGAGACGCTTGGCCTCGCCCTTGGAGCAGTTGACGAACGAGGTGCGGATGTCCTGCTCGGTGAGCGGTTTCATGAGGGAGGCCCTTCACAGGTGGAGCCCCGCCGTGACCGCGCCCGCGGACACGACGGAACCTATAGCCATTAGGAACCCACCTACAGTACGTAGCGGAAACTGAGGAGGCCAATGGATTTAGCGGGCGGGCCGCGCACCGGACGCGGCCCGCCCGCCGGGAGTCCGGCGGGCGGGCCGTGGAGCGGGGCTTCGGGCCGGGGCGGCGGTCAGGCCGCCCTGCGCGCCCGCGCCCGGTGGCCGCGGATGATCTCCGCGTAGTGCCGGCCGCTGCCCTTCACCGTGCGCCGCTGCGTGCGGTAGTCCACGTGCACCAGGCCGAAGCGCTTGTCGTAGCCGTAGGCCCACTCGAAGTTGTCCAGCAGCGACCAGGCGAAGTAGCCGGCCAGCGGCACGCCCTTGCGGACCGCCGAGGCGCAGGCCGCCAGGTGGTCCTCCAGGTACCGCTTGCGCTCCGGGTCGTCGACCGTGCCGTCGGGGCGCACGACGTCCGGGTAGGCGGAGCCGTTCTCCGTGACGTACAGCCTGCGGGCGCCGTAGTCGTGGGTCAGGCGCAGCAGCAGGCGCTCGATGCCGGCCGCCTCCACCTCCCAGTCCATGCCGGTGCGCGGCACGCCGAGGCGGCGCACCGCGTGCGCGTACGGCGCCGGGCCCGTCGGGTCGTCGGCGACGGCCGAGGGGAAGTAGTAGTTCAGGCCCAGCCAGTCCAGCGGCTGCGCCATGGTCTCCAGGTCGCCCGCCCGCTCCGGCAGCTCCACCCCGTACACCTCGCGCATGTCCTCGGGGAAGCCGCGGCCGTGCACCGGGTCCAGCCACCAGCGGTTGGAGTGCCCGTCCATGCGGCGGGCGGCCGCGACGTCCTCGGGGCGCTCGGAGGCGGGCACGACGTCGGAGAGGTTGTTGACGATGCCGACCTCGGCGTCCGGGACGGCGGCCCGGACCGCCTGGGTGGCCAGGCCGTGGCCGAGCAGCAGGTGGTAGGAGGCGCGCACGGCCGCCGTGAGGTCGGTCAGGCCCGGCGCCATCCGGCCCTCCAGGTGCCCGATCCAGGCCGAGCACAGCGGCTCGTTCAGCGTGGTCCAGTGCTTCACCCGGTCGCCCAGGCGCTCGGCGACGGCCGCGGCGTACGCGGCCAGGTGGTACGCGGTGTCGCGCTCGGGCCAGCCGCCCCGGTCCTGGAGCACCTGCGGCAGGTCCCAGTGGTAGAGGGTGACGGACGGGGTGATGCCCGCCTGGAGCAGGGCGTCGATCAGGGCGTCGTAGAAGTCCAGGCCCTTGGCGTTGACCGGGCCGTCGCCGCCGGGCACCACGCGCGGCCAGGCCACGGAGAGCCGGTAGGCGTTGGTGCCCAGCTCCTTCATCAGGGCGATGTCCTCGCGCCAGCGGTGGTAGTGGTCGCAGGCGACGTCGCCGTGGTCGCCGTGGTCCACCTTGCCGGGCGTGTGCGCGTAGGTGTCCCAGATGGAGGGCGAGCGGCCGTCCTCCGCGACGGCTCCTTCGATCTGGTACGCCGAGGTGGCCGTGCCCCAGAGGAAGTCGTGGGGGAATGCGGCGAGGTCGATGGTCACGGAGGTCCTTTCCGGGAGAGGGGAGCGCGTCACTTCACGGCGCCGGCGGTGAGGCCGGCGACCAGATAGCGCTGGAGCAGCAGGAACCCGGCGACCACCGGCACGCTCACCACGAGCGAGGCGGCCATGATCTGGTTCCAGTACACGTCGTTGAGCGTGGAGTAGCCCTGGAGCCCGACGGCGAGCGTGCGGGTGGTGTCGTTGGTCATCACCGAGGCGAACAGCACCTCGCCCCAGGCGGTCATGAAGGCGTAGACGGCGACCGCGACGATGCCGGGGATCGCGGCGGGCACCACGACCCGGAAGAGGGCGCCGAGCGGGCCGCAGCCGTCGACCTTCGCCGCCTCGTCCAGGTCGCGCGGCACCGAGTCGAAGTACCCGATCAGCATCCAGATCGAGAACGGCAGGGAGAAGGTCAGGTAGGTGAGGATCAGGCCGCCGCGCGAGCCGAACAGGGCGATGCCGGTGGTGTTGCCGATGTTGACGTAGAGGAGGAAGAGGGGCAGCAGGAAGAGGATGCCGGGGAACATCTGGGTCGACAGGACGGTGACCGTGAAGACGCGCTTGCCGCGGAAGTCGTAGCGGCTGACGGCGTACGCGGAGAAGACCGCGATCACCACCGAGCAGACCGTCGCGGCCCCCGCCACGATCAGCGAGTTCACGAAGTACTTCGCGAGCGGGACCGTGGACCAGATGTCGATGTACGGGCGGACCGTCAGCTCGCTCGGCAGCCAGCGGAAGGCGCCCGTGACGTCCGCGAGGGGCTTCAGCGAGCTGGAGACCATCACGTACACCGGCAGCAGCACGAAGCCGGTGAGCAGGGTGAGGAGGATCCGCCGGGTCCACAGGAAGGAGCGGGGCGGGGCCATCGGGGACCTGGGCGTGCTCATGCGGCGGTCCTCCGTCCGCGCGAGGTGAGTGCGAGGTAGGCGCCCGTCACGACGAGCAGGAAGAGCAGCAGGAGCACGGACATGGCGGAGCCGGTGCCGAAGTTCCAGTTGCCGAAGGACGCCTGGTAGATGTGGACCGAGACGAGGTCGGCGGCGGCCGGGGCCGTTCTGCCGAACAGGACGTACGGCGTGTTGAAGTCGTTGAACGTCCACAGGAACAGCACCAGGACCAGCACCTGGTTGACCGGGCGCAGCGACGGCAGGGTGATGCGGCGGACCTGCTGCCACATCCCGGCGCCGTCCAGCGCGGCGGCCTCGTACAGCTCCCGGGGGATGTTCTGCAGGCCGGCCATGACGATGAGGAAGGCGAACGGCCAGCCCTTCCACACGGACACCGTCAGCAGCGCGACGAAGCTGTTGTCGCCGATCAGCCAGAAGGACGGCTTGCCGGTGAGGCCGAGCTGGTCGTGCAGGACGTGGTTCACCAGGCCGTTGTCGTGCTGGAACATGAACACCCAGGTGATCACGGCCGCGTAGACGGGCAGCGCGTACGGCACGAGGAACAGGGCGCGCAGCAGGCCCCGGCCGCGGAAGGCGTCCTGCATGAGGACCGCGGCGGCCGTGCCGACCAGCCAGCACAGGCCGACGGAGAGCACGGTGAAGCCGACGGTGACGAGGAAGGAGTGGAGCAGTGCCTCGCCCACGGGGGCGTCGAAGTCCACGGACACCTTGTAGTTGTCCAGGCCCGCCCAGGGGGCGGCGCCCCAGTCGCGGATGAAGAACTGGGTGAGCTCCTTGAAGCTCATCACGATGCCGGTCACCATCGGCACCAGGTGGACCAGCAGTTCCAGGAGCAGGGCGGGCAGCAGGAGCAGGTAGGGCAGGCCGGCGCGGCGGATCCGCCCGGTGCGGCGGCGGGGGCCGCGCGCCGCACCGGGGGCGTCCTTGCGCACCGCCGGTCCGTCGGCCCGGACGGTGGTGGTCATCGCGCTCACTTCGCCGGCATCTGCTGCTGGGCCTTCTCGAGCTTGGCCTTCACCGACCGCGCGGTCACCGGCTTGCCGGCGGCCGCGTCGGCGAACAGCTCCTTGATCGCCGTACCGACGGCCGTCTCGAACTGGGACTCGTCGGCGACCTGGGGCAGGGCGGCCGCGCTCTTGGCGAGGGTGTCCTTCAGGACCGCGTTGGCCGGGGTGTTGAAGGAGGGGTCCTCCTGGGCGGCCTTCACCGGCGGGATCGAGCTGTACGCGGTGTTGAGGATCTTCTGCTCGGCGTCGCTGGTCATGAACTTCACGAACTCGGTGGCGCCGCTGAGGTTGTCGGTGTTCTTGAAGACGGCCAGGTTGATGCCCGCGACCATGGAGTTGACGTTCTTGCCGCCGCCGGGGGCGCCGGACTGCACGGGGACCGGCGCGATGCCGTAGTCGTCCTCGCTCATGCCCTGGGACTTGAGGTTCGCGGACGCGGACTGCCACAGCAGCATGGCGTTCCTGCCCTTGGCGAAGTCGCTCACGGACTGGTTCTGCGCGTACTCGGCGTTGCCGGGCGCGATGATCTTCTCCTCGGCCATGAGGCCGACGTACTGCTCGACCGCGGCGACCACACCCTCGTCGGTGAAGTCGGGCCTGCCGTCGGCGGTGAAGAAGTCGGCGCCGTGCTGCTTGGCGAAGACGAAGGCGTGGTGGACGTTCTCCACCGGGTTGGACCCCTCGGCGCCCAGGCCCCACTTGCCGCCCTTGGACAGCTTCCTGCCGGCGGCGGCCAGCTCGTCCCAGGTGGCCGGCGGCTCGGAGACGCCCGCCTCGGCGAACATCTTCTTGTTGTAGTAGAGCGCGTACGCCATCGAGTACAGCGGTACCGCCGCCGGGTCCTGGCCCGAGGCGCCGGTCGAGCCGAGCGCGGAGTCGACGAAGCGGTCCTTGCCGCCGATCTTGTCGAAGTTCTCCGCGTCCCACGGCAGCAGCGCGCCGGTCGCCTGCAGCGAGGCGCTCCAGGTGTTGCCGATGTTGAGGACGTCGGGGCCCTGTCCGGAGGTGGTGGCGGTCAGGATCCGGTTCAGCAGGTCGGACCAGGGCACGACCTCCAGCTTCACCTCGATCCCGGTCTCCTTCTCGAACTTGTCGAGCTCGGGCTGGAGGACCTTCTTGTCGACCTCGACGCTGGCTCCCTGGTTGGAGGCCCAGTACGTGAGCTCCTTCGGCGAGTCGTCCGACCCGCCGCCGTCCGTCGACGAGCCGCCGCCGCAGGCGGTCGCGGCGGCCAGCAGGGAGACGGTGACGGCGCTCGCGGCCGCGGCTCGGAATCTGCGCATGGTGTGGAGGTCCCTTCCGGCAGGGAACGGCTGAGGGGACGCCGGCGTCCACGTACCGAACGCCCTCATGGCTTAATTTAGGACGTGAGTTAAGACCTGGAAGCACAGCGCGTCAAGGGATCGCGCAGCGGTATCTTGCAGGTGGGGCGGAACGGGAAGGAGCCACATGGCTGGGCGGAGCGGGCGCACGGTCCGTGACCTGCGGCGGGGCAATCGCGCCGCCGTACTGCAACGGTTGTATTTCGACGGTCCGATGAGCCGCTTCGAGCTCGGCCCGGCGACCGGGCTGAGTTCGGGGTCCATCAGCAACGTCGTCGCCGAACTCGTCGCCGACGGCCTCGTGGAGGAGGCCGGCAGCGTCGACTCCGACGGCGGCCGCCCGCGCACCCTGCTGCGCGTCGCGCCCGCCAGCGGCCACATGATCGGCGTCGACGTCGGCGAGACCCGCGTCCGCGTGGAGCTCTTCGACCTCGCCCTGACCGAACTGGCCCGCGCCGAGCGGGTCCTGGAGCACCAGCGCTACGACGTCGGGGTCGTCGTCGGCCACATCCGCGACGGCGTCGCCGAGGTGCTGGCCGCCGCGGACCTCGACCCCGGCCGGCTGCTCGGCGTCGGCATCGGCGTCCCCGGCATCGTCGAGCGCACCTCCGACCGGGGCGCGGTGGTGCACGGCCAGACCATCGGCTGGGACGCCGTCCCGCTGGAGTCCCTGCTGCGCGAGAGCCGCCTGCTGCCCGACGGGGTCCCGTACTTCACCGACAACGGCGCCAAGACGCTCGGCCAGGCCGAGATGTGGTTCGGCGCCGGCCGCGGCGCGCACAGCACGATCGTCGTCCTGTTCGGCTCCGGCGTCGGCGCCTGCCTGGTCACCGACGACGTGGAGCAGGGCCGCGCCGTGGAGTGGGGGCACCTCACCGTACGGGTGCGCGGGCGCCGCTGCCGGTGCGGCGCGCTCGGCTGCCTGGAGGCGTACGCCGGGGCCGAGGCACTGCTGGAGCGCTGGCGCGAGGAGGGCGGCCGCCCGCCCGCCGGCGCCGACGAGGAGACCGCGCTCGCCGCGATGCTGGCCGCCGCCTACCCCGCCGACGGCGCCGCGCCCGACCCGGTGGCCCTCGCGGTCCTGGAGGAGACGGCCGAGTACCTGGGCGCGGGCCTGTCCGACCTGATCAACCTCTTCCAGCCCGAGCGCATCCTCATCGGCGGCTGGGCGGGCCTCCGGCTGGGCTCGCGCTTCCTGCCCGCGGTCCGCCGGTACGCCGCCTCGTACGCGCTGCGCCACCCGGCCGAGAGCGTCACCGTCGACCTCGGCGCGCTCGGCCCCGACGCGGTCACCGTCGGCGCGGCGATCCTGCCGCTCGCCGATTTCTTCGTCCAGGGCGGCCGGCGCCCGGAGCCCGCCGCGCGGGAGGTGCCGCTGCCCGTCTGGCGCACCGCGCTGGAGGAGCGGGCGCCGCACTGAGCGGGCGGTTCGCCGGCGGAGGCGGCGGTGCGGGACGGTTTCGCCGTACGGCCGCGCGGTACCTGTTCCTCCTCGGACGACCGGGAGAGGAGCGCGCTGTGACCGACCAACGACTGGAGGGCCCCGGCGAGAGCGGGCACCCCGTACCGCGGGACCTGCCGGACCAGCAGGTCCAGCCGGGGGAGGACCCCTGGGACGTCGCCCCCGGCGTGACGGGCGGCGCCGAGGGGGCGGAGGACGGGTCGGGGGACGAGAAGGGGGCCGCCTCCGGCCTCCCCGACACCGACGAGGCGGGCACGGGCCCGAAGGGGGAGCGGAACGAGGGCACCGTCCACCCGGAGCACCCGGGCGCGGACGAGTCCACCGCCTGAACGGCCCCGTACGCGCGGGGGCCCGGCGCACCGGTACGTGCGCCGGGCCCCCGCGCGTACGGGGAAGGCGTCACGCGAACGCGTCCACCCCGGTCAGTTCCGCCGACAGGGCCCACAGGCGCGCGGCCGAGGCGGGGTCGACCGCGTAGGGCCGGACGCCGGACGGCGCCCCGGGCCCGGCGGCGATCGGGGCGATGTCGCAGTCCTCGCAGTACACGCCGCCCAGGCCCGCCAGCTTCGGGCTGGTGGCCGCCCAGACCTGGGTCGCTGCGCCCTGCTCGGGCGTCTTGAAGCCGGCCGGGTTCAGCGGGGTGCCGTCCTCGCCGATCCAGCCGAGCCCGACCATCTCCTCCCTGGGCAGGTGGCGCTGGAGGGGGGTGAGGATGCCGCCGGGGTGCAGCGTGAACGCCCGGACGCCGGAGTCCCGCCCGAGGGCGTCGAGGTGGACGGCGAACAGCGAGTTCGCCGTCTTCGCCTGCCCGTACGCCCCCCACTTGTCGTAGCCGGTCCGCCAGTGCGGGTCGTCCCAGCGGATGTCCGACCGGCGGTGGCCGAGGGAGGACACCGAGACGACCCGGGCGCCGCCGTCCGCCGCCAGGGCGGGCCAGAGCCGGTTGGCGAGCGCGAAGTGGCCCAGGTGGCCGGTGGCGAACTGGGCCTCCCAGCCCGGGCCGACCCGGGTCTCCGGGCAGGCCATGATCGCCGCGCTGCCGATCAGGATGTCGACGGACCGGCCCGAGGCGAGGAAGCGCTCGGCGAAGGCGCGGACGCTGTCCAGGTCGCCGAGGTCGAGTTCGTCCACCTCCACCCCGTCGAGCCCGGCGAGGGCCTCCTCGGCGACCTCGGGGCGCCGGGCGGGGACGACGACGCGCGCGCCCGCCTTCGCGAGCGCGCGCGTGGTCTCCAGGCCGAGGCCGGAGTAGCCGCCCGTGACGACGGCGAGCCGCCCCGTCAGGTCGATGCCGTCGAGCACGTCGTCCGCGGTGCTGCCGAAGCCGAATCCGGAGCCGATGCCTTGCTGTGCGGTGGTCATGCGGTGACGCTACGGATGGGAGCGCCCTCGAAGTCAAGCGGCGCGGCCGTGCGCCGGGACCGTGCGATGCTGCCGGACGCCGGGCGCGCCCCGGGCGGAAGCGGGCCCCAGGACAGGGAAAGGCCCCGACCGGACGGGGGAATCTCGGTCGGGGCCGTCTGTGGGTGGCCGCGGATGGCGGTCGCCTCGCGGCGAAGGGCTCCACAGGGCTTCAGCCGAACGATCGTCCCTGTGGGCGGAAGGTGAGGCCCGGGGACACTGTCCCATCCGCACCCACGGTTGGTTCAACGAGAAACAAGTGGTGACTGTTCCGCGTCCCGCCCTGTAGAGAGGTGATCTGCGTCACGCGGCTACGGGGCCGTCCGTCCGGTGCCCTTCCGGGCCCCCGTGGCACCCGCCCGGGGCCGCCGGGCGTTCTCAGGCGAGCGCGGCGAACGGGCTGTCGCCCAGCGACGCGAGCAGGTGCGCCGGGTCGTCGTAGACCGCGCGGGCCCCGGCCTCCTCCAGGTCGGCGCGCGGGATGCCGCCGCTCAGCACGCCCACGCAGGTCACCCCGGCCCGCGTGCCCGCCCGCATGTCCCACACCGTGTCACCGACGAAGACCGCGCGCTCGGCGGGGACGCCCGCCAGCTCCAGCGCCTGCTGCACCGGCTCCGGCGCGGGCTTGCCCCGCTCCACGTCGTCCGCACTGGCGACGGCCGCGATGACGTCGTCCGCGTCGATGGCGCGGCGCAGCGCCTTCAGCTCCGCGCCGCCCGCCGAGGTGGCCAGGACCACGGTCCAGCCGTCGCCGTGCAGTTTCTTCAGCAGCCGGCCCGCGTCCCGCAGGGCCGGCAGCCGGTCGAAGTAAGTCCCGTAGAGCGTCTTGTGGGCGGCGCTGATCGCGTCGTCCTGGTCCTCGTCCCGGTCCTCGCCCAGCAGGTGGGCGATCAGGTCGTCCGAGCCCAGGCCCACGGCCCGGTGGACGGCGTGCATCGGGACGTCGTGCCCGGCCTGCCGGAACGCCTCCCACCACGTCGTCACGTGCAGATGGTTGGTGTCGGCGAGGGTCCCGTCGACGTCGAACACGGCGGCCCGTCCCATGTGCTGTCCCTCTCGTCTCGTCGCGCCGGCGCGCCATCGTCGCCGTTCCCTCCTCCCAGTACCGCGTTACGGGCCGCGCACGCCGGACGGGACCTCGCGGTGCCGTGTCCAGGCCGTCAGCGCGTCCGCGGACCAGGTCGTCACCACCCGTTCGGCGGGCACCCCGCACTCCTCGGCCCGCGCGCAGCCGTACTGCTGCCAGTCGAGCTGCCCGGGCGCGTGCGCGTCGGTGTCCACGGCGAACAGCGTGCCCGCCGCCACCGCCCGGCGCAGCAGCCGGCGGGGCGGGTCGAGCCGTGCGGGCAGGCTGTTGATCTCCACCGCGGTGCCGGACTCCGCACACGCGGCGAAGACCTCGTCGGCGTCGAACTCCGACTCCGGCCGGCCGCGCCCGGTCACCAGCCGCCCGGTGCAGTGCCCCAGGACGTCGGCCAGCGGGTTCGTCACGGCCGCGACCATGCGCCGGGTCATCGCCTCCCGGTCCATGCGCAGCTTGGAGTGCACGGACACCACGACCACGTCCAGCCGGGCGAGCAGCTCCGGGTCCTGGTCGAGCGACCCGTCGTCCAGGACGTCGCACTCGATGCCGGTGAGCAGCCGGAACGGCGCCCAGCTCCGGTTCAGCCCCGCCACGACGTCCAGCTGCTCGCGCAGCCGCCCGGCGGACAGGCCGCGCGCCACCGTCAGCCGCGGCGAGTGGTCGGTGAGGACGGCCCACTCGTGCCCCAGGGCGGCCGCCGCCCGGCCCATCGCCTCGACGGGGCTGCCGCCGTCCGACCAGTCCGAGTGGACGTGGCAGTCGCCGCGCATCAGGGACAGCAGCCGCTCGCCGCCCTCGGCCAGCGGCCGGGCCGCCTCGCCCTCCAGCCTCTCCAGGTAGCCGGGCACCCGCCCGGCCAGCGCCTCGTCCACCACCTCGGCCGTGCGCGGGCCGATGCCCCTCAGCTCCCGGAGCGAGCCGTCCGCCGCGCGTCGCCGCACCTCGTCCCCGCCGAGGCCCGCGAGGACGCCCGAGGCCGTGCGGAACGCCCGTACGCGGTAGGTGGGGGCCTGGGCGCGCTCCAGCAGGAAGGCGATGCGGTCCAGGGCCTCGACGGGGTCCATGGGCCCAGCGTCGCGCAGCATCGGCCGGTGCGCACGACGGCGCGGCGGCCGCCTCCGTGCGACCCTGAAGGTGCGGCCCGCGCCCGGGCACCGCGTACGGCGCCGGGGCGCGCACCGCGGCCGAACGGACCGTCCGCGGCCCCCGCCGACCGGGCGGACCGGACGGACGTCCGCGAGGTCTGCCGACGGAACACACGTGGGACCGGTGGGATCATGACCGAAATCTCAAGCCCCTGCATCACGATGCCGCGGATCGTCGTGGGGCCCGTCCAGCCCGACCGCCCGCCGTTCCGGGTCGTGGAGATCGACGGCGAGGTCGTCGGCGCGGCGCAGGACCTGGCCGACGTCCTCGTGGCGGCCGCGCACCGCGGCGTCGTGATCCACGACGCCGACGACCCGGCCGAGGTCTGCTGGGTGGGCGGCGACAAGCTGACCTGGCGACGGCGGTAGCCCGGCCCGAAGAGGAGCACCGGCCCCGGACCGGTACGGAAAGGCCCGGCCGGGATGTCCCCGGCCGGGCGCGCGGTCCCGTCGCCTCAGCCGACCGTCCACTTCTGGTTGGCCGTCCCCGCGCAGGTCCAGATCTGCAGCCGGGTGCCGTTGGCGGAGTTGTTGTCCTTCACGTCCAGGCACTTGTCCGCCTGGGGGTTGACGATGTCGCGGGCGGCGGTGACCACCCACTTCTGGGCGGCGGTGCCGTTGCAGGTCCAGAGCTGGACGGGCGTGCCGTCCGCCGTGCCGCCGCCGGCGACGTCGAGGCACTTGCCGAGGGCGCGGATCGTGCCGTCGGAGCCGACGGTCCACTTCTGGGCGTCGTTGCCGTTGCAGTCGTGGAGCTGGATCGGCGTGCCGTCGGCGGTGTTCGCGTTGGCCACGTCCACGCACTTGTTCGCCAGGCCCCTGATCGTCGTGCCGGTGCCGCCCGAGCCGTCGCTCGTGGTGACCTTCACCTCGTCGACCACGAGCTGGGCGGGGAAGGGGGTGGAGCCGTCGGGGTCGCCGGGCCAGTAGCCGCCGATGGCGAGGTTGAGGATGAGGAAGAACGGTTTGTTGAACACCCACTGGCTGCCGTTGAGGTCGGCCGGGGTGCGGGTCTGGTAGACGGTGCCGTCCACGGACCAGGTGATCCGGTCCGGTGCCCAGTCGACGGCGAAGGTGTGGAAGGCGTCGGCGAAGGCCTGGCCGCCGGGGAGGGTGTAGCCGGCGCCTATGCCGCCGGAGCCGGAGTAGCCGGGGCCGTGGAGGGTGCCGTGCACGGTGGCGGGCTCGAAGCCGACGTTCTCCATGACGTCGATCTCGCCGGAGTCGGGCCAGCCGACCTGGCCCAGGTCCTGGCCCAGCATCCAGAAGGCGGGCCAGACGCCCTGGCCGCGCGGGATCTTCATGCGGGCCTCGACCCGCCCGTACTGGGCGGTGAACTTCCCGGAGGTGTTCAGGCGGGCCGAGGTGTACTCGCACCGGCCGTACCAGCACTGGTAGTTGCCCGGGTTCTCGCGGCGGGCCTCGATCACCAGGTGGCCCTGGCCGTCGAGCCTGGCGTTGTTCGTGCCGGAGGTGTAGTACTGCCGCTCGTGGTTGTTGACGTTGTCTCCGGTCTCCAGCTGCCACTTGCCGCTGTCGACGGCGGCGCCGGCGGGGCCGTCGAAGGTGTCGGAGAACGTCACCGCCGCCACGGCCCCGGGCCCGGCCTCTCGGGCCTGGGCGGGGGCCACGGCGGCTATCGCGACCAGGGTGGCGGACAGGGCGGCGAAGAGGCATCTGCGGAGCAGGCGCGGGGAGTCCACGACTCTCCCTTCCGTGGGGGCGCCCCAGGGAGGAGGGGCGGGCCTACTGAGGTGGGGGGTGCATGCTTCGCCTGATGATTTAAGAAGTGAATAAAGGGAGTGTCAAGACCTTGGTACGTACCTGCGTCTCAGGTCTTCCGCAGCCGCCCGCGGGGTTTGCGCGCACGCCCGCGCCGGTGCACGGCGTGGTTGAGGCGGCGGCCCAGCAGCAGGTAACCGATCAGCGCGCCCGTGGTGTTCAGGATGACGTCGTCGATGTCGAAGGCGCGCCCGGTGATCAGCGCACCCTGCACCAGCTCCACCAGCAGCATGACCACGGCGGTCAGGAACACCACCCGCAGCAGCCCGCCCACCTTCGGCACGAGCACGGGCAGCAGCACCCCGAACGGCACGCCGAGCAACAGGTTGCCGCCGACCTGCTTGACGGCGTCGCGCAGCTCCGGCTGGTTCAGATAGGCCTGCAGGGAGTCGCCCGGCCGCAGGTTGCTGTGCGTCAGCGACTCGGAGGCCGGGGACGGCTCCAGGGTCAGCTTGGCCAGCGCGGCGCCGAAGGCCACCATGGCCGCGAAGGCGACCAGCATCACCAGCAGGCGGACGAACAGGGGGAGCGGCCGCCGTTCGGACTCGGCGGCGGACTTGCGGCCCTTCCTCCCGGCCGCCGGCCTCTTGGCGCCCTCGGGCTCCTTCTCCGGCGGCGCGGCCTCCTTCGGGCGGTCCGCCCCCGCGGAGCGCGGACGCCATCCGCCGCGCGTGAGGAACGAGCGAGCACTGACTGCGGTACGGGCCATCGCGCCCTCCTGGTCTCAACCGGCCTCCGACGACAGGCGGTTACCCGCGAACCGGGTGAGGATGCCGTTGCGTCGGCGACGCGAAAGCGCTGCGCGGGCGCCCTCCGTCCCCGCGCGGCCGCGCGCTTCTCCGCCCACCCGGCCGCGTGGCTCCGGCCGCGTACGTCCCGGCGTGCCGCGACCGCGCGCCCCGGAGCGCTCCGGCCGTGCGGTCCGGGGTCCCGGCGGCCGCCCGGCACCGGGCTCCGGACCGCGCGGGGCGCACGGATGCGGACGGGGCGCGTCACCGGCCGCCCTCCGGTTCCCGCCGGCGGCGCCGCAGCACACGGGCGGACGGCGCGCGCCGCCACCGCCGCGCCGGACCGCGGCCGGGACCGCGCCCGGCCCCGTCCCGGCGCTGCCCGGCGTCCCGGTCGGCCGAGGGGGCGTCGACACCGGGATCCGGGGCAAGAAGGAAGGTCATGAACACTTCCTCACCTGCACAGACACTGGCTTCGGCCGGCTCCAACTCCCTGTTGTTCATCGTGGTGGGCGTCGTGGTCGTCGCCGTGCTGCTCGGCGCCTTCGTCTGGGGCCGGCGCAGGACGGCGCACCAGCCGTCGCCGTCGCGGGTCTCCCAGCCGCGCTCCGACTCCTGGGACACCCCCGGCGACGACGGCACGGGGCGGAACACCTGACGCGCGACGGTCAGGAACCGTACGTCACCCGGACCTCCTTGAAGCCCAGGGAGCGCAGCAGACCCTCCAGCATGCTCGTGGTGTTCTCCTCGGCGCGCTTCGTCAGCTCGCTCTCCTGGGCCGCCTCCCCGATGTGCTTCGCCGCCAGGCGCTGCACCGCCCGCTCGTCGTTGGGGTTGTCCGAGAAGAGGTCGCCCAGCCGGTCCAGCAGGCCGCGCTGCTTGGAGACGGCGTAGGAGCGGTCGGGATCGAGGGCGGGCTCGCCCAGGGCCGCGTGCGGCAGCTCGATCGTGGCCGACGTGCGGTCCTCGTTCACCCGGACGTCGTCCTCGCCGAGGGCGCCCATGTCGACGTACGCGTCGACCGTGCCCGCGCCCACGTACAGGGTGCGGGTGCCGCGGATCGCGTCCGGCAGGTACTTGGCGTCCTTCTCCAGGTCCACCACGACCTGGAAGTTGCCGGAGGCGGCCTCGTAGCGGCTGATGTCCTGGATCGACTTCAGCAGCGCGGGCCCCGACCGGTCGTGGGTCTCCTCGCCGAACAGGTCGCCGAGCCCGGGCAGGACGGCCAGCCGCAGCCCGGCGAACAGCACCGCGAGCACCAGCACCAGGGCGCCCACCAGCTTGGCCCAGCCCGGTACGCGTTTCAGGGACGTCGTCATGTCGACAGTCCTCCTTTCACCCAAGCATCTGCCCGTCAATTCCCTTGTCAGGCCGGGCGGTCGAGCGCAGAGCGCCGGTGCCGGACGCGCCGGTGCGCCGGTGACGGGGAGTCGCCCCGCGCTCCGCGCCGCCGTGGACAGGCGGTGCGAACGGCAGTACCGAATAGAGCAGTGCAGTACGGCCGTACCGGGCGGGCGCACGGCCGTCCGGCGCGCAGGCCCGGCGCCACCCACGGGAGCAGGAGGGCTCGCAGTGACCAAGGCGAAGTTCGAGCGCACCAAGCCGCACGTCAACATCGGCACCATCGGCCACATCGACCACGGCAAGACGACCCTCACGGCCGCCATCACCAAGGTGTTGCACGAGAAGTTCCCCGACCTGAACCCCTACACGCCGTTCGAGCAGATCGACAAGGCGCCCGAGGAGCGTCAGCGGGGCATCACCATCTCCATCGCCCACGTCGAGTACCAGACGGAGAACCGGCACTACGCGCACGTCGACTGTCCCGGGCACGCGGACTACATCAAGAACATGATCACGGGGGCGGCGCAGATGGACGGGGCGATCCTGGTGGTCGCCGCCACCGACGGCCCCATGCCGCAGACCAAGGAGCACGTCCTGCTCGCCCGCCAGGTCGGCGTCCCCTACATCGTCGTCGCGCTGAACAAGACGGACATGGTCGACGACGAGGAGATCCTCGAACTGGTGGAGCTGGAGGTGCGGGAGCTGCTGACCGAGTACGAGTTCCCGGGCGACGAGGTGCCGGTGGTGCGGGTGTCCGCGCTCAAGGCGCTGGAGGGCGACGAGCGGTGGACCGCCTCCGTCCTCGAACTCCTCGCCGCGGTCGACGCGTTCGTGCCCGAGCCCGTCCGGGACGTCGACCGGCCGTTCCTCATGCCCATCGAGGACGTCTTCACCATCACGGGCCGCGGCACCGTCGTCACCGGCCGGATCGAGCGCGGCGTGCTGAAGGTCAACAGCGAGGTGGAGATCATCGGCATCCACGCGCAGAAGCAGCGCACGACGGTCACCGGCGTCGAGATGTTCCGCAAGCTCCTGGACGAGGGGCGGGCGGGGGAGAACGTCGGGCTGCTGCTGCGGGGGGTCAAGCGCGAGGAGGTCGAGCGCGGCCAGGTCGTGATCAAACCCGGTTCGGTGACGCCGCACACCGACTTCGAGGCCCGCGCGTACATCCTGTCCAAGGACGAGGGCGGGCGGCACACGCCGTTCTTCGACAACTACCGTCCCCAGTTCTACTTCCGCACCACCGACGTGACCGGGGTGGTCACGCTGCCCAAGGGCACCGAGATGGTCATGCCGGGCGACAACACCACCATGCACGTCCAGCTGATCCAGCCCGTGGCGATGGAGGAGGGGCTGAAGTTCGCGATCCGCGAGGGCGGCCGGACGGTCGGCGCCGGTCAGGTGACCCGCATCCTGAAGTGACGGCTCCGCGGGTCACGGGGCCCGGGTCGGGACGGGGTGCGGACGTCCGGGTGCGGACGGGTCACGGGGTCCGGGCGCGGTCACAGCGGCTCGGTGGTGGCCTCCGGGTGGCTGAAGGCCTCGTCCAGCGACGACAGCGGCGGCAGTTCCGCGGCGAGCCCCGTGACCTGCAGGACGCGCAGGGTCAGCCGGTGGGTGCAGACCAGGTGCACCCGGCCGCCCTGGGCGAGGGTCCGGCGCCGGATCCGGTGGAGCAGCCGCAGTCCCGAACAGTCCAGGAACTCTATGTTCCGCAGGTCGATGACGATCTGCGGGGCGGGCCGCCCGGTCGCGGCGTCGAGGAGGGGCGACGTCTCCAGCGCCGCCAGAATGTCGATCTCGCCGTGGAACTCCAGAACGGTGTACTCGTTGTGCTGATGAATGCGCAGATGCGGCGTGCGGACCGCGGGATCGTTGCGCACGACGACATCACCTCCAACCGGCGACGGCTCCCGCTCCGCCGGGGAACGGGGAACGGCATCGAAGGTCACCGGGGGCCGGGGTGACGACGTTCCGTGAGCGTAAAGGCGGCACCCGGGGGCTTGAGGCGGTGAAACCGTTCCTCACCCGTCAAGTTACCCTCGATGGGCTGAATTTGAGCACGTTCGGTTGACATATGTCTCCGATTCACTCGCCATGTTCCGCAAGGGGGGATTCGGGCATCGTGCGGTGCGCCGGGGGAGGGGGCCGGACGGGGGGCGACCGGTGCGACGCCGACCGTGCCCCGGGGCCGATTCGTCGAACAGATCGTCGAACGAGCGTGCATGATACGTGAGTTGGGGGAGGTGCGACGTCCGGGCGGGCCGTGCCGCCGTCCCCCGTGACGCGTACCGGACGCTCGGCACCGGGCTCGGTCCGGCTGGTTCGAGCCATGCGCCGGCCGGTCGGCCGTCCGGCCCGCCCCCGCCCTCCGGCGCCGCGGGGCCGCCCGTTCACGAAGGCGCATCAATGGTCAGCGCCCGCGCGGCCCCCGCGAAGCGTCCTCACGGTGAGTCACGGCCGGGCCTGTGGTCGCCGTGCGCGCTGCGGCCCGGCGTGCGACGGACGGCCCGCACCAGGCGTGTCACCGCGCCGCGCCGGACGCACGCAACTCGTCCGGAACCCGTCCGCCGCCGGAACGCCGCGGGGGAGCGGCGGCGGGCCCCGCGTCCCCGCGGCCCCTCGCGGGCATCCACCGCGATCCCCGGGGGCCCCGGCCCGCGGCCCTTCGCGGTAGAGCGCGCCGGGCCCGCCCGCGGTGGGCCGGCGGTGGGCCGGCGGTGGGCCGGCAGGTCTCGTGCCGACGGCTCCGTGCCCACCGTCCCCGTGCCGGTCGCTCCGTGCCCACGGCCTCCGTGCCGGCTTCACGTATCGGCGGCTCCGCGGGCCGCCAGGTGCCGGCGGCTTCCGCGCGGGCCGGTTCCCGTGTCGGCGGCTCCCGCGCTGACCGCCGCGTGCCGCCGGCGGTGTCCGCCTCGGCCGTTCACCGCACCCGGTGCAGGGTGGCCGGCGGCCGCCAGACCCGGGGGCGATCTCCTCCGGGGTGCCCTCGACCGAGCCGTGCAGCCAGTCGCCGAGCACGCCGGTGAAGGTCGCGGCGACGGCGGAGGCGACGAGCGCGGCCTCGGGCGCGTCGGCGCGCTCCCGTTCGGCCCGGCTGCGCGCCCGCAGGTCCTGGTGGAGGACGCGGCCAGGGGACCCGCCCCGCCGGGGCCGAGCGGCGCCCGGTGCAGCCCGGCGTGCGGGGGGAGCGCCGCGAAGAACGCGAGCACCGCGGGCGGGGTCGTCTCCGGGTCGGGCGTGCCGCGCCGGGCGTGCAGGGCGTCCACGGCGTCCCGGACGACGTCCGCGCAGGCGTCGACCGCCAGCGCCTCCAGGTTGGCGCAGTGCAGGTAGAACGTGGCGCGGCCGACCCCGGCCCGGCGGGCGAGGGCGGCCACGCCCACCTGGGCGAGCGGGCGTTCGGCGCACTTGGCGAGCAGCGCCTCGCGCAGCCTGGCCCGGGTGCGGCCGGTGCGGGGGCCGGGGCTCATCGCGCGGCGAGGACGACGGCGAGGGCGAGCGCGCCCGGCAGCGCCTGGGCGAGCAGGATGCGCCGGTCGGCGGTGGCGGCGCCGTACGCCCCCGCGATCACGACGCAGACGAGGAAGAAGACCTGGGCGCGGAATCCCGTCGGGTCGCCGGCGGCGAGGCCCCGCACGAGGCCGGCCGCCAGGAAGCCGTTGTAGAGCCCCTGGTTCCCGGCCAGGGGGCGGTGACCCGTGCCGTGCCGGCGTCGAAGCAGTGCAGCCGCCGGCCCGGCGCCCGTTCCCAGAGGAACGTCTCCAGCACCAGGAAGTACGCGTGCAGGGCGGCGACCAGTCCGACGAGCACGTTCGCGAGGATCTGCATGGGGTGGCCTTCTCGTCTCCAGGGGGGCCCAGGGGCTCCTGGGCGGGTGCCCGACGTACATGGACAGGTGTCCAGGAAGTTTTTGGAAACGGTCAAGTGGTGCTGGTGGAACGCCCGTTCGAGCCCGGAAGGCGTGGGGATCATGCCCGTTTCTGATTGTTCTCGGCCAGATCCGGGGTGACGGTGCGACATGGTGCGGTCGTGGCCAGGGTGCGGAGGCGTGGCGGCGCGGGCGCAGACGGGGTGATGAGTACCGGGATGTCGCGATTTGATCGCGCCTGGTCAGGGGCTGTCCGAAGCGTGGTGATCAGCTGTGAGCAGGTTGATCCTTTCGGTGTCTTTCCCGATAAGGTTCCTTGCGGTGCCGCGAGTTGAGGTGTTCGGAATCCGCCGTCGCCCGGTGTGTGCCCGGACCCGCTGCGAGGTGGGTCACCTCTCCCCGATCCGATCCTGTTGCGTCGAAGGATTCAGATGGAACTTGCCACTCCGCCGCTGGCGGTGCGGGCACCGGTCGCCTGGTACGGCTGGTGGCTGCTGCCGCTCGCGCTGGCCGCCGGAACCGCCGTCGCCGCGGTCCTGGGCCCCGACGGGATCCGCGTACCAGCCGCCGCGGCCGGAGTGGTGGTGACCGGGGTGAGCGCCGCCTGCGTGCGCCGCCTGGTCGGCTCCCGGCGCGAACTGCTCCGCGTCACCGCCGAGTCGGCGGCGGAGCGGGCCGAAAGCGCTCAGCAGCGGCAGCGGTACGCCGCCGACCGCGCGGACTTCGAGACCCGGCTGGCCGAGCAGGCCCGCACGTACGAGGAGCGGCTCGCCGGACAGGCCGAGGCGCACGGGAAGCGGCTGGCCGAACAGGCCGGCGCCCACGACGAGAAGCTCGCCGAGCAGGCCAGGACCTACGAGGCGCGGCTCGCCGAGGAGACGCGGGCCTGGCGGGAGCGGCTCGACGGGCAGCAGGCCCTTGCGGTGCGGGTCGGCACCGAGTACCTGCCCCAGGCGCTGGCCCGGCTGCGGGCCGGCGACGCGATCGACGACGTCCTGCCGGCCGTCACCCGGGACACGGACGGCACGCCCGAGTTCCGCGCCGCCCTGCGCAAGGTGCTCAGGACCGCGCTCATCGGCGTCGAGCACGAGTTCAACCGCAGCACCTCCGCCGAGCAGGCCGTCATCAGCATCGGCAACCGCATCCACGTACTGACCAGCAAGCTCCGCGGACGGCTGCACGAGATGCAGTTCGAGCACGGGCGGCTGCCGTCGGTGGCGCGGGGCCTGATGGAGCTGGACCAGGAGATCGGCCCCGCCGACTGCCTCGCCGCGAGCATCGGCGTCCTCGGCGGCTCCGACCGGCCCGGCCGCCAGTGGCAGGAGCCGCAGCGCCTGCTCAGCGTCGTGCGTGGCGGCATCGGCCGCATCAAGGACTTCGATCGCGTCGAGATCCGCCAGCTGCCCGAACTCGGCGTCGACGGCGGCCTGGTGGACCACCTCACGCTGATCTTCGCCCACCTCCTCGACAACGCGGCGCGCTACTCGCCGCCCACCGAGCCCGTGCTCGTCTCGGGCAAGGAGGTGCCGAACGGGGTCGGCGTCGAGATCCAGGACTCCGGCAAGGGTCTGAGCGAGGAGCGCAAGCAGGAGGCCGTACGGTCCCTCGCGGGCGAGGAGCCCGGCCCCGGCCTCGGCGGCGTCTCGGAGGACGCGCGGCTCGGCCTGCGCGTGGTGGGCGCCCTGGCCCGCCGGTACGGTATCCGCGTCACCTTCTCCGACTCGCCCTGGCTCGGCACGTCGGTGGTCGTGGTGGTGCCGCACAAGTACTTCACCCCGCTGGCCGCGGCCGCCCCGGCCCCGGCTCCCGCCGCCCTCACCGCCACGGCGACGGGCACGCGAGGACGTACGGGCGCGGAGGCTGCCCCGGCGCCGGGCGCAGCCGGAGCCGCGGCTGCGGGCGCCCCCGACGGGGAGGCGGCGGACACCACGCCCGGCGGTCTGCCCAGGCGCCGCCGGCGCACCGAGGCGGCGGGGTCCGGGCAGGCTGGGACCGAGGCGGGACGGTCCGGGCAGGCCGGGACCGAGGCGGGACGGTCCGGGCGGGCCGGGGGACAGGACCGGGCCGAGGGCGGCACCGGGGCATCGGCCGACGTGTATGCCGTTCCCCCGGACGCCTCCTTCGCCGGCCTGGCCGCCTTCGCCACAGCGGGCCGTGGGACCACTACGGGCCGCGAGTCCGGCGCGGGCCGTGAGACCGTCGCGGACCGCGGGCCCGCCGCAGGCAGCGGGTCCGGCGCGGACCATGAGACCACCACGGGCAACGGGCCCGCCTCCGAGTCCGAGCCCGTCCCCGACTCCGCGACCGAGGGTGGGACGCCCTCCGCGGACGACACCCCCGAGCAGCACCCCGAGCACCGCACTGAAGAGAGCGACTGGTCCACATGACGCAACAGGGAACCGACGTGAGCTGGGCGCTCCGCGATCTGGTGGAGAGCATCCAGGAGATCCGCTTCGCCCTGGTGGCCTCCAGCGACGGCAAGGCCATCACCTCCTACGGGGCCGACGACCCCGACGACGTGGACCGGTTCGCCGCCGTGGTCGCGGGCCTGCAGGCGCTGGCGCAGCCCGTGGCCGAGCAGTTCCCCAAGTACGCGGGGCAGTTGCGCCTGGCGATGATCGAGGTGGACGGGGGCCATCTCTTCGTCGTCCGGGCCGGGGTCGAGACCTACCTCGGCGTCCTCGCCCGCGAGGGACTCGACCAGGGCCTCCTCGGCCACCAGATGAGGGATCTGGCCCGCAGGATGGGTGAGCTCCTCGGCACCACCCCGCGTGGGGAGGAGCACCCTGGATGAGCGGTCCCCGCCGTCCCACCGACCCGTCCGGTCTCGAGCGGTACTACGTCCTCACCGGGGGACGCAGCGGACCGGGCGGTTCGGCGTCGGGTCTCGACGTGGCGACCCTCATCATCTCGCGTGCCGCGCCCGCCCCGGGCCTGCAGCACGAGCACGAGGAGATCCTGCGGCTCTGCCGCGATCCGCTGTCGGTGGCCGAACTCGGCGCCCTCCTCGGCCTGCCCTTCAACATTCTCGCCGTGCTCCTGTCCGACCTGCTGGACGCGGGCCGCGTCGAGGCCCGTGACCCCCTACCGGCGTCGGCCGCCGGCCGCGGGCCCGACCTCGCGCTCCTTGAGGAGGTACTCAGTGGACTTCAAAGGCTTTGACCACCCCGACCGGCAGCCGGACGGCGGGACCCGCTCGGTGAAGGTGATGATCGCCGGCGGGTTCGGCACCGGCAAGACCACCATGGTCCGCTCCGTCAGCGACATCAGGCCGCTCACCACCGAGGAGACGCTGACCCAGGCCAGCGCCGGCGTCGACCACCTGATCGGGGTGACGGACAAGCAGGAGACCACCGTCAGCCTCGACTTCGGCAAGATCGGCATCAACGACCGGCTGGTGCTCTACCTGTTCGGCACGCCGGGACAGGAGCGGTTCTGGTTCCTGTGGAACGGGCTGTTCAAGGGCGCGCTCGGGGCCGTGGTCCTGGTGGACACCCGGCGCCTGGCCTCCAGCTTCCGGGCCGTCGAGGAGATGGAGCGGCAGAACGTCCCGTTCGTCATCGCCCTCAACGTCTTCCCCGACTCCGAGGAGCACCCCGTCGAGGAGATCCGGGACGCCCTGGACATCCCCGCGCACACGCCCGTCGTGGCCTTCGACGCCCGCGACCGCGCCTCCAGCCGCGACGTGCTGATCGCGCTGATCCAGCACCTCAAGGACCGCACGGCCCCCTCCCTGGAGCTGCGATGACCGGCCGGCCCCCGACCGGAGGCGGCGGCCCGGACGCGCCCGCCGGCTGCCCCGTCGCGCACGGCGGGGCGGACGGGCCCACGCGCCTGTACGGCCTCGCGGCGGCGAGCGACCCGCTCGGCATCTACGCCCGGCTGCGCAAGGAGCACGGGCCCGTGGCCCCGGTCCTGCTGGAGGGCGACGTACCGGCCTGGCTGGTGCTCGGCTACCGCGAGAACCGCCGCGTGCTCGACAACCCCCTGCAGTTCAGCCGGGACTCGCGCATCTGGCGCGACTGGAAGGAGGGCCGCGTCGAGGAGACCTCCCCGCTCATCCAGATGCTCGGCTGGCGCCCCGACTGCGTCTCCCAGGACGGCGAGCCGCACCGCAGGCTGCGCGCCGCGGTCACCGACAACCTGCACGTGGCCTCGGGCCGCGGCATCCGCCGCCACGTCACGCACTTCGCGAACAAGCAGATCGACGCGTTCGCGGACGCGGGCGGCGCCGATCTGGTGGCCCAGTACGCCGAGTACCTGCCGATGCTCGTGCTGACCCGGCTCTTCGGGCTGCCCGAGGGGGAGGGGCGGCGGCTGGCCGAGTCCTGCGCGCAGGTCATCAAGGGCGGCGCGGAGGCCCTGGAGCACAACGAGCGGATCATGGAGATCCTCGGGGAGCTGGCCGAGCGCAAGCGGGAGGAGCCCGGCCCCGACTTCGCCACGGGGCTCCTGGAGCACCACGCCGCGCTCGACGGGGACGAACTCGTCCAGCACCTGCGCCTGGTGCTGATCACCGCGCACACCACCACCAGCAACCTCCTGGCCCGGGTCCTGGAGAAGGTCCTCACCGACACCTCCCGGCTATCCGGCCTGGTCAGCGGGCAGCTGAACATCTCCTCGGTGGTCGAGGAGGTCATGTGGAACACCCCGCCGCTGGCCGTGCTGCCGGGCCGGTTCGCCACCGCCGACCTCGAGCTGGGCGGGCACCGCGTCCGCGAGGGCGACCTGCTGGTGCTGGGGCTGGCGGCGGGCAACCTCGACCCGGAGATACGCCCGGACGTGGGCGTCTCGGTGCACGGCAACCAGTCGCACCTGGCGTTCAGCGGCGGCCCGCACGAGTGCCCGGGCCAGAACATCG
The DNA here is from genome assembly GCF_014650875.1 of Streptomyces minutiscleroticus. Classification (GTDB taxonomy): domain Bacteria; phylum Actinomycetota; class Actinomycetes; order Streptomycetales; family Streptomycetaceae; genus Streptomyces; species Streptomyces minutiscleroticus. The sequence goes on from NZ_BMVU01000025.1 coordinate 48,974, forward strand.
GCCAGGCCATCATCGAGACGGCCGTCGACGTGCTGCTGCACCGACTGCCGGGGCTGCGCCTGGCCGTGGAGCCCGAGGAGCTGACCTCGACGGCGTCCACCTGGGAGAGCCGGCTCGACCGGCTCCCGGTCGAGTTCGCCGCCTGAGCCGCCTCAGCCGCTCAAGCCGCCTGAGCTGCCTGGCGGCTCATGGGGCGCGGAGGAGGCACAGGACGTCTGGGACGCGCAGGACGTGTGGGATGTGTGGGGCCGCGCCGGGCACGGCCGCGCCCGGCGCGGCCGTGAGGCGTGCCGGCCGGTCACCGCGCGGGTGACCGGCCGACAGCGTTGTCAGCGTCCGACGGCGAGCAGGTCGTCGAGCGAGCCCCGGCCCGCCAGCTCGGCCTCGGCGGCCGGGCTCTCCTTGTCCGCGGCGTACCGGCCCGTGGTCAGCGCCCACTCGTAGTTGCCGTTGATCCAGTGCTGGATCGCCTCGACGCCCTTGCGCACGTCCGCGCGCTGGTCGTCCGTCAGCCGCAGCTCGTCGCACATCTCCGGCACCTGCGCCTCCAGGCGGAGGTACTCGTCGAGGCACGCCCGGGTCATGCGGTACGCCTCGGCCGCCGCCTCCTCCCAGCCGTAGCCGCGCTCCCGGTGGAGCACGGCTATCAGGTTGTGCCCGTCGCCCCGCCGCTTCTCGCGCTCGAAGGAGTGGATGTCGTTCATGAAGCCGATGGTGTCGGCGGCGAGGTCGCGCATCCGGACCATCAGCGGGTGCGCCTGCACCTGGGCCGGCACCTCGAAGCCGCGGCTGCGCTCGCCGGCGTCGATGCTGTGGTGGATGCCGACCGTGCGGCGGCGGAACGCGGCGTACTCGTCCAGGCCCAGCGTGCCCGCCAGGCCCCGGGCCGCCAGGTCGACCTCCTCCGTGTGCGCCTGCAGGAACCGCCCCCAGGACGCGGCGAACCGGGTCTGCCAAGTCAGGGACATGCCATGCGAGAGGCGCTCCCAGACCTGGGCCCAGGCCACCGTGATCGGGCAGACGACGCGGGGCGTGCTCCCCGCCGGGCGCAGCGGGGTGACGATGAGTTCCCGGGCGACCTCGGCCACCCGGTCGGCGCGGTCGGGGCGCCCCGCGTCGAACTGGTCGTCGAAGAGGAAGGCCAGCGAGAACCAGTTCATCAGCACGACCATGTCCTCGGCCGAGGCGTGCGGATAGGTGCGCGCGGCGGCCTCGGGCAGGTCCCAGGAGCGGTACTCCTCGAACCCGTCCTGGCTGCGCACCAGGCCCATGTCCCAGACCCAGCGCAGATGGCGCCCGCGGGCGTACTGGAGGTGCTCGCTGACGGGGGTGTCGAAGGGGAGGTCGAAGGTGACGTCCTGCGGCATGCGCGTCCTTTCCAGAGGCGTCGCAGAGTCCCCCGCCGCCCTGCGGGCGGGCAGCCGTGACCGCCGCCCGCCATGATCCAACCGTGGCTCGGTACAAGGTAGTTGACGCGGCAAGAGGCGCGGGCGGCGGTAGCCGTAAAAGATCGTTCCCGTGCACGGCGGAGCGGCCAGGGGGACCCGAGAGGCAGAAGGGGGACGGAGTGCCGCCGGGCCGCGGGGCGGACCGGCCGCGCGGCGTGCGGCGCCGCGGCGCGCGGCTGTCGGAAAAGGGCGGTGCGGGGCCCCGGCGGGGCGGTGGCGCCGACTGTCCGGCCCGGCGCGGGGTATCCGACGACGCAGGAGCGGCGGCACGACCGCTCGCGCGCATGTCCCACCTTCCCGACGGAGGAGATATGGCACTGTTCGTCGCAGGCTTGGTCGTACTGGACTGCTCCGAGCCGGAGAAGCTCTCCGAGTTCTACAGGGAGCTGCTGGAGGGGGAGGTGACGGACGCGACCGCCAACCGCGTGGAGATCAAGGGCGCCGACGGCATGCGCATGGCCTTCCGGCGAGACGTGAACGCCACCCCGCCGAGCTGGCCGCGCCCCGAGAACTCGCTCCAGGCCCACCTGGACTTCTACGTCGACGACCTCGACGCCGCCGAGCGCCGGGTGGTCGACCTCGGCGGCCGCCCGCTGGACACGAAGGACGCGACCGGACCGTTCGAGGAGCGCAGCTACTCCGACCCGGCCGGGCACTCCTTCACCCTGCGCCGCTCGCGCGCCGTCGCGCCCAAGCAGGGCTGAGCGTCCGGGCCGGGCCTGCCGCGGGAGCGGACCGGGCACCCGGTGAGCGGGGCCGGATCCCGTCGGTCGCGGGGGCCGTTCCGGCGGCCGCACGGCGGGGACCGGCCCGAGGCGGACCCTCGTGGCGGTCCGGCGGCAGGCCCTCGCGGTGGAGGCGGGGTCAGTCCCCGCGGTGCGCGCGCAGCGCCGCCAGGGCGCGGTCGGCGTGCGTGCTCATCCTGATCTCGCTGCGCACCACCTCCAGGACCTTCCGGTCCTGGGAGATCACGAAGGTGGCCCGCCTGGTGGGTGCCATCGCGAGGCCCCGCTTCACCCCGAAGCGCTCGCGGACCGCACCGTCGGGGTCGGACAGGAGCGGGAAGCCGAGGCCGTGCCGGCCGGCGAACTCCTGCTGGCGTGACACCCCGTCGCCGCTGACGCCCACCGGCCGCGCCCCGGCGGCCGCGAACTCGGCGGCCAGGTCGCGGAAGTGGCAGGCCTGGGCGGTGCAGCCGGGAGAGAGGGCGGCGGGATAGAAGAACAGGACCACGGGGCCCTCGTCCAGCAGAGCGGACAGCCGGCGCACCGTGCCGGTCTCGTCCGGCAGGGCGAAGTCCTCGACCGTGTCGCCGACGTCGATCCGGTTCCTCACACGCGCTCCTCGCTCCACGGCCGCACCCCCCGGCGCCCCAGCGCCCGCGGCATCCAGGGGGCCGACCTTACTGGAGCGTAAGCGGGTCAGTCCCGGCCGCCCTTCTCGCCGTCCGGCCAGACGCCGGTCGACCGCTCGATGGCCGTCGCGCCGGTGCGGTCCACGGCGCTGCGGACGACGGCGAAGATGGCGCCCTGGACCGCCGCGGCCAGCAGTACCTCGCCCCAGCTGCGGTCCTTGTCGAGCGCGTCGGGGGCGTCGTCCTCGTGGCGGATGAGCTTCCAGGTCTTCTGGAACGCCAGACCCGCCAGGGAGCCGCTCACCCAGCCGAGCGCGAAGCCGATGGGCTTGTAGACGACCGGCATGCTCTTCTTCTTCGCCATCTCCTCGTTCTCCTTCGTCGTTCCGCCCGCACGGACGGTTTTACCGGACCCTTGCTGTGTGTCCTGTTCGGCGCCGGTCACACCGCCCGGGCCGATCGCGCGGCCCGGTCACGCTCCGCGGCCCGGGCCGGCGGCCGCCCCGCCGGCGCGACCTCCTCGCCCGCGGGGACGGGGCCCGGCGGCGTCCCGTCCCCGAAGGGGCGCCCGCCGAGCCGCTCCCGGCCGTGCGGGGCCGTCCAGCCGGACAGGTCCGGGCCGAGGGGTACGACGCGGGTCGGGTTGATCCCCTCGTGCACCTGGTAGTAGTGCCGCTTGATGTGGTCGAAGTCGACCGTGTCGCCGAACCCGGGCGTCTGGTACAGGTCGCGGGCGTAGGCCCACAGCACCTCGTTCTCGGCCAGCTTCCACAGGTTGCACTTGAAGTGGCCGTGGTAGACGGCGTCGAAGCGCACCAGCGTGGTGAACAGCCGGATGTCCGCCTCCGTGATCGTGTCGCCGACCAGGTAGCGCTGCCCGGCGAGCCGCTCGGCCAGCGCCTCCAGACGCCGGAACACCCCGGTGCAGGCCGCCTCGTACTCCTCCTGGGTGGTGGCGAACCCGGCCCGGTACACGCCGTTGTTCACGTCCCCGTAGACCTCGTCCATGACGCGGTCGATCTCCTCGCGCAGCGGGCGCGGGTACAGGTCGGGCGCCCCCTCCCGGTGCAGGGCCGTCCACTCCGTGGCGAGGTCCAGGGTGAGCTGCTGGTAGTCGTTGGTCACCAGGCGGCCGCTGGGCACGTCCACGAGCGCGGGCACGCTCACTCCGCCCGGGAAGCCCGGCTCCCGCGCCTCGTACGCCTCGCCAAGGAACCGGATGCCGAGGACCGGGTCCCTGCCGCCGGGGTCGAGGGTGAACCGCCAGCTGCGGTCGTCCTGGACCGGGTCCGCGACCGCCAGCGACAGCGCCCGCTCCAGCCCCAGCAGCCGGCGCGAGACCAGCGCGCGGCTCGCCCAGGGGCAGGCCCGGCTCACCACGAGGCGGTAGCGTCCCGCCTCCACCGGCCAGCCGTCCCGGCCGTCCGCCGTGACGCGGTCCGTGAAGTGGCTCCTGGACCGCTTGAACGGCTTGCTGCCGTACGCCTTGTTGCTCTCGACGCTGTTCATGTGGTGCCTCGACTTCCTTTCGAAGCGAATGACCCTTTTTCTGGTGGGAGTTCCCCGATATCGGCGGGTTCCCCCGTGTGAGTGACGGGGTCCGGGGCATCCGGCGGACGTGAAGCGATCCTCCTCGACCCCGCAGACCGCATCGTCCGCATCGTCCGCGTCACCCGTGCCGGACGCCGGGCCGTCCGGGCCGGCCGAGCGGCCCGGGTCCTCACCGGCCTCCCGCGAGCCCGCGGAGTCCTCCGGGCCGTGCACGCCGGCCGAGGCGCCCGCCGAGTCCGGCGACGCCTCCTCGCACCACGCCGACCGCAGGACCCGCGTCACGGTGCTGGTGGCGCTGGCCGCCAACCTGGTGATCGCCGCGGCCAAGGCCGTGGGAGGCCTCTTCTCGGGCTCGCCCGCGCTGCTCTCCGAGGCCGCGCACTCCGTCGCCGACAGCCTCAACGAGGTCTTCCTGCTCGCGGCCCTGCGCCGCAGCCGCCGCCCCGCCGACGCCCGGCACCCCTTCGGCTACGGCAAGGAGCGCTTCTTCTGGTCGCTCCTCGCGGCCGTCGGCATCTTCGTGATGGGCGGCTGCTTCTCGTTCTACCAGGGCGTCGAGGCCCTGCGGGGCGGCGGCGAGGAGTCGCAGAGCGGCTACCTGGCGGGCCTGATCGTCCTCGGGGTCGCCCTGGTGTCCGAGGGCGCCTCCCTGCTGCGGGCGCTGTACCAGGTGCGCAAGCAGGGCGGTTCGAAGGGCATGCGCGACCCGGCGCTGCGGACGGTGGTCGCCGAGGACGGCACCGCCGTGCTCGGCGTGACCCTCGCGATGGCCGGCATGGCCCTGCACATGGTCACCGACCAGGTCCTCTGGGAGGCGTCGGCCTCGCTGGCCATCGGGGCGCTCCTGGTGTACGTGGCCTACCGGCTCGGACGCGACGCCCGCGACCAGCTCATCGGGCAGGCCGCCGACTCCGAGATGTGCGACCGCATCCGGGCGCTGCTCGACGCCCAGCCCGAGATCGACTCGGTGGAGTCGCTGCTGACGATGGAGATCGGCCTGGACTCGGTGCTCGTGGCCGCCCGGATCGACCTGGTGCCCGGCATGGACAGCGAGGAGGTCGAGGAGGTGTCCGAACGCATCAAGCGCTCGGTGTCCCACCTGGTCCCGCAGGCCGAGCAGATCTACCTCGACGTGACGGACTCCCGCATCGCGCGCCGCGACGGCCGCGTCGACCCGCCGGCCGTGGCGCACCCGCACGGGAGCGGGGAGGACGCCGGGAACGGCGCGGACACGGGGGACCGGGACGACAGGGACCCCGCCGCGACGGGGGAGCGCGGCGGGGCCTGAGGACCGGGTGCCCGTCCGGCACGGGTTCATGCACGGGGGCTGCCGGGAATCCTCAGCAATCCCGGCAGCCCCTTTCGGCGCCCCGGCCGCGGCGGTCCGGTGGGCCGGCGCGGCCGGCGGTGCGGGACCGGGCGGCGGTCCGCCCGCGTGTCGGCCCCGGCCGGGTCCGGGCCCCGTCCCGCCGCACGGGCGGCCCGCTCCGCGTCGTACGGGCTCCGGGGACGCGCCCTGCCCCGCGTACCGCCGCCCCGGCGGACACGGACACGACACGGATGCGGACATGCCGAGGGGCCCGTACCGGTCCGGTACGGGCCCCTCGGCGCGGGTGCCGGGCGGCGGTGTCGCTCAGTGGCCCTCGGCCGCGCGCTCCAGGACGAAGACCGGGATCTCCCGGTCCGTCTTCTTCTGGTAGTCGGCGTAGTCCGGGAAGGCGGCCACCGCACGCTCCCACCAGAGCGCCCTCTCCTCGCCCGTCACCTCACGGGCCGTCATGTCCTGCCGCACCCGGCCGTCCTGGAGCTCCGCCCGGGGGTCGGCCTTGAGGTTGTGGTACCAGACGGGGTTCTTCGGCGCGCCGCCCAGCGAGGCGACGGCCGCGTAGCGCCCTTCGTGCTCCACCCGCATGAGGGGCGTCTTGCGGATCTTCCCGCTCCTGGCGCCCCGCGTGACGAGCAGGATGACGGGCCGCCCGCCCAGCGTCATCCCCTTGCTGCCGCCGGAGCTCTCGATCAGCTCCACCTGCTCGCGCACCCACTGCGTCGGGCTGGGTTCGTACTCGCCCTCAAGAGGCATGGCAACCGTCCCATCGTCGCGTACCGGTACTGTCCGCCCTCCCGCGGCGGCCGCGCCCCGAAGGGCGCGGCCGCCGAAAGGTCAGGCATCCTCACCGGTACCCGCCGCGGAGGTCGTCGCCACACTCTCGCTGTCGCTCCACCCGGCCACTTCGGCCACGTCCTCCAGAAGGAGGCGGGTGTCCGCGCTGATGCCGGCCAGGGCGGGCACGGCCGCGTACGCCGGGTCCGCCAGGACGGTGGTCAGCCGCCGGTGCGCCGACATCGCCGCCGCGCAGGCGCGCTCGCGCGCCCGCGCCCGCTCGTCCGCGTCCCGCTCGTCCTGCGGCTCCCGGGACCGGTCGTCGAGCGCGCACACGTCGCCCGCCCGGCGCAGCAGCGCCGACAGCGTCCTCGGCACGGGGGCGGGCAGTTCGATGTCGCGCCGGACGGGCTCGCCCAGCGACCGCATGGTCGTGCGGATGTGCTCGGTCATCCGGTCCCAGGTCATGTCCCAGTCGGCCGACGGCGGCGTCGGCAGCGCCCGGCGCAGGCCGAGTCCCGGGTTGAGCCGGCGGCTCTCGTCCGACCAGCGCCGCGAGGACCGCAGATCGGTGATCATGTCCGTCAGCCGCTCGGCCCGGTCGTACCAGCCGCGCGCCCGCTCCCGGTCGTACGGCTCGCGCACCTCGTCGGCGACCTCGTGCAGCAGCTCCGCGCAGGCCGCCGGCAGCCGGGTGCGCAGCCGCCGGACGCTGCGGGTGTAGACCGGCGGCAGCACGAAGGCGTTCACGCAGACGCCGATCACCGCGCCGAGCAGCGTCTCCAGGAACCGGTGCACGATGTCGAAGCCCGAGTACGAGCCGTAGGCCAGCACGAACAGGGCCGCCGTCGGGGCGTTCAGGCCCTGCGTGCCGAACCGCGCGTAGTTGCCCAGCAGCATGGTCAGCGGTAGGGCCAGGGCCATCGCCGCCATCGTGCCGTGGGTCAGCATCGCCGCCCCGGCGGCCAGCAGCGTGCCGATGACGACCACGGCGAACTGCTGGACCGCCGAGAGCAGCGAGCGGTAGACGGTGCTCTGCACCATGAACATCGCCGTCCACGGCGCGAGCAGCGCCATGGGCGCGTCCCACCAGACGCCGGCCACCGCCCAGGCCAGCAGGGCCGCGCCCGCCGCCTTGAGCGACTGCACCGCCGTCTCGCGCTCGGGACCGGCGTCCGTGACGGACCGGCGGACCGAGTACCAGATCGCGGCGGGTTCCCGGCGCAGCGTGTACCAGGCGTTGCGGAGCCTTTCCCGCCCCGTGTTCCGTTGCGCTCGCGTGTCCTCGTTCACCACGGGTGCGTCCGGACCGCGGTTACGGCAGCGGGGTGCCGCCGGTCGCGTTCACGATCTCCGCGGTGATGAAACTCGCCTTCTCGGAGGCGAGGAAGACGTACGCGGGCGCCATCTCGGCGGGCTGCGCGGGCCGGCCGAGCGGGGACTGCTTGCCGAACTCGGACGTGTCCGGCATCGTCGCCGGGATCAGCGGCGTCCACACCGGTCCGGGCGCCACGGCGTTCACGCGCACCCCGTCGGAGGCCACCATCTGCGCGAGGCCCTGTGTGAATGCCTTGATACCGGCCTTGGTGGTGGCGTAGTCGAGCAGGTGCGGGCTCGGCTGGTACGCCTGCACGGACGTGGTGTTGATGATGGAGCCGCCCGAGGGGATGTGCGGCAGCGACATCTTGGAGAGCCAGAACATGCCGTACAGGTTGGTCTTGAGGACCCGGTCGAACTGCTCGGTGGTGATGGCCTGGATGCCGTCCGGCTGGGACATCTGGTAGGCGGCGTTGTTCACCAGGACGTCGATGCGGCCGAACTCGGAGACGGCCCGCTCGACCAGCGCGCGGCACTGCTCCTCCTCGCGGATGTCGCAGGCCACGGCGACCGCCTTGCGGCCCGCCTCCTCCACCAGGCGCACCGTCTCCTGCGCGTCCTTCTCCTCCTCCGGCAGGTACGTGAACAGCACGTCGGCGCCCTCGCGCGCGAACGCCAGCGCCACGGCGCGGCCGATGCCGGAGTCCCCGCCGGTCACGATCGTCTTGCGGTCCGTCAGCTGCCCGGAGCCCACGTAGGAGTCCTCACCGTGGTCCGGCCGGGGCTCCATGGCGCCGGTCGAGCCCGGGTGCTCCTGCTCCTGCTGCGGAAGGTCGGGCTGCGGGTACTTGGTGGTGGGGTCCTCGGTCATGGTGTCCTTCCTCGTTCCTTCTTCTTCGGCCGGCGGTCGTGGGGGAACCTCAGCCGGTGGTCGTGGGGGGCTCGGCGAGCGGGACGCGCAGCGCGCTGCGCCCCTGCCGCCAGGCCCGGAGCAGATGGGCGCCCAGACGGTCCTCCAGGTGGCCGGTGGCGTGCACCCCGAAGGCGATGTCGGCCTCCAGGTGCGGTTCGTCGGCGAGCAGGCCGCCGACCACGTCACGGCGTACGACCTGCTCGTGGACGGCGTCGGCCTCGACGTGCTCGTCGTAGAAGCGCTGGGCGGCGGGGCCCGCGCCGGCCCTGCGCAGCGCCTCGGCCAGCCGGCGCGAACCCGGCGAGGAGGTCACCTCGACGGAGGCGAAGTGGCCGACGAGCGCGCCGCGCAGGGCGCGGTGCAGGCCGAACAGGGACATGAGGTTGACGGTGGCGAGCGCCTCGGCGGGCGCCGCCTCCAGGTAGTGCCCGTACGTCGTGTCCAGGCCCAGGTCCGTCATCAGGTCGGCGAAGAGCTGGGCGTGGATCTCCTCCGGGCGCCCGCCGCCGAACTCGTCGAACTCGATGGCCACCATCGCCGCCTTGGCGCGCCCGCGCAGCCGCGGGATGACCCAGGCGTGCGGGTCGGCCTCCTTCAGGTGGTACAGCGAGCGCAGGGCCGCGTACTCGCGCAGCTGCCACAGCTCGCCGTCGCGCTTGAGGTGGTGGCTGACGCTGTTCTCGTCGTGTCCGACGGGCTCCACGAGCAGCCCGGCCAGCGCCCCCTCGGCGTCGCCGTCGTGCGGCACGTCGGCGCGCAGCGCGTCGAGGAAGCGCCGCTCCAGCGTGCGGCGGGCGCCGAGCAGCGCCGGGTCCCACTCCCGGTCGTCGGGCACGCCGTCGAAGCCCTGGTAGTGCAGCTCGTACAGGAGGTAGAGGGCGAGCTGGAGGTCGTCGCCGTAGGGGTCGCCGACCGTCGCGGGCCAGGGGCCGAGGTCGCCGCCGCGCAGGGCGCGCACCACGGCCCCGGACAGCTCGCCCCGGGGCTCCGGCAGCAGCGGGCGGGCCGTGGCCGCGGCCCGCGGGTCCATCGTCGTCGTCATGAGGTCTCCTCCCCCTTCTTCACACGGCGGCGGTGGCTGGTGTCGCACCACGGGTAGGTCCGGCTGCGCCGGCAGGTGCAGATGGCGGCGGCGAAGCGCCGCGAGGTGGTGACGGTGCCGTCGTCGCCGACCACCTCGACGGGCCCCTCCACGAGGACCGGGCCGCCGGGCTCCACCGTGACGCGGCGGGGGCGCTCAGGGTCGTTCGGCACGGACGACCACCAGTTCCTCTCGGGTCTCGTCGTGGCTGCTCAGGCCCTCCTCGCACAGCCACTGGTGCCGGGAGCGCAGCACCGGGCCGTAGGGCACGAGGGCGCGGTCGGCGACCTCCGCGGTCAGTCCGGCGTCCGCGAGCCGCTTCAGCGTCGCCTCGGTGCCGCACAGGGCGGAGTGGACGAGCAGCAGCGTCCCGCCCGGACGCAGCACGGAGGGCGCCGTGTCGCAGATGCGGTCCAGGAGCGCCCGCCCGTCCAGGCCCGCGTCCCAGGCCCGGGCCGCGCCCCGGCGCGGCAGCCGCGGGTCGGGGCAGGGCACGTACGGCGGGTTGCTGACGACCAGGTCGTACGAGCGCCCCCGCACGGCCGAGGTCAGGTCGCCGCGGCGGACGGTGACGCGCTGGCCGGCGAGTCTCGCGTTGAGGCGGGCGGTCAGCACGGCCCGCCGGGAGATGTCGACGGCCGTCACGCTGGCGCCCAGGCGGGCCGCCTGCACGGCGAGCGCGCCGCTGCCCGTCCCCAGGTCCAGGACCTCCGTCTCCGGGCCGATGTTCTCCCGGCACAGCGCCCGGGTCAGCAGGTTCGTGTCGTACTGCGGGGCGTAGACGCCCGGCAACGTCACCAGAGGAGCGGACGGACCCGGCCTCAGGGCTTCCGCGGTCATGGATACCTCCGATCGGCGCGCCCCAGCGGGGACCGCCCTCTTCACCCTCCGCCCGTCCGGGGTCCGCCACCACTCGTGGATGGCGGACCCCGGACGGGCGGAGAGGCGCCAGTCGCTGTCGTGACCCTGGGTGCCCCGGTGTCCGCGGTCCACACCTGACCTCGTACGACGCCGCATATGCCGATCCGGCGGCGGGCCGCGGCACCGCCCGTCCCGGATCCGCCCCGGGGCCGTCCCGGCGGACCGCGGCGCCGTGTGCGCGGAGGTCAGCTCCCGGGTCCGGCGCTGACGCGGACGGTGCGCACCTCCGGGTCCGTGGCGTCGGGGATGTTCATGCCCGCCTCGGCGCCCGTGCGCAGATAGCGCAGGACCCGTTCGTTGAGGCGCTCGCCGGGCAGCACCGCGGGGATGCCCGGCGGATACGGCGTGATCATCTCGGCGGCGATGCGTCCCACCGCCTCGGCGACCGGCACGTCCTCCACCGGCCCGAAGAAGGCGTCGCGCGGGAGGTCCACCTGGGCCAGCCGCAGCTCGGCGGGGGGCGGGACGTCCACCCGCGGCGCGGGCCGCAGCTCCGGGGCCACTCGGACCAGTTCCCGCAACGCCCTCAGGAGCGCGTCGGCCGTCTCCCGGTCGTCGGCGTGGGTGAACTGGGCGCCGATCCGGCGGTGGTCGGACAGGTGCAGGTCGATGCGGTGGTGCTCGCGCAGCCAGTCCGCGGCCCGGTAGCCGGTGGTGCCCAGTGCGGTGATGTCGATGACGATGGGCAGCGGGTCCATGTCGTCGGCGAGGCCGGGGCCGCAGAAGTCGTCGCGGCCGTGCACGTGCAGCCCGTCGATCTTCTCGATCTCCGCCCGCACCTCGTCGGCCAGGTCGAGGGCGTGCTGCATCAGGTCGCGGCCGTGCTCCACCATCTGGCGGCGCCAGCCGTCCAGGCCCGCGTAGATCAGGACGGACGGGCTGGTGGTGTCGAAGAGGTCCGCGCGGGTCTGCAGCAGGTGCGGGTCGATCAGGTCGCCCTGCAGGTGGTACACCGACCCCTGCTCCAGGCCGCTGCCCATCTTGTGGATGCTGGTGACGCAGAGGTCGGCGCCCGCGTCCATCGCCCAGGAGGGCAGGTCCGGGTGGAACGGCAGGTGCGCGCCCCACGCCTCGTCCACGATCAGGGGCACCCCGCGGCGGTGGCAGACCTCCGCGATGCGGCGCAGGTCGGCGCAGGTGCCGTACGGGGTGGGCGTGGTGACGAGGGCGCCCTTCGCGTCGGGGTGCGCCTCGAAGGCCCTCTCGAAGTCCTCGGCCGACGGCGGGTGCGCCAGGTGCCGCTCGGCGTCCCAGCGGGGATCGACCCAGACCGGGTGGATCCCGGACAGCACCAGGCCCGAGACGACCGACTTGTGCGCGTCCCGTCCGACGATCAGCTGCTGGTGCGGTCCGGCCACGGACAGCATGGCCGCCTTGACCGACAGCGAGCTGCCGCAGGTGGAGAAGAACGTGTGGTCGGCGTGGACGGCGTCGGCCATCAGACGCTCGGCCCGCTCCAGCACCTCGTGCCGGGTCCGGCGGTCGTCGAGGCCCCCGGAGGCCAGGACGTCCCCCAGGAAGACGGCGTCCCCCAGGACCTCGCGCACCCGGGGGTCGGCGCCGCGGGCCTGCTTGTGACCGGGCGGGGTGAAGGGCAGGCGGCCCTTGCGGTGGTAGTCGGCGAGTGCTTCCAGTACGGGTGCTCGAGAGTGATCGGTCGGCATGGCGGGCGGGTTCCCGGGAGAGGGCGGGCCCAATCCGGCGGTCCGCCGTACGGGGCGTCCGCGCGGCCAGGACGCCCGCCGTAGGCGTGCGGGCGCGGGCCGCGGGGGAGGGGAGGCGCCCCCGTACGGCCGGGACGGGCGCGCGTACGGCCGGGGGACGGGGAGCGGCGGCCGTACGCGCGCTCCGGGCGCCCGCCGGGGCGGGCGCCCGTCTGGCGGGTGCCCGTCGGAACGGCCGTCGGGCCGGTGCCCGTCAGAACGGGTAGTGCGCGTGCTGCGTCGCCAGCGTCACCCAGCGCGTGTTGCTGAACGCCTCGATGCCCCAGCGCCCGCCGAACCGGCCGTAGCCGCTGGCCTTGAACCCGCCGAAGGGCGCGGTGGGCTCGTCGGCGACCGACTGGTCGTTGACGTGCACGATGCCGGTGGAGATCCGGCGCGCGACCTTCAGGCCGTGGGTGCCGTTCTCCGTGATGATCCCGCAGGTCAGACCGTGCTCGGTGGCGTTGGCCAGGGCGATGGCCTCCTCGTCGGTGGCGAAGGCGGAGACCACGGCCAGCGGGCCGAACGCCTCGCCGTGGTACAGCTCGGCCTCCTCGGGCAGGTCCGTGAGCACGGTCGCCGGGTGCAGGGCGCCCTCGGGCTCCGTCCCGCCGGTCAGCACGGTGGCGCCCTTGTCCACCGCGTCCCGGACGAGGGCCGCGACGCGGCGGGCGGAGTCGGCGGTGATCAGCGGGCCGACGACCGTCGACGGGTCGGTCGGGTCGCCGGCGGCCAGCGAGGCGGTCCTGGCGACGAACTTGGCCGTGAACTCCTCGGCGAGGCTCTCGTGGACCAGCACGCGGTCGGCCGACATGCAGATCTGGCCGGAGTTCATGAAGACGGAGAAGACGGCCGCGTCGACGGCGTAGTCCACGTCGGCGTCGTCCAGCACGATCACCGAGTTCTTGCCGCCGAGTTCGAGGACGGCGGGCTTGAGGTGGCGGGCCGCGTGGACGCCGATGACCCGGCCGACGCCCGTGGAGCCGGTGAAGTTGACCGCGCGCACGCGCGCGTCGGCGACCAGCGCCTCGGCGACCTCGGCGGCGTCCTCGCGGGCGTTGGTGACGACGTTGAGCACGCCGTCGGGCAGGCCCGCCTCGCGCAGCACGTCCGCGATGAACAGGCCGCAGGCGACCGGCGCGTCCTCGCTGGGCTTCATCACCACGGTGTTGCCCGCGGCGAGCGGCGCGGCGACGGACCGCACGCCGAGGATGACCGGCGCGTTCCACGGCGAGAAGGCGGCCACGACACCGACCGGTTCGCGCACGGCGAGCCCGAGCGCGCCCTCCTCCTGGGCGCTCAGCACCTCGCCGCGCGGGGCGGTCACCGCGGCGGCGGCCTCGCGCAGGATGTCCGCGGCGAGCCCGGCGTTGAACATCGCCCACGGCCGGACGGCGCCCACCTCGCTCGCCATCGTCTCCACGACCTGCTCGGTGCGCTCCTGGAGCAGGTCGGCGGCGTCGAGGAAGATCCGGCGCCGGGCGGCGGGGCCGAGCGCGGCCCAGGCGGGGAAGGCGGCCTGCGCGGCGTCGACGGCCCGGGTGACGTCCTCGACGCCGGCCGCCGCGACCGTGGCGTACACCTCGGAGGTGTGGGGGTTCACGTCCTCGGTGGTACGGCCGGAGGCCGCGGGTACGTCCTTGCCGCCGATGAGCAGGTCACGATGGAGGGTCATGCGCGGGTCTTCCCGTTCGTGCGCGGCGAGACGGCCGGGCCCGTCCCGAGCCGCGTGTTCGCCTGGTGAACAATTCTCCATTGAATGTTCAAAGGAGTCTGCAACGCGGGCCTTCCCACGTCAATGGTCCGGCGCCCCCTCCGCCACCGGTACGGCACGCGCACCCTCACCGGTGCGGTCGTCCACCGGTGCCGGCGCGGACGGCACCGGCGGGAGCCGCGCGTTCAGGACAGCGGCGGCGAAGGGATCGCGCCACGCGGGGCGCCGCCGGGGCGGCGGCGCCGGCCCCGGACCGGAGGGCGGTGGACGCCTCCGGCCCGCCGGACCCCGCGGCCGGACCCCCTGCGGCACCGGCCGGAAGGCACCGCCCCGTATCCCCGGAATCCGGCCGGACCGGATGTCCGGCACATCTGGCCGAACTTCGGGTGGTTCCGTGCATGACCCAGGCATCTAATGAAGATCGGTACGAGGGACTTCCCGCTCGCGAGGTCAGTGAGGTCAGCCATGACGGAATCCGTCGCCTTCCCGCAGGACCGTACCTGCCCCTACCACCCGCCCACCGCCTACCGGCCGTTGCGCGAGGCCAGGCCGTTGTCCCGGGTCACCCTCTTCGACGGCCGCGACGTCTGGGTCGTCACCGGTCTCGCCGCCGCCCGCGCCCTCCTCGGCGACCCGCGGCTGTCGTCCGACCGCGAACGGGCCGGCTTCCCCATGCTCAGCCCCCGCTTCGCCGCGGTCCGCGACCGCCGCACGGCGCTCCTGGGCGTCGACGACCCCGCGCACCACGTCCAGCGGCGCATGCTCGTGCCGAGCTTCACCCTCAAGCGGACGGCCGCCCTGCGCCCCCGCATCCAGGAGACCGTCGACCGGCTGCTGGACGCCATGGTCGAACAGGGGCCGCCGGCCGAGCTGGTGGGCGCGTTCGCGCTGCCGGTGCCGTCCATGGTGATCTGCGCGCTGCTCGGCGTGCCCTACGAGGACCACGAGTTCTTCGAGGAGCAGTCGCGCCGGCTGCTGCGCGGCCCCACGGCGGACGACACCATGCGGGCCCGCGACCGGCTCCACGCGTACTTCCACGAGCTGATCGACCGCAAGCGCAAGGACCCCGGGGACGGGCTGCTCGACGAACTGATCGCACGTCAGCTGGACGAGGGCGCGCCCGGCCGCGACGAACTGGTCGACCTGGCGACGATCCTGCTGGTGGCGGGCCACGAGACGACCGCCAACATGATCTCGCTCGGTGTGTTCACGCTGCTCGCCCACCCGGAGCAGCTGGCCGAGCTGCGCGCCGAGGACTCCCTGATGCCGGCGGCGGTGGAGGAGCTGCTGCGGTTCCTGTCCATAGCGGACGGCATGGTGCGGGTGGCGGTCGAGGACGTGGAGATCGCCGGTACGACGATCCGGGCGGGCGAGGGCGTCGTCTTCTCCACCTCGGTCATCAACCGCGACGCGGACGTCTACGCGGAGTCCGACGCCCTGGACTGGCACCGCTCCTCGCGCCAGCACCTCGCGTTCGGCTTCGGCATCCACCAGTGCCTGGGCCAGAACCTGGCCCGCGCCGAGATGGAGATCGCCCTGCGCTCGCTGTTCGCGCGGCTGCCCGGGCTGCGGCTCGCGGTGCCCGCCGAGGAGATCCCCTTCAAGCCGGGCGACACCATCCAGGGGATGCTCGAACTCCCCGTCACCTGGTGAGACCGTCCGGGGGAGGCAGGAGCCGTGGGCACCGACATCGACATCGACAAGGACCGCTGCATCGGGGCCGGACAGTGCGTGCTGACGGCTCCGGACGTCTTCACCCAGGACGACGACGGCCTCAGCGGACTGCTCCCGGGCGCCGAGGGCGGCGCTGACGGCGCCCTGGCGCGGGAGGCCGCCCGGTCCTGCCCCGTGGGAGCGATCACCGTCGCCCCGTAGGGGAACGGGGCACGGGCGGGTAGGGTCCCGGGATGACCGAGAGCGCCCGCGGCCCCTTCCTCTACCTCGTCGTCTGCGCCGCCGGAGTCGCCGAGGACGTCGGCGCGGCGGCCGGCCTCGCCCAGGAGCGGGGCTGGCGGGTCGGCGTGTTCGCGACGCCGCTCGCGACGCGGTTCTTCGACGTGGCGGCCATGGAGGAGCGGACCGGCCGACCGGTCCGCTCCGCCTGGCGGGCGCCCGGCGACCCCCGCCCGTTCCCGGACCCCGACGCCGTCCTGGTCGCGCCCGCCACCTTCAACACCGTCAACAAGTGGGCGGCGGGCATCGCGGACACCCTCGCCCTCGGCACCCTGTGCGAGGCCCACGGGCGGGGCGTCCCGATCGCCGTGCTGCCGTGCGTGAACCCGGAACTGGCCGCCCACCCCGCGTACCGGGAGAGCCTGGAGCGGCTGCGCGGCATGGGCGTCCGGTTCGCCGGGCACGACGGCGGCCGCGACGGCTTCCCCTGGGGAAAAGGGCTGGATCTGCTGCCCCTCGGCACGCACCGCTGACCGGCGCCGTACCCGGCTGCCGCCCGGGGCGGCTCCCGCGCCGGGCGCTCACTCGCAGCCGACGGTGGGCCCGGCCAGGGCGCGGTCCGTGTGCAGCTCCTGCCCGCGCGGCATCCAGTAGGACAGCTTGGAGACGATCGTGCCGCAGGTGTCCTTGACCGCCGCGTGCACGACGACCGTGGCGGGGCGGCCCGGCTGGAGGTCGGTGAGCGCGCAGTCCAGCGCGTGCGCGTTCCGCGTCGTCGACGGGTAGCGCCCGGTCAGCGGGTTCACGCAGCGCGGGTCCGTCGTGGTCAGCTCCGTCCCGGTCGCCTCCTCGCCGATGAGCCCGAGGCGCGCGCTGCCGTCGCCCTCGTCGCTGTCGCGCGCGACGGTGTACGTCAGCGTCGTCACGGTGCCCGGCCGCACGGTGCGGCGGTCGACCTCGACGCGGTGGGTGGGCGGTGCGGCTCCCGCCGGGTCCGCGGAGGCGCGCCCGGCGGACTGCGGGGCCTGTGGGGCCTGTGCGGCGGACGGCGGCGGCCCGCCCGGGACCGCCCAGGCCACGGTGGCGGCCACCGCCGCCGCGACGATCAGGGTCCGGGGCCGCGTACGGAGCGACGCCCGCGTCGGACGGTTCGGCACCGCCACCTCCCGCAGGTCGTGACCGGCCCGGCGCCGGTCGTCCGAGGGCAGGATGCGCGACCGCTGGGGTCCGTCCGGCGCTCCCACGCCGTACGGTCACCTGGCGGCAGCAACGCCGGGGCCCGTGTGCCGGTACCGCGCCGCGGCCGTCCGCACCCCGCGGCGCCCGGGCGGCGCCCGCTCCGCCCCGCCCGGGGCCCCGGCCGGGACCGCTCAGCCCGTCCTGCGGACGTACCCGGCGTCGTCCGGGGTCGAGACCTCCAGGTCGCGGCGGACGACGGCGATCCGGTCGCCGAAGCCGGCGACCGCCTTGCGCAGCCCGCTGTCGGTGTACTCGACGTCCACGACCCGGTCGTCGTACGCCTCCGCGTACGTCCCGCACTCGTCGTACGCCCCGCACTCCTCGGTCACGGCGAAGTCGAACCCCGCACGGGCGCGCCGGTCCAGCAGCTCCGCCGTGTTCTTCTGGCCCACGGCCAGCCCCCGCGCGTGGGCGTGCCGGGTCAGCAGCCGGGCGAACGCCACGGCGTCGTCGGCGGTCAGCAGGCCGTCGGAGCGGGTGTAGCTGTCGTAGTTGTCGGGTTCGACGGCGTCGTAGCCCTTCTCGGCGCAGCCGTCGACCCACCGGTTCACGCGCTCGGCCACCCGCTCGCGCTTGACGGCGGTGGAGATGTCGAGCAGCGCCTCGTCCCAGTCCTCGTCGACGACGGGCTCGCCCTCGTCGTCGCGCAGCACCAGGTCGTCGGGCCAGTCGGCCAGTTCGTCGGGCTGGGCCTGGAAGGCGTTGACGTAGCAGATGTTGTACAGGCCGGGGGCCGGGTCCGCCGCGCGGTCGCGGCTGACGACGCGGACCCCGGCCGGCGGGCGGTAGGCGCCGCCGATCTGGTAGTCGAAACCGGCGTGCCGGGGCGGCGGCTCGACGCCCGGGTCCTCGGCGGTCCGCCGGTCCGCAGCGGTCGCGCCGGGGCTCGCGGAGCCGGTGGAGCACGAGGTCAGCAGGGTGAGGGAGACCAGGGCAGCGGCCGCGCCGGCCGCTGCGCGACGGGCAGCATGTACGACGGGAATGATCGCTCCCTCACTCATGGGGACGCCCAGGCCGCCACGGCCTTCGCCGCCGGGCGGGCGCCCTGCTCCGTGCCGGGCCGCGCGCCCGGTCACGCCCGTGATCAAAACGCGCGGCGGCGGCGCGCGTCAAATACGGACGGAGGCGGAGGCGGGCGCGGGGGTGGGTGCGAGGCGGGTGCGGGAGCGACGCGGCGGCAGACGCGGGGCGTCCCGCTCGCCGCCCCGGACGAGGACCCGCCGCACCGCCCGCCCCGCGTGCGGCGCTCCTGCCGGACCCGGCGCGGACGGCTACCGTGGCTGGTGGCCGGTGGCCGGTGGCCGGTGGCCGGTGCGCCCCCGGACGCCCGTGCGGACGAAGGAGAGCAGTGAGCACCCCATCCAGGCCCCTGGTGATCCTCAGCCCCGCCCCGCAGCGCACCGACCGCGTCTTCGCCCCGGACACGCTGGCGCGGCTGCGCGAGCGCTTCACCGTGGTGGAGCCGGAGTCCGAGGAGGAGTTCGACCGGGCGCTGCCCGACGCCTTCGCCGTCGTGGGCCAGCCCGACCTGCCGGCCGAGCGGCTGGCCCGCGCCGGCCGGCTGAGGGCCCTGCTCAACGTGGAGGGCAACTTCTTCCCCAACGTCGACTACGGGACCTGCTTCGCGCGCGGCGTCCACGTCCTGGGCTGCGGGCCCGCCTACGCGCAGGCCGTGGCCGAGTACGCCCTCGGGCTCGCGCTCGACCTGGCGCGCGGCATCAGCCGCGAGGACCGCGCGTTCCGGGCGGGCCGCGAGCGGTACGTCTCCGAGGGCAACGCCGACGCCGTCCTGCTGCGCGGCGCGGACGTCGGCCTGGTCGGGTTCGGCAACCTCGGGCGCGCCCTCCACCCGCTGCTCGCGGCCTTCCGGCCCGTCGTCCGCGTCCACGACCCCTGGCTGCCGGACGCGGAACTGCGCGACCACGGAGTCGTCCCGGCCACGCTGGAGGAGACGCTCCGCGCGAGCCGGTTCGTGTTCGTGCTGGCCACCGTCACCGACGAGAGCCGGCACCTGCTGGGCGCCCGCGAACTGGACCTCCTGCCGGACGGCGCGCGGCTGGTGCTGGTCAGCCGGGCCCCGGTCGTCGACTTCCCCGCGCTGCTCGACCGCGTCGCCGCGGGCCGGCTGCTGGCCGCCGTCGACGTGTGGCCCGAGGAGCCCGTCCCCGCCGGCCATCCGGCGCGCGGTCTGGAGGGCCTGGTCCTGTCGGCGCACCGGGCCGGCGGCATCCCGCAGGCTTTCACGGCCATCGGCGAGATGGTCCTGGACGACCTGACGCTCGTGGCCCGCGGTCTGCCGCCCGTCCGTATGCAGGCGGCCGCGCGGGAACTCGTCGGCCGGTACCGCAACCGCCCCGTCACCGGCCGGGGACCCGCGGAGCACCGGGACGGCGGAAGCGGCACAGTCGGCGGGAACACCGAGAACGACAGCGGGAACACCGATAACACCGAAGGCACCGAGGACACTCAAGACACCGAGGACACCGACAACACCGAGGACGGCCGTCGTGCGCATCCCCTGTGAGGGACTCCTCTTCGACAACGACGGCGTCCTGGTCGACTCCGACCAGGGCGTCCGCACGGCCTGGGGCCGCTGGGCCCGCGCCCGCGGCCTCCCGGAGGACGAGGTCACGGCCATGGTGCACGGCCGGCGCTCCGCCGACACCGTGGCGCTGCTCGTCGCGGACCCCGCCGAACAGCCCGCCGCGCTCGCCGAGATCGACCGCCTGGAGGTGGAGGCCGCCGCCGGCACGGTGGCGCTGCCCGGCGCCTCCTCCCTGCTGAAGGCGCTGCCGGAGGACGTCTGGGCCGTCGTCACGTCCGGGGTCGGGCCCCTGGCCCGGGCGCGTCTGGACGCCGCGGGGCTGCCGCTGCCGGCCGTCCTGGTCACCGCCGGCGACGTCGCCCGGGGCAAACCGGCCCCCGACGGCTATCTCGCGGCGGCCGCGCGGCTCGGCGTCGAGCCGGCCCGCGCCGTCGTCCTGGAGGACAGCGCCGCCGGAGCCGAGGCGGGGGCGGCGGCGGGCGCGTACGTGGTCGGCGTCGGCGAGCGGGGGCTGGCCACGGACGCCGACGTCGTCGTGCGCGACCTGCGCGGCCTGGTCTGGCGGGACGGCGGTCTCGACCTGAGCGGGGCGGAGCTGCTGCGTTCCTGAGCTGCTGCGTTTGTGGACTTCCGGCCGGCCGTCTCCGGTGTGCCGCTGCCCGTACGGCGGCGCCCGGGACCGGAGCGTGCCGCCGGAACGCGACGGAGCCCTGTCCGGGTGCGTGCCGGACGGGGCTCCGTCGTCGCAAGGTCCCCCCTCGGGCCTTACTTGAAAGTTGAATCTACCACTTTGGCTTTCAAGCCGTCACCGGCCGCGTCCCCCACGGATGTCGCGGTCGCCGCTTTCGGCGCGCCCTCCACGCCCTCCGCGTCCATCCGCCTCCGCCACGTCTCAGCCGCCGAGCACGAGCAGGGAGCCCCACAGCGCCACCACCGCCGGCACCAGCGCGGCGGGCACGGTGAGCAGGCCGAGCCGGGTGAACTCCCCGAGCTCCACCTCGTGGTCGTGCTGGTGCACGATGCGCCGCCACAGCAGCGTGGCCAGGGACCCGGCGTACGTCAGGTTGGGGCCGATGTTCACGCCGAGCAGCACGGCGAGCACCATGCCGGGGCCGGCCGGGGCGGCCAGGGGCAGCAGCACCAGAACGGCAGGCAGGTTGTTGATCAGGTTCGCCAGGAGGGCGGCGAGCGCGGCGGCCGCGAGCAGCGCGGGCAGGCTCTGCGCGCCCGGCACCAGTCGGCCGAGCGCGTCCGCGAGCCCGTTGTCGACCACGGCGCGCACCACGACGCCCAGCGCCAGGACGAAGGCCAGGAAGGGCAGCGAGGCGGCGCGGACGACCGCGAGCGCGGTGGTCCGCCGCCGGGCCAGCGCGCGGACGGCCAGGACGAGGGCCCCGGCCGCGGCCACCCAGGCGGGTTCGACGCCGACCGCGGAGGCGACGGCGAAGCCCGCGAGTGTGCACGCGACCGTGACCAGGGCGAACACCGGGCGTTCGACCGGCTCGTCGGCGTCCGCCGCACCGGCGGCCCCCGCGTCCAGCTCGGCGGCGAAGTAGCGGCGGAGGACGAGGTACTCGGCGGCGATCGCGACGAGCCAGGGGAGCGCCATCAGCGCGGCGAAGCGCAGGAAGCTCAGACCGCTCGCCGCGAACGCGAGCAGGTTGGTGAGGTTGGAGACGGGCAGCAGCAGCGACGCCGTGTTCGACAGGTGGGCGCAGGCGTAGACGTGCGGCTTGGGGCCGGCGCCCAGCCGGGCCACCGTCGCGAACACCACCGGCGTGAGCAGCACGACCGTGGCGTCCAGGCTGAGCACCGCCGTGACGCCCGAGGCCAGCAGGAAGGTGGCGACCAGGAGCCGCCGGGGCCGTCCCCTCGACGTACGGGCCAGCCAGGCGCCGCCCGCCCGGAACAGCCCCTCGTCGTCGCAGAGCTTGGCGAGCACGAGGACCGCGGCCAGGAACCCGACGACGGGTCCCAGCACTCCGGCCTCGTCCCGGGCGTGGGCCGGGGAGATCACGCCGGTGGCCACGGCGAGCGCGGCGGCGGGGACCGCGACCACCGCCTCCGGCAGCCCGAAGGGGCGTACCACCGCGCCGACGAGGACCACGGCGAGCAGGACGACGGAGAAGACCTCCGCGAGCGGGCTGTTCAGGGCGCAGTCCTCCGAAAGACGATCACTGGTGCGCGCTCATCCAACCAGCCGCCGCGCGGGGAGGGCGCGGCACCCTCCTGCCCGCGCAACCCCTTGTCAAGGCGGGGGAGGGGCGTGATGTCCGTCGCCCGGCCGGAGCGAGTCGAGCGCCGGCCCGGAAGGGGCCGTGCCCGTCCTGGAAGCGGCCGTGCGTCCTGAAGGGGAGGACCGTGCGCCGTCCAGGGGCGCGGGGGACCGTGCGTCCGTTCCGGGGTGGGGAGGACCGCGCGTCCGCTCCCGGTCAGAGGGGAGCGTTCGTCCGTCCCGGGGTAGGGAGGAGCGTGCGTCCGTCCCGGGGCGGAGAGGAGGGCCGTGCGGTCCGTCGCCGGGACGGGAGGGCCGTTACGGCGGCGCCTGGGCACCGCGGCCGGCGAGGGGCACGAACGCGGGACCGGGCAGCCGGTCCGTACCCACGCCCGCGTTCGTGCCCGGGCCCGCGCCCGGCGCCGGGACCGTCCCCGGTGCCCGCGCCGGAACCCGTCGCGTCGTCATGCCGTCAGGCCGCGCCGTCGAGGCTCTCCAGCCGCAGCCCGACCTCCACCTCCTGGTCGCCGGAGACGTGGCCCGTCTCCTGGACGCCGAACACCTTCTCCAGGGCCTCCCGCGCCGCCTTCACGGCGGGGCAGGTGCCCTGCAGCTCGACGGTGACCGGGCCCGACAGCCGTACGGGGGAGTCCGGGGCGGACGAGCCGGAGGACTGCGTGTCGAACACGCCCGTCCAGGCCGTGGACTTCTCGGAGCGGTCCGTCCGCGAACCGCCCCCGTCCCCGGAGCCCGCGGCGAAGAATCCGTGCAGGGCCCCTAGGACGCGCTCGGCGTCGTCCCCGGAGCAGTCGCTGAGTACCACCTGGACCTGCGACGTGAGCGAGTGCTGCGTGTCCACGACGATTCCTCTCCCTCGTGTCCCTCGTGCCGTCCGGACGCGCCGGACGCGGATGTCCTCTGTGTCGCCGCAGCGAGTACCCGCGATACGGGAGGGAAACGGCCCGGGAGCCGTACGGACGATGTGACGTGCGCGTTCGGCCGTACGGCGACGCGCCCCCTGACCGGTCGGGCCGCACGGCGGCGCACCGGTCCGGGGCCGCGCGGCGGTGCGGCAGGACCGCCGAGGAGCGGGACGGCGGTGCTACGCGCCGTCGTCGGCCGGGCCGTCGCCGAACACGCCGCCCACCGGCATCTCCGCCCAGATCGTCTTGCCCTCCGGCGTGTGCCGGCTGCCCCAGCGGCGGGTGAGCTGGGCGACCAGCAGCAGACCGCGGCCCCCCTCGTCGTACGTCCGGGCGCGGCGCAGGTGCGGGGCGGTGTGGCTGCTGTCCGACACCTCGCAGATCAGCACGGCGTCGTCGTGGATGAGGCGCAGCCGGATGGGGCGTTCGCCGTACCGGATGGCGTTGGTGACGAGCTCGCTCACCACGAGCTCGGTGGTGAACGCCTCCTCCGCGAGGCCCCAGCGCTCCAGCCGGTCCACGACCTGCTTGCGGATCGGCGCGACCAGCGCCGGGTCGGCGGGGATGTCCCAGGTCGCCACGGCCGAGGCGGGCAGTCCGTGGGTGCGGGCGAGCAGCAGCGCCACGTCGTCGGCGGCGCCGCCCGGCGGCAGCACCGAGTGGAGGATCTCCCGGCAGGCGTCCTCCAGCGAGTCGGTGCGGCGGGCGAGGGCCTCGCACAGCAGCCGGTGCCCGGTGTCGGCGTCCCCGTCGCCCGGGCTCTCCAGCAGGCCGTCGGTGTAGAAGGCGAGCACGCTGTCCTCGCGCAGCTCGATCTCCACGGACTCGAAGGGCAGCCCGCTCAGCCCCAGGGCGGGACCCGCCGGCAGGTCGAGAAGGCGCGGCGCGGCGCCGGGCGCGACCAGCACCGGGGCGGGGTGCCCGGCCCGCGCCATGGTGCAGCGCCGCGAGACCGGGTCGTACACGGCGTACAGGCAGCTCGCGCCGACCTCGCCGGCCGTCACGCCGCTGCCCGCGTCCGCGGAGAGCCGGACGACCAGGTCGTCGAGGTGCGTGAGGAGCTCGTCGGGGGCGAGGTCGATGTCGGCGAGGGTGCGCACCGCCGTGCGCAGCCGGCCCATCGTGGCCGACGCCTGGACGCCGTGGCCGACCACGTCGCCGACGACGAGGGCGACCCGCAGACCCGACAGCGGGATCACGTCGAACCAGTCGCCGCCCACCCCGGCGCGCGCGGCGGGCAGATAGCGCGAGGCCGCCTCCAGCGCCGCCGTGCGGGGCAGTCGGCGCGGCAGCAGGCTGCGCTGCAGGGCGAGGGCCGTGTCGCGCTCCCGCGAGTAGCGCCGGGCGTTGTCGACGCAGACGGCGGCGCGCGCCGCCACCTCCTCGGCCAGCAGGACGTCCTCGCCCGAGAAGGGGCCGCGCTGCCCGGACCGGGTCAGCACGGCGACGCCGAGCGTCGCGCCGCGGGCCCGCAGCGGCACCGACATCACGGACCGCAGGTCGTACTTGGTGACGTACTCGGCGCGCGCCGGGTCGTCGGCCGGCCAGTGGGTGCGCCGCCCCGTCAGGTCGTCGATCACGACCGTACGGCCGGTGAGCAGGGAGTCGGCCTGGGGCGAGGACTCCGGGTAGACGTCGGCCCGGCCCGGCTCGACCACCGCCTCCGGGGCGCCGGGGTGCATCGAGCGGTGGGCGACGCGGCGCAGGGCGACCGGGGCGGACAGATGCTCCGTGTCCGGGTCGCCGCCCCCTTCGAGCGGGTCGAGCAGGTCGACGCTGACGAAGTCGGCGAGCGCGGGCACCAGCACGTCGGCCAGCTCCTGGGCGGTGCAGGTGACGTCGAGGGTGCTGCCGATGCGCACGCTCGCCTCGTTCACCAGCCTCAGCCGCTCCTCGGCGCGGAACTGGTCCGAGACGTCGTGCACGGCCACGCACACGCCCCGCACCTTGTCCTCGCCGTCGGTGAGCGGGGCGAGCCGCACCAGCCAGGTCCCCGCGTGCTCCGCGCGGTCCGGGCGCGGCCGTGTCCGCACGTCCTCGTGCTGCCCGCGGGCCAGCACCCGCGCCATCCGCTGCTCCAGGTCGGCGTAGCGGGGATCGCCGACCACCTCCGGGAGCCGCAGTCCGCGGATCCGGGCCGCGGGGAGCCCGACCGTGTCGGCCATCACGCCGTTGACCCGGTGCAGCCGCAGCCGCTCGTCGAAGATGGCCAGGGCGCAGGGCGACTGGTCGATCAGGGCCGTGGCCAGCGGGTCGTCGGCGGGCCGCGGCCGGTCGGCCTCCAGCGGCGAGACCACGAGCCAGTCGCTGCGGTCGCCGAGCTCGGGCCGCAGACGGTGGGCCAGGACCCACACGGTCGTCGTGCGGCCGTCACGGTGACGCAGCGTGAGGGTGCCGCTGCGCCGGTTGCCCGTGTCGTCGGGCGGCGGGTCCTCCGCGCCGTCGACGAGCAGCCGCGCGGCGGGGCGTCCCACGACCTCCGCCGGGGCATGGCCGAGCAGACGCCGGGCGCCCTCGTTCCACGCGACGAGGGTGCCGTCGGCGTCGACGACGGCACGGGCCGTGGCGGCCTCGTCGAACGGGACGTCCGAGGCGGGGCCGTATGTGTCCTTGGGGCTACTCAAGTCGCCGCCACTCCATTGCGCACACTCTCAGTGAACAGGCGCGTCACTTGTGTTCCAAGCCTAGTGGGTGCGCGCGCTCCGCACACAGGGTGCCTGCCCGGGCACGGGCCGCACACCCCCCTGCGGTCCGGTCCGCCCGGAGCGCGGACGCGGCGCGCGGGCCCGGCGCGGCGGGCCCCGTACGGGTGGGAACACCGCCGCGGGACGGCCGCGGCGCCGCTCCGGGACCCGCGGGGAGTTTTCGGCCGATGTGACACGACGGACGGAAGGGCACGACACGAGTCTTGACGGGCCGGAGTGCCGCACCGTCAGACCTTGTGCGATCCCGGGCGGTTCCGAGCACGTGTGTCCTCCTGCCCCCGCGTGTGCCCCGGGCACGACCGCGTGCCGTCGACGAGGGGGAGACCCGTGACGGTCACTCGCAGATCGGTACTGATCGCAGGCACCGCGACCCCGGTGGTGCCGGCGGCGGCCCCGGACGCCGGCGTCGCGCCCGGCACGGCCCGCCCCGCCGCGGGCCGTACGACCGTCCCGCTCCGCGACGGCTGGCGGTTCGAACTCGTCGACCCGGACGGCGGGGCGGACCCGGACGGCACGGACGTGGCGCCCGCCGCGCCCGGCCACGACGACTCGGGGTGGCGGCGGGTCGCCGTCCCGCACGACTGGAGCATCGGGCTCTCGCCGACCACCGACCACGGCACCACCAGCGGCACCGGCTTCCTCCCCGGCTTC
The DNA here is from genome assembly GCF_014650875.1 of Streptomyces minutiscleroticus. Taxonomy (GTDB): domain Bacteria; phylum Actinomycetota; class Actinomycetes; order Streptomycetales; family Streptomycetaceae; genus Streptomyces; species Streptomyces minutiscleroticus. Next base: position 75,248 of record NZ_BMVU01000025.1, read on the forward strand.
CTCCCCGGCGGCCTGGGCTGGTACCGCCTGGCCTGCACCCTGCCGCCGTCCCTCCGCGGCAAGCGCGTCCCGGTGGAGTTCGACGGCGTCTACATGGACGCGTACGTGTACTGCAACGGCGAGCTCGTCGGCCGGCACCCCTACGGGTACACCGGCTTCGCCCTCGACCTCACCGGCCAGGTGCACACCGACGGGAGGACCGGGAACGTCCTCGCGGTGCGGGTGCGCAACCGGCTGCCCAGCAGCCGCTGGTACTCCGGCAGCGGCATCCACCGCGAGGCCCGCCTCGTCGTCACCGAGCCCGTGCACGTCCGGCGCTGGGGCACGCGGGTGACGACCCCGCAGGTCTCGCGCGAGCGCGCCTCCGTCCGGGTCCTGACGACCGTCGTCAACGCCTCGGGCGCCGCGGCCGACGCCGAGGTCTCCTCCCGGATCGTCGCGCCCGGCGGCCGCACGGTGGCCCGCGCGGACTCCTCGCTCGCCGTCGCGGACACCGCCACCGCCACCCACGACCTGACCGTGGCCGCGCCGCGCCTGTGGTCCTTCGACGCGCCGCACCTGTACACCCTCGTGACCGAGGTGCGCGTCGGCGGCGAGGTCACCGACACCGTCCGCACCCCCTTCGGCATCCGCACCTTCGCGCTCGACCCGGACGAGGGCTTCTCGCTCAACGGCGAACACACCAAGCTCAAGGGCGTCGACCTGCACCACGACCTCGGCGCCCTCGGGGCCGCCACCAGCTACGACGCCGTGCGACGGCAGCTGACCCTGAGGAAGTCCATGGGTGTCAACGCGCTGCGCACCGCCCACAACCCGCCCTCGCCCGAGACGCTGCGGGCCTGCGAGGAGCTGGGCGTCGTGATGGTCGTGGAGGCCTTCGACTGCTGGCGGACCGGCAAGAACCCCTACGACTACGGGCGCTTCTTCGACGAGTGGGCCGACCGCGACGCCGCCGAGACGGTGCTCGCCGCCCGCAACTCGCCCGCCGTGATCATGTGGTCCATCGGCAACGAGATACCCGACTCCACGAGCACCGCCGGACTCGCCATGGCCCAGCGGGTCATCGACGCGGTCAGGGCACAGGACGACACCCGGCCCCTGGTCATCGGCTCCGACAAGTACAGGAGCCTGCCGGCCGTCGGGTCGGCCGCCGACCTGATGCCCGCGAAGCTGGACGGGCTCGGCCTCAACCACAACACCGCGAAGTCGGTCGACGCCCGCTACCCGCACCTGTTCCTCTTCGAGTCGGAGTCCTCCTCGGAGACCTCCAGCCGCTCGACGTACCAGGAGCCGGAGCACCTCAACACCGGTGAGAACCACACGCCGGGCCGCCGCGCGACCTCCTCCTACGACAACAACCTCGCCTCCTGGACGATGAGCGGCGAGTACGGCCTGAAGAGGGACCGCGACCGCAAGTGGTTCGCGGGCGAGTTCCTGTGGTCGGGCATCGACTACGTCGGCGAGCCCACGCCGTACGACGTCTTCCCGGTGAAGACCTCGTTCTTCGGGGCCGTGGACACGGCCGGGTTCCCCAAGGACACGTACTACCTCTTCAAGAGCCAGTGGACCACCGAGCCCATGGTCCACCTGGTGCCGATGGGCTGGAACCACGAGGACGGCGACACCGTCGAGGTCTGGGCGTACTCCAACGTCGACACCGTGGAGCTGTACCTCGACGGCACGTCGCTGGGCGTGCGGAGGTTCGACACCAAGAGGACCACCGACGGGCGCACCTACCTGGAGACCACCGAGGCGAGCGGCGACGACAAGACCTTCACCGACGGCCCCTGCCCCGGCAGCTGCACCAGCCCGAACGGCAGCGCGGGCAAACTGCACCTGACCTGGAAGGTGCCCTACGCGCCCGGCGAGCTGAAGGCCGTGGCCCGGCGCGGCGGCCGCACCGTCGCCACCGACGTGCTGCGCACCGCGGGCGAGCCGCACGCCGTGCGCCTCACCGCCGACCGCGAGTCCCTCGCCGCGGACGGGCGGTCGGTGTGCTTCGTGACCGCCGAGGTCGTCGACGCGCGCGGCACGGTCGTCCCCGGCGCCGAGCACCTGATCGCCTTCGACGTGGGCGGCGGCTCCCTGGCCGGCGTCGACAACGGCCGCCAGGCGAGCGCCGAGCGCTACCAGGCGAGCGCACGGACCGCCTTCCACGGCAGGGCCCTCGCCGTCGTGCGCTCGGGAACCAGGGCCGGACGCCTGACGGTGACCGCCCGCTCCGAGGGGCTGCGCACCGGCCGGGTCACCCTGCGCACCACCGAGGCGCGGGAGGACGAGAGGACGCTGACGCCCGCGCCGCGCTTCGGGCCCGGCCCCGGGCCCGTCCCGCAGTCTCCGGGACACCCGCGCGCGGACGCGAGCTACTCCGGGCGGCCGGACACCGTGCCCGCGGCGATGCTCGACGGCGACCCGGCCACGGGCTGGTCCAACGCCTTCCACAAGGCCGCCACCGCCCTGCTGCCCGCGTTCGACGGGGCCCGCCCCGAGGGCTGGGTGTCGGTGGACTGGGGGGCGCACGCGCACCGTCGACCGGGTCGAGGTGTCCTTCACCGCCGACGCCGGCCACGGCCTGCCCGCCGCCGTCGGGGCCGAGGTCTGGGACGGCCGCCGCCGGCGCCCCGTACGGCACCAGTCCGTGGACTGGGCCACCGCCTCCGACGCCCCGACGGTGATCGCCTTCGACCCGGTGCGCGGGCGCCGGCTGCGGCTGACCCTGACGAGCCGCCGCCCGGGCGAGGCCGGCGGCGCCCTGCGGATCAGCCGCCTGGAGGTGCCGGCGCGCTGACGCGCGGTGCCGCCCGGTCCCCGGGAGGCGGGGGCCGGGTGAGCCGGGTACGTCGCACGGGCCGGGCGGGCCGTACAAAGCGCCGCGTACGCTCCGTACGGCCCGCCCGGCGCGTCCACCGGGGCGGCCCCGGGCGACATACCCGGCACTCCGCCCGGCGCCCGCTTTCGCTGACTTCCTGTCAATGACTTCCGCGATGTGCGAATGACCCAACCGCCTTGTTGGTGGTCGGAGTTCTGTGCGAGGGTGAACTCCCTCGCGCACGGGCGATCGCCGGGCCCCCTTCGCTGTTCGGTACCGCGGTGCCTCGCCGGCCCAGAAGGCTCTCGGCACCCGCTCCCTCCGCAGCCGGAATCCCGCCGCACTCCCGCGCACGCCTCGAGGGGAACGCACCCGCGGGACGCGTCCCCTCGGCGACACGAACTCTGCGTGCTGCCTGCCGCACGGGAAGGAAACCGCTCGGTGCACACCCCCCACCCTCCTCGTCCCTCCTCCCCGCCCTCCCCGGGCGGCGTGCCGGAGGAATCCGACGAGAGCCTCGCCGCACGGCTGCGGTCGGGCCCGGAGGGCGACGTCTCCCGGGCCACCGGGCTGCTGCTGGCCCGGCACTGGCAGCCCGCGCACGACTACGCGGTGATCTGCCTCGCCTCCTCGGGGCGGGCGGCCTCCGTCGTCACGGCGGCGGCCTGGCGGCAGGTGCTGGGCTCGCCGCGCTACCTGGAGCCCGGCGCGGCCCTGCGGCCCCGGCTCCTGGTGGCGGTCCGGGACACGGTGCGGGACTGGGCCGCGGACGAGCGTGTCTCCGCGGCCCTGCCGGACCTGGGCAAACCGGCGGGCGGCCGCGGCATGCGCACCGCGCGGACCATGACCGCGGAGAACCGCCTGCTGGCGGAGCGCTCCTTCCGGGCCCTGCCCGGGCTCCTGCAGACCCTGCTCTGGCACAAGGAGGTCGAGGCCGACCCCGTCTCCGTGCCCGCCGCCCTGCTCGGCGTGGACGCCGGGACGGCGGCGGCCACCCTGGAGCAGGCGCGCGACCAGTTCCGGGACGGCTGCGTGCGCGCCCACCGCGAGCTGGCGCCGCACCCCGACTGCCGCCACTACAACCGGCTGCTCGACGTCCCGATGCGGCGCGGCGGCACCCTGCTGCCGGACGTCCGCGAGCACCTTGCTGAGTGCGCCTTCTGCCGGCACGCCGCCGAGCAGCTCCGCTTCTTCGACGGCGACCTCGGCGTACTGCTCGCCGAGGCGGTCCTCGGCTGGGGCGCCCGGCGCTACCTCGACTCCCGGCCCGGCCGCGTCACCCCGGCCGGCCGGAGCCGGAGCGGCGGCCGCCGCGACCGGCGCCGACGCCGGAGCGTCCGCTACCGCCTGCTGTCCTCGATCACCGCCGTCCGCGGCGTCCGGGGGCTCCCGGCGGACCAGCGCCAGACCAAGGCCCTGCTGACCGGGGCCGGGCTGGTGACGGCGCTGCTGCTCGGCAGTGCGCTGGTCGCGGGCCTGCTGCCGCAGGACGACGGCGCCGGCTCCACGGCCTCCACCGGTACGGCCGGCAGCCGTACGGACGACCCGGGCAGCGACTCCGCGGCGCCCCCCGACACGGTCGGGTCGCCCGTCCCGGCGCGCACCCGGCTGCGCAACGTCGCGGCCGGGCTCTGCCTCGACATCGAGGACCGGCGGGCGCGGGCGGGCGCGCGGGCCCTGCTCACGGCCTGCTCCTCCGCCCCCACCCAGGAGTGGTCGTACGAGGAGGACGGGCTGCTGCGCAGCATCGCCAACCCCGGGCTCTGCCTGGACTCGCACGCCGACGAGGGGGTGCTCACCCTCGGCCCGTGCGTCGCCGCCGGGCACGGGCGCGGCGACGACGTGCGCTACGACCTCACGGTCCGCGGCGAACTGGTGGCGCGCCGCGGCGACGGCCTCGCGGTCACCGCCACGGCCACCGCGCTCGGTGCGGACGTCGTGGTCAAGGACCGCGACGGCGGCCACCGCCAGCGCTGGCTGACCGACGCGCCGGCGACGGCCTCGCCGCGCTCCCTGGCGGCCGCCGGAGCGGACGTCCCCGTCTCATGAGGGGCCGTCACCCCGGCCACCCGTCGGCAGCCGGCCGGTGACGGACCGTCAGGCGCTTTCCACGGCCAGGTCGTCCGGGCCCAGCGAACCCGGGCCCGCGTGGCCGGACAGGGCGAGGGTGAGGTCGAGTTCGGCGAGCAGGCAGCGGATCACGTGCTCCACGCCCGCCTGCCCGTCGAGCCCGAGCCCGTAGGCGTACGGCCGTCCCACGAGCACCGCCCGCGCGCCCAGCGCGAGCGCCTTGGCGATGTCGTCGCCCGTGCGCACCCCGCTGTCGAAGAGCACGGTGAGCCGGTCGCCCACGGCCCCGGCCACCCGCGGCAGCGCGTCGGCCGCCGCGACGGCACCCGCCACCTGGCGCCCGCCGTGGTTGGAGACGACCACCCCGTCCACGCCGGCGTCGGCGGCCCGGCGCGCGTCGTCCGGGTGCAGGACGCCCTTGAGGACGATCGGGCCGTCCCAGTTCTCCCGCAGGAACGCCAGGTCCGGCCAGGTCTTGCCGGGGTCGGCGAACATGCCGACGAAGTGCAGCACGGCCGCGTTCGGGTCCTCGTGCACCGGCTTGGCCAGCCCTGCTCGGAACGCGGGGTCGGAGAAGTAGTTGGCGGTGCCCACGCCGTGCAGGAACGGCAGGTACGCCTGGTCCAGGTCGCGCGGCCGCCAGGCCAGCAGCGGGGTGTCGAGCGTGACGACCAGCGCGGTGTACCCGGCGGCCTTCGCCCGGCCGAGGAAGCTGCGGGCCACCTCGCGGTCCTTGGGCCAGTACAGCTGGAACCAGCGCTCGCCGTCCCCGCTCGCCTCCGCGACCTGCTCCATGGGGGTGCTGGAGGCCGAGGACAGGACGAACGGCACGCCCTGCGCCGCGGCGGCCCGGGCCGCCGCGGGCTCGGCGTCGGGATGCATGATCGACAGCACGCCGATCGGGGCGAGTGCGAGCGGCGCGGGCAGGGTGCGGCCCAGCACCTCCACGGTCAGGTCCCGCTCGTGCACGTCGCGCAGCATGCGCGGCACGATCCGGCGGCGCTCCAGGGCGGCCCTGTTGGCGCGCGCCGTGCTGCCGCTGCCCGCGCTGCCCGCCACGTAGCCGACCGGGCCCGGCCCGAGGCGCTGCTCGGTCAGCTCCTCCAGGCGCGTGAGGTCGGTGGGCAGCCGGGGCACCGCGCCCGTCATGCCGTTCAGATAGATCTCGTACTGGAAGTCCGCCCAGTGCTTCGGCATCCGTACGCCCTGCCTTTCGTCCCGGGGACCGCGATGTCCCCGGACGATCCTGGTCAGCGCGGCCGGACACGTCCACCGTCCGGCGCGGACCACCGCAGTTGCGATCGTCACGTCCGGGCGGGGCGGCGTACGGGAAGGGGAGCGGCTCCGGGGGCGGGACCGTGCCCACCGCCCCCGCAGGCGCCGTCAGACGCCGTCGGCGTCCGCCTCCGCGTCCTCCTCGCGCGGCGGGGCGTCCGGGCCCCGGGAGCGGACCCGCCGGACGTGTTCCAGGGAGTCCCTCAGCTCCGTGAGCCAGTCGTCCGCGTGCCGCTCGACGAGCCGTACGCACCAGGCGAGGGCGTCGCTGCGGCTGCGGGCCACGCCGGCCGCGACCAGGGTGTCCAGGACCCGGCGCTGGGGCTGGCGCAGCCGCGTCATGACGGGCGCGGCGACGTGGGTGAACAGGGCGCGTTCGGAGCCGCACTCCACGCCCCAGGAGACCTTGCGGCGGAAGCGGTGCTCGGCCTCGCGGGCCACCGCGACCCGGTCGTCCCGGCTGCGCTCGCGGAACTCCGCGATCCGCGCCGCCACCGCCGCCTCCCGCTCGGCGGCGGAGGCGCCCCCGGCGAGCCGGGGCTCGGGGATGCGGCCGACGACGGTGATCTCCTCGCGGTCCACCGTGACGTCGACGAGGTCCTCGAAGAGCTCGTCGGGCACACGGCCGGCGAACCAGCCGCGCAACTTCTCGTGCTGTTCGGCTGTAAGCATGTAAGCAACGTTGCGCGTCCGCGGCCGCCTGGCAAGCCCCGGCAAGGGCCGATTCCGCCGCCGCCCGCGGAACGGTTCCGGCCGACTGCCGAGCGGTGAGGTTTCGGCCAAGGCTTGCCCCTGAAGAGGGGTTTTCCTCCGCGTTCGAGGGATGTCCAGGGGACTTCCGGGGACGGCCCTGACGCCTCGCGTCACTTCCCGCCACTGATTCAACACGAAACGTTACTGAAACGTGCGGGGTCGATGTGTGTTTCCCCCGCCGACTCGGCAGACTCGCGCTCGCCGGTCCGGAAGTTCGGGGCCGGCGACAGGGGCGTTCCGAAGCAGAAACGGTTCGGCACGCCATCCGGTCGCGTGGGGACGACGACGGCAGGGGGCGTCCTCACGCACCGGGGACCGAGGTCGCGCGGGCTCCGCGTGCGTCGGCCGACGGCTCGCGGCCGACCGGGAACTCGCAGCAGGGGAGTGCGGGTCCCGCCGCGGGGCGCCGCGCGACCTCCGCACCGGGGAGCGGCGGGGACGGAAGTGGGGCCGTCCCGCCGCCCCGGCGGCAGTGGTCCCGCCGGAGCAGGGGGCTCCGGCGGGACCGCGGCTTCGCCCGCCGCCGGTGCCGGCGCCGCGTCGAGGGCCGGCCCCCCGGAGCCCGGACCGTACGCCGCCGAACCGCGCGGCACCCGGCCGTACGGCACCGGATCGTGAGCCGTCGAACCGTGTGACACCGTAGTCGTGGGCTGTCGAACCGTGTGACACCGAGTTGTGGTCGGTCGGACCGTGTGACACCCGGCCGCGGGCCGCCGGACCGTGCGCCGCCGGATCGTGCGACACCGGGCCGTGCGCCGCCGGGGGCTCACCCGGCCGGAGCCGCGAGGCGGGGGCCGTCGCCCGACGCGGTGCGGTTCGCCCGGGCCGTGACATGGCCCGCCGGGGCCGTGACGCGGTCCACCCGAGCCGTGGCGCGGTCCGCCCGGTCGGTCGAGCCGACCCGGAGGGCCCCTCCGGTCCGTCGCGTCGCGCCGTCCCTTGCGTCGCTTCCATCCGTCGTACCGGCGTCGTCCGTCGTGTCGGCGTGCGCCGTGGGTGTCTCCGCGGCGGATCCGGCGGGGACGGGAACCGGTCGGGTGGGCCCGCCGCGCGGGGCGGCGGCGGAGGAGGCGGGGGCTTCCGGAAGCCGTGCGCAGGTCGCCTCCGTGCTCCCGTGCCCGGTGTTCAGCCCGGCGCGGCGTCCGGAGGTCCGGGCGTTCGAAGAAGCCGCCGCGGCGCAGATCGGCCAGTACGCGCGGGCCGGCCGCTCCGCCGCGGTCCCCAGGTGTCCGGCCACGGCGCCCGCGGGCGCCGTGGCGGCCTCGCCCGGGGCGCGGCGGCGGGGTGCCCGCTCCTCGCGTAGCCGCGGGCGTAGGGGCCGTCCGCCGGGAGTCCGGTCCCGGAGGGCCGTCCGTCGGGGCCGGCCGCGGGGCGGCCGTGGGCCACCGGCGGCGTCGCGGCTCCACCTCCGGGACGAAGGGCGGGTACGGCCTCCGCGGCCGTCCTCGTGGACGCCTGTCACTCCTACCAGGCCCCCGTCAAGGACATGGTCACACGACAAGGTGAATGTCGGGCAAAAGGGTTGACAGTTGGTCATCTGTGCTGGCTCAAGATGACCTGTTCAAGGCGGAGCGGCGGATCGTACAGTCGCAGTGCCGCCCCGGTCCCCGGCTGCACCGATGTCCCTACGACTGTCGTTCCAGGGGGGAATGGGCGGTGAGCACGCCGGTACGCACCTCGTCGCACGACTTACCGCTGCTGACGGAGTACGGGCTGATGGAGCCCGCACTGGAGATGGAGTTCACCGCTCACTTCGCCCGCTCCGACGGGGACCTGGCCGCGGAGGCCGCCACGGCGGCGGTCACGCGCGTGATCGAGGCGCCGGGGTCCTTCCTCGCGCCGGTCCGGGACGCGGGGCGCTCCGTGAGCACCTGCCTGCTGGAACGCAGCAACGCCGAGACCTGCCGGATCGTGCTGACCGCGGACCGCGCGGGCATCACCCTGGCCGCCACCGACGACATCCGGGTCTCGATGGAGACCGCGCACGAGACACCCGCCGCGCGGCTCCGGGTCTTCGCCATGGTCGACGGCCTGAAGGTGCACCACGGGCCGGACGGCCACGTCTGGGTGGTGTGGCGGGGCTCCTGGCGGCCGGGAGGCGCGCCGGAGGGCTGAGGCCCCCGGCACGGTGGACGAGGTGAGAGCGAACGGCTCGGCGCTGTCGTTCGGCCGGGTCGACGAGGGCGCGCGGTCGTCGCCGTACCGGCTTCCCCTGGACGGCCCCGCGGCCGCCACCGGCGGCACGACGGGCGCCCCCGTGCGACCGGGCCGGGCCGCGCACCCGCCGGCCGTACGCAGTGCCGCGTCCCCGTAGCGCGTGTACGGGGAGGGGCGGCGGCTCCACGGACGCCGCCCCGCCGCGGCACCGCCGGCCCGGCGCACCGCGCCGGATCACCGGCCCGGCGGGTGTCCCGCCCGTTGCCGACCGGGCGGGACATCCGCCGCTGCGCCGCCCGCGGCGGCCGCGTCAGCCGTCACCGGCCGGCGGCCCCGGCGCACGCGCCCGACGGACGCGGCGCCGGTCCCCGTCGCCGCCGTACCGGCGGGGTCCTACCGCAGCTGGCGCCGGACCAGTTCGTGCAGCCGTCCGCCGGTGTCGGCGAGGAGCTGCGCGGGCGGGCCCTCCTGGACCACCCGGCCCTCCTCCATCACCACGACGCGGTCCGCGTCCAGCACGGTGGACAGGCGGTGGGCGATGACGACGCGCGTGGCGTTCAGGGCCCGGGTGCTCTCGATCACCGTGCGCTGCGTCGCGTTGTCGAGCGCGCTGGTCGCCTCGTCGAGGAAGAGGATGCGGGGGCGGCGGATCAGGGCCTGGGCGATCATCAGGCGCTGGCGCTGGCCGCCCGAGAGCGAGCCGCTGCCGGTCACGAGGGTGTGCAGGCCCATCGGCATGCGCCTGATGTCCTCGGCCAGGCCCGCCAGTTCGGCCGCGGCCATCGCCTCCTGCGGTGTGTACGGCCCGGTGCCGCGGATGGCGTCGAGGACCGAGCCGGTGAACGGCTGCGCGTGCTGGAGCACCACCCCGCACTGGCGGCGCACGGCCGGCCGGTCCAGGGCGGCCAGGTCCTGGCCGTCGTACAGCACGCTGCCGGACAGCGGCCTGTCGAAGCCGATGAGCAGCCGCAGCAGGGTGGACTTGCCGCAGCCGCTGGGGCCGACGACCGCCACGAACTCGCCCGGGCGGACCGCGAACGACACGTCGTCCAGGACGAGCGGGCCGTCGTCGGTGTACCGGAAGGACAGCCGCCTGGCCTCCAGGGCGCCGGACAGCTCCCCCGGAGGGGTGCTGGAGCCGCGCACCTCGGGCGCCGCGTCGAGCACCGGCCGGATCTCCTCGAACAGCGGCAGCGCCGCGACCGCCGAGACGAACGCGCCGGTCAGCTGGGTCACCGAGGTCAGCAGCATGGTCATCGACGTGTGGAACGCCAGGAAGGCGCCCGCCGACAGCGAGCCGCGGGCGGGTCCGGCGAGCAGCATGAACATCAGCAGCGAGCACAGCGGCAGGTACACCGCGCCGAGCACGGTGTTCAGGTTCCTGACGCGGCCGGCCCTGCGCTGGAGCTCGCGGCTGCGCGCGAACTCGGCGGCCCAGGCCGCGTACGCGTAGTTCTCGGCCGCGGCGACCCGCAGCTTGGGCAGGCCGCGCAGGGTCTGGAACGCCTGGTTGTTCAGCTTGTTGGTGAGCGCGACCAGACGGCGCTGCCAGCGCACCTGCCACAGGCCGAGGACGAGGAACACGGCCGAGACCACCAGCAGCATGGCGCAGGCGGCCAGCGCGAGCGGCACGCTGAACCACAGCAGCAGGAGCAGGTTCACCGCGCCGACCGTGCCCGCCTGCACGACCACCGGGCCGGTGCCCGCCAGCAGCCGGCGGACGGCGCTGACGCCCATGGCGGCGCTCGCCAGCTCGCCGGTGGACCGCTCGGTGAAGAACGCGGCCGGCAGGCGCAGCAGGCGGTCCCACACCGCCGGCTGCAGCGTCGCCTCGATACGGCCCTCCAGGCGCAGCAGCGTGAGGTTCTGCAGCAGCAGGAACGCCGCCGAGACCACGCTCGCGACGATCACCGCCAGACAGGTCTGCACGATCAGGGAGTGCTGCGCCCTCGGCACGTACTCGCCGAGCACCCGGCCCGTGGCGAGCGGCACCAGGGCGCCGAGCGCCACCGTCACCAGCCCGCTGACCAAGAGGTTGCGCAGGTCGCCGCCGGTGCCGCGCAGGGCGAACCGCAGCAGCCGCAGCGGGGTGGGGCGCTCGGGCAGCGGCCGGTAGAACATCACGGCCCGCGGCTCGAACTCCCGCGCGCCGGTCTTCTCCACCGGGGTCTCGCGGCCGCTCGACGGGCTCACCGCCACGTAGCCGCCGCGCCGCCACAGCAGCGCGACCGGCGCGCCCGACGCGGCGCGCCGGCCCACCAGCGGCCCGGCGTCCTCGCGCCACCAGCGCCCGTCGAGGCGGACGGCGCGGGTGCGCACCCGGGAGGCGAGGGCCACCCGTTCGACCGGGTCGAGCCGTTCGCCCCCGGCGCCGCCCCGCGCCGGGTCCGACAGCTCGATCCCCGCCTCGCGGGCGACCAGCCGGCAGGCGGCGTACGTGGCGTCGGCGTCGGCGGCGGGCCGCGCCGCCGGGCGCCCGGACAGCGACGCGAGCAGGGCGCGGTCGGCGCGGGCGCGGACGGCCTCGCCCGCCCTGATCCCCTCGGCCGCGCGGTCCTCGTGGCGGCGCTCCAACTGCTCGATCCAGCGGTCCAGGACGGTCAGCAGCCGGTACTGCCGGTCGACCATCGCCTGCCACAGCCCCGGGTCCACCAGCAGGTCGGCCGCGGCCCCGGCGCCGGCCTCCGCGCCGTACCGCACGCCGCCCGGCGGGACCTGCGTCCACAGGACGTCCTCGTCGGCCGGCGCGGCGGCCGCCGCCTCGGAGGCCGACGGCGCTCCGAAGAGGAGCGCCAGGCCCCGGCCCAGACCGAGCGAGAGGGCGTACTCCAGCGGGCTCGTCTCCGGTGGCACGTACTGCGGGGTGCCGTACGCGTCGTACGTCCAGGTCCGCGCCTCGGGGGGCCGGTGCAGCCCGCGCAGGGCGACGCGGCGCAGGACGCAGTCGCGCGCCGGGCGGCCGACCAGGGTGTGCCGGGCGCCCGCGACCGGACCGAGCAGCAGGGCGCCCGCCTCCAGGCGGCCGAGGTGGTGCCAGTGGCCCTCCTCGGCGGCGTCGACCGCGAACAGGTCCAGCGCGCCGCGGGCGACGAGCCACAGCACGTGCGGGCCTTCGAGGTCGAGGCGGCTGAGCCCGGAGCCGTCGACCGGGGTGCCCGTGCCGCAGAGCGCGGCGAGGACGTGGTCGCCCTCGGCCACCGGCCGGTGCTGGTGCCGTACGGAGGTCATCTCACCGCTCCCCGACCAGCCGCGCGTACGGGCCGCCCGCCGCCACCAGTGCCTCGTGCCGCCCGCGTTCGACCACCGAGCCGTGCTCCAGGACCACGATCTCGTCGCTGTCGCGCACGGTGCTCAGCCGGTGCGCGATCACCACGCAGGCGCAGCCCCGGCGCCGCAGGTTGTCCATCACGAGCTGCTCGGTCTCCGCGTCCAGGGCGCTGGTGACCTCGTCCAGGACCAGGACACCGGGGTCGCGCACCAGCGCCCGCGCGATCTCCAGGCGCTGGCGCTGGCCGCCGGAGAAGTTGCGCCCGTCCTGCTCGACGCGGCTGTGGATGCCGCCGGGGCGGCGCGCCACCACGTCGTCCAGGACGGCGTCGCGCAGCGCGGCGAGCACGGCGTCGTCGGGGATCGACGGGTCCCACAGGGCGACGTTGTCGCGGACGGTGCCCTCGAAGAGGAACACGTCCTGGTCGACGAAGGAGACGGAGGCCGCGAGCGCGCCGCGCGGGATGTCCGCCAGGCGCCGCCCGTCGATGCGGATCGCTCCCTCCCAGGGGGCGTAGAGGCCGGAGATCAGCCGGGACACCGTCGACTTGCCGCTGCCGGACCCGCCGACCAGCGCCACCTGCCGCCCGGGGCCCACGGACAGCGAGAAGCCGGTGAGCAGCGGCTCGTCCAGCGGGCTGTAGCCGAACGTGACGTCCTCCAGCTCCACGTGCCCGCGCAGCCGGCGGGTGCTCCCGTCCGCCGGGCGCCGGGTGTGGACCGGGTCCGCGGCGAAGCTCTCGACGTCCTTCAGGCGGGCCACGTCGGCGGCGAAGTCCTGGATGCGGCCCGCGACGCCGTTGAGCCGGGTCAGCGGCGCGGTGAAGCGGGTGACCAGCGCCTGGAAGGCGACCAGCAGACCGACCGAGAGGTGGCCCTCCACGGCCCGCAGCCCGCCGATCCACAGGATCAGCGCGCTGTTCAGCGTCGCCAGCGTCGGCGCTACCACGCCCAGCCAGGCGCCCGGCACCCCGAGACGCTGCTGCTCCTCCAGCGTCGTGGCGTGCTGCCCGGCCCACGTGCGGAAGAAGCCGTCCTCGCCACCGGTCGCCTTCATCGTCTCGATCAGCTGCAGACCGGTGTACGCCGTGGTGGTCAGCCGCGCGGTGTCCGCGCGCAGCTTGGCCGTGCGCGTCGCCCGCAGCCGTACGACCACCCGCATCGCGACCACGTTGAGCAGCGCCACGCCGACGCCGACGGCCGTGAGCTGCGGGTCGTAGGCGTGGAGCAGGAGCGCGTAGAGCACGACGACCACCGCGTCCACCCCGGCGGCGGCCAGGTCGCGGGCCAGGGTCTCGGCCACCGCGTCGTTGGACTGCAGGCGCTGCACCAGGTCGGCCGGGCTGCGCTGGGCGAAGAAGGTGACCGGCAGCCGCAGCAGGTGGCGCAGGAAGCGGGCGCTGCCCAGCGTCGAGGCGATGAGGCGGCCGCGCAGCAGGTTCGCCTGCTGCAGCCAGGTCAGCGCCAGCGTGAGCAGCACGCACGCGCCCATCGACGCGAACAGCACACCGAGCAGCGAGGTCCGGCCGCCGATGAGGAACGTGTCGATGTACGTCCGGCTGAGCGCGGGCACCGCCGCGCCGACCGCCACCAGCAGCAGGCTGGCGAGGACGGCCGCGGGCACGGTGCCGGAGGTGCCGCGCAGCCGGGCGGGCAGCGCGCCCAGCACGCCGGGCCGGCGGCCGCCCCTCTCGAAGCCCTCGCCCGGCTCCATGACCAGGACCACACCGGTGAAGGAGGCGTCGAAGTCCTCCATGGGCACGAACCGCCGCCCCTTGCCGGGGTCGTTGACGTACACCCCGCGGCGGCCGAGGCGGCGCCCCATGCCCTCGTGGACGACGTAGTGGTTGAACTCCCAGAACAGCACCGCGGGCGCGCGGACCCCGGCGAGCGCGGCGGTGTCCATCTGCATGCCCTTGGCGGTGAGGCCGTAACCGCGGGCGGCCTTCAGCAGGTTGCTCGCGCGCGAGCCGTCCCGCGAGACGCCGCACGCGATGCGCAGCTCCTCCAGGGGCACGTGCCGCCCGTAGTGGCCGAGCACCATGGCCAGCGAGGCGGCGCCGCACTCCACGGCCTCCATCTGCAGGACGGTGGGCGTACGGACCCTTTTGGCCCTGCCGCCGGGCGCGGGCGGGCGCCTCGGCGCGGCGCGGCGCCGGCCGCGCACGGGCGGCGGCAGCGGCGGCCGCGGGACCGCCCCTGCCGCCGTGGTCCCTGCGGTCTCCTGGGGAGCGGTCACGGGAGCAGCCAATCGACGGGACGCTGGTCGGCCAGCCGGATCGTGCCGGTGGCCTGGGTCATGGAGGCGAGCCGGAAGGGCGGGCCCTGGGCGGACGACCACCGGTAGCCGGACTCCGTGGCGGAGGAGCGGTCGAGCCGGACCAGGACGGCCACCGGCCGTCCCCGCGCGGTGAACTGCTCGCCCAGCTGGCTGTCACCGAGGAACGCGCTGATCTGCTGCCTGCTCTGCGCGGCGCGGTCCACCGACCGCACATGGCCGCGCAGCACGCCGTAGCGTCCGGCGGGCGCGGACTGGACGGCGAGGTCCACGGCGGCGTGCGCGGGGATCGCGGCGGCGCTCCCGGCCGGGACGTACACCGTGGCGTACAGCGGGTCGCCGGTCCGCGCGACCTTCTCCACGGCGGCGACGTCCGCGCCGGTCGTGACGATCGCGCCGAGGGCGGCGGCGAGGGTGGTGACGCGGCCCGCCGCGACGGTCCGCACAACCGTCTCGCCGCGGTCCGTGCGCACCTCGATCACGGGCGCGCCGGCGGGCAGCCGCTCGCCCTGCTCGGCGAGGACGGCGGTGACCTGGCCGGAGACGGGACTCTGCAGGACGTAGCTGCCCTGCGCGTGGGTCAGGACGGCGGGCGCGCTCACCGTGGACGCCACGGAGCCGGTCACGGCCCACACGGCGGCGGCGGCCGTGACGGCCACCGTCACGGCCAGCACGAGCCAGCCCTGGGGACGGGCGAGGCGCACCGGGAGGTCGAGCTCCTCGGGCGACTGCAGCTTGGCGAGGGCCTGCTGGCGGAACTGCACGGGGACTTTCCCTCGGCTGCGGGCGGGGACGGGCGGCCGTGTCCCGTGGGGAGGCGGGGCACGGCCGTTCGGATCACGGCGTCGCGGGCCCCGGAACCGTCAGGAGGTTCCGGGACCCACGGGCGGTGCCGGGTCTCAGAGGCCGGCGACGAGGCCGGTGACCGGGGCCGTGTTCAGGCCGGTCACGCCCTCGACGGTGCCGACGACGTGGTTCACCACGCCGGTGACGGGGGCGACCGAGTCGACGGTGCCGGTGACGGTGTTCACGACGTCCAGGGACAGACCGCCGGAGACGTTGTCCAGCTCGGCGTCGGAGATCTCAGCGGTCTCGACCTGGGGGGTGTTCATTGATGGAACTTCCCTTCGTATGGATTCTCACAGGGGGTGGCGGCCCCCTCGGGGGACAGCGCGGGGGACTTCCGGAACCCGTGGGGCGGGAACCGGCGAGCGGCCCTCGCGGTGACAAGGATCCAAGCGCCTGCGTCCGCGGGCTTCAACTCAACCCCCGGCCCGACCAGGGCACTTGAGGGCCGCAAGCGACGCAGACGTGCAGACGCGGGCACGCCTCGGTGGCGAGTCCTTCACAGCCTCCGCGCTCCGCTCGTGCGCCGGTGGCGACCGCCCGGAGCCGGAACCGGACAGTCCCGCACCAAGTTCGTGAGGCACCCCGGCGGGTTGTGCGCGTCCTCCGTACGCCGTGACCCGGCTGCGCAGTCGCTGTGCAGATTCGCTGAAGCCAATATTCCGGTCCGGCGGCCGGACGGCGGGTGACGGGGCGGTCGCGGTTCGTGACCCGCGGCTCGCGGTGTCCGCCTGTCGGTGCCGGAGTGCGCGCGGAAGGAGGAGACGGACGCGAGGAGCGGGGAAGATTCTTCAACTTCCTTATTGGCAAAGGAAATTGGCAGGGGGGACCGGTCGGTTTCCGGGACTCTTTGAACACCCCGGGCGGCACGTCCGTACCAACAGCCGTCCAGGCGCGGCACCAGCCGCTGCCGGCAGCGGCACGGACCCCGCCCCCCAGGAGGTCGAGAGTTGAGTCACAAGCGAATACCCAAGCGCAAGGCCGCCCTGGCGGCAGGTGCCGTGGCGGCCCTCGGAGCGGCGGCACTCCTGCTGCCGAACGCCAACGCGTCCCAGACGGACGCGGCCGACGACGCCGCCCCCCGCACCCTGAAGGCGGCCGAGGCCTCGGACCTCGCCTCCCGGCTGGCCGAGCAGCTCGGCGGGGCCTTCGCCGGTGCCTACTACGACGCGGACGGCCGGCAGCTGGTCGTGAACGTCGTGGGCGACGACAACGACCTGGTCGTCCAGGCGAAGAAGGCGGGCGCCGCCGTCCGCGAGGTCGACAACAGCACGGCCGAGATCGAGGCCGCCGCGCAGACGCTCAAGGCCGAGGCGACCATCCCGGGCACCGCCTGGGCCGTCGACCCCCGGACCAACAGGATCCAGGTCACCGCCGACAGCACGGTCACCGGCGCCGAGTGGGACCGGCTGGAGTCCACCGTCCAGGACCTCGGCTCCGGCATGGCGACCGTCAAGAGGTCGGCCGGGGAGTTCAAGCCGTTCGTGGAGGGCGGCGACGCCGTCTTCGGCGGCGGGGCGCGCTGCTCGCTCGGCTTCAACGTCACCACCCAGGACGGCGCCCCCGGCTTCCTGACCGCGGGCCACTGCGGCGTCGCGGCGGCCGAGTGGTCGGACGCGCAGAACGGCGCGCCCATCGGCACGGTCGAGACGGCCACCTTCCCCGGCGAGGGCGACTTCGCGCTGGTCGCCTACGACGACCCGGCGACCGAGGCGCCCAGCACGGTGGACCTCGGCGACGGCCGGACCGTGGAGATCACCCAGGCCGCCGAGGCCGCCGTGGGCCAGCAGGTGCTCCGCATGGGCAGCACCACCGGCCTGAACGACGGCACCGTGACCGGCCTGGACGCCACCGTGAACTACGCGGAGGGCACCGTCACCGGCCTCATCCAGACCGACGTGTGCGCCGAGCCGGGCGACAGCGGCGGCTCGCTGTTCACCGAGGACGGCAGCGCGATCGGCCTGACCTCGGGCGGCAGCGGCGACTGCACGGCCGGCGGCGAGACCTTCTTCCAGCCGGTCACCACCGCGCTGGAGGCGGTCGGCGCGACCATCGGCACGGGCGACGCGGGTGCGGGCGCCGGTGACGAGGCGGGCGCCGGAGGCGCCGGCGACGAAGGCGCGGTGGCCGGTGCGGGCGACGGAGGAGCGGTGGCCGGTGCGGGCGACGAGGGCGCCGGCGCGGGTGACGCGGGCGCCGGTGCCGACGACCAGGCGGCCGGCGGCGCGGGCGACCAGGCCGGCGACGGCCATGGAGCAGACCGGGGCGCGGACGACGCCTCGGGCGCGGCGTCCCGCCAGTGACGGCCGGGCGGCGGCTCCCGGCTCCGGGCGGGCCGCCGCCCCGGTCGCACGGCTCCGCCGCGAGCGCCCGCCCCGCCGCACCCCCGTGAAGCGGCGAGGCGGGGCGGCGCGCCGTGCGGCGGACCGGACCGGCGGCAGCCGGTGCGCGCGGCCCGGCCCTCCGGCGGGAGGGCCGGACCGTCGCCGTCCCGGCTCCCGTCCGCCCGTCCGGTACCCGGCGGTTCGTCAGCCGCCGCCGGGCAGCGCGCGGAGCAGCAGCAGCGCCACGTCGTCGGAGCGCCGCCGCGCCGTCGCGCTGTGCCGGACGAGGTGGTCGGCCAGTTCCTCCAGCGGCAGGTCGCCGCTGGAGGCCAGCCGCCGGACGAGCGCGGCGAGCGCGTCGTCGAGGTCGACGCCCGGCGACTCGATCAGCCCGTCGGTGTACAGGGCGAGCACGGACCCCGGCGGGAAGGGCACCTCGGTGGCCGGGTACCGGGCGTCCGGGTCGAAGCCGAGCAGCGGCCCGCCGGGCACCTCCAGCGTCCGCACCCGGCCGTCGGGCCCGCGCAGCAGCGGCGGCGGATGCCCCGCCCGCGCCATCCGCACCCGGCCGCCCGCGACGTCGATCGCCAGGTGGACGCAGGTCGCGAACAGGTCGCTGCCCAGCTCGATCAGCAGCCGGTTGGTGCCGCGCAGGACGCCGTCCGGCGGCTGCCCGACGGTCGTGTACGCGCGCACGGCCGTACGGAGCTGCCCCATCAGGGCGGCCGCCGTGACGTTGTGGCCCTCCACGTCGCCGATCACCGCGGCGGCCCCGCCGGGCGTCGGCACCAGGTCGTAGAAGTCCCCGCCGATCTCCATGCCCTCCGTGGCCGGCAGATAGCGGGCGGCGGCCTCGACGCCGGGCAGCGACGGCAGCGAGTCCGGCAGCAGCGCCGCCTGCAGACCGTGCGCGAGCCGGTGCTTGACGTCGTACAGGCGGGCCCGCTCCAGCGCCTGCGCGACCAGCCCGCTCAGGCTGGTGAGCACCGCGCGCTCGCCGGTGGGGAAGGTGTGCGGCTCGGCGTAGGCCAGGACGCAGGCGCCCACCGGCCGCCCCGACGCGATCAGCGGCAGGTACGCCCAGGCCGCCATGGTGTCCGGTGTTGCCTCCCGCTCCGGGTAGACCTGCTCCAGGTGGGCGCGGGACTCGAAGAACGCGGGCAGCCCGGTGGTCAGCGCCCGCACCCCGGGCGTCCGCGCGGTCAGCGGCGTCCCCTCGAACCGCTCGACGAGGCGCGCGTCCGGGTAGCCGCGGTGGCCGAGCACGTGCATCCGGCCGCCCTGCGAGCCCAGCACGACCGCGGCCCGGGCGCCCACGGACGGCCCGATCTCGTCCGCGACCAGGTCGATCACGTCCTGCACGCTCGCGGCCTCGGTGAGCGCGCCGGTCAGGCCGAGGACCTGCGTCATCGTCACGAGCGGCACGTCGTCGGCGCCCGAGGGGCGCTCCGCCCCCGGCCGGGCCCGGGGCCCGGCCCGGGAGATGCGCACGCTCAGCCCGTCCGCGCCGGGGTACAGCCGGAAGGAGAGCCAGTCGGCGGGCGGGCGCAGCGCCACGAACGACGTCGGGCGCCGGCTGATCAGCGCCGCCCGGTAGCGGTCCTCGTACACGGGGTCGGTGAGCCAGGGCAGGTTGGCCCACAGCGGACTGCCCAGCAGCGCGCTGACCGGCAGGCCCAGGAGCTCGCCCGCCGCGGGGTTGGCGTAGCCGACGCGGCCGTCCAGGTCCAGGGCGCACATGCCGTACGGCAGCCGCGCCACCATCCGCGCCGCCTCCAGGCTGCCGAACGTGCCCACGCCCGCCGCCACGGGGGCCGGGGACAGCAGATCGGGCTCGGGGCGCGCCGGGCGGCCCTTCTCGGCGGCCCGTTCCAGCCGCCGCGCCAGCCGGTCCCCGGCGGCGGTCAGCAGGCCCCGCTCCCGCTCGGACAGCTCCGCCGGATGCGTGCTCGGCCAGGCCACGAACACCGCGCCGTACGTGGCCCGGCCGGTCGCCAGCGGCAGCGCGGCCAGCGTGAAGGCGTACGGCAGGACCACCGCGATCCGCGGGAAGCGGCGGGCCATCTCCTCGCCGTCGCCGACCCACACCAGCCGCCGTTCGCGCACCGCCTGCGCCACGGGGACCTTCGCGCTGAGCCCCAGCCGCTCCCAGGGCGCCACGAACGGCCGGGGCAGCCCGGCCATCACCGCCAGCTCCAGCACGGGCTCCTGCGGGTGCAGCAGGTACACGGCCCCCGCGTGGGCCCTGAGGTCGTCCATGAGCGAGGCCAGGGCGAGGGACAGCACGGGGGCGCCGGTCCGCGCCGCGTCCCCGGCGGTGCCGTCCCCGGACGGGGGTCCGTCGGACGCGTCGGACACGTCCGCCACCTCCCTCCGCTCGGCGCACCGGGTGTCCAGGGCTCAAGGCTCTCCCGTGTCCGCGCTCCCCGCACGGCGGAACGAGCCGGTGCGGGCGCCGGGACGGGCCGGTCCGCGCGGTGGGGCGGGCCCGTCTGCGCGGACGGCGGACCGGCGCCCGGCGGATCCGCCGGTGCCCGCCCGCGCCCCGTGCCGCCCGGCCGGCCGCGCCGCGTACCGCCGGGCGGGCCACGCTCCGGGCGCGGAACGGTCACAGGGGCTGCGCGAGCGCCCCGGAAGCGCTGTAATGACGGACGTGGTCGGTGAGGGCGCTGCGGAACAAGGATCGAGATCCCTGCGTGCCGAGCTCGCCCTCAAGGCGCTCGACGCCGACCTGGGCGCCAGGGAGCGGCTGCGCCGCGTCGTCGAGCAGGCGCTCGTCTTCGCCGGGGCGAGCCTCGTCGCGGTGTACGCGCCGGGGGGCAGCGGCGACGAGCTGTGCCTGATCGAGTCCGCCGGGGTGCCGCGCACGCTGTACGGGCTGCGCACCGGCTACCCGCTGTCGGGCGGCTCCGCCGTCGCGGACGCCCTCCGCCTCGGCCGCCCGCTGTGGTGCGGCCCCGAGGAGCGGGCGGCGCACCCGGAGGCCCGGCGGACCGCCGCCGGGGACCACGCGCTGGCGGCCCTGCCGCTGCCCCGCGGCCGGCACGGCCGCGGCTGCCTGCTCGCCGTCACCGAGCGCCCCGGCGGCTTCGACGCCGAGGACCGGCGCTGCCTCGAACTGCTCGCCGCGGCCGCGTCCTGCCCGCCGCCGTCCGGCGCGGAGGACACCGCGGAGCGGCCGGGCAGCTCCTTCAGCCTCGCCACGGACACCGGGCGCATCGAGGTCGACGACGAGATGCTGGAGCTGTTCGGGCTCGGCCCGGACGACTTCGACGGCCGCGTCGAGACCCTGCTCGCGCTGACCGTGCCGGAGGACCTGCCCGCGCTGATGTCCGTGGTCGAGGCGGACCACCTGTCGGGCGGCGAGCGCGAGCTGGAGTTCCGCATCATGCGGCCCTCGGGCGAGCAGTGCTGGCTGTGGCTGCGCGGCCGGCTGCTGCCCGCCGCCGACGGCCGCCCGGCCCGGCTCGTGGGCACCGTCACCGACGCCTCCAAGCTGCGCTCCGGCGGCAACGAGGTGGCCCGCGTCCAGCGCCTCGCCGCCGCCCTGGCCACCGCCGGCACCGTCCGCGACGTGGGCCGGGCCGTGGTCACCGCGCTGCGCCGGCCCCTCCTCGCCGACCGCATGGCGCTGGCCGCGCTGGAGGGCGACCGGCTCGTCGTCACCGTCCTCGACCCGCCCGAGCCCGAGGCATGGCCGGAGCTGTGGCGCGCGGAGTGGCGCACCGAGTGGCCCGACGCGCCCGTGCGCACCATGCCGACCCTGGCCGCGGCCCTGCGCGAGGGCCGCGCCGCCATCTGGCCGGCCGGTACGCCGCTGGAGCCGGCCCTCGCCGACGTCGGCCCCGGCGGCCTGGCCGTGCTGCCGCTCCCGGCGGGCGGCCGCATGGCCGGCGCCTGCCTGATCGGCTGGGACAGCCCGCACGACTTCGGGCCGGACGAGCGCGCCCTGCTCACGGCCTCCGCCGGGCTCGCCGGACAGGCCCTGCTGCGGGCCCACGCCTTCGACGCCGAGCACGAGCTCGTCGGCATGCTCCAGCGCACCCTGCTGCCGCGCCGGCTGCCCGCCCTGCCCGGCGCCGAGGCCGTCGCCCGCTACCTGCCCACCACGGCGGGCCTGGAGGTCGGCGGAGACTGGTACGACGTGATCCCGCTGCCCGACCACCACGTCGCCCTCGTCATCGGCGACGTCCAGGGCCACAACGCCCAGGCCGCCACCCTGATGGGCCAGATGCGCACCGCCGTGCGCGCGTACGCCGTCGAGGGCCACCCGCCCGACGTCGTGGTCTCGCGCGCCAACCGCCTGCTGACCGGCATGGAGAGCGACCTCTTCGCGACCTGCTGCTACGTCGACGTCGACATGGCGGAGGGCACGGCCTGGTGCGTGCGCGCCGGGCACCTGCCGCCGGTCCTGCGCCACCCGGACGGCACCACCGCGGTCGTCGACGCGGAGGGCGGCCCGCCGCTCGGCGTGCTGGACCGGGCGGACTTCCCGATGACCCAGCTGGCCCTGCGCCCCGGCACGCTGCTGGCCCTGACCACGGACGGCCTGGTGGAGTCCTCCGAACTCCCCCTCGACGACGGGCTGCGCCGGATGGCCGGCGAACTCGCCGCCGCCGACCCCTCCCGCCTGGGGCCGGTGGCCGACGCGCTGCTCGCCGACGCCAACCGCGGCGACGACGTGGCGCTGCTGCTGATGCGCTACGACGGCATGGCGCTGCGGCCGCTGCGCGAGAGCTGGACGGTGTGGCGGGTGCCCGAGGCGGTGCGGCACGCCCGCCGCTTCACCCGGCGCACCCTGCGCTCGTGGGGCGCCGCCGAGGCCGCCGACGCCGACGCCGTGCAACTGGTCGTCTCCGAGCTGGTCACCAACGCGCTCGCGCACACCGAGGGCCCGGTCCGCCTCGACCTCACGCTGGTCGACGGCCGACTGCGCGTCGCCGTGGCCGACTCCTCGCCGCGGACGCCGGTCAAGCCCACGAGCATCGGCTGGGAGGCCACCGGGGGCCGCGGCATCCTGCTCGTCGAGGCGATGAGCACGGCCTGGGGAACCGTTCCGGTGAGCGGCGGGAAGCAGGTCTGGAGCGACATCGCCCTAGGCTGAGCCGTGTGCGCCTGCTGCTGACCACCGACACCCACCTGCCCCGCCGCGCCAAGCGGCTCCCCGACGCCCTGCTGGCCGAACTCCCGCGCGCCGACGTGGTGGTCCACGCCGGGGACTGGGTGGACACCGCCACCCTCGACCTCCTGGAGAGCCGCTCGAAGCGGCTGCTCGCCGTGTACGGCAACAACGACGGGCCCGGGCTGCGCGCCCGGCTCCCCGAGGTGGCCCGGGCCGAGCTGGGCGGAGTGCGCTTCGGGGTCGTCCACGAGACCGGGGCCGCGCAGGGCCGCGAACGCCGGTGCGAGGAGCGCTTCCCCGACCTGGACGTGCTCGTCTTCGGCCACAGCCACATCCCCTGGGACACCACGGCCCCCGGCGGGCTGCGCCTGCTCAACCCGGGCTCGCCCACCGACCGCCGCCGCCAGCCCCACTGCACGTACATGACCGCCGAGGTCTCCGGCGGCGAGCTGCGGGACGTGCGCCTGCACCGGCTGCCGCCGCGCACCTGACGCGGCGTGGCGCGTATCAGTCCGTTGCGGATTAATCCGTTGCCGTCCGGCGGTGCCGCCTGCTGCACTACGGACGGAGCCGCCCATGAGGGCGGCGGAGTCGTCCACGAGAGCCGAGGAGCCACGATGCGCGGAGCGTCCATGTCCACCCGGACATGCCTCCCTCCCTCCTCCCGTGAAGGACAAGACGCTTCGTGCACGTGCTCAATCTGGGGATCCTGGCGCACGTAGACGCCGGAAAGACGAGCCTGACCGAGCGGCTCCTGCACTCCGTCGGGGCCATCGACGAGATCGGCAGCGTCGACGACGGCAGCACCAGGACCGACACCCTCGCGCTGGAGCGCCGGCGCGGCATCACCATCAAGTCCGCCGTCGTCTCGTTCACCGTCGGCACCACCACGGTCAACCTGATCGACACCCCCGGCCACCCGGACTTCGTCGCCGAGGTGGAGCGGGTGCTCGGCGTGCTCGACGGCGCCGTGCTCGTGGTCTCCGCCGTCGAGGGCGTCCAGGCGCGGACGCGGGTCCTGATGCGCACGCTGCGGCGGCTGCGCATCCCGACGCTGCTCTTCGTCAACAAGATCGACCGCAGGGGCGCGCAGTGCGAGGCCGTGCTGCGGCGGATCGCCGCGCGGCTGACCCCGGCGGTCGTGCCGATGGGCCGCGCCGCCGCGCCCGGCACCCCGGCCGCCGCGTACGTCCCGTACGCGGACGACGCCCTGCGCGACGCCGCGCTCGACGTGCTCGCGGACCGCGACGACGCCCTGCTGGCCGCCTACGTCGAGGGCGGCCTGTCCGGCGCGCGGCTGCGCGCGGCCCTCGCCGAGCAGACCCGCCGGGCCCGCGCACACCCGGTGTTCCTCGGCTCGGCCCTCACCGGCGCGGGCGTGGACGCGCTGATCGGCGGCGTCACGGAGCTGCTGCCGGCTCCCGGGGGCCCGGTCTCGGGCAGCGTCTTCAAGGTCGAGCGCGGGGCGGCGGGGGAGCGGATCGCGTACGTGCGGATGTTCTCCGGGACGGTCCGCACCCGGGACACGGTCCCCCTCCGCGACGGGCGGGAGGGCAAGGTCACCGCGGCCCGCGTCTTCGACGGCGGCGCGGACGCCCGCGAGGGCGCGGTCGCCGCGGGGCGCATCGGCAAGCTGTGGGGGCTCGACGGTGTCCGGATCGGCGACACCCTCGGCGCACCGCGCGGGGACGCCCCGCCGCCGGGCGCGCACCACTTCGCCCCGCCCACGCTGGAGACGGTCGTCGTGCCCCGCGACCCCGCCGACGCGGGCGCCCTGCACCTGGCGCTCACGCAGCTCGCCGAGCAGGACCCGCTGATCGGCCTGCGCCACGACGCGGTGCGCCGCGAGCTGTCCGTGTCCCTGTACGGGGAGGTGCAGAAGGAGGTGGTCCAGGCGACGCTCGCCGAGGAGTACGGCCTCGACGTGACGTTCCGCGGGACGACGCCGCTGTGCGTCGAGCGGCCGGTGGGAACCGGCTCGGCGGCCGAGTTCAACGGCCGGGACGGCAACCCCTTCCTCGCGACCGTCGGGCTGCGCGTCGAGCCGGCGCCGCCCGGCTCGGGGGTCTCCTTCGGCCTGGAGGTGGAGCTCGGGGCGATGCCGTACGCCTTCTTCAGGGCCGTCGAGGACACCGTGCGCGAGACGCTGGGCCAGGGGCTGTACGGCTGGGAGGTCACCGGCTGCGCGGTGGCGATGACCCACTGCGGCTACTCGCCCCGGCAGAGCCACGCCCACCAGGGCTTCGACAAGAGCATGTCGAGCACGGGCGCGGACTTCCGGGGCCTGACCCCGCTGGTGCTGACGGCGGCGCTGCGGGCGGCCGGCACGCGGGTGCACGAGCCGGTCCACCGCTTCCGCCTGGAGGCGCCCGCGGACACGCTGGGCGTACTGCTGCCGCTGCTGGCGAAGGAGCGCGCGGTGCCGGGCGACGTGCGGACCGGGGGCGGCGTCTGCGTGCTGGAGGGCACCGTGCCGGCGGCCCGGGTGCACGCGCTGCAGCGGCGGCTCCCCGGGCCCACGCGCGGCGAGGCGGAGCTGGAGACGGAGTTCGACCACTACGAGCCGGTCGCGGGCGGCACCGTCCCGCACCGCCCGCGCACCGACGACAACCCGCTCGACCGCAAGGAGTACCTCCTGAACGTCACCCGCCGCGTCGACGGGTGACCGCAGGACGGCCCGGCCCGGCGTACGCGGCCGGGCCGGCGGGGGTGCGCGGGGCCGGACCGCGGGTGCGAACGGGCGTACGGAGCTTGGCACTTACGGGCCTGTCCGCCCCGGCCGCACCGGCCCGCGCGGCCGGGACGATGCGCCTCCCGGGTGAGGGGCGGGGGGCGGCCGTGTCCGCGGGCGGTCCGCGCCGTTGACGAAAGCATGATCTCAACACGACGCATCGCCGCCGCCGTCGGTCTCGCCGCCGGACTCACGGTCCTCGCCGTGCCGACCGCGAGCGCCGCCGTTCCGGCCATCGGCGGCATGGGCCCGATCGACGCCGACGACACGCTCAACGCGGTCACCCGCGCCGGTCTGCCCGCCGAGCAGCAGAGCGCGGTCCCCACCGTCACCGACCAGCTCACCGGTCTCCAGCAGCTGAACAACCTCAATCAGCTGGAGCAGCTGGTGGCTCCCGTGGCCCCGGTCTTCAACCTCCTGCCGATCTAGTGCCGTGACCGGAGAGGTCTGCTGTGGGCTCGCGGCGTCCGGTGCGGTGCGCCGCGAGGCGGAGGACCGTCCTCGTACCGGGCGTACCCGGGTGGCTCCGGCAACGCGGCGTGGGGGTCCCCCTGCTCGAAGAGCCAGGGGGAGTGCCGTGCCGGGCGTCGTGAGCCGGTGAACCTCCCCGGTCACGGCACCAGGCCCCGTCCTCCGGGACGCGCGCCCGGCTCCCGGCCGTCCGGGGGCCGGGCGCGCCTCAGCCGGTCACCAGCCCCCGCACGAACGCGGCCTGGCCCACGTGCTGGAGGTCGTCCGACAGGACGCTGGCCAGGCGGACGCCCAGCGTGACGGGCGGGTCCCAGTTCTCGTCGACGACGCGGTCGAGCGCCGCGTCGCCGACGCCGTGCAGACAGGCGAGCGTCTGGTCGTGCACGGCGTCGTAGTAGCCGAGGAGCAGGTCGCCGGAGTCCACGCGCACCTTGCCGACCTGCTCGGACGAGTGCCCGTACCCCGTGTCCTCGTGCGGCAGGTCCAGTTTGAAGCGGTCCGCCCAGCCCTGGGCGGGCCACACCTGGTCGAGGCCGAAGGCGTCGGCGACGTGGTCGTCCTGGACCCGGGTCAGGTGCCAGACAAGCCAGCTGATGCTGTTCGCCCCGCCGCCGACGCGGGCGTTGAGGTCGTCGGCGGTGAGGCCGTCGACGACCGCGTGCACCTCTTCCTTGATGCGGCCGTACGCCTCGACGAGAACGTCCTGGGAGCGCATGTGTCCTCCGCGGTCTGCGCGAACGGTTGTCGTTCGCCAGTTTCCCCGGGAACGGCTTCCATGCGCCGCACGCCATGCCGTGACGGGCCGCCCGTCCTCCGCGGAACCGCCCGGACCGCCCGCGGCCCGGTCTACGACCAGGAGGGGTACGGATCCTCGCAGAGCTGGAAGACCGGCTCGCGGCGCACCGGGTCCTGCGCCGTGGTCAGCCGTACGCGGTCCCCG
Source organism: Streptomyces minutiscleroticus (assembly GCF_014650875.1). Taxonomy (GTDB): domain Bacteria; phylum Actinomycetota; class Actinomycetes; order Streptomycetales; family Streptomycetaceae; genus Streptomyces; species Streptomyces minutiscleroticus. The sequence continues at coordinate 102,291 of NZ_BMVU01000025.1, forward strand.
GGGCGGATCGCCACGAGCGGGCCGAGCACGCGGCCCCGCACGACGAAGCCCTCGGCCATCTCCACGAGGGAGACGTTGCGCGCGGCGGGGGTGTTGCGCTGCACGACGGTGGCGTGGCGCACCATGCCCGTGCCCTCGCTGCGCTCCAGACGCAGGTCGCTGCCCGAGCAGACGGGGCAGAGCAGCCGGTGGAACATGGTCGTCCCGCACCACCGGCAGCGCTGGTAGTAGAGAGCCGGTTCGGTCTCCCGCGGCGGCTCCTCCGCGTCGAGCACACCCGCGGTGATCCCGTTTCCTCTGTGGAACACGATGTCATCTCCCTGTGCCGGGCCGGCAGCCGAAGCGCGCGCACGCGGCCGCGGAACCGCGGGCACCGGTGACGCGCGGATTCCAATGTATGGCACGCAGTGTCACCCGTAAAGGCACTCAGTACCCCTCGATGGGAGAGCGGTCGCGGCTCCCGGGGTCAGTCGCGTCCCAGCGTGGACTCGATCTCCTGGACCACCCGCCACAGCGGCGCGCCGCGCCGCGAGACGACGACCACCACGTCGTCGTCCCGCTCGTCGCCGCCGGCCGCGGCGGGCCGGGGACCGGTGCCGTCGCCGAAGGTCCGTTTGACGTGCGCGAGCGCGTGGTCCACCTGGGCGGCCGCGTCGCCCTCGCCGTCCGCGCGCAGCCAGGAGCGCAGGGCGTTGTTGTGCGCGGCGACCACCGCCGCGGCGATCACGTCGGCCCGCAGCGCCCCGTCGGGCCGTCCCGCGAACCGGTCGCGCAGATAGCCGGCGAGGGCCCGCTCGTACCGCCACACCACGGAGAGCTCGTACGCGCGCAGGCCCGGCACCCGGCGGGTCAGCCGGTAGCGCTGCACCGAGAAGGCGGTGTTCTCGGCGTACATGCGCAGCACGAGGCGTGCGGCGTCGCACACGCGCGCCACCGGGTCGTCCGCGTCGCCGCCGTGCGCCAGGAAGGCGGTCATCTCCGCCAGGCAGCGCTCGTGGTCGGGGAAGACCACGTCCTCCTTCGACGGGAAGTACCGGAAGAAGGAGCGCCGTCCGACGCCGGCCAGCGCCACGATGTCGTCCACGGTGGTGTGTTCGTAGCCCCGCTCCACGAACAGCCGGAACGCCGCCGCGACGAGGGCGTCCCGGATCGGCGGCTTCGAAGTCGTCGCGTCGTCCGCCCGGCCGCGGCGGGGTGCCTCGCTCATGCGGGGAACCTAGCATTCACCCCGAGCGGTGGCACTCGGTGCGCGGGGGAGGGAACCGGGTGCCGGAGCCGTGCGGGCTCAGTGGCCGTGCCGGGCGGAGCCCTCGTCCAGCAGCGCCCGCATGACGACCCGTACGCCGCGCGCGATGTGGTGGAGCTGGGCGAGCTCGGCGGCGTACATCTTGATGGTGTGCTCGATGACCGACTCCGGCATGCCGGTGGCGGGCAGTTCGGCCCGGGCGGTGTGCAGCGCGGTGCGCACGACGCGGATCTCGTGCTGGAGCTGGATCTGGGCGTGCCGGGCCAGCAGCACGGGCTGCCGGACGAGCAGGGGGTAGCTGCCGTAGCGGGCGGGCACCAGCTCGCGCAGCCACTTCGACGCCGATCGCTCCCAGTCACGGCTGCCGGGCGTCCTGACCTGGCAGGGCCAGTCCGAGTCGATCGGTGAGTACGTCGTCAGTGCCATGATCATCGCTTCCGAGGAGCTGTTCCCGGGGCGACCGGGGACCCGTGGAACCCCGATCAGCAGGCAGTATTCAGATATACGATCCAATGCGCAAGTGAATGAAAAAATTCATGTCCGGGGGCTTTTGAATCACACGTCGTCAAAAGGCGGCCCCGTATTCGGGAAAGGGGCGTCTCCCTGTCCGCCCTTCCCGCGTCCGCGCCGGTCCTCAGTCCTTGAGGAAGAACGCGTGCTGCTCCGCCACCTGTTCGTACTCCTCCAGGCGGGCGTGGGTGCGCTCGGGGTCGGCGTCCGTCATGGCCTGCAGCAGCGCCGCGGACATCAGGACCGGGGCCGCGTAGGAGTCGAAGACCAGGCGGGAGCCGGTCCCGGTGGCGAAGACCACGTCCGCCTCGTCGGCCAGCGGGCCCAGCGCCAGATCGGTCACCAGCGCCACGCGCAGGCCGGCGTGGCGCGCGACCCGCATGGCCGTGAGCGACTCCTGCGCGTGCCGAGGCATCGCGAAGGCCAGCACCCAGGTGCCGCCGGCCTCCCGGGACTGCAGCAGCGCGTCGTACGCGACGCTGCCGCCGCGGGTCACGAGGCGCACGTCGGGGTGGATGCGGCGGGCGGCGTACGCGAAGTACTCGGCGAGGGACACCGAGATGCGCAGGCCGAGGACGGTCAGCGGACTCGACCGCGACAGCGCGCGGCCGACCTCCACCACCCGGGCGGGGTCGGCGAAGTCGCGCCGCAGGTTCTCCAGGTTCTCGATCTCCGCGTCGACGGCCGCCTGCAGTTCGTTGGGGCGGGGCACGCCGGACGCCTCGGGCGCGCCGGACCGGGCGCTGAGCGCGAGCGCCTGGAGCCGCTCCCGCAGCGCCGGGTAGCCGCTGAAGCCGACCGCCGTCGCGAACCGGGTGACCGAGGGCTGGCTGACGCCGACGCGCTCGGCGAGGTCGGTGATCGACAGGAACGCCGCCTCGGCGACGTTCTCGATGAGGTACTGGGCGATGCGGCGCTGCCCGGGGGAGAGCCGGGGGCCGTCGAACAGCGCCCGCAGGGCCGACGTGGGGGAGGGCTCCGCGGCCGGGGCCGGCCCGCCCGAGGTGATCGCGGACGCCTGTGCGCGCGCCTGCTGCGGCGATGGCACCATGCGCCTCCTTCGTGACCCGGCCGCGTTCAACATAACGCACCGGCGACCGGGTCCGCCGCGGCGGCGGACGGGCCGTCAGCCCTGCGTACGGGGTGCGCGCAGGGAGCGCAGGGGACCCCGGCGCAGCGGCGCCGTGCGCCAGCGCGCGGTGAAGGTGCGGTCCCGCAGCGAGCAGGTCAGGGCGAGGCGGTGCGGCGTCTCCAGGAAGACGACGTCGAAGGCGAGGGTGTCCGGTCCGGTCCAGCCGCCGCTCACGGCGGTGGGCGGCGCGTCCGGGCCGGCCGTCCCCTCGTCGGTCGTCCACTTCGCGCCGCCGAGGCGCAGGCCGAGCCGTACGTCCTTGTCGTCGAGCGCGACGCCCCAGCCGCCGCCGTCGGAGGGCGGCACCACCGTGATCCCGGTGAGCGTCGGCTGGTCCTCGCACACCCCGCCCCTCGGCACGAAGCCGGTGCCCGACCAGGCGTCCGCGCGGTCGGCGGGCGGTTCGGCCGCGCCGACGGCGGGCGCGAGGCGCAGCCCGGCCAGGCGCTCGCCGAGTGCCGCGTCCTCCTCCTCGCGGCCCTCCAGCGGGACCGGTCCGAAGGCGGGCAGCAGCAGGTCCCACACCGCGTCCAGGAGCAGCTGCATCTGCTCGGTGGCGGCCGTCGTCGCGATCACCGCGTCGTACTCGGGCAGGACGACGCAGAACTGCCCGTACGCGCCGTCGCCCCGGTAGCCGTGCCGCGACATCCAGAACTGGAAGCCGTACCCCTGCTGCCAGTCGGTCTTCACGTCCGTCCCGTCCGAGGTGGGGACGTGCGCGCGCGTCGCCTCCGCGATCCACGCGGCGGGCAGCAGCCGTTCGCCGTCCCACACGCCGCCCTGGAGGTGGAGCAGGCCGAGCCGGGCGATCGCGTCGGTCGTCGCGTGCAGCCCGCTGAAGCCCAGGTCGCGGCCGGGCGGGAACTGCTGCCAGGCCACCTCGCCGATGCCCAGCGGGTCCAGCAGCCGCGGCCGCAGGTACGCGGTCAGGCTCTGCCCGGTGACGCGCTGCACGATCGCGGCGAGCGTGTGGGTGGCGGGCTGGTTGTAGGCGAAGACGGTGCCCGGGTCGCGCTCCGGGGGCAGCAGCAGGAAGCCGCGCACGATCTCGTTCCGGTCCAGGCGCAGCGCCCGCTCCAGGGTCTCCGCCACGTGGCCGCTGGCCATCGACGCCACGTGCCGCACGCGCATGGCGCGGCTGCGCGGGTCGGTGACGTCGGCCTCGAACTCGGGGAAGTAGGAGACCACCGGGGCGTCCAGGTCCAGCAGCCCCTCGGCGACGGCGAGGCCGGCCGCCGCGGAGGTGAAGCTCTTGCTCAGCGAGTACAGCAGCTGCCGCCGCTCCGGGGTGTACGGGGCCCACCAGCCGGAGGCGACGAGGTGACCGTGGCGCAGGATCATCAGGCTGTGCGGCTCGATGTCCGGCGCGGCCTCCACGGCGTCCAGGAACGCGTGGACGCCGCGTGCGTCGACGCCCTGCGCGGCGGGCGGGCTGAGGGGCAGCGGACGGGCACTCATCGAGGCTCTCCTCCGGTGGCGTGGGGACGGCGGCACTCTGTGTAATGGTCATCTTTCCTGCGGGGCGGCGGGTATGTCCACGGACCGGCCGCCCCCCTGCCGGGCGGTCGCGGGCGCCCGCCCCCCACGGCCGGAGGAGGTGCCGGGGGCTGGCATGATCGTGCCTATGGCAGATCGTGTTGTCGCCGCGTGTGACGGGGCGTCGAAGGGAAACCCCGGGCCCGCGGGCTGGGCCTGGGTCGTCGCCGACCAGGAGGGAGCCCCCGACCGGTGGGAGGCGGGCCCGCTGGGCACGGCGACCAACAACGTGGCGGAGCTGACCGCGCTGGAGCGGCTGCTGACCGCCGTGGCCGCCGACGTCCCGCTGGAGATCCGGATGGACTCCCAGTACGCGATGAAGGCCGTCACCACCTGGCTGCCGGGCTGGAAGCGCAAGGGCTGGAAGACGGCGGCGGGCAAGCCCGTGGCCAACCAGGAGCTGGTCGTGCGGATCGACGAGCTGCTGCAGGGCCGCTCGGTGGAGTTCCGCTACGTGCCCGCCCACCAGGTCGACGGCGACCGGCTCAACGACTTCGCCGACCGGGCCGCCAGCCAGGCCGCGTCCGAGCAGCGCGCCGCGGGCAGCGAGCAGGGCTCCCCGGAGCCGCCGGCCTCGTCCGTGCCCGCCGCCAGGAAGCCGGCGCCGAAGGGCACGTCCGGGGCGGCGTCCTCGCGCGGGCGCTCCTCGGGCTCCTCCGGCCGCACGCTGAAGGCCAAGTTCCCGGGCCGCTGCCGCTGCGGACGCTCCTACGCCGCCGGCGAGACCATCGCGAAGAACCCGGACGGCTGGGGCCACCCCGAGTGCCGGTCCGAGGTGGCCGTGTAGCCGTCGTTCTCGCACGTCGGACGCGGTACGTCGGGATCCGGGCCGCTCGGGATGCGGAACCCGCCCCCGGAGAGGACCCTGGATGGGTGCGGGGGAGCGAGCCGACGAGGAGGACTGCTCATGTCCATGATGGACAAGCTCAAGCAGATGCTCAAAGGCCACGAGAGCCAGACGGACAAGGGCATCGACAAGGCCGGCGACTACGTCGACCGGAGGACCCAGGGCAAGTACGCCCAGCACGTCGACACGGCCCAGGACCGGATGAGGGACGAGTTCGGCGGCGGACAGGGGCAGGACGGGCCGCCGCGCACCTGAACGCCGGCGCCGGCGCATCGGCCGCATCCCGGCAGAGGGACCCGCTTCCGCCGGGCACGGGCCGGCTCCCGCACCGGGGGCCGGCCCGTGCGCGTGCGGGGGCGGAGTCCTCCCGCGCGGGCCGGACCCCGCCCCTGTGACCGGGGGCCGTCGCCGTGCCGTCCGGGCACCGGGCGGAGGGCCGCGCCCGCACCGCCGGACGGTTCCTCAGGCCGACACCTGGACCAGGGCGTGCCGGCCGCTGGTGCGCCAGCCGGGCTCGGACGCCTCCAGACGCTCGACCGCCGGCGCCTCCAGGCCGGTCACGACGTCCGACTTGAGCGTGCGCAGGGCGGCGACCGGACCGGGGAAGTACGCGGTGGCCTCGGCGAAGGGCGTCTCCGCCGGCCAGTGCCGGTCGCCCACCAGACGGCGGTAGTTGAGGTCGCCCTTCATGATCGTCAAGGTGGCCGACGCGAAGTCGGCGGCGAGGTCGCCCGGCATGCGGTCGTAGCCGAAGGGGGCGCAGGAGAAAGGGTGCGCGCGCAGCTCCAGCCGGCCGTCCGCGAGGGCCCGCCGGAGCCGCTCGCCGGTCTCCGCGGCCCGCCCGGACGCCGCCGCCGTACGGGCCAGGCAGGCCAGGACGTCGGCGGTGACGGCGTCCGAGACGTAGTACGGGTACGCCTTGAGGTGCAGGACGACCGCCGCCGCCCGTCCCGTGGCCAGCAGGTGGTCGGCGAGGACCAGGTCGGGCAGCAGCTCGGGGCCCGCGTTGTCGGCGACGAGGCAGACCGTGCCGGGCGCCGACGCCTCCAGGACCGCCCAGAGCCGGGCCGAGTCGTCCGCGACGAGCCCGGTGGCGCGCTCGCCCGGTCCCGTGCCGCCCGCCGAGAGCCGGAACCCCAGGTCGGCCCGGTTGCCCCAGAGCGCCGCGTGCAGCAGGGCGCGGTCCCGCTCCGGCGGGTCGCCGGGGAGCCGGTCGAGCGCGGCGAACTCGGAGTCCACGCCGCCGCCCGCGAGTTCGGCGGCCTTCATCGGCGCGAAGGGGTCCACGCCCTGCCACGGGCCGGGGCGGAAGTAGCGCAGGGCGGCGAGGAGCTTGCGGTAGAAGAAGCTCTCCGCCCACAGGAACGGCACCTCGGACCAGGGCCGCCCGTAGTGCCCCCCGCCCCACGCGAGCCACGGCCCGGCGCCCGGCTCGGTGCCGTCCAGGGGCTCGATCACTCCCTCGGTGACCTCCTCCAGGAGACCGTCGAGGGCGGCCCGCAGCTCCGGCGGGTACGGGGTCGCCCGCCGTACGCGCTCCAGGAGGGCCGGGTGCCGCTCGTCCAGCACGCTCCGGGCGAACGAGCCGGGGGTGCCGACGACGACGGGGGCGCGGTCCTCGGCCGGGGAGGCGGCCGTTCCGGTGGCGGGGGAGGAAGGTGTCATGGGTCCCAGTAAAGCCCTGGGGGGCGGGACGCGGCGTCCCGGGCGGCGCGGCCCGCGGCGTCCCGGGCCCGCCGCCCCGGGGATCGCGGGTGCGTCAGCCCCAGGTGCGCGCGTACTCGCTGCGGTAGCGCCGGCGGCCCCGTTCCGAGCGGATGCGCAGGGCCACCAGGGCGAGCAGGCTCCCCGCGACGACGAACAGGCCAGGGCCCAGGGTGCGCACGTCGGAGACGCGGCGCAGCAGCGACGGTTCCGCCGCCGCACCGGGCGCCGCCCCGGCCCCCGCGGGCGGCGCGTCCGCCGGGCCCATGGCGCCGGGCGCGGCGGCCGGGTCCGTGGGGGCGGCCGGGGGGTCCGCCGGGGGAGCGGCGCCCGCGCCGTCGTCCCGGGCGGAGGGCGTGGCCGCCCGCCCGTCCGGGGCCTCGTCCACCAGCAGGGTCACCCCCAGCGCGTCCAGGGCCTCGCCGATCGGCTGGAAGAACGTCGTGCCGCCCTCGTCGCAGTCCCCGTTGCCGCCCGAGGTGACGCCCAGCGCGAGGCCCCCGGCGAGCAACGGGCCGCCGCTGTCGCCCGGTTCGGCGCACACCGTGGTCTCGATCAGCCCGCTGACGGTGCCCTGGGGGTAGTTCACCGTCGCGTTCACACCGGTCACCTCGCCGGAGCGCAGGCCGGTGGTGCTGCCGCTGCGGAACACCCGCTGGCCCACCGCGGCGGCGCCGGTGCCCGTGACGCGCACCCCGCGCCCGCCGCCGACCGCCACCACGCCGGCCTGCCCGGGGTCCGTGCCGGGCGCGTAGCGCACCAGGGAGTAGTCGTCGCCGGGGAACGAACCGGAGACCGTCTCCCCGAGCCGCTGCCGCGCGTCCCGGCCGGTGAACCAGTCCGTGCCCACCGGCCCGCAGTGCCCGGCCGTGAGGACGAACTCGGACCGCCCGTCGGTCACGTTGAACCCGGCCGAACAGCGGCCGGTGCCCGCGAACATGGGCTCGGCGCCGTTCAGCCGGGGGGTGAAGGCGCCCTCGACGCGCTCCATGCGCACGGTCGCGCCGATGCCGTCGGCGACCTCCGCGAGGCGCGTCCACTCGGCGGCGGACACGGTGCTGTCCGCGCGGACGACGACCTGGTTGGCCGCGTAGTCCACCGCCCAGGCCGTGCCGGACACCCGGGGCGCGTCACCCAGTTCGGCCGTGGCCGACCTCAGCTCCCGCAGGGTGTACCGGACGCTCTTCGGGCGGGCGCCCGCCCGCTCCACCGCGTCCGCCGCCGCCTCGTCGGTCACCGCGACGACCGGGCGCCCGTCGTCCCCGATCCAGCTGCCCGCCGTGCGCGACGGGCCCAGCTCGGCGACCAGGCGGGCGCCCGTGGCGGCGGCGTGCGCGGTGCCGCCCGCCGCGGCCGGACCGTCGCCGCCCTCGTCCGCCGCGGCGTACGACACCATCAGACCGCCGCACAGCAGGCCGCCGAGGGCGGCCAGCCGGGCGATGCGCTGAACGTTCCGTCGTGCGTGCCTCATCCATGGCTCCCGTGCGACCGTGCCGAACCGGCGTCACCAGTACGGGCGCCCCGCGAGCCGGGAGCCCCCCTCCAGTACGTGCCGCCGGGCCGTCCGGTTCACCGCGGGCCCCGGCACGCGGTGCGACCCGCACCGTGCGTCTCACACGGTGCGGGTCAGATGGGCGAAGACCACGGTGTTGCTGTCGTAGCCGGTCTTGTGGTCGTAGGAGCCGCCACAGGTGATCAGCCGCAGTTCGGGCCGGTTCCGCGGGCCGTACACCTTGGTGTTCGGGAAGGCGTCCTTCTCGTACGTCTCCACGGCGTCCACGGTGTAGACGGCGGTCCGTCCGTCCGCCCGCCGGGCCTCGATCAGCCGGCCCGGGGTGAGCGAGCCGAGGCCGGCGAACACGGCGGGCCCGCGCTTGGTGTCCAGGTGCCCGACCACCACGGCGGTGCCCGGCTCCCCGGGCGAGGGGCCGTCCTCGTACCAGCCGACCAGCTCGGGCCTGTCCAGCGGCGGGGTGGCGAGCTCCCGGTTCCGGTTCAGCTTCAGGCCCATGACCGGCGCCTTCAGCCCCAGGTAGGGGATGCTCAGCGTCGCTGCCGGGGAACGTGGCAGCGTCCGGGGCGCCGGGGGACTCGGCGAGGGGCGGGCCGGACGGGGCGTGGCGGACGGAGCGCGGGGGGCGGGCGGCCGCGGCGCCGCCCGGCCGGCGGGCGGGCTCGGCGGGGCGGACGCGGTCCGGCGCGGGGCGGGCGTGCGGCCGGCCTCCCGGGACCGGGCCGGAGCCGGGGACGCCTTCGCGTCCCCGGCCCCCGCCAGGCCGGACCCCGCCGCACCGGCGACCGCCGCGTCGGCCGGCCGCCCGTCGTCCTGGCACCACCAGACGACCCCCGCCACCAGCACGTACGCCAGGACGACCGTCCTCGCCAGGCGGAAGGCGCGCGTCCGGAACCAGGGCCTCCTGCGGCCCCTACGCGGCGCCATCGGTGCGGCGGTGCAGCATCCGGACGTAGGCGAAGCCCGACACGCCGACCAGGCCCACGGCGGCCGCCGCGCCGACCTGGGAGACGCTCGGCTCGGCCAGGCCGCCGCCGCCCGCGGCGACGCCGCCGCTCGGGCCGGGCTCCGGCGCGGCGTTGGTCTTCGCGCACTCGACCTTGAAGACCTTCTGCTTGTTCGCGGTCGGGTTGCCCGGGACGGTCCAGCTCAGCTTGTACTGCCCGTCGGGCAGCGACTGGGCCGGGGTGCGGCCGGTGCCCTCCTGGAGCGTGAGGGTGCCGGTCAGCGTCGAGGTGCTCGTGCTCTTGGGCTGCGGCTCGATGGTCCAGCTGAGCGTCGGCACCGTGTCGAAGTTGGTGGCGTCGAGGTAGAACTCGCAGACCTTCGGCTCGTCCCGCAGGTCGCCGGTGGGCGTGTTCGGCTGGTGGACCTTGACGTCGCCGTTGTCCCCGGGCGCGGCGAGGGCGGACGGAGCGGCGAGCAGGACGCCGCCGGCGGCGACGGTGACCGCCGCGAGGGCGGCCGCGCCCGTGCGGGCGGGGCGGGGGCCGGAGAGGGGGAAGGCAGGCATGCGGGGTTCCTCCGAGAAGTGCGATTGTCGTACAAATCTGTCGTGCGACTGACTTTCTGTCACATTCGCGGCGGGACGATGCGGCACAACGCTGATGACACGTCAGAAACCGCCCGATCGGCCCAGTCCCGGCGCCCGGCCGGGCCGGATCCCGGGGCCGGGAGGGGGCAGGGGGCGACCGCCCCGGGGCGGGGTGCCGGAGGTCCTCCGCGCGGTCGGCGCGCCGTGCCGGTGTGACCCGTCCGGGCGGCTCCGGGGCGGACCTGCGGCCTGTTCCGGTACGTGCCCTTCGCGCCGACTTGACCGGGCGGAGGAGGTGTCTAGAGTGGCGACTGATTGAACGTCGAACTGCTTTCGGGCGACTCTCCGCGGCCGTCGGCGGTTTCCGGCCGTCCCGTACCCGAACACCCAGTCATGCCCGGACACCCAGTCATGGAGGAGCCCACTGTGGACCTGACCGCGATCGAGGCGGAGCGCGCCCGGATCCGCGACACCCATCTGGCCCAGGAGCGGCCCGCGAGCTCGGCCCGCGGCCTGCACCACGTGGCGCTGCTCTCCTCGGACGTCGAGCGGACCGTGCGCTTCTACCAGGACCTCCTGGAGTTCCCGCTCACCGAGATGATCGGGAACCGCGACTACGAGGGCTCCACCCACTTCTTCTTCGACCTCGGCAACGGCAACCTGCTCGCCTTCTTCGACTTCCCCGGCCTCGACCTCGGCCCGTACGCGGAGGTCCTCGGCGGACTGCACCACCTGGCCATCTCCGTCGAGCCGGAGACCTGGCGGCGGCTGCGCGACAAGCTGGCCGCGGCGGGCGTCGATTACCAGGAGGAGAGCGGCACATCGGTCTACTTCCGCGACCCCGACGGCGTACGCGTCGAACTGATCGCGGACCCGCTGGGAGAGATGTACGGGACCGTCGTGAACTGAGCGCGCCGCGGCCCCGCCCGCCTCGCCCCGGCTCCGTGCGCCGGGTTCCGCGCCCGGCGCGCGGAACGGCGCCGGGCCCGCGGCCGCCCGCCGCATGCTGAACCTCCGGCTCCGTTCGTGCGTATCAGTGGCCGCCGGTGCACGGAGGGAGAGCAGCGTGCCGACACCGTCCGAACCCGCGGAGCCGACCCGGCGACCCGCGCTCGAACCCACCCACGTCCTGCGTCCCCGCCGCCGGGAGACGCTGGCGGACCTGCTGCGGCGCGGCGGGGAGGCGCGGGAGCGGGGCGCGGACGAGCACTACGAGGTGGTCCGCATCCCCCCGGCGCCGCCCGACGACGCCGACGACGCCGACGAGGACACCGAGGAGACGGCGCCGGCCGTCGCCGGGGCGGGGCCGTCGCCGCACGTCGTCGTCGGGCGGGCGGAGGCGTGGCCGTCCGCGGGCGTCGCGCCCGGCCGCCGGTCGCGCCGGTCGCGCCGCTCCACAAGGTGGCCGGAAGCCGCCGGGTTCGGCCGGCTGCTGCGCTCGCTCGCGGAGCCGCCGCGCGGGGCCGGCCGCCAGAGACCGTCCGGGCACGCGAGACGGACGGGACGCGCGGGACCGCGGGCGCACGCGGGAGCGGAGGCACACCCTCCGTGGTTCCGGCGCACGGCCGTCGGGATCGCCCTCGCGGCGGCCGTCGTGGCGGGCTTCGGCCTCGCCCTGCTGCTCGTGCGCGGTCAGCCCGCCGACGCCGCGCACGGGCGGGCACCGGCCGTCCCCGCGCCGTCGGCCACCGCGTCCGGAGCGGCCGTCCCGGACCCGGACGGCGCCGGCACGCTCCGGCAGGGGGACAGCGGGGCGCCGGTCAGGGAGTTGCAGGAGCGGCTGCTGAACATCCCCGAGGTGTACCGGGGAGGCTCCGTCTCGGGCACGTACGACGCGGCGCTCACCGCCGCCGTGGCCCGCTTCCAGCTCTGGTACGGCGTCCGGGGCGACGAGGCCGGGGTGTACGGCGACGACACGCGCCTCGCCCTGGAGTCCCGGACGGTCCCGGTCCCCGGGGCGGCGGCCACGGCGACGGGCCTGCCGTACGCCGGTGCGCGGGAGCGGCCGGACGCCGCCCGCCGCTCAGCCCAGCAGCCGCACCGGTGAACCGGCCAGGTACGCCTGGATGTCCTCGACCGCCTGCCCGTAGTACGTCGCGTAGTTGTCGCGCGTGACGTAGCCGAGGTGCGGGGTGGCCAGCAGGCGCGGGGCCGTGCGCACCGGATGGCCGGCGGGCAGCGGCTCGACGTCGAACACGTCCACCCCGGCGCCGGCGATGCGCCCCTCGCGCAGGGCGGCGAGCAGGGCGTCCTGGTCGACGATCGCGGCGCGGGAGGTGTTCACGAGGTAGGCCGTCGGCTTGAGCAGGGCGAGTTCGCGGGCGCCGACGAGACCGCGGGTGCGGTCGCTCAGCGCCAGGTGGACCGTGACGAAGTCGCTGGTCGCCAGCAGGTCGTCGAGGGAGGGGGCGAGCGCGGCGCCGATCCCGTCGGCGCGCTCCGCCGTGAGGTTCTGGCTCCAGGCCGTCACCTCCATGCCGAAGGCGAGGCCGATGCGGGCCACCGCGCCGCCGATCCGGCCGAGGCCGAGCACGCCGAGCCGGCGGCCGTGCAGATCGGTGCCGACGCTGCTCTGCCAGGGGCCGCCGGCGCGCAGGGCCCCGTTCTCCTCCACGAGGTTCCGGGCCAGGCCCAGCAGCAGCGCCCAGGTCAGCTCGACGGGCGGCACCGGCGAGCTGCCGGTGCCGCACACGGTGACGCCACCCTTCGCGGCGGCCGCGTAGTCGATCACGCTGTTGCGCATCCCGGAGGCGATCAGCAGCTTCAGCCGCGGCAGCCGCTCGATCAGCGAGGCCGGGAAGGGCACGCGCTCGCGCAGGGTGACGACGATGTCGAAGTCCGCGAGGCGTGCGGCCAGCGCGTCCTCGTCGGTGAGGTGGTCGGCGAAGGCCACGACCTCCACCCGGTCGGCGACGGGGGACCAGTCGGCCGCCTGCGCCGCGGCGTTCTGGAAGTCGTCGAGCACGGCGCAGCGCAGCCGCGTGGATGTCATCTCCGGGGTTCCGTTCGGGGTGTCTCGGCGGTGTTCGGAGGGCGGGGGCGGGCGAGGGGCGGAGGCGCTCAGCGCAGGGTGTCCGCCCAGTTCTCCGGCACACGGCCGGCGGGGCCCGGGGCGGGCTGGTCGGCGGGGTGGCTGACCGGCGGGGCGAGCTCGGGGCCCGACTCGTACAGCTCGGACGTCTCGAAGTTCCAGAACCAGCCCTCGCCCGGCTCGTAGCTGCGGATGACCGGGTGGCCGGTGGCGCGGAAGTGGGCGGTGGCGTGCTTGGAGGGGGAGTCGTCGCAGCAGCCGATGTGTCCGCACCGGGCGCACCGGCGCAGGTGGAACCACCAGCCGCCGGCCGCGTCGCACTCCACGCAGCCCGCGCCGCTGGGCGGGACGCTCGGATCGATTCCGGTGAGGTCGGTCATGACTGCTCCTGTGCGGTGTCGGGGGCGGTGAGCGGAAGGAGGACCTGGAAGCGGGTGTCGCCGGGGACGGAGTGGACCCGCAGGGTGCCGTGGTGCTTGTTCACGACGATGCGCCACGAGATGTCCAGGCCGAGCCCCGTCCCCTCACCGACCGGCTTGGTGGTGAAGAACGGGTCGAAGATGCGGTCGCGGATCTCCTCGGGCACGCCGGGGCCGGTGTCGCGGAACTCCACGAGGAGGTGGTCGTGGTCGCGGGCCGTGCGCACGGTGAGCGTGCCGGGCCCGCCGGTGCCGCGCATCGCGGCGACCGCGTTGTCGATCAGGTTCGTCCACACCTGGTTCAGCTCGCCGGGGTAGGCCGGGACGGGCGGCAGCGCACGGTCGTAGTCCTTGACGACGGTGACGTCCGGGCCGATCTTCCCGGAGAGCATCAGCAGGGTGCTGTCGAGGAGTTCGTGCACGTCGGCGACGCGGTACGGGGCGCGGTCCAGCTGCGAGTACTGCTTCGCGGCGTCCACGAGGTGCGAGATGCGGGTGGTGGAGTCCTCGATCTCGTTCATGAGGAGTTCGGTCTCGACCGTGTAGGTGAGCCAGCGGACGGCGCCCTCCAGGGTCTGCTCGTCGACGGCGGCCGCGACCCGGTCGAGCCAGTCGGCGTCGAGGCCGGCCTGCACGAAGGTGGGCGCGAGCTGCCAGCCGTCCGCGATGCCGTGGTCGTCGAGCCAGTCGGCGAGCGCGTCCTCGCGGTCGGAGGCCTCCAGCGGGGTCAGCGCGGGCGCCTTGGAGACCTGCTCGGCGGTGCGCTCCTGGATCCCGACGAGCGTCTCCAGGGTGTCGCGGGCGTAGGGGCCCGCGGCGATGACGCCGAGCTTGTGCCGCATGCCGGCGACGCGCTCGCGCAGCGCGGAGGTGGCGCGCACGGCCGCCGCGGCCGGGTTGTTCAGCTCGTGGGTGAGCCCCGCGGACAGCGAGCCGAGCGCCAGCAGCCGCTCGCGCTGGCCGACGGCCCGCTGGGTGTTCTTCGTGCCGAAGAAGAGCCCCTCCAGCAGGTGGACGGCCATCGGGAACCACTCGTGCATCACGGCGGCGAAGGTCTCGGCCGACAGCACGAAGAACCGCGACGGCTCGGTGACCCGCATGGAGCTCGTGTAGACCTGCCGCACCTGGTCGCCCAGGTAGGACTGGAAGGCGCCCGCGTACACGCCCCGCTCGGAGGTGCGGCTGACCTCCACGTCGTCGCCGCCGACCCTGCTGGAGAGCACGACGGTGCCCTTCAGCAGGACGTAGAAGCAGGTGGCGGGGTCGCCCTCCGCGTACACGGGTCCGGGCTCGTAGGTCTCGATGCGGCCCTCGCGGCACAGCCGCGCCAGCTGGTCGGCGTCCAGCTTCTCGAAGAGGAACAGCGTGCCCAGCTCCGCCGGGTCGCAGGGCGGCGGGCCCCCGCTCACGACTGCTCCAGGTAGCGGTGGACCAGCATGACGGCCATGGCTCCCTCTCCTACGGCGGAGGCGACGCGCTTGGCGGACTCCGCGCGCGCGTCGCCCGCGACGAACACCCCGGGGACGCTGGTCTCCAGGTGGTACGGCGGCCGGTCCAGCTCCCAGCCGGCGGGCGGCCGCCCGTCCTCGGTCAGGTCGGGACCGGCCTTGACGAACCCGCGCTCGTCCCGCAGGACCGTGCCGTCCAGCCAGTCGGTCGGCGGGGCCGCGCCGATGAACACGAACATCCACTGCGCGTCGACGAGTTCGGTGTGCCCGGAGTCCACGTCGCGCAGCGTGAGCTGCTCCAGGTGGCCCGAGCCGTGCGCCGCCTCCACGACCGTGCGGGTGCGCACCGAGATGTTGGGCGCGTGCTCGATCTGCTGGATCAGGTAGTGCGACATCGACGCAGACAGGGACGGGCCGCGCACGAGCAGGGTGACGGACTTGGCGCCGCGGGCCAGGAACATGGCGGCCTGCCCGGCGGAGTTCGCGCCGCCCACGATGTACACGTCGTGGCCCTGGCAGGCGGGCGCCTCGGTCAGCGCCGAGCCGTAGAAGACGCCGCAGCCGGTCAGCTCCGCCACGCCGGGCGCGTCCAGCTGCCGGTACGACACCCCGGTCGCCAGGAGGACGGCGTGCGCGGCGACCGCGGAGCCGTCGGCGAAGCGGACCGTGCGGGCGGCGCCGTTGACCTCCAGGCCGGTCACCTCGCGGGCGGTCAGCATCTCGGCGCCGAACTTCGCCGCCTGCCGCCGGGCCCGGTCGGTGAGCTGCGCCCCGGACACCCCGTCCGGGAAGCCCAGGTAGTTCTCGATGCGGGAGCTCTGCCCGGCCTGCCCGCCGGTCGCGGAGCGCTCCACGAGCACCGTGCGCAGCCCCTCGGACGCGCCGTACACGGCCGCGCCCAGGCCCGCCGGTCCGCCGCCGACGACCACGAGGTCGTAGAAGTCGGCGGCCGGCGTCGTGGCCAGGCCCACCCGCGCGGCCAGCTCCGCGTCCGCCGGTTCGACGAGGGCCGTGCCGTCCGCAGTGACCACCAGCGGCAGCCGCTCGCCGTCCTGTCCGGCGGCGGCGAGCAGACGCCGGCCCTCGGGCTCGTCCGACGAGTACCAGCGGTAGGGCACCTGGTTGCGGGCCAGGAACTCCCGTACCTCGGAGGACCGCGCCGACCAGCGGTGCCCGACCACCTTCGTCAGCGGCACGCAGCGGTGGTCGGCGGCCCGCCAGGCGTCGAGCAGGTCGTCCAGGACCGGGTACAGCTTCTCCTCGGGCGGGTCCCACGGCTTGAGCAGGTAGTGGTCCAGGTCGACGACGTTGATCGCGTCGATGGCCGCGTTGGTGTCGGCGTACGCGGTGAGCAGCACGCGCCGCGCCGACGGGTACACGTCGATGGCCTGCTCCAGGAACTCGATGCCGTTCATCCTCGGCATCCGGTAGTCCGCCAGGATCACCGCCACCTGGTCCCCGCGCAGCTTCAGCTCGCGCAGCGCCTCGAGGGCCGACTCGCCCGACTCCGCCCGCACGACGCGGTACGACCCGCCGTAGCGCCGCCGCAGATCACGGGCGACGGCACGGGAGACCCCCGGATCGTCGTCCACCGTCAGGATGACGGTCCGCGCCGCCTCGGCAGCCTGTGTCATCGTTCTCCCCCCACCCCGGGCGAGTCGCCCGTACCCGCACGGCACGACCGCGGTGTCGCGCGCTCCTGCATGCAGGCCCATCGTATGTTCGACGGCGGCGCCGTGCGCGGGGTGCCGGCCGGAGAACCGGTTCTGTTCCCGTGCCCCATCGAAGGGGAAAGGCGAGGTAAAAGGTTCGTACGGGCACGGGAGTCCCGGCGCGGTCCGGATGTGGCGGCCCTCACCATCGCCCGCCCCGCCGTCCGGCATGGTGAATCCTGGACCGAAAGATGTATCGAGCAACCAGGAAGACCGTGGACACGAGCCCGAGCAGTGCGGACAACAGTACGGAACCGGTGGGGGGCACGGCCGCCGGGCGCGACGGAGCGCCGGACGCCCCCGGGAAGGGGGACGGGCCCGAGCGGCGCGGGTGGCGGCGGTGGGCCATGGACACCCGGCCGCTGCGGCGCCCCGCCTACCGGCGCCTGTGGTCCTCCACCATCGTCACGGCCGTCGGCAGCCAGCTCACCGCCGTCGCCGTGCCCAAGCAGATCTACGACATCACGGGCTCCTCGGCGTGGGTGGGCTACGCCAGCCTCGCCGGACTGCTCCCGCTCGTGGTCTTCGCGCTGTGGGGCGGCGCGATCGCCGACAGCATGGACCGCCGCAGACTGCTGCTGATCACCAACGTCGGCATCGCGGTCACCTCGCTGCTCTTCTTCCTCCAGGCCGTCACCGACCTCGACTCGGTCTGGGTGCTGATGGCGCTGCTCGCGCTGCAGCAGGCGTTCTTCGGCCTGAACTCGCCGGCCCGCAGCGCCTCCATCGCCCG
Source organism: Streptomyces minutiscleroticus (assembly GCF_014650875.1). GTDB lineage: Bacteria > Actinomycetota > Actinomycetes > Streptomycetales > Streptomycetaceae > Streptomyces > Streptomyces minutiscleroticus. Next base: position 119,656 of record NZ_BMVU01000025.1, read on the forward strand.
GCTGGTCCCGGCGGACGAGCTGCCCGCCGCCAACGCCCTCGGCTCGACCGTCATGCAGACGGGACTGGTCGCCGGGCCGCTGCTCGCCGGCGCGCTGATCCCGCTGATCGGCCTGTCCGAGCTCTACCTGATCGACGCGCTCGCCCTGTGCGTCACCGTGTGGGCCGTCCACAAGCTCCCGCCCCTGCCGCCGCTCACCGCCGCGGACGACAAGCGGCGCGCGGGCTGGCGGCAGGTCGCGGAGGGCTTCCGCTACATCGCCCTGCACAAGGTGCTGCTGCTGTCGTTCCTCGCCGACATCATCGCGATGGTGTTCGGCATGCCGCGCGCCCTGTTCCCGGAGCTGGCGGCACAGACCTTCGCCCCGTACGGGGAGGGTCTCGCCCTCGGCCTGCTGTTCGCGGCCATCCCGATCGGCGCCGTACTGGGCGGGCTCTTCTCCGGCACCTTCTCCCGCGCCCGGCACCACGGGCTCATGGTCCTCGGCGCGGTCGCGGCCTGGGGCGTCGCCGTGGCGGGCTTCGGCCTGAGCACGAACCTGTGGATCGCGGTGGCGTTCCTCGCGGCGGCCGGCGTCGCCGACATGGTGTCGATGGTGTTCCGCGGCGCCATCCTGCTGTCGGCCGCGACGGACGAGATGCGCGGCCGGATGCAGGGCGTCTTCACCGTGGTGGTGGCGGGCGGGCCGCGGCTGGCCGACGTGCTGCACGGCACGGCCGGCTCGGCCTTCGGCGCCCGGGCCGCCGTCGCGGGCGGCGGCCTGCTGGTCGTCCTCGGGACCCTCGCCCTGGCCGCCGTGACGCCGGCCCTGCGCCGCTACCGCATCTGACGCCCGGACCGCCGCGGCGGTCTCAGGCGGGCCGCAGCCACACCGTCGCGAGCGGCGGCACGGTCAGCACGACGCTCGCCGGGCGGCCGTGCGCGCCGGGGTAGTCCGGATGGACCGGGCCCGGGTTGCCGACGTCGCTGCCGCCGTAGCGGAGGGCGTCGGTGTTGAGCACCTCGCGCCAGGCGGGCACGTCGTCGGGGACGCCGATCCGGTACTCGTGCCGGACCACGGGGGAGAAGTTGGAGACGGCGAGCAGCGGCCGGCCCTCCTCGTCGTAGCGCAGGAACGCGAAGACGTTGTCCTCCCACGCGTCGCCCACCACCCAGGCGAAGCCGCCGGGGTCGCAGTCGCGCTGCCACAGCGCGGGCACCTCGCGGTACAGCCGGTTCAGGTCGCGCACCAGGTCGCGCACGCCGCGGTGGTCGTGCTCGGCCCCGTAGGCGGGGTCGAGCAGCCACCAGTCCGGGCCGTGGGCCTCCGACCACTCGGCGCCCTGGGCGAACTCCTGGCCCATGAAGAGCAGCTGCTTGCCGGGGTGGGCCCACATGTAGCCGAGGTAGGCCCGGTGGCTGGCGCGCTGCTGCCACCAGTCGCCGGGCATCTTGGACACCAGGGCCTGCTTGCCGTGCACGACCTCGTCGTGGGAGATCGGCAGCACGTAGTTCTCGCTGTAGGCGTACACCATCGAGAACGTCATCTCGTTGTGGTGGTACTTGCGGTGGACCGGGTCCTTGGACATGTACACCAGCGAGTCGTGCATCCAGCCCATGTTCCACTTCAGGCCGAAGCCGAGGCCGCCGTCGGAGGTCGGGCGGGTCACACCGTCCCAGGCCGTGGACTCCTCGGCGATCGTGACGACGCCGGGGTTGCGGCGGTAGACGGTGGCGTTCATCTCCTGCAGGAACGCCACCGCGGCCAGGTCCTCGCGCCCGCCGTGCACGTTCGGGGTCCACCGCCCCTCCTCGCGCGAGTAGTCGAGGTAGAGCATGGAGGCGACGGCGTCCACGCGCAGGCCGTCGATGTGGAACTCCTCGCACCAGTACGTCGCGTTGGCCACGAGGAAGTTGCGCACCTCGCGGCGGCCGTAGTCGAACTCCAGGGTGCCCCAGTCCGGGTGCGCGGCCCGGTCCGGATCGCCGTGCTCGTACAGTGGGCGGCCGTCGAACTCGGCGAGCGCCCAGTCGTCGCGCGGGAAGTGCGCCGGCACCCAGTCCATGATCACGCCGATGCCGGCCCGGTGCAGCGCGTCGATGAGGTGCTTGAAGTCGTCGGGCGTGCCCATGCGCGAGGTGGGCGCGTAGAAGCCGGTGATCTGGTAGCCCCAGGAGCCGCCGAAGGGGTGCTCGGCCACCGGCATCAGCTCCACGTGTGTGAAGCCCAGGTCGCGGACGTAGCGGGGGAGTTCCTCGGCCAGCTCCCGGTAGCTCAGGCCCGGCCGCCAGGACGGCAGGTGCACCTCGTAGACGGAGAACGGCGCCGTGTGGACCTGCCGCCGGGGCCGGCGCTCCATCCACTCCGCGTCGCCCCACTCGTGGTGCGAGGCGTGCACGATCGACGCCGTGGCGGGCGGGACCTCGGTCCGGCGGGCCATCGGGTCCGCGCGCACGTTCCTGCCGCCGTCGGGCCGGGTGATCTCGAACTTGTACAGCTCACCCTCGCCGACGGCGGGCAGGAACAGCTCCCACACGCCGGAGGAGCCGAGCGAGCGCATCGGGTGGCCGGTGCCGTTCCAGCAGTTGAAGCCGCCCACCACGCGCACGCCGCGGGCGTTGGGCGCCCACACCGTGAAGCGGGTGCCGGTGACTCCTTGGTGCTCCATCGGCTCGGCGCCCAGGGCCTTCCACAGCTGCTCGTGCCGGCCCTCGGTGATCAGGTGCAGGTCGAAGTCGCCGAGCGCGGGCAGGAAGCGGTACGGGTCCTCGGCCTCGTGCTCGACGCCCTGGTAGGTCACCAGCAGGGTGTACTCCCGCGGCACCCCGTCCAGCGGCAGCACCGCGCCGAAGAGGCCGTCGCCCAGGTCGTCGAGGGCGGCGCGCGTCCCGTCCACCGACACCGCGACGGCCTCCGCGAGCGGGCGCAGCGCCCGGAACACGACACCGCCCGCGACCGGGTGCGCGCCGAGCAGCGCGTGCGGGTCGTGGTGGGCGCCCGAGAGCAGCCGCTCGCGGTCCGCCGGGTCCAGGGCGGCGGCCGGCCCGGCGGGCTCCGGGGCGGGCGGCTGTGCCCCGGGACCGGGTGCCGTGCCGAACGGCCCCGTCTCCAGGTCGGTCACGGTCTCCTCCGGCAGGAGGACGGGGAGGTCGATGTCGCGGACTGTCACGGGCGCGGCCTTTTCGGGTGAGGTGGAACGGAAGACCATCAGGAGCGGCAGGAGCCGTGCGAGGAGGCTCATCGGCGCGCGGCCAGCCGGGCGAGCGCGGCCAGGGGGACGGGCAGCCAGCCGGGGCGGTGCTTGGCCTCGTACAGCGCCTCGTACACGGCCCGGTCGGTCTCGTACGCGCGCAGCGGCTCCGGCTCGTCGCGCGGGTCCCAGCCCGCCTGGGCGGCGTACCCGGCGCAGTAGGCGTCACGGCAGCGGCGCGCCCACTCGGGGCGCCACGGGCGGCGGGCGCGGGCGGCGTAGTCGAAGGACCGCAGCATGCCCGCCACGTCGCGGACCGGGGACTGGGGCCGCCGCCGCTCCTTCAGCGGGCGGGCCGGCTCGCCCTCGAAGTCGATCACGAGCCACCGGTCGCCGGCCCGCAGCACCTGGCCGAGGTGCAGGTCGCCGTGGATGCGCTGCACGGGGCGGGTCGCGCCCCGCGCGGCGAGCCCCGCGAAGGCGGCCCGCAGCCCGGGCACGTACGGGGCGAGTTGCGGCACGGTGCGCGCCGTGGCGTCGAGGCGCTCGTCCATGGCCTTCGCCAGCCGCTCGTGCTCGCTCCGGCCGGGGGTGTCGCGGGGGAATGCCTCGGCCAGCGAGAGGTGCACCTCGGCGGTGGCCCGGCCCAGCTCGTACGCCTCCTCGGCGAAGTCGCGCCCCGCGGTGAGCGACTGCAGCGCCAGGGTCCAGCCGTCGGCGGCGCCCTGCACGAAGGGCTGGAGCACGCCGAGCGTCACGTCCTGCGGCTGCGAGGTCCCGTACCAGGCGACCGGGGCGGGCACGCGGGTGCAGCCCTGCCGGGAGAGCGCCCAGGGCACCTCCAGGTCCGGGTTCATGCCGGCCTGGACCCGCCGGAAGATCTTGAGGATGTACGCGTCGCCGTACACGACCGAGGAGTTGGACTGCTCGGCGTCCAGCAGGCGCGGGGTGAGCCCGGCGGGGATCGAGGACCTGGTGTCGCACTCGAAGCGGAGCGGTCCCGCGGCGCCCGGTCTGCGCAGCCGCTCCAGGAGCAGTCCGGTGGTGCGCCGGTCCTGCAGGGCGTCGTAGAGCACTGCGCCCGCCCACGGGCCCTCGTCGGCGCGGCCGATGAGGGCGTGGCCGAGGTGTGCGGGCAGCGTCTCCTCCAGACCGACGAACAGCTGGTAGCAGTCGCCGGTCGCCGGCATGCCGGAGGGGCCGCGGGCGGGCAGCCGGGCGCGCTCCGTGTGGACCAGCAGGTGCAGGCAGCCCGGGTACAGCTCGGTCGCCGACAGCAGGGACAGGTTCGTGACGGGGCGGCCCTTGCCCGCGAACCAGCGCTGCCGGGGCAGCCACTCGCGCAGCGGTCCGCCGAGGGAGGACAGCAGCGAGGCGGCGTTGAGGCCGCTCGGACGGGTGAGCGCAGTGTTGGCCATTGCAGCGTGTCCTTTCAGTGGCACACCGTCAGAGCTGCCAGGTGGAGGGGGAGGGGCCGGTGCGGAGGCGGAACCAGTAGAAGCCGTGGCCGGCGAGGGTGAGCAGGTAGGGGAGTTCGCCGATGGCGGGGAAGCGGACGCCGCCGATGAGTTCGAC
>NZ_BMVU01000026.1 GCF_014650875.1 Streptomyces minutiscleroticus
CCGGCCCGCCGCCTCGCCGGAGGCGGCGGGCCGGCCGCCGTGCACGGGGGCGGTCCCGGCTCAGGCCGCCTGCGTGAACCTCCGGACGGCGTGCAGTTCGTGCGCCACCTCGGCCAGGCTGGTGCAGCGCGGGCGCAGCTCGGCGGGGGCGGGCAGGGGAGGCCAGTCGGTGGGGCGGCGGGCGGAGGCGTCCGCGGCCAGGCGGGCCAGGGCGTCCGCCAGACGGCGGCTCTCGTCGGCGGGCAGCGGCCTGCCGTCGCGCAGCCGCACGGCGCACGCGGTCGTGGCGTCCACCAGGCGTTCCAGGGCCGTCAGCAGAGGAGCCCAGCGGGTGGCGGGCACCCCGGCGGGCGGCAGCTCGGACGCGGCCTGGGCGAGCGCGGTGTGGGCCTCGGCCAGCGACCGGTAGGCGGCCCGCCGCAGCCGGTCCAGCTCCGCGCGGTCGCCCGGCGGGACGCCGACCACGTGGGCGAAGTACGCCTCGGCGGCCCGCAGTGCGGCGGCCCAGTGCTCGTGCACGGCCGACCGTCGGCCGCCGATGCGCGGCAGGTGCCCCACGCCGAGCGCGATCAGGCAGCCCAGCAGGGTGTCGGTCAGCCGGGCGCCCGGGGCGCCGACGGTGCCGCCGACCCCGGCCAGCGCCAGCACGATGGCGGTGAGCGCGGCGGTCAGGTACGCGAAGTGCCGCGCCGCCACCGGGATGAGCGCGCCGCCCAGGGCCGCCGCCGTCAGCGCCGCGGCCGTCGAGGGGAGCAGGGCGTCCAGCGCCAGGTATCCGGTGATGGCCAGGACGGTGCCGGCCACGCGGCTGACCACGCGGGAGAACAGCGGGCCCAGGTCAGGCTTGGCGACGAAGGCCGCGGTCACGGGCAGCCAGTGCCACTGGGCGGGGTGCAGGACCACGGCCACCGCCGTGCACGCGCCCACGCACAGTGCGACCCGCAGCCCGTAGGAGCGGCCGAGCGGCCCGAGGGCCCGCCGCGTCCCCGGGTGGTCCCTCAGCCGTACGGGCACGGGCTCAAGCTCGGGGCCGGTGTGGCGGTCGGTCCGGGCGACCTCGGCGGCGTGGCCGAGGGCGTCCCGCAGGGCGCGCTGCCCGGGGGTCCGGGGCGCGGGCGGCACGAGCGGCGCGCTCGGACCGCCGGTGCGCACGGCGTGCGCGAGGTGCAGGGGCGCGTCCAGGACCGCCTCCGGCAGCGGCGTGCCCTCGTGGAGCAGGGACACGGAGGCCTCGGCGGCCGCGCCGGCCGCCGTGAGCCGGGCGCGCAGCCCCCGCTCGGCGGGGGAGACGCGACGCAGCCGGCGCGGGCCGCGGTGGTGCTCCAGAACGGCGTGGGCGTGGTCGAGCGCGGCGCTCAGCGCACGGCGCTCCGCCTGCCCGCTGCCGGTCCCGGCCGCCGCCAGCACGGCGCCGATCCGCTCGTACACCGCGGCGACGGCCCGCCGCTCCTCGTGGTGCGGCCGCGGCCGGGTCGCCAGGACCACCAGCAGGTGCCACAGCGCGCCGGCGATCACCAGCAGCGGCGCGAGCCACACCGGCCCGTGCGGCGGCGAACCGGCCGCGATCAGCAGCGTCACCAGGAACTGCAGCCCCGCGGCGGAGCCGACCGGCCCGACCACGCTGACGGCACCGGACAGCCAGCCCGCGAGCGCGAGCACCGGAACCGCCCACAGCCCGTCCGGCAGGCCGTCGGCCGGCGGCAGGTACATCGTCAGCAGCGTCCCGAGGACGGTGCCCAGGGCGCCCGCGGCGGCCGGCGCCCCGATCCGCACCACGCGGGTGCGGCGGGTCCCCGGCCGGTCGTTGACGGTGGCGAACATGGCGCCGAGCGCCGCGAGGACGCCCCACGCCACATGGTGTGCGGCGACGCCGGCGGCCAGCAGCGGTCCCGTGGTGAGCGCGCCGCGGAGCACGGTCCCGTAGGGGACGGGACCGCTCGCCACGCGCAGGGGGTGACGGAGCCATTCGGGGACGGTGGTGCGGCGGTGGGACGCGCGTGCCACGTGGCGGGTTCCTCCTCGGGTCGTTCGCCCTGCGATGAAAAACGTGTACTGGGCAACTAGTTTCAGTGTATCCTGCGCCGCTCACGTCACGGCAGGTGGGCGGGGCTGCAGCCGGCGCAGGTACGGGTCGTGCGGGCGGTGCGGGACGAGCCGGACGCGGACGTCCAGGACGGTGACGCCGTGCGGGCCGGCCAGGACGGGGTCGAGCCCCGCCTCCGCGAGCTGCGGCAGGTCGCAGGCCATGCGCGACAGCCGGTGCAGCAGCTGTTCCAGGGCCGCGAGGCCGGTCGCCGGGGCGCCCGCGCGGCCGGACAGCAGCGCGGCGCAGCGCGGCGAGGCGACCAGCTCGCGCGCGTCGTGGTCGGTGAGCGGGGCGAGCCGCCCCGCCTGGTCGGCCAGCAGCGCGGCGGTGCCGCCGGGCCCGAGGAGCACGAGCGGACCGAAGACCTCGTCCTGCACGGCGCCCGCGAACAGCTCGGTGCCCCGCTCGGCGAGCGGCTGGACCACCGCACCGGTCATACGGTCGCCGAAGCGGGTGACCAGATCCCGGTGGGCGGCCCTGACCTGGGACTCGTTCTGCAGGTCGAGGTGGAGGGCATGCTGCTCGGCCCGGTGCGCCAGACCCGGCCAGTGGGCCTTCAGCACGACGCGTCCGTCCGGGCCCGCCAGTCGCCGCGCCGCGGCCACCGCCTCGTCCTCGTCGCGGGCCCACGCCCAGGGCAGCAGCGGGATGCCGTAGCAGCCGGCGAGCGCGGCCGCCGTACGCGGATCCGGCCGCCCGCCCGCCGGCTCGTCGCGCAGGTACGCGGCGACCAGCTCCGCGGCGCGCCCGGGGTCCACGCCGTCCAGCTCCGGCACGGAGCCGGGCGGCCGGCCCAGCCAGCGGGCCCGGGCCGCGGCGTGGGCCAGGGCGCGGGCGGCGTCCTGGACGTCGGAGTAGGCGGGCACGGCGCCCCCGGCCCGGTCCCGGAGCAGCGCCACCCTGGCCGCCTGGGCGGGCAGGACCGCGACGACCGGGCGCGGCGGCGGCACGCGGTCGCGGAGCAGGGCCCGGACCGGGTCGTCACCGGTGGCCGCGGCGACCGCGGTGGGCACCAGCGCCGCCAGCACGGCGTCCACCGCCCCGTGCCGGGCCAGCCGGTCCACGCAGGCCCGCAGCTGCTCCTCGCCGACGGTCGCGGTGGCGTCCACGGGGTTGACGGCGGTGGCGCCCTCGGGGAGCAGCTCGTGCAGCTCGCGCACCAGGCCGGGCTCGAACGGCGGCACGTCGAGCCCGGCGTCCGCGCACGCGTCGGCGGCCAGGACGCCCGCGCCGCGCGTGTTGGTGACCACGGCGACCCGGGTCCCGGCCGGCAGCGGCTGGGAGTGCAGCAGCGCCGCCGCGTCGAGGAGTTCACCGGTCGTCCGGGTGGCGGTGACGCCGGCCTGGGCGAACAGCGCCCGGCGGACCATGGTGCGCGGCGCGGCCGCCGCGGTGCGCGCCGCGGCCGCGCGCCGCCCGGGCTCCGAGCGCCCGGCGTCCACGGTCAGGACGGGCAGGGCGCGGGCCACCCGGCGGGCGGTGCGCGAGAAGGCGCGCGGGTTGCCGAAGGACTCCAGGTGCAGCAGGGCCAGACCGGTGCGCCCGTCGCCCTCCCACCACTGGAGCATGTCGTTGCCGCTGACGTCGTACTTGGCGCCGAGCGAGACGAAGCTGGACATGCCGATGCCGAGCCGCCCCAGGCCGTCGAGCAGCGCGACGCCGACCCCGCCGGACTGCACGGCGACCCCCGCCGAGCCGGCGCCCGGGTGGCGGGGGGCCAGGGTCGCGTCCAGGCGGACGCCGTCCTCGGTGTTGGCGACGCCGACGCCGCCGGGCCCCACCAGGCGCATGCCGTGGCGGCGGCACGCGTCCATCAGCTCCGCCGACCCCGGCTCGCCCAGGCCCTCGGAGACGACGACCAGGGCGCGCACACCCGCCCTGCCGCACTCCTCGGCGACGCCGGGGACGTCCGCCGGGGGAAGGGCGATCACGGCGAGCTCGGGCACCTGCGGCAGCGCGGCGACGGACGGGAAGGCGTGCACCCCGGCGATCGAGGCGACCTCCGGGTGCACGGCGAACACGCGCCCGGTGAAGGAGCCGGTGCCGATGTTCCGCAGGATCGCGCGCCCGACCGAGCCGGGCCTGCGGCCCGCGCCGATCACGGCGACCGACCGGGGCCGCAGCAGGGGGCGCAGACTGACGACGTCGGCGAGCCGGCCGCGCAGGTCCACGGCGTTCAGATACGTCTCGTCCTCGGTGAGGTCGACCGTGCAGCGCACCTCGGGACCGTCGAAGCGGCGGGCGACCGGCAGCCCGAGGTCCTGGAACACCCTCATCACCTCGACGTTCTCGGACAGGGCGACGAGGGTGAAGGCGGTGACGCCGGCGCGGCGGGCCGCGTCCGCGAGGTGTTCGAGCAGCAGGGTGCCGACGCCGCGGTGGTGCCAGTCGTCGGCGACGGCCAGCGAGACCTCGGCCGTGGTGCCGCCGGGCACGGCCTCGTACTCGGCCAGCCCCACGAGGCGGCCGTCGTGCTCGGCGGCCAGGGCGAGGTGGCCGGGGCGGCCGGCGGCCACGCGGACGGCGGCCCGCCGGGCCGGACCCCGGCCGACGGAGAAGAACCGCAGGCGCAGGTTCTCCGGGGACATCCCCTCGTACAACCGCAGTACGGCGTCGTGGTCCCCGGGCCCCGCCCGCCGTATCCGGATCGTGGTGCCGTCGGTCAGCAGAGCGTGGACCGGGTCCTCGTGGACCGGGGTTCCTTGGCTGTCGGCCATCGCGGCGCTCCCTCCGGGAATCGGGTCCAGCGTCCGGCGCGGGGGTGCCCGGGGCCATGGGCCGAGCGGCCCTTGCGTCCGGCCGCGGCCGCGCGTACGGGGCGGGTGACCGAGCGGGCCGCACGGGCGGAGCGTGGGCCCGCATGGGCCGGTCGGTCCCGGGAGTGACCGGGCGGCCCCTCCCTTTGCGCGGAGCGCGGCGCGACGCTGGCACCGATGAGCAGATCCACCGTTGGAGGCGCCGTGAAGCTCCCGCCCGTTGCCGCCGGGGTCGACGGATCCGCCGAAAGTCTGGCCGCCGCCGCGTGGGCGGCCCGCGAGGCCGTACGCCGCGAGCGGGCGCTGCGCCTGGTGCACGCCTGGTACTGGAACCCCCGCCAGGAGGAGGACGGCGCGGCCGACGCCGTCCGGCGACAACCGGCGGCGCAGGCGGTGCGGCAGGCGGAGGAGCACGTGCGCGCGGTGTGTCCCGGCGTCGACGTGAGCTGCGCGCAGGTCTCGGGACCCGCGACCGCCGCCCTGCTGGCGGCGGCCGCGGAGGCCGACCTGCTCGTGCTGGGCTCACGCGGCATGAGCGGCTTCACGGGCTTCCTCGTGGGCTCGGTCGCCCTCGGCGTGGTGGCGCGGGCCGCGCGTCCCGTCGTCCTCGTGCGGGCCGGCGGGGCGACCGCCGCCGCGCCGCCGCCGGTACGGGGCGACGGGGTCCCGGCGGACACCGGCCACGGGGACGTGGTGCTGGGCGTCGACGCCGACGACCCGTGCGACGAGGCCGTCGAGTTCGCCTTCGAGACGGCCCGGAACCGGCGCGCGCGGCTGCGGGCCGTACACGCCTGGCAGCCGCCCGACCTGCTCGATCTCGGCCCCGGCGACATCGGTCTGATGCCCGCCTGCCGGCAGGCCGAGGACTGGCTCGGCTACCTCTCCGCCGTGCTCCAGGTGTGGCGCGAGAAGTACTCCGACGTGGAGGTCCTGGAGACGGTGGCGGAGGGCCGGGCCTCCCGGGCGCTCCTGCGGGCGGCGACCGGGGCGGGCCTCCTCGTCGTGGGACGCCGGCCGACCGCCCGGCCCGGCGGCCCGCGCACCGGCCCCGTGATCCGCGCCGTGATCCACCACGTGGACTGCCCCGTGGCCGTCGTACCCCGCCGGTGAGGTCCTCGTGCTCCGTCAGTGATGCCTTCCGTGCCGTGTCAGCGGGGCTTTCGCGAGCTCCTCAGCGGGGTTTCCGCGTCCGTCGGCGGGGACCGGGGACGACACCGCGCCCCACCGTCCCGTCCGCGCTCACCGGACGGCTCCGGTACGGAACCCGGCGGGCCGGTCGGCCGGCGCGGTCACGGCCGAGCGCGGAACGCCCTTCAGGGTCCGGCCGAACCGGGCGCGCACGGTGGCGGCGTCCAGCAGGTAGTTCTGGCGGAGGCGCCACGGACCGCGGTCGCCCTGGCGCGGGAAGGCGCCGACGGAGCGCCGGACGTAGCCGGAGGCGAGGTCGAGCAGCGGCCGCCCGGCGAGCGGACGGTCCGGTTCGGGCACGACGGCGGCGAGGTCCCGGCGCTCCATGTGGCGCAGGACCCTGCACACCAGGCGGTGGGTGAGGTCGGCGCGCAGGGTCCAGGAGGCGTTGGTGTAGCCGATGCACAGGGCGAGGTTCGGTACGCCGGTGAGCATCGCGCCGCGCCACACGAACTGCTCGGCCAGGTCCACCGCACGGCCGTCCACGCGCGGGGCGATGCCGCCGAGGGCCAGCAGCCGCAGTCCGGTGGCGGTGACCACCACGTCGGCCGCCAGGACCCGGCCGGAGCGCAGCCGGACCCCCTCGGGCACGAACGCGTCGATGTGATCGGTGACGACCTCCGCCGCGCCCTCCTTGACCGCCGTGAACAGGTCGCCGTCCGGAGCGGCGCACAACCTCTGGTCCCAGGGGTCGTACGGGGGCGTGAAGTGCTCCTTCACCAACCGCCCGCCGGTGTCGCCCAGCGCACGCCGCGCGACGCCGGTGAGCAGCCTGCGCGCGGCGGCCGGGCGGCGCCGGCAGAACTGGTGGAAGCCGATGCCGAACAGGATGCTCCTGGCGCGGATCAGCCGGTGCGCGACCGCGGCGGGCAGCAGGCTCCGCAACCGGTCGGCGGTCCGGTCCCGGCCGGGGACGGGAGCGATCCAGGTGGGCGTGCGCTGCACCATGGTGACGTGCGCGGCCCGCCCGGCCAGGGCGGGCACCAGGGTGACGGCGGTGGCGCCGGAGCCGATGACGACCACGCGCTTGCCCGAGTGGTCCAGGTCCTGCGGCCAGAACTGCGGGTGGACCACCGTCCCCGTGAAGGACCCGATCCCCGGGAAGCGGGGGGAGTGGCCCCGGTCGTAGTCGTAGTAGCCCGCGCACGCGTACAGGAAGGAGCACGTCAGGGTGGACCGCGTGACGCGTCCGGCGTCGTCGGTCCGCTCGACGGCGAGGGTCCAGCGGGCGTGCGCCGTGGACCAGTCGGCGCCCACCACCTTCGTGCGGAAGCGGATGTGCCGCTCGACGCCGGACTCGCGCGCGGTGTCCTCGATGTAGCGCCGGACGGCGGCGCCGTCGGCCAGGGACCTCCCGCCCCGCCAGGGACGGAAGGAATAGCCGAGGGTGAACATGTCCGAGTCGGAGCGCACGCCGGGGTAGCGGAACAGGTCCCAGGTGCCGCCCATCGCCGCCCGGGCCTCCAGGACCGCGTACGCCAGGCCGGGGCACCGGGTCTGCAGGCGGTGGGCGGCGCCGACGCCGGACAGGCCCGCGCCCACGATCACCACGTCCAGGTGCTCGCCCGCCGGTCCGCGGGCCGCCGCCGGTCCACCGGTCACGGAACGTGTCATGGCACCGAGTCTGCCCGCTCACCCTCGCCGGCGGCGGAACAGCACACCGGGCGAGGTGCGCGGGAGGCGCCCGACGGGCTATAGTCGATCATGAGCGGCCGCCGAACTCCCGGCAGCACGCCGCGCGTTGGTGGTCCAAGGAAAGACGCCCCGCTTCCTGCGGGGAGATGCAGGTGCAAGGCCTGCCCGGCGCTCGACACGCACCCCGCCCCGGGGACACCCGGGGCGGGGTGCGCGCATGGGGCGGACACCCCGTCCCCCGGCCGGGACGGTCCGGAGGACGGGACGCCGGGCGACGCGGACGGCGGGGTCTACAGCCGTGTCCTGCGCCGCAGTGTCAGGACGCGCAGGGTCAGCGCCACGGCCAGGAGCACCCACGCGACGGCGCAGTACGCCCATGCCGTGGCCCCGCGAACCAGGCCGATACTGCTGTGGACGGCCCAGAGCAGCAGGACGGTGCACAGGGCCGTCCAGGCGATGTCGGTGATGCGCAGGCGCAGTTGCGAGCGCTGGACCGTACCGGGTTCGAGGTCTGTGAGCCGCGGCGTCCCCGTTCTTCCCCGATCGACCACGAGGTGTCTCCCCTCCGTCGTGCCTGTGGGACCTCCGGCTACCCCGTCGGCCGTACGGCATGTCGGCGCCGCGCCGGTGCCGTGCACGGTACCGGTGGCGGGGCCGGGGGGCGGGGAGGCCGGGCGGACGTCACCTCGCCAGGGCCGCCCTCGCCGCGCCCAGGGCCTGTTCGGCGTAGCCGCGGCCGAAGAGCACCGTGTGCACCAGCAGCGGGAAGAGCTGGTGCAGGCCGACGCGGTCCCGCCAGCCGTCGGCGAGCGGGGCCGCCTCCTGGTAGCCCTCCAGCACGCGGTCCAGATGCGGGCAGCCGAACAGGTGCAGCATCGCCAGGTCGGTCTCCCGGTGCCCGCCGTGCGCGGCGGGGTCGATCAGCCAGGCGTGCCCGTCGGCGTCCCACAGCACGTTGCCGTTCCACAGGTCGCCGTGGAGCCGGGCGGGCGGCTCGGGCGGGCCCGCCAGCCCGGGCAGGCGCGCGCAGACCCGCTCGACCAGGGCCGCCTCCGCGCCGGTGACCGTGCCGTCGTCGACCGCGCGGCGCAGGTAGGGCAGCACGCGGTGTGCGGCGTACCACGCGGGCCAGTCGTCCCCGGGGACGTTGCGCAGGGGGGCCTCACCGACGGACGCCTCCTCGGGGCCGCCGGGCGGCGGGGCGCCGAAGGCGGGCGCGCCGGCGGCGTGCAGGGCGGCCAGGTCGCGGCCGAGGCGGAACGCGCCGCCGGCGTCCGCCCGCCCGGCCGGCACGCGGTCGGTCACCAGCCAGTGCGGGTCGTCGCCGTGCACGGCCGGGACGCGGACGCTCCCGGCGCCGGCCAGCCAGCGCAGCCCGGCCGCCTCGGCCCGTACCGCGCGCTCGCCGCCGCGCTTGACCATCACCGCCCGTCCGTCGTCGAGGACGACCTCGGTGAGCGCCCCGGACAGGGGCCGCGCGTGAACGGCCGTACGACCGGTGAGGCGGGCGGCCGCCGCGGCCGGGTCCCGCGTCGCGGGGTCGGTCGTCCGGAACACCTCGTCCCCTTTCGTGCGCGCAGTGGTCCTGGCGGCTCCGGCGGTCCGGTCCGGCGGCCGACGATCCGGCGGTCCGGGCAGCCCGTCCCCGCCGTCTTCCGCCGTCGTACCGTACGTCAGGGACGCGACGGCGGAGGGACACACCCTGGTGATGGTGTGTCCCTCCGCCGTCGCTCGTCGCGTGTCGCTCGTCCTGGCGGCCGCCTGCCTACCGGTTCAGCAGCGGCGGCACCGTGGGCACCTCGGAGGCCGTCTCGATGTCGGCCGCGGTCATGCGGAAGCCGACGGGGTAGGCCTCGCGGGTGGTGCGGCGGGCGGGCTCGGTCGTGCGCCACATGTAGAGGCACCGGGCGCACTGGAAGACCTGCCAGACGCCGGGCACGGGGGAGTCCGCGACCGCGGTGATCTCCTCGTGCGCGCAGCGCGGGCAGAGGGCGGGCCGGTCCTGGCCGGCCGGGGTGCGGGCGTCGTTCGTGGCGTCCGTGGCGTTCATGGGAGGGGTCCTTTCACCGAAGGGGCGTTCGCGGTGCGGCGGTGACGCGGTGCCCGGGGCGGTGCCCGGCGGGCGGTGCCGGACACCGTGTCACGGGGTGGTCAGCGGTCGGCGAGGAGGGCGCGGAGCCGCTTGGTCCACTCGGCGGTCTCGGGCAGGTCCTTGACCGGCGTGCCGAAGTTGCCGCGCACGTCGGGGGCGACGGGCGTCGTGGCGTCGATGATCATCTTGCTGGTGACACCGGCCGGCTGGGAGGCGGGCGCGAGTTCCACGACCGACAGGTTCGGCAGGACGATGACGTCCTCCTTCGGGTTGACCTTGGCGGACTGGGCCCACATGACCTGCGGGAGGTCGAAGGGGTCCACGTCCTCGTCCACCAGGATGACCTGGGAGACGTAGCCGAGGCCGTGCGGCGTGGTCATGGCGCGCATGCCGACCGCCTTGGCGAACCCGCCGTACCGCTTGGCGGTGGAGATGATCACGAGCAGGCCGTGCGTGTACATCGCGTTGACGGCGCGCACCTCGGGGAACTCGGCGCGCAGCTGCTTGAGCAGCGGGACGCTGGTGTTCGGGCCGACCAGGTAGTCGCACTCGGTCCAGGGCATGCCCAGGTAGAGGGACTCGAAGACGGGGTTCGTGCGGTACGAGATCCGCTCGATGCGGATGACCGGCATCCGCCGCCCGCCGGAGTAGTGGCCGGTGAACTCGCCGAAGGGGCCCTCGATCTGACGCACCCGCGACTCGACGACGCCCTCGATCACCACCTCGGCGCCCCAGGGGACGTCCAGACCGGTGTGCGGGGCGGTCGCGATCGGCATCGGCGCGCCGCGCAGGGCGCCGGCCATCTCGTACTCGGACTGGTCGTAGCGCAGGGGCATGCCGGCGACGATGGGGACCACCGGGTCGTTGCCCAGGGTGATCGCGACGGGCAGGTCCTCGCCCCGCTCCTCGGCGATGCGCAGGTGCTTGGCGATGTCGTGCACGGGGACCGGCTGCAGGGCCAGCCGGTCGCGCCCGATGACCTCCATGCGGTACGTGCCGAGGTTCTGCTTGCCGAAGTGGTCCGGGTCCTCGGGGTCGCGCGAGACCACGGCGGCCTTGTCGAGGTAGAAGCCGCCGTCGCCGTCGTTGAGGCGGAACAGCGGGAGGATGTCGAAGAGGTTCACGTCCTCACCGGTGACGGTGTTCTCCTGCCAGGGCGCGTCCGCGCGGCGCTCGGGGGCGACGGGGAAGGCGTCCCAGCGGCGGGCGAACTCCTCCACCTGCTCACGCGGCGAGGTCTCCTTGGGCAGCCCGAGGGCGAGGGCGTGGTTGCGCCAGGAACCGTGGACGTTCATGGCGATCCGGGCGTCCATGAAGCCCTTGACGTTGTCGAACCACAGGGCCGGCGCACCGTCGCCGATGCGGCCCGCGGCGTTGGCGGCCGCCGCGATGTCGGGCTCCGGCAGCACCTCCTCGGTGATCCGCAGCAGCTGTCCCTCCTTCTCCAGGGTGTCGAGGAACGAGCGCAGGTCGTCGTAGGGCATGAAGGTGTCTCCTTGCGTGAACCACGGTGTGGGGGGTGGGGGAGAAGGGGAGGCGCGGCGGGCGCGGGCCGGCCCGGCCGTGTGATCGCGGACCGGCCCGGTCATGCGGGCGCGGGGCGGCCCGGCCGTGCGGTCAGGAAGCGCGGCGGGGGCCGTCGAGGCGGGCGGTGCGCAGGCCGGCCCACCGTTCGGCGCCCGGCGCGGGCAGGTCCAGCTGGTCCAGGACGCGGGAGACGATGTGCTCCACGATGTCGTCGACCGTGGCGGGGTTGTTGTAGAAGGCGGGCATGGGCGGCACGATGCGCACGCCCATCCGGGACAGGGCCAGCATGTTCTCCAGGTGGATCTCGCTGAGCGGGGTCTCCCGGGGGACCAGGACCAGCGGCCGGCGCTCCTTCAGCGTCACGTCCGCGGCCCGGCCGACCAGCCCCTCCGCGTACCCGGCGCGGATGCCGGCCAGCGTCTTCATGGAGCACGGGATCACCACCATGCCGTCCGTGCGGAAGGAGCCGGAGGAGATGGTGGCGCCCTGGTCCTCGGGCCCGTGCACCACGTCGGCCAGCTCGCCGACCTCGCGCACGGTGCGGCCGGTCTCCAGCTCGACGGTGGACCGGGCCCAGCGGCTCATCACGAGGTGGGTCTCCACCTCGGGCAGCTCGGCCAGCCGCTCCAGCAGCCGCACCCCGAACGGAGCCCCGGTCGCCCCCGTCATCCCCACGATCAAACGCACGGCGCACCTGCTCCTTTTCGGTCATCCGTCGGCCTGTCCTCCTTTCACGCTAGGAGCCGTCGCTGGACCGGAGCGGTACGCTGGGGACAAGCGATGGGGAAAAACGGACACACCGGAGTCGGGCGGAGACACATGGCGCGGTACGGGAGCGGCGACCGGCCGGCCCGCGGCGGTGCGCAGGGCGGCGTCACGATCACCGAGGTCGCCTACCGGCCCTCGCTCAGCGCGCCCATCGGCATGGACGTGGTGGACTTCGCGGAGCTGCGGGCGCGCGGCCGGCGCCGCGGCATCGACCTGTCCAGCCCGCAGCGCCCGGCCTTCCACCACCTCATCCACCTGCACCGGGACTCCGGGCCGCTGCCCCACACGGTGGACTTCGCCCGGCACGTCGTCCCGCCCGGCGGCTGGCTGTGGGTGCGCCCCGGACAGGTGCACCAGTACGCGGCCGGGCCCGAGGGGCCGTGGGAGACGGCGGACGGTGTCATCGTGATCTGGCGCCCGGGCTTCGTGCCGGACGAACCGCCGGCCGCGCAGGGGCCGGTCGTACCGGACGGGCCGCACGCCCGGATGGTGGGCCTGGCCCTGGACCACCTCCTCACCGAGTACGACGACCTGGGCGCCCTGCCCCTGGAGGCGCACAACAGGACCCTGCGGATGCTCCTCGCGGTCCTGCTGCTGCGGCTGACCCACGCGCACCCGTCGGCGGCGCCCGCCGCCGTGCCCAGGGACGGCCCCTTCCCCCGCTTCCGCGCCGCCGTGGAGCGCGACTTCACCCGCACCCACCGGGTCGGCGACTACGCCGCGGCGCTCGGCTACAGCACGCGCACGCTCACCCGGGCCGCCCTCGCGGCCACCGGCTCCACGGCCAAGGCGTACCTGGACGCGCGCATCGTCCTGGAGGCCAAGCGCCTCCTGGTCCACACCGACCTCACCGCGGCGGACGTGGCCCGCCACCTCGGCTTCACGGACCCCGGCGACTTCGGCAAGTTCTTCCGCAAGCACGACGGCCGCACGCCGCTGTCCTTCCGCGCGGCGGCCCGGGGCACGACGGAGGACCGACCGCCGCCCGCGACGGCGGACCGGCCCGCCGCCCCGGCAGGTCCGTGACCCCCGGCGGCGCCCGGCCCGCCGCCGGTGCACGGCACGCCGTTCCCCGGCTGCTGCCGGTCCCTTCCCCGGAGGGGACGCCGGCGTCGCCTGTCCCGGTCGGGCGCCGGCGTCGCCTAGGCGCGGCCGAAGCGGGCGCTCCACTCGTGGAGGCGGTCGCGCAGCTCGGGCGGGCCGAGCACGCGGAAGTCGGCGCCGACCATGCCCAGGGCCAGGGCCGGCCAGTCCAGGGAGTCGGCGGTCATGCGCACCCGGCAGTGCGCGGCGTCGATCTCCTCGACCGTGCTCCACCGGCCGATCCGCTCGCGCACGGCCGCGGCCGGGGCGTCCACCCGGACCTCCACCTCGTACGAGCGGGGCATGGAGTCCAGACCGGCGCGGACGAACGCGGCGGCGTCCGGGGCGGGCAGGTCGCGGGGCCGGAACCGGGCGCCGGTGCCCTTCGGCGCGGTGAGCCGGTCGACCCGGAAACTGCGCCAGTCGTGCCGGGTGAGGTCGTACGCGACCACGTACCAGCGGCGGTCGAGGCAGACCAGCCGGTGCGGTTCGACGTGCCGCTCGCTGCGCCGGCCGTCGGCGGCGGTGTAGGAGAAGCGGAGCTGCTCGCCGTCGCGGCAGGACAGCGCGACCGCGGTGAGGGCCTCCGGGTCGGTGCCCGCCGCGGCCGGTCCGTTCCAGGAGGCGGCCACGGTCATCGCGCGCAGGGCCTCGACCCTGCGGCGCAGCCGGGCCGGCATCACCTGCGCCACCTTGGCCAGGACCCGGACCGAGGTCTCGGCGATGCCCTCCACGCCGGTCTGCGCGGCGGCCTGCAGACCCACGGCCAGGGCGACCGCCTCCTCGTCGTCGATCACCAGTGGCGGCAGGACCGCGCCCGCGGCGAGCTGGTAGCCCCCGTCGGCGCCGCGCTGCGCCTCGACCGGGTAGCCCAGCTCGCGCAGCCGGTCGACGTCCCTGCGCAGGGTGCGCACGGAGACGCCCAGCCGCTCGGCCAGCTCGGTGCCGGGCCAGTGACGGTGGGTCTGGAGGAGGGACAGCAGCCGCAGTGTCCGAGTGCTGGTGTTCGCCATGCCGTAGAGCATCCCCCGATTCAGGTCGGAAAGTGACCGCTGTGCCTCCTAGCGTGGTTCCCGACCGAGAACGGCAGGAACCACGGGAACGGTGAAGGCGGAGACCATGACTTCCAGCGAACTGACGGTCGGCGCACAGGCTTCGAGCGGGTCGGCCCCCGACGGACCGGACCCCGGCGGACCGGCCGCCCGCACCGCGGCCGACACCCACGCCGCCGTCGACACCCACGTCCACGCCTCCTCCGGCGCACCGGCGGACGCCGCGGCCGTCACCGGTGAGCGCGCCGACCTGCTGGGCGCGCTGGCCAAGCAGCGGCACTTCCTGCGCTTCACCACGCGCGACCTCACCGACGAGCAGGCGGGAGGGCGCACCACCGTCAGCGAGCTGTGCCTGGGCGGTCTGGTCAAACACGTCACCGCGGTCGAGCGGCACTGGGCGGACTTCGTCCTGGAGGGGCCGTCGGCGCTGGGCGACTTCACGGCCATGACCGAGGAGGACTGGGCCCGGCGGGCCGACGAGTTCCGGATGCTGCCCGGCGAGACGCTGGACGCCGTGCTCGCCGACTACGAGGAGGCGGCCCGCCGCACCGACGAACTGGTCGTCACCCTCCCGGACCTGGACGTCTCCCACCCCCTGCCGAAGGCCCCGTGGTTCGAGCCCGGCGGCCGGTGGTCGGCCCGGCAGGTCCTGCTGCACATCATCGCGGAGACCGCCCAGCACGCCGGCCACGCCGACATCGTCCGCGAGTCACTGGACGGCGCGAAGAGCATGGGGTGACGGGAGGGCGGGATGACAGTGTGAACGGGGCGGTGCCGGGCCCTTGAGGAAGGGGCCGAGGCGGGGAGCAGGCGCTCATGCCTCGTACGGTCGCCCTCCGCACCGGAGCGGAGGGCGGCGGGTACCGCCCTGTGACACCGTGTTCCGCGGGAGGCTCACGGTGTCTTCTGCGGGACCACGGCGACCGGGCAGGTCGCGTGGTGCAGGACGCCGTGGGTGACACGGCCCGGATGGAAGCCGAAGTGCCCCGCGTGCCGCCCGGCGCCGACGACCAGCAGGCCGGCCCCGTGCGAGACGTCCACCAGCACCTTGCGGGCGTGCCCCTCGACCGTGCGCGGCCGGACGGCGACGCCGGGATGTTCCGCCGCCGGTCCGCGCAGCGCCGCCGCCAGGTCCTCGGCGGCCCGCCGCTCGTGCGACCGGGCGGGGTCTCCCGCGAGCAAGGGGTGGTCGGTCGTCCCGTGCGCCGGGCACCGCCAGGCCCGTACGGCCTCCAGGAGCACCCCGCGCCACGCGGCCTCCTGGAAGGCGAAGCGCACCGCGGGCGGGGCGGCGGTCCCGTCCCCGACACCCAGGACGACGCGGCCGGGGTCCCCGGCCCCCGTACCACCGTCCCGGCCGCCGCGGAACACGATCACCGGGCAGTCCGCGTGGGCGGCCACGGCCAGGCTCACCGAGCCGAGCAGCAGCCCGGCGACGTCCCTGCCGAGGTCCCGGCCCCGCGCGAGCGGGGAGGCGCCCCCGCGGCCGCCGCCGCCCACCACCAGCGCGCAGGAGTGCCGGCTCTCGCGCACCAGCGCGTGCTCCGGTTCCTCGGGCAGGATGTCGGTGGAGAGCGGCACGCCGGGCCGGCGGCGGTGGGCGCGCCGTGCGGCGGCCTCGACGACGGCCTCGGCCAGGGTCCGTTCGTCGGGCTCGCCGAGGTCCTCGGAGAGGGCGGAGCCCTCGTAGCGCTCCCACAGCGAGGCGTGCACCAGCCGCAGCGGTACCCCGCGCAGGGCGGCCTCCTCGGCCGCCCAGTCGACGGCGCGCAGGCTCGCCTCGGAACCGTCCACGCCCACGACCAGCGGCAGTTGCGGGTTCAGGCCCATCGTCCTCGTCCTTCCGCGGGGTGTCAGGCGTGCGGGACGACGGCGACGGGAGCGGCGGCGTGGTGCAGGACGGCGTGCGCGACGGGGCCGATGTGGGCGCCGAGCGGGCTGCGGCGGATCCGGCGGCCCACGACCACCAGCGAGGCCTCGCGGGAGGCGTCGACGAGGTGGCCGGCGACGGTGCCGTACGAGGACTCCTCGGCCGCCTCCACGTCCGCGAACTTCCGCCGCCAGGGGCGGAGCACCTCGGTGAGCCGGGCGGACTCGCGCAGCGCCAGTGACTGACAGAGGCCGGGGACGGTGGACAGGGCGTGGACGGAGGACGCCGGCGGGTTCCAGCCGTGGACGACGCGCAGGGACGTGCCGCGGCGGCGGGCGGCGGCGAACGCGAACCCGATCAGCTCCTCGTGGGGGTCCTCGATGTCGAGCCCGAGGACGACCGGCCGGAACGGCGTCCCCGCGGACGGCACGCCCGCCGGGTCCGCCTCGTGCTCGTCGGGGGCCTGCTCCGCGGCCCTGACCAGCACGACCGGCCGTTCGGCGTGGGCCACGACGGACAGCCCGACCGAGCCGACCAGGAAGCCGCCGAGACCGCCGAGCCCCCGGGAGCCGAGGACCAGCAGCTCGGCGTCCCCGGCCGCGCGGGCCAGCACCTCGGAGGGGCGGCCGGCCGGCTGCTCGGTGGTCACGTCGAGGCCGGGATGGCGCAGGCGGATGCCCTCGGCCGCCTCGCGCGCAACCCTCTCCGGGCCCCTGGCCGGGGGCGCCCCCGTCGCGCCCCGGTGCCGGAAGGCCCCCGCGTCGAGGAGCGGGACCTGGGCCACCGGCTCCGGCGCGGGCTCCCGGACGTGGACCAGCTTCAGCGGCAGGCCGAGCAGCCCTGCCTCGCGGGCGGCCCATTCGGCGGCGGCGCGGCTCTCGGGCGAGCCGTCGAGGCCCACGGTGACGGTGCGGGGCATGGGATCCACTCCCTGGGTCTGTGGTGGGCGGTCTGTGATGGGTGGTCGGGGCCGGCGGTGGCGCGTCGTGTGGTGCCGCGACACGTACGTACGGCGGTCGTCCCCCCGGCCCCGGACAGGGTCCGCCGGGGGACGTCCCGTTCGGTCAGCGCAGCGGGCGGAGGCGGCGGACGAGTGGAAGGCGGACTCCGGCGGCCCGGTCTCCGCCGAAGAGGTGGCGGCCGGGGCCCTGACCGCGGTGCGGGTGCTCGTGTACGGCCATGGTGATCCCTCCGGGACGGTCCGGCCGGTGCCTGACACCTTCACTCTCGTCCCTGGCACCCGCCCCCCGCCGGATGCCGAAGGGCGGTGCCCGTTGGGCTGAACGGCCCCGTCCCGCAGGGCTGTTCGGGGCCCGCGCGGCACGACCGGCAAACGGAGCGCGGCGGGCGGCCGCCGAGGAGGAGCGCGGACCGGGGCCCGGGCCTCGGGGCCGTCCGGTCCTGCCCCGCGGCCGCGGAGCACGGGCCGGCGGTCGTCGTGGAGCACGCATTCCTGGGACGAGTGGGGCCGGTCGGCCCTAGTGCATTCGGCCCGGGCGAGTGATGATCGTCCTCAGGAGCGGGCGGTCCGCGGTCCGTGGCCCGTCCGCTGCCGGACATCGAGTACTGGGCATCGGGTGCCGGGCAGCGGGGTCCCCAGGGCGATCGGGGCGCCGGAGCCGCCGGGGGTACCGGGGAACGAGGGGTCGTCATGACCGAGACGCGCACTTTCACGGAGGACAACCCCATACGGGTGTTCCTGGTCGACGACCACGAGGTGGTCCGGCGCGGCCTGTCCGACCTGCTCGACGCGGAGCCGGACATCGCGGTGGTCGGTGACGCGGACAGTGTGGAGCAGGCCCTGGCGCGCGGTCCGGCGCTGCGCCCGGACGTCGCCGTGCTCGACGTACGGCTGCCGGACGGCGACGGCATCACGGTCTGCCGGGAACTGCGCAGCAGGATGCCGGAACTGGCCTGTCTGATGCTGACGTCGTTCGACGACGAGGACGCCCTGCTCAACGCGATCATGGCCGGGGCGGCGGGCTACGTGCTGAAGCAGATCCGGGGCTCCGACCTGCTCTCGGCCGTCCGCACCGTCGCCTCGGGCCAGTCGATGCTGGACCCCGCGACCACGGCGCGTCTCATGCGCTCGCTGCGCGCGGACCCCGCCGCGACGCCTCCCGTCGCGCCCGAGATCGCGAGTCTTTCGCCGCGTGAGCGGGAGATCCTCGCCCTGATCGGGGACGGTCTGACCAACCGTGAGATCGGCAAGCGGCTCTACCTGTCGGAGAAGACCGTCAAGAACCACATCTCCCGACTGCTGGCCAAGCTGGGGGTCCAGCGCCGGGTGCAGGCCGCGGTCCTCGCCTCCCAACTGGACCAGCCGGACGACGGCGGCCGCGCGACGAAGTAGCGGCGCGGCCGCACGACGAAGTAGCGGCGCGGCCGCACGACGAAGTGGCGGCGGGGCCGCGCGGCAGGCGGGTCGGGCGCGCGGCGAGCCGGCCGGAGGGGGCGTCAGCCGGGCGGAAGGGACGCCGGTCGGCCGGAGGGGACGTCAGCCGGGCGAAGGGGGGCGTCAGCCGGCTGCCGGGGTCGTGGGCACCCGCCACACCAACCGTGTGCCACCGCCCTCCGGTCGCTCGCCGATCCGCAGCGAGCCGCCGAGCGCCGCGGCCCGGTCCTCCATGTTGGCCAGCCCGCTCCGTGCGACACCGTCCGGCACGCCGCGGCCGTCGTCCGTCACCGTGAGCGTCAACTCGCCGTCCGAGCAGCGCAGACGGACGTCCACCGCCCGCGCCCCCGAGTGCCTGGCCGCGTTGCTGAGCGCCTCTGCGAGCACGGCCGTCGCGTGGTCCGCGACCTCCTCGGGCACCTCGGTGTCGACGAGTCCCTCGATCCGCAGCGCGGGAGCGAAGCCGAACGAGCTCGCGGACGCCCGTACGGCCTCGGAGACCCGTACGCGCAGGGCGCCGTCGCGCTCGGCCGAGCCGCCGTGCGTGCGGAGGCCGAAGATGGTGGACCTGATGATCTTGATGGTGTCGTCGAGGTCGTCGACGGTCCGGGACAGCCGCTCCACGGCCTCGGGGTGGTCGATGAAACGCTGGGTGCTCTGCAGCGTCATACCGGCCGCGAACAGCCGCTGGATGGCGAGGTCGTGCAGGTCGCGCGCGATGCGGTCGCGGTCCTGCAGCAGCGCTATCTGCTCCGCGTCCCGGCGGCGTTCGGCGAGTTCGAGCGCCAGCGCCGCCTGGCCCGCGAAGTCCAGCAGCGGACCGGTGTCCGCGTCGGCGAAGGGCGTACGGCCGGTCAGACGGCCCAGCAGCAGGACGCCGCGGGCCTTTCCGCCCGCGCCGAGCGGCACCGCGACGACCGGCCCGAGCCCGGACCACTGCGTCCCGCTCCCGCGCTCGCCCCTGCTCTCGTCGGCGTCGGCACCGCCGCCGGTCCGTACGTCGCGCTCGACGTCCGCGCTGACGACCGGTTCCGCCGTGGTCAGCGCGGCCCCGACGAAGTCGTCCCGCGCCGGCAGGACGAGGCCGGCCCACCGCTCGGCACCGGTTCCGCTCGCGATGGCCGGCTCCAGGCGGTCCTCCCCGGCCGTGTACTCGGCGATCATCCCGACGTCGGCGGAGACGATCTCGCGGGCCCGCTCCACGATGAGCTCCAGCACCTCGGCGCTCGAAGCCCCCGACAGCAGGGTGCTGGTGACCTCGGAACCGGCCCGTTGCCACTGTTCGCGCAGCCGGGTCTCCTCGTACAGCCGCGCGTTCTCGACCGCCACTCCGGCGGCCACGGCGAGGGTGGACAGCACCGCCTCGTCCTCGGCGTCGAACTCCGCCGCACCCCGCTTCTCGGTGAGGTACAGGTTCCCGAAGACACGGTCGCGCACCCGGATGGGCACACCGAGGAACGAGTGCATCGGGGGATGGTGCTGCGGGACGCCGTACGAGGCCGGGTGCTCCGAGAGCTCGGACAGCCTCAGGGGCTCCGGATGCCGGATCAGTTCACCGAGGATGCCGTGTCCGCTGGGCAGGTCGCCGATGCGCGCCCGCTGCTCGTCGTCGAGGCCGACGGTCAGGAACGCCGACAGCTTGCGGTCGTCGCCGATCACGCCCAGCGCCCCGTACTCGGCGTCCACCAGCACCACGGCCGCCTCGACGATGCGCCGCAGCACCTGCGGCAGGTCCAGCTCCCGGCCGACCGACAGCACGGCCTCCAGGAGGTTGTGGATGCGGTCCTGCGTGCCGCGCGCCGCGTCGATCCGCGACTGCAGCTCGTCCAGGAGTTCGTCGAGCCGCAGCTTGGGCAGGTGCTGCGCGGAGCCCCGGTGCCCGTCCCCGCCCATCGTCTCCTCCGACCTCCGCGGAAGGGGCGCAGCCCGGCCGGCTGCCCTCTGTCCTCACCGTAATGGCTGAGGACGCGGCGGTGCACAGGGGGTGGTTCCATGGCCGAGACCGGTGCCACCGCTCGTGGTTCGGATGCCGGCCGGCCGGTCGGCCGCTCCGCCGCCGGCCGCCGAGGAGGCCGGTGCGACCGCGTCGACGTTCTGGGCGCTGTCGTCGAGGGCTCTCAGCTGGGCCGGCCGCGTGAGGCGGGCGTGTTCGAGGCGCCGGCTGACCTCGTGGGCGGCCGGGACGGACCGGTCGGACCGGAGGGGCCGGCCGGGGCGAAGTGAGCGGTCATGACTCCACCATGGCGGCCCCGGCGCGCGCGGCCCATCGGGCGCGGTACCCATCTGCGCGGGGGCCGACGACCCATCCGGTGTCCGCCGTGGGCAGGGCACGCGCACGGAAATGGGGGTCAGTGCCCATCGACTGCGGACCCCCGGCGGAGGCAGGCTGGCAGGAGACCTGGTCGAAGCCAGGAGGCCCGGTCAGGACCGGGTCCAGGAGCCACAGCCGCGCTTTCGGCGCGTCCGGTCACCGGCAAGGGTGACGCGGCGCGGCGCGGGGCGGGCCATGGAGGAGGAAGGCGTCACCCGGTGTCCCTGTACTGGCGGATCTTCGGGCTCAACGCGGTGGTGCTGGGCACGGCCACGGCGCTGCTCCTGCTGGCTCCGGTGACCGTGTCCGTCCCCGTCCTGCTGACCGAGGCGGTCGTCCTCGTGGGCGGCCTGGGCGTCATGCTGGTCGCCAACGCGGCCCTGCTGCGGATCGGCCTGGCGCCGCTGGTCCGGCTCACCCGGCTGATGACCACCGTGGACCTGCTGCGCCCGGGCCAGCGGCTGTCCGTACGGGGGCACGGCGAGGTCGCGGAGCTGATCACGACGTTCAACGCCATGCTGGAGCGGCTGGAGGGGGAGCGGGCCGCGAGCAGCGCCCGTGCCCTGCTCGCGCAGGAGACCGAGCGGCGCCGCATCGCCCAGGAACTGCACGACGAGGTCGGGCAGAGCATGACCGCGATCCTGCTGGGCCTCAAGCGGGCGGCGGACGAGGCGCCGGAGCCGCTGCGCGGTGAGCTCCAGCAGGCCCAGGAGATCACCCGGGCGAGCCTGGACGAGGTCCGCAGACTGGTACGGCGGCTGCGCCCCGGCGTCCTGGACGACCTCGGTCTGGTCAGCGCGCTGACCTCGCTCGCCACCGAGTTCGCCACGCACACCGGGCTGCGGGTGCTGCGCCGTTTCGACTCCGACCTGCCGGCGCTGGACCACGAGACGGAGCTGGTGCTCTACCGCGTCGTGCAGGAGGGCCTGACCAACGTCGCCCGCCACGCCGGCGCGACGCGGGCCGAGGTCGGCCTGCGGCGCGCCGGTGACACGGTGGTACTGGCCGTCACCGACGACGGTCGCGGCCTCGGCGCCGCCGCGGAGGGTGCCGGCATCCGCGGCATGCGCGAGCGCGCCCTGTTCGTCGGAGCCTCCCTGGACATCGTTCCCGTACCGCCGGGCGGCACGGAGATCCGCCTGACCGTCCCCGTCCCCAGGAAGCAGCCGTGACCATGCCCGACACCCCACGCGCCCCCACTCCCGCTCCCACCTCCACTTCTGCTCCCGCTCCCGCCCGGATCCTCCTCGCCGACGACCACGCGCTGGTGCGCCGCGGGGTGCGGATGATCCTCGACCGGGAGCCGGACCTGGAGGTGGTGGCCGAGGCAGGCGACGGCGCCGAGGCCGTCGACCTGGCCCGCGCGCACGAGGTCGACCTCGCCGTGCTCGACGTGGCCATGCCTCGTCTGACCGGGCTGCAGGCCGCGCGCGAGCTGGCCGCGCGCAGGCCGGGCCTGCGGGTGCTGATGCTGACGATGCACGACAACGAGCAGTACTTCTTCCAGGCGCTCAAGGCCGGGGCCTGCGGATACGTGCTCAAGTCCGTGGCAGACCGGGACCTGGTCGCCGCGTGCCGGGCCGCGCTGGACGACGAGCCGTTCCTCTGTCCCGGCGCCGTCACCGCCCTCATCCGCAACTACCTCGACCGTGTCCGCCACGGCGAGGAGACCCCCGGCCAGGTGCTCACACCGCGCGAGGAGGAGGTCCTGAAGCTGGTCGCCGAGGGGCACTCCTCCAAGGAGATCGCCGGACTCCTCGTCATCAGCGTCAAGACCGTCCAGCGGCACCGCGCGAACCTCCTGCACAAACTGGGTCTGCGCGACCGGCTCGACCTCACTCGCTACGCCGTCCGCGCCGGCCTCATCGAACCCTGACCTCGACCTCCCTTCCCTCCCGCGGGTCCGGTGCGCCATCCATGGACATCCTGTGACGTTTTCGTGGGTGAAGTGTGTGGGTGTCGGAGCGTCAAAGGTACGTTCGGGTACACGGAGGTTCGGATACGGGGGACCGCTGGCGTGACGGCTGTGGCGTGTGCCAGTGTTTCCGGCGGTGGTGCCGGGGCAGCCGGGTCGCGCCCGGCCGTCTCAACTCCCGCCCTCCGAAGCCCACTTGCGTGCCGGGGCTCGCGCGTCCCGGCCTGCGCCCGGGTGCGACGGGCCGGTGCGCAGCGGCCCGTCGGCGAGCGGGCCCGGCGGACGGCCACCTGAACACCGCTCTTGTGGAAGACACGCTCCCGGCGGGAGTACGTCATCGAGGGGAATCCTTGAGTAAGTCCGTACGCAGAAGAACAACCGGAAGACTGCTGGCCGGCGTGGTCGCGGGCGGCCTCGCCGCCGGCTGCCTCACCCTCCTGCCGTCCGCGGCCCAGGCGGCGTGGCCGGGCGGCGACGCCGGCACCGAGGAGCGGCAGGCGTACTTCGCCGACGCGGCGGAGGAGTTCGGCGTGCCGCTGCCGGTGCTCCTCGGGGTCTCGTACCACGAGTCCCGGTGGGAGGCCCACGAGGGCGAGCACAACACCTCGGGCGGCTACGGCCCGATGAACCTCACCGACGTCACGGCGGAGATGGTCGCCGGAGGGCCGGCCGGCGCGGCGGGCCGCGGCGACCTCGACGAACTGACGTCCGACCCGGCCCTGCACACCCTGGACGCCGCGGCGGAGCTGCTGGGCACGCCCGCCGGGAGGCTGCGCACCGACGAGCGCGAGAACATCCGCGGCGGCGCCGCCCTCCTCGCCTCCTACCAGCGCCGGCTCACCGGTTCCGCCTCCACCGACGCCGGGGCCTGGTACGGGGCGGTCGCCCGCTACAGCCAGTCCTCGGACCGTGGGACGGCACGGCGCTTCGCCGACCGCGTCTTCGAGACCGTGGAGTCCGGCGCGGCGCGCAGCACGGACGACGGGCAGCGGGTGGAGCTGGCCGCCGCGGGCTCCGTCAGGCCCCGCACGGCGCAGCTCGCCGAACTGGGGCTGAAGGCGGGCGCGGAGTCCACCGACACCGAGTGCCCCGCCACGGTGTCGTGCGCCTTCGTGCCCGCGGCCGCCTCCAACGGCCAGGTCGCCGACCGTCCGGCGGACGGTGTGAAGGTCGACTACATCGTGCTGCACGACACCGAGTCGTCGTACGACGCCGCGATCAAGACCTTCCAGGACGCCGCCAGCGGTTCCGCGGGACACTACGTGGTGCGCTCCTCGGACGGCGCGGTGACGCAGATGGTGCCCGGCAAGGACATCGGGTTCCACGCCGGGAACTACTGGTTCAACATGCACTCGATCGGCATCGAGCACGAGGGCTTCGCCGCGCAGGGCGCCACCTGGTACTCGCAGCGGCTCTACGAGACGAGCGCCGACCTGGTGAAGTACCTGGCGGACAAGTACGGCGTCCCGCTGGACCGCCAGCACATCGTCGGCCACGACAACGTGCCCGGTCCGCGCGACGCCTACGTGGCGGGCATGCACTGGGACCCGGGTCCCTACTGGGACTGGTCCGCGTTCATGGAGATGGTGGGCGCCCCGGACGGCTCGCCGGCCGCCCGGAGCGAACGGCACGCGCGGCACGCGCCGAAGGTGGGTTCGGCGGTGACCATCACGCCGGACTTCGCGAGCAACGAGCAGACCGTGCGCGTGTGCCCCGCCGACGACCCCACCGGCGGCACGCAGGAGTGCACGGACCGTACGGCGCCGTCCAACTTCCTGCCGGTGCACACCGCGCCGGACGCGTCCTCGCCCCTGTTCGCCGACCCGGCCGTCCACCCGGGCGCCGACGCCGGCACGGACGACATCGCCGACTGGGGCAGCACGGTCCAGGCGGGCCAGCAGTTCGTGGTGGCGGGCCGGAAGGGCGGCTGGACCGCGATCTGGTTCAGCGGCGCCAAGGTGTGGTTCCACGACCCGCACGGCCGCAACACCACTCCGGCCGAGGACGTGACCGTGGTCCGCTCCGGCGAGGACGGCGCCACCCTGTACGGCTCCGGCTACCCGCAGGCCTCGGAGTACCCGGAGGGACTGTCCCCGTCGACGCAGAAGCCGCTGACCGTCTACGGCTTCCCGGCGGGCCAGGCCTACGTGGCCACCCGGCCGCCGGTGAACGCGGACGACTTCTTCCCCTCCGGTGACACCTACGTCACCGGGGCCGCGAGGTACTACACCGTCCAGTACAACCACCGTGTGGTCCTGGTGGACGCGGCGGGAGTCTCCGAGTACGAGTAGGCGTACCGCACCACGGGACGGCCGCCCCGCCGGGACGGCCGTCCCTTCTCGTACGCCGGGGGCCGCCCCCTTCCGGCGCCGCGCACCGTGTGACGCTCCCGTGCCGTGTGCCGTGTGCCGTGCGACGTGCGACGCGCGGTCCGGGGAGGTCACTCCCGTACGCCCGCCGACTCCACGGCGCGGCGGCGCAGGAGGAGCGCTGCGGGGACGACGGACGCGAGCACGGCCAGGACGGCGCAGGCGCCGACGACGGTGGCCGTGACCGCCCAGGGCAGCTCGACCGGACTGCGCACCGACTGCAGGCGCAGCGCGCCCCACATCCCGGCCAGTTCGAGACCGGCGGCCAGGAGGCCGAGCAGCGCGCCGACCGCGACGACCAGCAGCGCCTCGGCGCCCACCAGCCGCAGCACCTGCCACCGGGTGGCCCCGGCCAGACGGAGCGCGGCCAGCTCGCGCACACGGTCGGAGACCGCCATGACCATCGTGTTGACCAGGGAGATCCCGGTGTGGAGCAGGGCGATGCCGAGGACCAGCAGAAAGCCGAGACGGGCCGTGCGGTCGGTCCCCGGACGCGTGGCGCCGATCCACTCGTCCCGGGTGAGCACCCGCCCGCCCGCCGGCCGCACCGCCTCGCGCAGCCCGGCGGCCACGGCGTGCGCGTCGGCCCCGTCCGCGAGGGCGACGTCGACCCGGTCGACGACCGCGCCGGGGGCGTTGGCGGGCGTGACGCAGACGCCGTTGCCACCGGTGCCGGTGGTCATGACGGCGGCGATCCGCAGGGTCCTGCGCGTACCGTCGCCGAGCCACACCCGCACCCGCTGTCCCACGGTGTGGTGCCGCCACTCCTCGTTGACAATGATCGAGCCGTCGTCCAGGTCCGCCGTCCGCCCGGCGGCGAGCGGCAGGCGCGCGGTGGCCGCGAGCGCGTCCGGCTCGGCGGCACGGGCCTCGGACCCGACCAACGCCACACCGTCCTCCAGGACGTACACGGCGCTCGGCGCGGTCGCGGACACCTCGGCGCCGGGGACCGCGCGCAGCGCGCGTACGGTCGCCGGGTCGAAGTCCGCGCCGTCCGGCGGCGTGACGACGAACGCGGCGGCCGTCCGCGCGCGCACCTCCGCCGCCCCGGCCTCCTCCAGCGTGGCCGTCGCGCCGTGCAGCGAGCCCGCGAGGGCGACGGTGACCAGGACGGGGGCCGCGACGGCCGCGGTGCGCCGGACCCCGGCGGCGGCGTTCTCGCGCACCAGCACGCCGCCCGCTCCGGGCAGCCGGGCCGGCAGCCACGCGAGCAGCCGCGTCAGCGGGCGCACCGCGGCCGGCGCGAGCAGCGCGACCGCGGTGATCAGCAGCATCGGACGGCTCACGTAGGTCTTGCGGTGCAGCAGGTCGCCTGGGTCGCCGGCCAGGGTCAGCGCGAGCGTCACCGCGGCGGTCAGCAGCAGCCCCGCACCGAGGACCAGGCGCCCCCGCGTCATCGCCCCGGCGTCGGCGGACGCCTCGCGCAGCGCCTGGGCGGGACCGGTGCGCCCGGCCCGCCAGGCGGCGGCCGCCGCCCCGCACAGGGCGACGAGCAGCCCCGTCCAGAAGGCCGCGTGGTACGGCCAGGCGTGGTCGCCGACGGCGAACCAGGCCGGTGCGAGACCGCCGTCCACCGCCCACGCGGCCAGGAGCGGCGCCCCGTACGCCCCGAGCGCGCAGCCGGCGGCCGAGGCGAGCACGCCGACCACCAACGCCTCGGCGGCGACCGCGCGGCGGATCTGCCCCGGAGTGGCGCCCGCGGTGCGCAGCAGCCCGAACTCCCGGCGCCGCTGGGCGACCGCGAAGGCGAAGGTGGAGGCCACCACGAACACCGACACGAAGGCGCTGACGCCGCCCGCCGTGCCGAACAGGGCGTTCATCGCGGTCAGCGCCTCGGCGTCCCGGTCGGGGTCCGCGTCGGCGTACCGGCGCGCGTCCCCGGTGAGGACCCGGACGCCGGCGCTGCCGCGCACCGCCGCGCGTACGGCCGCCTCGTCCGCGTCCACCACCAACTGCGTGCTGGTGGGCGCCAGTCGGGCGGCGCGCGCGTCGGTGTAGAAGACGGCGTCCTTGAAGGCGCCGGCACCGCGGGCGGCGACCGTGCCGACGACCGCCACGGTGCCGCGACCGGTGCGCACGCGCTCGCCCGGCTCCGCCCAGTCGCCGCCGACGGCCACCTCGTCGGCGGCGCGGGGCGCGCGCCCCGCC
The DNA here is from genome assembly GCF_014650875.1 of Streptomyces minutiscleroticus. Taxonomy (GTDB): domain Bacteria; phylum Actinomycetota; class Actinomycetes; order Streptomycetales; family Streptomycetaceae; genus Streptomyces; species Streptomyces minutiscleroticus. The sequence continues at coordinate 27,196 of NZ_BMVU01000026.1, forward strand.
GTGAGCTCGTACGGGGCGAACGCGGCGGTGGACCAGGGATGGCCGACGAGGCCGGCGGGTCCGCCCGCCGCCCGTACGGGGAAGGACCGGTCCTCGACGACGGTGCCGAGCCGGCGCAGCCCGGCGACGACCGCCGCGGGCACGGGGCGCGGATGCGCGAGCCGGCGGGTGCGGTCGCCGGCGGGGGTGGGCACCCGCAGCGTGTCCGCGCCCTTGACCACGACGGGCGCGGCCGCGAACCGCTCCGGCCTGCGGTCGGGCGCGTCCCTCGACGAGGCGAGGACCAGGCCCGTCACGGTGAGCAGCGCGACCCCCAGCGCCAGGGCGACGAAACTGCCGGCGAAGGTGACCCAGCGGGCGCGCAGGGTGCTCAGGGCGACGCTCAGCACGACACGCCCTCCGACCCGGTCCCGGTCCCCGACCCGGTCCCGGTCCCCGACCCGGTCCCGGTCCCCGACCCGGCCCCGGTCCCCGTCCCGGCCCTCGCCCGTGACGCGGCCTCGGTCCCGATGCCGGCCCGGGCTCCGGCCCCTGCCCTCGTCCCCGTCGTCCCCGGCTCGGCGGTCGTTCCCGGCCCGGCCGTGGTCTCCAGCCCGGCCGTGTGCGCGGCGATGTCCTCGGCGCGCGCTCCGGCGAGGTCGCCGTGGACGCGTCCGTCGACGAGGAAGACCACGCGGTCGGCGTGGGAGGCGGCCACCGGGTCGTGCGTGACCATGACGACCGTCCGGCCCCCGCGGTCCACCATGCCGCGCAGCAGCGCCAGGACCTCACGGCCGCTCCGCGGGTCGAGGGCGCCGGTCGGCTCGTCGCCGAACAGCACCTCGGGGCGGGTGATCAGGGCGCGGGCCAGGGCGACCCGCTGCTGCTGGCCGCCGGACAGCTCCGCCGGCCGGTGCCGGGCCCGGTCGCCGAGCCCGACCTGGCGCAGCGCGTCGCGGACCCGGGCCCGAGCGGGACGGCGGCCGGCCAGACGCAGCGGCAGCGCCACGTTCTGCTCGGCGGTCAGCGACGGCAGCAGGTTGAACGACTGGAAGACGAACCCGACGCGGTCGCGGCGCAGCCGGGTCAGCCCGGCCTCGGTCAGCCCCGTCAGCTCGGTGCCGCCCACGGTGACCGACCCGGACGTGGGCCGGTCCAGTCCCGCCGCGCACTGCAGCAGCGTCGACTTCCCCGATCCGGAAGGGCCCATGACCGCGGTGAAGGTCCCCTCGGGGAAGGAGAGGGTGACCCGGTCGAGGGCCGTCACGGCGCCGTCGCCCGTCCCGAACCGCCTGCTGACGGAGCGCAGCCGCACCGCGTCACCGTCCCCCCGTACCGCTGCGCCGTCGTCCCTCCGTGCCGCCGCGTCGCCGTCCCTCCGTGCCGCCGCGTCGTCGCCCCTCCGCCGTGCCCACTGGCCGTTCCTCCGGGCCGTCCCGCCGATCACACGTCCCCCTTCGTCGTCCACGCGTCCCCTGCGCCGGGCGCCGGGCCGTGTGCCCGTCCCGGTGGCTCCACGACACCGCACGACGGCCCCCCGGCGCAGTGCGGCAGGACCGAGACCTGGGGTAGGCCTGGCCCTACCCCAGGTCCACCGTCCGGCCCGATGGCCCCGGCCCGTACGCGCCTTCTACGGTGATCCGCATGCAGCCTCGGAACGTGTGGCAGGCCATGTCCAGGACCGGCTTCGTGCTGTCGTCCTGGCCGTGGCGCTCGGCCGCCTACCTGCTCACCGGCGCGGTGACCGGCGCCGTCGCCCTCGTGGGGATCGTCGTCTCGGCGGTGGCGGGCGGAGTGCTCGCGGTCGTCCTGGTGGGCCTGCCCCTGCTCGTCCTCACGGCCCTCGCCGGCCTCCCGGTGGCGCGCGTCGAGCGGTACCGGCTGCGGATGGTCGACGCGGACCCGGTCCCCGGCCTGCACCGGCCGCCCGCCGCGCCCGGTCTGCGCCCCTGGCTGGCGACCCGGCTGCGGGAGCGGGCGACCTGGCGGGAGCTGGGCCACGCCCTGCTGTTCGCGGGCCTGTTGTGGCCCGTCGACGCCCTCGCCGTCACCGTCGGGCTGCTCCTCCCGCTGTCCGTGGCCGCGACCCCGCTGCTGATGGCCACGGCCGGCGACGGCCGGGAGGCGAAGGTGCTCAAGCAGTGGACGGTCACGGACTGGCCGGCCGCGTTCGGGGTGGCCGCGCTCGGACTGCTCCTCATGGCCCTGTGCGCGTACGTCCTGGGCGTCGCCGCCGGGGCCCGGGCCGAGCTGACCCGGTTGCTGATCGCCCCGCGCGACGCGGAGCTGGACGCCAGGGTGACCGAACTGGCCCGGTCGCGCGTGCGCCTGGTCGACGCCTTCGAGGCGGAGCGGCGGCGCATCGAGCGCGACCTGCACGACGGCGCCCAGCAGCGCCTGGTGGCACTGGCGATGACACTCGGCCTGGCCCGTCTGGACGCCCCGCCGGGCCCGCTCGCCGACCGGCTCGCCAAGGCCCACGACGAAGCGGGCCTGGCCCTCGCGGAGCTGCGCGAACTCATCCACGGCATCCACCCCGAGGTGCTCACCGACTACGGCCTCGAAGCCGCCGTCGCCGACGCCGCGGACCGCTCCGCCGTCCCCGTGGACGTCGACCTGGACCTGCCCGGCCGGCTGCCCGGGTCCGTCGAGTCGGCCGCGTACTTCGTGGTCCGCGAGGCCCTCGCCAATGTGGCCAGGCACAGCGGGGCGGACCGCGCCGCGGTGACCGGCCGCCACCGCGGCGGACGGCTCACGCTGGAGGTGCGCGACGACGGCCGGGGCGGCGCGGACGCCTCGGCGGGCAGCGGGCTCACCGGGCTCGCGGACCGGGTGTCGGTGCTCGATGGCAGACTCTCCCTGTCCAGTCCGCCCGGCGGACCGACCCTGCTGCGTGTGGAGATCCCTTGCGAACGGACCGACCGCCCCGCGCCCGCCGCTCCCTGCGCGTAGTCCTGGCCGAGGACAGCGTGCTGCTGCGGGAGGGGATCGTCGGCCTGCTCGACCGCTGCGGCCACGAGGTGGCCGCGGCCGTCGGCGACGCGCCGGCCCTGGTCGCCGCGGTGGAGGAGCACGCCCCCGACATCGTCGTGACGGACGTGCGCATGCCGCCCGGCTTCCAGGACGAGGGCCTGCACGCGGCGGTCCGCCTGCGCGAGGAGCGGCCCGCGCTGCCCGTCCTGGTCCTCAGCCAGTACGTGCAGCGGGCGTACGCCTCCGAGCTGCTGGACTCCGGCGACGGCACGGGCGTCGGCTATCTGCTCAAGGACCGGGTCGGGCACGTCGAGGAGTTCGTGGACGCGCTGTGCGAGGTGGCGGACGGCGGCACGGTCGTCGACCCCGAGGTCGTACGCCAGCTGCTGCGCCGCCGCCGCGACCCCCTGGAGCGGCTCACCCCGCGTGAGCGGGAGGTCCTGGCCCTGATCGCGGAGGGGAGGTCCAACGGCGCGATCGCCCGCGCACTGGTGGTCTCCGAAGCGGCCGTGGGCAAGCACGTCAGCGGCATCCTCACCAAGCTCGACCTGCCGCCCGCGCAGGAGACGCACCGCAGAGTGCTGGCGGTCCTGGCCTACCTGAGGGCGTGAGCCTGGGCCCGGACGGCGCGCGCCCTCAGCACCCCGCCTCTTCCCCCGCCGCGAGGGCCGTGCCGAGCGGCGTCCGCTCGTACAGGACCTGATGGCCGTAGCGGCGCGCCGTGAGCAGGCCCGCGTCGCGCAGGACCGACAGGTGGGCGGAGACGGACGACGCGGCCAGCCCCAGGCGGTGGGCCAGCACCGTGGTGCCCGCGGGCTCGTCCAGCGCGGCGAGCACGGCCGCCCGGCCGCGCCCGAGGAGCCGGGCCAGGGCGTCCGGGGCGCGGCCGGCGGGCTCGGCCCACAGGCCGCCGATGCCGCGGACGGGGTAGACCAGCGTCGGCTGCCACGGGGGCTCGAAACCGGTGACGACGTCGGGCCACGAGAACGCGCTGGGCATCAGCACCAGGCCCTGGCCGTCCAGGTCCTGCACTTCCTCCTCGTGGCGGCCCGTCACCGTCAGCGTCCCGGCGGACCAGGCGAAACGGCGGTCGATCTCCGGCAGCAGACCCCCCAGCCCCACCTCGGCGAGCCGCCGGGAGTGATACGCGATGTCCGCCTCCAGGAGCGTCCGCAGCCGGGGCCAGTACGGCTCCACGAGGGCGTGCCAGGCGGCCTCCAGCAGATCGGCGAGCAGCAGGACGCCACGCTCCGTGCCGGCGAGCAGGTCGCGGGCGAGAGGGGACTCGGCGGCGCCCGGGGTGTCGGCCAGGGCCCGTGCCGTGTCGGCGCGGGCCCTCACCGGATCGGTTCCGCGGACCACCGCGATCTCCTCCTCGAACGTGGCCGCCGGACCGATCGGCGGCGGGGCCAGCCAGTCGGGGGAGTACCCGCGCCGGGGCATCAGCAGCCACAGCGGTGCCAGGTCGAGGCCGTCGGCCGCCGCACGGGTCCGGCGCAGCCACCGCGGGTGGTAGCCGTGCCGGTCGGGGCGGTTCAGGGTGCGGACGGCCTGGTGCGTCTCCCACAGGGGCGACAGCGCGAAGCGGCACCGCAGGAAGTCGTCCTCCCCGAAGCGGAAGTGGAACGGCACGGCGACTCCTCGGTGGACCGACGCGGTGATGCGACGGTGTGACGACGCAACGGTGTGACGGCGTGACGGTGCGGTTCTCGGGGTGCTGGGGCGAGGCAACAGCGTGGTGGTCGAGGCGGCCGGGGCGGCGTCCGGACACCGGCGAGGTCCGCGCCGCCGGTGACGCGGAGCGAAGATTCGGTCCACACCGAAACTCTACGCCGGGCCGTCGGTCACCGGCAGGCTTCCGCCCATGCCAGACGAGAACGCCGCCCGCCCCGCACACCCGGCCGCCGGACCCCGCCGGCCGGCCGCGCCCCGCACCGCCGGAGCCCGTCCGGCCGCCGTCGACGCGCTCCCCGACGCCGGCGTCGACACCGTGGTCGGTGTCGGCGCCGCCGCCCCGGACGCCGGCGCGGCCCCCGGGGCCTCGGCCCCTCCCGGACCCGAACCCACCGGCTACCGCCGCGTCTTCGCCGTACGGGAGTTCCGCGTCCTCTTCACCGCCCACGCCCTCTCCCTCCTGGGCGTCGTCGTCAGCGAGATCGCGCTGACCGTGCTGGTGTACGGGCTGACGGGATCGCCCCTGCTGAGCTCGCTGGTCTTCGCGCTCGGGTTCCTGCCGTACCTCGTGGGCGGCACCCTCCTGTCGGGCATCGCCGACCGCCACCCGCCGCGCCGGGTGCTCGTCGTGTGCGACCTTATGTGTGCCGTGTGCGCGGCCGTGATGGCGCTGCCCGGGACGCCGGTCGCCGTCCTGCTCGCGATGCGCTGCCTGATCGCGGTCGTCGCGCCCGTGTTCACCGGCACCCGGACGGCCACGCTCACCGACGTCCTCGGCGACGGGGACCTGTTCGTGCTGGGGCGCTCGTTGCTGCGGATCGTCTCGCAGAGCGCCGTCCTCACGGGGTTCGGGCTCGGCGGGGTCCTGCTCACGGTCGTGTCGCCCCGTCAGGCCGTGGCCGTGACCGCCTGCTCCTTCCTCTCCTCGGCCCTGCTGCTGCGCCTCGGCACGCGGCGCCGGCCCGCCCGCGCCCGCGGCGGCCCGCTGATGCGGTACTCGCTCCAGGGCTTCCGGCAGGTCTTCGCGGACCGCCGGATCAGGGTCCTGCTCCTGATGCTGTGGGCGCCCCCGATGTTCGTGGTCGCCCCCGAGGCGCTGGCCGCCGCGTACGCGGACGAGATCGGGGCCGGCACGGCCGCCGTCGGCCTGCTGATGTGCGCCATGCCGGTCGGGACGATCGCGGCCGAGCTGTACGCCGGGTCGCTGCTGTCCCCGTCCGCGCGCTCCCGGATCGCGCTGCCCCTGGCGGCGTGCGGACTGCTGCCGCTGCTGTTCGTCCCCTGGGCCCCGGGCCTCGGCTGGGTGCTGCTCGCGCTGGTGTCGGCCGGAGCGGCGGGCGCGTACACCCTGGGCCTCGACCGCTGGTTCGTGGAGGCCGTGCCGCGGGAGCTGCAGGGGCGGGCCATGACCGTGCAGACGGCCGGGCTGATGACGATCCAGGGGGTGGGAATGGCCCTGGCGGGTGCCGCGGCCGAGTTCTGGCCGGCCGGCGCCGTCATCGGCGGAGCGGGGGCGGTCGGAACGGTGTGCTGCGTCCTGCTCGCGCTGCGGTGCCGGCGGGCGGTCGCTTCCGGGGACGCGCCCGCGCGGCACTGAGGACCGCGGCACCGGACCGTCCGGGTGTCCGTGTCCGACCGGACCCGCCCGGGTGCCCGCGCTAGGCCGGACCTCCCGGACGCCCGAGCTGGGCCGGGCCGGAGGCGGGCACTCGGGCGTCCGGGAGCCGGACCCGGGGCCCCAGGTGGCGCGTCCGCGAGCCGGGAACGGGCGCTCAGAGGGCGCGTCCGGGTGTCGGACCCGGGTGCTCGGACGTCGGGACGGCGCCGGTGGCGCGGGGGCCGCGGCGCCGCTCAGGCGCGGGCGTAGTCGGCGAGGGCGGGTTCGAGAAGCGCGAAGGCCCGCGTGGCCTCGTCCTCCAGCACCGCGGCGATCTCGGTGCCGGTGCGCCCGGCGAGGGTGAGGTCCTGGATGCGGCGGAACAGGACGCGGTGCACGCCGCCGAGCAGGGACGCGGCCGTACGGGGGGTGATGTCGTCGGGCGGGGCGCCGGTGGCCTCGGCGAGGGCGGCGGCCAGGGCGTCCTCGCGCCGGTCGTGCAGGTCGCGCAGACGGGCCGACAGGGTCGGGCTCTCCGCGACCATGCGGCTGAACTCGGGTCCCGCGAAGCCCGCGACCCGGTCCTGCGCGGCGACCGCGGACAGGAAGGCCCGGCGCAGCGCCGAGAGGGCGGACTCGCCGGGTCCGCGTGCGGCGACCGTGCGGGCCGGTCCGGCGACGAACGCGTCCTGGTGGTCGAGGGCCAGGTCCTCCTTGCGCGCGAAGTAGTTGGTCACCGTCTTCTTGGCGACGCGGGCGGCGTCGGCGATCTCGGCGATGGTCGTGCGCTCGAAGCCCCGCTCGATGAAGAGACGGGTGGCCTGGTCGGAGATCAGCTGTCGCGTCTCGCGCTTCTTGGCCTCGCGCAGCCCCGTACCCGCGGAGCCGGCCGCGGCGCTCGACTCGGTACCCATGCCGGGATCTTACTCCAGACATACTTTTGCGTTGACACCTTGTTTACGACGCGAGTAATTTTACCCTCGTAGTAAGTTTTCGCGCCGTCACGTCGGGCGGCGCGGCGACGCGACGGAAGGGGACCCCTTGACCGAGACCGCCCTCGACGGCGGGGCCGAGTTCGACCGCCAGGTCCGCACGCTGATCGACCTGGGCTACCCGGCGGTCTCCGGCCTGGGCCCGGAGCGGTTCGGCGCCCTGGTGGCCCCGCTGCGCGCGCGTGCCGCGGCGGTTCCCGCCGGCCCGTACGGACCGGAGTCGGGCCGCGTGCCGTTCCTGCTGGTCGTCACCCGCGGCGTGGCCCCGATCGAGGAGACGATGCCGCTCACCGCCCTGCACGGCGGACGGCTGCCCGGCTTCGTCGACCGCTCCTTCGAACCCGGCGCCCTCGAACGGTTCGTCCCTCCAGAAGGGCTCGAACTCCCCGCTCCGGACGCCTACCTGCTGCTCGGCGTCGAGCGCGGCGAGGAGTTCTGCGGCGTCGTCCCCCAGGACGCCGTGCGCACCGTCGCCGAGCGGGGCCGCACCCCGCTCACCATCGAGGAGGGCATCGCGCTGGTCACCCAGTTCCCGCAGGTGCTGGCGAAGAACAAGTGCTTCTCCCTGGGCGGTTCGCGCTGCGGCGACCGCCGGGTCCCGGCCCTCTGGATCAGTAAGAGGGCCCCGAAGCTCGGCTGGTGCTGGGAGGGCAACCCGCACACGTGGCTCGGCATGGCCTCCGCCGGCTCGCGGGCGGGCGCGGGAGGGTAGGGCGCGCTCCGGCGGCCCGCGCCCACGCCCGCGTCGCGAACGGGGCTGTCGAAGGCCGCCGGAAGCAGGAGAATGCCGGTTACCGGACGGGGCGGGGGACATGGGGGACAGGGGAAGGGGAAGAGCCCTCCCGGGTGGCGGCCCGGGGCGGTGCGCCGCCCCGGCCCCGGAACGGCCGTCCCAGCGACCCGTACGGCCGTCCCCGTGAACACGGTGCGGCCGTTCCCGCCGACCCGGTGCGGCCGTCCCCGTGAACACGGTGCGGCCGCACCCGTGCCCCGTCCGCGCCCCGGCGTCGTTGTGCCGTTCGGTGACCGCACAGTCAGGAGAGGCGCATGGACTACTACGAACTCGGTTCCCACGGCCGTCCGGTGACGACGGCGTCCCCCGAGGCCCAGAGGTGGTTCGACCGCGGCCTCGTGTGGTCGTACGCCTTCCACCACGAGGAGGCCGTGGCCTGCTTCGAGGCCGCCGCCGAGGCCGACCCCGACTGCGCCATGGCGTACTGGGGCATCGCCTACGCGCTGGGCCCCAACTACAACAAGCCCTGGGAGTCCTTCGACGCCGACGACCTGACGCGGACGGTGGAGCGCACCCACGCCGCGGTGGAGCTGGCGCACGAGAAGGCGGCCGGGGCCGCCACCGGGGTGGAGCGGGCGCTGATCGGGGCGCTGCGGGCCCGCTACCCGCAGGGGAAGGCGGTGGAGGACTGCTCGGTGTGGAACGGGCCCTACGCCGACAGCATGCGCGCCGTCCACGAACTCGCCCCCGACGACCTCGACGTCGCGGCCCTGTACGCCGACGCCCTGATGAACCTCACCCCGTGGCAGCTGTGGGACCCGCGGACGGGGGAGCCGGCCGCGGGCGCGCGCACGCCGCAGGCCAAGGCCGTGCTCGACCGGGCGGTGGCCACGGACGGCGGGAAGGTCCACCCGGGCGTCCTGCACCTGTACGTCCACCTGATGGAGATGTCCCCGACGCCCGAGGCCGCGCTGCGGGTGGCCGACCGGCTGCGCGGCCTGGTGCCGGACGCGGGCCATCTGCAGCACATGCCCTCGCACCTGGACGTGCTGTGCGGCGACTACCGGCGGGTGGTGTCGGACAACAGCGCCGCCGTCGCCGCCGACGAGAAGTACCGCGCGCGCGAGGGGGCGCTGAACTTCTACACCCTGTACCGGTCGCACAACTACCACTTCAAGATCTACGGTGCGATGTTCCTCGGCCGCTCGGAGGTCGCCCTGGAGACCGCGGCCCGCCTGGAGGAGTCCATCCCGGAGGAACTGCTGCGCAGGCAGAGCCCGCCCATGGCCGACTGGCTGGAGGGCTTCCTCGCCATGCGGGTCCACGTGCTGATCCGCTTCGGCCGCTGGGACGACGTCCTCGCGCTGCCGCTGCCCGCGGACCCGCGGCTGTACTGCGTGACCACGGCGATGCTCCACTACGCCCGCGGCGTCGCGTTCTCCGCCATGGGACGGATCGCCGAGGCCGAGGCGGAACGCGAACGGTTCCGCACGGCGGCCGCCCTGGTCCCGGACACGCGCATGCTGTTCAACAACACCTGCTCCGACATCCTGGCCGTCGCCTCGGCGATGCTGGACGGCGAGCTGGAGTACCGCAGGGGCGACCACGACGCCGCGTTCGCCGCGCTGGAGCGGGCGGTCGCACTGGACGACGGCCTGCCCTACGACGAGCCGTGGGGGTGGATGCAGCCGACCCGGCACGCCTACGGAGCGCTGCTGCTGGAGCAGGGCCGCGTCGCGGAGGCCGAGGCGGTCTACCGGGCGGACCTGGGACTGGACGACACACTGCCCCGCGCCTCCCAGCACCCCGGCAACGTCTGGTCCCTGCACGGGTTCCACGAGTGCCTCGTGCGCCTGGGCAGGACGGGGGAGGCGCGGATCGTGGAGCAGCAGCTGAGGATCGCCGCCGCGCTGGCCGACGTACCGGTCGGGGCGTCCTGCTTCTGCCGGACGGAGACCTTCGCGGGCGACGCCCCCGAGGCCGCCGGACACCGTCCGTCCGCCGGGCACCGTCCGTCCACCGGGCACCGGCCGTCCACCGGCGGGGGCTGCTGCCCGGCGGACTGAGGAGCCCGGGCGTCCGCGCTCCCGCGAGGACGGCGGAGCCCGGCCGTCCGCGGCGCGCAGGCCGGCCCCGGGCCCCTCACAGCGTCGACCGCAGCATCGACCTGCCCAGCGGCGTACAGGTGTGGATCATCGCGTTGCGGTGGCGGGCCGAGACGATGAGGCCCGCGTCGCGCAGGACCGTGGCGTGCTCGCTGGCCGACGAGCGGCTGACGCCGACCCTGCTGGCGAGTTCGCCGGTGGTGCCGCCCTCGGCGGCCGCGCGCAGGACGGCGGCGCGGTTCGGGCCGAGCAGGCGGGCCAGCGCGTTGTCCGGTGCGGGGGCGGTCGGGTCGGCGAACAGGACGGGGGACTGGACGACGGGGTACACCAGCGCCGGCGGCAGCTCGGGGTCGATGAGGGTCACCGGGGTGCGGTGGCAGAAGACGGAGGGCACCAGGAGCAGTCCGCGGCCGCCGAGGCGCAGGAGGTACTGGACGCGGCCGACGGGTGAGCGGGTGAGGCGGGCACACGGGTGAGCGGACGCACGGGTGAGTGGGTGAGCGGGGGCGGGGCGGGCGCGTGCCGCCCCGGGCCGGGCGCACGTGGCTCACGCCGGGGAGAGGAGCCTGGTGGTGCGGGTCCGCGAGTCGTAGGTGCGGGCGGCGGTGAAGCGGCCGTGCACCGGTCCGCGCAGGTCCGGGGGGAACACCTCCTCGTCCGGCAGGTCCCATGCCGGTGCGCGGCTGCGGCCGAGGGTGATGTGCGGGTGCCAACGACCGGGCAGCAGCAGCGGGTTGGACGGCTCGCAGCCGGCGGCGAGGAGCGTCTCGTGGACGGCGGTGTGCAGGTCGAGGAGTTCGGCCACGGGCCGGACGTACCAGGCCAGCACCTGCGTACGGCCGGAGAAGCGGACGAGTCCGTCGAGGACGGCGGGGCGGTCCGGGCGGTCCAGGTGCGTCCGCAGGGCCTGCGCCGCCGACGGGGTCAGCGAGTCCACTGAGGCCAGTGTCAGGTGCGGCCGGTTCGTCGGGTGGGTGTGGTTCCGCTGGCTGGGCCGCCCCCGCGCGGCCAGGTGGTCCCACACGCGGAGCACCTGGCCCTCCGTGTCCTCGTCCAGAAGCAGTTCGACTGTGTCCATCGCCCGCACCCTAGCGAGCGCGTGCCCGGTCGCGGCGGTACGAGGGCGGGGTGTCCCCGAGGCCGGCGTCGGCGGAGCGGCGGCGACCGGACGGCCGGAGGGTCGGGAGGGCCGGAGAGCCGGAGGGCCGGAGAGCCTGGAGGGGGTGAAGAGAGGCGAGTGGGTGGAGGGGAGGGCGAAGAGAACGAGGGGCGCGCTCTCCGGCGTCCGCCGTACAACCCCTGAGCGGCTGGGGAGTCTTCCTTGCAGGGGATGTCACGGGGTGCCGTGGGGGTGCGACGGACATGGGGGCGGAACACCAGATCGCTTTCTTCCTGCGGGAGTTGGCGGCACCGGAGCCGCAGCGGCGCGCGGCGGCGGTCAAGGGACTGGGGCGTACCGGCCGGCCCGAGCACGCCGGTGTGCTCGTCGCGGTGGCGGACGACCGGGCGCCCGAGGTGCGCGCGGCCGCGGCCCTCGGCCTCGGCCGGCTCGGGGTGCCGGAGGCGGGCGCCGAGGTGCTGCCGGTCCTGATGGGGGACGCGGACGCGGGGGTGCGGCGCCGGGCCTCGCTCGCCGCGGTCCGACTGGGCCTGGCGGGCCCGGCGGTCACGGAGGCTTTCGCCCGGCTGCTCCGCGACCCGGACCACCACCTGCGGAACAACGCCCTGGCGGGTCTGGACGCGCTCGGTGCCCCCGGTGACGCCGGGGCTCTGGTACGGCTGCTCGACGATCCGGACGACGCGGTCCGCGGCCGGGCCCGGCGCCTGGTGTACCGGTTCAAGGACGACCCGGCCGTCCAGGAGGACCTGATCGGCAAGGTGGGACAGAGCACGGGCGCCGCCTTCGTGGAGATCCTGCATCTGCTGCCGGGCCCTCGCGTGGAGCGGCTGCTGGACTCCCTGCTCCCGAAGGTGCGGGCCCCCTCTCCCCAGGTGCGGATCGCGACGGCGCGGCAGCTGTCGCGCCTGCGGCGCCCGGAGGTCACGGACGCGCTGGTGGCCGCCCTGGAGGACGAGCGGGACGCGCAGGCGGCGGCGGAACTGCTGGAAGCGCTCACGGGACGCGGGGACCGGCGGGTGACCGAGCCGGCGGAGCGGTGGCTGCGCGACCCCGTGGCCGGCCTGCCCGCCGTGCGGGCCCTGAGCGACCTGGGCACCGGAGCCGCCGTCGACCACCTCCGCTGGGCCTTCGCCGATCCGGAGGCGCCCGGTCCGGTCCGGGCGGCCGCCGCCACGGCCGTGGGCGAACTGGGGGGATTCAGCGCCGTGTGGATGCTGCTCCCGTTCCTGGACGACCCCGACGCCGGCGTGCGCACGGGTGTCGTCGACGGTCTGGGCGCCCTGGTCCGCGACGGGCTCCGCCCGTGGGAACGCCGTCCCGTGGCCTGGGCCCTGATCGCCGTCCTGAGGACCGGAAGGGCCCCGGTCCCGCACGTCCGCGACGCGCTCGACGGCCTTCCTGAGGCACTGCCCGGCCTGCGGCGCCTGGCGGACGGAACGGCATCGGGCTCCCCGCGTGCGCGGCGAGCCGCGGCGGAGGTGCTGGAGTCCCTGACGGCCGATCACCACGACCGGCCCCGCCGGTCATGAGACCGTCGCCGGTCATGGGACCGTCGCCGGCCGTGGGAATGTCGTCGGCCGCGGCAGTTGGTGTGTCCCGCGTACCGCGTGAACCTCGTCATCACGCGAGCACTCGATGCCAACAGTGTGATCGCCACGGTGGCCCGGGCCGCGGAAAGCCCTGGCAGGGCCTGCTGATCGGGTCCTGCTGATCAGGCCCTGCCAGGGAACAAGGGGACACGGCGGCGGGAACGGTCCGACGGGCGACCGGCCCGCTGCGGGCCCTTGCCCGCGATGGTTCCCGCCGTGCCGTGCCGCGGTCAGCCGCGCAGGACGCGGCCGTGCTTGTCGGTGCGGTCGTTGCTGACGAGGAAGATGATTCCGTCGATCAGCGCCCAGATGCCCAGGCCACCGCAGGTGAGCAGCTGCGCGATGCCGACGCCGACGGAGCCGACGTAGAAGCGGCCGATGCCGAGGCCGCCCAGGAAGATCTGCAGGATGCCTGCGACGATCTTGGACTTGTCGGAGTACGGGCGGCCCTGCGGGTCGACACCGTAGGGGGCCTGCGGGGTGGGGACGGTCATGGAAGGTGCTCCTGAGGTCACACTGAGAACGGAGAAAAGCGGAACCCCGACGCGGGGTACTCCGAGGTGCGCGTGTGCGCGCAGGAGGGAGCTTCCGCGAAGATCCCTCGTCGCCGTTCCCCCCTGTGAGCCGTGATTCTAGGGAGGCTTGTGCAACAGGTGAGAGAGTCCGTGATCTATCGTGCCTATTCCGTGATCGAATCCGGACAATGGCCGGACGCGGCCGTCGCGTCGGCCCGGTCGGCCCGCTCGGTGGGCCGACCGAGCCGACCAGGCCGACCGGGTGGGCGGGCCGATCGGGTGGGCGGGCCGACCGGGTGGGCCGGCAGGGCGGGCCCGCTAGACGAGATTGCGCAGTACGGTCCACACCACGGCGGTCCCCAGGATCGCGGCCTGCGCCCGGGAACCCGGCCGGGGCCGCCAGCGCCGGCCGCGCAGTCCCTCCACCGCCCAGCGGCCCAGCAGGGCGAGCGCGAACGGCGAGGCGAGCAGCAGCATCCTGTTGTCCAGCCAGGCCTGGGCGAAGTGCCCGTGCATCAGGTCGTACACCATGCGGGTGCCGCCGCAGGCGGGGCAGAGCAGACCGGTGACGAACCGGAACGGGCACTGCGGCAGCAGGTGGCCCGGCTCGTGCGGGTCGGTGACGTAGAGGTAGGCGCAGCCGGCCGCACCGGCGACGAGCACCGCGAGCGGCGCCGCGGCCGGGTGCCGCGGCGACAGCCGCCGTCGCCGCCGGGCGGGCCCGGGCGCGTCCGCTGCGTCAGCCACGCAGGATCCGCCCCTGGGCGTCGGTCTGGTCACTGCCGGTCAGGAGGACGATCCCGTCGATCAGCGCCCATATGCCGAACCCGCCGCAGGTGAAGAGCTGAGCCAGGCCGAGGCCGACGTTGCCGACGTAGAAGCGTCCGATGCCGAAAGAGCCGAGCACGAGCTGGAGCACGCCCGCGACGATCTTCGACTTCTCGGAGTACGGACGGCCGAAGCGGTCGTACCCGTAGGGGGCGTGGGGGTCTCCGGTGTAGGTGCCGGGCGGGAAGGCGTAACCGCCCTGGGGGTACCCCTGCGGATGGCCCTGCTGCGGGTAGCCGTAGGGGCCCGCCTGTTCGCCCGCGTAGGGCCCGGCCTGCCCGCCTGCGTACGGTCCGCCTGCGTACGGTCCGCCTGCGTACGGTCCGTCCGCGTACGGTCCGGGGCCCGGGTTCGGGTACCCGTAGCCGGCCTGGGGCGGCTGCGGGGGCTGCGGCGGCTGGTTCGGCTGCTGCGGGTGCTCGGACACGCTGGGTACTCCCGGGGACAGTGGGTGAAGAGCCAAATGGGTAACACATGGAGTGAGGATCAGGCCATCTCGCGGGAGCGCGAGAGGCGCCGAGAGGCCGGCCCCGGGCCGGTCGGTGCCACCTCGGCCGCGTGCCCGGCCCGCCCGCACCATGTGCCCCTGACCATGTGTGCCTGACCATGTGCCCCTGACCATGTGTGCCTGATCGTGCGCGTCTGACCGTGTGTGCGGCCCCTTCCGCCCCTGTGTCCCTGACAGTGTGTCCGCTGCGCTCCGCACCGAGCGGCGCCGACCGTACAAGGAGTACGAACTCCTCCGCGGCCGGTCCCGGAAGGACCCGGCGTACGGACCTCGGCCGCCGCCGGGCCCTCGTAGGATGAGCCGTCCTCGCGTGGGGGAACGACATAGGAGGTGATGCGCGGATGCCGGTGCCGAGTCTGCTCGCGGTGTTCGCGCACCCGGACGACGAGTCGCTGTCGGCGGGCGGGGTGCTCGCCCGGCACGCGGCCGGAGGCGCCCGGACCGCGGTCGTCACCACGACCTGGGCCGAGGGCACGCAGCGCGCCGGGGAACTGGCCGAGGCGCTGCGCATCCTCGGCGCCGGCGAGCCGCGTCTGCTCGGCTACGCCGACGCCCGGGTCCCGTGGTCGGCGCCGGGCGGCCCGCGATGGTGTGACGTGCCGGTCGACGAGGCGGTGGGACGGCTGGTGGCGCACCTGCGACGGTTCCGTCCGGAGATCGTCGTCACCCACGACGCCTACGGCGGCCTGACCGGTCACCCCGACCATGTGCACACCCATCGGGCGACCGTGCTGGCCGTCGAGGCGGCCGGGCTCGAACGGCTCTTCCCGGAGGCCGGTGACCCGTGGCAGCCGAGCGCCCTCTACCTGGCCACCCACCCGCATTCGGCGGTGCCGGCGCTGAGGGAGGTGGCCCGTGCGGGCAAGGCGCTCAACACCGTCGCGGACGAGCGTGTCACCGCGACCGTGGACGTCGGTCCCTGGCTGGAGCGGAAGTGGGCCGCCGTGCTGGCACACCGCACCGAGGCGGCACGGGGCGCAGCGCCGGGCCTGCTGGCCGGCATGCCACCGGCCGAGCGGGAGCGCTTCCTCGCCACCGAGTGGTACATCCGCCATGACACCGTCTCCCGGGCGCCGGCACTCACGGAGCTGACGGCCTGACAACGTGAACACACCGAGTGGTCCACCGGGTCGGCGCCGGGCCCACGGCGCCTGCCATGTGCGGGTGAGGTCACGGGCGCGGGCGCGGTCCCGATCAAAGGTGCCGTCGAAGACGCACACCTGGACGGCCTTCGACACTGATGTCCTCCACGACGGTGAACCCGTCGCGCCGGAGCACCGTCATCGACGCCATGTTGTCCTCGGTGGCCCGCGGTGGTCCGCGCGGCGAGCGCGGTGGGACGGTACGTGTCGACGGCCGACCGGCGCACTTCCCCGACCCCGACCAGGCCGCGGTCCGCGGCGAACAGGAGCAGCAGGTCCGACGGGACGGCGGGCCGGTGGAACGCGGGGTACGGGCGGGCGCTCATACTGGTCGACTGTTCACCGATCACCCTGGAGTTGTCTTCCCGTGCCCCGTGTTCCCCGTGCCGCCCGTCGTACCGGCAGTGTTCTCCGGTCGGCTGCCGCGGTCCTCGCCCTCTGTCTGACGGTGTCCTGCTCCGCGCGGGCCGACCAGGACACCGACCGCCCCCGCCGGTCCGCCGACGGATGGCGGCTGACGTGGTCGGACGAGTTCTCCGGCGCCGAAGGGAAGGCTCCCGATCCGGAGAAGTGGGTGCACGACCTGGGCGGCGAGCCGCAGTGGGGCAACAAGGAGTGGCAGTACTACACCGACCGCACGGCCAACGCCGCCACCGACGGCGACGGGCACCTCGTCATCACCGCCCGCCGGGAGAGACTCGCGGGCATGGAGGGCTGCCGCTACGGAAGCTGTGACATCACCTCCGCCCGGCTGACGACGAAGGGCACGTTCGCCCAGTCGTACGGCAGGTTCGAGGCCCGCATCAGGGTTCCGGAGGCCGGGGAGACCCTGCCCGCCTTCTGGATGATGGGCGACAACGACGACACGACCGCCTGGCCCGGCAACGGGGAGATCGACGTGATGGAGGTCGTGGGAGGCGAGCCGGGCACCGTCTACGGGACCGTGCACGGGCCCGGGTACGGGGACGAGGGCGTGGGAGGCAGCCGCACGCTCGCCGAGGGCGGGCATTACGCCGACGCCTTCCACACCTACGGTGTCGAATGGACGCGGGACCGTGTGACGTGGACCGTCGACGGCACGGCGTACCACTCCTACACCCGCGAACGGGAGGGCGGCCGGCGATGGGTGTTCGACCACGACTTCTACCTGCTGCTCGACCTGGCGGTCGGCGGTGTGTGGCCGGGCCCCGTGACCGAGGACACCGCGTTGCCGGTGCGCATGCTCGTGGACTGGGTGCGGGTCTACTCGCACGCGTAGGCGGCGCCGTCCGGAGCCCTCGTGCGACCGGCCCGCCTCGTCGTACGACCGCACCCGGCGCCCGCCCCGCGAGACCGGGGCCCGGGTCACCGGGTCCCCGGGGCGTCGGGCCATCGGGTCGTCGGATCGCGACACAGTGGGTGTCGGCTCGGCGCGTTCCCGATCGGTGAGGCAGGGTAGCCAGAGGCCGTGACGACATCAGCGGTGTGATCCGCCCGCACGCACGCCCGCCCGCGCCGACCCGTCCGTACCGGATGCAGCGGCGTGACGCGGGGGCGCCGGACAGACCGCGTCCCTAGGAGAGGAACGTTCATGCGGTACCGCAAGCTCGGCAGCTCGGACCTGGAGGTCTCGGAGATCTCGCTCGGGTCCTGGCTCACCTACTCCGGCGGCGTCGAGGCGGAGACGACCCGCGCCTGCACCGAGGCGGCGTTCGAGGCCGGCATCAACTTCTTCGACACCGCCAACGTCTACGGGCGGGGGGCGGCTGAGACGGCGTGGGGCGAGATCCTCTCGTCCCGCCCGCGCGACTCCTACGTCCTGGCCACCAAGGTGTGGGGCCGGATGTCCGACGACCCGGCCGACCAGGGACTGTCCCCGCAGCAGATCGCGAAGCAGATCGACGCCTCCCTCACCCGCCTGAGGACCGATTACGTCGACCTGTACCAGGCCCACCGCTTCGACCCGTCGGTGCCGATCGAGGACACGATCGAGGCGTTCCAGAAGGTCGTCGAGCAGGGCAAGGCCCGCTACCTGGGCTTCAGCGAGTGGACCCCGGAGCAGATCCGGGCCGCGATCGACATCGCCGGGCCCGACCTGTTCGTCTCCTCCCAGCCGCAGTACTCCATGCTGTGGCAGGCCCCCGAGGCCGAGGTCTTCGGTCTGTCCGCCGCCAACGGCATCTCCCAGATCGTGTGGTCCCCGCTGGCCCAGGGCGTGCTGACCGGCAAGTACAAGCCCGGACAGCCCGTGCCCGAGGGCAGCCGCTTCGCCTCCGCCGACATGGCGGTGTCCAAGGACCTCGTCTACAGCGACGCCACCCTGGAGGCGGTGCAGCGCCTGGTCCCGATCGCCGAGGAGGCCGGGATGAGCCTGCCCACCCTGGCCCTGGCCTGGGTCCTGCGCCGCACCGAGGTCGCCTCGGCCATCACCGGCGCCTCCCGCCCCGAGCAGGTCCACAGCAACGCAGCCGCCTCCGGCGTGGAGCTCTCCGACGACCTGCTGGCCGCCGTCGACCAGGCGCTCGGCGACGTCCCCGTCACCGGGCCCGCCCTCGCCCCCAACGCCGCGGCCGGCATCAAGCACCGCTGACCCGGCCGCCGGCCGGGCGTACTTGCGGCGCCGTCGGGCACTTCCACAGTCGTGACCATGTTGCAGGCGTGCCTGAACGGGGCGCGCACGCGCGAGGAGTGCCGGTTCCTGCCGGTGTCGCCCGACGAACTGGCCGAGGCGGCGGCACGGGCGGTGACCGCCGGGGCCGAGGACCTCCACCTCCACCCCAAGGACGCCGACGGCCGCGACTCGCTGGAGCCGCGCGTCGTCGCGGAGGCGGTCACCGCGGTGCGCCTGGCCGTGCCGCCCGGCGTACGGATCGGGGTGACGACCGGGGCGTGGGCGGCCCCCGACCCCGGCCGGCGCGCGGAACTGGTGCGCTCCTGGACCGTCCTGCCCGACCACGCCTCGGTGAACTGGCACGAGGAGGGGGCCGAGCGGGTGGCCGAGGCGCTGCTCGGCCACGGGGTCGGTGTCGAGGCCGGCGTCTTCTCGGGGACCGGCGCGGCGGACCGGTTCCGCGCCTCACCGCTCTCCGGCCGGGTCCTGCGCGTACTCGCCGAGGTCACCGACACCGACCCCGCCACCGCCGGCGGGACCGCCGTCGCCCTGCTGGAGGAGCTGGCCCCGACGCGGCCGCCCGCGCTGCTGCTGCACGGGGAGGAGGGCGGCGCCTGGCCGGTGCTGCGGGTCGCGGTCCGGCTGGGCCTGGACACGAGGATCGGCCTGGAGGACGTCCTGGTACTGCCCGACGGATCTCCCGCCGCGGACAACGCCGCACTCGTACGAGCGGCGCGGACGATCCTGACGCGCACCGGGTGACGCCCTCCTGTCCCGGGCACCGGGTGCGCGACCGTCCGGGGCGGTCCGGGAAGCCCGGGAAGCCCGGGAAGTCCGGGAAGCCCGGGGAGCGGCCTTCCCCCCGTGCGGGCGCGCTCAGCGTGCGAGCGCGCCGTGCAGGGTGGGATAGCAGTCGATGAAGGTGTCGAGGCCGACGAGCTCGATGACGCGCCGGACGGAGGGCTGCGGACCGGCCAGGCGGATCCAGCCCGGCGTGCCGCGCAGGGCGCGGTGGACCGAGATGAGGGCGTTGACGCCGGTGGAGTCCATGAACGTGACCCCGCTGAAGTCGAGCACGATACGTACGACACGGGAGTCGGCCCCTGCGTCCTCCGGCGCCAGAGCCCGCTGGAGATGCCCGATGGTGTGATGGTCGATCTCGCCCCGCAGGCTGATGACGACGATGCCGTCGGTGACGGTGCGGATGACGGACAGCCGACCGGGGCCTGATGTGTCGTGGGTGTCTGCCACGCGTCCCTCTGCAACATTCGGCGGAAACTTTGGCCAATGATTCTTCTGGAAGGGGTGCCCTGCGGTCGCAGATCTGATGCATGTGTGTGGGCCGTTCGCAGATGTTGTGCGTGAGCGGAGTGTGGGGTGGCCGACCGTGCGGGACACCGTGTGCGGGGTGCGACCAGGGCGGTGCCGGTCCCGGCCCCGGTGCCGGCGCGGCGATGCGGAGCGGACCGATGTGCAGAGGAAACGGCGCGATCGTTCGCGTCCGGTGCCGTCGCGCGCGCCACACTGGGGGCATGGACGCAGACGACGGCGGCGGCCTCGCGCAGGGACGGGTGTCGACCAGGCTTCCGGCGCAGGACCTGGACCGGGCACGCCGCTTCTACTCCGAACGGCTCGGCCTCGAACCCGTCGACGAGCGGCCGGGCGGACTGCTGTACCGGTGCGGGGGAGCGGAGTTCCAGCTCTTCCAGTCGGCCGGGACCTCGCCCGGGACCTTCACCCAGATGTCGTGGCGGGTCGACGACATCGAGGCGGTGGTGTCGGAACTGAGGCGGCGCGGCGTGGTGTTCGAGGAGTTCGAGCTGTCCTCGGCGTACGGCGGCGGGCGTACGCGGGACGGCATCGTCGAGGTCCGTGGACACTACGCGAGCACGGGCGCGCGGGGCGATCGCGGCGCCTGGTTCCGCGACAGCGAGGGGAACCTGCTGAGCATCGGGCAGCCGGTCTTCTGAACGGCGCGGAAAACGCGCCGCGCGGCACGTTCCGCACGCTGCATGCCGCACGCCACACACCGTACTTCGCACACCACACGCCGCACTTCGCACGCCGTGCCCCGCGCGGTACGGGACGCGCGTCCTGCACGGTACGGGACGCACGCCTGTGCACACGGGGGAGGTACGCCCTGCGCGGTGCGGGAGCGAAGAGGAGCGCTGGCGTCCGCAGAGCGTGGCACGGCACAATCCCCGACCATGTCGATCACCGCGCGAGAGCTGAATCGAGCCACACTCGGCCGTCAACTGCTGCTGGAGCGGGAGCGACTGGACGTCGCCGACGCCGTGCGCCGCGTGGTCGCGCTGCAGGCGCAGTCCGCCGCCTCGCCGTACCTGGCGCTGTGGAACCGGCTCGCCGGGTTCGCGCCGGCCGAACTGGACGCCGCGTTCGCCGGTCGCACGATCGTCAAGGCGACCTTGATGCGGATCACACTCCACGCCGTCCACGCCGACGACCACCACGTCTTCCGCGGGGCGATGCAGTCGACGCTGTACGCCTCGCGGCTCGGAGCCCGCTTCGCCGCCGCCGGGCTGACTCCGGCCGACGGCGAGGAACTCGTCCCGCACCTGCTGGAGTTCGCCGGCCGGCCGCGCACGGCCGCCGAGATGCAGGCCTGGCTGGAGGAGCGGCTCGGCGTGGAGAAGAAGGCCGGGGCGTGGTGGGGACTGCGGGCGTACGCGCCGCTGCTGCACGTGGCCACCGGCGGGCCCTGGTCCTTCGGCCACCACCCGTCGTACGCCGCGGCGCCACGGACGGGGCCCGTGCCCACCGGACGGGAGGCGGACCAGGAGGCGTTGCGCACCCTCCTCCTGCGCTACCTGGCCGGCTTCGGGCCGGCTTCGGTGGCGGACATGGCCCAGTTCACCATGGTGCGGCGGACGTCGATCCGCCAGGCCCTCCGTACGCTGCACGAGTCCCACGGTGCCGTCGAGGAGCTGCGGGGCCCTGACGGCACCGTGCTGTTCGACCTGCCCGGCGCCCCGCGCCCGCCCGCGGACACTCCGGCCCCGCCCCGGCTCATGGCGATGTGGGACAGCGTCCTGCTCGCCCACGCCGACCGCAGCAGGGTGATCCCGCCCGCCTACCGTCCCCTGGTGATCCGCAACAACGGCGACGTACTGCCCACCTTGCTGGTCGACGGCCAGGTCGCCGGCGTGTGGCGACCGGTCGAGGGCGGCATCGAGGCCACGGCCTTCCACGAGCTGTCGCCCGGGGCGTGGGACGGACTCGCCGCGGAGGCCCACGCGCTGACGGCACTGCTGGCGGAACGCGATCCACGGGTCTACGGCCGCTACGGCCACTGGTGGGCCAAGCTCCCCGACGCCCAGGTGCGAAGAATCCCGACGGCCCGGTGACCGCCCGCGGTCCGCGAACGGCA
Source organism: Streptomyces minutiscleroticus (assembly GCF_014650875.1). GTDB lineage: Bacteria > Actinomycetota > Actinomycetes > Streptomycetales > Streptomycetaceae > Streptomyces > Streptomyces minutiscleroticus. Next base: position 48,929 of record NZ_BMVU01000026.1, read on the forward strand.
GTGGACAGCCGAACAGTCGATCGGCCAAACAGCCGGTCAGTCGGTCAGTCGGTCAGCCGGTGTCCGTCCGGGGCCGCACCAGTGCCGCTTCCGGCGCCGTGCGGTGACGGGACACCCATCGGCGTGCCGCGCTGATTCCGCCGGGAGTTCGCCGGAACGCACCCCGTGCCACCACCGGGTGTTCCAGGCCGCCCGCCCCTCGACCCAGGACGGCGCCTGCCGCACGCAGTCGTCGCGCTGCGGCCGGGGCCTGCGTACCGTGGCGCCGGCCCGCGCCGCCTCGTCGACAGCGCCACCGGACAAGGGTGTCTCCCGCATGAGGACGCCCTCCCGGAAACGCCGGGCACACCCGTCCGCGCTGCCCCGCCGGAGTGAACCGGAGCGGAGCGGAGCGAGACACGACCGGCAGATGGATGCGGTCCGATCTGCTGATTGGTATCAAAACAGGCATAGGTGACTGTACGGGCGGGTGTGACGGAGGGGTGGCAACTGCATGAAGCGGCGTCGGAGAGGGGCGACGACGGCGGTCGCGGTGGTCACCGCGGTGACGGCCGGTCTGGTGGTGCACTACACGTCCGACGAGGAGCCCGGCGCGATCCGGTCGGCCGAGGGTGCGCCGGGACCGGAGCGGGCCGGAGGGCCGGTGGGGGCGGGGAAGCCGGCGCGGGCCGGAGGACCGGTGCGCGTCACGGCCCGCACGCTGCCGGTGGACGCCGGTGACGACGGGCGGCGCACGGCGCTGCGGCGCGAGGACGTGCGGCCGTTCAGCATGGTCGGGGTGACCTGGACCGAGCCGTCGGCCCGCCTCACGGGCGAGGTGGAGGTGCGGACCCGGGCCGCCGGTACGGGGGAGTGGTCGCGGTGGCTGCGGCTGGACGGTGACAGCGGGCCGGGGGAGGAGGGCGCCGGACGCGGAGGGACGGGCCCCGCGTGGGTCGGGCTCTCGGACGGTGTCGAGATCCGTGTCGACGGTGCGGGGGCGGCGGGGCTGCCGCAGGGCCTGCGCCTGGACATGATCGACCCTGGCAGTGGCAGTGGCAGTGGCAGTGGCAGTGGCAGTGGCAGTGGCAGTGGCAGTGGCAGTGGCAGTGGCAGTGGCAGTGGCGGTGGTGGCTATGGCGGTGACGCGGAGTCGGCCGAGTCCGCAGGGGGCGGGGCGGTGCCACCGTCCGCCGGTGACCCCCCTGTCGAGCCGGTGCCGGCGGAGCCGTCGTCGGTTCCGTCCGGCGGAACGGAGGGTGATGCGCCGGCCTCGCCGGCCGCCGCGCCGCAGCCGCCGATCACCACACGGGAACAGTGGGGCGCGGACGAGTCGATCAGCCCGGAGGAGCCGGGGTACCTGCCCGGCGGGAAGGTCGAGGCGGTGGTCGTGCACCACACCGCCGAGTCCAACGAGTACACCTGCGAGCAGGCGCCCGACATCGTGCGCGGCATCTACGTGTACCACGTCAAGCAGATGGGCTGGAAAGACATCGGCTACAACTTCCTCGTCGACAAGTGCGGCACCATCTACGAAGGGCGCAAGGGAGGCGTCGACCGGCCGGTCCTGGGCGCGCACGCCTACGGCTTCAACGGCGAGACCAGCGGCGTCGCCGTCCTCGGCACGTACACGGAGACCGCTCCGCCCAAGGAGTCGATGACGGCGGTGGCGAACCTCGCCGCCTGGAAGCTGGGACAGTACGGTGTCAGCCCCACCGGCACCGTCACCCTGACCGCCGGGGCCGACGGCCGCAGCTACGCGGGCAAGACCTGGGTCAAGGGCGCGAAGCTGTCCTTCCCCGCCATCCACGGGCACCGCGACGGCTACAACACCCGGTGCCCCGGTGACGCCCTCTACGAGCAGCTCGCCGCCATCCGGGAGGCGGCGGCGGCCGCGTCGACGCCCTGACACCGTGGTGTGGCCGGCAAATATCGGGCTGAGGGCAAATATTTTGCATAGCTCTGCATTTTTTCAGTACTGTGCAAGGCGTGGTGGACAAGGAGCGACCCGCCGGGCTGCGTGAGAAGAAGAAGCAGGCGACCCGGCACGCACTGTTCGAGGCCGCGGTACGGCTGGCGGCGGAGGACGGCGCACAGCATGTGACGGTGGAGGCGATCAGCGAGCGTGCCGGTGTCTCGCCGCGCACGTTCTTCAACTACTTCAAGTGCCGTGAGGACGCGTTCGTCCTGCCCGATCCCGAGGCGGGGGAGCGCGTCCGGCAGGCGGTGCGCGAGGCCCCGGCCGAGCGCTCCGCGCTCGACGTGCTGCGTGACGCCATGGCCGAGCAGATCGCCGGGACGGACCTGGACCGCGAACTGCTGTCGCTGGTCGCCCTGGTGCTCTCCCGCTCCCCCGAGCTGACCTCGCGGCTGCTGTGCCTGCAGGCGGAGGAGGAGCGGGCGCTCGCGGAGGCGTTCGCCGAACGCCTCAGGAAGCAGGGTGCGGAGGGCCCCCGGGCCGAGCTCCACGCCCTGCTGCTCGCCTCGCTCAACGCCGTCGCGACCCGCGTCGCGATGACGCACTGGCGCGAGCGCGACGGCGCCGAACCGCTCCTCGACATCTTCCACCAGGTTTTCGATCAGCTGGCCGCGGGGCTCGCCCGTCCGGTCGACGAGTCCTGAACCGAGCTGTCCCAGTCTTCGAAGGAATCTTGTGAGTGCTGTGAGCGCCGAGGCGCCCCCTGCCCAGATGAAACCCCGTCAGATACTCCAGGCGATGTCCGGTCTGATGGCCGGCATGTTCGTGGCGATCCTGGCCGGAACGGTCGTCTCCAACGCGCTGCCCCGGATCATCGCCGATCTCGGAGCCAGCCAGTCCTCCTACACGTGGGTGGTCACCGCCGAGCTGCTCGCCATGACGGCCACCGTGCCGTTGTGGGGCAAGCTCTCCGACCTGTTCAACCAGAAGCTGCTGCTGCAGCTCTCGCTCGGCCTCTTCGTCGTCGGCTCGCTGGTGGCCGGCTTCTCGCACGGTGTCGGCCTGCTGATCGTGAGCCGCGTGATCCAGGGCATCGGCGCGGGCGGTCTCACCGCCCTCGCGCAGGTGGTCATGGCCGCGATCATCCCGCCGCGCGACCTCGGCCGCTACGGCGGCATCTTCGGCGCGGTGTTCGCCGTCGGCACCGTGGCCGGCCCGCTGGTCGGCGGTGTGCTGGTGGACACGGACTGGCTGGGCTGGCGCTGGTGCTTCTTCATCGGCGTCCCCTTCGCCCTGGCCGCCATCGCCATCCTGCAGCGCACACTGCGACTGCCGACCGTACGCCGCGAGGTGAAGATCGACTGGCTGGGCGCCTTCCTGATCGTCGCCGGTGTCTGCGCCCTGCTGATCTGGACCTCGCTCGCGGGCAACCAGTTCGACTGGGCGTCCTGGCAGACCGCCGCGCTGACCGTCACCGGCGCCGTGCTGCTGCTGGCGGCCGTCTTCGTGGAGTCGCGGGCGGCCGAGCCGGTCATCCCGCTCACGGTGTTCCGCAACCGCACCGTCACACTGGCCACCCTCGCCAGCTTCTTCGTCGGTCTCGCGATGTTCGCCGGCTCGGTGTTCCTCGCCCAGTACTTCCAGGTCGCCCTCGGCAAGTCGCCCACGGTCGCGGGTCTGATGAGCCTGCCGATGATCGGCGGTCTGCTGGTCTCCTCCACCGTCGCGGGCCAGATCATCAGCCGTACCGGCCGCTGGAAGGCGTTCCTGATCGCCGGTGGCGTGATCATGGTCGCGGGTCTCGCCCTGCTGTCCATGCTGGACTCCGAGACCGGTTTCGGCGTACTCAGCCTCTACATGGTGGTACTGGGGGTCGGCGTCGGCATGTTGATGCAGAACCTGGTGCTGGCCGCGCAGAACGACGTCCCGGCGCATGAGCTGGGCGCCGCGACCTCGACCCTCTCCTTCTTCCGCAGCCTCGGCGGCACCGTCGGCACCAGCGTCCTGGGCGCGGTGCTCGCCAACCGTGTGGCCGACGAGATGGCCAAGGGGCTGGCGGGACTGCCCGCCGGTGCCACCGGCGACGCCGCCGGGGGTGCCTCCGGCGGCGGCCACGGGGCGGTGCCCAACGTGAGCACCCTGCCCGAACCGATCAAGGGTGTGGTCGAGCACGCCTACGGAGTGGCGACGGGCGACCTGTTCCTGATGGCCCTGCCCTTCGCGGTGATCGGCCTGATCGCCGTCCTCTTCATCAAGGAGAAGCCGCTCAAGACCACCACGGCCCTGGAGCGCATGGCCGAGGAGGAGGCGGCTCCGCCCGCCGGTCTCGCCCACTGACGGGCGGAAGTCCCACCGTCCCGTGCGGGGTGCCCGGTCCCGCGCACCCTGCACGGGACCCGGGCACCCCGCCACCGCCACCCGCGGAGTCCGTCCGGTCCCGGACGGACTCCGCGGGTCCGTGCGTTCATCCGCGTCCGCCCGCACCCACGTGCGGTCACCCGCCGATCAGCCGCCGGACCTCCGTGGGAAGGCCGCCGTCGCGGTGGACGGCGACGAGCCGGACGTCGTCGGGCGCGTCCCCCACGGCGATGGCGACACCGGGGTCCATGCCCTCCACCGCGTAGGCGGCCGCCGACGTCGCCACCGTGTCCGTGCCGTCATCGTCGTTCGGTGTGTCGTCGCACGGGGGGAGGACGGCGGTGCCGATCCTGTCGGCCACGGTGAATCCGTCGTCGGCCACGTCCATGTACCTGCGGCCGTCGAACTCGACCATGTAGGCGCACGACGCGGCGGGCACGCCACCGTCGCTCGCGGTCGTCGTACAGGCCACGGGCACCAGGGCCATGGCCGCCACCGGCAGCGGCCACAGGGGCCGGCGCCGGCCCCGACGCCGGCCGTCGGCCCGGCCGGAAGCGGTTGCCACGCTCATCGGAACACCTTCTCTCGCAGTCTCGCCCGGGCGGCGGCGAAGCCGACGCCCCGTACTCCGACGCCGCCGCGGCCCGGTTCGTTCACCACCGCCTGTTCCGCCCGCCGGGAGAAGCGTGCCGCGCGGCCGGGACGCGGGCGCGAGGCAGGAGTAGCGTGGCCGTATGAGCCGACCTGCGGACGAGCAGCCGTCGGTGAGTCCGGCCAGGCCGGCGGATTCGGCGGGCGGTGTACCGGTGGCGGCGGAGGACGCCCGTTCCTCCGAGGACGAGGTTCGCTCCTCCGAGGACGGCGCTCGCTCCCTCGAGGGCGAGGCCCGTCCCTTCGGGGAGGCCGTCGTGGTCGGTGCGGGCGTCGCCGGTCTGCTCGCGGCCCGTGCCCTGTCCGACAGCTTCCGCCGCGTCACACTCGTCGAACGCGACCGTCTCGGCACGGGGCGCGCCCCGCGTTCCGGCGTGCCGCAGGCACACCACATCCACGCGCTGACCACCCGCGGCGGCGCGCTGATCGAGGCCATGTTCCCCGGGTTCAGGCAGGAGTTGAGTGAAGCCGGGGCGCCGGTGTTCGACGCCGGCGCCGACGCCCGCGCCCTGTTCGCCGACGGCTGGGCACCGCGTTCCGGGACGATGGGCGTGCGCCTGCAGGCCTTCACCCGCCCCTTCCTGGAGTTCCACCTGCGGCGGCGGGTCGTCGCGCTGCCGGGCGTACGCCTGCGGGACGGCTGCCGGGTCGTGGGACTGGACACGGCCCGCGGACGTGTGACCGGTGTGACCGCCCACGACCGGAGCACCGACCCCGGCGTACGGGACGCTGACGCAGGCACCGGCACCGGCGTACGGGACGCCGACGTCGGCACCGGCACCGGCACCGGCACCGGCGTACGGGACGCCGACGTCGGCACCGGCACCGGCACCGGCGTACGGAACACCGGTACCGGCGCCGCCGGCCGGAACGCCGGCACCTTCGTACTGAAGGCCGATCTGGTCGTCGTGGCCGCCGGCCGCTCCTCGCATCTGCCCACGTGGCTGGCCGACCTCGGACTGCCGCACCCCCGTGAGACCGTGCTGGACGCGCCCGTGGGCTACGCCTCCCGTCTGTACGACAACCCCGGTGGCCGCTGGCCCGACTGGGTGCTCATGGTCGAGTTCCTCCAGGCCCCGTCGGTCCGCCGCGGCTGCTTCGCCACCAGGGTCGAGGAAGGGCGGTTCTTCGTCACCCTGCAGGGCGTCGGGGACGACCGCCCGCCGCACGGCGACGAGGGCTTCGCGGAGTTCGCCGGGTCCCTGCGCGCTCCCCTCGCCGACGTCCTGGCGCCCCTGCGCCCGCGCACATCGCCCCGGACGTACGCGCTCACCGGAAACCGCCGCCTGGCCTACCACCGTCTGCGGCGCTGGCCCGACGGACTGGTCGCTCTCGGCGACGCGGTCTGCGTCTTCAACCCCGTCTACGGGCAGGGCATGGGCGTGGCCGCGCTCGAGGCCGCCCTGCTGCGCGAGGTCCTCGCACCCCACGCGCGCCGCGCGGCCGCACTCCCGGGCGCGTCCCCGTCCCCGTCCCCGTACGCGAGCCTGCCGCCGGGCGTCACGCGCCGCTTCCAGCGGAGGCTGGCCCGGCTCACGCTCGAACCGTGGCTGCTGTCGACCTCCACCGACTGGGGCTGGCAGCAGCGCGCACCGTCGCTGCCGCACCGGATGGCACTGTGGTACCTGCGGGGCGTGCTGCGCGCCTCGACCACCGAGCCGGAGGTGTACACGAGGTTCGTCCGCGTGCTCAACATGCTGTCGCGGCCGACGGCACTGCTCCACCCACGGGTCGTCACGAAGGTCCTGGCCGGCGGCCTGCCGACACGGGCACGGGTACGGACACGGACACGGGTACGGCCACGGGCACGTACGCGAAGGCGTGCACGGAGCGGTACGGCCCGGGGCGCCGGAGGCGGAGCGGAGCAGGTCGGACCAGGCCCGTGACGGTCATCCGCACGCACGTCGGCCGGCAGCGGGCGGCCGCGGTCGACGGCGCGGACCGCCGCCGTACGCGTGTCCTCGGCCGGCGGCGACGCCTCGACGTGCGGTTCCACGTCCGGCCGCGGGCCGGTGCCGCACCCGCCGCGGTCCTGCCCGCCCCTGCCGCGGAGGCCGCCGCGCCCCACACCGTTCACACGCGCGTCCGCCTCGGCGGACGCGCGCATCGCGTCCCGCGTGTCCGCCGAACCGCGGTCCGGGACCGGGCGCCACGGCGACCGCCCGCCGAGGCAGGCACCGGCCCGCGGCCGCCCGCCGGACGGACGCCGTGGGCGGGCAGGGACCGCACCGCGGCCGTCAGCCCTCCAGGCACCCGCGCACCGCCGAGACCAGGCGGGTGGCGCGGGCGTCACCGTGGCCGATCATGCGGTTGGCGACGTAGGCGAACCCCACGCCGAACCCGTCGTCGCCGAAGGCGAACTGACCGCCCGCCCCGTCGTTGCCGAAGCTGCGCGGCCCGAGCAGCGGCCGGAAACCGGGCGAGTCCAGCAGGAAGCCAGAGCCCCAGCGCGCCCCGGCGTCGAAGCCCAGCCAGCCCTTGCCCGACGACACCTCCCGGACCGCGTCCGTGACGGTGTCCGGTGCCAGCAGCCGCTCCCGGCCGTCGACGCCGGTCACCGCCGCCGCGTACAGCCCGGCGAGTCCGCCCGCCGACGCGGTGGCGCCGGCGCCGGGCAGTTCCATGCCGAGCAGGGCCGGGTCGTTCCAGCCGTGGGGCTCGTCGAGACCGGGGAAGACCAGCGCGCCGTTCATCGTCACGATGCGGGTGAGCAGGTGCTCGGGCCCCGGCATCCCGGGCCGCCCCTCGGCCTCGAAGAGCCGGGCGCGGCCGTCCGCCTCCGCGGCGGGCAGCCCGATCCAGGCGCGCAGTCCCAGCGGGTCGCCCACCGCCCGGCGGAACCAGGCGCCCGGGGTGAGTCCGGTGACGCGCCGGACGACCTCGCCGAGGAGGAAGCCGAAGACGTGACCGTGGTACTCGTACGCGGTGTCCGGCTCCCACAGCGGTCGCTGCTCCTCGACGGCGCGCACCACGGGCGTCCAGGCGGCGATCTCCTCGAAGGAGAGCACCCGGTCCAGGACGGGGACCCCGGCCCGGTGCCCGAGCACCATGCGGCAGGTGATCGCCTCCTTCCCGTGCCGGGCGAACTCCGGCCAGTACCGGCCGACCGGCGCGTCCAGGTCGAGGCGCCCCTCCTGCGCGAGCAGGTGGACGCAGAGGCTCACGATGCCCTTGGCGCAGGAGAAGACCGGTACCACCGTGTCCCGGGCCCACGGCCGCCCCGTCCGCTCGTCCGCGACCCCCGCCCACAGGTCCACGACCTTGCGGCCGCCCGCGAACACCGTCACCGCCGCGCCCAGTTCGGGGAACTCGGTGAAGTTCCGCGAGAACGCGTCGGCCACGGCCCCGAAGCGCTCGTCGGCGAATCCGTGACACTGTTCCACCGCTACCGTCCCTCGTGTGGTCGTCGTCCGGCGCTCCGATGTCCGGCGCGGAGGCACCGGGCCGCGCGCCGCCGCTCCGCGGCCCGTCGGCCGGGTCACGCTACGGGCAGGACGCGCTCCGGCACGAACGATTTACCGATCACCGGTGGTCACCGATCACGGTCACCGATCACCCGTCACCGATCGTCGGCCGCCGCCGACGGCCGACGGTGCCCGGCCGTGGACACCGAACGCCGATCACCGGGTGGCCGGGGTGCCGCCCCGGGCCCTCGCGCGGTCCGTTTCCGCCGTTCCTCCCGCCGCGCCTTTCTTCACGTCACACGTTCGGCGTAATTCCGGTACCCCCGGGCATGCGCACCACTGTGCGGTCGCCGGTCGCCCGCCGCGTCCCCAAACGCGGCGCCGCGAGCCCGGCGGGCCGCTCGTTCTGCCAGCCAACAGAGGTGAGGTGTGTCATGGTCGTCGCAGGCATCGTGGCGGTGTGTGCCGTACTGCTCGTCCTGGCCTTCCTGGTGCCGCGGCTGTCGCGCCACCCCGAGCGCGGTACGCAGCGCACGCTCGGGGCCGGTTCGCAGGCCGCGGGCAAGGCGCCGGGCCGGCTCGGCCGCTGGCTGAGCAAGCCGTTCAACAGCAGCTCCCGTGCGGTGGGCCGCAGCGGCTCCACGGGGCGCAAGGCCCGTGGCCACATGCCGTTCTGACCCACTGTTCCGCCCCGCCCCCTCCGGGCGGGCCGTCCGAACCCTGCGTACCGGTCGCACCGGTCCGAGAGCCCGGAAAAGTCCGAGAAAGGGACCCGCACGTGGCCGAACCCGTACCCGCGCGAGAGGCGATCCCTCCGAACGCCGCGGGCACCCGCGACGACGTCGACCTGCTGGAGGGCCTGCTCGTCGACGAGGAGCGGCCCGAGCAGCCGATCCTGCTCGACGCCGAGGGCCGGCCCCTCGACACCTGGCGCGAGAACTACCCGTACGACAAGAAGCTCGGCCGCAAGGAGTACGAGCGCCAGAAGAGGATCCTGCAGATCGAGCTGCTCAAACTGCAGAGGTGGGTGAAGGAGACCGGGCAGCGCGTCGTCGTGGTGTGCGAGGGCCGCGACGCCGCGGGCAAGGGCGGCACCATCAAGCGCTTCACCGAACGCCTCAACCCCCGCGGCGCGCGGGTCGTCGCCCTGGAGAAGCCGACGGAGCGCGAGGCCGGACAGTGGTACTTCCAGCGGTACGTGACCCACCTGCCCGCGCCCGGCGAGATCGTGTTCTTCGACCGGTCCTGGTACAACCGGGCGGGCGTGGAGCGGGTCATGGGGTTCTGCACGCCCGAGCAGTACCGGCACTTCTACGCCCAGGCGCCGGTCTTCGAGAAGATGCTCACCGACGACGGCATCGTCCTGGTGAAGTTCTGGTTCTCCGTCTCCCGCAACGAGCAGCGCACCCGCTTCGCCATCCGCCAGGTCGACCCGGTGCGACAGTGGAAGCTGTCACCCACCGACCTGGCCTCGCTGGACCTGTGGGACGCCTACACCGAGGCCAAGGTCGACATGTTCCGGGCGACGGACACACCCCACGCCCCGTGGACCGTGGTGAAGAACAACGACAAGCGCCGGGGCCGCATCGAGGCCATGCGGCACCTGCTGCTGCGCTGCGACTACGCGTCCAAGGACGAGGAGGCCGTGGGCGCCGCCGACCCGCGCATCATCGGCGCCGCCAACACCCTCCTGGAGCACGGCGAGGAGCCCACCGACCTGTCGCCCACCCCGCTGTCACCGCAGCTCGACGGCCCCGGGGAGCACCCCGAGGACCCCGACCGGGAGTGACGGAGGGACGGGGCCGCGCCCGGCCCCGGCGGGCGACACACGTCAGCCGAGGAGGAAGACGTCCGGTTCGACGGTGTCGGGGCGGCGTTCGCCGCGGGCCGCGAAGAGCCGTTCGTCGATCCGGGCGAGGCGGGGGGACGCGGTGGCGAAGCGGGGCGTGCCGCGGAAGCAGACGCGCTCGGCCGGCACCTCCTCGCCGCGGACGACGGCGGCGATGTCCTCCGCGGCGCCCGTGCGGATGCCGGCGTTGCGGATCGCGACGGGCTCTCCGCGGTCGGTCTCCAGCGCGTACTGGGCGACGGCCTCGGTCGGTGCGGCGGTGCGCAGCACCTGGTTGTCGGCCCCCGCCGGGAGGACCCTGCCCCGCACGTCCGGCCCCTCGAAGGTGCCACCGGTGATCGGGACCGGCCGCCGGTGGCCGCCGGACGCCGGGCCGAGGCCGATCGGTGCGGCGACGCGGGCCGAAAGGTGTGCGAAGAACGCAGCTCAGGAGGCGGAGATGCCATGGCGTCGTCCGTGTCCGTGCGCTCAGTCGGTGCGGTCGGCGAAGCCGGCGGGAAGGTCCGCGGGGGCGACGGACACCACGCTCTCGTCGTCCTCGCCGACGTACTCGAACAGCGTGATCCGCGCGAACTCCGGGACGACGTAGATGGGGTACGTGGGCCCGGCGTCGCGGTAGGCGCGCATCTCGTCCAGGTGGTCGTTCTGGTAGAGGACGGTCCTGCCGCCGTCCTGCTCGATCCACTGCGGGAAGAAGATGGTGCCGTGCAGGACGCGCCGGCCGGGCAGGACGTTGACGACGACGGAGGTGCCGGTCGGCTCGTTCCAGGAGACCTTGTAGACGTCGTCGGCGAGCTGCACCAGGTCGACCTCCTGGTCCTTGACCCAGCGGCCGCCGACCATGCCGGTGTGGATGCGGTAGTCGATGGTGGTGGCGTTCTTGACGTACATCTCGTACTGCCAGCCGTTGGCGTAGGTGTAGATGAAGCGGTGCCCGACGATCCCGGAGAGGTCCTGCGGCGGGACGGGGTCGGCGACGGTGGTCACGTGCTCGCTCGACATGGTGGTGCTCCTTGCCTCGTGCCAGGGGCGCTGTGCGCGCCCCACGGGCGATTTTGTCACAAAACTGTTTTGCTGCAAAACAAAACGGTGGGAGTGCAGACTGGACGCATGCACACGACAGACAGTGCCGCGGCCGCCGCGGCCGGCCTGGGGAGGCGCCTCGGCCCTCTGCGGCGGGCCGTACTCCGGGCCACCCGGCAGGCCGCGGACCTCCCCGACCTGCCGGAGGCGCAGATAGAACTGCTCCGGACGCTGTCCGGCGCGCCCGGCGGGCTCTCCCCGCGCGAGGCGGCGGCCCGGCTGAGGATCGCGCCGTCCACCCTGAGCAACCTGCTGCGGTCCATGACGGCGAGCGGCCTGGTGACGCGGGAGCAGCACCCGGACGACCTGCGGACCGCGGTGCTCACCGCGTCCGACGAGGCGCGCACCCTGCTCGACCGCTACGACCGCGCCAGCGCCGCCGCGCTGACCGCCGCCGGCGCCGGGCTGTCCGCCGCCGACCGGCAGGCCCTGGCGGCGGCCCTGCCCGTGCTCGACCGGCTGCTCGTCGCCCTCGAACAGGGGGAGCGGGCTTCGTCGTAGTCACCGCCGCGGTACCGGCGGCGAAGGCGGCGTCGGCCGTGTGAACGGTGTCGGTGCCGACGGTGCGAACGGTGCCGGCACTGTGAACGGAGCCCCCGGCCCGGGGACCGGGCCGCCCCGCGGCCGGGGAGGAGCGGCCCGGTCCCCGGGCCGCCCGGCGCCGTCCTCAGGCCGCGGCGTGTCCGGTGCGCGGGCCCCCGGCCCCCTCGCGCGGCCGTACGGTCATCAGCAGGGTGCGGGGGCGGACGGTCGCCTGGGCGACGGGGCGCACCGTCTGCCCCGGCGCGAGGCCGAGCCGCACCCTGCGCACGATCGTCGCGATGGCAGTGACCAGCTCCGTGAGGGCGAAGCGGTCCCCGATGCACTTGTGCCTGCCCGCCCCGAAGGGCAGGTACGCGCCCGTGGGCGGCGGCTCGGCACTGTCCAGCCAGCGGTCGGGGTCGAACCGCAGCGGGTCGGGATAGAGCTCCGGGTCGCGGTGCAGGGCGTGCTGGCAGTAGGCGAGTTCGGTGCCGGCGGGCAGGGTCCACGCCCCCAGCCGGGTCTCCGTGACGGTGCGGCGGGTGACGAGCCATCCGGTGTGGTGCAGCCGCAGGGCCTCGTCGATCACACGCTTGAGGTAGGGCAACCGGGTGATGTGGCCGAAGGCCACCGGTTCCTCGCCGAGGACCTCGTCCAGCTCGGCCAGGACGCGGGCCTCGACGTCCGGGTCGCGGGCCAGTTCGTACAGCACCCAGGACAGCACCGAGGCCGTGGTCTCGGTCCCGGCCACCGCGAGGGTGAGGATCTCGGACGAGATCTGATCCCCCGTCAGAGGTCGGCCCGTCTCCTCGTCGGTCGCGCGCAGCAGCAGGGACAGCATGTCGCCGGTGTCGCGCCCGGAGGCCTGCAGACTCTCCACGGCGCGGTCGATGGTGGCGCGGACGGCCTCCCGCGCCTGGTCGAAGCGGCGGTTGAACGGCAGCGGCAGCCGCTCCACCCAGTCGGGGAGCATGACGCGCGCGCCGACGCCGTTCATCACGACCGACAGGTCGTCGCGCAGCCGCCGGAAGGCGGACTCCTCCAGGCTGCCGGAGAACACCGTCTTGGCGAGCATGTCGAGGGAGAGCCCCACCATCGCCTCCCGGACGTCCAGGACCCGGCCGGTCTCCCACGTGCCGACGGCGGCGGTCGCCTCGTCGCGCATGATGTCCACGTAGCGGGCGATCTCCGGGCGCGCGAAGGCGGGCTGGAGCTGGCGCCGTTTGCGGACGTGCTCCTGTCCTGCGGCGGTGACCACCGACCGGCCCAGGAGCTGGCCCATCTTCTCGAAGAAGCGGCCCTTGTCCAGGCTCGGCCCGAGGTCGGTGAGCATCGTGCGGACGAGTTCGGGGTCCTGGACGATGACCGTGCGGGTGCCCGGCTGGAGCGTGATCTCCACCAGCGGGCCGTAGTTCTCGCGGAGCGAGGCGATGAACGCGAGGTTGTCGCGCATGAGCCGTACCGCGTGACCCAGGAGGGGGAGCGACCCGGCGGCCCTGGGTATGGGGGGAGGCGTTACGAGCGTCACGGGGCGTCGTGCTCCCTTCGGAGTGATCATGGCGCCCGTATGACTTCCCGAGTCGTCGCCGGACGCAATCCGGGCGGGAACGTGTCCTGTGCCACCCTTCGCCGAGGGCGCCCCGCCTCGACCTCCGCGCCTCGCACCGTACTTGGTGACGGACCGCAAGGCTTTCACCCATACTCGCTCCCGCACCCGCACCTGAGGCCCGACGCCGAGCGGTCCCGTCCAGAGGACGGGACCGCCGACCGGGAAGTGGAGGTGCGTGGTGCTCCGCCGGACTAGAAGACGCTCACGCCGTACGCGCTGAGGGCCTCGGTGACCGGCTGGAAGAACGTGGTGCCGCCGCTGGTGCAGTTGCCGCTGCCGCCCGAGGTCAGGCCGAGCGCGGTCGTGCCCGAGAAGAGGGCGCCGCCGCTGTCGCCGGGCTCGGCGCAGACGTTGGTCTGGATCAGGCCGCTGACGATGTCGCCGCCGCCGTAGTTCACCGTGGCGTTGAGGCCCGTCACGGTGCCGCTGCGCAGGCCGGTGGTGGAGCCGCTGCGCTGCACCGACTGCCCGACGGACGCGTTGCCCGCGGCGGTGATGTCGCGGTAGCTGCCGTTGTACAGGTACACGCGGCCGTCGGCGTTGGCGGAGTTGGAGTGCCGGATCAGGCCGTAGTCGTTGCCCGGGAAGCTGGTGCCGGCGCGGGTGCCGAGGACGGCGCTGTTCGAGGAGTTGGTGTACCAGGTGCTGCCGATCTCGGTGCAGTGGCCCGCGGTGAGGGCGTAGTACGTGCTGCCGCTGCGCACGTTGAAGCCCAGCGAGCAGCGTCCGCCACCCGCGTAGATGGCCTGCCCGCCGGCTATGAGCTTGTTGAACACGCCCTCGGTGTGCTTGATCTGCACGGCGCCCGAGGCCGACTTGATCTTGTTGATCTCGGCCGCGGAGACGGTCGAGTCGACGGTCACCACGATCTTGCCGGTGGCCTTGTCCGTGTACCAGGCGGTGCCCGGTACGTCGGCGTCGAGCACGGCCTCGCTGGCCTGGGCCAGCTGGGTCGCGCCGAGTTTCGCGGGGGCCTCCTCGGCCAGCGCGGAGGGGACGGTCAGCGCCGAGGCGGCGACCAGCGCGGCCGCGAAGGCGCCGAGTCTCGCACCCTTGGACGCGGCGCGGAAGGACGAGAACCGCTTGAGATTCACCGGATCCTCCAGTGTGGGGTCAGGCCCGTGGGGTTGGCCGGGCCATGTGGACGCAAAACTTCACGCCCGGCTCATGGTTGAGTCATGGACGCGTCAAATTTTGCTAAGGGGATCCTCAGCTGATCCCCCGCGCCGGACAAGACGTGCTTTCGGACACTGCCTCCGGGCCCGGCCCCCACGGTGCGTCCGCGGCGCGCGAGGGGAGCCGCGCGGGCTGCCCCGTCCGTGCGCGGACGGGGCAGGGGCAAGGGTCCCCGTAAAAAGTTCGTCACTTCGGAGGGGGCCGTGACGGCTCGGTCCCGGCCGGTGTCGGACCCTCGCTCCCGCGCCGCGCGCATCCGGACGGCGCGCAGGTCACCGTGGGTGCCACGATGATCGCGGGGCGTCACGCGGTGCTTTTGCGCCGATCCTTCGGGCGCATCGTCGGCCGAACGCATGGGGCGGTACGGCATACGGCGGACGGGAGTGAGCGATGGGGCGCAAGCCGCTGTGAGCGGCTCCGGCGGTGCGCTCGCGGCGGCGCGCCGCCGCCACGAGGGTGTCCCTCCGCGGACCTGTTTCAGGGTTGATCGGCCGGTATAACGCCGGGTCCGCGTGGCTTGTTTTCGACCTCGGAGACGATGGTGGTGTTAGGCGGCTCCGCGCGGGCCGCGTCGGTGCGTGGGGGCCGGCGGATTTCCCATGCGTGCCCCATCGGTCCATCGGCCTCGCGCCGACCTGGGTGTTCGCCGGTCGGCCGGGTCGGTCGGCGCCCGGCTGCCCGGATGTCGCGGCGGGAACCGGCGGATGGACCGGCGATGGCGTGCGTGTGACCGGTGTCACACGGTGTGGGGCGGCCGGCCGCCTCCTCCGCCCCGACGCACCGCGCGTGGGCCCGGGCGGCTGTCCGCCCGGGCCCACGCGCAAGGGCTGCTTCCGTTCCGGCGGCGTCGGAGGCCGGACGCGGTGTCGGCGACGCGGTGTCAGCTCGGCGTGTCCCGCTGCCAGCGGTAGAAGCACCGCGCCATCGCGTCCTTGGGACTGCGCCAGGTCTCCGGGTCGTAGGCGGAGAC
Organism: Streptomyces minutiscleroticus; assembly: GCF_014650875.1. Lineage (GTDB taxonomy): Bacteria > Actinomycetota > Actinomycetes > Streptomycetales > Streptomycetaceae > Streptomyces > Streptomyces minutiscleroticus. The sequence continues at coordinate 64,448 of NZ_BMVU01000026.1, forward strand.
GTACTGCGAGAGCCGGTCGCTCACCTCGCGGAACTCCGGGTGCCCGGTCAGCTTCGCGATGGTGGGGGCCGGGTCGTCCTCGCTCTCGATGAGGTGCAGGTACACACCGTCACCGAACTCGAAGAGACTGCGTCCGGTCACTCCCACGAGGTGGGGCAGTTCGCCCCGGTCCGACTCGGCGAACACCTTGGCGATGTCCGGTCCCGCGCCGGGCGCCATGCGGGCCACGATCAGGGTGTGGTGCATCGGGTTCCTTCCAGCCGGTTCCGGCCGATCCGGGCGGTTCAGTCGGCGAGCAGCGCGGCCGCGGGCCGCTCACCGGCGGCCTGCTCGATCCGGTCCCGGATGAGCGCCATCTGCGTACGGGAGTTGCGGTTGATGTTGTCCGTCATCCAGGCGTCGTCGACCGGGGCGTCCGGCTTCATCGCGAAGTCCTGGATCCAGCGCATCCGGACGCCCTCCGACGTCTCGGCGTACTCCCAGCGGATGTCCATGTACTGGAAGGGGCCGGTCTCGACGCGGCGCGCCACGACGGTGCGTGTGACGGGGTCCGGGACGCGCTCGGACACCCAGCTCCACACCTTGCCGTTGTCGTCCGGGTGCATGGTGAGCCGGAACGTGGTGCGGTCGCCGTCGCGGTCCAGGATCTCCACGGAGGCGTACTCGCTGAACAGCCGGGTCCACTTCTGGAGGTCGTTGGTCATGTCCCAGACGAGCTCCATCGGCGCGGCGATGACGATCTCGTTCTCGGTGTGGCCTGCCATGTCATGCTCCAGTCTGCAGAGAGGTGTTGACCAGCGCGAGGAACTCGGCGGGTGTCTTGCAGCGCTCCGCCTGCTCGGGCAGGCTCCGCCCGTGGCGCTTCTCCAGCTCGGCGACGATGCCCAGCAGCCCGAGGGAGTCCAGGCCGAAGGTGTCGAAGCCGTCGTCGGCCTGCCGCCCCAGGTCGTCGGGGTCGACGTTGACGCCAGCCGTGCGCTTCATCAGGGCGGCCAGGTCCGCCACGGTGACCTGGTAGGTGATCTGATCGGTCATACGAGTGTGCTCCTTCGGTGAGAGGATGACGCCGCGCTCCGGCGCAGCACGAGCGCCGAGTTGAGACCCATGAGTCCGCGGCTGAGGATCAGCGCGGTGCGCAGCTCGGCGGGGTGCGCGCGGCCGGTCACCAGCGCCAGGTCGTGACAGATGTCGAGCACGTTGGGCGTGGGGGGGACCAGCCCGTGCTCCATGGCCAGTACGGCGGTCGCCGCGTCGAGCACCGGCGCCGCGCAGTAGGCGCGGCCCGTTCCCGTCTTCGGCGCGGTGACGGGGACGCGCCGTGCGTGCGGACCGAGCGCGTCGGCGAGGGCGAGCGCCTCGGCCCGGTCGGCCTCGGGGACACCGAGGGCGTCGGCGAACACGACGTCCACCTCCTCGGGCCGGCAGTCCGCCTCGGCCAGCGCGGTGGTGATGGCCCGCGCCAGCCCGGCCCGTGACTCCGCCCAGCGGGAGGCGCCGGTGAAGGTCGCCCCGTGGCCGGCCACCGTCGCCCGTACCTCGGCTCCGCGCTCCCGTGCCGTCCGCTCCTCCTCCAGCAGGAGCACCGCGCCCCCTTCGGCGGGTGCGAACCCGCAGGCGGCGGAGGTGAAGGGCCGGTAGGCGCCCCCCGGGTCGCCGCTCCTGCTCAGCTCGGGGTAGCCCAGCTGGCAGACGATGGAGTACGGGGCCAGGGGGGCCTCGGTGGCACCGACGACGACCGTGTCGGTGCCGCGGCGCACGGTCCGGGCCGCGTGCGCCAGGGCGTCGAGACCGCCCGCCTCGTCACCGGCCACCACACCGCAGGGACCCTTGAAGTCGTTGCGTATGGAGATCTGGCCGGTGCTGGCCGCGTAGAACCAGGCGATCGACTGGTAGGGGCCGACGTGACGCGGGCCCTGCCCCCACAGGTTCTGCAGCTCGCGCTGTCCGAACTCCCCGCCGCCGGAGCCCGCGGCCGTGACCACGCCCACGGAGTAGGGGGAGGCCGCGTCGGCGGGGCCCCAGCGCGCGTCGTCGAGCGCGAGCTGGGCCGCGGTCAGCGCGAAGTGGGTGAAGCGGTCGGTCTGGACGAGGTAGGTCTCCTCGATCAGCGCGGCGGGGTCGAAGCCGCGGACCTCGCCCGCGACCTTCAGGGGGTAGTTCTCGCAGCCGTCCCTGCCGAGGCGCGTCAGGCTGCTCGTGCCGTCGGCGGTCATCTTCCAGAACGGCTCGGCGCCGACGCCGTGCGGGGAGACCACGCCGAGGCCGGTGACGGCCGCGCCGCGGTGCCGCGGATCCCTCCTGCGTTCTCTCATGGCCGGCCTCCTCGGGTGCCCGTCCCGGTCAGGACCACGGCGGACTGGAAGCCGCCGAAGCCGCTGCCCACCGACAGCACGGTGCGCAGCGTCCGCTCGCGGGCCGTCCGCGGTACGTAGTCGAGGTCGCACTCGGGGTCGGGGGTCGTGTAGTTGGCGGTGGGCGGCACCACCTGGTGCTTCAGGGCCAGGACGCAGGCGACCAGTTCGATCGCGCCGATCGCGCCCAGCGAGTGGCCCACCATGGACTTGATCGAACTCATCGGGGTCGCGTAGGCGTGGGCGCCCAGCGAGCGCTTGACCGCGGCGGTCTCGTGACGGTCGTTCTGCAGGGTGCCCGAACCGTGGGCGTTGACGTAGTCGACGGCGGTCCCGTCCAGGCGCGCCTGGTCCAGGGCGGCGTCGATGGCCCGTGCCATCTCCAGGCCCTCCTTGGTCAGCCCGGTCATGTGGTGGGCGTTGCCGAAGGTGGCGTACCCGCCGATCTCGCAGTACACCTCGGCGCCGCGGGCCCGCGCGTGCTCCAGGTCCTCCAGGACCAGCACGGCGGCCCCCTCGCCCATGACGAAGCCGTTCCGGTCCGCGTCGAAGGGCCGGGAGGCGTGGGCGGGGTCGTCGTTGTTCGGCGACGTCGCCTTGATGGCGTCGAAGCACGCCATGGTGATCGGTGAGATGGGGGAGTCCGCGGCGCCCGCGACGCACACGTCGGCCCGTCCCTCGGCGACGGTGTGGTACGCGTAGCCGACCGCGTCCAGCCCCGAGGTGCAGCCGGTGGAGACGGTCTGCACCGGGCCGTGCACGCCGAACTGCTCGGCCACGGAGGAGGCGAGGGTACTGGGCGCGAAGGCGCGGTGCAGGGCCGGTCCGGCCCTGCGGTCGTCGACGTCCCACCGTGAACCGCGCTCGCTGACCAGGACGTAGTCGTGCTCCAGGCGTGTGGTGCCCCCGACCGCGGTGCCCAGGGTGGCACCCACCCGCCAGGGGTCCTCCCGCGCCGGGTCCAGCCCCGCGTCCCGGACCGCCTCGGCTGCGGCGACCCGCGCGAACTGGATGTACCGGTCGCACTGCTCGACCGTGCCGGCGTCCAGTCCGTGCGCCGCCGGGTCGAAGTCGCACTCGGCGGCGATCTGCGAGCGCAGCCCCTCCGGGTCGAACAGGGAGATGCGGCGCGTGGCCGTACGGCCCTGTGAGAGCAGGTCCCAGAACTGCCCCGCCCCGATGCCGCCCGGGGCGACGACGCCTATGCCGCTGACGGCGACCCGACGCCGCGTCACGACACCGCCTCGGCGGCCGCCGCGGCGGGACGGACCTCGTCCGCGTCCTTCCCTTCCGTGTCGACATGGCCGAGCTCGGGCCGCGGGGCCAGGGGGCCGAGGTGGAAGACGAGGCGGGCCTCGCCGTCGCCGACGTTGCGGAAGCGGTGGCGCACGTACGGGGGGATGAGCAGTCCCTGCCCGGTGGCGAGAGGGTGCGCCTCGCCGTCGAGGTCCACCTCGAACATGCCGTCCGTGACGTACACGAACTCCTCCGAGTAGGGGTGGTAGTGCTCGGCGATGCGCTCCCCGGGCCCCACCAGGGCCACACCCATGAAGCCGCTGGTCGAGCCTGCCGTGGTCGGGGTGAGGAGGGCGCGGACGTCACCACCGCGCCGACGGTTGGGCGCTATGTCGGTGAGCGAGACGATGCGTGCGGGAGGCTGTGCCATGTCGATCACTCCGGAGATGGTGAGGCGGAACACGGAAGGGATGAGGGGCGGCGGCCGGTTCAGGCGACCGGGGACCGCCGGTCGGTGAGGGGCCGCATACGCATGCGGGCGAGCAGCCGCAGCAGTGTGGTGTGGTCCGTCAGGGGGCCGTCGATGCCGAGCGCGGCCGTGTCCAGCAGCGGCGCCGCGTCGGCGGTGCCGGCCGGGTCGTGCAGGGCCAGCACGGACGCGGGCGCGTCCTCGGGGTCGCCCGCCACGTCGACGAGCCGTACGACGAGGTCGTCGCGGTGGAAGACGGTGGCGGCCAGCACCGGGCCGTCGGGGTCGGCGGCGATGGCCTCGTCCTGCCGCGCCAGCACGCGCGCCAGCGCGGTCCCCGCGCCGGGCCCGGCCGGGTAGTGCAGCGCACACCGTTGCACACTGTCGTCCGCCGGCCGCCCGGAGCGTACGTGGTGGACGGGGGGCAGCGCCGCCCGGGTGAAGAACAGGCGGGCGGAGCGCGGATCGCTCAGGTCCCGCTCCTGCTCCAGATAGGGGTCGAGCGCCTCCTCCACCGCGCGGATCTCGGGCTGCCGGGCGACGTGGCGCAGCGCGGCCTGCAGGTCGCCGCGGACCTCCACCGCCCGTACGACGCGGTTGCCGTGCAGGAACAGCGAGGTGCGCAGCAGGCGGGTGGTGTCGTCCACCCGGGCGGCGGGCGCGGTGTAGTCGGAGAGGATCTCGGCGACCTTCGACTCGCTGCCGGGCCTGACCGTGAAGGTGAGGGCGTGCCGGACCACGTTCTCCCCCACACGGGGAGCGGGTTCCGGTGCGTGGCGGGGCACCGTGCGCGAGCCGGCGCCGGCGCCCGTGGTCTCGCGCAGCACCGTGTAGCGCATCGAGCGGGTGTCGCGGACGCAGTTCTGCAGGGGCGCGACGAGCTCCAGGTGCTCCTCGCTGTTGACCCAGGCGAGGAAGGGCGGCGCGCTCTCCCACTCACTGGTGAGGAGCCACTGCGTGGGGTTCTCGAGGTTCTGGCACAGCTGGTCGCTGATGTGGCCCGGCATGGCGGCGACCCGGTCGCGCATCTGCTCGTAGGCGTCCAGGAACTCCTGCTGGGTGCCGTCGTGGATGTCCAGCATCAGGACGACGCGTAGTCGGGATCCGTCGAAGGCGGATAGGGAGATGCCCTCCGTGTTCTTCGGCAGGGCAGCGGGGACCGGCATCGAGCACACCTCTTCCTGAAGGAGTCGTCTCGGGGGCCGAGGGGTGAACCGTCACGTATTGTCCTTGGATGTGGCGGTTGCGTAAGCACGATCGTGGGGCATCCTCCGACACGCCGCATACCGGGCGGGTTAAGCGGGTGAAGCCCGGTCCGCCGCACCCGGCGCAGGGCATGCATGAGGACCGCACCGGGTCCGGCCCGGCCGGTGAATCCCACACGCTGGAGGCGAGTACTGCTTATGAACCCACAAGCCGAGCGGGCCGGTCTCGACGTCCCGGTCCTCATCGTCGGCGGCTCCCTGGTCGGTCTGTCGACCTCACTGTTCCTGGGGCGGCTGGGCGTACGGCACACACTGGTGGAGCGGCACGCGGGCACCTCCGTCCATCCGCGCGGCCGCGGGAACAACGTCCGCACGATGGAACTGCTGCGGGTGGCGGGCGTGGAGCGGGACGTCCGGGGGGCGGCGGCCACACTGGCCGGGAACCACGGCATCCTGCAGGCGCCCTCCCTGGTGGGCGACGCGGGCGAGTGGCTGTTCAAGGAGATCGACCCCGGTGGCGGCCTGGCCCGCTTCAGCCCCTCCTCGTGGTGCCTGTGCAGCCAGAACGACCTGGAGCCGGTCCTGCGCGAGCACGCGGAGAAGCTCGGCGGCGACGTGCGCTTCGGCACCGAACTGATGTCGTTCGACGCCGACTCCGACGGTGTCACCGCGGTGGTCAGGAGCCGTGAGACGGACCGGCGCACGACCGTCCGCGCGGCCTACCTCGTCGCGGCCGACGGCCCCCGCAGCCCCGTCCGGGAAAGGCTGGGCATCGGGCAGAGCGGACCCGGCGACCTGTTCCACAACGTCAGCGTCACCTTCCGCTCGCGCCGTCTCGCCGAGGTGGTGGGCGAGCGGCGCTTCATCGTCTGCTACCTGACCCGCCCGGGCGCCGACGGCGCGCTGCTGCCCGTGGACAACCGCGAACAGTGGGTCTTCCACGCCCCCTGGCACCCCGAACACGGGGAGGCGCTGGAGGAGTTCACCGACGAACGGTGTGCCGACCACATCCGCCGCGCGGTCGGGGACGACACCCTCGACGTGGAGGTCACCGGCCGGGCCCCCTGGCACGCCGCCCAGCGCGTGGCCCGCTCCTACCGGTCGGGGCGCGTCCTCCTCGCCGGCGACTCCGCCCACGAGATGTCGCCCACCGGTGCCTTCGGCTCCAACACCGGCATCCAGGACGCCCACAACCTCGCCTGGAAGCTGGCCGCGGTGCTCGGCGGCTGGGCGGGCGAGGGGCTGCTGGACACCTACGACGCGGAGCGCCGCCCGATCGCGGAGGCGACCAGCGCCCGCGCGGCCGACCGGTCCGCCGAGCACAGCCACCCCGGCTTCACCCCGCCGCCCGCCGTGGGCGGCGGCCGCAGGAGCGGCCTCCTCGGCGTGGCCCTCGGCTACCGCTACCCCCGCGGCGCCGTCGTCGGCACCGACCCCGCCGCCCCGGTCGTCCCCGAGACGCTCGACCTGACCGGAGAGCCCGGCAGCAGGGCACCCCACCTGTGGGTACGGCACCGGAACGAGCGCGTCTCCACCCTCGACCTCCACGAGTGCTGCCTGGTCCTGCTCAGCGACGCGGACGCCGGCGGAGCGTGGCACGAGGCCGCCCTCCGCCTCGCCGAGGGGACGTCCGTCCCGCTGACGCCGTACCGGCTGGGCACGGGACCCGGCGCCGACCTCGTGGTCGAGGACGGCGTGCGCTGGACCGAGCGCTATGGCACGACACCCGAGGGCGCCGTCCTCGTCCGCCCCGACGGCTTCGTCGCCTGGCGCTCCCCGGGCGCGGCGGAGGACGCCGAGGCGACCCTGCGACAGACCCTGAGGAAGGTCCTGGCCCTGCCCTGACACACGGGCACGGCGCCTCCGACGGTCGCGCGGAACGGGCGGGCCGCCGGGCGGGGAGTCACGGAGGGAGCGCGCGAAGGGGGAGACGGCGCCGCGGAGACAGTGTGGTCCACCGCGGCGCCCGTCGCCGTCACCTGCTCCGCGAGCGCCGTCGTACGGCCGGTGCGCGTATACCGGCGGGCAAAGCGGACGACGGTGGGCGGAGCGGGCGCGGCGGGCCGGACACGGCGCCGGCGTACCCCTCTTCGTGGCGTCCTGCGTCCTCACCGGCCCCGCCCGTGACGGCGCCGCCCGGCCCGGCCCGCGCCTGACCGGCACCGACCTGCTCGGTCTCCGGAACAGTGGCACACCTTCGGCCGCGCTCCTGGACCTGGGCATCGGCCGGTTCGGCACCGGCACCGGCCGCGGACCGGGTCGGGGGCCCCAGTGCCTCGGTCCCCGGCCCTGGGCTCTCCGCTTTCACCCCTCGGTCTTCGGCTCCCGGCCTTCGGCTCTCGACTTCGGCAGGAATCCTGTCAACGGGATAGGGTGGGACCCGCTTCGGCCGGAGGGCGCGCGACCCGCTGCGCCCGACGGGACGGCCGGAGCGGCCGGGACGGGAGGGTGTCGTGCGGGAAGAGGTCGCGTCGGCGGACGAACGGGGCGTGAAGGCGGCCCCCTCGCTGCTGTACCTGGTCAAGCGAGCCGAGCTGGTCGTCAGGGCCCGCCTCGACGAGGTCCTGAAGCCGGCCGGTGTGACGGCCCTGCAGTACACGGCGCTGACCGTGCTGGAGCGGCACGACGGACTGACCGCCGCCCAGCTCGCCCGCGACTCCTTCGTCACGGCCCAGTCCATGGCCGACATGGTGCGCACACTGGAGGGCCGCGGCTACATCGCCCGCCGTCCCAACCCCGCCAACCGGCGCGAGCGGCTGATCGGCCTGACCGACCTCGGGCGCAGGCTGCTCGCCGACCACGCGCGGCCCGTACGGGAGCTGGAGGAGGCCATGACCGACGGCCTCACCCCCCGGCAGGTCGCGCACCTGCGCGACGCCCTCGACCACGCCTGGCGGAACCTGTCCTGACGCCGTGCCGGCGTGCGGGGGCACGCCGGCGGCGGGCCGTACGGTCGTGTCGCGAGGACGCGCCCGCACGGCCCGCCGCGCGGGACGCGTACGCACCCCCCGTCGGCCCCGCCGCCGGGGAGGCTCCTGCCGGCCCTCCTACCAGGAGGACTTGGTCACTCCGGGCAGGAACCCGGCGTGCGCCTGCTCGCGCACCCGGACCCGTGAGAGGCCGAACCTGCGGAGGTGGCCGCGGGGGCGGCCGTCCACACTGTCGCGGTTGCGCACACGGGTCGCGCTGGCGTCCCGGGGCTGGTTGCGCAACTCCCGCAGGGCCGCGGCCCGTTCGGCCTCGCTCGAGCCCGGCCTGCGGACGACGTCCTTGAGCTCGGCGCGGCGGGCGGCGTAGCGCGCGACGACCGCCTTGCGCTTCTCGTTCTTCGCGATCTTGCTCTTCTTCGCCATCAGACACGCTCCCCGCGTGCCCTGATCCGTGCCACGGCGGCTTCGACGCCGATGGCGTCGACCGTCTTGATCGCCTTGGCGCTCAGCACGAGCCGGACGTACCGGCCCTCGCTCGGGAGCCAGTACCGCTTGCGCTGGACGTTGGGGTCGAACCGGCGCGAGGTGCGCCGGTGGGAGTGGGAGATCTTGTTGCCGAAGCCGGGGCGGGCTCCGGTCAGCTGGCAGTGCGCGGACACGCTTGCGCTTCTCCTTCCACGGGGGCCGCGAGGCGGGAGCCCCTATCGTTAATGAAAATCGTTGTCGTATGCTACCCGTCGTGGCCCGGCCCGAGGTACCCCGGTCGCCGGACTCCGCTCCGCCGCCGCGATCGGCCCCCCGTGCGCGGTCCGGACGAGTCGTCGGCCCACCCCGTCCCCGGGCGCCGACTTCCTCCACCCCGCACAGACACAGACACAGACACAGACACAGACAAGGACCCGTTATGACATCCGGAATCCACCCCGCGTACGGACCCGCCGGGGGCCCGGCCCGCCGCCACGGTCGCGGAGGTCGCTGATGGCTCCGGAAACCCGGCTGCCGGTCGTCCTCGTCGCGGGGCTGCACGCCGACGCGCGCCGTCTCACCGTGGACCGGCTGCTGCACGACGTACCCGGCAGCGTCGCCCTGCACCACGACCTGTCGTCCGCGCCCGCCGGCACCGTGCACCGCACCGTCCGCGACGCCCTGGGCCAACGGTCACAAGGGGAGACGCCCCTGGTCAACGACTGCGCCTGCTGCGCGCTGCGCGAGGACCTCGTCCCCGAACTGGAACGGCTGGCGAGGGACGGCACGACGCGGCTGGCGGTGGTCGAGCTGTGGGACTCCGTCGAGCCCCGGGCGATGGCCGAGGTCGTGGCGGCGAACGGCGGGGGACCGCTGCGCCTGACCGGTGTGATGACGGCCGTCGACCCGTCCCTGCTGCTCTCCTGCCTCGGCAACGGCGACGACCTCGCGGAGGCCGGGCTGGCGGCCGCGGCCTCCGACCAGCGCACCGTGGGCGACACCTGGGCCCGTCAGCTCGAGTACCCGGGCGTGCACGTCGTCGTCGACCAGGACGCGGCGGACGCGGACGACCTCGAACTCCTGCGGCAACTGCACCCGACCGCACACCGTGTGCCGCTCGACTCGGAGGAGCTCGTCCGGCTGGCCTTCGCCGGCTTCGACGTGGAGAGCGCGGCGACGGCCCAGCACCCGGCGTGCGCCCTGCTGCCCCAGGAGGCCGACGAGGCCGGGGTCGCCACCCTGGTCTGGCGCAGCCACCGTCCGTTCCACCCCGAGCGCCTGTACGACGCTCTGGAGGACCTGTGCTGCGCCGCGGTCCGCAGCCGCGGCCGGTTCTGGCTCGCCGACCGGCCCGACACCCTGCTGGCCTGGGACGCGGCCGGCGGCGCGCTGTGCGTGGAGAGCGCCGGGCCCTGGCTCGCCTCGCTGCCCGACGCGGCGTGGGAGATGGTGCCGCCGGTGCGCCGTGCCGCCGCCGCGCTCGACTGGCACCCCGAGCACGGGGACCGCTGCCAGCACCTGGTCTTCACCTCGCCCGGGCTCGACCGCGACGGTCTCACCACCGTCCTGGAGTCCTGCCTGCTCACGGACGCGGAGCTGGCGGGCGGGCCGGAGCGGTGGAAGCACTTCCCGGCCGTCTTCGACCAGTTCCTGGACCCCGTCCCCTGACCGTCCGGCCCCGTTCCCCGTCCCTTTGGCCTTCCCCCTGTCCCCCCGACTCCCGACCTTCGACCCCGTTCCGTGGTCTCCGGGCCCGTCCCGCGACTCCGCGCCCCGTTCCGAACGTTCCCGAGACCACCGTCGCCACGACCAGCCCCCGAGGAGCACACCATGGCACGCAGCCGGCGCCCGCGCCCCGCGCGGTCCCCGCGCCCCAACCCCCTGGACGCCGCGGGCATCACCTACATCGACTACAAGGACACCGACCTGCTGCGGAAGTTCGTCTCCGACCGCGGCAAGATCCGCAGCCGCCGGGTCACCCGGGTCACGGCCCGGCAGCAGCGGCAGCTCGCGGCCGCCGTCAAGAACGCCCGGGAGATGGCGCTCCTGCCCTATTCCAGCCGCTGACACCGTTGCGGGTGCGCCCGGGCCGGTCCGTCCGGACCGGCCCGGGCGGCTGCCGCCGGCCGCGCGGGTCGCCCGTGGGCGTACCGGCCGTGCGCGGCGGCCCGGAGCGGCGGCCCGGAGCGGCGGGCCGGGGACGGCGCCGGTTACTTGCCGAGCCAGAGGTCGGGGCCGAAGACCTCGTAGTGGACGGCGGAGGGGGACAGGCCCTTGTCCAGGAGCTGTCCGCGCACCGCGCGCATGAAGGGCAGGGGGCCGCACAGGTAGGCGGTGGTCCCGGAGGGCAGGTCGAGGCCGTCCAGGTCCGCCCGGCCGGCCGAGACGCCGGGGCCGGTGAGGTCGGCGGCGCCGGACTCGTACCACCGGTGCAGGGAGGCATGGGGCAGGCGGCCGACGAGCTCGGCCTGCTCGTCGCGGTGGACGTGGTCGGCCGGGGAGCGGTCGGCGTGCACCACGACGACCCGGCGCGGCGAGGAGGCCAGCGCCAGGTGGTCGAGCATGGAGAGCATGGGCGTGACGCCGATGCCGGCGGAGGCGAGCAGGAGGGGGCCGTCGCCCTCGGGCAGGACCAGGTCGCCGAAGGGGAGGGAGACGTCGAGGGCGTCGCCGACCCGCGCGTGGGCGTGGAGGCGGGAGGAGACCTCGCCGTCGGGGACGGAGCCGTCGGCGCGGTGCTCCCTCTTGACGGTGATGCGCCACGTCTTCTGTCCCGGTGCGGAGGACAGGCTGTACTGGCGGATCTGCCGCGCGCCGTCGGGGAGCCGGACGCGGACGCCGACGTACTGGCCCGGCCGGAACGGCGGGAGGGGCAGGCCGTCGGGCCGGCGCAGGACGAGGGAGACGGCGTGGGCGGACTCCTCGTGGCGCTCGGCGATCTCCAGGGTGCGCCAGACGTCGCCCTCGGCCACCTGGGCCTGCGCGTACAGCCGTGCCTCCAGGGCGATGAGCGCGTTGGCCATCAGCCAGTAGACCTCCTCCCAGGCGGCCGCGATCTGCGGGGTGACCGCGTCCCCGAGCACCTCGCCGACGGCCGCCATCAGGTGCCGGCCCACGATCGTGTACTGGTCGGGGGTGATGCCCAGCGAGGCGTGTTTGTGGGCGATGCGGGACAGGACGGCGTCGGGCCGCTCGCCGGGGCGCTCCACCAGCACGGTGGCGAAGGCGGCGACGGCGCCGGCCAAGGCCTCGCGCTGGGCGCCGCTGACCTGGTTGGTGCGGTTGAAGAGGTTCTTCAGCAGGTCGGGGTGGTCCTCGAAGAGCCGCTCGTAGAACCGTCCGGTGATCGTGGTGAGGTTGGCGCCCACCACGGGGAGGGTGGTCTGCACGAGCGGGGCCGACTGCGCGGAAAGCATCGGGCACTCCTTAACTTGAACAGAAAACTCTAATTTTTGGGCGGGGTCGAGGTGCGGCCGTCGGTGCGGTGCGGTGCGGTGTGCTGCGCTGCCGTGGCGGGCGCGGGCGGTCAGCCCGGCGGTCCGCCGAGGGCGAGGAGGACGGGGCCGGTGGGGGAGGCGACGAGGTCGTCGACGGTGAGGTGGTCGAGGGAGGCGTAGAAGGCATCCTGGGCCCGGCGCAGCGCGTGCCGCAGCCGGCAGGCGCCGGCGAGCGGGCAGGCCTGCTCGCCCTCACAGGTGACGACCTCGCGGTCGCCCTCCAGTGCCCGCACCAGCTCGCCCACCCCGGTGCGCCGTCCGGCCGGGGTCAGGGACAGCCCTCCGTTGCGCCCCCGGCGGGCCTCGATCACGCCCAGGTGCTGCAGGTGTGCGATCGCCTTGGTCATGTGGGTGTAGGGGACGTTCATGCCGTCCGCGATCTGCCTCGTGGTCAGCAGCTCCTCGCCGTCCATGACGGCCAGGCGCATCACCGCCCGAAGCGCGAGATCCGTGTACCTGGTCAGTCGCACATCCGCACTCTAGCAATGTTGCATTTCAGATACCTATTTCGAGTCCTGTGAGCCCCGCCTCCCGTGGAGGCATCCGGCCACCCGGCTCCGCAGCGGACAGGGGAGAGGGCTCACCGGGGCCGGTACGGCACCGAGGCCGGTTCCGTGCGCCGCCGACGACCCGTTCGACGACGTGGAGGAGGCCCGTGCCACCGGCGTGATCAACCACGAAGTCGGGCACCGCCCGGGGACGGCCACGAGACGTGCCCGCGCGGGGGCGTCCCGCGCCGGTGATGATGCAGCAGATCAAGGGACTCAAGGGGTGCGTGGCCGACGCCTGGCCCTACGACACCCACGGGACGTTCCTCGCGGTCCCGAGGTACGGTGACCGGTCCTCCCGGCGGCGTCGCCGGACAGCCCGGCGGAGCGAGCGGCCGTCCGGCACGTGACCGGCCACCCGGCTGCGTACGCGGGGCGGCCGACGGTGGTCCCGGCCGTCAGGGCACCGCCCGCCACGCATCGGCGAGGGAGCGGACGGACGCGGAACGGTGCTCCGGAGCGGCGGCGGTCGCCGTCCTGACGACCTCCCACTGGCCGGGCGTCCCGCGCGCCACCGGTCCTCCTCGTCGCCGGTGTCCAGGAGGAGACGGATCGCCCGGCCGAGGACGAACACGGTCGTCCGGATGTCGATCGGCGCGCCGCGCACGAACGTCTCCGGCGCCATGCAGCGCCTCGACCCGGGCAGCCGGTCCGCCGCGAGGACGAAGGGGCCCGGCCGGTACTCGTCCAGGTCGCACAGCACCATGCGGTGTGCGTCGAAGTCGTACAGCATGCATCCGTCGTAGGGGCCGACCGCGACGGACCCGGCCTCCTCCACGGCCAGGTGGGCGTCGAGGACGGACTCCAGCGCCGCGTGCACCAGGGGGCGCGGCTGGGCCCCGAGGCGCCATCGGGCTGCCGGGCGCGGCACGGCCCCCGCTGCGCGAGACGGTCGGGTGGTGGAGGACCTCGCCGTCCGCCCAGGGGTGGACCAGTACGGGGCCGGCGTCTGTGGTGAAGGAGTGTGTCACGCGCCGGCCGCCCGGGATGCGAGCGGTGCAAGGACCGGAGAAGACCGCGGCGAGGAGGGGACAGGGGCGGGGCAAGGACTCGGGCCGGGGCGGGGCGAGGGCCGGAGCGAGACCGGGGCAAGGGGCGGAGCGGGAGCCGGAGCGAGGTCGGGGGCCGGGTGCCCGGTCCTGGTCCGGAGTCCGGCACCCGCCCTCGCCCGGACGGTCCTCAGTCCTTCTTCTCGCCCAGCTTCCCGACGTAGTCCTGGACCTTGTCGACGGCGGTGCCGATCCTGTCGCTGTGCTTGCCGCCGGTCCTGTCGTCGAGGAAGTCGCCGGCCTTCTCCAGCCCCGCGGAGATCTTGTCACCGTGGGCCTCGGCGAGGTCCTCGGCCTTCTCCTTGAGGTTCCTCAGGGCGTCGAACATGGTGTGGGTACTCCTTTGCTGGTGTGTCCTGCTCGTCCGCGGGAACGGCGATCCCGCATCGCCTGCGCGTGACCCATGACCCGTGATCCGTGACCCGTCATGCGTGGCGCACGACGCGTGTCGCGGCTAAAGGTGTGCGGCGATCGACGGCAGCAGGTCCTGGAACGTGCGCCCGGAGGCGGGTTCGCCGATGGCCTTCATCCGCCAGCCGCCGCCGCTGCGGTACACCTTCGCCATGATCTGGGCGGTGTGGTCGCCGCCGCCGGTGAGGGTGTAGCGGGCCAGCTCGGCTCCCGTGGTCTCGTCGACCAGGCGGCAGAAGGCGTTCTGCACCTCGGCGAAGGTCTGGCCGGTGAAGGAGTTGACGGTGAACACGATCTGGTCGATGTGGGCGGGGACCCGGGCCAGGTCCACCAGGACGACCTCGTCGTCGTCCCCGGCGCCGGCCCCGCCGACGAGGTTGTCCCCGGTGTGCCGGACGGAACCGTCGTCGCTGGTCAGGTGCTGGAAGAAGACGACGTCGGCAGGCTGTCCCGAGGCGAACAGCACGGCGGAGGCGTCCAGGTCGATCGCGCCGCCCCCGCCGGTGAGCTTGGCCAGGAAGCCCTTGCGGGGCGCGGCCTGCCAGCCCAGGCCCATGCGGACGGCGGTCAGGCTGCTGCCGTCGGACTTGCTGAGGCTGATCTGCTGGCCCTTGCCCAGATTGACGGTCATGAGAGGTGCTCCTTCGGGTGCGTACGGCGTGGCCGTGCGGTGTGACGGTGTGGTGCGACGAGGCTGCGGAAGCCCGGGTACCCGGGGAACGGAGCGGGACGTGCCGTCCGTGTCCGGGGACGCGGGCGTCGGAGAGGGCCGTGGGGACGGTCCGGGCGACAGCGGGCGCGGGAACGGGTCCGTCGGGTCCTGGCCGATGCGGCTGCGCAGGCAGGGCAGCATGCCGCGGTCGGGCAGCGCCCGCTGCCGGACGAGCCGTGCCTGTGCCGGGTGGTCGGCGGGCAAGGCCCCGCCGCGTTGGCGCAGCGCCGTGCCGACCAGGGCGGCCAGGGCGGCCAGGGCGCTCACCGACGCGACGAGGGCCAGGACCCAGCCCGCGGTGACGAGCTGGCCGGGCAAGGGGTCGCGCGCTCCGGCGAGCCGCAGGGAGTGGCCGAGCACCAGCAGGATCGCGGCCGACGCCGCGCTCACCAGCGGCGTGAGCACGGCGAGCGCGGGCAGCAGGGTGTCCTTGCCCACCGTGTGCCGAAAGCCCGTCGGACGGTCCGGGCCCGTCACCTCCTCCGGCGCGCCTCCGGCCGCGGCCCGTACGGTCAGGTAGGCGTCGCCCGCGGCGGCCGCGATCTCGTCGGCGGCGCCGAGGGCCTGGGCGCGGAGGCGTTCGGCCGCCCGGCCGGTGGGGTCGGAGGCCGGGGCGTCGCGGATGTCCGCGGTCCGCAGCGCCAGGCGCGGTACCGCTTCGAAGTCCCCCCGGTCCTGCGGGCGGGGGCGGGGCGGGCCGGTCACGTGGTCTCCCGGTGGTCGGTGGGGCGGCTGGCGAGGGGGCCGGGGCGCGGAGGGGCCCGGCGCGGCCGGGTCAGTCCCGGGAACCGCCGAACAGGAGCCGGTGGCCGATCAGCGGCACGAGCGCGCCCACGATGGCCGAGCCCCAGGTCGCGGCGTCGAAGAACCCCCGCTGCACCGGACGGTCGAGGAAGCGCGCCGACAGCCGGCCGCCCACGAAGGCGCCGGCGATGCCGATGAGCGTCGTGCCGACGCAGCCGCCCGGGTCGCGGCCCGGCAGGAGGGCCTCGGCGATCGCGCCCGCGAGAAGTCCGAGCACCGCCCATGCGATGACACCCACGTCCTGTCGCTCCTTTCCCCGACCCTCACCCACGGAGGGTCTCCCCGGTCCTCACCCACGGAGGGCGTGCCCGGGCAGCTTATCTTCTACAGATCTGTAGAGGCACATACGGTGGAGCGGAAGGGTAGGTTCCCAGGTGCCGTCGCACATCGTCGTGTTCGGCCGGAGCGGAATCCTCGGGCTTTCGTCGTCTGTTTCTACAGGCGTGTAGAGTCAAGCCGCCCGGCGGGCGCGGGGCCGGGTGCCCGGGAACGGCGGACGGGCTGGAAGCGGTCGAGGCGGAGGGGCGGACGGCAGTGAGCGGTACGGGGAGGCGGCGGCACACCGCGGCCGGGCCGGGCAGGGTGAGGCTGACGCGGCGGGGCCGGATCGTGGTGTGGGGCGCGGGCGTCTGTTCGGTGCTCGTCCTCGCCGTCGCGGGTGTCGGCGTCTGGGCGTACCGGCACCTGGACGGCAACATCCACACCGCCGACCTCGACGACAAACTGGGCGGGGACCGCCCGGTGAACCTCAGCCCCGGCTCGAAGAACATCCTGGTCGTCGGCTCCGACAGCCGTGACGGCGACAACGCGGAGTACGGCAGGGACCTGACGACCATGCAGTCCGACACGCTGATGGTGGTGCACCTCCCGGCGAACCGTGAGTGGGCCACCGTCGTGTCCTTCCCGCGCGACTCGTGGGTGGAGATACCCGCCTGCGACAAGGGGGACGGCACCACGTCCTCCCCGCACCACTTCAAGATCAACGAGGCGTTCGCGATCGGTGGCACCGGCGGCGACGTGTCCGAGGCCGCCGCCTGCACCATCAAGACGGTGGAGGCGAACACGGGGCTGCGCATCGACCACTTCATGTCCGTGGACTTCCAGGGCTTCAAGGGCATGGTCGACGCGCTCGGCGGCATCGAGGTCTGTCCCGAGGAGGCCATCCACGACGAGAAGGCCCACCTGGACCTGGACGCGGGCTGCCAGACGGTCAGGGACGAGGCGGCCCTCGGCTACGTACGCGCCCGGTACAGCGTCGGGGACGGCTCCGACCTCGGGCGCATCGGCCGCCAGCAGGAGTTCATGGAGGCCGTGGCCGAGAAGGCGCAGTCCCGGCTGACCAGCCCGAGCGCGCTGTACGGCGTGCTGGAGTCCGTCACCAAGTCCCTGACCACGGACGAAGGACTCGCCGGCATCAGGCCGCTGTACGGACTCGCGTCCGAACTCCAGGACGTGCCCGGCGACCGGCTGACCTTCCTCACCGTCCCCAACTACCCGCGCCAGGCCGACGTGCCCACCGACAAGGCCAACGTGGTGTGGCAGTACCCGCAGGCCGCCGACCTCTTCAGAGACCTGGCCAAGGACCGGGAGGTGGACGAGGAACGGCTGCGGGCGGACGCGGAGGACCCTGTCCACGCCTCCTCCGTGCGCGTACAGGTCCTCAACGGCACCGGTGCCGCCGGGCGGGCCGCCGCCGTCGCCGAGAGGCTGCGCGAGGCCGGGTTCTCCGTCGTCGGCACGGGCAACGCGGCACAGACCGTCCGCACCACCGAAGTCGCTTACCCGCAGGGCCTGGAGGGGCAGGCCGAGGTGCTGGCCTCCCGCCTGCCCGGCGCGCGGGCCGGCGAGGACGCGGGCGCCGCCGCGGGCGTGGTGACCCTCGTGGTCGGCACCGACCTCGACCCCGACGCCGTCCTGTGACCCCCGACGCCGTCCGGTGACCGCGGGCGGCGGCCCGGACCCCCGGGTGCCGCCGGGTGGCCGCCGGCACCGGCCCGGGCGGCGCCGGGGCCGGTCCCGTCCCCCGTCCCGTGCGCGACCCGCCTACTCGGCCCCGTCGAGGGCGGCGAGCGCCTGCGCCCAGCGGGCGTACTTCAGATCGGCCAGGTCCGCGACGGTCCTGACCCCGAACGCCTCCTGGAGCAGTTCGCCGTCACGGTCGGAAACCCCCTTCAGCGCCGCCACGGGGGCCGCCAGGATCTCGGGCAGGCTCTTGTCCGCCCATGCCTTGTCCAGCACCTTGTCCAGGTCGATCGAAGCCATCTCTGCCGTCTCCCAACGGTGTGCGACCCGGCCCGCGCCGGATCTTCTACAAACGTGTAGAAGCATAAGGGTCGGACGGGGGAGGAGGGGGCGAGTCCGCGCGGGTGCGGCAAGAAAGGCCGAAAACGGGTCCTTGTGCAGGCCAGAGGCGGTACGGCAGGAGTGCGTCCCCTGTGGCGCCCCGGGGGCGCGTGCCGCCTGACGGGCCGTACGGGAACGGCTGTACGGAAAAGGATCCGGCCGCGCCCCCGCACCCGTGCCCCCAGGACACCCCGCCCACGACCGGCGGTTACCGGACAACCCCGAACCGGCCGCACGCCGCCGCGACACCTTCTCCGTAATCACCGCGCAGGATGGACCGTTGGGCCATGTGCGGGTGCAACAGGTGAAGAGGCAGGGGAAAGGCCATGACCATGAAGCGCAGGGCACTGCTCGCCGCGGGGGCGGGCGCCGGGCTCCTGACCGCCTGCGGGTCCGACACCGGACGCGGTGGCGGCGGTGGTGCGGGGCCGGCGCTGTCGCACTGGTACCACCAGTACGGCGAGGCGGGCGCCGAACAGGCGGTGAAACGGTACGCCGCCGCCTACCGGGAGGCGGACGTCAGTGTGCAGTGGCGGCCGGGCAACTACGACCAGCAGACCGCCGCCGCCCTGCTCACCGACGCGGGACCGGACGTCTTCGAGGGCGGTCCCACCCTCGACCAGATCCAGGGCGGCCAGGTCGTCGACCTCACCGGCCTGCTGGACGGGGTGAAGGACGACTTCGACCCGGCGGTGCTCGCCCCGAAGACGTACGACGGGCGGATCTGGGGCGTCCCGCAGGCCGTCGACACGCAGCTGCTGTACTACCGCAAGAGCCTGCTGGAGGACGCCGGTGTGCAGCCGCCGGCCACGCTCGACGAACTCGTCGACGCGGCGAGGGAGCTGACCGACGGCAAGGTCAAGGGACTCTTCCTCGGCAACGACGGCGGCGCGGGCGCCCTCGGCGGGACACCCCTGTACGCGGCCGGGCTCGAACTGGTCACCGACGGCGGCGAGGTCGGCTTCGACGACCCCGCGGCGGCCCGCACCCTCGGCAGGCTCCGCCGACTGTACGCGGACGGATCCCTCCTCCTCGGCGCGCCCACCGACTGGTCCGATCCGTCCGCCTTCCTTCAGGGCCTGACCGCGATGCAGTGGTCCGGGCTGTGGGCGCTGCCCCGGGTGCAGAAGGAGCTCGGCGACGACTTCGGCGTACTGCCCTTCCCCCGGGACGGGGCGTCCGGCCGCCCGGCGGTGCCCGTGGGCGCCTACGGGGCGGCCGTCAGCGCCCGCGGCGCCCACAAGGAGGCGGCCAAGGCGTACGTGAAGTGGCTGTGGGTCGAACGCACCGACTACCAGCAGGACTTCGCACTCTCCTACGGCTTCCACATCCCCGCCCGCCGCTCCCTGGCCGAGAAGGCGGACGAGCTGAGGACGGGGGCGGCCGCCGACGCCGTCCGCTTCACCGCCGACCACGGCCACGCGCAGCCGCTGCTGTGGACGCCGACGGTCCAGACCCTCTACCAGGACGCGCTCAGCAGGATCATCAAGGACGGCGCGCATCCGGAGCGCGAGCTGAGGACCGTCGTACGGAAGGTGTCGTCCGAACTCGACCGTGCGAAGAGGACGTCGTGACCGGCGCGGCCGGCACGGTCCGCCGGCGAACCGTGTGGTTCTGGGTCTTCGTCGGTCCCTTCGCGCTGGGGCTCGCGCTGTTCACCTACGTGCCACTGTTGTGGAGCCTGGCACTGAGCTTCTTCGACGCGCGCAACACGGTGACGCCGACGGACTTCGTGGGGCTCGACAACTACGTCCACGTGCTCGGGGACGACGCGTTCACCGACAGCCTGTGGACCTTCCTCGTCTTCACCGCGTTCATCGTGCCCGCCACCTACGTCCTCTCGCTCGCCCTCGCCCTGATGGTGAACCGGGTCCGGTGGGCGCGGGCGTTCTTCCGGTCGGTGTTCTTCCTGCCGGTCGCCTGCTCGTACGTCGTCGCCGCGCTGATCTGGAAGATGTCGCTCTTCAACGGGGTGCGGTTCGGCCTGGCCAACACCGT
This sequence comes from Streptomyces minutiscleroticus, assembly GCF_014650875.1. GTDB lineage: Bacteria > Actinomycetota > Actinomycetes > Streptomycetales > Streptomycetaceae > Streptomyces > Streptomyces minutiscleroticus. Next base: position 84,466 of record NZ_BMVU01000026.1, read on the forward strand.
GCTCGGATGGTTCGGGGCCGACCCGGTCGCCTGGCTGTCGACCACCGACCCGCCGTGGTACTGGCTGGTGATCGTGACCCTACGGCTCTGGCTCCAGGCCGGCTTCTACATGATCCTGTTCCTGGCCGGACTCCAGCGGATCGACCCCGTGCTGTACGAGGCGGCCGCCGTGGACGGGGCCCGGCCCGGCCGGCAGGTGCTGCGGCACATCACCCTGCCCCAGCTGCGGGCCACGTCGGTGGCGGTCGTGCTGCTCCTCGTCGTCAACGCCTTCCAGGCCTTCGACGAGTTCTACAACCTCCTGTCCGACGCCCGCGGTTACCCGCCCTACGCCCGGCCACCGCTGGTGTACCTGTACTACACCGCCCTCGGGCAGGGGCAGAACCTCGGTGTGGGCAGCGCGGGCGCGGTGGTCCTGGCGCTGGTCGTCGCGGTGGTGACGGTGGGGCAGGCCCGGTGGTTCCGGCTCGGCGCGAAGGAGGCGCGGGCGTGAGCGGGACGAGGACGACCGGGGGAAGTCCGGGCCCGGCCGGGCGGAGGACGGGGACGACGACGAGGACGAGGGGGCGGGCGGTGAGGGCGGGCGAGCGGGCGACGAGCGCGGACGACACGCTGGTACGGGCGGGGCGCGCCCTGCGGCTGGTGCTGCTGACCGCCCTCGCGCTGCTCTTCCTGGTCCCGTTCTACCTGCTGGTCCGCAACGGCCTGGCGAGCGAGCAGGACATCACCTCGCCCGAGTGGACGTTCCTGCCCACGGAGGTGCGGTGGTCGAACGTGGCGGAGCTCTTCCGGGACGGCTCCGTCCCCTTCGCCCGCTCCCTGCTCAACTCCGCGCTGATCGCCGTCGCCACGACCCTCGGCACGGTGCTGCTCGCCTCCCTCGCCGGCTACGGCCTGGCCCGCATCCCCTACCGGCACGCGGACAAGGTGTTCCACGGCGTCCTCGGCACCCTGATGGTCCCGGCCGCCGTCACCTTCGTGCCCAGCTTCGTGCTGGTGTCGTCACTGGGCTGGATCTCCACCCTGCGCGGACTGGTCGTCCCCACTCTCTTCTCGGCGTTCGCCTGCTTCGTCTTCCGCCAGTACTTCCTCGGGTTCCCGCGGGAGCTGGAGGACGCGGCGGCCGTGGACGGGCTCGGGTACTGGCGGACGTACTGGCTCGTCGTCGTCCCCAACGCACGGCCCGTGTTCGCCGCCGTCGGCGCGATCGTCCTCATCGGCGCGTGGAACTCCTTCCTGTGGCCGCTGGTGATCGGCCAGGACCGCAGCGCCTGGACGGTGCAGGTCGCACTGTCGTCGTTCACCACGTCCCAGGTGGTCCGGCTGCACGAACTGTTCGTCGCGGCGGCCGTGTCGATCCTGCCGCTGCTGGTGCTGTTCCTCGGCTTCCAGCGGTGGATCGCGGCGGGGGTGGAGCGGTCCGGGATCGACTGACACGGCAACACAAGGTGTGCCGCCCGGGCGCCCGGGGACCGCCGCGCGGCGGCCCCGCACCGGGCCGTCACCGGTGTGGCATGGCCGCCCGGTGTCCGGGCATCCGGTAGGTCAGCGAAAGGAAGGACGGCGCGACCGGCAGGGCGCGCTCGACCGTCAACTGCACTGACTGCGGGAGCATGTGATGACTAGTTACGGAAATTCCTCCGCGCCGGCCGGATCGCGCACCAACGGCCTGGCCATCGCGAGCCTCGTCTGCGGCATCGTCGGGCTCTTCTTCCTGAACATCGTCCTCGGACCGCTGGCGATCATCTTCGGTGCGGTCGCCGTGCGACAGGCCGGCGCCAAGGGTGGCGGCGGGATGGCCAAGGCCGGCCTGGTCCTGGGTGTCGTCGATGTGATCCTCTTCATCGTGCTGATGGCCTTCGCGGCGTCGAGCGGCGGCTTCAGCTGGTACGTCGGCGGCTGACCGACGGCCCACGGACCGACGGCGGGATCGACGCCGACGGCGGGATCGACAGTGATGCGGGTGTGTTCCCTGGGCACAGGGAACACACCCGCATCACTGTCGCTGCCACTGTCCGTCCGGTGGGACCGGGACCACCCTGCTGATCGTCGACGACCGCCCCGTCGTACGGCACGGACACCGGCACGCCGCCCGCGACCGAGGCCGGTGCGACCGGATACGACCGGGGCGTCCCGGGCCGGGCCCGACGCTCCCGCCCGGGTCCTTCCCTCATCCCAGCGGGGGCCCGGCGGGTCCCAGGACGTGGTGGTGGTCGACCTTGATCACGGAGCCGTCCTCCCGCGGCCCCGCCGCCGCGTGGTCCCTGAAGACGACGTACAGGTAGCAGCCCGAGTCGTCGATCCTGGTCTCCATGACGACGCCGGTCTCCACGCGCGTCGGGTCGTCGTCGAGCGTGTACTTGATCCGCCGCCCGCTGCCGAAGAAGGAGGGGCAGTCGGGCTCCTGCTCCAGGGCGGCGCGCTCACCGGCGCCCGCCTTGGCGCCGGTACCAGCACCGGTGACGGCACCCGTACCGGCTTCGGCACCGGCACCGGTGGTCCTGCGCGCGGAGGCGGCGGTGGAGCCCGCCGGGCCCTCGTCGCCCGCCCCGCCGGGGACGTCGAGGCGGGTGGCGGCCAGGCAGCCGTCGAGTCCCCGGGGGAGCCGGTCCAGGCTCTGGCCGACGCCGACGGTCGCGCCGACGAGGATCTCCAGCGGCCGGTCCGTCTTGTTCACCACCGAGCTGACCGCGTTGGCGAACCGGTACGCCGCGAGGTCCTCGATGGGCTCGTCGGCGATCAGGACCCGGCCACCGGGCCGGCCGCTCGGTCCGCCGGGCGGGTCGGTGTTGCACAGGGCGTGCTCGTAGAGGGCGTAACTGCCCTCCGGGCAGACGTCCGCTCCTTCTCCGGTGACCATTCTGACCGTCATCGTGTGCTTCCTTTCCTGACCGTGCTGACCGTGCCGGCCGCCCGGAGCCGGGAGCCCCTGGGAGCCTCCCCGCCCCGGCGGACCGGATCGCCCGTTCTCCCCCGAAGGGAGGAGGCCCGGGGTGCAAAGGGAGGAGGGCGCCGGTCGGCTACCAGGCGACCGGCAGGGACCGCGGTCCGCGGAGCAGCCCGCGGCGCTGGAACTCGACCTCGTCGGCGGGGACGGCCAGCCGGATCCGCGGGAAGCGCTCGAGCACGGACCCGATCATCACCTCGGCCTCCATGCGCGCCATCAGGGCGGCCATGCAGTGGTGGGGCCCGTACCCGAAGGCCAGGTGGCCGGGGCCCGTCCGGTCGAAGTCGAGGGCGTCGGGGTCGGGGAAGACCTCGGGGTCCCGGTTGGCGGCGACGTAGGCGTTGTACACGGCGTCGCCCGCGCGGATCACATGGCCGTCGAGCTCGACGTCCTCGGTGGCGATCCGGGGGATCCCGACGCCGTTGCGGTGGGGGACGTAGCGGAACAGCTCGTCGACGGCCCTCGGCAGCGTCTCCGGCTCGCGGCGCAGCCGGTCCAGGTGGTCCGGGTGGGTCAGCAGGGCGTACATCATCGACCCGCTGTTGTTGCGGACGGCGTGGCCGCCGCTGACGTAGATCGCCGTGGCGAGCGAGACCGCCTCGTCGTCCGTGATCTCGCCCGTCGCCGCGGCCTGCGCCAGCACGCTTGAGAGGTCCTCGCGGGGCTCGTCGCGGCGGCGCCGGAGGAGTTCGACGATGCGGTCGCGCGTCACCTTGCGCGCCGCCCGGTTGCGCTCCTCGGCGTTGCCGCCCCCGCCCACCGACAGCATCGTCTCGGCGGCGGCGGCCCAGCCGCGCCAGTCGCCCTCCTCCGCGCCGAGGAAGCAGCAGACGACCGCGATCGGGAAGGGGCCGTGCAGGTGCTGCATGAGGTCGGCGGGCGCCCCGGCCCGCCGCATCCCGTCGAGCAGTTCCGCCGCGGTGCGCTCCGCCACCGGGCGCAGCCGGTTCATGCTCTTGCCGGTGAACGCCCGGGAGACGACCCGGCGCAGCCGCGTGTGCCGGGGCGCGTCGATGTACTGCAGGCCCGCCGTCTGCGAGGCCACGGGCTGCGGGGACATGCTGGTCACGGAGCGGCCGACGACCCGCTCGCGCGAGAAGCGCGGGTCGGAGGTGACGAAGCGGACGTCCTCGTGGCGCGTGACCAGCCAGGCGTGGCCGGAGCCGTGGGGCAGCCTGATGCGGGTGATCGGTTCCTCGCGGAGCACCTCGTCGAGGAAGGGGTCGGGGGAGAGTGCGGGCAGATCGTCGACAGGCCAGAACCTGACCTGTGGAGCCGACGGCGCGGAGGCGGGGTCAGAGGTCATCTCGGGCTGCTTTCGATGGGTCCGGAGGCTGACTCGGTCTCACGGCCCCGGGGCCGCACCGGCGCCGCACCCGTGCTGTCCTGGTGCCGTCCCGGCGTGCGGTGGGGAACCCGGAGGACGGCCCGTGCGGGACGACCGGCCCGCCGGCCGGCCCGTGGCCGCCCGTGCTGCCCTCCATTTAATCGGCGCCGCGGACCGGCGCAACCGGTGCGTCCCCTTCGCGCCAGTACCGGCTGCCGTGCCAAGAGGCCCGGTTCGGCCGGTACGGAGCCCCGGAGCCCCGGAGCCCCGGAGCCCCGGTGCGCGGGCCCGGAGGGCGAGGGGCGCCGAGGAGCTGCGCGGCATGCTGCGGCTGCGGCGGGCCGAACCGGAGGCGGCCGCGGCCGCCGCGGCGGCGCGACTGGTCCAGGCCGAGGCGAGGCTCCGAGCGATCGAGAGCGAGGGACACATGCCCACCGACGACGTCGTCCTCAAGAACGTTCCCACCGTGCGGGCGGCGGAGCTGACCGCGACCGCCGGGAGCTACCGGCCCGAGGACATCGGCCCCGTCGTCGGACCGCTCCACGACGAGCTCTTCCGGCGCCCGGAGGAGGCGGGCGTCACCCCGACGGGACCCGGTGTCGCCTGCTACGAGGACGCCCCGGAGGGCGACGGCAGGATCGGCGTCCACGCCGCCGTCCAGGTCTCCGCACCGTTGCAGGACGGCGCCTTCCGGGTCCTGTACCTGCCGTCCCCCGACCGGGCTGCGACCATCGTGCACCGCGGGTCCATGGACGCGGTCCTCCCCACGGCCCAGACCCTGGCCCACTGGATCGACGCCCATGGCCACACGTCGGCCGGACACCCCCGCGAGGTCAGCCTGGCGTGCCCGGAGAACCGCGACGACCGGGTGACGGAACGGCAGGCTCCGGTGGCCCGGGACTGGCGGACGCGCCCGATCCGCAGTTCGACACCGTACTGATGGGACTGGGAACCTACCGGCCCGCGCTGGACGCGGGCGTCACGAGCCCGTACGCGCACCTGCGCCAGTACGTGGTGTCCACCGTCTCCGCCGCCGCTGTCGCCACCGTCTCCGGCGTCGCCGCTTTCGGTGCCGCCGGCGTGCCACACCGTCCGGGGTCCCGCCGCTCGGCTCACCGCGGGGACCCGCGCAGCAGGGCCCGGGTCTCGTGGTCGACCTGCTGGGTCTCCCCGGTGGGCACGACGACGACCGGGACGGCGGCGTCCGGGCCGCTGACGACCTCCGGGCGCCCCGGGCGGTCGCCGTCGGGCGTGCGCAGGCCGCCCGACAGGCCCAGCGCCGCGAGCCGGCCGCACACCTCTTCGCGCACCTCCGGCTGGTCCTCGCCGATCTCCCCGGTGAACACCAGGGCGTCGAGCCGGTCGAGGGACGCGGCCATCGCGGCGATGCCGCGGCGGCAGTGGTGGGTGAAGACGTCCAGGGCGAGGGCGGCGCGCTCGTCCCCCGCCGCCCGGTCGCGGACGAGGTCGCGGGTGTCGTCCGAGGTGCCGGACAGACCGAGGAGGCCGGAACGGTGGTTCAGGGCGTCGTCGACGTCGTCGGGGGAGAGGCGGTGGCGGGTCTGCAGCCAGGTGAGGGCGCCGGGGTCCACGCTGCCGCTGCGGTGGCTCATCACCAGGCCCTCCAACGGTGTGAACCCCATCGTGGTGTCGGCGCTGCGGCCGTCGCGCACCGCGCAGGCGGAGCAGCCGCCGCCGAGGTGGGCGATCACCACGTGGAGCCGTTCGGAAGGGCGCCCGAGGAGCTCCGCCGTCCGGGCGAGCGCCCAGGCGTAGGACAGGCCGTGGAAGCCGTAGCGGCGCAGTCCGTACTCCTCGCGCCAGACGGCCGGCACCGCGTACTCGCGGGCGGCGGCGGGCAGGCCGGTGTGGAACACGGTGTCGAAGCAGGCGGCGTGCGGGACGTCGGGCAGCAGCTCGCGGGCGGCGTCCAGCGCGGTCAGGGCGGGCGGCACGTGCAGCGGGGCCAGGTCGGCCGCCCGGTCCAGGTGCGCGCGGACACGGTCGTCCACCAGCGTGTGCCCGTGCAGTCCGGGGCCGCTGTGCACCACACGGTGGCCCACGGCCGCGGGCGGCGGGGTCTCCCGCAGCACCTGCCGCAGGAGGTCGGGCACGTCGTCGCCTGGGGCGGAGGAACTGTCGTGCCGGGCGAGGACGTTCCGGTCGTCGTCGAGGACGGTCAGGTGCAGGCTCGACGACCCCGCGTCGACGACCAGGACCGGACCGAGGTTCTCATCGGGCACGGTGTTCCTCTCTCGTGAGCCGTACGTCCGCCGGACGGGCCGGGTGCGCGCCGCGGCGCACGGTGTACCCCGGGCGGACCCGTGGAAACGGGGACCGCCGGACCGGGACGTCGGTGCCGGCGCAGGGGCGGTGCTGCTCGCGCAAGAACGGCGGCGCCCGTACCGGGACGGCGGTGCCCGCGCAGGGACGGCGGTGCCCGCGCAGGGACGGTGGTGCTCGTACGGAAGTGCCAGTGCCCGCACGAGGACGGTGTCATCGGCCGCCCGGCGGCGGACCCTAGGGAATTTCCCGTACCCCTTGCCCGACACTCTCCCAGTGCAGGATCCGAGAGCACCGGCCGGACGAGCCGTGTGACCCACGGCGGCGCCTCGGCGCCCCCGGCCACCGAGGTGATCGGACGCGGCGGTCGCCCGTGACTCCCCCCGGGGCGACCGCTCCCTGCGTGTCGTGTGCGGTCCGTTCCCGTGCCGTCGGCGCGGTGCACGGGCCGCACGACGGCGTCCCGCTCCGGCGCGTGCCAGCCGTCGAGGGGGCCGGGGCGGGCCGGCACGAGGACGCGGAGGACGGACGAGGGGGCGGCGGGAGAGTCCCCGATTTCGCACGGACGCGGGCGCGGGTGAACGGCGGACCGGGCTCCCGGACGATGCGCCGGCCGGACGGGGTACGGAAAGCCGTGAATGCGGGCGCGTCTGTGGCGCCCCTTGTCATGCACGGATCGGAAAAACCTTCAGTGCTCGCGGCGGATGCCGTCCGCCGGACGGAAATTCGGCATCCGGATCGTGCCGGTAAACGGATTTGCGGGCAACGCCGAAAGACCGCGCGGAAAACGGTGGGCGTTCCTCGCTTTCTTCGACGCGGGCCTTCCGGTGAGGGGGCGACGAGCCGCCCGGGCGCGCTCCTCGGAATGCGCTGTGCACTGATGATCATTCACGGGAGCGAACGGCGGAGCCTCGTCCGCGGTGCCACCGGCTCGTGCGAAGACCCCGGGGGGATCCACGGTCGTGCATATGATCTGACGCGCAAGTCTTGCAATGTCCCCCATGGTCCGCCGTTCCCTCCCGTCCGGCGGGCGAGCAACAGGAGTCGCGGTGGCCTTGCTCAGCGGTGCTGAGGCGGAGGGTGAGCCCCGGCTCGTCGGCCGGGACCTGGAACTGTCGCTCATCCACGAGCACCTGAGCTGCTCAGGGCGTGCGGTCCTGCTCCGCGGCACCGCGGGCATCGGCAAGACCCGCCTGATGCGGGCCGTGCTGACCGGACTGGCGGGGGACGCCCAGGTGCTGACCGCCAAGTGCGCCGAGAGCGGGTCCGGTCCCTACGGAACCGTCCGGGCGCTCTTCGGCGCGCTCGGCCTTCCCGCGCGGAGCGCCGAGGGCGCGGACGACGGCGCCGGCCACCCGCTGCTGCGCGGCAGCGCGCGCCTGGCGCTGCCCGCGCTCGCCCCGGACCGCACGCCCGACGGCGCCCCCGCCGACGGCTACGCCGTCATGCACGGCCTGTACTGGCTCACCGCCGGACTCGCCGCCGAGCGGCCCCTCGTCCTCGCCGTGGACGACCTGCAGTGGTGCGACGAGGCGTCGCTGCGGTGGCTCGGCTTCCTGCTGCGGCGCGCCGAGGACCTGCGCGTCGTCCTGCTGCTGACCCTGCGCACCGAGACCGGGCCGCCGCTGCCCGACGTCCTGGACGAGATGGCCGACGCCGCCGGCTGCCTCACCGTCGACGTCGAGCCGCTCCCGGAGAAGGCCGTCGGCGACCTGCTCACGGCCGCCCTCGGTACCGCGCCCGCGCCCGGCCTCGTCGCCACCTGCGCCGAACTGACCGGCGGCACACCGTTCCTGGTGCAGCTGATGGCCGACGGCATCAGGGAACTGTCCGCGCTGTCCGGCGTCGACCACGCCGCCGTCCTCGACGGCCTCGGCCACCGCGTCGTCGCCCGCCACCGGATCGACGGGCTGGCCCCCGACCGGCTCGCCGTGGCCCGGGCGGCCGCGGTCCTGGAGGGCCACGACATCGAGACCGTCGCGGCGCTCGCCGGCACCCGCCCCGGGCCGGCCTGCGGCGCCGTGGAGGACCTGCGCGCGGCCGGGCTGCTGCGCCCGGACTCGCTGGAGTACCGCCACGACCTCATCCGGGACGCCGTCCTGAACGCCACGCCCTACTCCGAGCGCACCGCCCTGCGCGCACGCGCGGCCGGGCTGCTCAACGACTCCGGACGGCCGACGGAGGAGGTCGCGGCCCAGCTCATGCTGTTGCCGGGCGTCCCGGAGCCGTGGATGGTCACCGTGCTGCGCGCGGCCGCCCTCGGCGCCGAGCAGCGCGGCGCCCCGGCCGCCGCCGCCCAGTACCTCGGCCGCGCCCTGCGCCACGCCCCCGACGACGTGGAACTGCTGTCGGTCTCCGCCCGGACGCTGGTCCACAGCGACCCCCGGGCCGCGCTGCGCCACCTCGAACACGCCCTCTCGCTGGACACCGACCCGCGCACCCGCTGCCTGCTCGTCCTGCAGTACGCGGTCACCTCGCTCGCCGCGCAGAACTCGCTGCGCGCCTTCGAACTCGTCGACCAGGCACTGGAGAGCACCGGCACCGAACTGGGCGACTCCCCGGCCGACCGGGCGCTGCGCACCCGTATGGAGGCGATGCTCCTCGTCTCCGGCCTCGACGAGAAGTCGACGCTGCGCCGGGTCGGCGAACGCTTCCGCGACCAGGCGCCGCCCCGCGGCGAGACCGCCGAGGAACGCCAGCAGCTGGGCATGCTGGCCGCGCTCCGCACCCTCCAGGGGCGGCCCGCCGCCGAGGTCGTGCCCGCCGCCGCGCACGTCCTGCGCGCCGGGGACGTGGGGCTCGGCGGCTGGGCGGTGCTCGGAGCCAGCGTCGCCCTCTACCTCGCCGACGAGATCGAACCGGTCGACACGGTGCTCACCACGCTGCTCGAACACGCCCGCGGCCGCGGCGAGGCCTGGACCGCCGCGCTCGTCGCCAGCACCCGCGCCCAGGTCCGCCTGTGGGCGGGCGACGTGGGGCAGTCGCTCTCCGACGGGCAGTTCTCCTTCGACGTGCTCATCCGGGAACTGCGGGTGCGGACGGCCGTCACCCCGTACTACTCCCTCGCCCTCCCCCTGGTGCACCGCGGCGAGGCGCACCGGGCGCAGGAGGTCCTCGATCTGGTCGCACGGCCCCGTCTCGACCAGTTCACCATCGAGCACCACAGCTACCTGATGGCCCGCGGCCGCGTCCGGGCCGCGCTCGGCGACCTCGAAGGGGCCCTGGAGCACCTGCTGCGCTGCGGGGAGAGCCTCGACGAGGCCGGCATCGCCCACCCGCTCTTCGCGCCCTGGTGGTTCGACGCCGGCCTGGCGTTCGCCGGACTCGGCCGCCCCGGCGAGGGTCTGGACGTGGCCGAACGCGTCGCCGCCTCCGTGGAGCGCTGGGGCACGGCCCGGGCGCGCGGCATGCTGACCCTCGTCCGCGGCGCCCTCACCCCCGGAGACGCCGGTGTCGAACTGCTCGGCGAGTCCGCCCGCGTCCTCGACGGCACCCCGGGCCGGCTCGAACACGCCCGCGCCGAGTACCTCCTCGGCCGGCGCCTGCTCGACCGCGGCGACACCGAGGGCGCCCGGGAGCGGCTGCGCCGGGCCATCGACCGGGCCGTGCTGTGCGGCGACCGGCTGCTGCTGAGCCGGGCGCGGCCGGCCCTCGCCGCCGCCGGCGGACGGCTGCGCCGCGGTACCGCCTCCCCCGTCGACTCCCTTAGCGGAAGCGAACGCCAGGTGGCCGAGCGGGCCGCGGGCGGGGCCACCAACCGGGAGATCGCCGAGGCCATGTTCCTCTCCCAGCGCACCGTCGAGTTCCATCTCACCAGCGTCTACCGCAAGCTCGGCATCCGTCGCAGGCAGGAGCTGACCGAGGCCCTCTCCGGCCTCCGGAATCAGGAATCCTGAACGCGGCCGTGGCATTTCGCGCGGCGCTCCGGCGTTTTCCCGGGAACGGCCGGATCGGCTCTCTCTGCGGCGGGTGCCCCGATCAACGCGTGTTGCGGAACGGCAACCTCAGAAAAAGCTCAGGGTTCGAGGCCGTGATCCGTCGCGGCGGGGGAAGCCGGGTAACGTCCGTCATCAGAGGAAGGGCAGGTCACCGGCTGTCGTCAGACGAGGGGTGCTGCATGGGCAACCGTCCGGATCGGTTCACGAGTCGTTCTCCGCGTCCTGTCCGCGGCACCCTGGAGCACCACCGCGGGAGGCGTTCGTGACCGTGGTTCCGGCACTGCCGTCCCACACCCTCATAGGGCGGGAGGACACCCTCGGCAGCCTCGAAGACCTCCTCGTCGGCCTGGAGCGCCACACCTCGGACCTCGCCCTCCTCACCGGCCCGGCCGGAGTGGGCCGCACCGCCCTGCTCGACCGGGCCGTCGCCCGGGCCCGCGCGGCCGGTACGGCCGTCGGCGTCGCCCGCTGCTCGCCCCGCGAGTCCCGCGTCCCCTACGCCGTCGTCACCCAGCTGATGGCCAGCCTGTGGCCCGCCTCCCGGATCGGCGCCCTCGCCGCGGCCGAGGGCGACGCGCAGTCGGCGGCCGCCGTCATGGTGCGGATGTGCGACACCCTGCTGTCGAGCTCGGTGGCCCGCCCGGTCCTGCTGGCCGTGGACGACCTGCACCTCGCCGACCCCGAGTCCCTGCGCTGGCTGGTCGACCTCTCCCGCCGCCTGCACCACGGCTCCGTCCTCGTGCTGGGCACCTCGCCGCTCCCGCTGCGCCAGCTCCTCGTCGCCGCCGGCGCCGAACTGCCCGACGGCCCCTGCCTCGTCCGCCCCCTGCGCGTCGACCCGCTGGACGCCGAGGACTCGCGCGCGCTGCTGAGCGCCCGCGCCGGCCGTCCGGTGCCGCCGTCCGCGCTGTCCGTCGACGCCGTCGCCGACGGGCACCCCGCCGTGCTGTGCGCGGTCGCCGACCGGATCGCGGCGCTCGGCCGGCCCCTGGAGGCCGACGACGTCCCCGGACTCGCCGCCGCCGGACGCGCGGCCTGGTCGGCCTGCGCCCTCTCCGCCGTCCGCGGCCTGCCCGACGACGCCGTACGGCTCCTGCGGGTGATCGCCGCGGCCGGGCGCACGCTCGACGCAGACCGGATCGCCGCGCTCGCCGGGCTGGCGGACACCGCCTTCGAGGACGCCGTCGCCGTCCTGCGCTCCTGCGGACTGCTCGCCGGGCACACCGGCACCCCCCGGCTGCGCCACGCCTGGTTCGCCGACGACGTCCTGGCCGGCCTGACCCGGGCCGAACGCGACGCCCTGCACGTCCGCGCGGCCGCCCTCCAGGGCGACAGCGGCCTCCGCATCGGCACCGTCGTCGACATGCTCGGCGCCGTCACCGGCCTCGTCCGCCCCCGCACCGCCTCCGGTCCCGGGGCCGGCCGGCCCGTGCGCGGCGCCGACAAGGCCACCACCGCCGCGCTCCGCCTGGCCCTGCGCGAACCCGTCCCCGACTCCGAACGCGTCCGGCTCCTGCTCCGGCTCGCCACCGCCGAGGCCGTCTCCGCCCCGCAGGCCAGCGACGGCCGGCTGCGCCAGGTACTGCTGCGGCACGCCACCGAGGAGACCTGGCCGGGCGTCCTGCGCGCCGCCGACCTCCTGCTCGCCCGGGGCGACGCCGACACCGCCCGCTGGGTCATCGCCGACGTCCACCAGCGCGCCCTGACCGGGATACCCGACCCGCTCCTGCGCCCGCTGCGCGCCCTCGGCCGGCTCGCGCAGAACGAGAAGGGCGGTCTGCCCCTCGTCGCCCCCGCCCCCTCCCACTCCGACCGCCCCGGGCACCCCGCCCAGGCCGCGGTCGCCGCCTGGTTCCTTGCCACCCGCGCCGAGGAGCGCGCCCGGGTCCTGGAGCTGGCCCGGCAGGTGTCGGCCGACCCCGAGGGCGTGCCCCTGATGTGCCGGCTGGCCGCGGCCCGCGCCCTGTCGTGCGCCGACGACGTCCCCGGCGCCGTCGCCGGTTTCGACGCCGTCGCCGCGGAGGCCCGGCGCAGCGGTGCCCGCGCCGTCGTCGCGCAGGTCCTGCTGTGCCACGCCGAGACCGCCGTACGGCTCGGACGGCCCGAGGAGGCCCTGCGCCACCTGGCCGAGGCCGTCCGGGAGCTGCCCCGCGCCTCCTGGCACTCCCTGCTGCTGCCCCGGCTCGCCGCCGCCGAGATCCTCGCCCTGCTGCGCTGCGGCCGCGTGGACGAGGCCCGGACCGCCGCCGAACGCGCCGCGCAGGCGCCCGCCGGGGAGGAGAGCGTCGCCACCGCCCACCTGCTGTACGCGCGCGCCGAACTGGCCCTGATCGACGAGGACGCCCCGCGCGCCCTGCTCCTGCTGGAGGAGTGCGGCCGGCTGCTGCGCTCCCGCCGCTGGCGCAACCCCGTGCTCATCCCCTGGCGGCACACCGCGGCCGTCGCCCAGCACCTGCTCGGCGCCTCCGGGACCGCCGGCGAGCTGCTGACCGAGGAGCACCGGATCGTCGAGCACTGGGGCACGGGCCGGGCCTTCACGGCCCTGCGCGCCCGTGTGCGCGAGACGCTCGCCGACCACGGCGTCGACCTTCCCGAGCCGGTGGACGCCGCCCGGCCCGCCGCCGCTTCCGGACCCGCCGCCACCGCCGGCGAAGCGTCCGCCGGCGACGTCCTGTCCGCGTCCGAGCGGCAGGTCGCCGACCTCGTGGCCGCCGGTCTCACCAACCGGGAGATCGCCGACCGGCTCGGCATGGCCACCCGCACGGTCGAGCTCCGGCTGACCAAGACCTACCGCAGACTCGGCGTCAGGGGCCGGGCGGCCCTGGTGGCCCATGTCCTGGCCGGGCGGGAGAGCGCCTGACCCATGCTGCTGGAGCGCGAGGAGGAGCAGGTCGTCCTGAACGAGGCGGTCGCCGAGGCGCGGTCGGGCTCCGGCGCCCTGGTCCTCGTCGACGGCGAGGCGGGCACCGGCACCACCGCCCTGCTCCAGCGGCTGGCCGACGTGGCGGGTGACCGCGGCGCCCTCGTCCTGCGCTCCGCCGGGACCGCCACCGAACGGTCCGTCCCCTTCGGCGTCGTACGCCAGCTGATCCTGCAACTGGCCGCCGAGCCCGGGGTCGCCGTCCCGCCCGTCGCCCACCCCGTGCTCGCCGCCGTGGCCGACCCGCGGGCCGCCGCGAGAGGTCCCGCCGCCTTCGCCGACACCCTGCACCGGCTCCACATCCTGTTCGCCGCGACCGCCGCCGAACGCACCGTGGCGCTCCTGGTGGACGACCTGCGCTGGGCCGACGAGGCCTCCCTGCACGCGCTGGCCCACCTCGCCGCACGCCTCGACGGCATGCCCGTACTGATCGCCGTGGTCCGCAAGGGCGGCCTCGGCGCACCCGATCCACTGGTCCGTGAGATCGCCGACCGCGCCACCCACCGCGTCCGCGCCCGGCCGCTGACCCGGCACGCCACGGCCCGGTTGGTGGAGAACCGTTTCGGCGCCGACTGCCCCGCTGAGTTCGCCCGGACCTGCCACGAGGTCACCGGTGGCCGGCCCAAGGACCTGAGGGTGCTCGCCGACCGGGCCCGGCTGCGCCGCCTGGGCGCTCCGCACTGGCGCACCCGGGACCTGCGCGAACTGGGCGAGTCACTGTGCCGGGAGAGGCTGCTGCTGGCGCTGCGCAGGGAACCGGTGCTCGACGCCTACGCCAAGGCCGCCGCCGTCCTCGGGCCGGGCGCCGACCGCGAGCTCGTGGCCCGGCTGGCCGGACTCAGCGAGGAGGAGTGCGACCACGCCCGCGCGTCCCTGGCCGCCCTCTGGCCCGCGGGCGCGGGGGGAGCGGACGGCGTACCGGACATCGGCGGGGTCGTCCTGCGCGCCATGAGCGCCGAGGAGAGCTCCCACTGGTACCGGGAGGCGTCCGTCCTGCTGGAGGAGAGCGGCGCGGGCCCCGAGGAGGCCGTCGCCCCCCTGCTCCACGTCGACCGGATCGGCGACCCCTGGGAGATCCACCAGCTGCGCGCCGCCGCCGCGGCCGCCCGCCGGCGCGGCGCCCCCGACGACGCCGTGCGCTACCTGGGCCGGGCCCTCGCCGACGTGCCCGCCGACGGACCGGTCCGCGCGGAGCTGCTCTTCGAACTCGGCACGATCGAACTCGACTCGGGCGCGCCCTCGGCCCGCCGCCACCTGGCGCAGGCCGCCCGCCTCATGCCGCGGCCCGGGCGGCGGGCCGAGATGGTGGCGAGCGTGCCGATGCGCACCGTCGCCGGCGACCCCGAACTGGTCGGGCTCGTGCGGGAGACCGCCGCCGCGCTGGGCACCCCGCCCGAGGAGGACCGGCAGGGCGGCTGGCTCGCGATGCGCCTGGAGGCGCGGGTCCGCTACGTCGGCCTCGACGACCACGCGACCGTCGTCTCGGCCGCGCGGCGCCTGCGGGAACTGGGCGAACTCCACGGCGACGTCTCCGAGGCCGAGCGGGAACTCCGTACCGTGCTGCTGTTCTGCGCCGCGATGCACGGGCGCACCGGTCACCGGGACGTCGTCCGGATGGCCCGTCAGGTGCTCGACCACGAGCCCGCGCACTCCTGCCTGCACGGCCCCGCGCTCGAACTCGTGCCCCCGGTGCTGTGCATCGCGGAGGCCCCGCAGGCCGCGGCCTCCTGGCTCGGCGCCGCGCGCCTGTACGCGGCCCGCGAGGGGACCCCGGCCCAGCGGGCCCGGGTCGAGGCGCAGTGGGGACTGGTCCTGCTCGCCCGGGGCGAGGCCGCCGCGGCCCGCGCGTGCGCGCTGCGCGCCGCCGCGCTGACCGCCGGGGAACCGTCCGAGGACCGGCTGCTGCCCACCCTCACCCTGGGCCGGATCGCCACCGACCTCGACGACGAGGAGCTGGCCGGACAGGTCGACATCGATGTCGAGGGCCCCGGCGCCGACGTGCGGCTGTTCGCCCTGGACCGCACGCTGCGCGGGATCAGGGCCGAGGCGCGGGGCGATCTGACGGTCGCGCTCACCCGGTACCTCGACTGCGGGCGGGCGCTGGAGCGGGCCGGCTGGTTCAACCCCTGGCTGTTCCGCTGGCAGGTGCGGGCGGCCCGGCTCCAGTACCGGCTGGGCATGACCGCCCGCGCGCAGGAGACGGCCGAGCAGTACCAGGAACGCGCCGTGGCCTGGGGAACGCCCAGCGGAGTGGGGCGCGCCCTGAGACTGCGCGGCGAGCTGACCGAGGGCCCGCACGGCACGGCGCTGCTGCGGGAGGCCGTCGACGCCCTCGACGCCGCGGGCAGCCGCCTCGATCTCGCCCATGCCCTGATCGCACTCGGACAGCGGCTGCAGGGCACCTCGGACGCCGAGGGCGAGCGGCTCGCGGGCCGCGGGCGGCTGCTGCTGGCCGAGGCGCGCTCCGCCCCCGCCGACGCGGGATTCGCCGCACGGCCCGCGCGGGCGGTGGCGGCCGGTCTCACCCCCGCCGAGACGAAAGTCGCGCAGCGGGCCGCCCGGGGGCTGAGCAATCGGGACATCGCCGATGAACTGGAAATCAGTGTGCGCGCGGTGGAAAGGCACCTGACGAGTTCGTACCGGAAATTCGGGATAGCGGGCCGCGAGGGGCTCGCCCGTATGCTCGAACCCGATACGGCGGCGGACAGCTGAATAACTTCGGCCGCCGGCCGCAGACCACCGGCCGCCGGCCCCTGTATCCATGGCCGGAGCATTCCGCGGGATACGCCCGGTCGTCCTGCGTTCCCCCTCCATTCCCCTTTCCGTTTCTCGGGTGCGAGGGTTGCTCCGCGGGGCCCGACGACGGGGACCGGAAGGGCATGCGGAACGCTGCGCGCGAGGGCGATGGGGCCCGTGCGGGCGGTCGACCGGCCGAACCGGCCGCGCCCACCTGAGGGAACGATGCCCGAACGGGCGGTGCGGATGCCCTCTTCGTGCCCGGATCGCGGATACGGGGCGGAATCCGGATCGGGACCGGAAACAGTGGGGAACGAGTCCGTGGAATGGCGCACCGCAAGTACCGCAACGCCGACCGAACCATGCCCCGCGGGTACCGCAGTCTTAACCGCAAAAGGTCTGGTGGATACCTGGAAGCCTTGACTTGACTTTTCAACGAATGGCAATCTCTGGGGCGTGAAGAGGCGTACCGATCGTCTCCCCGCATCACCCCCCTCCGAAGAAGCGCCTCTGAGGCTCGACTCAGAGAAAGAGTGGCCCACCCCCATGAAGAATGCAGGCCCCGACTCTGCTGAGATAATTCCCGGTGCTTCCCGCGATTGGGCGTCCGATTCCTATCGCGACAGCTACTGGGCGCTTTTCCAGCAGTCCTTCGTGTGCATGGCCAACCTGGACCTCGAGTTCCGCATCCTCGACGCCAACCAGTCGTTCATCCACCGGTTCGGTTCGAGTCCCGGCCGGGTGGCCGGGAAGAACTTCTGCGAGTTCCTCCACCCCAGCGTGCAGATGAAGCTGCGCAACGAACTGACACGCCTGGCCGACGGCCAGAGCCCCCGCTTCGCCGGTCACATGGTCGCCGTCGACTCCAAGGACGCCGTCTTCCTCGGAGAGATGACGGGCATCGCCGTGCGCAGCAGCACGGGTCGCGTCAACCGCATCCTGGTGCTGGTCGACCCCGAGGAGTCGGAGAGCAGTCCCCGGATCGTCAGCACCCGCCGCAAGCTGTTCAGCCCCATGCACGCCCGCATCCTGGAGGGCGTGGCGGCCGGCGAGTCCACGGTGCAACTGGCCACGAAGCTCTTCCTCAGCCGCGGGGGAGTGGAGTACCACGTCTCCTCGCTGCTGCGGAAGATGAAGGTGACCAACAGGCCCGCGCTGATCTCGAAGAGCTACTCCATGGGCGTCTTCACCGTGGGGCAGTGGCCGCCCCGGGTGCGCCCGGAGTTCGTCTCCGAGTGACGCGCGCCCGACCGGCGGCCCTGCCGGCGGGCAGGAAGCGACCGCCCGGCAGGACCTGCCCGCGGGAAGCGGACGAGCCGTACGGCGGTCGCGGCCTGCGGGGCGGGACGACGGGCCGGCCGCCGGTTCGGCAGAGAGCCGGCGGCCGGTCCCGTACGGGAGACGATTCCGTACGGGAGGCCGGTTCCGTACGGAACGGCGGGCGGGCGCTCCGCCGGGCGGGCCGCCCGCGCTACCGGTGCGCCTCCTCGGCCGGAGTCCGCGCGGTCGTCGCGCCGGCCCGCGGCCGGACGTGGTGGCGGCCGATCGGGAGCATCAGGGGACGGCCCGAGACCGGGTCCTCGATGATGTGGCTCTCCAGGCCGAACACGGTGCGGACGGTGTCCTCCGTCAGCACCTCCTGCGGGGTCCCGGCCGCGTGCAGCCGCCCCTGCGCGAGGGCGACGATGTGGTCCGCGTACCGGGCGGCGAGATTGAGGTCGTGCAGGACCATGACGATGGTGGTGCCGCGCGCCCGGTTGAGGTCGGTCAGCAGGTCCAGGACCTCGACCTGGTGGCTGGCGTCGAGGTAGGTGGTGGGCTCGTCGAGCAGCAGCAGGTCGGTCTGCTGGGCGAGCGCCATCGCGATCCACACCCGCTGGCGCTGGCCGCCGGAGAGCTCGTCCACGGAGCGGTCGGCGAGCGCCGCCGTGTCCGTGGCGTCCAGGGCGGCGGCCACGGCCTCGTCGTCCTTCTCGTTCCAGCGGGCGAAGAGGCCCTGGTGGGGGTGGCGGCCGCGGCCGACGAGGTCGGCGACGGTGATGCCCTCGGGGGCGACCGGCGACTGGGGCAGCAGCCCGAGGGTGCGGGCCAGCTCCTTCGCGGGCAGGCGGTGCACCTCCTTGCCGTCCAGGACGACGCGCCCCTCGCGCGGGGCGAGCAGACGCGACATCGAGCGCAGGAGCGTCGACTTGCCGCAGGCGTTCGCGCCGACGACGGCCGTGACCCGGCCAGGCGGGACGACCAGGTCGAGGGAGTCGACGACGGTGCGGTCGCCGTAGCCGAGGGTGAGCCGCTCGGCCGCCAGGGAGTGGGACGTGGTCACAGGGAGCCTCCCGCCCGGTTGGTGCGGATGATCAGGTGGATGAGGTAGGGCGCGCCGAGGACGCCGGTGACGACGCCGACCGGGTACCGGGTGCCGAAGGCGTACTGGCCGGTGAAGTCGGCGACGAGCACCAGCAGGGAGCCGACGAGCCCGGCGGGCACGAGCAGGGAGGTGCCCGGTCCCACGATCCGGGCCGCGATGGGACCGGAGAGGAAGGCCACGAACGCGATCGGGCCGCAGGCCGCGGTCGCGAAGGCGATCAGCCCCACGGCGGCGACGATGACCGTGACGCGGGTGCGCTCCACACGGACGCCGAGGGCGGACGCGGTGTCGTCGCCGAGCTGCAGCGCGGCGAGGTTGCGCCGCTGCGACAGCAGTAGGGGGGCCAGCACGGCCAGGGCGAGGGCGGCGGGCACCACCTGGTCCCAGGTCGTGCCGTTGAGGCTGCCGGTCAGCCAGCGCATCGCCTCCTGGAAGTCCCACTCGGCGGCCTGGGACATCACGTAGGAGATGACACTGTCGAGCATGGCGGAGATCCCGATGCCGATCAGGATCAGCCGGGTGCCGACCACACCGTCCTTGAACGCCAGGAAGTACACCAGCAGGGCCACACCGAGGCCGGCGGCGATCGCGACGGCCGACACCGTCGTCTCGCCGAGGGAGAACGACACGATCGCGATGGCCGCCGCGGCGCTCGCGCCGGAGCTGATGCCGATGACGTCCGGACTGGCGAGCGGGTTGCGCAGCATCGTCTGGAAGGTGACGCCGGCCAGGCCGAAGCTGAAGCCCGCCACCACGGCGAGCACCGCCCGCGGCAGCCGCAGCCGGCCGACGGTGAAGGACGCCCCCGGCACCTGCTCGCCGAACACCACCCGGAGCACGTCGTCGAACGGGTAGAAGGTCTGCCCGAACATCAGGGACACGACGAAGCCGGCGACGACGAGGACGGCCAGCGCCAGGACGACCAGACGCCGCCGGGACGCGCGGCGGACGCGCCCGCGCGCGACGGCCTCGACCGTCGACGGGCGGGTGACGACGTGGGCACTCACAGGGCACGCACCTTCTGCCTGCGGACGATGTAGATGAAGAACGGGCCGCCGATCAGCGCGGTGACGATGCCCACGTCGATCTCCGCGGGGCGCGCCACGACCCGCCCGACCACGTCGGCGGCGGTCAGCAGCGAGCCGCCGAGGAGCGCCGAGAACGGCAGCAGCCAGCGGTGGTCCACGCCCACCAGCAGACGGCAGGCGTGCGGCACGACGAGCCCGACGAAGCCGATCGGCCCGGCGATCGCGGTCGACGCCCCGCACAGGACGACGGCGCCGAGCGCGGCCGTGGCCCGTACGAGGGCGACGCGCTCGCCGAGTCCGGCCGCGAGCTCGTCGCCCAGCGCGAGGGAGTTGAGCGCCCGCGCCGACAGCAGGCAGACGGCGAAGCCCACCAGCAGGAAGGGCAGCACCTGCCCGATGCGCTCGAAGGACGCCCCGCCGACGCCGCCGATCTGCCAGAGCTTGAAGCTGCCGGTGACGTCGTTGCGGGGGAGGATGACGGCGGTGACGAGCGAGGCGAACGCCGCCGACGTGGCGGCGCCGGCGAGCGCGAGCTTCAGGGGCGTGGCGCCCCCGCGCCCGAGCGAGCCGACCGTGTGGACGAACGCGGCCGAGAGCGCGGCGCCCGCCAGCGCGACCCAGATGTACCCGGTCGGCGAGGTGAGACCGAAGAACGCGACCGCCGTGACGACGGCGAGCGACGCCCCCATGTTGACGCCGAGGACGCCCGGGTCGGCCAGCGGGTTGCGGGTCACGCCCTGCATGACACCGCCGGCCAGGCCGAGCGACGCGCCGACGAGCACCGCGAGCACCGTGCGGGGGATGCGCTTCGTGGCCGCCGCCTCCTCCAGGGTCCCGTCCGAGCCGCCGAGGGCCGCCCACACGTCGGACCAGGCGACGCTGCGCGAGCCGAGGGCGACGGAGGCCACCATGATCGCGGCCAGGACCAGCAGGGCCGCGAGGAGCCACAGGGTCCGGACACGGGCCGGACGCCGCACCACGGCGGCGTCCGGCACTGCTGGGGTTCGTACTGTCGTCACTTGACCTTGTCCGCGGCCTTGGCGAGCGAGGCGACGTAGTCCTCCAGCACCCAGGAGATCGACAGGGGCGTCGGGTTCGCCGCGGTCGCCTCGGGGCCGGAGCCGGACAGGAAGGCCGTGGAGCCGCGCTCGACGGCGGGGAGCTTCGACACCAGCGGGTCCTCCTCGAGCGTCTTGACCAGCTCGCCCTTCTCGTCCCCGTACCCGGTGATGATGTCGACGTCGTTGAACACGTCGATCTGCTCCGCGCTCTGCGTGCCGGAGAACTTCTCCGAGTCCTCGGAGAGGTTCTCGATGCTGTCCGGGATCTTCAGACCGAGGTCCTCGAAGAACAGCGTGCGGGTGTCGTGCGCGGTGTAGAAGCCGACCTTGCTCACGTCACCGGGGTCGATGTGCGTCATGAACATCGCCGACTTGCCCTTGAGCGAGGGGTACTTCGCGACGGTGTCCTCGATCTCGCCCTCGAGGTCGGCGATCAGCTCGTCGCCCTCGTCGGCGAGGCCGATCGCCTTGCTGTTCATCCGGATGATGTCGCGCCACGGGGTCGCCCATGCGGCGTCCGGGTACGCCACCACCGGCGCGATCTCGCTCAGGGTGTCGTAGTCCTGCTGGGTCAGGCCCGAGTACGCGGCCAGGATGACGTCCGGCTTCGTGTCGGCGACCGCCTCGAAGTCGATGCCGTCGGTTTCGTCGAACAGGACGGGCGTGTCGGCCTTGAGCTCCTTCAGCCGCTTCTCGGTCCAGGGCAGGACCCCGTCGCCGTCGTCGTCGCCGAAGTTCGCCTTGGCCATGCCGACCGGCACGACGCCGAGCGCCAGCGGCACCTCGTCGTTGGCCCAGTTGACGGTGGCCACACGCTTGGGCTTCGACGCGATGGTGGTCTTGCCGAGGGCGTGCTCGACCGTCATGGGGAACGCGCCGGAACCGCTGCTCTTCGCCTCGGCGGCGTCGTCGGTGTCGGTCTGCCCGCCGCAGGCGGACAGACCCAGCAGGGCCACGGCCGCCACGGCGAGCGACCTGAGGCGATATGAACGCATGATTTCGTACTCCACTGTCCGGATGTCAGGGGTGCCGGTCCTCGCACGCCTGGGTGTGGGGAATGCCGTCGTGGAGCGGTGCACCGTACTGACGCAAGCCGGTTAGGTAAGGCTTGCCTTTGGTGGACTCTAAGGGAGGGGGGTCGGTGTCGCAATCGATCCTTTGAGACAGCGGATGTCGCGATCGGGACAGGAGGCATCGTACGGTGAAGCGGCACACGCCCTCAGAAGGACCGGAATCCGCCGCGAACGCTTCCAAGAGGCCCGGAATCGGGCGCGGACGCTCCTCGGGAGGCCCGGAATCCGGTCCGGACGCCTCTCAGCAGGCCCGGAACATGCCAGGAGTGAGCCCCGTCGTACGCCGGAACGCGACGCCGAACGCGCTCGCCGAGCGGTAGCCGACCCGCTCCGCGACGGTCTCGACGTCCCAGCCCCGGGTGAGCAGGCCGACCGCGTGCTGCGCGCGGACCGCCGCGATCCAGCGCGCGAAGCTGGTGCCCGTCTCGGCGTTGAAAGCGCGTGTGATCGTACGTGGACTCACACCGAGTTCACCCGCCCAGTCGGTCAGCGTCCGCTGGTCCCCCGGGTTCTCCCGCACCGCCTCGGCGATCGGGCGCAGCAGGCCGGAGGTGGGGGCGTGCACGAGCAGCTCGCGGGGCGAGGGCTCCAGCACGTCGAGCACCATCGCCTCGGTCGTCCTCCGCGAACCGGGGGAGAGGCCGGAATCGCCGAGCCGTTCGAGCAGCAGCCTCAGGAGCGGGGTGATCTCGACGGCGACGGGGGTGTCGGAGATCGAGGTCGTGGTGGCGAACCCGAAGAAGCTCCCGCGCATCCACGTGCCGGCGATCGCCGAACCGGAGTGCAGCGTGCCCGCGGGCATCCACAGCCCGAACGCCGGTGTGATCGTCCAGACCCGGGCGCCGACCACGGCCGTGGAGGCGCCACGCGCGTTCCAGAGCAGCTCGTGGAAGGGGTGGGAGTGGTCGTTCCAGGTGGTGTCGCGGGTGAAGACCTCGTCGTAGCCGACGATGGTGAAGGGTGTGTCCACCGACTCCGGCGCGAGCACGGGCAGGGAGCGGGTCTCCGCGGTCATCCGCGCACTCCGCCGGTACGGGAGCCGGCGACCGCGGCGGGACCGGGACAGCGGGTGGTCGCCGTGTCGGCGGGACCGGGACAGTGGGCGGCCGCTGTGGTGTCAGGACAGTGGGGGAGCGTCGTGGTGTCGGGACAGTGGGGGAGCGTCGTGCCGCCGGAGCGACGGGCGTCCACCGCGCCGCCGGGTCCACGGGCAGCAGCCGTGCTGCCGGGACAGCGGGGGAGCGTCGTGCCGCCGGAATCGGGACCGGGCCCTGGGCCGGTGCGGGGACTCGGCGCGGGGCCGTCGCCGGGACCGGCCGGGGCGTTCGGCTCGGGGGCGGCGCCCATGGCCCGCGCGCGGACGCGGCCGGCGGCGCGGGGACGGGAGACGGGTCGCATGTCCTCACCTTAAGCGGTGCCGTACGGCCGTCCCGGCCGGCGCGGTCCCGGCGGTCCCGGTGGCTGCGGCGGTCTACCCGACGTCCACCACCCGTGCCCAGCCGTGCGCGCCGTCCGGCCCCAGGTCCCACTCGCGCTCCAGCCCGTCGGCGCCGCTGCCGAAGTCCAGCCAGACCATGCCCTGCGTGTGCGGGCCCAATTGCCCGGCTGGCCCCACAGGAGTACGGGCAGGTCGGCGGCGACGGCCGGGGCCAGCGCCTCCAGTTGTACGTCGGCGCGCGGTTCGGTGGTGGTGGCGCGCAGCAGGCGCAGGAGTTCACCGGCTACGTCGAGCTGGGAGGCGCGGGCCGGGCCGGAGGCGCCGGTGGCGGTGGACGGTGTGTTCGAGGGCATGTCTGATCACCTGTGGGTTCGTGGTCGGCCGGGCAGGCGCGACGGGGCGGTGCGACGGGCCGGTACGGAAGACCGGTGCGGCGGATCGGTACGGCGGATCGGTGTGACGATTCGGCGCGACGGCCGGTGTGAAGGGGACTCAGGTCCGGGAGACGGTGTGAGGGCGTGCGCCCCGGAAGACGGTGTGCGGGTTCAAGGGCGGTGGAGAGTGGCGTGCCGCGGGTGCGGACGATGGCCGCGTGGACGCTCCGGCCCCGGCAGGCTGCGGCCGGACGCGGGCGCGGGCTCGGCCAGACCGGCCCGGAACAGCCCGTACGTGACGCGCCGTCGCGCGGCCGCCTCCAGCGCGTCCCGCAAGGCGCCGTCGCGCAGCAGCGCGCCGGGGCCCAGCAGGTCCTCCACGACGGCGAGCGCACCGGCCACGTCGCCGTGGCCGAGGCGTTCGCGGATGCCGGCGAGGTCGTCCGGCCTGCGGTGCGCCCGGTCGATGACCTGGAGGCAGGGCAGCGGAGTGCCGGTCAGCGCGGCCAGCAGCTCCTCCCGCCGGATCTCGGCCGGGTCGTGGTCCAACGGGGTCAGCACCCCGTCGACCAGGCCGACCCGGTGCCGGGCTCCCCGGCACTCCACCAGGCGCGCCGACGGCGTCCGGTCCGGCGCACGGTACGGTCCGGCCGCCCCGTGACCCGGTACGAGTGCCGAGGCGACCAGCGGATGCAGCCGGTCGGCCGTGAGCGAACCGGTGCGCAGCAGCTCCAGGTCGGGCAGCACCCAGGTCGCCGCGTCGGGCAGCACCGGCAGCGCGGAGGCGCGGCCGTTCCCGGGCGCGTCCGCGACGCGCAGGGCGGACGTTCCGAGGTCTTCATCGTCGCCGGACCCGCACGCGCGCCCGGACCCGGACCCGCACTCGGCTATGGACCCGCACCCGCACCCGGACCCGCACCCGCACCCGGATACGGACCCGCACCCGGATACGGACCCGCCGTCCCCGTTCCGGTCCGCGTCCGCGAGCAGTTCCAGCACCAGCCGGTGCCTGCCGCCGAACCGCACGGTGAAGGCGCCGGCGGACCGCCCCTCGGCGCGGAGCAGGATCCGTGCCTCGGCCGCCCACCGGTCGACGGCGCAACTCCGCCCCGGTGGCAACGACTCCAGCAGGTTCCGGTACGGCTCGGGACCGCGACCACCGGCGGACGCCCCGCCAGCCCCCGCGGCTCTCCCGGCCCCGTCGAGCCGATCGGCCGGATCGAGCCGACTGACCGGGCCGAGCCGACCGACGGGGCCGAGCCGGTCGGCCCCGCACCGCACCCGCAGCTCGTCGGCCCTGTGCGCGTCCCACAGGTGGCGGTGCAGGTCGAGGCGGAAGCGCCGGTCGGGACGGGGATGCGGATGCCGGCAGGCGCCCGCCTCGTCCCCGGAGGCGCCGCGGGAGCCGTCCCACAGCGCGAGGCTGATGCGCTGGCCGGCGTCCGCCCAGGCGGGCGCGGTCCGCACCACGAGGTGCACGGGGCGTTCGCGGCCGTGTCCCGCGGTGTCGTACCGGGCCAGGGCGAGGGTGAGTCCCGGGCGCAGCCACCCGTCGGGGGCGATCCTCGGCATGTGCCAGCGCAGCAGGTCGGGAGCCAGTCGGCGCAGATCGGCCCGGACCCGGTCGGCGAGCGCCCGGCCGTGTGCGCGCCACGGAGCGCAGGTCGAGGTCGACGTCGACGCCCGCGGCGGCGCACGCCCCGGCCCAGTCCCCGGCGAGGCGGCGGGCGGTCGCGGTTTCGATCATGGAGGGCGGCACGGCGTACTCACGCACGCGCAGCCAGAAGGAGAGGCGGGAGTCCCCGTCCGTGAGGTGAGTGGCCATCAGCACTCACCTTGCGTGGACGGGACCCCCAATCTGCGGAGAGATCGAGTAGTCATCGCGGCGACCGTAGCGGCCCCCGCTCCGGCCTTCCACATGTTTTCTCCGAGGTGTTCTCTCCCGGGTCTGCACACGCTTCCGGCCGGGCGCCCGCCACCCCGGAAACGAGAACGGTGCGTTTCACTGATCCGGCGACCGCCGAGGAGGCGATAGTTTGGCGCTCGCCAGTACGGAGGTGTACCCGTGCACGTCACCAACGGCGAGCGTCCGCTCGAAGACGGGATCAGGACCGATTTCAGCCGGTCCATGGACTACGGCGCCTACCTGGAGCTCGACGCCGTCCTCGGCGCCCAGCACCCGCGCAGCACGCCCGCGCACCACGACGAGATGCTGTTCATCATCCAGCACCAGACCACGGAGCTGTGGCTCAAGCTCGTCCTGCACGAACTGCTCTCCGCCCGGGACCTGCTCGACGCCGACGAACTGCCGGTGGCGCTCAAGCGGCTGGCCCGGGTGAAGGCGGTCCTGCGGACCATGACCGAACAGTGGTCCGTGCTGTCGACCCTCACCCCCAGTGAGTACGCCGAGTTCCGCGGGACCCTCGGCACCTCGTCGGGGGTCCAGTCGTACCAGTACCGCGCCGTGGAGTTCCTGCTCGGCAACAAGAACGAGCGCATGCTCGCCGTCTTCGCGTCCCGGCCCGACGTCCACCGCACGCTCTCCCGGCTGCTGGACGAACCCACCTTGTACGACGCCTTCCTGCGGCTGCTGGCCCGCCGCGGCCACGCGGTCCCGGCCGAGGTGCTCGACCGCGACGTGCGCACACCGTGGGTGGAGACGGCGGAACTGCTCCCGGTCTTCCGGCGGGTGTACGAGAGCACCGACACGGACTGGGACGTCTACGCGGCCTGCGAGGACCTGGTGGACCTGGAGGACGCCTTCCAGGTCTGGCGGTTCCGGCACCTGCGGACGGTCCAGCGCACCATCGGGATGAAGACGGGCACGGGCGGGTCGAGCGGTGTCGGATTCCTCCGGCGCGCCCTGGACCTCACCTTCTTTCCCGAACTGCTCGGCGTCAGGACGCTGATCGGCACCTGAGCGCCCCCGCCGGCACCGGCCGGCGGGCCGGGGGAGCGGGGCCGTTCGGCCCTGGGCGCCGGGGACTGTTCAGCCCTGTGCCCGCCCTCCCGCCACCACTGATCATGAGGCAGCCGGAACGGACCGGCTCCCGTGGCGCCGCGAGGACCGCCCGGTCCTCCGCGCGCCGTCTCCCGGATCAGTACAGCTGGAGGTCGCGTCCCCGTGGACGTCAATCACACGCATGGCCGCACACGGCACCCGCGGAGCACGACGGCCGGGGTGCCGGCGGCGGGGACCGGAACGGGCGCGGCCGTCCGCCCCGGTCCCCGCCACTCGTGGGTGGAGTGGCTGACCACCACCGACCACAAGAGGATCGGCACGCTGTACCTCGTCTCGGCGTTCGGCTTCTTCATGGTCGGCGGGGTGCTGGCCCTGCTCATGCGGGCCGAACTCGCCCGCCCCGGACTGCAGATCATGTCCGACGAGCAGTTCAACCAGGCGTTCACGATGCACGGCTCGATCATGCTGCTGCTGTTCGCGATGCCCCTGTTCACGGGGTTCGCCAACTGGATCATGCCGCTGCAGATCGGCGCCCCGGACGTGGCCTTCCCGCGCCTGAACATGCTGTCCTACTGGCTGTTCCTGTTCGGTTCGCTGATCGCGGCCGGCGGCTTCCTCACCCCGCAGGGCGCCGCCGACTTCGGCTGGTTCCTGTACGCGCCGCTGTCGGACGCCGTGCACTCGCCGGGCGTCGGCTCCGACATGTGGATCATGGGTGTGACGCTGTCCGGCTTCGGCAGCATCCTCGGCGCGGTCAACTTCATCACCACCATCGTCTGCATGCGCGCGCCCGGCATGACGATGTTCCGCATGCCGATCTTCACCTGGAACGTGCTGCTGACCGGCCTGCTGATCCTGATGGTCTTCCCGGTGCTCGCCGCCGCGCTGCTCGCCCTGGAGTGCGACCGCACGTTCGGCAGCCACGTCTTCGACGCCGCCAACGGCGGGGCCCTGCTGTGGCAGCACCTCTTCTGGTTCTTCGGCCACCCGGAGGTCTACGTCCTGGCCCTGCCGTTCTTCGGTGTCATCAGCGAGGTGATCCCGGTGTTCGCGCGCAAGCCGATGTTCGGGTACATGGGCCTGATCGGCGCGACCATCGCGATCGCCGGCCTCTCGGTCACCGTGTGGGCGCACCACATGTACGTCACCGGCGGTGTGCTGCTGCCGTTCTTCTCCTTCATGACGTTCCTGATCGCCGTGCCGACGGGGGTGAAGTTCTTCAACTGGATCGGCACGATGTGGAAGGGCAGCCTCTCCTTCGAGACACCGATGCTGTGGACGTCAGGCTTTCTGGTCACCTTCGTCTTCGGCGGTCTCACGGGCGTGATCCTGGCCTCCCCGCCGCTGGACTTCCACGTCTCCGACTCGTACTTCGTGGTGGCGCACTTCCACTACACACTGTTCGGCACGGTGGTGTACGCGATGTTCGCCGGGTTCCACTTCTGGTGGCCGAAGTTCACGGGCAGGATGCTGGACGAGCGCCTGGGCAAGATCACGTTCTGGACCCTGACGGCGGGCTTCCACCTCACCTTCCTCGTCCAGCACTGGCTGGGCGCCGAGGGCATGCCCCGCCGGTACGCGGACTACCTGGCCGCCGACGGCTTCACACTCCTGAACACCCTGTCCACGATCGGCTCGTTCCTGCTCGGCCTGTCGATCCTGCCGTTCCTGTACAACGTGTGGAAGACGGGCAGGTACGGCGAGCGCGTGACCGTCGACGACCCGTGGGGCTACGGCCGCTCGCTGGAGTGGGCGACCTCCTGCCCGCCGCCGCGTCACAACTTCGCCTCGCTGCCCCGCATCCGCTCCGAGTCCCCGGCGTTCGACCTGCACCACCCGGAGACCGCCGCCGACGGAGCCGCCGGGCGCTGACGCGGAGTGAACCCCCGGCCGGACCCTCCACGAGCCGGTGCTCCCCGCGCCCGCGGGTTCGTCCGGAACCGCGGGCGCGGGACACGGTGTTCCGTAGCCGTGCGTGCGCGGCCCCGTCGTACGCCGGGGATTTCGCGCTCCGGTCCGTACGCCCTCGGCGCGGGCGCTCGCGCCGCCGAACCGTCGTGCGCCCGGCTTGCGTGCTTGCATGGTGAAACAAGTCAGAAAGGTGCTTTGTCGCCAATTGTGGCCGCCCTTCTCCCCGCCCTTTTCGTTGCGCGCTACACAAGAGAGCGCAGCCGCACAGCCGTCGCCCGGTGGACCGGGCCGGTGGCGGTCCGACGGGAGGTCCGGGCACATGATGTTGACCATTGACGTGGCGCTGCTGCTGGCCGTCATCCTCGTGTTGCTGGTGCGCCGCCGTGTTCAGGCCCGGAGCAGGGTCGACCAGATGCTGTGCCTGACCGTGGCCGTCACGCTGGGCGTACTGCTCGCCCCGACCGCGTTCGGCCGGGCGGTCATCGACTTCGTGGCCCAGCTCGCCCAGGGGCTCTCGGGCGTCGGGCAGTGACGGCTCGTCCCCGAGCGGGTTCCCCGGTCCGGGGCGCTTCCGTGCCGCGGCCGCCCGGACGTCGTACCGTCCGGACGCCGTGCCGCCCGGACGGTTGCCGGGACCGGGGGTGCTCCGCGTATCATGGGCCGAACGAACGGTCGGTTGGGTTAGGGGATGCGGATGGCTGCGACGCAGGCGCAGGCGGCACCGGCGGAGGACGCCCCTCCGGAGCTGCGGGAACACTTCGACGCGACGATCGCGCGCGACCAGCGGATCGAGCCGCGCGACTGGATGCCCGAGGGGTACCGCAGGACGCTGATCCGGCAGGTGGCGCAGCACGCGCACTCGGAGATCATCGGCATGCAGCCGGAGGGGGAATGGATCACGAAGGCGCCCTCGCTGCGCCGCAAGGCGATCCTCTTCGCCAAGGTGCAGGACGAGGCCGGGCACGGGCTCTACCTGTACTCGGCGGCCGAGACGCTGGGCGCCGACCGCGCGGACCTCACCCGGCGGCTGATCGAGGGCCGGCAGAAGTACTCGTCGATCTTCAACTACCCCACCCTGTCCTTCGCCGACGTCGGGGTGATCGGCTGGTTCGTGGACGGCGCCGCGATCTGCAACCAGGTCCCGCTGTGCCGCAGCTCCTACGGGCCCTACGCGCGCGCCATGGTCCGCATCTGCAAGGAGGAGTCCTTCCACCAGCGGCAGGGCTACGAGCTACTGATGACGATGATGCGCGGCACCGACGCCCAGCGCGAGATGGTCCAGGACGCGGTGGACCGGTGGTGGTGGCCGTCACTGATGATGTTCGGCCCGCCCGACGACGCCTCGCCCAACTCCGCGCAGTCCATGGCGTGGAAGATCAAGCGGCACAGCAACGACGAGCTGCGCCGGCGCTTCGTCGACATGACGGTCCCGCAGGCCGAGAAGCTCGGTGTGACACTGCCCGACCCGGAGCTGCGCTGGAACGAGGAGCGCGGGCACCACGACTTCGGCACCCCGGACTGGGACGAGCTGATGCGCGTCATCAAGGGCGACGGGCCGTGCAACGCGCAGCGGATGGAGCGGCGCCGCACCGCTCACGAGGAGGGCGCCTGGGTGCGCGAGGCGGCCGCCGCGCACGCGGCCAGGCAGGCGGCCCGGGCGAGGAAGGAAACAGTGGCATGAGCGACACGCACACCCCCGAGGGCGACTGGCCGCTGTACGAGGTGTTCGTGCGCGGCAAGCGCGGGCTGAACCACGTGCACGTCGGGTCGCTGCACGCCGCCGACGACCGGATGGCGCTCACCCACGCCCGCGACCTGTACACCCGGCGCAACGAGGGCGTGAGCATCTGGGTGGTGCGCTCCGAGCACATCGCGGCCTCCACCCGCGACGAGAAGGACCCCTTCTTCGCCCCCAGCGCCGACAAGGTCTACCGCCATCCCACCTTCTACGACATCCCCGGCGACGTCCCGCACATCTAGGAGCAGGGAAATGAGTGACGACCACGTCTACCTGTCCCTGGCCGAGGAGCACGACGACGGCGACGCCCGCTGGGCGTTCGGGACCGGCTTCGAGGACCCGCTGCACGGTGTGGACACCTCCCTGCCCGCCGGGGTCGACGCGGCGGAGCTGGCCGCGTGCTGCCTGGCGCTCGGCGACGACGCCCTGGTCTCGGCCCAGCGGCTGGCCGAGTGGACCACCCGCGCTCCCGAGCTGGAGGAGGAGGTGGCGCTCGCCAACATCGGGCTCGACCTGCTCGGCCAGGCCCGCCTGCTGTACGCGCGCTGCGGCCAGGTCGACGGCACGGGACGTGACGAGGACGCCTACGCCTACTTCCGCGACGCCGGGGACTTCCGCAACGTGCGCCTGGCCGAACTGCCCAACGGTGACTTCGCCTTCTCCATGGTGCGGCTGCTGGTGCTCTCCAGCTGGCGCCTCGCGCACTTCGGGAGGCTCAGCGCCTCGCCCGACCCCGTACTGGCGGCCGTCGCGGCCAAGGGCGTGAAGGAGCTGGCCTACCACCGCCAGTACGCGGCCGAGTGGGTCGTCCGCCTCGGGGACGGCACCGAGGAGTCGCACCGGCGGACGCGTGCCGCGCTGACGCGGGTCCTGCCGTACATCGGGGAGCTGTTCACCGCTCACGACGCCCGGGAGGAGGTGGTCGCCGTACTGCGCCAGGTCACCGAGGCCGCCGGTCTCGCGCTGCCCGCCTGGCGGCCGCTGGCCGGCGCGGGCCGCGACGGCGACCACACCGAGCACCTCGCCCCGCTGCTGGCCGAGCTGCAGAGCGTGGCCCGCGCCCATCCGGGGGCGACATGGTGACGGTCCTCACCGGCGTCCGGCGCGCCCGGCACGTCGCCGAGCAGGTCCCGGACCCCGAGCTGCCCATGCTCACCCTCGCCGACCTCGGCGTCCTGCGCGGGGTGGGCATCGCCCCCGACGGCACGGTCGTCGCCGAGCTCACCCCGACCTACTCCGGCTGTCCCGCCATGGCCGAGATGCGCGCCGAGGTGGCCGCGCGGCTGCGGGCCGCCGGGTACGAGCGGGTCGAGGTGCGCACGGTCCTCGACCCGCCGTGGACCACCGACTGGATCACGGCCGCCGGGCGGCGCAAGCTCGCCGAGCACGGCATCGCGCCCCCGGGCCCGGCGCCGCGCCCCGCGTCCGGCCCGGTGCCGCTGGTGCTGTCCGCGACCCGGCGCGCGGTGCCGTGCCCGCGCTGCGGTTCGGCCGACACGCAGGAGACCTCCCGCTTCGGCGCCACCTCCTGCAAGGCGCTGTGGCGCTGCCGCGCCTGCCGCGAACCGTTCGAGTACGTCAAGGAGATCTGATGGAGGACCTGTTGGCACCCGGCACCGCCGCCCCCGGCGCGGTGCGGCGCGCACGCCGCCGCCCGGCCTTCCGCTCCCTGCGCGTGGCGTCGGTGCAGCGCCTGTGCGAGGACGCCGTCGCCGTCGGCTTCGACGTCCCCGCGGAACTGGCCGGGGAGTTCGCCTTCGCGCCCGGACAGTCCCTCACCCTGCGCCGCGAGGTGGACGGGCGCGACGAGCGCCGCTCGTACTCGATCTGCTCGCCGGCGGGCGCGCGGCCCCGGATCGGCGTGCGCGAGGTGCCCGGCGGACTGTTCTCCTCCTGGCTCGTGCGCGAGGTGCGGCCCGGCGACACCGTCGAGGTGATGGCTCCCACGGGCGCCTTCACGCCCGATCTCGGCACACCCGGCCACCACGTCCTGATCGCCGCCGGGTCGGGCATCACACCGATGCTGTCCATCGCCGAGTCCGTCCTCGCCGCCGACGACCGTTCCCGGGTCACCCTGTTCTACGGCAACCGCCGCACCGACTCGGTGATGTTCGCCGACGAGATCGCCGACCTGAAGGACCTGTACCCGACCCGCTTCCAGCTCGCCCACGTCCTGTCCAGAGAGCCCCGCGAGACCGACCTGCTCTCCGGACGGCTGGACGCCGGCCGGCTCGCCGCGCTCGTCGACGGCCTGGTCGACGTCGCGCGCGCCGACCACTGGTGGCTGTGCGGCCCGCACGGCATGGTCCGCGACGCGCACGAGGTGCTCGCCGGACTCGGTGTGCCCGGCGACCGGATCCACCAGGAGCTGTTCTTCGCCGACGAGGAGACGGTCCGGCCGGTGCGTCACGAGGAGGCGCGGACGGACGGCCCGGTCAGCCAGGTCACCGTCGTCCTGGACGGCCGCTCCACCACGTCCGCCCTGCCGCGCGACACCACCGTCCTGGACGCGGCGTCCCGGGTCCGCCCCGACCTGCCCTTCGCCTGCAAGGGCGGTGTCTGCGGCACCTGCCGCGCCCTGGTCACGGACGGCGAGGCCGACATGCGCCGCAACTACGCGCTCGAACCCGCCGAGATCGAGGCCGGCTACGTACTGACCTGCCAGACCTTCCCCGCGTCGGACACACTGACGGTCGACTACGACAGCTGAGCGGCGGGGCCGCCGAGCGGCAGGCCGGCGGCCCCTGACGCCCGCTGTCAGCGAACGGCCGCGAAGCGGTTCAGTGCCCGCAGTACGTGACCGCGGGTCCTGGCGCCGCCCAGATGGCCCGCGTCCTCCACGACGTGCAGTTCCGAGCCGGGCCAGGCGCGGTGGAGCTCCCAGGCGGTGAGGAGGGGGCCGCCCATGTCGAAGCGCCCGTGGACCAGGACCCCGGGGATGCCGGCCAGCCGGCCCGCCTCCCGCAGGAGCACACCTTCTTCCAGCCATGCCCCGTGGGAGAAGTAGTGGGAGCAGATGCGGACCAGCGCCAGCCGGGCGTCGGACGGACGGTCGCCGTACGGGTGGGCGGTGCCGTTCGTCTCCCCGGACAGGACCGCGTCCTCCCAGGCGCACCAGTCGGCCGTGGCCTTCTCCCGCACCGCGGCGTCGGGGTGCTCCGTCAGGCGGGCGTACGCCGCGACGACGTCACCGTCGCGTGGCGTACCGCCGGCTCCCGCGACGAAGCGCTCCCACTGTTCGGGGAAGAAGCGGCCGACGCCCCGGTAGAGCCAGTCGATCTCCGAACGCCGGGTGGTGGTGACACCGGAGACGACGATCTCGGACACGCGCTCCGGATGCCGCTCGGCGTAGGCCAGGAGGAGCGTCGAGCCCCAGGAACCGCCGTACAGCAGCCAGCGGTCGATCCCCAGGTGCTCCCGCAGCCGCTCCATGTCGGCGATCAGGTGCGGGGTGGTGTTGTGCCGCATGTCGGTCGCGGGGTCGGCGGCGTGCGGGGTGCTGCGGCCGCAGCCGCGCTGGTCGAACAGGACGACCCGGTACCGCTCCGGGTCGAAGTACCGGCGCGCGCCCGTGCCGCACCCCGACCCGGGACCACCGTGCACGACGAGCGCCGGCTTGCCGTCCGGGTTGCCGCAGACCTCCCAGTACACGAGGTTGCCGTCGCCGACGTCCAGCATCCCCGTCCCGTACGGCTCGATCGGCGGATACAACTCGCCCGCGTCACCCGTGCCGCCCATGCCCGACCACCCCTCACGTTCCAACGACACACCGGGAAAAGAAAGTTGGGTAAATGAGATCAACATCTGGTTGGATTGGGTAGGTGATCTTGCATACCTGTGCTTGAAAGGCAATCACTATGTCGTCCGTCCTCGACCGGGCCCCGGCCGTCGTTCCGCTGACCGCACTCCACAAGGAAGCGGAACCCTCCGGTGTGCCCGACGGGGACGCTGCGACGGCCCCGGCCGCCGCTCCCGCCGGTCCGCGCGTCGTGGTGGGGAGGCTGTGACCGTGTTCGTGCCCCGCTCCCGGCCCGAGGTCTCCTTCGACACCGTCGACACCGACGTGCTGCGTGTGATCGCCGATCCGCGCACCCCGGTGTTCGTCACCGTGCACGCCAACGG
>NZ_BMVU01000027.1 GCF_014650875.1 Streptomyces minutiscleroticus
CCGCTGTTTCCGGAGACCCTCGGTCTCCGGAAACAGCGGCGCCGTGCGTCCGGGGGCGGCCGGCCGCCCGCGGGTCAGCCGACCCGCGCCTCCCCGTACGGCACCAGCCGCACCGGTCCGGTCAGCCCGTACGCCTGACGGGCCGTACCGCCGTAGACGGACGGGTCGCTCACCCGCAGGCGGTTGCCCAGCGGGGTCGCCACCTCGATCTCGATGACGTTCCGGCCCTTCCTGAGCAGGCCGCCGAGGTCGGCCACCGGGTGCAGCTGGTCGACCGGGTCGAGGCGGTGGCCGTTGACCGTCACCCGGCAGGTGTCGGTGAAGGCGCCCAGCTCCAGGCGGGCGCCGTGGCCGCCGCTCCAGGCCGCGCCGAGGGTGACGGTGGTGCGGTAGCGGCCGATGCCCGAGACGTCCGCCAGCTCCGGTATCTGTGACCACGGGACGAGCTCGTCGAGGGTGAGGTCGTGCTCGACGATCTTCGTCCTGGTGGCCGAGGCGCCCGGCTGCCAGTCCTCCACGTGCAGCTGCCAGGAGACCGGCACGATCGGCCCGGGGACGTCCTTCAGCGTCGTGCGCACGGTGCGGCCCTCGGACAGGACCGTGCGGTACGTGCCCGCCGCCGCAGCCCGGACCACCAGGCCGTCGTCGGTGAAGCGGGCCTCGTCGGCGTCCGTGTCGACCGCGTGCGGGCGCTTGCCGGCGCGGTCGCCGAACAGCCCCGGCCGGCCGATGGCCACGATCATCGTCTCGGACGGCTCCAGGGCGACCCGCACGGTGACCGTGTCGCCGTCCTCCGTGTAGCGGGCGATCCGCTCGACCCGCCCCGACCAGGCGTCGAGCAGGTACGGGACGCCGCCGGAGGTGGTGCGGCGCAGTGTGACCTCGTGGTCGACCGCCGCCACCGCCGGCTTGACCGTCTCGGCGTGCTTGCCGTTGCACAGGTAGTAGTGGTCGACGCCGTCGGCCACCCGGTGGAAGTTCAGGAGGGTGGAGGAGGCGGAGTACCGCGCGTCGGGCTCGACGCCCAGTTCGGCGAGCGCGGTGGGGACGGCCGTCAGGTCGGTGACCTGCCGCACCCGGGGCTGGGCGAGCAGCTGGGCCATGACGGCGCGCAGGGCGTCGGTCTCGCCCGCGTCCGGCATGCCCGGCGGGACGACGGTGTCCCAGGCGCCGAGCAGCACGATCGGCAGCCCGGCCCTGGTGAGCCTCAGCAGGGCGCGGGCGTCGGACAGCTCCAGGGTGATCGCGGAGCCGTAGAAGCGGTCGCCCTCGACGAACAGGGCCTTGTAGGCGGGACCGTCGGGCGCGAGCCGCCCCTTGCGCACGGTCGCCGAGGGCAGGTCCAGCGTCGCGCTGCTGAGGAACTGGTGGGTCCAGCCGAGCGGGACGCCGCTCGCGGTGAACCAGCCCGCGCCGATGCCGGTGGCGGAGTAGCCGGTCTGCCGGAAGACGGCCACGTCGGCGCGCGGGCGGCCGGTCTGCAGCACCTGGTGGACCCGGGCGAGATAGCCGGACACGTCCGCGACGTGCCGCCAGGTGGGGTGCCTCGGCCCCCAGGACTCGCCGTAGCCGACGGTGCCGTTGTACGGGGTGAAGGCCGCGTAGCCGGGCCAGTTCACGCCCGGCAGCTCGGCGTAGGAGAAGCCGTGGACGACGGTCTGGTTGACGCCCGCCGCGTACGCGCCGCCCATGGTGCGCAGGAACTTCTGCCAGGTGGTGGTGTAGGCGCCGCCGGTGTAGCCGCCCGCCTCGCAGGAGAGCACCGTGCGGCCCGCCATGTCGCGGCCGCCGGCCAGGCAGCGGTGGTCGTCGAGGTTCTTGAAGCCCAGCGACTCGCCCTCGGGGATGTCCAGGATCGTCGCCGTGTGGATGGTGTCGGTCTGCAGGCCGTAGGGCTGCGAGCGCAGCTGCAGGCCCAGACCGTGGGCCCAGGTGCGCAGCGCCGTGAAGTGGTGCTCGTTGATCAGCAGGGAGACGGTCTCCCAGAAGTCGTGCCGGATCCGCTGGGTGACGGCGGCCTCGAAGGCGAAGACCTGGTTGCTGTTGCCGAGGACCACCGCGGGCAGCAGCGGCAGCAGCGAGCGCCCGGTGTGCCTCTCGAAGGCGGCGGGCAGGCCGGGCGTCCACTGCAGGCCGTCCGTCTCCAGCTCGATCGAGTCCTCGAAGAGGGCCCCGCCGCTGACCTTGAGCAGCTTGCGGACGGACCGGGTGAGGATGTGCTTCTCCCAGTAGTCCGTCACCGCGCGGGTGCCGGCCGCGCTGAAGTGGTCGATCACGTACGCGGGCGGGTCGCTGTGCGGGCCGCCCTCCGGCATCTGGCCGGAGCCGCGCACCCAGTACGAGATGAGCACCCAGGTGCCGTCGCCGGGCGCGGTCCAGTCGAGGGCACCGTCGGCGACCGTGCGGGTGAGGTCGACGACCGAGTCCTGGTCGAGGCCCGTCTCCTTGCGGGTGGAGTACGCGGTGTTCACCCGGGCGGCCTGGACGAGCAGCAGGTCCTGCCGGGTCACGCCGGACGCGGCCTCGTACACGGGCTCGGGGACGGGGCCGGAGTAGGTCGTGCCGGCGGCCACCGTGACCGTGCCGTGGGCGAGTTCCTTGACCGCGGCCTCGCTGTCGGGGGTGATGCCGGGGACGGCGGCCGGCCAGCTCGGGCCGACGGTCAGGTCGATGGTGAGGCCGCGCCGGGCGGCCTGGCTCAGCGCGGCCTCCACGCCCTCGACCCAGGCGGCGCTCGACCAGCCGTGGCGCGCGGTGTCCAGGACGGAGGTGTCCTTGACGCTGTGGTGGACGGCGGCGATCTCCGCACCGCCGAACCCGGCGTCGGCGATCTGGTCGATCTCGCGTCTGATCTCGTCGGGCCGCACCAGGCCGTCCGGCCACCACCAGCGGAACTTCGGCTGCACCGCCCGGCCGGGCGAGGCGAAGGAGCCGCCGGTGCGCGAGGCGGTGCGCGTACCCGCCGCGGCGGCCGCCCGGTCGGGCGCGCGCCAGTCGAGCGCGCCGGCCGCCGCCGTGGCGACGGCGGCCGTGAGGAGGGTGCGGCGGGGGAGTCCCGAACGAGCGGCCGGGGTGGGGTTGTCCATGGTTCTGGTTCGCTCTCTCGCAGGGCAGCACGAAGAGACCCCGTTGAGGGGCCTGGGTTTTGAATCGTTTAAATCAGTCGGAAGCTAAGGCGCGCGATCGGCGAGCGTCAAGATTCGTGCACGACCGGAAAATCGGGAGTCGGACATCCGTACGTGGCCGCGGTCCCGCCGGCCGGTGGCGTTCCGCCGGTGTGAGGAGCCCGGTGGCGCGTCCCCGGGCGTTCCCGCCGGGGGTCCGCCAAGGTTCGGGGCATGAGCACGTTCTCGGCCGACGGCCCGCCGCACTCCGGTGCCCCGCCGGCGGGCACGGCGGCCCGCCGGGCGGCTCCGGTCGCGCCGCCGCGCGCGCCCGGCCCCCGCACCCTGCTACCGGCCGCCCTCCTCGTCGTCTCGTTGCTGGTCAACGGGTGTACGGACGGGGGAGGGGCGGCCCGCGGAAACGCCGTCACGCCGGCGGGCGAAGCCACCGCCACGGTCACCGCCCCGCCGCAGGCCCGCCACCCCCTGGCCTCCCTGGGGGCGGCCCCCCGGCTGCTGCCCGGCCTCGGCCCGCGGACCAGCGCGGCGGTCCCGGCCGCGACCGGCCAGGCCCTCGTGGTGGCGGGCCGGGACGAGGACGCGCCGGAGTCCACCGCGGTCCTGTACGAACGCCTCGGCGCGGGATGGGAGGTACGGGCGGCCTGGCCGGCGCGCAACGCCCTGCGGGGCTGGACCCGCCACCACCTGCTCGGCGACCTCCGCTCGCCCGTCGGCGTCTTCACGCTCACGGACGCGGGCGGACTGCTGCCGGACCCGGGGACCCGTCTCCCGTACCACCGGTCGGGCCGCTTCACCGCCGTCGGCACCGGCTTCGAGGGCGAACCGCTCAGGGGGTCCTTCGACCACGTGATCGCCATCGACTACAACCGCGTACCCGGTACGACGCCGCTGGACGGGACCCGGCCCCTCGGCGCGCACCGGGGCGGCGGCATCTGGCTGCACGTCGACCACGGCGGCCCCACGCACGGCTGCGTCGCCCTCCGGGAGAACGACGTGAAAGCGCTGCTGCGTGCCCTGGACCCCGAACTGCGGCCCGTGGTCGTCATGGGCGACGCGGCCTCGCTCGCGCGCTGAGGAACGGCTCCGAGCTGCGGCGTTCGTGCCCGTCCCGGCGCGTGCGGGGGCGGGAGGAGGGCGACGGGGGCCGGACGCGGGACATCGGGCCGGGACCGCCGGACGGCTTGTTCCCGTCGCGAGAGGTGCCGCCGATACCAGGACCGGCATTCCTGCTCACAGGAATGAGTGGTTGACGCGGCTCTTTCGGCGCACCCTTGGAATCATGGACACCACCACACCGTCCCCGGAGGCCAGAAGCCGCGTGACACCCCTGCGCTCCCTCATGGGAGGCACCTACGTCCCGCGCACGCAGCACGAACGAATACCGCAGAAGCCGGTCCGCGACCGGTCCGCACCGCCCGCCGCCGAAGAGCCCGGCCCCCAGGCCGGTCCACCGGCGCCCGCCCCGGACGAACCGCCCGCCATGGGCCGTGAGACGTCGGACATCCCGCCGCTGACCGCGATCTGAGCGGTCCCGCACGGCGGGCCGGGACGGCCCGGCGGAGACGCACGCGACGTCCGTCCCCCGGCCGTCACCGCACGCCGTCCGGGACCGGCCGTCCCGTACCGCCCCTGCCGCCGGTCCGGTCCCCGTCGCTCCCGACGGGGACCGGACCGGTGACGGGTCAGCCGCCGTCGTGCGCGCCGGGCCGCACGATCTCGTCGAGGACCTTGCGCACGGCCTCGTAGGCGTACCGGCGCATGTCCGCCTCCCGGGACGCGGCGGGGTCGGAGTCGTCGGGCCGCTCGGTGCGTTCCTTCCAGACGCCCTCCTCCCGCTCGGCCCAGGAGCGGGCACGCTGGATGCGGCGCAGTATCTCGTCGGAGTCCACGACATCACTCATGAGATACGCGTACCCCGCGACGCGCGGACGATCCTCGGCACGTCGCCGGGGCGGCGGGCTTCCGCCGGGCGGCCCGCGCGCATTCCGCGGGACGGGGCCGGAGGCGCATTGCGGTCTCCCGCGGAACCCGCGTGAAAAGATCACCCGGAACGGTTTTCCGGCGATGGCTGTACGCGGCGGCGAGAATGTCGGGAGCGAACGGGGAATTCACGGGTTTGCCGCTTCGCCGAGCGGTCAGGCGAAGAAAGGACACACGTTGTCGACGCAGTGAGGATGTGATCACCAGTGGCTGGTGACGAGAAGTCCAAGGCGAAGACCGAGCAGGTCAAGGGCAAGGTCAAGGAGACCGTGGGCCGTGCCGTGGGCAACGAGCGGATGACCGCCGAGGGCCGGGCCGACCAGTCCAAGGGTGACGCCCGGCAGGCCAAGGAGAAGACGAAGGACGTTTTCCGCCACTGAGCATCGACGTCGCGACGGGCCCGCCCCACATCAGTGGGGCGGGCCCGTCCGCATTCCGTGGCGGAAACGCGCACGGCGACACCGCCGCGCACGCGGGAATTCACCCGGAACCCCGCGACCGCCCTCGGCTCACCTCTTGCGCGGCAGCCCACGGGCAAGGACGCGCGGGCACCGGACCGGTCCCGCCGGGGGCGGTCGCGAGGAAGCCCGCCCCGTGCCCGGACCGTTCCCCGCCCCGCCGCCCCGGTCGGCGCGCCGCCCCGCCCGGGGGCACTGGGCCGTGGCGCACGCGGTGTCCGGACGGCGTGCGCGGTTGGTGTCCGCATACGACGTGGTCACGCCGCCGGACGTCCGGACGTGGTCCCGGAGCCGACGGCCGGTGCGCCGCGCCGCGCACGATGCGCTGCGCCGCGCGGCGACGGCGGTGGTACGGGCCGCGGTACCGCCACCGAATCCTCTCAGCCGCCCTCCTGGGCGGACCCGGCGTCGGCCGCCGCGCGGTCCGGTCCGGTCCCGGCCGCCGGGCGGTCGTCGGCGGGGCCGGGCAGCGGACCCGCGTCCGGCGGCAGGTGCACGTCCAGGACGCAGACGTCGTCGCGTCGCTCGTCCTGGAGCATCGCCTCGAGCAGCGGGCCGAGCGGGGCGGGGTCCCCTTCCTCCATTCCGGCCGCCGCCTCGCGGAGCCGGTCGAGACCGGGTCCGATGCCGTCCGAAGGCCGCTCCACCAGCCCGTCGGTGTACAGCAGCAGGTGGTCGCCGGGGCCGAGGCGGTACTCGGCCTCCTCGAAGACCGGGTCGAGCGTCGCGCCGAGCAGCACACCGCGCGGGCGCTCCAGGAAGCGGGACCGGCCGTCGCGGACCAGCAGCGGCGGCGGGTGCCCCGCCTGCGCCCACACCAGGCGGCGGCTCCAGGGCTCGTAACGGACCAGGACCATCGTGGCCGTCGAGGTGGCGCTGTTCGTATGCGTGTGCAGCAGGAGCGTGTTGAGCCGGACGAGGGCGCCGGTCAGCGACGAACCGGTGATGATCATGCCTTTGGCGGTGAAGCGGAGCTGTGCCATGGTCGCCACGGCGCCGACGCCGTGCCCGGCGACGTCCCCGACCACGAACAGGGCGCTGCCGTCGGGCAGCTCGATCGCGCTGAACCAGTCGCCGCCGACGTGGATCCCGGCCTGGGCCGGCCGGTAGGCGACGTCGACCCGCAGCCCGGCCAGCTCCATGGGCTTCGCGGGCAGGGGCAGCAGGGCGTCCTGCAGTCGGGCGCCGAGCGCGCGCTCCGCCCGCAGCGCGCCCTGCTGGGTCAGCATGGCGCGTTCGCTCTCGACCAGCGCCAGCTCGGCGCTGCGCTCGGCGGTCAGGTCCTGCACGAAGCCGTGGACCTCCACGGCGGTGCCGTCCGCGTCCGCGACCGCCTCCGCCACGGCCCGCAGATAGCGGACGTCGTCGTCCGTCCTGATCCGGAACGAGGTGTCCATCGGCCGTCCCCGCAGCAGGCCGGCGTGCGCGGCGGAGAACGACGGCAGGTCCTCGGGCAGCACCTGCGAGGAGATCTCCTCCAGCGTCAGCGGGGCGGCAAAGGGGGAGCGGCCGAAGATGGTGAAGATCTGCGGCGACCAGTTCGCCTCGCCCGTGAAGAGGTTCCAGTCCGCCCAGCCGAGGTTGCCCAGCCGCTGGAGGTCCGCCAGGCGCTGCTCGCGGCGGTCGAGCGGGTCGTGGCGCACCCAGGTGACCACCAGGGCGTCGCCCAGCCGGGCGGCCCGCACCGAGAACGTGGAGGTCTCCGGGACCCCGGCCAGTACCTCCCGGTACCGGAACGGCCCGCTCTCGTACGGTTCGCCGGTGGTCAGGGTGTGCAGAAAACCCCGCCACGCCGGCTCCCCGGCGATCGTGGGATAGCACTCCAGGAGGCGCAGGCCCACCAGCTCCCGGCCGCGCCGCCCCGCGACGTCCACCGACCGCGGGGCGGCGGCGTCGATCCGGTAGTCCGCGACCTCGCCGGACGGGGTGCGCACGGGCGTGAGGAGGACCGCGGACTCCGGCAGCGCGTCGAGGACCGACTGCACCGTACGGACGCGGTGCGCGGCCTCGTGCGCGCAGGAGGCCGCGAGGCGGTGCAGCGGTCCGGCGCAGAGCCGGGCCACGGCCGTGAGGAGGTCCCGCTCGGCCGGAGTGAACGGTCCGCCGCGGGTACGCAGGACGCCGAGGGCGGCGGTGACCGTGCCGCCGGTGACCACGGGGAGCCAGGCGCGGGAGGGCCACCGCTCCCGCGGGCCGTCGAGCGGCGGGCCGCCCTCCGCCTTCGGGGCGGCGCCCTCCACCCACACCGGCTCGCCCGTGCGGACGGCGCGCAGGGCGCCGGTGCCGTCCGGCGGCGGCGTGCGCCCGGAGCCGGAGAGGGGGTCCTCGGCGCCCGCCCGGGCGATCAGGTGCGGGTCCTCGCCGGGCCCGGCCCCGTGGACCAGTACGGCGTCGATGCCGGCGGCCTCGGCCAGACGGGTCAGCAGCAGGTCCGCGAGCCCGGCCGGTGTGCCGACGCCGGCGAGGGCCTCGCCGATGCGGCCGAGGAGCCGGGCGCCCGCGTCGCCGCCGCCCTCGTCCCCGGGGCGAAGGCCGCCGGCCGCCGCCTCCCGTTCCGCGGGCGCCGGGGCGCCGTCCGGTCCGGCCGCCGGGCCGCCCTGCACGGGTACGGTGGGCGGCGGGGCCGCGTCGTGCGGGGACGGCGAGACCTCGCCGAGCGTCGCCCGGCACTGTTCCACGAGGGTGCGGCGGCCGGCCTCGGCCCGGCGCGCCAGCTCCTCGTGGGCCGCCTCCGCCGTACAGCCCTCCTGGACCATCACGACGCCCTTGGCGCGCTCCAGCGCCGCCGCGTCGGCCGCCGAGCCCAGCAGGCGCTCGATCTCGGTGCGCTGCCTGGCCACGACCCTGGCCAGGGCGACGACACCGGGGTCGGTCCCCGGTGATCGCGGAGAGACGGACTCGCTTGTCACGCGAGGAGCATGTCACATACGGGTGGGCCGCCCCTCCCCGCCGGGCGTCCGTACTCCGCTCGGCGTTCCGCTCGGCGCGGACGGTGCCGGGACGCCCTTGCGGAACGGAATGAGTCGATGCCGCGCGGCAGGGAACCCGCGAGGCGTACACGCGAACACAGGCGGCCCCGGAGCCGCCGCACGAGTGAGGAGCTGCCCGCCATGACCACCCCTGAGGAGAACCGTCCCAAGACCGAGACGACCGAGCCCCTGCTGGAGCAGCGGGAGGGCACCGAGCAGCAGCCCGCGGGCGCCACCGGCCGCACGCTGCGCGAAGCGCTGGAGGAGGCGGACGTGAATCCGGAAGACTTCGAGGAGAAGTAGACGGCCGTGGCCACACTCACTCACTGGGAAAGGGCGCTGGAGCGGTTCGGCGGGTCGCTGCTGGGACGCCTCAGGAAGAAGGAGCCCGTCGAGATCATCGAGGCGCTGCACGGCGAGTGCGACAGCAACGCGGTGGTGTGCAGCGCGGAGCGCGTCGTGGCGCCCAACGCCTACGACGTCGAGCTCGCGGAAGAGGTCCACGACGAGCTGGCCGGCCGTGAGGGACAGGTGGGCCAGGTCCTCACCGACAGCCTGGCCCGCCACGGCGAGCGCCACGGCTACGAGTGGGCGGGTCCTCTCGCGGTGCACGTGACGAGATCGGACGACGTGCCCAACGGCCGGTACCGCGTCGCGAGCAGTGTGATGCCGCACGTGCGCGCGGACAGATTCCTGCCCCCGGCGACGTGAGACGGCGCGCCCGCGGCGCGTGACGGGACCGCGCCGCCGACGACCGTGCGAACGGGCTCCTCCCGTGTTCCGGCCCCGACGGCCGGGGCACGGGAGGAGCCCGTCGCCGTTCCCTGCCGGGCGCGCCCCCGTACCCCTGCCCGTGTGCCCCTGCACGCACCTCGGCCGCCGCCCGTACGCGGCAGCGTGTACGTGTCCGTACGCGCCGGACAGGGGGCGGGTGTCTGCGCGGACGGTGGCTGCCGTCCGTACGCGTCCCCGGGGCCCGGACGCGAGCGCTTCCCCGCCCTCACGGCGCCCGGCGCCCGCACGGCCCGGACACGAGGGCGGGCGGTGGCGGGACGGCCTTCCGCCGCTCCGCCACCGCCCGCCGCGGTGTCCTCCCGCCCCCGCCGCAGCGCGGTACGGGGACCGTGTCCGTGTCAGGCGACCGTGCCGCGCCAGCCGCCCGTCTCCTGCCCCCGGGACTCGATGAACTTCTTGAAGCGCTCCAGGTCGCCCTTGGCCTGCCGCTTGACGAACCCGAGCTTGTCGCCGGCCTTCTCGGTGAGCCCCTCGGGCTCGAAGTCCATCTGCAGCATGACCTTGGTCTTGTCGGCAGCGAGGTGGTGGAAGGTCACGACGCCGGCCTGCTTGGTCTCGCCGCCGACCGTGGTCCACGCGACCCGCTCGTCGGGGATCTGCTCGGTGATCTCCGCGTCGAACTCCCTCTGCACCCCGTCCACCTTGGTCACCCAGTGGGTGAGGGTGTCGGTGCGCTGCTCGATGCGCTCGA
The DNA here is from genome assembly GCF_014650875.1 of Streptomyces minutiscleroticus. Lineage (GTDB taxonomy): Bacteria > Actinomycetota > Actinomycetes > Streptomycetales > Streptomycetaceae > Streptomyces > Streptomyces minutiscleroticus. The sequence continues at coordinate 10,019 of NZ_BMVU01000027.1, forward strand.
CCCCGCCCATGAACTCCGGAAAGGTCTCGAACTGAGTCCACTGGTTGTACGCGGTGTGGACCGGGACGCCGACCTCGATGGATTCCTCGACCGTTGACATGCGCTCTTCCTCCTTGGATACGTCCTGAAGGTATGGCCCCTCGCCGAGGGGCCCCGCCGAACGGGTCGACTGTGCGGACCGGGTACCCGGGCGCAGGACGGCAAAGCGCTTTTTCCGGCCCGTATGCGCGTACCTGTGTGCACCTGCGCGTATGCGCGTGCCTGTACGCACATGCCTGTACGCACGTGATCCCGCCCCTCGGGGAGGGACGGGATCACGTGCGACGGGGTGGTGCGCCGGACGACGGGTCCGGCGGCGTCCGGGTCAGGCGACCGACGGGTCCAGCAGACCGGCGCGCAGCCGCTTGATGATGCGGCTGATCAGCCGGGACACGTGCATCTGGGAGATGCCGAGGTGCTCGCCGATCTGGGCCTGGGTCAGCTCCTCCACGAAGCGCATGTGGATGATCTGCCGCTCGCGCTCGTCGAGCTGGGCGATCAGCGGAGCCAGCGAGTGGAAGTCCTCGACCAGCTCGAGGGACGGGTCCTCCTCGCCGATGAAGTCGGCCAGGACGGACTCGCCGTCCGTGGGGCCGTCACTGGTGAGGGCGGCGTCGAGGGAGGAGGAGTTGTAGCCGTTCGAAGCCTTGCGGGCCTCGATGACCTCTTCCTCCGACAGCGACATGAGCTCGGAGAGCTCCTTCGTCGTCGGCGTACGGCCGAGGCGCGTGCGCAGCTCCTCGGTGGCCTTGGCCAGCTCGACGCGGGCCTCCTGCAGCCGGCGCGGGACGTGCACGGCCCAGCTGGTGTCGCGGAAGAAGCGCTTGATCTCGCCCACGATGTAGGGGACGGCGAAGGAGGTGAACTCCACCTCACGGGTCAGCTCGAACCGGTCGATCGCCTTGATCAGACCGATCGTGCCGACCTGGACGATGTCCTCCATCGAGTCGCCGCGGTTGCGGAAGCGGGAGGCCGCGTACCGCACGAGCGAGAGGTTCATCTCGATCAGCGTGTTGCGCACGTACTGGTACTCGTGCGTGCCTTCCTCGAGCACGGCGAGGCGGTCGAAGAACTGGCGGGACAGGTCCCGGGCGTCCTTCGGCTTGACCTTCGTCGGGTCCTCGATGACCGGAACCGACGTCCCGTTCGCCGTGGCCGCTTCCTGCGCCGTGGCCTCAGCTGTCGTCACGGCCGCCATGCCGTCCACCCCAATCGTCGAGAGTTTTGCTGACAGGAGCCGCATGCCCCGGTTGCAGTACCTCATTCCTGCGGGACACACACTTTTTTCCCGGGCGGTGAAACCGCAGGTCGTACACACCATGCTACGGGCCTCGCCGGAGGTTCGGGGGAACGGCGGTCCGGGCGTGGCGCGCGGGCGGGAGGCCGGCCGGGAGGGACCGGGCCGCCGCTGGGGGAGGCCCGCGCGAGGCCGCGCAGGTGTGCGGACGGCCGGCCCTCCATTCGCGAACGCGTACGGGCGCACGTACGCGTACGGAGGGGAGAGGCACCCGCGCGTACGGAGGGCGGGGGTGGAGAAGGCGGGGAGCGGAGGGGGTTTTCGTATCCCTGTTCGGGGGTGTAAGCGGAGCCGAAGGGCTTCGCCGCCGGTATGCGCGGGGTTTTCGCCGATGGGCTGTATTCGGCGGTGCGGCGGGTGCCGGAGTCGGCCGGACTTCATCGGTGGAGCAGCTGCCGACCTGCGTGTTCGCCCTTGTTCCGGCCGTCCGCGAACTTCCGCCGAATGTGACTGTTTAGGCGCAGTGCGGCCGGGCAGCCGGAATTTCGTGCTTCGGACCGGAGGCGCGCCAACGGGAGCGGTATGCCGCTCCGGAAGTCGTTATGCGTCCGGAGCCGAACCGTTTCCCGCGGCATTTCCCTGACGGCACCATTTCAGGAGCGAATCCGCATGCTGACTGAGCAGTCCACCAGCCTTGACGGCACCCCCACCCCCGCACCCGCCGGCGGTTCCGACCAGCGCGCGCACCACGACGCCCCCGACACCGTCGAGTCCTTCGCCCGGCTGGCCGCCATGGAGGAAGGCCCGGAGCGTGACGCGGTCCGCGACGAGCTGACGACGCTGTGGCTGCCGATGGCGCACCGCATAGCGAGCCGTTTCCGCAACCGCGGCGAGTCCATCGAGGACCTCCGCCAGGTCGCGGCCCTCGGCCTGGTGAAGGCCATCGACCGTTTCGACCCGTCGCGCGGCGCGTTCGAGAGTTACGCCGTGCCGACCATCACCGGCGAGATCAAGCGGCATTTCCGTGACCGGATGTGGGCGCTGCGCGTTCCGCGCCGGGTCCAGGACCTCCGGAACAAGGTGCGCATCGCGCGCCGGGAGCTCACCCAGAGCCCCGGTTCCGCCGAGCCGACCGTCGCGGAGATCGCCGCGCACGCCGGGCTCACCGAGGAGGAGGTGGCCGCGGGCATGGAGGCGCTGGAGAGCTTCAGCACCCTGTCCCTGGACGCCGAGCTGTCCTCGGGCGAGGACGGCTACAGCCTCGCCGACACCCTCGGCGCGAACGACCCCTCGTACGACGTGGTCGTCGACCGCGAGGCCGCCAAGGAGGGGCTGCGCAAGCTGCCCGAACGGGAGCGCGCCATCCTCTACATGCGCTTCTTCGAGGACATGACGCAGAACCGTATCGCCGAACGGCTGGGCATCTCGCAGATGCACGTCTCGCGGCTCATCAGCCGCAGCTGCGCGCGCGTCCGCGAGGAGGTCATGGGCGCGCGGAAGCGGCGGGGCGGCGGGGACGCCGATGCGGTCTGAGGCGGGGGCGGCGGACGCCCGCCGCACCCCGTCCGGCACCCCGTCCGCCCACGACGCCGCCACCCTGGCCGACCGCGAGGACGCCCGGTCCCCCCGCGGCGCCACCGGGTCCGGCCGTGAGAGCGGCCGGACCACCCTCGGGCCCGACCCGTTCGCTCCTGCTGCTGTCCGGCCCGTCGGTGATGCCCTCCGGTCCGCCGACGGCGCCGACCGGTCCGGCCACGGCGGTCGTCCCGCCCCCGAGGCCGGTCCGTCCGCTCCTCGGACCGGCCCGTTCCCCTCGGCCGAAGCGCCGATCGCGTCCCGGTCCGGTCCGTACGGCCGCACGGCCGGCCGCACGGACCCGGGAACCGGTTCCGCCGGTTCGCCGACCGGCTCCGCCGGCCGCGCCGGTCGCCGGACCGTATCGGTCGCGCCGGCCGTGACAGCCGTGCCGCCCATGGGGCCGACCTCCTCCGGGACCGGCTCCGCGGCACTCCGTACCACCCCGACCGCGTCGTCCCGGCGCCGTCGTCCGTGAACCCGGGTGCCGTCAGTGTCGCCGGTGCCCGTCGTCGTCTCCCCGGTGCCGTGCCCGCGCCGTCCGCGGGCACGGCACCGTCCGGTCTTCCGGCCCGCCTCCGAAGGAGCAAGAACATGCTGACGCCCAGCCCCGCGACGCTGCGCAACCTGGTGGACGAGTACGAGGCGGCCCTGGCCGGGGCGGCGGGGGACCCCGTCGCGCACCAGCGGGCCGAGGACCTGGCCTACACGCTGTGCGTGTCGACCGGCACGCGTGAGGTGCGGCTCGCCCTGGAGTCGGCCCGCCGCCGGCTCGGCGCCGCGCAGGGGGCCGCCGCCGCGGCGGTCGGCTCCACGCCGGTTCCCGCCGCGTCCGTCCCCACCACCTCCATACGCCCTCCGGCCGACGCCGCCCCGTCGGCCGTGGGGCAGGTCCCCGTGGCGCGCGCCGGGGGCGCCGGGAGCGGAGCGGCCCTGTGCGGTGACGCCCCGCAGTGACGCCGGACGCACCGCCGCGCCGGCCGGCCGCACGGGACGAACGCGTACGTGCGGCCGGCCGGCGCGTGCCGATCCGCCGCCGCTCCTTCAGCCGGACCTGATCACCGGGACCGCCGGGCCGCCGGGAACACCGAGGCCGCCGGGGCCGCCGGGTTCACCAGGGCAGGAACGTGTGCACGTCCTTGCCGTCCTCCTGCACCACCACGCTCACCTGGTCGCAGAGCGTGTGCAGCAGGTGCCAGCCGATGCCGCCGCCGCCCTGCTGGGGGTGGAAGGGGCGGGGCGCCGGCTCCGTGGTGCTGGTGTCGTGCATCGTCACGTGCACGCCGTCGAAGGTGCGGCGCATCCGCAGGGCGAAGGGGCCGGGCGCGTACTGGATCGCGTTGGCGGCCAGTTCCGTGACGACCAGCAGGATGTCGTCCCAGTGCTCGGGGGCTGAGGGAGGGGAGACCTGTGAGAGGGCACGGAGGAACTCCTCCGCGGCGACCCGCGCGTCCGTGACATTGCGCAGATCCCCGTCGAAGGTGAGGTCGAGCCCGCTGATCTCGTCGTCCGAAGGCAGTTTGTCGTCCCAACGCGGCATGACGGCCGTCTTGCTCGCTCCCTGACTCGGTGGTGCCAGTGAGTCGTCTGATGGTTCTCTTCTCTCTACCCCTCTGCTGGTTCCCGAGCGCAGAGGAGCTACGCGTGCTGACCTTCGCCTCATCCATTCGTACGAAGTGAAGGATCTGTGTGTACTCTGCCTCATCCGGCGGTGGACCGCCGCATGCGGGTGCTCCTGGCGCGCCGGGCCACTCGCGGCGGCACGAGGGGGCGGGGCCGAGGGGACGCCGGAGCGTATCCGGCGAACTCCCCTTTCGCGGGAGCCGAGTTGCTCGCGGCGAAGGTATGGGCGAAGAGTGGTCCCGGTGCTCCGGGGGAGCGCGGCAAGTCGTGCAACGTTCGCCCCCACCGACGCCGCTCTCCGCTTCGACCTGCAGAAACACAAGGACCTTGGCTTCAATGCGGTGCGCAAGCACATCGAGGTCGAGCCGCAGCGGTGGTTCTGCCGGGCGACCGGCTGGGCCTGCCGGTGTGGCAGGACATGCCCGCCATGGACAGCGGCCGCACCCCGGACGCGGCGGCCCGCACCCAGGGGGAGAGCGGGTTCCGCGCCCCGGTCGACCGGCACCGCAGCCCGCCCTCGCTGATCATGCGGGTCTCCCGGAACGAGGGCCGGGGCCAGTGCGACCGGGCCCGGATCGCCGACATGGTCAAGGCGTACGACCCCGCGCGGCTCGTCGACGACATGAGCGGCGTCGACTGCTGCGGCGCGGTGGACGGCGGCAACGGCGACGTCGTCGACCACCACGACTACGTCGGCCCGGCAACACCGAGCCGAGCACGACGCGGGCCGCGGTCCTCGGCGAGTACGGCGGACTCGGCTTCAGGGCTCCGGCCACGAGTGGTACCCGGGCGGCGGGTTCGGCTACGAGGACCAGGCGAGCACGGCCGCGCTGAACGACCGCCTCGTCGGCCTGCTGGACGCGATCCGGGAGAACTCCATGCCCGCGGGCGGGCTTTCGGCCGCCGTCCACACCCGGATCACCGACGTCGAGAACGAGGCCAACGGCCTGCTCACCTACGACCGCCGGGTCGTCGAGGCCGAGGAGGCGCGCGTACGGGCGGCCGACCAGGCGCTCGTCGCGGTGTCCCGCACCGTGGGCGCCGCCGGTCGCGTTGCCCTCCGGGCGGAACGTCTCGATCCACGTGACCACACCGGGGTTCACCGACCGCTACTCACCGGCTGCGTCGCGCCGGCCTGCGGCCTATGCGAGAGGGCCCCGACGCGAGAGGGGCCCGACGCGAAGGCGCTCCGCCCCGATCGCGGTGCCGGGGTGGAGCGCCTTCGGAGGTCTGTGCCGGGGCAGGGGGCCGGGCGGGCCGGTCATGCCGCGTCCGCGCGGCGCTGGGCCGCCGAGGAGCGCCGCCTCCTGATCGCACGTCGTTCGTTCTCGGTCGTGCCGCCCCATACGCCCACGACCTGCTTCTCCTCCAGGGCCCAGTCCAGGCACTGCTCGCTGACCGGGCAGCGGCGGCAGACGGCCTTCGCCTCGCTCGTCTGGAGGAGTGCGGGGCCCGTACTGCCGACGGGGAAGAACAGTTCGGGGTCTACGGTGCGGCACGCTGCGGACTGTCGCCAGTCGGCCATGACAATCTCCCGTGGGTGTAGGTCGTGTCCGGCGGTGCGGTCTCACTTCTGTTCGGGTGACCGCCATGGTGCGGGTGAAACGACCGGGCCCTGTGGTGGACACGTCGATATTCCGTGACGGCCCGTCACATCCGGCCGGGACCACCGTGCGACCGGGCCGGTGTCTTCACCTTCTGAACGCGCGTGCCCGCCGGTACGGGGGGAGCGACGACTTCGGTGTGAAGTATTGACGTAGTCATGACACTCCGCTTCACTCGTCGCACACCCCGGGACATCGGCACGGAACCGGTACGGGCCGCGACGGAACCGGCTCCGGCGACGCCGTCGCGCGTCCACGGCCGCCCGGAGTTCAAAGCCGCACCGCCGTCACACGGTGCGGGCGACACGGCGGAACCCGCCGGGAGCACACCGGTCGCGCACGTCGTCCCGCCGGGGAGCGGGACGTCCGCCGCCCGGGATCCCGGCCGGTCCCCGCACGCCCGCCCCACCGGACGGCACGTCCGGCACCGCGCACCGTTCCGCACCGCGCACCGTTGCCCACCGCACGTCGTTCGACGCGGCCGCGCGCGCCGAACGCGACCCATCAGCACGCCCCCGGCACCCCCGACCTCCAGAAGGAGAGCCGCATGCCCTCCCGCACCCCCCGCACGCTGATGATCGCGTTGACCGCCCTGACGACCCTGTCGGCGGCCTCCCTGCTCGCGGCCGGACCGTCCGCCGCCGAGCCCGCGCCCCGCCCGACCGCCGCGGCGGCCGACTGGGACACCGACCGGGCCGCGGCCGCCCATGCCGCGGACCCCGGTGCCGTCACCGCCTCCGGCAGCGAGAACGCCGGCACGGCGCCCGGCCTCGCCTTCGACGGCGACGGCGCGACGCGCTGGTCCAGCCAGTTCGCCGACGACGCCTGGATCCGCGTCGACCTGGGCACCGTCCTGCGCATCGACCGCGTCGTCCTGGACTGGGAGGCCGCCTACGGCAAGCGGTACGTCCTGGAGGCGTCGCGCGACGGCACCGGCTGGACGCCGTTCTACACCGAGACCGCGGGCACCGGCGGCTCCGTCACCGCCCACACGTACCCGCAGGAGGTCACCGGGCGCTACGTCCGCATGCGCGGCGTCGAGCGCGCCACCCCGTACGGCTACTCGCTGTACTCCTTCAGGGTCTACGGCGGCGAGCCCGCGCCCGCGTCGGCGACCCGCGCGAACCTCGCGCTCCACCATCCCGCGTACAGCAACTTCTACCAGCACGCGGGCAACTCGCCGGCGTTCGTCACCGACGGTGGCCGGCCCGACGACCTCAAGGCGGACGCGACCCGCTGGTCCAGCGACTGGAACGCCGACCGCTGGGTCTCCGTCGACCTCGGGGCCACCTCCGTGATCGACACCGTCGACCTGTACTGGGAGGCGGCCTACGCGGTCGACTACCAGCTCCAGGTGTCGGACGACAACAGCACCTGGCGCACCGTGTACCAGCCGTCCGCCGCCGAGGTGGCCGCCCGCCGCGCCGATGTGAAGTCCCCGGCGGACGCCGTGGGTCGGCACGACAGTGTGCGGCTGCCGCAGCCCGCCACCGGCCGCTATGTGCGCATGCTCGGCAAGGAGCGGCGCTCCTTCCACAACCCCGCCCCGGCCACGGCCCAGTTCGGCTACTCCCTCTACGAGTTCCAGGTGTGGGGCACCGGCGGCAGCGCCGCCGCCGCGTACCCGGCGCTGCCGGGCGAGCAGTCCGGCACGTACCGGACCGCGTTCTTCGACGACTTCACCGGCGCGGGCCTGGACCGCTCCAAGTGGCGCGTCGTACGGACCGGCCAGGAGATGGGGCCGGTCAACGGCGAGTCCCAGGCGTACGTCGACTCCACGGACACCGTCCGCACGGAGAACGGCAGCCTGGTGCTGCGCGCCAGGTACTGCAAGGGGTGCACCCGGGCGGGCGATGGCACCTACGACTTCACCTCCGGGCGCATCGACACCCACACCAGGTTCGACTTCACCTACGGCAGGGTCAGCGCGCGCATGAGGCTGCCCGTCGGCGACGGCTTCTGGCCCGCCTTCTGGCTGCTGGGCAGCGACGTCGACGACCCGTCGGTGTCCTGGCCCGCCTCCGGCGAGACCGACATCATGGAGAACATCGGCTACGAGGACTGGACCAGCTCGGCCCTGCACGGCCCCGGCTACTCCGCGGACGGCAACATCGGCGCGCGCCAGACCTACCCGGACGGCGGCCGCGCCGACCAGTGGCACACCTACGCGGTGGAGTGGACGCCCACGGGCATGCGCTTCTTCGTGGACGACCGGCTCGTGCAGGAGACCACCCGCAACAAGCTGGAGTCGACGCGCGGCCAGTGGGTCTTCGGCCACCACCAGTACGTCATTCTCAACCTCGCCCTGGGCGGCGCCTACCCGGCCGGCTGGAACAAGGTGACCACGCCCTACTGGGGCCTGCCCCGGTCGAGCGTCGACCGGATCGCGGGCGGCGGTGTGCAGGCCGAGGTCGACTGGGTGCGCGTGGAGCAGAAGGGCTGAGCGCGGTCGCGGCCGCGGCGGCACGGTCGCGGCCGCGCCGCCGGGCGGGCCCCGAGGGTCCGTGACCCCGGTGCGACGTGCTCCGCTACGGCGTCCGGTGCTCCTCCACCCACTGGATGAGCAGCCGCCGCACGTACGGGTTGCCGTCCTGGGCCGCGTGCGCCAGGCGCTCCCCGCGGGCCCGGGCCTCGCGCCAGGCCAGCGGGGTGTCCGCGGCGTGCGCCTGGTCGGCGGCGGCCAGGGCGTCGGCCGCCAGCAGTCTGATGTCCTCGGAGAGGTCGTCGTGGGCCGCCGCCCGGTACGCCTCCAGGCGCAGCGTCGCGACGTCCTCGGGCGGGCGGGAGGTCGCCGAGGGCTGGGCGTAGCCGCTGACGGCGATGACGACGCAGAAGGTGGCCGTGTCCCGGCGTCCCGCGTGCCGCCCCCGCTCGACGGCGGACGCCAGCCAGGTGGCGGCCTTCCAGTGCAGGACCGAGGTCGCGGCGACGAAGGCGAGGGCCACCACCGCGAACGGGACCCAGCCGCCCAGGGCGAGGCCGAGCGGTCCGAGCACGAGGAGGCCGGCCGCGCCGGCGATCCATATGCGGCGGCGGGCGAGCGTGAGGTGTCGGGGTTCCACGCCGTTCAGTGTGTCAGGGGTGCCGGTGCGGTGAGGGCCGACGGCCGGGTTCCGCGGCGGTTCCCCGCGGCGCGCACCGGCCGGGCACAGGACGGGCACCGGAGCGGCACCACCGCGCCGTGACGCGGGCTCCGGCCGGTGCGGCGGGACCGGCCGGGCGGACGCCGGTGCCCGCGGCCCGGCCGCCCGTGCACCACGGCGCCGAGGACCACCACCGGTACCGCGGCGCGGCCGCGTGGACAGGCCCGCGACCGCCCGCCGGCCCTTCGGGCGCGGCCCGCCGTGCACCACCGTCGCGTCGGCCCGCCCCCGCCGCCCCGTACGGCCGCCGGGGACACCGTCTCCGCGGCCGGGGCGGACACACTGTCCTGCGCCGGACGCGCCCCGTGACGTACGGCTGACAGTACGGGCGAAGAGGATCGAACCGACCGGTTTGCAAAGGAAGTTGAGCGGCACGGTGTCAGTGGCGGGCGGTAGGTTCCGTATCCGCCGCCGGGGCCGTGCGAGACGCCCGGCGGTCCGAACCACGCCGACGAATGCGAGTCCTCATGGAACCCACCTACGCCGACTTCACGGTCAGCCCCGCCCGGCTCTCGAACGCGGTGGTCCGCCACCACCGGTGCGCGGTGGCTCCGACGCACGTGGCGGTGGGCGCGGGCGGCACCCTCAAGGCCGACTTCACCGTGCCGGAGGCCGACCGGGGTGCCGACCTCACCCTGAGCGTGACCGCGGTGGGCCCCGTGCCGCCGACGACCGTCCTGCTCAACGGCAAGGTCGTCACCGAGGACCTCTCCTTCGCCGGGGACGCGGGGCGGGACGCGCCGCGCGAGCTCGTGGTCGCCCTGCCGGGCGCGCTGCTGACGGAGGACGGCGGCCTGCTGGAGATACGCACCTCCGCCGACGCGGACGACGTCCTCAGGCTCCTCTCCCTCGGCATCGACGCCGCCGGGGACAGCGGGGCGGCGCGGCGCGCCATGGCGGCCCGCGCCGCCGCCCGGTCGGTCCTCGCCTTCGCCGTCGAGCAGCGGACCCCGGGCGCGGACCGGTGGCAGCCGGCGCCGCGCCTGCTGCTGCACATGGACTGCGGGGAGCACGCGGACCCCGCCCAGCTCTCCTGGCGCGGCACGGACGGCTCCGAGGCGTCCGTCGCCTTCCGGGCCGGCACGGGCGGCTTCCACGGGCACCGGCGGGCGGCGGACGGGAACACCTTCGAGCTGCGCGGCACGCTCGCCGAGCGCCACACCTACCCGGACGGCGTCGCGGGCGCCGCGGTGCGGCAGTTCACCACCGAGGAGAGCCACGGCGGGAGCTGGCGCCCGGCCGACCGGCTGCGCGTGCTGCTCGACGACGGCGGCGCGGCGGTGGAGCGCCTGGAGCGGCGCGACGTCCGGGGCGGCGCCGTGTCGCTGGCCTTCCGCCCCGCCGCGGCCCCGGCGCTCCCGGAGGCCGTGCCGGGCGCCGCCCTGCGCGAGGTGACCAGGGACGTGGCGGAGGTGGAGGCCAGCGACGAGTTCGCGGCCGCGGGCGAGACCGCGGACAACCTGCTGCGCTCCTCCCGCAGCAAGTGGCTGGTCCACGACGAGGAGGCCCGGCTGGACTTCGCCTTCGACCGGCCCACCGCCGTCGCCGCGTACGCGCTGACCGCGGCCAACGACTTCCCGGACCGCGACCCGCGGGACTGGGAGCTGCAGGGCTCCACGGACGGCAGCCGCTGGACGGTCCTCGACGTGCGGTCGGGCGAGCACTTCGGCAGGCGCTTCGCCAGGAAGGAGTACTCCTTCGCCAACAGCACCCCCTACCGGTTCTACCGGCTGCTGATCACGGACAACGCCGGGGGGACCGAGATCCAGCTGTCCCGGGTGCAGTTCTTCGAGGCCGACGCCGCGGCCGCCGCGACGGCCGCGGTCTGCGACTTCGTCGGCTTCCGCCACCGGCCGGGACAGGACCCGGTCGCCCTCCGCGGCACCGCCGTGCCCGGCCCGCCGCAGGGCGGGGACGCCGAGGAGCCGACGGAGAAGATCCTGCCGGGCGACCTGCGGGACGCGGCGCGGAGCCTGGACACCGCGGCCCGCCTCATGGGGAAGCTCGCGCAGTACCTGTGACACCGTGTGCCGGCACCCGCCCCGGGAGCGGAGAACCCGGGGCAGGTGCCGTGGCACGTCCCGCGGCGGCCGGCCCCGCGCCGGCCGGTCCGAAGGACGGGGGCGGCGGCCTCACGGACGAGCGCGATCCCGCGGACGAGTGCCGCCCCGCGGACCGGGGCGTCCCCGCGGGCGGACGCGGTCCCCCGGCCGGGCGCGTCCCGGCGGGCGGCTCACCGCAGGTGGTCGCGGGCCCACGCGGCGAGCTGCCGGGCGCCGAGGTCCACCGCCTCCGGCCAGGCCGTCGGCGCGCTCTCGTCCGCCGTGTCGCTGACGTACTTCACCAGGCGCACCGGCACGCCGAACCGGCGGGCGGTGTCGGCGACGGCGTACCCCTCCATGTCCACCAGCTGCGCCTCCTCGGCCAGCCGCGCGCGCACGGCCGTGTCGGAGACGAACGTGTCACCGGTCGCCAGGGTGTGGCCCGGGCCGTCGGAGAGGTCGATCGGCGCACCGTAGGTGCGGCCGCTGATCGCGTGCAGCAGGGCCGTGTCGAAGTCGTGCTGGAGGACGCGGGAGACCTCCAGCACGCCGCGCAGACCGTCCTTCAGGGCACCGGCGGTGCCGAGGTTGACCACCTCGCGGGGGCGGGCGCCGCCGGCCAGCGCGAGGGTCAGCGCGGCCGTCGCGTTGATCTTCCCCATGCCCGTGATCAGCACGGGCAGCCCGGTGCCGAGGTGGGCGGCCTCCTCCTCGACCGCGGCGACGACGAGCGGCCGGTCCGGGCGGATCTCGCCCAGGAGGCGGCCGGCCGGGACCCGGCCGGCGGGCGGAGTGGTGATCACGGTGTGTTCCCGTCCTTCGGTTTCCGAGGTCCGGCCGGGGCCGGACCTGCCCGTGTGGTCCTTGGAACGTACAGGGGGCGGTGCCGCCGGGGCGAAGCGGGGCGGTGCACGGTGTGACGACGTCCGCAGCCGTACGATCCGGGCGCGCCCGCCCCTTCCCGGCACACCGGACGCCGCGCGGGCCGGAAGCCGGGCGGCGCTTCTTAAGCACGGGTTAAACGCGGCTTAAGCAAACTTCGGTCCAGCCTGATTCCTCAAATAACCGCAGGTCAGCTGGGTTTGATGACGGAGCGCGCAAGTTGGCGGGGCCAGTGATCGTGCGTATCGTCGGGGCCCACCGGCGGCTCCCACCGCAGGCGAGAGAGCGCTCTCACACCGTGCTCCGCACGCTCGCCGGGTGCGCTCCGCCGGGCGCACGTTCCTGGAAATCCCCCGGGCGGTCCTCACGGACGGTCCCGCAAACAGTTCCCCACAGACAAGGTGTGTTCAGCCATGGCTGCTCATCGCGCACGCCGATGGTCCCTCGGCGGCCTGGTGTTCCTCGTCGCCGCCGCCCTCGCCGCGGCCGTCCTGTTCACGACGACCGGTCCGGCCGCCGACCGGGCGGACGCCGCCGCCGTGCGGACCTGGGCCGACGAGTTCGACGGCGCCGCCGGCAGCGCCCCCGACTCCTCGAAGTGGACCCTGGAGACGGGCGGCGGCGGCAACGGCAACAACGAGCTGCAGTACTACACGAAGAGCACCGACAACGCCGCCCTCGACGGCAGGGGCAACCTGGTCATCACCGCCAGGAAGAACACCGACTCCGGACTGCGGTGCTGGTACGGCGCCTGCCAGTACACGTCGGCACGGCTGAACACGGCGCAGACCTTCACCCAGGCCTACGGCCGCTTCGAGGCCCGCATCAAGATCCCGCGCGGCCAGGGCGTCTGGCCCGCCTTCTGGATGCTCGGCGACGACCTCGGCAGCGCTGGCTGGCCCAACAGCGGCGAGATCGACATCATGGAGAACGTCGGCAAGGAGCCCGGCGCGGTGCACGGCACCATCCACGGCCCCGGCTACTCCGGCGGCGGCGGCATCGGCGCCGCGTACACGCTGCCGGGCGGCAAGGCCTTCGCCGACGACTTCCACACCTTCGCCGTCGACTGGAGCCCCGAGGCGATCACCTGGTCGGTGGACGGGCAGAACTACCAGACCCGCACGCCGGCCGACGTGAACGGCAAGAAGTGGGTCTACGACCACCCGTTCTTCCTCATCCTCAACCTCGCGGTCGGCGGCGACTGGCCCGGCAGCCCGGACGCCTCCACGTCCTTCCCGCAGACCATGACCGTCGACTACGTCCGCGTCTCGGCCTCGGACTCCTCGGGCTCCACCGGCGGCGGCACCGGCGGCACCGGCGGCGGCGCGAGCAGGACCGGCGCGATCAGGGGCATCGGCGGCATGTGCGTGGACGTCGCGGGCGCCTCGGACGCCGACGAGACCCCGATCCAGCTGCACGACTGCAACGGTGTGGACGCCCAGAAGTGGACGCTGGGCAGCGACGGCACCGTGCGCGCCCTCGGCAAGTGCCTGGACGTCAAGGGCGGTTCGACCGCGGACGGCGCCGCCGTCCAGCTCTACCGCTGCAACGGCACCAAGGCCCAGCAGTGGGTGTACACCTCCGCCCGCGACCTGACCAACGTCGGCGCCGACAAGTGCCTGGACGCCAGGGGCAACTCCGCCGCGGACGGCACCCGCCTGCAGATCTGGACCTGCGCCGGCACCGCCAACCAGAAGTGGACCGTCGGCTGACCCCGAGCCGCCGCCCGCCCGCCACTCACTCCGTCCCCACCCTTCCCGCCTCGCCCGAGGCGCGTACAGCAAGGAGCACCGCAGATGTCGCCCCGTCACCAGCGCAACCTGACCCGCCGCAAGATGATGTTCGCCCTCGGCGGCGCGGCGGTGGCCGCCCCGGCGATCGCCGCCATCGCCCCGCACGCGCTCGCCGGGCAGAGCGGCGACAGCAGGACGACCGCGGCGGCCGGTTCGCTCCCCGTGACCGTCGTCAACAACAGCGGCTCGTTCGACAACGCGTCCGTGCACCTCTACGTCGTCGGCAACCAGGACGGCAAGCAGGTCCGGCTCACCCCCGAGGGCACCCTCGCGCCCATCGCCCTCTCCGACAACGGCGCCGACGGCTTCACCGACTACGCGATCCCGCTGTCCGGCAGCGGCGAGACCCGGCTGAACCTGCCCTACATGTCGGGCCGCATCTACGTGGCGCTCGGCCAGAAGCTGAAGTTCAAGGCCGTCACCGACGGCAACGGCAACGCGGCCCTGCAGTACCCGGCCGGCTGGGTGAAGTCCGACCCCAGCTACGGCGTGCTGCACGACTGCGCCGAGTTCACGTACAACTCGGCCGGCATGTTCTGCAACACCACGATGGTCGACATGTTCAGCGTGCCGCTGAGCATCGAGCTCACCGGCGCCAGGAACCAGACCACGGGCGCCCTGCGCGACGGCGGGCGCGCCGCCGCCTTCGCCGCGGTGAGGCAGGTCGAGGAGTTCGCGCCGCTCGTCGTGGACGACACCCGCATCATCGCCCCCGGCCACGGCCTGGACGCGGGCCTGTTCGCCAAGGACTACTTCGCCCCGTACATCGACGAGGTGTGGAGCACCTACACCGGCAAGGACCTCAAGGTCACGACCAACGCGGGGACGTTCACCGGACGGGTGCGCGGCGAGCGGTTCACCTTCACCGGGCCCGCCTCGGTGTCCTTCGCCAAGCCCTCCACCCGCGACGTCCTCTTCTGCGACGGCAAGCTCGCCGCGCCCAACGACGGCACCACCGGCCCCGTAGCCGCCGTCCTGGGCGCGGGCTTCAACCGCTCGACGCTGCTGAGCGACACGGCCCAGCCGAGCACGGACCCGGCGGCCTTCTACCGCAACGCCCTCACCAACCACTACTCCAAGGCCATCCACGCGGCGACGCAGGACGGCAAGGCGTACGGCTTCGCCTTCGACGACGTCGCCGACTTCGCCTCCTACATCCAGGACAACGCGCCGACCGGCTTCACGCTCACGCTCGACAGGTTCTGACCGGACCGGCCGTACCGGCCGCGCCGTACCGGGCGCGCCGTACCGGGCGGGCCGGCCGCGAACGGGCCCCGCGGTCCCTTCCGGTACGGGGGGAGGGACCGCGGGGGCCCGGTGCCGCCGGGGGAGGGGCCCGGGCCGGGGGGGCACGGACCGTCCGCGGCGCTCAGCCGTTCCGCGAGTAGCGCGGCTCCGTGCGGTAGTCGTAGTAGGCCCAGGCCGCCACGGCGACCAGCGCGACCAGTACGGCGGCCACGACGCGCAGGACCCCGGAGGCGAAGAAGGCGACCAGGCCCGTGGCGAGGGCCCCGCCCGACATGATCAGGCGGCTGGTGAGGTGCTGCGCGGGCTCCTGCGCCGAGGAGTTCCGGTCCCCCAGGTCGTGGAGGGCCGCACGGGCGGCGTGCCGCGACCCCCGTCTGCGGCGGGCCCGGTACTCCAGGCCGTAACTCATCAGTACGTAGAGGGCGAGCACGCCCAGTACCCACGGCCAGGTCGAGCCGTCGTCGAATCCCCTTGCCAGATACACGTTCCCCGTCCCCTTCCGGCCTCCTGGCCCCTCGCCGGGCGTCCGCGTCCCGGATGCCCGCGTTCGGGCGCGGTACGCGGGGCACGCGCGGCCGGCCGTCCTCCCGCGGTGCCCCGGCGGAGCCTTCGCGGATGAACGAGGGAAAAGGAACGGCCGAATAGGGGATGGCCCGCCCGGTGCCGCGTCAGGTATACGAGTACGAGGGAAAAATTCATTTCTCTTCCCCGGGATCGCGATGTCAACCGCCCCCATTCGCGTGTCGCGCCCCACGAAGCGACAGCTCATGTCCCGCAAAGCCGACAGCTCGTGAGAAACGCGGCGGCGGGTTTCGTGGGGTGCCCGCCGCGGTGCGCCGTGACAAGGCCCCGACAGGGGGTGCAACCGTCCCGCCTGCGGTGTCTTCCGGAAACGGGGCCGCGCGGGTGACGTGCGGGCGGTGAAATGCGAAAAGCGGGGAACACGTGTCGGCGAGACACTTTCGCAACCACACGGGAGCCGGAAAACAATGACGAACGACTTCACTCCCAAGTACACGGTGCCGGGCATCACGGAGAAGGACGCCGGCAAGCTGATCGGTCTGCTGCGTCTGCGTCTGCACGCTCTCAACGATCTGCACCTGACGCTGAAGCACGTGCACTGGAATGTGATCGGTCCGCACTTCGTCGCCGTGCACGAGATGCTCGACCCGCAGGTGGACCGGGTGCGGGAGATGGCCGACGACGTGGCCGAGCGGACGGCGGCGCTGGGCGGCGTCGCGCAGGGCACCCCGGGATCGCTCGTGGCCGAGCGCACCTGGGAGGACTACCGGATCGGGCGCGCCGACGCGATCGCCCACCTGGGCGCCCTCGACATCGTCTACACCGGGATCATCGAGGACGTCCGCAAGGCGATCGCCGAGGCGGGCGAGATCGACCCGGCCACCGAGGACCTGCTCATCGAGCAGCTGCGCGACCTGGAGCAGTTCCAGTGGTTCATCCGCGCCCACCTGGAGAACGCGGGCGGCAGCCTCGCCACCGCCGACGTCACCTCCGAGGCGGAGGCCGCGGAGAAGGGCGCCGCGCTCAGCTGACCCGTCGCCGCTCCCGGACCGCACGGCGAGCGGCGCACACCGGCCACCCGACGAGGCCGGGACCCGGGCGTCCGCCGGGGTCCCGGCCTCCGGTGCGTCCGGGGCCGCGTCCGCCCCCGGGCGCACCGGCGTACGGGCCGGGCAGGACGTGCGTGCCGGACGAGTCCAGGACGTGCGCACCGGACGAGTGCAGGGCGTCATGTGCCGGACGGGCGCAGGGAGTTCGCGTGCCGACAGGGAACGTGCGTGCCGGGCGGGCGACGGCGGACACGCCTCGGCCCCGTGCGCAGGCGCACGGGGCCGAGGCGGTCGCGGACCCGGGCGGGCCCGCCGGGTCAGGCGGCGCCCTGCCCCGAGGACGTGTTCAGCCGCGTGGCCTCCGCCAGGTGCCGGATGCGGGCCTCGACCCGGCCCTCGACGACACGGGTCTCGAAGCCGGGCTGGGGGGCCGTGGCCGGGCCCCGCACGTTCCAGCCGTCGGAGAGGCGGAAGACGCTGCCGTGCCAGGGGCACTGGATGCAGCCGTCCTTCACCTCGCCCTCCGAGAGCGGACCGGACATGTGGCTGCACCGCTCCGCCAGGACGTGCACGTCGTCGCCCTCCCGCACGACCACGACGCCGACGTCGCCGATGTCACGCCGCACCGGCCGGCCCTCGGGCAGCTCGGCGAGGTCCGCGACCCGGTGCCAGCCGGGCTCCACCAGGTGCGGCACGTCCTCGGCGTGGTTGGCGCCCGACGCCTGGCGGTAGGCCATGTGCCCGCCGAGGGCGCCGCCCACGCTGACGGCGCCGAGCCCGGCGAGGCCGAGCGCCCGGCCGAGCAGGTTGTGGCCGCGCTTCCGTGCCACGTAGGAACCGGTGTAGAGGCTCACCGCCACGACGTTGGAGGCGGCGTGCACCACGCCGACCCGCTGCTGTTCGGGGCGCAGCTCCGCCCAGTCCACCCAGCCGGTGAGCGCGGCGGGAGCGGCGGCCAGCGCGCCGGTGCCGACGAGGGTGCGGGCGGCACGCTGCCGGCCGGGCAGGAAGTCCAGGATCGCCGCCGAGAACCAGCAGCCGATGGGCAACTGGACCATCAGCGGGTGCACGGGGTGCCCCAGCCAGCGGCCGTGCATCGCGTCACGGGCCCGGCCGAGCGGGAGCGCCCGCACCGCGCGCTGCAGCGTGTCGACCACGCGGTCGGCCCCGGTGTACTGCTCCAGCCGGTCCACGGCCTTCAGGACGCGTCCGGAGGCGGACGCGTCGGGCAGAGCGCGCCGGGTGAACACCGCGGCGCGTCGCAGGGGTGTCGTCTCTTCCATGGGGCGCGAGTAGCCCGGCACGGGCCCGGGAAACCGGACACGCGGCACTCCGCGGACGAGCGCGACGACGGCCCGCGACGGTCACCGCCGCCGTGGCGGCCACGGCGGCGCCCCCCCCTGTGACCGTCGTACGGGGCCGCGGAAACGGTCAGCCGGGGTCCCGGGACCTGCCGGGCCCCTCGGCGCCGCCGTCGGGAGCGGACGCCCCCGAGGAGGGGGTCCCCGAGGAGAAGCTGCCGGTGGTGAACGTGCCGGTGGTGAACGCACCGGCGGAGGACGCTCCCTCGCCGGACGCCCGCTTGGCCCGGAACGTGTCGGTCATGCGCTGGAACGTCCTGGTCAGCTGGTGCAGCGGGGAGTCCTGCGGCCCCTGCGCACCCCTGTCCCCGGCGGGCGGCGCGACCCCCTGCGCCTCCTTCGTCTCGGCCAGCGCGGCGTGGGCCAGCTCCGCCGCCTCGCGGTACAGGTCCCGCGAGGCGGTCATGGCCTCCAGCGCCTCCTTGTACGTCTCCACCAGGGCGCGCGTGTGGGCCAGCTCCTCCTCCAGCGTCACCAGGTGCCACTTCTCGCGCAGCGCGGTGACGGCCTCCTGCGCGCCCTCGGGGCTGGGCAGCGGCAGGGCCGCGTACCGCTCGATCGCGTCCAGCAGCTCGCGCGGCTCGGAGCCGTCGAGGAAGACGCTGCGCACGGAGAAGTCCTTCCCCGTGTAGCCGGGCGGGGCCGGGGTGCCGGGCAGGACGACGGCGCCGCCGCGGGGCAGCCGCACGCCGAAGTCGTCGAGCGCCCAGTTGGCGATCTGGTACTGGTCGGGCGTGGCCCGGTGCTCCACGACGCGGTGCCGCAGTCCGGGCGGGAGCAGGGGGGACAGCGGGCGGCGGCCGCGCTCGTCGGGGGTCATCGCCTCGTGCACGACGACGTTGATGCTCCAGCTGTGCCGCACGCTGTCGCGCAGCAGCCGGCGCAGGGCCTTGTCGTCCCGGGGGAGCGGGTTGATGTCCCGCAGGCGCAGGGCGCCGACGCCGTCCCGGTCCCAGGCCGCTTCGCCGTCCTCCGGCCAGAACATCGTCGCCGGGGAGGGCCAGGCCGGGTCCCAGGGGCGCTCCGCCTCCGCCACGAGGACCCAGTCGTGCTCGTCCCCGGCGCGGTCGGCCGCGCCGACGGTCAGGCGGGCGCGCACGGTGACGCCGGCGGCCCGCCAGCGCGCCTCGAAGACGCGCTCACGGGCCTCCGCGGGGTCCTCCGGTTCCGGTTCCGGTTCCAGGAAGTCGTCGATGACGCCGTTCGTCTTGAGCGCACGCAGGTTCTCCCGCAGCGTCTTCTCCGGGGCGGGCCCGCTGTGGCGGCCACGGGCGAGCCAGACCGTGTCCGGCGTCGTGGCGGGGAGGTGGGACTTGGCCATGGATCACTCTGTACGTGGAAGGGCGGTGTGCGCTTCCCAGTATGGTCACCGCAGGTCGCGACCTGGAAAACCAGATCATGGCGCGCCGTGGTGCAGGTCACGACATAGCCGGAAACGTCCGGTGGACTCCCGTACCGCGTGTGCGGCCCCGGCCGCGGTCTTCCGGGTGCGGTGCTCCGCGGGCACGTGCCGGGCCGCCCGCCCCGGGGCACCGGGCGGGGCTCGTCCGCGGGCGCCCCGCCGTGCACACTGTTCCCCTCCCGGACTCCGGTTCGGGATCCCCTCGGATTCCGTTCCGGGATTTCCGTTGTCCCGCGACGCGCACGGCGTCTCCCACAGGGAGGACGCCGACACGGCCGGCCGTGTCGGCGCCCCGCGTTCCTCGGGTCTCAGACGAAAGGGAGACGATCGATGCGCACAGAACCCGGCCGCGGGCCGGACGCCGCCCTGGTGTCCGCCGCCCGCGACGGTGATCCGCAGGCAGTCGAACGGCTGGTGACGCAGTCGCTGCCGCTCGTCCACAACATCGTCGGCCGCGCCCTGGACGGCCACGGCGACGTGGACGACGTCGTGCAGGAGGCCCTGCTGCGGGTCGTGCGCGGTCTCGACCGGCTGGAGCGGCCCGCGGCGTACCGATCGTGGATGGTGGCCATCACCGTGCGGCAGATACGTGACTGGATCAAGGGCAGGCAGCAGGACCGCGCGACGCGCGCGTCCATGGAGCGCGCCGCGTACGTGCCCGACCCCGCCTCGGACTTCGCGTCGCTGACGGTCCTCCGGCTGCAGCTCACCGACGACCGGCGCGAGGTGGCGGAGGCCACCGCGTGGCTGGACGGGGAGGACCGCGAACTGCTCGCGCTGTGGTGGCTGGAGGAGACGGGCGAGCTGACGCGCGCCGACCTCGCGCAGGCGCTGGGGCTGTCGGGCCGGCACACCGCCGTGCGGGTGCAGCGGCTGAAGGAGAAGCTCGACGCCGGCCGGACCGTCGTACGGGCGCTGGCCGCGCGGCCGCCCTGCCCCGGCCTCGCGAAGGCCGCCGCCCCCTGGGACGGGACGCCCTCCCCGCTGTGGCGCAAGCGCCTCGCCCGCCATGTGCGCGGCTGCGAGCGGTGCGCCGCGCGCACCGCCGAACTGCTGCCCGTCTCCGGGCTGCTGGGCGGCCTGCCGCTGCTGGTGCCGCCGGCCGCGCTGCACCGGGCGGTCCTGGAGGCCGCGCTGCCGGGGGCCCTCGACGGCGCGTCCCGGGCGGCGGACGGCGACGCCGGTGCGCACACGTCCCACGGGGACGGCGGGAGCGGTCACGCGCCGTGGGACGACAGCGGGCAGCCGTTCCGGGACGGAAGCGGCTCCGCGCACCAGTACGAGGGCGGTCACACCCTCCGGGGCGATGACGGACAGGTGTTCCAGGACGGGGGCGGTCACGCCCTGTGGGACGAGAGCCTGTACGCGCGGGGGGACGGGAGCGGCGAGGGGAACGAAGACATCCCCGGGGGCGGGGACGTGCCCGGGAACGGAGGCATGCCCGGGGGCGGGGACGACGGTCACACCCTTCAGGGGGACACGGCGGCGGACGGGCTCTCGCACCTCGTCACCCACCGTGCCGGCCGGGCACCGCGTGCCCACCGGCGCCCGCGCGGCGGCGCGCCGGCCGGCGCGGGGCGCCTGCGCGTCCTGGCCGCCGCCGGAGCCGCGGCGGCGGTGGCCGCGGGCGCGCTGGCCGTGGTGTCGGACTCCGGGACGGAGTCCGCCGCGCCCCGGGCGGCCGCCGCCCACGGACCCACCGTGTCACCGGGCGCCACGGCGCCGTCCGGACCCGCACCGTCGGCGTCGCCGTCGGCGAGCAGGAAGGTGTCGCCGTCCCCGAGCGCCACGCCCTCGCGTTCGGCCGCGTCGGCCGCTCCCCGGGCGACGGCCGCCGGCGCTCCGCCCGCCGCCGCGCCGAAGGCGGTCGCGTCCGACCGCAAGGGCGTCGGCGTGTGGTCCTTCCCGGACGCCGACGCGGCACTGCGGCAGTCCGGCGCGGGCTGGTACTACACCTGGTCCACCGCGCACCCGGGCGTCACGACGCCGAACGGCACCGGGTTCGTCCCGATGATCTGGGGGGCCGACTCCGTCACCCCGCAGGCCCTGGCCGAGGCGAAGGCGGCCGGGCCGTACCTGCTGGGCTTCAACGAACCCGACATGGCGGGGCAGGCGGACATGAGCGTCGAACAGGCGCTGTCGCTGTGGCCGAGGCTGGAGTCGACGGGCAGCACGCTCGGCAGCCCGGCCGTGGCCTACGGCGGGGACACCCCGGGCGGCTGGCTCGACCGCTTCATGAGCGGCGCGCGGGAGCGCGGCCTGCGCGTCGACTTCATCACGCTGCACTGGTACGGCGGCGACTTCCGCACCGCCGCCGCGGTCGAGCAGCTGCGCGGCTACCTGGCGGCCGTGTACGAGCGCTACCACAAGCCGATCTGGCTCACCGAGTTCGCGCTCGTCGACTTCTCCCAGGGCACGCCCCGCCACCCGTCGGACGAGGAGCAGGCGGCCTTCCTGACGGCGTCGACGAAGATGCTCGACGGGCTGCCGTACCTGCGGCGCTACGCCTGGTTCGGCCTCGGCACGGACGAACCGGGGCCCAGCACCGTGCTCTTCCGCGCCGGGCCCGCGCTGACCCCGGCGGGCCGGGCCTATCTGTCCGCCCGCTGAGGAGCGCCCGGGAGCGCGTCCTTCCGCGCACCGGTGGGCGACGGCGGCCGGCACCGTCACCCACCGGCGCCCACCACCGTCACCGTCACTCGAACCGTGTGACGTCGCCCGCCCCCCGGCGCACGACGACCGGCTCGCCCTCGGAGAAGTCCACGACGGTGGTCGGCTCGGTGCCGCAGTCCCCGGAGTCGACGACCGCGTCCACCACGTGGTCGAGCCGGTCCTTGATCTCCCAGCCCTGGGTCATCGGCTCGTCCTCGTCCGGCAGCAGCAGGGTGCTGGACAGCAGCGGCTCGCCGAGCTCGGCGAGCAGGGCCTGGGCGACGACGTGGTCGGGGATGCGGACACCCACCGTCTTCTTCTTGGGGTGCAGCAGCTTGCGCGGCACCTCCTTGGTCGCGGGCAGGATGAAGGTGTAACTGCCGGGGGTCGACGCCTTCACCGCGCGGAACACGTCGTTGTCGATGCGCACGAACTGGCCGAGCTGGGCGAAGTTCTGGCACACCAGGGTGAAGTGGTGGCGGTCGTCGAGGTGGCGGATCGAGCGGATGCGGTCGATGCCGTCCTTGCTGCCGATCCGGCACCCCAGCGCGTAACAGGAGTCGGTGGGGTACGCGACGAGGGCTCCCTCGCGGATGTCGTCGGCCACCTGGCGCACGGTGCGCTGCTGCGGGTTGTCGGGGTGCACGTCGTAGTACTTCGCCATGTCGCAAGCCTATGATCCCGTTCGGCCCGTCACCGGTTGCGGCGGGCGATGGACGTGTTGAGCGCGGTCGCGAAGCCGCACCGCAGGGCGTAGGGCACGAGCCCCGGGGCCGCCGCCCCGTCCGTGCGCGCCGTGCGGCGGATCAGCTCCGCGTTGCCCGCGTCGAGCAGCAGGTGCCCGCGACGCCGGCGCGCGGGCTGCGGCGGCCGAGGAACAGCCGGTTCCACGCCGTGTTCGGCGCCAGGTCGACGGCCGGGCCCGCGGACGGCGCGCGCCGCTCCCGCGCGGGGGCGGCCGACAGGGCGCGCCCGCCCGCCCGGGCGACGGACGCGTACAAGCCGGGTCCACACCGCGCCGAACGCCCACGACGGCGGCTGCCACGGCGGTTTCTCCAGGGAGTGGTACCAGGCGCTGTCGGCGTCGACGGCCCGGGCGCCCAGGACCGCGGCCGCGGTCACGGCCACCGACGCGGCCGCGTCGGACGCGAGCCGGCCGCCCGCCGGGGCACGGCGCCTCCTCCCCGCGGGCGTGCGCTTCGGGAACCTCATGGCGCACGAGTGCCCCGCCGGGCCGGTACCAGGCCCACGAACCCCCGGTCACCGCTCCGACGTGCGGCGCGGGCCCGTGACGCCGACCCGGCGGTGAGGTGGCCGGAGGCTAGATGCATATGATGTGCAAGTGCCTGATTACCGCATCAAAACCGCCGGTCCCGAGGACGTGGACGGCGCCCGCGCCGTGATGCTCGACACCGTCTACCGCGACTTCGGTTCGGGCTACGTGCCACGGTGGCACGCCGACATCGTCGATCCGGTCCGCGCCTACCTCGCCCCCGTCCGTCACACCTTGTCGGTGGCCCTCGACGGGGCGGGGGAGGTCGTGGCGACCGGCGCGCTCGACTCGCGCGGCCCGGCGCACCCGCCGAACCCGCGCGACCTGGCGGAGCGCTACCCCTCGGGCACGACCGCGCAGCTGCGCCGCGTCTACGTCCGCCCCGGGCACCGCAGGCGCGGACTGGCCCGGCGGCTGGTCGCCCACCTCATGGACTTCGCGGCGGCGGACGGCGGCTACGAGGCCGTGTACCTGCACACCGACCCGACGGTGCCGGGCGCCGAGGCGTTCTGGCGGTCGCTGGCCAAGGCGGTGTGCGACGAGCGCGCGGAGGAGCCCGGCGGCGGCCAGGGCATCGTGCACTTCGAAGTGCCCATGCCGCGCTAGACACCGATGCCGCGGCGGACACCGATGTCGCGCCGGACGTCCGTGCCGTACCGGACGTCCGTACCGCGCCGGACGTCCGTGCCGCGCCGGGCGCCGTGGGGTTCCACCCCCGCCCACCTAATGGAAATGATTTCCAGGTAGGCTCTGGCCTGTCCGTCGTCCCCCGTAGAACATGAGGACCATGCGCTCCGTCCGCCGTCGCCGGCTGCTCGCCGCCTCGCTGCTCACCCCCCTCCTCGCCGGCTGTTTCGCCTCCGGCGACGACTCCTCCGACGCGGGGGACGCGGGCTCCCGGCTGCGGGTCGCCCTCGCCTTCCCGCCCGCCGAGAACTTCTCCCCGTACGGCGCCGACGCCACCCTGCTGAGCCGGCTCGGCGTCACCGAGGGGCTGACCCAGCTGGACGCCAACGGCGCCGCCGCGCCCGCGCTCGCGCAGTCCTGGCAGCGGGAGAACGACCGCAGCTGGCTGTTCACCCTGCGCGAGGCGACGTTCCAGGACGGCACGGAGGTCACCGCGGACGCCGTGGCCTCCGCCCTGACCCACGCGGCGGACGCGAAGCCGCAGCCCGCCGCGCTGTCCGGCGTCACCGTGAAGGCCGAGGCCGCCGGCGACGGGCGCGTGCGGGTCACGACGGCCGACCCCGACCCCGTCCTGCCGCTGCGGCTGACCAGCCCCTCGCTGGCGGTCCTCGCCCCCAAGGCGTACGAGAAGGGCGCCGTCAGCCCGGTCGGTACCGCCACCGGCCCGTTCGAGCTGACGAAGACCTCCGGGTCGAGCTCCGCCACCCTGGAGCGCTTCGACGACTACTGGGGCGGCCGGGCGCAGGCCGCCGGCGTCGACGCGCGGTTCGTCGCGGACGGCACCGCCCGCGCCAACGCGCTGCGCACCGGCGAGGTCGACGTCGCCGAGGCGATCCCGGTCTCCCAGGCGGCCTCGCTGAAGGAGGGCACCCGCCGCGAGACGCCCACGACCCGCACCACCAGCCTGCAGCTCAACACCGGCAAGGGGGTGTTCGAGGACCCGGCGATGCGGGCCGCCGCCCGGGAGGCGGTGAACACCTCCGCGCTCGCCGACGACGTCTACGAGGGCTACGCCGACCCGGGCGCGGGCCTCTACGGGCCCGCGCTGACCTGGGCGGCCGGCAAGCGAGAGAAGCCCGCGGGGCGGGCGGAGGCGGCGAGGCCGGACGGCGAGAGCATCACGGTGGCCACGTACGACAACCGGCCCGAGCTGCCCGAGGTCGCCCAGGTGCTGAAGCAGCAGCTGGAGAAGGCGGGCTTCGAGGTGAAGCTGGAGGTGCGCGAGTACTCCCGGCTGGAGGGCGACGCGCTGGCGGGGAAGTTCGACGCGTTCGTCGCCGCCCGCAACACCATGCTCGACACCGGTGACCCCGTGTCCATCCTCGCCAGCGACTACACCTGCGACGGCAGTTACAACCTCGCCCTGCTCTGCGACGACACCGTCGACGAGGCGGTGGAGAAGGCGGAGGGCACGGCCGACGAGGAGAAGCGGCGCGACGCGGCCATGGCGGCCGAGGCGGACGTCCTGGGCGCCGACGCGTTCGTCCCCCTGGTCCACCAGCGGATCATCACCGGGGTGGGCGCGTCGGTGAAGGGTGTGATCCTCGACCCGTACGAGCGCACGCTCGTCGGCACCGGCACCCGTCGCTGACGATGCGCCGAAGCCCGAAGAACACAACGGTGTCACCCCAGGAGGAGGGACGGGGCGCGGTCGTCCGGCGGCTGCTGCACGGCGCGGTGCCACGCGCCGCCTGGCGGTGCGCGCTCGCCGCCGCGCTCGTGTGCGGCATCGGGCTGCTGCCCTGGCTGTCCCGCACCGACCCGGCGCTCACCGTGCTCAAGGCCCGGTCGGCGGAGCGCGACGCCACCCCGGAGGTGCTGGCGGACGTCCGCGCCGGGCTCGGCCTCGACGCCGGTCCGCTGCACCTGCTGGGGCAGTGGCTGAGCGGACTGCCGCGCGGGGACGCCGGACGGTCGTGGATCTCCGGCGCCGAGGTCGCGCCGTCCGTGCTGCAGGCCCTCGGCGCCTCCGTGCTGCTGATGGCGGTGGCACTGGCCTTCGCCGCGGTGACCGCGGCCGCGGTGTGCGCCCGCACGCTGTGGCTGGGCTCGCGGCGGCGGCTCGGGGACGCCCGGCCGGGGCGCGGCGGCGCGGCGGTGCTCGCGGCGCTGCCCGAGTTCCTGATCGCCTCCGTGCTGGCCACCGTGGTCGGCGTCCAGCTCGGCTGGCTGCCCGCGCTCGGCTGGTACGGGCCGCGGTGGACGGTGCTGCCCGCGCTGTCGCTGGGGCTGCCCGCCGGCGCGCTGCTGGGGCGGCTCCTCGCCGACCTGCTGCCCGGCGCGTTCGCCGAGCCCTGGGCGCCGGCCGCCGCGGCGCGGGGCATGCCGGGACGCCGGATCGCGCGCCAGGCGGTGCGCCGCTGCCTGCCCGCGCTGCTGCCGAACGCCGCGCTGTACGTGGTCGGCCTGACCGGCGGCGCGGTCGCCGTGGAGCAGATCTTCGACATCCCCGGGCTCGGCCGCCTCACCCTGCAGGCCGCCGTCGCCCAGGACCTGCCCGTCCTGCAGGCGGGCACGCTCGCGCTGGTGCTGCTCGCCGCCTGCGTCACCCTGGCGGCGCACGGGGCCGCCCGGCTGCTGGCCGGGCCCGCCCTGGCCGCCGGCGCGCTCGGCTCCCTGCACCGCCCGGCGCCGCCCGCGTCCCGCGTGCCGCTCCTGGTGTACGGGGCCGTCCTCGTCGCGGTC
This sequence comes from Streptomyces minutiscleroticus, assembly GCF_014650875.1. Lineage (GTDB taxonomy): Bacteria > Actinomycetota > Actinomycetes > Streptomycetales > Streptomycetaceae > Streptomyces > Streptomyces minutiscleroticus. Next base: position 36,836 of record NZ_BMVU01000027.1, read on the forward strand.
GTCGGCTGGGGGCTGCCGCGCGACCCGCTCGCCGTGGACACCGGAGCGCGGCTCCTGGCACCGTCCCGGGCGCACCCGTTCGGCACGGACGCGCTCGGCCGCGACGTGCTGGCGCGGCTGGCCCACGGTGCGTTCGGCACCCTGTCCCAGGCCCTGGCGATCAGTGCCGCCGCGCTGGTCCTGGGGCTGCTGCTCGGCCTGCTGCCCGCGGTGTCGGGGCCGCTCGTCGACACCGTGAACGCGGTGCCGCCCGTCCTCGTGGCGCTGCTGGTCACGGCCGTGGTGGGCAGCGGTTCCGGCACGCCCGCGCTCGCCGTGACCGCCGTGGCGTGGGCGCCGCTGGCGGCCCACGCCGCCGCGCTGCTGCGGCAGGAGCGGGCCACCCTGCACCTGACCGCCGCCATCGGCCTGGGGGCCGGCCCCTGGCACCTGCTGCGGCACGAGCTGCTGCCGGCCGTCGTCCCGCCCGTGGCGCGGCACGCCCTGCTGCGGCTGCCCGCCGTCGCCCTGTCCCTCGCCGCCCTCGGCTTCCTGGGCCTCGGGGCCCAGCCGCCGTCGCCGGAGTGGGGCCTGCTGCTCGCCGAGAACCAGCCGTACGCCGAGCGCGCGCCGTGGGCCGTCCTCGCCCCGGCCGCCGTCCTCGCGCTGCTCGGCGCGCTGGCGGTCAGCGCGGCCGACGGGATGCGGACGCGGCGGCCGGGCCGCCCGCGGCGCCGCGGGGCGGAGGCGGCGGACCCGGGGACGGCCCGGGTCGTCCCGCCGCGCCGGTCGCGGCCCGCCGAACCCGAGTTGGCCACCGCCCCCGGAGGAACGGCCCGTGAGTGAGCGCGCCCGCGCGGAGCGGGCGAAGGGCACGGAGGCGAAGGAGAAGCGGAGGGCGGAGGGGACGGTGAAGGAAGAGGCGCGGAGGGCGGAAGGCGCGGCGAGGGAAGGGACGGGGGGACCGGGGGAGGGGGTGGCGGGCGCGTCCTCCGTCCGCCGGTCCGGCGGCTCCGGCGGCTCCGGCGGAACCGGCGGAACCGGCCGGTTCCGCCGGGAGCGGGTCCGGCGGCGGCTGCCCCCGCTGCTGCGCCTGCTGATCGCCACCCAGTTCGCCTTCAACATCGGCTTCTTCGCCGTGCTGCCGTTCCTCGCCGAGCACCTGGGCGGCGCGATCGGCATGGCGGGCTGGCTGGTCGGCCTGGTCCTGGGGCTGCGCACCTTCAGCCAGCAGGGACTCTTCGTGGTGGGCGGCGCCCTGGCCGACCGGTACGGGGTCCGCCCGGTCGTGCTCGTGGGCTGCGTCCTGCGGATCGCCGGATTCGTCTGGCTCGGGTACGCGGAGCGGCCGTGGGCCGTCATCGGCTCGGTGCTGCTGATCGGCTTCGCCGCCGCGCTGTTCTCGCCCGCCGTCGAGTCCGAGGTCGCCCGGCAGGCGGTGGCCTGGGAGAAGAGCGGCGGCGGCTCCCGCACGAGCGTGCTGGCCCTGCTCTCCGTGGCCGGTCAGGCGGGCGCGTTCGTCGGGCCGCTGCTCGGCGCGCTGCTGCTGTCCGTCGACTTCCGCACGGCCTGTCTGGCGGGGGCCGGGGTGTTCGTCCTCGTCCTGGCCGGGCACGCCCGGCTGCTGCCGCAGCGGATCCCCGGGCGGACGGCCGCACCGGGCGGGGGCGGGCTGCGCGCGGTGGCGCGCAACCGCGCCTTCCTCGGGCTGTGCTGCGGCTACGGCGCCTACCTGCTGGCGTACAACCAGCTCTACCAGGCCCTGCCCGGGGAAGTGGAGCGCGCGATGTCCGACCAGGCGCCGCTGGCCTGGCTGTTCGCCCTGTCCTCGGTGCTGGTCGTGTCCGTGCAGCTGCCCGTCACCCGCTGGGCGGCCCGCCGGCTCGACCTGCACCGCTCCATGGTGTTCGGCCTGCTGCTGATCGCGGCCGCCTTCGGCGTCGTGGCCGCGGCGCTGCCGGCCGGTCTCACGGGTGTCCCGGGACTGCTGCCGGGCGCAGGCTTCGTCGTGCTGCTCACCCTGGGGCAGATGCTCGTCGTACCGGCGGCCCGGGCGCGCGTGCCGGACCTCGCCGAGGAGGGCCGGATCGGCCTGTACACCGGGGCGATGTCGTCGCTGTCCGGACTGATCGTGCTGGTGGGCAGCGCCCTCATGGGCGCGCTGCTGGACAGCGGGCTGCCGCCCGCGGTGCGCTGGCTGGCCCTGGCCGCCGCGCCCGTCCTGGCGATCGTGCTGATGCCCGGCCGGCGGGCGCGGGAGCGGGAGGCGGGGGTCCGGGGCGGCGCGGACGGCTGAGCCCGGCCGCCGAGCGGAGTCCCGCCGTACGGGGGCGCCGTGTCGCACCGTGCGGCCGCACAGGGCCGGCCCGCCACAGGAGCGGCCGCGGCACAGTCTCTTCACGCTGTTCCTGTTCGCCGTGCGGCCGCACGGCGAAAGGAGTGCGGCGGCTTCCTGTCGGCGAAATATCCGACGAGATTGTTGACAATCCTGGGCGGCCGCTTCTACGTTCGGCAAGCGCTCGGCGGAGGAGGGCGCGACGGCGTTCCGGCTCCGCGACGCAGCCGCACGCACGGCCGGCGCGCCACCGTTTCCCGTCCGCGGCGGCCGCGGCGGTCCCCGGGAGGCGCCGTCCCCGCTCCGGCCCGCCGGGACCGCACCCGCACCCGCACCGCATCCGAAGGAGACGCTGATGGCCCCGCCGCTCGGCGACATCGCCCACCTCGGGCACGTCGAACTGCTGACGCCCGACCTCGACGGCAGTCTGTGGTTCTTCACCACCATCCTCGGCCTGACCGAGAACGGGCGCTCCGGCGACTCGGTGTACCTGCGCACCTTCGACGACTACGAGCACCACAGCCTGACCCTCACGGCCCACGGCACCTCCGGCATCCGCCGCACCGCGCTGCGCGCCTCCGGCGAGGAGGCCCTGCGCCGCCGGGTGAAGGAGGCCGAGGCGGCCGGTCACGGCGGCCGCTGGGTCGAGGACGAGCCGGGCCTCGGCCCGCTCTACCTCACCCGCGACCCCGACGGCCACGAGGTCGCCCTGTACTGGGAGAGCGAGTGGTACGAGGCGCCGGAGGGGCTCAGGCCCGGGCTGAAGAACCAGCCGCAGGCCAAACCCGTCCAGGGCGTGGGCGTACGCCGCCTGGACCACGTCAACTTCCTGGCCTCGGACGTCGCCCCCAACGCCGGCTTCGTCCGCGACGTGCTCGGCGCCCGGCCCACCGAGCAGATCGTGCTCGACAGCGGCAAGGTCGCCGCCCAGTGGCTGACCTTCACCAACAAGTCGTACGACCTCGTCTACACCGAGGACTGGTCGGGCTCGAAGGGGCGGCTGCACCACATCGCGTTCGCCACCGACACCCGCGAGGACATCCTGCGCGCCGCGGACCTCTGCCTGGACAACGGTGTGCACATCGAGACCGGCCCCCACAAGCACGCGATCCAGCAGACGTTCTTCCTCTACGTCTACGAGCCGGGCGGCAACCGCATCGAGCTGTGCAACCCGTTGACCCGCCTGGTCCTGGCCCCCGACTGGCCGCTGATCACCTGGACCCAGGCCGAGCGCGCCAAGGGCCAGGCATGGGGCCTGCAGACCATCGAGTCCTTCCACACCCACGGCACCCCGCCCCTCGGCTGAGCGCCCGTCGAAGCCGGAAGCGGCCCCCGGGCGCCGGGCCGCGCCGGCTGGCCCGTCGACGGCTCCGCCGTCCACCGCGCCGGCGCCGGCACCGCCGTGCGCACCGCCCCCTCACCGCCGGACGCGTCTCCATGTCGGCCCGGGACCGGGGGCCTCAGCGGGCGATCCTGATACGGGTCAGCCCGTCCGCGGCGGTGCCGGCGCCGGACACCACGTACGCGACGCCGTCGTCGATCTCGACGTGGTTGGGGTTGGCGCCGGTCGTCAGGGTCTCCTCGACGGTGCCCTTCTTCGGGTCGACGACGGACACGGTGGCGTCGGTGCGGTTGACGACCAGCACCTTGCCGGTGCGCTCGTCCGTGGCCACGGACAGGGTGCCGGCGCCGGTCGCCACGGTCCTGGTGACGGTGCCCTTGCGCAGGTCGACCACCGAGACGTCGCCGCCGGTCTGGTTCGCGCTGTAGGCGGTCCTCCCGTCCTCGGACAGCGAGACGGAGACCGGGCCGTCACCGGCCGGGACGAGGCGCGGGGTCCCGGACCTGCGGGAGACCTCGATGACCTGGTCGTCGGTGAGGTCGGCGGCGTGCAGCGTGCCGGTCCTCTCGTCCACCGCGAGGCCCGTCGGGCCGGAGCCCTCGACGGTGACGCGCTTCCTCTCCTCGAAGGTGCGGCTGTCGAACGCCACCAGCGTGCCGTCGCTGTAGCCGCTCGCCCACACGGTGTCCTGCTTCTCGTCGACGACGATCTCGCGGGCGTGGGCCACGTTCGGCAGCGTCGGACCGCGTACGTCCTGCTCGGCACGTAGTCGACCTTCGACACCTACCGCTACTGGACGATCGGCTCGCTCGCGGGCGTGGACCTCTCCGACCTCGTGCCGCTGCTGGTGCCCGTCGCGCTCGGACTGCTCGCGGCGTTCGGCTGCTCCCGGCCGCTGTCCGCGCTCGGCCTCGGCGACGACGGCGCCCGTTCGCTCGGCCACCACCCCGGCCGCATCCGCCTCGCCGCCGCGGTGGCCGTGTCGCTGCTGGTCGGCTGCGCGGTCGCGATCGCGGGGCCCATCGCCTTCCTCGGACTGCTCGCGCCGTACGCCGCGCGGGCGTTGACGGGACCGCGCATGACCGCCCAGCTCGCGCTCTCCGCGCTGATCGCCGCCGACGTGATGATCCTCGCCGACATCCTCGCCCGCGTCGTCATCCGGCCCTGGAAGACCCCGGTCAGCGTGCTGCTCGCCCTCGTGGGCGGCCCGCTGCTCGTGTGGATCGCCCGCTCGCCGCGCCTGTCCACGGCGGGGGCCTCGGCATGACCGACACGAACGCGACACCGCCGAACGCCGTCGACACGGATCCGGCCTTCGCGGACCCGGCCGCCGTACAGGCGGTCGGCGCGGAGAGGGCCGGTACGCAGGTGCCCGACGCGAACGAGGCCGCCGGGGAACCGACTTCCGCTCGCCATGAAGGACGGCCGGGTCGTCGCCCAGGGCGGGCCCCGTGACACGGTGGACGAGGCACTGGTCAAGGACGTGTACGCGCTCGACGCGGACATCCTGAGCGCGCCCGGCGACGGCTCGCCGGTCGTCGTGCCGCGTGCCCGCCGGGCGGCGGCGCGGCAGCCATAGGGGATCGTGTCCCACAGGCACCGGGTGTTGACTGGTGCCTCCCGCAACTCGGCAGGACCGAGCAAGACATTTCGAAGGAGAGCGTCATGGCAGACCGACGCGGAGGCAGGGCACGGGCGGCGCACACCGGGGAGGTCGTGCGGACCGAGCGGCTCACCCCGCACATGGTGCGCGTGGTGTTCGGCGGCGAGGGGCTGGCCGACTTCTCGGCCGGGGACTTCACCGACCACTACGTGAAGCTGCTGTTCCCGGTGGAAGGTGTGACCTACCCGGAGCCCTTCGACATGCGGCGGATCCGCGAGGAGTTCCCGCGCGAGCAGTGGCCGGTGACGCGGACGTACACCGTGCGCGACTGGGACCCCGGCCTCGGCGAGGCCACCATCGACTTCGTCGTGCACGGCGACGAGGGGCTCGCCGGGCCGTGGGCGGCGCGCGCGAAGCCCGGCGACGTCCTGCGCTTCCTGGGCCCCGGCGGCGAGTACACCCCGGACCCGGCCGCCGACTGGCACCTGCTGGCGGGCGACGAGAGCGCGCTCCCGGCCATCGCCCGCTCCCTGGAGAAGCTGCCGGACGGCGCCGACGCGCGGGTGTTCGTCGAGGTCGCGGGCCCGGAGGAGGAGCAGAAGCTGGACGCCCGCACCGACGTGGTGTGGCTGCACCGCGGCACGCGGCCGGTCGGCGAGGCGCTGGTGGAGGCCGTGCGGGGCCTGTCGTTCCCGCAGGGCCGGGTGCACGCGTTCGTGCATGGCGAGGCCGGCTTCGTGAAGGAGCTGCGCAAGCTGCTCCGCGTGGAGCTCCAGGTGCCACGCGAGGACCTGTCGATCTCCGGCTACTGGCGCCTGGGCCACAACGAGGACGGCTGGCAGGCGTCCAAGCCCGAGTGGAACGCCCAGGTGGAGGCCGAGCAGGAGGGCGCCACCGCGTAGCAGGGGGGGCGCCGCCGGACAGGGGGAGAAGGGCGCCGCGCGGTACGGGCGTGCCGCGCGGGCAGGGGACGGCCGCACGGGGGCGGCCGTCCGCGCCTCGTCGCGCCGGTCGCGCACCGCGCCGACACCGCCTGTTACGGTCACGCCTGCCGGGGAACTCTGCCGGGACGGAACACTCCGGCCCGAACAGAGGAGGCAAGGACTCATGACCAAGGCACGCGACATCATGACCGGCGGTGCCGAGTTCGTCCGCGACCAGGACAGCGTCCGGGACGCGGCGGAGAAGATGAAGGAGCTCGGCGTCGGCGCCCTGCCGATCTGCGGGAGCGACAACCGGCTCAAGGGTGTCGTGACCGACCGTGACGTGGTGGTCAAGGTGGTGGGCGCGGGCCGGGACCCGAAGGAGTGCAAGGCCGGGGAGCTGGCCCAGGGCGAGGCGGTCACCATCGGCGCGGACGACGGCGCCGAGGAGATCCTGCGCACCATGAAGGAGCACAAGGTGCGCCGGCTGCCCGTCATCGACGGCCACGACCTGGTCGGCATGGTGGCCCTGGCCGACGTCGCCCGCGCCCTGCCCGACGAGAAGGCCGGCGACCTCCTGGAGGCCCTGTCCACCGACTAAGCGGCCGGTGGACCGCCGTTCCGGCCTCCCGGAACACCGTTTTCCGTACGAGAGTGAGTGGCGAGCCTGTGCACGAGAAGATGGGTGAGCTGGACACCCTGAGCCGTCTGGACGACCTGGCGGACCGGATCACACGGGAACGGCAGCTGTACGTCCGCTGGTCCCGCGGTCCCGCGGTCGACCTGGCGCGCTCCTCCAGCAGCGACGAGCTCACCGGGGTGCCGCTGCCCGGACTTTCGGCCAACTCGCTGGACGTCGAGCCCTGGTGGGAGGACCGGCCGGTGCGGACATGGGCCGCCCGGCGGCTGTACGACTACTCCCACCTGCCCGCCAGCCGGCGCGGCACCGTGCGGCCCTGGCTGCTCACGGGCCGGGAGTGCGGCCGTGGCCCCGACAACGAGCCGCTGGTCTGCGACGTCACGCCCTTGGCCTGGATCGACCGGAGTGTGATCGACGAGGCCGTGTGCGAGGTCGAGCGGCAGGGCGGCCCCTGGGGGCCCGTCCGCCGTGTCTCCTGAGGTCCCGTACGGCCGGCCGTCCCGGACTCCGCCGAGGCGGGGCCCCCCACGGCCTTCGTGCGTCATGCGGTGTGTTCGGCACTGGAACATGCCGGAGGCACGTGGCTGGATCTCCGCCCCGACACCGCTGTCCGGGTGGGGTGCGCAGCCGCCGTGTGTGCGAGGTCGGCTCCGGGGCAGGCGTGCTGACATGCGAGCCACTCAGCGCCCAGGACCCCGGCGCGGCCGTACCGGTGAGGAAGGACGAGGTGCGGTGACGCGAGCGGCTTCCGGCGCCACCCGCCGGGCCGGTCCCGAACGAGACCTTCCGATCGCCGAGCAGGCCGAAGCGCTGCGCGAGGAGACGGAACAACTGAAACGTGCGATGGAGACACGACCCGTCATCGACCTCGCGCGGGGCGTCCTCATGACCGTGTGGTCGTGCACGCCCGACGACGCCTGGGACATCCTGGTGCGGGTGTCGCAGAACAGCAACACCAAGCTGCACGACGTGGCCGAGGCCGTCGTCGCGACCACCCAGCAGAAGCCGATGCCCGCGCGTCTCCAGGACCACCTGTCGGCCGCCGTGGCGGAGTGGCGCGCGCGGGAGGCCGGACAGGGGTGACGCGGGGCGCGGGGCCGTGCGGAAAAAATGCGGGGCAGGCGGGAATGGATCACATGGGCCGGGGTAAACGGCCGGAGTCGGCGGGAAGCGGCGGTACGCCTGGGGAGGTCGAACGCCGCTTCCCCGCCACTTGTCCCAGGGTGTGAAGAAACGTTTCCCGCTCGTCGCGGCGCGCACCGGCCCCGGCGCGCACGGTGCTGCCGGGACGGTGGGGCGCGCACGCGGTCCCACCGTTCCCCGGCGCCGGTGCGCGGGCTCCCGAGCGCCTCGGCCCCGCGAAGCGCCCCTCTCCGCTCCGGACGCCCGCCGCCCCACCGCCGAGTGGAACACCGTGCCCCCTTCCTCGCCCGCCCGTCCCCGGCCGGGGACGGGCGCGGCCCCCTGCGCAGCCGTTCCCGGCCGCACGGGGAGGACGGAGCGCCGGGCGGTCGCCGCGCCGCGGACGGCGGGCTCCTCCGGCGCCCGTGGGAGGGAACGGGAGCCGTCCCGGCCGGACGGGTTCCGCCGTCCGCCGAACAGTGGTCGCGAACCGCTCCGGGACGGTTGCGATCGCATACCGTGACACTGACACTGACACTGACACTGACACCGGGGCCGGGCGGCGGGGGACCGTCGGCGTCCGGAGGCCGCCGGGCCGCCGGTCCGCGGTCCCGCGGCACACGGTGTCCGCGGCCGCCCGGCACGCGGCCGCCGGGGCCCGCGCCAAGAGCCGGAACCGCGACGGCAGTTCGGCGCCCGCCTGCCCGTGGTGCGCGTATGATCTCGGGCCGATCGGTCCCTGACCAGGGGATACGAAGGCGGGTTCGGGGGCGGGCGGGAGCGCGGACGCGGCAGGGCGCCGACGCCACGGCCTCCGGGACCGCGGTCCGCGCGGTGATGTCGGTCTCCGTGCGAGATGCCTCTTCAGAGGTGCCGTATTGTCGACGCGGAGTCCGCCGCGAGGGAGCTACGAGGGAAAATGGCCAGCGAAGAGAACACCCGGCAACTGACCGAGGCACTGTCGGCGAAGCGCGACGAGTACACGGCTCAGTGGGCCAAGACCGTGGGGAGGTCCCTGCGCGGCCGGCTCAGCTCGGCCGAGCTGAGCCGAGAATTCGGCGAGCTGTACGACGCCATCGTGCAGGCGGTCGCGGAGGGCATCGCCCTCGAGGGCCGCGGCGAGCAGTTCGCCGAGGTCCGCAGCCTGCTGATCGAGCTCTCCCGCAGCCGCGCCCGGCAGGGCTTCACGCCCACCGAGACCGCCACCAGCGTGCTGGCGCTGAAGGAGGTCCTGGAGCCGGAGCTGACCGGCAGCGCCGAGGGCGCCCAGATCTACCTGCAGTTCGCCCGGCTGCTCGACGACCTGAGCCTCCTGACGGTGGAGGAGCACGTGAAGACCCGCGAGGCGATCATCTCCTCGCAGGCGGAGCAGCTCCTGGAGCTGTCCACCCCGGTGGTCAAGCTCTGGGACGGTGTGGTGGGCGTCCCGCTGGTCGGCACCCTGGACTCGGCGCGCACCCAGGTCGTCATGGAGAAGCTCCTGCAGACGCTGGTGGACACCGACTCCACGCACGCGATCGTCGACATCACCGGCGTTCCCACGGTGGACACCCAGGTCGCCCAGCACCTCCTGAAGACGGTGGTGGCCGCCCGGATGATGGGCGCCCAGTGCACCATCTCCGGCATCCGCCCGCAGATCGCGCAGACGATCGTGGCGCTCGGCATCGAGTTCGGCGACATCCCCACCAAGGCGACGCTCGCCGACGCGCTGCGCGAGGCCCTCACCGAGGTCGGCCGGCAGGCCGAGAGCGACGTACGGGGCCTGCTGTGACCGACCGCGTCCCCGTACTCAAGATCGGCGACGTACTGCTGGTCTCCATCCAGACGGACCTGGAGGACCAGATGGTGCTGGACCTCCAGGAGGACCTGTCGAACCGCATCGTCGCCACCGGTGCGCGCGGAGTGATCATCGACATCTCCGCGCTGGAGATCGTCGACTCCTTCGTCGGCAGAATGCTCGCCACCAACGCCTCCATCTCCCGGGTGCTGGGCGCCGAGACCATCGTGGTGGGCATGCGGCCCGCAGTCGCGATGACCCTGGTCGAACTCGGCCTGTCCCTCGACGGTGTCCGCACCGCGCTCAACCTGGAACGCGGGCTGGGCCTCCTGCGGCGATTGCAGGCATCGCGTTCGGACCGGGCATGAGGGACTACGGCGCCGACAGCGTCTCCGTCACCGAGGTCGCGGTCGCCACCAACGGAGACGTGGTGAAGGCCCGGCAGATGGTCCGCACGCTCGCGCAGAGCAGCGGTCTGTCCCTGGTGCACCAGACGAAGCTGGTGACGGCCGCCAGTGAACTCGGCCGGAACATGCTCGTCCACGGCGGCGGCGGCACCGTGCGCGCGAGCGCGGTCGTGGAGGGGCCCCGCAAGGGAGTCTGGGTGGAGTTCGCCGACCACGGGCCCGGCATCGAGGACATAGGACTCGCGCTCACCGACGGATGGACCTCCGGCAACGGCATGGGGCTCGGCCTGAGCGGGGCACAGCGTCTCGTGGACGAGTTCGACCTGGACACCGGGTCCTCGGGCACGACCGTACGCATCGTGAAGTGGGGCCGATGAGCGCCACTCTGGTGTCCGAGGCGACCGACGTGGTGTGGCTGCGCTCGGACGCGGCCCTCGCGGCCGCGGCCCGCAGGGAGGCCGCGCAGCTCGCCCGCCGTCTCGGCCTGTCCGCGACGCGGATCGCCGAGGTGGAGCTCACGGTCACCGAGGTGGCGACCAACCTCCTGCAGCACGCCGACGACGGGGCGCTGGCCCTGCGGATCACCCGGTCCCGGGGCCGGGCCGCGATGGAGTGCCTCTCCATCGACTCCGGTCCCGGTATCGCCGACACCTCCGTTGCGCTGCGGGACGGCCAGTCCAGCGCCGGGACGCTCGGCATCGGGCTGGGGGCGGTCGGCCGCCTCGCGGACGTCTTCGACTTGCATTCCCTGCCGGGCCGCGGAACGGTGGTTCTGGCCCGCTTCGAGGTACGGGAGGACGGCGAGCCGGCCGTGGCCGTCGCGCGCTCCGGCGCTGTGCAGGTCAGCGGTCTGACCCGCCCGATCGGTGGCGAACAGGTGTGCGGTGACACATGGGCGGCGCGGACGGTGGGCTACAGCCCGGACGCCGTCATGGTGATGATGTGCGACGGTCTCGGCCACGGACCGCTGGCGGCCCGGGTGAGCGACATGGCCCGGCTCGCCTTCCGCGAGAGCAGGCACGACCTCCCGGGGCCCGTGCTGCAGGACATCCACCGCGCGCTGCGGGGCACCCGCGGCGCCGCCCTCGCCGTGGCCCTGGTCGACCTCCGGGAGCGGCGCGTCCAGCTCAGCGGCGTCGGCAACATCAGCGCCTTCGTCGTGGAGCCGGAGCGGCGCAGCGCCCTGCTGTCGCTGCCCGGCATCGTGGGCGCGCAGATCCCCCAGCCGCGGACCTTCGAGACCCCGCTGCCGCCGGGGGCCGCGCTGGTCATGCACTCGGACGGGCTGAACAACCGCTGGATGCCGACCGACTTCCCCGGTCTGCTGAGCCGGCAGCCGGCGGTGATCGCAGGCCAGATCCTCAGCCAGGCCGCCGTACGGCGGGACGACGCCGGGATCGTCGTGGTGACGGGACCGCGGCCGTGAGCGACGGCACGGTGGTGCGCGAGCTGGTCACGCTCGGACTGCGTGCGGTGCAGGACGTGTTTGTGCTGCGCCGCTGCGGGCAGTCGACCTGCCGTGCTTTGGGGATACAGGGAACGGAGCTGGTCCGGTTCGCCACGGTCGTCAGTGAGGCGGGCCAGGACCTGCTCGGTGCCTCCGGACTCACCGCGAGACTCGCGGTCGAGGAGGCCGGTTCCGTACGTCTGGTCGTCAGTTTCAGCTGGGAGGGGCCGCACCGGCCCAGCCCCGACATCGTCATGGCGGCCGACCGTCTGCTGGGCGGCTGCCGGTTCACGCCGGGAGAGGACGGCGGGACCAGTACGCTGCGGCTGTCGCAGGACGCACCGCAGTCCCCGTTGAGCGTTGAGGAGCGAGCCCAGGGTGCGCGTATCGACCTGGACGAGGTCGACCCGGTGGACCTGAACGAAGCGCTGAAGCTGCAGAACCGCCAGCTCCTGCAGGCCCTGCAGGAGTCGCGCGAGCACCAGGAGGAGCTGCAGCGCCTGAACGCCGAGCTGGAGGAGACCAACGCCGGCGTCCTGGCGCTCTACTCGGAGCTGGCCAAGGAGCTGGAGGAGACCAACAGCGGCGTCGTGGCGCTCTACGCGGAGCTGGAGGACAAGAGCCGCCAGCTGCGTCTGGCGAGCGAGTCCAAGACCCGGTTCTGGGCCAACGTCAGCCACGAGCTGCGCTCGCCGGTCAACTCGGTGATCTCCCTGGCCCGGCTGCTGCTCGACCCCTCCGCGGACGCGCTGACGGACGAGCAGCGCCAGCAGGTGTCCCTCATCGCCGCCTCGGGCAGCACGCTGCTCGCGCTGGTGGAGGAGCTGCTGGACGTCGCCAAGGCCGAGTCCGGACGGCTCGAGCCGCACCTGGTCGAGACGGACCTGCGGACGCTGCTGCACCAGCTGCGCGGCAGCCTCAGCGGCACCGCGCAGCCCGGCGTGCGCCTGGACATCCCCGACGTCGACCCGGACATCCGGCTCGTGACCGACGACGTGATGCTCACCCGCGTCCTGCGCAACATCCTCTCCAACGCCCTGAAGTTCACCGTCGAGGGCTCGGTCTCCCTGGACGTGGCGAGCGAGGACCGCGACGGCGCGGACTGGTTCGTGCTCACGGTCCAGGACACCGGCGTCGGCGTCCCCGAGGACCAGCAGGACCGCATCTTCGAGGAGTTCTACCAGGTGCGCGGGCAGCACCAGCGGGGCCAGGCCGGCACCGGCCTCGGACTGCCCTACGCCCGCAGGCTCACCGAGCTGCTCGGCGGCCGCCTACGGCTCGACAGCGTGCTGGGGGAGGGCACCTGCGTGACCATCGAGCTCCCCGCGCATCTGCAGGTGCCGCAGAGCCCGCCCGGCGGGGGCGTGCCGGCGCACCAGGCCGCCGAGCCGGACGCGCCCGTCCTGCGCTCCCTGGTGATCGTCGACGACGACGAGACCTTCCTGACCTCGGTCCGTTCCGTGCTGCAACGGCTCGCGGAGACGGTCATCGAGATCACCGACAGCTCCACCGCGGTCCGCGCCATCCAGCGGGAGCGGCCGGACGCCATCCTGCTCGACCTGGCCATGGCGCCGCCCGACGGCTACCAGATCCTGCAGCGGCTGGCCGCCGACCCGATGATCGCCACCATCCCGGTCGCGGTCCTCACCTCCGCCGACCACGCGACGGTGGACCGCACCCGCCTCACGCACGCGCGGGCCCTGCTGAGCAAGACCCACGTGTCCGCCAGCCGCCTCGTCTCCGTCCTGGCCATCCCGGAGAAGGAGCGAGGGATATCCCAGGGCCCGCCGCGGGCCGACCGCGCGCACCAAGACCCCTCCACGAACGAGAGTTCCCGATGATCGGCGCTCAGACCCCGGACACCAGCCCCGCGCGGATTCTGGTCGTCGACGACAACGCGACCAACCGGTACGTCCTGTCCACCACCCTGCACCGCGCCGGCCACGAGGTCGTCGAGGCGCAGGACGGCACCCGGGCCCTCGAGGTCCTGCAGGCGCAGAAGACCCTGCCGGAAGTGGCCATCGTCGACGTACGGCTGCCGGACATGACCGGCTTCGAGCTGTGCGAGCGGATCAAGGGCACCCCCGAGACGGCGTCCGTGCCGGTCGTGCACATCTCGGCCTCGGCGATCAGTGTCAGGGACCGCACCCAGGGCCTCAACCGCGGCGCGGACGCCTACCTGACCGAGCCCATAGCCCCCGACGAGCTGCTGGCCACCGTCACCGCCACCCTGCGCTACGCCCGGGCCCGCCGCCGCGCCGAGTCCCTCGCGGAGCGGCTGCACCGCCTCAACAAGGTCACCCTGGCCCTCTACAGCGCCACCGACGCGCAGACGCTGGTGACCGCGGCCGCCGAGGGCGCCGCCGCGATCCTCGGCTCGGAGGCGGCCGCCGTGCTCACCTCGCCCCAGGGCGGTGTCCTGGCCGCCCACACCGGGGGCACCGGCAACCCCGGGGCGCGCCTGTCCGAGCTGGACCTGCCCTCCACGACCGGCCTGCCCGGCACGGCCGGCGCCGTCGGGGCGAGCCTGCGCAGCGTCCCCGGGGGACAGCTGCCGTTCGTCTCCGGCACGCTCACCGGCCACTCCGCGCTGCTGCTCGCCGTCGCCCGCGCCAAGTCCGGCCGGCCGCCGGTGTGCATCGCGCTGCCGCCCGGCTCGGTCCGGGCGCCGGAGGACGAGGAGCTGGTGAAGCAGCTCGCGCACGCCTGCGCCCTGGCCCTGGAGGCGCTGCGCACCTACAGCGAGGAGCACGCCCTGGCGCTGACCCTGCAGCGCAGCTTCCTGCCCGAGTCGCTGCCCTCCACCGTCCGCGCCGACCTGGCCGTGCGCTACCTCCCGGCGAGCGAGCACACCGAGATCGGCGGCGACTTCTACGAGGCGCTGCAGACCCCGGCCGGCCTGTTCGTGGCGGTGGGCGACGTCGCGGGCCACTCCCTGGACGCGGCCATGGTGATGGGCCAGGTACGGCACGGACTGCGGGCGTACGCGGCCGAGGGCCACGCCCCCGAGGTCGTGCTCGCCCAGCTCGACCGGCTGCTCGGCACGGTGGAGCCCGGCGCCACCGTGACCCTGTGCGTGATACTGATCGACGCCTCCGCCGAGGTCATGTACGTGGCGAACGCCGGGCATCTGCCGCCCCTGCTCAGGGACCCGGACGGCGCCACCCGCTTCGTCCGCAGCCACGGGCCCCTGCTCGGCCTCGGCCTGCCCCACCCGCCCGCGGTGGAGGTCGCCGCGCCGAGCGGGACCACGGTGGTCCTCGCCACGGACGGGCTGATCGAACGCCGCCACGAGGACCTCGGGGACTCCCTGGACGCCCTGGCCGCCATCGTGGCCGAGGGCCCCACCGACCCCGAGGGCCTGTGCACGCACCTGGTGGAGCGGCTGCCGCCGGACGGCAGCGACGACGTGGCCCTCATGGCGATCAGACTGCGGGAGTGCCGCGCCTGAACCGCCGGCCGGGTCAGGCGCGGGAGCCGTCCGCCGTAGCGAGGAGGCGGGCGGCGAACCGCAGGGACCGGGCGAAGAGGTCCTCGACCTCCGCGTCGCCCAGGCCGTACCAGACGTGGTCGGCGCCGGGCACGGTCTCCAGCTCCACCGGCACGCCTGCCTCCCGGAGCGCGGCCGCGAGGGACGTGCTGTGCGAGGGGTCGACCATCGTGTCCCCGGCCCCGTGCAGGAGCAGGAAGGGCGGGGCCCCCGCGTGGACGTGCGCCAGCGGGGAGGCCTCCCGCGCGCGCTCGGGCAGCGCGGCCGGGGCCCCGCCGAGCAGCAGCGCCTCGGGGCTGTCCGGGCGGCGCGGGTCCGGGCCGCCGCGCGGGGCGGTCAGGTCGCCGGGCGCGTACCAGACGACCGCCCCGGCCGCCCGCGGCGCGGTGCGGTCCAGGGCGAGCAGGGACGCGAGGTGCCCGCCGGCGGACTCGCCCCACACGACGAAGCGCCCGGCGTCGACCCCGGCCGCGGGGCCGCGCAGGGCGAGCCAGCGCAGCGCCGCGCGCAGGTCGTCGGTCTGCGCGGGGAAGACGGCCTCCCCGCTGAGCCGGTAGTCCACGCACGCGACCGCGAGCCCCGCGGCCGCGATCCGCTCGAAGGGGCCGGGCTCCCACTCCCGCAGGCGCAGCCCCATGTCGTCCCGCCGCCCGCGCCGCCAGCCGCCCCCGTGCACGAAGACGACCAGGGGCGCGGGCCGCGCCGGGGAGGCGGCGGGCGGCAGCCACAGATCCAGCTCCAGCGGTCTGCTCCCCGGCACCTCCCGGTAGGGGACCCCGCGCAGCACGCGCACCCCGGACGGGTGCTCCGCGGCGCGGGGGAGCGGCGCCGCGTCGGGGTGGGGGGCCGCGATCAGCTCCCGCGGCGGCGCCGGCGGTGCGCCGCCGCTCACCGCGTCCGCCATTGGTGGTCCGGCAGGAAGCGCACGTCGTACTGCTCGGGCACGGTCCCGAACTTGTGCGGCTCGGGGACGACCGGTTCGCGCGGCAGCCCCATCTCCTCGGCCGGCGCGCCGAGGTTCTCGAAGAACCGCTCGAAGGTCCCGCCCGGTCCCGCCGCCACGCCGACGATCTGGGTGTGGTGCCGCTCCATCCGGTAGGCGTGCGGGCAGTTCTTCGGCACGAAGCCGAAGTCGCCCGGGGTGAGCAGCTTCTCCTGCTGGACGCCCTCGGTGTCCTCGACGAACAGGCGCACCGCGCCGTGGGTGACGTAGAAGACCTCGTAGGTGTCCGGGTGCAGGTGGGCGGGGATGATGTCGCCCTTGGGCCCCTCGCAGGTGAAGAAGTTGAACGTGTTCTCGGTCTGCTCGCCCCCCGCGTAGACGGTGAACAGGTCGCCGAAGAGGTGGGCCCGGTCCCCCTCGCCCTTCTCGACGAAGTACGGCTTGCCCGGCCGTGCCGGTATGCGCGAGGCTCGCCGGTAACGAGTGGCGTACTCCAAGGTCATGCGTGCTCCCCGGTCGGTCGTACGTTATGTCAGGCACCCTGACATGTGGGCGGCCGGTCGGGCAAGCGTGTGCGCGCGCTCGTTCCGCCGGTACGCCTCGAGGAGCCCATGTCCGCCGCCCGACGCCCCCTGCCCCAGCTTCTGGGCGACGCCCGCCGCTGGTTCGACGACGCACTGCTCGCCGCGCTGCGGGAGGCCGACGCCATCCCCGTGACCCACACCCAGCTGCAGCTCTTCGCCGTCCTCGACGAGGAGGGGACGACCGTCTCCGAACTGGCCCGGCGCATGGCCGTCACCCGGCAGACCGCGCACCAGGCGGTCCACGCCCTGATCGCGGCCGGCCTCCTGGAGCAGGCCCCCGCCCCCGCCTCCACGCGCCGCCGCCTCATCCGCCGCACCTCCGAGGGAGAGCGCGCGCACCGGCTGGCCGAGGAGGCGCTCGCCCGGCTGGAGGCGCACCTCGCGCACCGCCTCGGCGGCGCCGCGGTCGACGCGCTGCGCACGGCGCTGGAGGCCGACTGGGGGACACCGGACCCGGCCCGCGTGGAGGAGCCGGCGCGGTGAGGGGCGTAAGGGCGGACCGTCCGCAGAGGTGACGCCGCGCGGCGGCGGGCCCGGCGGCTCCGGCGGCCGCGCGGCGGCGGGGCAGGGCGGGGCGAGGGCCGCGCGGTGACGGGCCGGGGCCCGCCCGTGCGCGGGCGCCCGGCCGCCCGGCCGCCCGGGTGCCGCCGTCCCGGGGCCGCGTCCCACGCGGCGCACGCGTGTCATGCCCGGTCGTCCGGGTACCCGTGGTCCTCGCGAGCCCGGCGCGCAGACGCCGTGCACGGGCCGCACACCGGATCGCACGACCTTCCCGTACACATCGAGGTGACAGCCATGACCGAACCCATCCCCACCCCGTCCCAGGCGGAGGGCGAGCGGGACCCGGCCGACGACGGCTCCGGGGCCGCGGGCGACGCGGACCAGGGCGGACGGCAGGTGGCCCGGACCACGCCCTCGCAGGCCGAGGGCGACCGGGACGACGAGGACCGGTAGCCCCGCGTCCGGCGCGGCGACCGGTTCTCACGGGGTACTCACACCCCATGCGACCGAAACCGCGTTCCTCGCTGTCGGCGACCGTGCGGGACGCGCCCGACGCGGGCGCCCCGGCGTCCTTCCGCCGAGCCCTGCTCGGCCGGTCCGTGCAGGAGGAGGGCCCGGACCGGGTGGCGCTCACCCCGCCCGAGGGCGGCGCGGGCCTCTCCTT
The DNA here is from genome assembly GCF_014650875.1 of Streptomyces minutiscleroticus. Taxonomy (GTDB): domain Bacteria; phylum Actinomycetota; class Actinomycetes; order Streptomycetales; family Streptomycetaceae; genus Streptomyces; species Streptomyces minutiscleroticus. Next base: position 54,593 of record NZ_BMVU01000027.1, read on the forward strand.
TCGGACCGAGCGCCCCTGCACCCGCCCGCGGTGGTCCACCGTCCCCGTCGGCCGGCACGAGCAGCAGATGACGCTGTGCCTGGACATCCGGCTGGACGACCTGCCCGCGGCCGTCGGACACGCCGTCGCCCCGGGCGCGACACCGGCCGGGCACCAGTTCCAGGGCCATGTCAGGGTGCTGCACGACCCGGTGGGCCACCCCTTCCGCCTCCTCGTGGAGGAGGAGGAGTGAGGCGGACAGCGGGCGGACCGAGAGATTCCGCATATCGGGCGACCGTCGCGGCCCGCGGGGAGGGCGTCCCGTCCGGCGGCCCCCGGGTCGGCTATCGTGAGCTGTCAATCGATTTGACGCGCTCGCCCCGGGGGCGGGCATGAGACGTCCGGCCGCGAGGGGGCACGTGAACCGATTCGCTCGGCTGGTCACGAGCGTCGTGTCGGCGGAGCGCGGCCTGGTGGTGCTGACCGGACCCGGCGGCGCGGTCAAGGAGGAACCCCCGGCCGAGTCCTGGCCGCCGTCCGCGGACGACAGCCCCCTGGCGCGGTCCCTGTGCCGGCGCGTGACGGACAGCGGGCGCCCGCTCGCGCTGGTGGACAGCTCCACGGAGCCGGACGGCGGCGCCGCGGGGGCCGGCGGGGACGCGGAGCCCGCGGTCGCCTTCGCGGGAGTGCCGCTGACCGGTGGATCCGGCGAGGTCATCGGCGTGCTGTGCGCCGTCGACGCCGCCCCGCGCGCCTGGACCGGCAAGGAGCTGCGGGACCTGGAGGACCTGGCGGCGGCGTGCAGCGCCGAGCTGCGGCTGCGGTTCAGCACGGACCGGGCCCAGGTCGCCCGGCGCGGGGCGGAGGAGGCGCGGCACGCCGCGGAGCGGGCGACCGGCCGGGCCGAGGAGACGGCGGAGCGGATGAGGACGCTGCTGAGCCGTTCGCAGCTGCTGCTGCGCGCGGCCGAGGACCTCGCCGCCGCCTCCGGCCTGGACGAGGTACGGCGCAGGATCGGCACCCTGGTCGGCGGAGACCTCAAGCCCGCGTACGTCGGGCTGGTGCTGGCCGAGGGCCGGAACCTGCGCCGGATCGCCGTTCCCGACTCCGCCGCGGTGCCGCCGGGGCATCCGGAGGAGGTCTACGGCGTCGAGGAGGACTGGCCGACCGCGCGCGCCGTGCGCGAGAACCGCATGGTCGTGGTGCGCGACCGCGTGGACCTGGCGGCCGGGTACGGCACCCGGGCCGTCGCCGGATTCGACTCCCTCGGCCTGACCACCGTCGCGTGCGTGCCCCTTGCCGGGACCCGGCGCGTCCTCGGCTGCCTCGTGCTGGGCTGGGAGGTCCCGCACGAGATCGACGTGTCCGAGCGGGCGGTGCTCACCGCGCTCGCCGGGTACACCGCCCAGGCCGTCGAGCGGGGCCTGTTCCTCGACGACCGGGTCACCGTGGCCCGGCAGCTCCAGGGGGCCATGCTCACCGAGCTGCCCGTCGTGCCCGGACTCGACCTCGCGGCCCTGTACCGGCCCGCCGCCGTCGACGACATGGTGGGCGGCGACTGGTACGACACCTACCCCCTCACCGACGCGCCGCCGGACGCGGCCGGCGTCCCGCGGGCGCTGACCATCGGCGACATCATCGGCCACGACATGCGGGCCGCCACCGTCATGGGGCAGGTGCGCAGCATGCTGCGGCAGGCGGACCACGACCACACGGGCGAGGGCCCCGCGCGGGCGGTCCGCGCCCTGGAGCACGCCTGCGCGCGCGTCGGCCTGGACGCCGGCGGCACCCTCGTCCACGCCCACCTCACGCCGGAGGACGCCGGTCACTGGCTCCTGGAGTGGACCAACGCCGGGCACCCGCCCCCGCTGCTGGCCCACCCCGACGGCCGCATCGAACGGCTCGCCGCCCACAACCACCTGATGCACCGCGGCCTGCCGCCGCTGCCGCGCACCGACCACCGCCGCGTCCTCGCCCCCGGCGCCGTCCTGCTGCTCTACACCGACGGCCTCGTCGAGGTGCCCGGCGGCGACATCGACGCGGCCATCGACCGCACCGCCCGCGCCCTCGGCGAGGCCGCCGCGGCCGACGTGCCGCTGTCCCGCCTCCTCGAACGGCTCGCCGACGGCGCCTCCGCCCCGGGCGAGCACGACGACACCGTCCTGCTCGCCGTCCGCGTCCCGCGCCAGGCAGGGCGCGCGTAGGGTGGAAGACCCCGTCGCCGCGGCGGGGTCCCGCGTACGCCGCGCTCCTCCCGCGCCGGACGCACCCCTACGGAAGGCCCCCCTGTGCCGACCCCCGCCACCCCCGCGTGGCAGACAGAGGTCGAAGTCCTCTGCGCCGACCTCGAAGCACTGTGCGAAGACCTCGCCGACGCGCCCCTCGAAGAACGGCTGAGAGCCCTCGAACTGCTCCACCGTTCCTTCAAGGAGATGCACGACCGCGCCCTGCGCGGCGCCGCCCGCGACGCCCGCGCGGCGGGCTGGGGCCTGCGCCGCATCGCGGCCGCCGTCGGCCGCTCCCACGAACAGGTCCGCATCCTCACGACACCCGCGTCGTGAGCCCCGCGCCGGCCACGGGGCTCCACGGCCGGCGCCCGCCCGGCACCGCGACCGGCTCCTTCGGCGGCGGGCAGGGTGCGGAGGCGCCCGCCCTGGACATGGGCGCCTGCCCGGCGGGTGAGCGCAGCCGACTGCCGGGCCGCTTCATCCGGTGCCGTGACCGGAGAAGTCTGCCGTGGGCTCGCGGCGTCCGGTGCGTCGCAAGGCGGAGGACCGTCCTCGTACCGGGCGTACCCGGGTGGCTCCGACAACGCGGCGTGGGGGTCCCCCTGCTCGAAGAGCCAGGGGGAGTGCCGTGCCGGGCGTCGTGAGCCGGTGAACCCTCCCGGTCACGGCACTAGTACCCGCCCCGGCACGGGGTGTACGGCGGGGCGTGCCCCGGCGGTGTCGGCCGTCCGGGGACACGCCCCGTGCGCGTCCCGCCCCCTACCGGCGGAACCGGGCGGAGCTGCGATTACCGTCTGCGGTGAAGGACATCCGACGGGGGGCGGGGGAGAAGAGGAAGAACGCGAGTGGACACGGAACGTGGCAAGGCGCTGGTGACGGGAGCCTCCTCGGGCATCGGCGCGGCGTACGCGGAGCGGCTGGCGCAGGAGGGCTGGGACACCGTCCTGGTGGCCCGGCGGCGGCAGCGCCTCGACGACCTGGCCGGGCGGCTGCGCGAGACGACCGGGACGCACCCGGAGATCCTGGAGGCCGACCTGTCGCTGCCCGAGGACCTGGCCCGCGTGGTGGCGCGGGTGGCGGCCGGGGACGTCGGCTTCCTGCTGAACAACGCGGGCATCAACGGCTACGGCCCGTTCGCCGCGCTCGACCCCGACCTCCTGGCGAAGGTCGTGAACGTCAACGTCCTCGCCGTCACCGCGCTGACCCGGGCCGCCGTCCCCGCCATGCTGGAGCGCGGCCGGGGCGCGATCGTCAACGTCGCCTCCCAGCTGGCCTTCGCCGGCTCCCTGCCGCCGGACCCGCTGCCTCAGCGCGCCGTGTACGGCGGCACCAAGGGGTACGTGGTGACCTTCACCCGCACCCTCGCCGCCGAGCTGGCCGGGACGCCGCTGCGCCTGCAGGTGCTGTGCCCGGGCCTGACCGCCACCGAGTTCCACCTCACGCGCGGCGACCTGCCGGTCGCGGGCCGGGAGGCGGCCGTCCACGAGGACGGCGGGATGCCCGTCGGGCAGGTGATCGACGCCTCGCTGACCGGCCTGGAGGCCGGGGAGGTCGTGGTCGTGCCCGGACTCGCCGACTCCGGTCCCGTCGCGGAGCTGGCGGCGGCGGAGCAGGGCATCCGCACGGCGGCCCGCGGCGGGCGGGGCTGACCGCTTCCCCGCATCCGTCCCCGGGCGCGCCGCCCGTCCGGGGACGCGCCGCGCGGATTGATCCCGCCGGTCAGGCAAGAAGGGAGAACGGGCCGCGCCGCCGCGGCCCGGGTGCCGCCGGACGAGGGACACGAGGAGCCACGCGCCATGGGAACCGCTGTGCACGTGCCGCAGACGCGGGACATGATCGGGGAGGAGCTCTCCGGCGACGAGGCGCTCACCGCGCTGCGGCGCTACGGCGGGCGCCGGCTGCTCCTGGACTCCTTCGCGCGCTTCCGCTACGCCGACGGCTTCTCCAGCGCGCGCTCCCTCGGCTTCCAGGTGGTGCTCGGCCTGGTGCCGTTCACCATCGCGCTGGTGGGCGTCGCCACCACCGTGCACACCGAGAGCGTCGGCAAGGTCGTCGAACTCACCCTCGCCCGGATCGTCCCCGGCGCCAGCTCCGACCTGGTCCGCGACGCCCTGGCCGGCACGGAGCGCAGCGCGGGCTCCGGGGTGTGGAGCGCCGTGGCCATGTGGCTCGGCCTCGGCTTCGCCGTCCTCAACCTCGCCTCGGCGCTGGGCCAGGTCGAGCGGGGCGCCAACCGCATCTACGGGATCGAGCGCGACCGGCCGTTCCCGCTCAAGTACGGCCGGGCCCTGCTGCTCGCCCTCGCCGCCGGCATGCCCATGGTGCTCGGCTTCCTCGTGCTGGTCGCGGGGGACGCGGTGCGCGGGGCGGTGGCCGAGACCCTCGGCTGGTCCGCCGGCCGGCTCGACTGGCTGGGGGCGGTGCAGGTGCCGCTGGGCGTGGCGCTCGCCTGGGTCGCGTCGGCGGTGATCTTCCGCTGGTCCCCGCGCCGGGACCAGCCGGGGTACACCTGGCTCGCCTTCGGCTCCCTGGTCCACCTGCTGCTGTGGATCGCCGCGACCTGGCTGCTGGCGCTGTACGTCGCCGAGAGCGGCTCCTTCGGCGCCGTGTACGGACCGCTCACGGCCTTCGTCGCGCTGCTGCTGTGGGCCAACCTCACCGGGGTCGCCCTGTTCCTGGGGATGGCGTTCGCCGCCCAGCTGGAGGCCGCCCGCGCGGGGATCACCGAGGCGGTGCAGCCGGACCCCGGGTCCGGGCCCTGACCCCGCCGCTGCCGCCCTTTTCGTAAAAGCCTGTCACACAGGAAAAGCACAGCTCAGCGAGGTGTGCTGCCCTCGCGCGCCCCTTCCCGGCCGGGAAGGACCGGCTCGTCCCTGGGTCGATCAGATTGTTTATTAGATTGTTGACAAAAGCGTTGACCCGTACCGAGCGGGTGCTTACCGTTCTGCGCACCCCCGCGGGTCGGCCGCACGAGCCGCGCGCCGACCATCCGCTCACCTCGCCGGGGACCCTTCACGGACGAGAGGAAACGACGTTGTCCCCCTCCCCCGCGCCACCCGCACGCGGCACCCGGCTGACCGCGCTGGTCGTCGGCCTGTGCTGGCTGGTCGTGCTCTTCGACGGCCTCGACATGTTCGTCTACGGCGCCGTGCTGCCCCACATGCTGGAGGAGCACGCCCTCGGCCTGGACGCCGCGAAGGCCGGCGACCTCGGCAGCTACGCCACCTTCGGCATGCTCCTGGGCGCTCTGTCCGCGGGCGCCGTCACCGACTGGATCGGCCGCAAGAAGACGATCGTCGCCTGCACCGCGGTCTTCTCCCTGGCGTCCGCGCTGTGCGCCGTGGCCGGCGGCCCCGGGGTGTTCGGACTCGGCCGCTTCATCGCCGGGCTCGGCCTCGGCGGCCTGCTGCCCACCACGATCACCCTGGTCTCCGAGTACGCCCCGCGCGGCCGCGGCGCCCTGGTCGTCGGCACGCTGATGACGGCCCATCAGGCGGGCGGCATCCTCTCCGGCCTCGTCGGCCTGTGGACCGGCGGCGAGGGCGGCTGGCGCGTCGCCTTCTGGATCTGCGTGGCGCCCCTGTTCATCGGCGTACCGCTGGTCGTGCGGTTCCTGCCCGAGTCGATGGGCTTCCTGCTCGCCAGGGGCCGGACCGAGGAGGCCGCCGCGCTCGCCGCGCGCCACGGCGTGCCCCTGCCCGTGCCCGAGGCGGACAGGCCCGCCGCCGGGGAGCGGTGGAGCGCCCTGCTCGCCCTGTTCCGCGACGGCCTGTGGCGCACCACGCTGCTGTTCTGGCTGGCCTCGTTCGGCGGACTGCTGCTGGTGTACGGCGTCAGCACCTGGCTGCCCACCATGATGCGCGGCTCCGGCTACGAACTCGGCTCCTCCCTCGGCTTCGTCGTCGTCATCAACCTCGGCGGCATCGTCGGCATGCTGGTCGGCGGCCGGTTCTCCGACCGCTACGGCGCCGCGCGCGTCGCCGCCCTGTGGTTCGTCCTCACCGCCGTCGGCATCTACACGCTCGGCGTCCGCATGCCGCTGGCGCTCACGTACGCCGTGGTCTTCCTGACCGGCCTGTTCCTCTTCAGCGCCCAGGCCATGCTCTACGCGGCGGTGGCGGGCCGCTCCACCGCCGACCACCGCGCCACGGCCGTCGGCTGGGTCTCCGGCATCGGGCGCTTCGGCGCGGTGTTCGGCCCGTGGCTCGGCGGGCAGCTCGTCGCGAGCGAGGCCGAGGGCTGGGGCTTCACCGCCTTCGCCCTCACGGCCGTCCTGTCCACCCTGTTCCTGGTCCTCGCCGGTCTGCGCAACGCGCCCGCGGTCCCGAGCGGCGGCCCGGCCGAGCGCCTGTCCGCCGCCGGCTGACCGGCGCACGCGACGGCGGCCCTGACCCGCTGCCACCGGGTCCGGGCCGCCGTCGTACGAGGAGGGGCAGGGGTCAGGCGGTGGCGGCCAGGACCAGGTCGGCCCCCTTGGCCCGGACCCCCTCCGCCGCCGCCCCGGCCAGGTCGGTGTCGCTGACGATGGTGTCGAAGGCGTCCAGCGGGGCGACCCGGTAGCGGCCGAAGGTGCCGAACTTCGACGAACCGGCCACCAGCACCGAGCTGCCCGCGCTCTCCATGGCCGCCTGCTTCACCTCGACCTTCGGCTCCGACGGCGTGGTGACACCGCGCAGCAGGTCCCAGGAGCTGGTGCTGATGAACGCGATGTCCAGGGCGAGCTGGCGCAGCGTCGCCGCGGCCAGGCGCCCGACGCTGGAGCGGTTGGAGACGTCGACCCGGCCGCCGATGTGCACCAGGTCCAGGTGCTCCGCCGCCGTCAGCCGGTCGACGGTGGTGAAGTCGTTGGTCACCACCGTCAGCGACTTCAGCCGGGCGAGCGCGGGCACCATCGCCAGCAGGGTCGTGCCCGCGTCCAGGTAGACGGTCATGCCCTCCTGGACGAGCTCGGCCGCCCGCGCCGCCATCGCCTGCTTCTGCGGCTGCTCCACCAGGGACTTGTCCTGGAAGCTGGGTTCGGTGTCGACGTGGCTGGCGATCCGGGCGCCGCCGGGCACGGAGAACACCAGGCCCTGGCGCTCCAGCTCCGCGATGTCCCGGCGCACCGTCATGTGGGAGACGCCGAAGAGCTGGGTGATCTGGTGAACGCTGAGCACCCCGTCGCGGCGCAGGTGCTTCAGGAGCTGCTCGCGGCGCTGATCGGGGATCAGCGGCGGACGCTCGTCGGCGGTCATCGTTGGGTTCTCCCTTCCGGTCCTGTGCGACGGTAGCCGATGATCTTGCACATGGTCCCGGCCCGTCGCCGCCGCACCCGGGCGGCGGGGACGGGCCGGGACCGCGGGTCAGCCGCCGACGAACACGCTGAGCAGCAGGACGCCGCCCAGGCTGAGCAGGGACTGGAGCGACAGCATCAGCGTCCAGGTCCGGAAGGTCTGCGGGACGGAGAGCTGGAAGTACTCCTTGAACAGCCAGAAGCCGGAGTCGTTGACGTGCGAGAGCATCACCGCGCCGGAGGCCGTCGCCAGCACCATCAGCTCGGGGGAGACCCCCGGGGAGGCGGCCAGGAGCGGGGCGACGATGCCGGTGGCGGCCGCGGTGGCGACCGTGGCCGAGCCGAGGCAGATGCGCAGCAGGGCCGCGACGAGCCAGCCGAGGACGAGGGGCGGGACCGCCCAGTCGACGGCGTAGTCCGAGATCAGCTTGTCGATGCCGGTCTCCGTGAGCATGGCCTTCAGACCGCCGCCGGCGCCCAGGATCAGCACGATGCCGCCGACCGGGCCCAGGCCCTTGCCCGCCATCTTCTGGAGCTGGCCCAGGCCGAAGCCGGAGCGCACGCCCAGGGCGAAGAAGGCGAAGACCACCGCGGCCAGCAGGGAGAGCACCGCGGAGTCGCACGCCTCGAAGAAGGTGTACAGCAGGCTGCCCTTGTCGGCGTTGGCCGTACCGACGGTGCCGATCAGCATCAGCACGGGCGGCATCAGCACGGTGATCATGGCGAGGGCGAACGACACCGGCTTGCGCCGGTGTTCGGGCGTCGGGTTGTCCGCCTGCACCGGACCGCGGTCGAGGTCGGGCGCGGGGCCGAACCAGCGGGCGGCGAACCGGGTGAGCAGCGGGCCGGTGAGCACCGCCATCGGGATGCCGATGATCAGACCGTAGAGGATCGTCAGGCCGGTGCTGGCGTCGAACGCGGAGACCGCGAGCGTCGGCGACGGGTGCGGCGGCAGCAGGCCGTGCGAGACGTACAGGCCCGCGGCCATCGGCAGACCCACGTACAGCAGGTGCGTACCGGTGCGCTTGGCGACGGTGTACACCAGCGGCACCAGCATGATGAAGCTGACGTCGAACAGGTGCGGCATGCCGATGAGCAGGGCCGCCGCCGTGATCGCGGCGGGGATCCACTTCACCGGGCGGCTGCCGATGAACACGGTGGCGATGCGGTCGGCGCCGCCGGAGCCCAGGAGTATGCCGCCGAGCAGCGTGCCGAGGCCGATGGTCGGTCCCGTGCTCTTCAGCGCGTCGCCGAAGCCGCCCTGGAAGGCCTCGACGGCCCTGGCCGGGGCGATGCCCGCGGCCACGCCGAGCCCGAGGGCGGCGAGGGCCAGCGCCAGGAACGGGTGCAGCTTCGCCTTGGTGATGAGCAGGACGAGGACGGCGACGGCGGCGACGCCGAGCAGCAGGTGCTGGAGGTCGGTGCTCATGGTCACACCGCCTCGGGAGCCGCACCGGGCCGGGAGGCGCGCCCGGCGGTCCAGGCGTCCAGCAGCGCGGCGTCGGCGTCGGCCAGGTCGCCGAGGGTGATCAGCTCGCCCTCCGCCACGGGCCGGGCGAGGGTGGCGTGCGCCGCGAGGTAGAGCGGCGCCACGTCCTCGGGAGCGTCCTCGTCGCGCAGCAGCACGGCCTGCACGCCGGTGACGTCGTGGTGGTGGCCGCCCATCTCCAGGACGGTGCCGGCGGACAGGTCGGTGCGGGCGCGTCCGGCCAGCACGGCGTGGGCGCGCGGGTCGGTGCCGCCGGAGGGCCGGCCGTGCAGCACCGCGGACAGCAGGCTGACCGGGGTCTCGACGCCCATCAGGTGGTACGGCAGGTAGATCGCGGCGTAGCCGCCGTCGCGGCTGACGACGTGGCCCTTGCCGCGCAGCGTCTCCCAGGTCCCGGGGTCGTCGGTGCGCACGACGACGAAGACGCCGCCCGCGAAGGACGCCTCGTCCGGCAGCCGCAGGGCGCTGAAGACGTCCACGGCGCCGGGGCGCCTCAGGACGCCGCCGTCCTCGCGCAGCCGGTAGACGTCGGCCAGCTCGGCGATCCGGGCCACGGGGTAGTGCAGCAGCTCGGTGTCGGGGCGGAAGCCCGTGTTGGTGGCCACCACGGCCATCTCGCAGTAGTCGGCGGTGGCGCCGGTGGGCAGCGCCGCCACGGCGCGGGCGCGCGCGGCGAGGGTGGCGGGCACGTCGTCGCCGAGCGTGAGCAGCCCGGCCAGCTCCGGTGCGGGCACCGTGGTGTCGAGCTGGGTGACGTTGCCGGTCTCCGGGTCGAGGACGAGGTCGTACTCGGTGGACTTGCCGACCGCGACGATGTCGAGGCCGAGCAGCTCGGCCCAGGTGACCAGGCCGATGAGGTTGGCGGGCTGGTCGCCGTCGGCGGTGGTGTAGACGACGCCGTGCTCCCGGGCCAGGTCGGCCAGGCGCAGTCCGGCGACCGAGTCGACCTCCTTGCTGACCATGGCCACGTGCCGGCCGCCGCGCAGGGCCCGCTCGGCCATCGCGAAGCCGTCGGCGGGGCTGCCGGTCGCCTCCACGAGGATGTCCCAGCCGGCCGCGTCCATCAGCGCGCCGTCGGCGACCAGCGCGATGTCGCCCCGGGCGACCGCCCGCCGCACGGCGTCGGCGTCCGCGCAGTGGGGCAGCCGCCCGGCGTCGTACCCGAGCTCCACGAGGATGCCGCGCAGCCGCTCGACGTCCCGGTCGCACAGCACGGCGGGGGAGAGGCCGGGCATGCGGCGGGTCCGGGACAGCAGGGTGCGGGCGAAGCCTCCGCCGGCCCCGGACAGTGCGTACCGCACGGTCCGGCCGCCGCTGTCGGCGAAGAGGTGGTGCAGGTTCATGGGCTCTCCTCGATGAGGGCGCATTGCAGTGGAGCCGCTTCCGTACGGCGGGCCGGGCGACGGGCCGATGAGCAGAAGCGCGTATTAACAAGATGTATCAAGCAATCCCAGATGCGTAAAGTCTGTTAACATAATTTCACACAGTCAAGATCTGGGCGGCCCCCGCGCGGCCCGGAGCCGCACCGACCGCAGGAGGCCTGATGCCGACCCTCGGGGCCATCGCCGACGACTTCACGGGAGCGACCGATCTCGCAACGATGCTGGTCGCCCGTGGTCACAGAACGGTCGTGGCGGTCGGGCCCGACGGAGTCGACGCGGAAGGGGCGTACGGCCCGGACGCGGACACCGACGCCGTCGTCGTGGCCCTGAAGTCGCGCACCGCGCCCGTCGCGGACGCCGTCGGCGCCTCCCTCGCGGCGCTGCGGGCCCTGCGCGCCGCCGGCTGCCGGCGCTTCTACTTCAAGTACTGCTCGACCTTCGACTCGACCCCGAAGGGCAACATCGGGCCGGTGGCCGACGCGTTCCTGGACGAACTCGGCGAGCGCCGCACGGTCGTCGTCCCCTCCTTCCCCGCCACCGGCCGCACGGTGTACCGGGGGCGGCTGTTCGTCCACGACGAACTGCTGGAGGAGAGCCCGATGCGGGACCACCCGCTGACCCCCATGCGGGACTCGCGCGTGCCGCGCCTGCTGGAGCCGCAGACCTCCCGCCCGGTGGCCCTGGTCGGCCTGGACACCGTACGGGCGGGGGCCGACGCGCTCCGCGCCGCGCTGGACGACCCGGCGCTGGCGGACGCCCTGGTGGTCGTGGACGCCGTCTCCGACGCCGACCTGCGGGTGATCGCGGCCGCCACCGAGAACTTCGCGCTGGTCACGGGCGCCGCCGGCCTGGCGGTCGGCCTGAGCGGCCCGCACGCCGGCAGCGCGCGGGCCGCCGCCGCCTCACGCCCCGGCGACCCCGCCGTGGTCCTGTCCGGCAGCGCCTCCGCGGCCACCCGCGCCCAGGTCGCCCACGGCCGCGCGCACCTGCCGCACCGCAAGCTCGACCTCGCGCGGCTCCGCGAGGACTTCACCGGCGGGGTCGCCGACCTGACCGCCTTCGTCCGGGCGTACTGGCGCGAGGACAGGGAGCGGCCCCCGCTCCTGTACGCCGTCGGCTCCGCCGAGGACCTGGAGCAGGAGACGCCCGCCGGGGCCGAGCCGGCCGCCGAGCTGGTGGAGCGCGCGCTCGCCGCCTGCGCCGTGGAGCTCGTCGCCGCGGGCGCCCGCCGGCTGCTCGTGGCCGGCGGCGAGACCTCCGGCGCGGTGGTCACCGCGCTCGGCGCCCGCAGCCTGGCCGTCGGCGCGCCGATCGCCCCCGGCGTCGCCTGGGCGCGTACGGAGGTCACGGCGCACGGCCGCCGCGAGACCGTCGACCTGGCCCTGAAGTCCGGCAACTTCGGCACCGCCGCCATCTTCACCGAGGCCTGGGAGCGTCTCGCGTGACCAGTGCCCGCCACGACCTCGCGGCCGCCGGAGCCCACCTCGCCTCCCTCGGCCTGAGCCCCGGCTCCTCCGGCAACCTCAGCGTCCGCGACGGCGGCCGCGTCCTGATCACCCCGACCGGGGCGGACCTCGCCGCGCTCGACCCCGACGGGCTCACCGTCCTGGACCCGGACGGCACGCACCTGGACGGCCCCCGGCCGTCCAAGGAGTTCCCGCTGCACCTCGCCTTCTACCGGCGGGACCCCGGCACCGCCGCCGTGGTGCACCTGCACTCCCGGCACGCGGCGGCCCTCTCCTGCCGCCCCGCCTGGTCGGAGCGGAGCGCGATACCCCCGCTGACGCCGTACTTCGTCATGCGCGTGGGCCAGACCCCGCTCCTGCCGTACGCGCCGCCCGGCGACCCCGGTCAGGCCGCGGAGCTGGAGGCGCTCGGCTTCCCCTTCCGGGCCGTCCTGCTGCAGAACCACGGGCCCGTGGTCAGCGGCGGCTCCGTACGGGCGGCGGTCGAGGCCGCCGTGGAGATCGAGGAGGTGTCCGCCCTGCTGCTCCTGCTCGGCGACCGGCCGGCGCGGCTGCTGACGCACGAGGAGGCCGGGGCGCTCGCCGCGGCGCATGGTTCCGTCTGGACCGGTTAGACGTACTTCCACACGCGGGACGGCAGCCCGTCGCGGTGAAAACGCATAAGTGCTGTGTTTTCGGGAAATGCATTGGGTGCGGGCCGCGTCCTCATGGAGGAACGCGGCCCGACCAGTTCGCATGCCCGTACGGGGGCCCGTTCCCCGGGGAACCGCGCGGAGCGGCCCGTCCCCGAAGGCGCGTCAGCGCCGCGTCTCCTCCCGCAGGAACTCGGCGACCGCCTTGTCCGGCCGCAGGACCGGCGCGCCGTTCTCGGCGTGGAAGCTCCCGAAGCTCAGCACCGTGACCGCGTCGCCGCCCTTGAGCGCCTCGGCGATCGCACCGGAGCGCTCCACGGTGCCGAACAGCGCGTCGATCACCCGCTCGACGTCCTCGTGCGCCAGGGCGGTGCCGCCGTCACCGGTCTTCCGCGCGGTCGCCTCGATCAGTTCGGACTTGTCCATTCGCCGCTTCCCTCTGTCCGCTGCTTCGGAAGTCCCCCCGACCGCTGCCATCCTGACACCGCTTCCCGGCCGCTGCACCCGCAGCCGGGGCCGGGCGCGCCGCGGTCCTGCGGGCGGCACCGTGTCTGTTCCGGCCGTCGGTGGGCACCCGGTAGGGGTGACGCAGTCGGTGCACGTGACGTAGTGACGATCGTTGTGGGGAGAAGATCGTGCCGGTCAGGGCAATGGGTTGGGCCCATTCGTTTCCCATGTCGGGTGGGGTGCGCGCGGGAAGAGAGTGGACGCGCCGTCAGCTGGCGTCGCTGCCGTGGTCCGAGAAGGAGCCGGACACGGTCGACTCCGTGGTCCTCGTGGTGTCGGAGCTGCTGACCAACGCGCACCGGCACGCGCACAGCGACGCGCACCTGGTGCTCAGCTGGGACGGACAGTGCCTGCACGTCAATGTGCACGACGAGTCCCGGAGACTGCCCGACGAGAAGGAGAGCGGCACCGAGGACCTGTCGGGGCGCGGCGTCCACATCGTGAAGGTGCTCGCCGACAGCTGGGACGCGCGCTGCCAGCGGCACGGCAAGACGGTCACCGCGTGCTTCCAGCCGGACGACCCCGCTGCGGCCGACGGGGCCGTGGGCCCGCAGACCGGTCCGGCGGACTGACCCTCCGGCCGCAGCGCCGGGAGCCGGAGGACGGCGGCCGGGAGCGAGGAGTGATCCCATGGAGGAGTGGCTGGCGGTGCCGGGCGGGCCCGGACTGCCCGGCTGGGGGCAGGTCCTGCTGGCCCTGCTCGCGGTGACCGTCGTGGTGTCCGCGCTGCTCAGGCTGTACCGCAGGCGCGGGAAGTAGGGGCATCGCGCGGACGGCGGAGGAGGACGGGAGCCGGAGCGGGCACGGCCGTGCCCGCTCCGGCCGTGTCCGGGCACGGCACAGGGGCCGCCGTCCGTACCTGCCGGTGGCGACCCCTGGCCGGGTGGAACGGCCCGCGTACCGCTGTCCGCGGCGCGGGCCCGCGTCGTGCGGTGCGAGCCGACGGTGTCAGTCTTCCCCGTGCCCGTACTCGTTCTCGTACTCGCTGCCGAACGAGAAGACACCGGCGTTCTTGTAACCGGCGACGTGGGAGTCCGTGATGCCGTAGGGGCCGCCCACGTTGAAGTAGTGGCCGTAGCCGCCTTCCTTCTTGTAGCCGCCCGCGGCGTGCGACTCGCGCTCCTCGGAGCCCTGACCGCGGCCCTCCTCGGAACCCTCGCCGTGGCCCTTCCCGGAGCCCTCGCCGTGGCCCTCCTCGCGGCCCTCACCGCGGAAGCCGCCGTGGTGGTCGCCGCCCTTGTCACCACGGTCGTGCTTGCCGTGGTGCTCACCGCGCGAGTCGGAGACGCCGTGCTCCTTGCGCGGCCCGTCGTCGTCGGCGGCGGCGGTACCGGCACCGGCGCCGAGGGCGGCAACCAGCAGGGCGCCCGTGGTCGCGAGGGTACGCATACGCATGCTTTTCCTCCATGGTCGGAGTGTCATTGACAGATCCATGAATGCCCGACCGATACCGACATTCGCGACAAAACTTCCCCGCTCACTCGAAAGAACGGTGCTTGTGCGGCAAAGAGGTCCCTCCGGCGTGCGCGCGGTCCTTCCGCCTCCAGTGGCCGGTCCGGGCCGGGGACGGGCCGGACCGTCGTGCCCGCACCGCGCACCGCACGGTGCACGCGGTGCGTACCGGCGGCCGTGTGGCGGGCCGTCAGGTGGCGTAAGGCCGGGCGTCTACACGTACTGGTGCGATGTACGCAGAAAGATCACTCACAGCGCATGCGCAGCGGGGCGGGGGGCAATCGGTCCCCCACACCACACGACGCACATCACGGCCGAGGCCGTGCGAAAGGGGAGAAGAGTCGCATGATGGTGAGGGCGCGCACTGTTCGCATCGCTTCTCTGGCCACGGCGGGCTTACTGGCGACCACCGCGCTGACGGCGTGCGGCGGGGACGACGGCGAGGCGGAGGGGGAGCCGAAGAACGCGGCGGCCGAGCAGTCGCCGGCGCAGGTCGTGCAGGCCACCGGTGAGAAGACCGAGCAGGCCGGGTCCGCCCGGCTGAAGCTCACCACCACGGCGGTCACCGACGGCCGGAGCGAGTCGGTCAGCGGCTCGGGCGTGATCGACCTGCGGAACGGCACCAGCGAGGTCCGCCTCGGGATGAAGGGCGAGGAGCTCGAACAGCGCGTCGTCGACCGGGTCCTCTACCAGAAGCCCCCGGAGGGCAGCGGGCAGCTGCCGAAGGGCAAGAGCTGGACGAAGGTCGACCTGGGCAAGCTGCAGTCCTCGGGTGCGATGGGGAACACGCAGGTCAGCAATCCGGCCGACTCCCTCGCGTACACCAGGTCCCTGTCCGAGGAGAACGTCGAGAAGGTCGGCACCGAGAAGATCGGCGGGGTCAGGACCACGCACTACCGGGTCGACGTGGACCTCGGCAAGCTGGCCGAGGGGAACGCGGAGCAGGAGCGCAAGCTGCGGCAGCGGCTCGGGGACGAGGTCCCCGTCGACCTGTGGATCGACGACGAGGGCCTGATGCGGCGTCAGCAGGTCTCCCTCACCGTCAAGGACGCGAGCGGGCAGGGCTCGGGCCGGAAGGCGACGGTGAAGACCGTCATGAACCTCAGCGGCTTCGGCACGCCGGTCGACGTGTCCGCCCCGCCCGCGGGCGACACCGCCGACATGACCGACGAGCTGGCCAAGGCGGGCAGCGGCTCCGCCTGACCGGGGGGCGGGGCGGGACGGACGCCCCGCGCGGACGAGGAGCGGTACGGGTACGGCCCATGGGACGGTGGGACGTACCGGTACCGCTCGTCGCGTTCGCCGCGACGACCGCGTGACGGCCGCGAGGAGCGTGTGACGGCGGCGAGGAGGGCGATGCCCCGGGCCGGTCGGCCGCCGGGGTGTCCGGGCGGGGCCGACGGTGTCACTCCGCGGCGGCCGTCACGTCACCGTTCACGGTGCTGAGCGTCATCTCGCGGCCTGCTTCCGCCCCGGTCGTGGGGACGGAGACGGTGGGACCGCCGTTGTCGGTGGTCGCCGTGACGCGGTAGGCCGGGGCGTCGTGCGGAACGGTGACGCGGACCGAACCGTTGGTGGTCGCCGCGCCGACGCCCGAGGGTGCGGTGCCGCACCCGAGGACCACGTCCCCGTTGACCGTCCGCGCGTGCAGCCGGGCGGCGAGCAGACCGCCCGCGCGCACCGAGCCGTTGCGGGTCGCCAGCCGGACCACGGCGTCCCGCGCGCCGGAGCGGTCCACGGTCACGTCGCCGTTGACCGTGGTCAGGTCCAGCGCGCCGGACACACCGGCCGCGTCGATCCCCGCGTTCCGGGCGGAGACGGTGACGGCGGTGCCCGCGGGGACGGTGACTTCGGGCATGCGGGGGCACGCGCCACCGGCGCTCCCGCCGTCCCGGCCGCCGTCCGGCCGGTCGGCCCAGGCGCTCCCGCCGTCGTGGCCGGGGCACGACAGGTCCAGCACCCAGGTGCCGTCCCGGTGCGACCAGTCGGTCCGCACGCGCTCGTCGACGCCGACCCGGTCGTCGTCGGCCGGCCGCAGCCGCACGCCGTTGTCGGTCCTGATCACCAGCTCGGTCCCGTCGGAGGACGGTATCCGCATCGCGGCCCCCCGGGCGGGACCGTCCTCGTCGTGACCGCCTCCGCACGCCGCGAGCAGGGGCAGGAGGGCGAGCACGGCGGCCGGCCGCCACCCGTACGGTCTCGTACGAAGGTCCATGCCGAGTCGCCTTCCCCGCACCCGGCCGTCCACGCCACGGCCCGCCGCGGCCGGACGCCCCCGGCGGGAGAGGCGACGGCCCGTGAGGTGCGCGGCGCCTCCGGGGGAACGCGCACGCCGCTCGCGCCCTCCGCGCGCTACGGCCGTTCCAGCGCCGCCGTCAGAGCGTCCAGGTGCTCCGACACCGGTCCCAGTGTCAGCAGACCGCTGCCCGCGCCCGCGAGTTCGGGGCGGGCCGGTTCGAGCACGGTGCGCGCGTGCCGCATGACCGCGCGGTCGCCGACGAGGAGCGCGGCCCGGGCGAGCAGGCACCACAGCGCCTCGTACAGCAGGTCGTGCGGGGGCGGCGGGGCGACGCGCAGGGCGCGACCCGCCTCCTCGGCCCGGCCCCGGCGGACGAGGAGGAGCGGGCGCACCCAGGGTTCGTAGGGCCCCCAGTCGACGGCTTCGGGGGCGGTGGTCCCCGGGGCGTCGGATTCCGGTCCGGCGGGGTGCGGGCCGGTGCGTCCGCAGTCCGGGAACGGCGCGCCGTGGCGTTCGTGCAGGCACAGCAGGGCCAGGGGCAGCAGCCCGCGCTCCAGGCCCGGCATGCCCGCGCCGTCCAGGGTCGCGGCGGCCTCCCGGTAGGCGGCCTCGGCCGTGCGCGGCGGAGCCGTCAACGAGGTGCGCAGCGCCCGGTACCACGTGGTGAAGACGCGGACGAGCGGGCGTTCGTGCCGCTCGGCGAGCCCGTCCGCGGCCGCCGCGTGCCGGTCGGCCCCGGCGAGGTCGCCCAGCGCGCAGTGCGCCTGCAGGCGTACGAGGTGCCCCAGCACCTCGTACGAGGGCAGGCCGTTGCGGGAGGACAGGGCGACGATCTCCGCGCCGACCGCGTCCCGCCGCGCGGCCAGCCCGGCGCGCCCGAAGCTCTGCATGAAGACGCCGTTCAGCGCGAAGGCGAGCAGGGAGGCGTCGTCCAGGCGCCGTGCGAGGGCCTCCGCCTGGCGGGCCGCCTGGCGCGCGCGTGCGGGGGCGGGCCCGGCCGGGCCGCCGACGGTGCCGGCGGGGGAGGGGCCGCGCGTCTCCACGGCGATCGTGGCGAGCAGGCGCGCCCGGGCCGCGTCGGGGGCGTCCGGCGGCAGCCGCCGCAGCGTCCGCTCGGCCGTGCGGACGAGCTGCCCGGCCCGGGCGGGGTCGTCGCCGCGGGTCCAGATCGCCGGGACGTCGTGGACGCCGATGACGCGGGCGGTCAGTTCCGGGTCGCCCGTGCGCTCCGCGGCCGCGACCGCCGCCGTCCGGTGCAGGCGGGCCGCCTCCAGGCCGCTGCCGCCGGTCACCGCCAGCTCGCGCATCAGGCCCGCCGTGGACTCCAGGTGCGCCCGCGCCCGGGCGGGCACGGCGCGCTCGTACGCGGCCGCCGCCTCCGCCCAGACCTGCGCCGCCGGTCCGCCGGGGCCGGGGTCCAGGTGGTCCGCGTGGCGCAGGACGTCCGCCTCCAGGGCGCGCAGCCGCGGGCCGGGGTCCACGCCCAGGTGCTCGCCGAGCAGCCGCCGGGCCCGCCGTACGGCGGACAGCGCGTCGGCCTGCCGTCCGGACCGGTACAGGGCCAGGACGAGCAGCCGCCAGGCGTCCTCCCGCCAGGGGTGCTCCGTGACGTGGGCCTCCAGGTCCGGTACGGCCTCGGCGGCCGCGCCCAGCGCCAGCCGCGCCGCGGCCCGGCTCTCGACGGCCCCCAGCCGCAGCTCGGCCAGCCGGGAGCGCTCGCCGCGCGCCCAGGGCTCCTCCGCCACGTCGGCGTACGCGGGGCCGCGCCACAGGTCCAGGGCGGCGGCCAGCCGGGCCGCGGCCCGCGCGGGCGGCAGCTCCTCCGCCGCCTCGACGGCCCGCTCGAACCGCCAGGCGTCGACGGCCCCGGGCGCCGGGCGCAGCGCGTAGCCGGGACCCTCGGTGACCAGCAGGCGGGACGGCGCGCGCGGCGGGCGGTCCGGCTCCAGCGCGCGCCGCAGGGCGGCGACGAAGGTCCGTACGGCGCTCACCGCGTCCCCCGGCGGCCGCGTCCCCCACAGGTCCGCCACGAGCCGCGGGACGGGGACGACGCGGCGGCGGGCGACGAGGAGCCGGGCGAGCACCGCGCGGTGCCTCGGCCCCTTGAGGGGGAGGGCCCCGCCCGCCCCGTCCCAGGCGGCCACCGGGCCCAGCACCCCGAACTCCACCTCCACGCCCGTGTGCCGCCCTTCCGCCCGCTCCCGTTCCCACCGGCCCGCGCGCCCGTCCGGTGCCGTGCCGTCGCGCCGCCGCGTCCACAACGTACAGCGCGCTCATCGGCTGCTCATCCGCCGCCCGCACCGTGGGGGCATCGCGGCGGCCGCGTCCGGCCGCCGCCTCCCACCGGGTCCCGCCTTGTGGACGGAAGGAACGGAAAGAACCGTGAAGAGAGCCGTGAACGCGAAGAGCGCCGCCGCGCAACCCGTCATCGCCGGATTCGACCACCACCGTGTGCCGGTCGCCGACGGTGTCTCCCTGCACACGGCCGTGGGAGGGTCCGGCACGCCCGTCGTCCTCCTGCACGGCTTCCCGCAGACCCACCTGATGTGGCGCCACGTGGCCGCCGACCTCGCGGCCGACCACACCGTCATCTGCCCCGACCTGCGCGGCTACGGGGACAGCGACAAGCCCGCGGCGACGGGGCCCGACACCTACTCCAAGAGGACCATGGCCCGCGACGTCGTCGTCCTGGCCAGGGAGCTGGGGTACGGGCGCTTCGCGCTGGCCGGCCACGACCGGGGCGCGCTCGTGGCCTTCCGCGCGGGCCTCGACCACCCCGGCGCGGTGAGCCGCCTGGCCTGCCTCGACGCGCCGCCCACGCTCGACATGTGGGAGGCCCTGCACGGCGTCTCGGCGGCGGTCGGCTTCCACCTCTACCTGATGGCCCAGCCGCCCGGTCTGCCCGAGCGGATGATCGCCGCCAGCGCGGACGCCTTCTTCGGTCACTTCCTCGACCTGTGGTCGAAGGATCCCGGGGCCGTACCCGAGGAGGTCCGCGAGGTGTACCTGCGCGCCTGCCGCGGCGCGGTGCCGTCCATCGTCGCCGACTACCGCGCCTCCGCCGGGATCGACGTGGAGCACGACACGGCCGACCGGGCCGCCGGGAACCGCCTCCGCATGCCCGTGACCGTGCTCCAGCAGGACTGGGGCGCCGCGCTCGGGTACGACGCCGCCGCCCTGTGGCGGGCCTGGGCGCCGGACCTGCGGCACACCACCGTTCCGTACGGGCACTTCATGGCGGAGGAGGCGCCCGCGGAGGTCGCCGCGGCCCTGCGGGAGCTGATGGCCCGCCGGGCGGACTGACGGGCGGACGGGCCACGGCCCGCCGGGCCCCGGCCTCCATGGGTTCCTGCGTCCCCGGCTCCCCGGGTCCCGGGCCCCGGCTCCCGGGCTCAGGGCCTCGGGCCTGCGGTCCTCCGGGGCGTCCGGCTCAGGCCGTGCCCCTGGCGCGGACCGCGGCCTCCAGCGAGCGCAGGGCGGGCAGGGCGCGCAGCAGGGCCTCGGCGTCGTCCGCGGGGAGGTCGCCGAGGGCGTCCTCGATCATGCAGGCCCAGGCGTCCTCGATCCTGCGGGTGTTGTCCACGGCCCGCTCGGTCGGGACGAGCCGGGCGGCACGCCGGTCGGCCGGGTCGCTCTCGCGGGACACGAGGCCCAGCTCGGTCAGGTGCCGGATCGCGGCACTGACGTTGCTCGGCTTCATGTGCATCTCGACGGCGATCCGGCCCGGGCTCAGCCCCGGCTCCCGGACGACGAGGCGCAGCATGTCGGCCTCCGTGGCCGTCAGCGGGTCCACGCCGGCGCACTGCGCCCCGGTGCGCAGCAGAGTGCGCGTCACCTCGCGCAGCGCGGGCGTGAATGCACGGAGAGCCGTCTGACGGTCCATGGGCCCATGCTAATCTATTTATGAACTCATAAATATTTTGCCGCGCCGTGCGCTCCACGCGCTCCATGGCCACCGCCGTCCTGTCCCGGCGCGCCGTTCCCGTCTGCCCTCGTCCTCGGGAGATCCGCTTGTCCGCCAGTCCCGCCGCACCGCGTCCCGGTGTGTCCGGACCGCTGATCGTGGTCCTGGCCCTGCTGTCCGCGGTGGCGCCCTTCGCCACCGACATGTACCTGCCGTCCTTCACGGAACTGGCCTCCGACCTGCACACCAGCGCCGCCGGCGTGCAGCTCACCCTCACCGCCTTCCTGACCGGCCTCGCCGTCGGCCAGCTCCTCATCGGCCCGCTCTCCGACCGCTTCGGGCGCCGGGGGCCGCTGATCGCGGCGACGGCCGTCGCGACGCTGGCGAGCGCGCTGTGCGCGCTCGCGCCCTCCATCTGGCTGCTCGTCGTCTTCCGCTTCGTCCAGGGCTTCGCCGGCTCCGCCGGCATCGTCATCGGCCGGGCCGTCGCCTCCGACCGCACCGAGGGCCGCGCGGCGGCCAAGGTCTTCTCGGTGCTCGCCAGCATCGGCGGCATCGCCCCGGTCGTCGCCCCGCTGGCCGGCGGCGCCCTCTCCGAGTCGGCGGGCTGGCGCGGCGTCTTCTGGGTGCTCACCGGCATCACCCTGCTGATGCTGCTGTCGGCGCTGTTCGTCGTCCCCGAGTCGCTGCCCAGGGAGCAGCGGCACGCCGGCGGTCTCGCCGACACCGGGCGCACGATGCGGCGGCTCTTCGCCGACCGCGGCTACCTCGGCTACACGTTCGCCTTCGCCTTCGGCTTCGCCGGGCTCATGGCGTACATCTCCGCCTCGCCCTTCGTGGTGGAGAACGTGCTCGGCCTGTCCACCACGCAGTACACCCTCACCTTCGCCGTGAACGCCGTCGGGCTCGTCCTGTCCAGCACCCTCAACAGCCGGCTCGTGAACCGCTTCAGCCCGGCCGCGCTCCTGCGGACCGGACTCACGGGCATGTTCGTACTGGCCCTCGTGCTGCTGGCGGTCCTCGCCGCCGGGGCGTCCGCGCCCGTCGTGCTCCCGGTGCTCTTCCTGACGGTCTTCACGCTGGGCCTGATCATGGGCAACGCCTCCGCCCTGGCGATCGGCCGCGCCCCGTACGCGGCGGGCGCGGCGGCGGCCGTCATGGGGGCCCTGCAGTTCGGGTTCGGCGCGCTGGTCTCCCCGCTCGTCGGCCTCGGCGGCGAGGACACCGGTCTGCCGATGGCGGTGACCATCGCCGTGTCCGCGCTGCTCGCGCTCTGCGCGCAGTTCGCCGTGGGGAAGGGGCCGGCGCCGGTGCCCCCACAGCGCGGCGAGGCGTCGCGCCCGGCCGGGGCGGACGGGGCGGCGGGCCCGGCCGAATCGGCGGACTCGGCGGCCCGCTGACGCGGGGCCGCGCCGCCGCGTCCCGTACAGGGGCGGCGGCGAAGCGACCGGGGCGGCGCACACCGTGCGCTGCCCCTCGGCCCGCGTCCGCCTCCCGGCCGTGCACCGTCCGGGCCGGTGCCGGTGCCGGTCCCGCGGCGCCGGGACGCCGTCCCGCGAGCGCCACCGCGGCCGCGGCGGTGCGGTGGCCGAGGCGCGGCCGGGCCCGTCCGCCCGGGTCCGTCTCCGCCGGCCCCCACCGTGTCCGTGCCCGTGCGGTGCGACGTGGTGGTCCGGGAGCGGGGGAGCCGGCGGGAGGGGGGAGAGCGGCGGAACGCGGCGGGGGGGCGGGACGGGGCGCGGTGCCCGTCCCGGACGCCCGGTGAACGCCTGCGGCGTCGCGCCGCCGGGGTCAGCCGACCACGTGGCGCTCGTCGGGCACGCAGTGCGTCATGGTCAGCCCGGTGACGTCGCGGGGCGGGTTCTTGCCCAGGTTGGCCAGGCGCTCGCGGTCCTCGTCCGTCAGGGTCTGGCTCTGCAGCGGCTCCAGGTGGGAGACGTCGTCGGGGGAGATGCCGAGCCCCTCGCCGACGCGCAGCCCCAGCTCGTTCTCCACCAGCAGGAAGTGCCACACCATGCGTTCCTGGACCGGCCGGTCGCACTGGGAGAGCTGGTTGACGAAGTTCTTCACCAGGTCGTCGCGCTCCCAGTCCTCCATCAGCCGGAAGCGCTGGCCGGCCTGCTGGTAGTCGTTGGTGCGCGGGATGCGGGCGCGGGTGAGCCGGCCGCGGATCTCCGGGCCCTGCTCGTCGTGCGTGGGGTACTGCGCCTCGCGCAGGCCGCCCAGGATGGACGGCTCGTAGTTGACGATGGGGTTCTCGCTGCCGCCGTCCTGGTAGAACGCCATCTGGCCGTCGCGCTGGTTGGTGTGCACCGTGGCGTTCCTGGCCTGGTTGACCGGCAGCTGGAGGTAGTTCGGGCCGACCCGGTAGCGCTGGGTGTCGCTGTAGGAGAAGGTCCGGCCGACGAGCATCTTGTCGTCGGAGAAGTCCAGGCCGTCGACGAGGACGCCGGTGCCGAAGGCGATCTGCTCGTTCTCGGCGAAGAAGTCGTCCGGCATCCGGTTCAGCACCATCCGGCCGACGGGCTTCGGCGGGAAGTCCTGCTCCGGCCAGGTCTTGGTGTCGTCCAGCGGGTCCCAGTCCAGCTCGGGGTGGTCGTGGTCGTCCATCATCTGCACGAGCAGTTCCCACTCGGGGTAGTCGCCGTTCGCGACCGACTCGTACAGGTCCTTGGTGGCGTGGCCGAGGCTCTTCGCCTGGATCCTGGCGGCGTCCTCCTCGGTCATGGAGCGCACGCCCTGCTTGGGCATCCAGTGGTACTTGACCAGCTTGGTCTCGCCCCGCTCGTTGACCCACTTGTAGGTGTTGACGCCGAAGCCCTGCATGTGGCGGTAGTCCGCGGGGATGCCGCGCGGGCTGAAGAGGTTGACCAGCATGTGCATCGACTCGGGGGTCTGCGACATGAAGTCGAAGATCCGCCGGGACTGCTGCTCGAAGGTCACCGGGTCCGGCTTCAGGGCGTGGATGACGTCCGGGAACTTGATCGCGTCCCGGATGAAGAACACGCCCAGGTTGTTGCCGACGAGGTCCCAGTTGCCGTCCTCGGTGTAGAACTTCACCGCGAAGCCGCGCGGGTCCCGGGACGTCTCGGCGGAGTCCCGGCCGCCGATCACCGTGGAGAAGCGCACCGCGAGGTCCGTGCGCTTGCCCCGCTCCTGGAACAGCTTGGCGCGCGTGAACTGCGCGATCGGCTCGTCGCCCCACGCCCCGTACGCCTCGAAGAAGCCGTAGGCGGTGACGCCGCGGGCGTGCACCACGCGCTCGGGGATGCGCTCCCGGTCGAAGTGGCTGATCTTCTCCAGGAACTGGTAGTTCTCCAGCGTGGCCGGGCCGCGCGCGCCCACCGTGCGCTGGTTCTGGTTGTCGTAGACCGGGTGTCCCTGCCGGTTGGTCAGGACCTTCCGGTCGTCGCCCGGAGCGGGACCCTGGCTCGATACGTCCGTCATGTGCTCGGAGGCTCCTTCGACCTGAGCGGCTGCTGTCTCGTCGCGGCCGGGACCGTCGCCCCCGTGCGTCCGGCCGAAGTACCTGTGTCCCCCGCCGGCCCCCGACCATGCCTGTGAAAATGCGGTGTCACGCGACTGGCCGAGAATCGCCCCGCGTTCGGGGGGAAGAGGCGGCCGCCCGCGTCGCCGGCCGGGCGCGGCGGCGGCCGGAGCCGGGCCCGGGGCCCGGCCGCTCACGCTCCGCCCGTGCTCTCCCGGACGATGAGGCGGTGGGGCGCCGTGCGGTCCTGCGGGGCGTGGACACTCGCAGCCGGGTCCTCTACGCGCTGGAGCAGCAGGGACACCGCCGCGCGGGCGATCTCCGCCTTGTCCGGGGCGACCGTCGTCAGCGAGGGGATCATGAAGCGGGAGGCCTCGATGTCGTCGAAGCCCACCACGTGCACGTCGCCGGGCACGCGCACACCGTGTTCGTGCAGGGCCCGCACCGCGCCCAGGGCCAGGTGGTCGTTGAGGCAGAGCAGGGCGTCGGGGCGCTCGGGCCGCTCCAGCAGGGAGGCCGCCGCCCGCGCGCCGTCCTGCCAGTGGTAGGCGTCGACCGGGACCACCAGACCGGCGTCGAAGGGCAGGCCCGCGGCCTGAAGTGCCTGCTGGTAGCCCTGGGTGCGCAGGCGGTCGGTGCCCTGGCGGCCGCGCAGGGCGCCGCCGATCACCGCGATGCGCCGGCGGCCGCCGGCGAGCAGGTGCTCGGTGGCCTCCCGCGAGGCGCGGACGTTGTCGACGCCGACGTGGTCCGTGCGGCTCGCCCACGGCCGCTCGCCCAGCAGGACGACGGGGAGCCGCCGGTCGCGGGTCTCCAGGTCGTGCGGCAGCAGCGCCAGCGGGCTGAGGATCACACCGTCGGTGAACTGGGCGTCGAAGCCGTGCAGGGCGGCCAGCTCCCGCGTGCGCTCGCCGTTCGTCTGATGGAGCAGGACGGTCATCCCCCGGCGGTCCGCCTCGGTCATCACGTGCTTGGCCAGCTCGGAGAAGTACGCCACGTCGAGCTCCGGCACGACGAGGGCGATCATGCCGGTGCGGCCCTTGCGGAGCTGGCGGCCGGCGATGTTGACCCGGTAACCGAGGGCGTCGATGGCCTCCTTGACCGCGGCGCGGGTCTGCTCGGAGACGTGTTCGTAGTCGTTGATGACGTTGGAGACGGTCTTCGCGGAGACACCCGCGTACTCCGCCACGTCCTTGATCCTGGGTCGAGCCGCCACGCGCCCATCCTTTCACGGCCCTTCGCGGCCCCTTCCCGGCGCCGGACCACGGCCCCTCGCGCCCCCGCTCCGGCGCAGCGGCGTCGCGGAGGGTAGTCGTACCGTTTCCTTCGCGCCAACATATTTACATCGATGTAATGGCGTGGTGCCATAGCCCCGCACCCACTCGCACCTGTGATGCAAGGAGCACCATGCCCGTCCTGCCCCCGTCGGACCTGCCCCGCCCCGAGTACCCGAGGCCGCAGTTCACCCGCGAGGCCTGGCTCAATCTCAACGGTGAGTGGCAGTTCGAGATCGACAAGTCGGACACCGGTCTGGAGCGGGGGCTGCGGGACCGCGAGCTCCCCGGCACCATCACCGTCCCGTTCTGCCCCGAGTCGGCGCTGTCCGGCGTCGAGGACACCGACTTCCTGGAGGCCGTCTGGTACCGGCGCACGGTCACCGTGCCCGCCGGGTGGGCCGGCTCCCGGGTGCTGCTGCACTTCGGCGCCGTCGACCACGACGCCACCGTGTGGGCGAACGGTGTGGAGGTCGCCCGGCACCGCGGCGGCTTCACCCCGTTCACGGCCGACCTCGACGGTGTGGCCGAGGCCGGGCAGGAGGTGACCCTCGTGGTGCGCGCCCGCGACACCCGGCACGGCCCCCAGGCCCGCGGCAAGCAGGCGACCTGGTACGCCAACACCCACTGCCACTACACCCGCACCACGGGCATCTGGCAGACGGTGTGGCTGGAGCCGGTGCCCCGCGCCGCCCGCCTGAAGCGCCCGCGCATCACCCCGGACCTGGCCTCGAACTCCTTCTTCCTCGACCTGCCGCTCACGGCGAACCTGCCGGGCCACCGCGTGCGCGCCACCCTCAGCGACGAGCGGGGCGAGGTCGCCGCCGCCGACAGCCGCGCCGACCTCGACCTCACGCCCAAGCTGGTGCTGCGCGTCCCCGAGGACCGGGTCCGCGTGTGGTCGCCGGCCGACCCGCACCTGTACGGCCTGCGGCTCGAACTGCTCGACGCCGACGGCGCGGTGGTCGACGAGGCGGGCTCGTACGCCGGGCTGCGCTCGGTGTCGCTGCACGGCAAGCGGCTGCTGCTGAACGGCGAGCCGGTCTTCCAGCGGCTCGTCCTCGACCAGGGCTACTACGCGGACGGCCTGATGACCGCGCCCACCGACGCCGATCTCGTGCGCGACATCGAACTCGGCATGAAGGCCGGCTTCAACGGCGCCCGGCTGCACCAGAAGGTCTTCGAAGAGCGCTACCTGTACCACGCCGACCGGCTCGGCTACCTGGTCTGGGGCGAGTTCGGCGACTGGGGCTGCGAGACGGGCGTGCGCGACGACAACCAGCGGCCCGACGCCTCCTACGTCGCCGAGTGGCTGGAGGCGCTGGAGCGCGACCACTCCCACCCCTCGATCATCGGCTGGTGCCCGCTGAACGAGACGTACCAGCACCTGCACGACCGCATCACCCAGCTCGACGACGTCACCCGCGCCATGTTCCTGGCCACCAAGCAGGCCGACCCGAGCCGGCCCGTCATCGACGCCTCGGGCTACGCCCACCGGGTGGCCGAGACCGACGTGTACGACTCCCACCACTACGAGCAGGACCCGGCCGCCTTCGCCGAGATCATGAAGGGCCTCGCCGAGGACGCGCCGTTCGTCAACGCCGGCCCCGACGGCCGCCCGTGGTCGCTGCCGTACAAGGGCCAGCCGTACTTCTGCAGCGAGTTCGGCGGCATCTGGTGGGACGCGGCGGCGATGGACGCGGCGGGCGACGAGACCGACTCGTCCTGGGGCTACGGCGAACGCCCGCGCACCGTCGAGGAGTTCGTCGCCCGCTTCACCGGCCTGACCGGCGTGCTCCTGGGCGACGAGAACATGTTCGGCTACTGCTACACGCAGCTGACGGACGTCTTCCAGGAGCGCAACGGCGTCTACGGCTTCGACCGGTCGGAGAAGTTCGACACCGAGCTGCTGCGGCGGGCCCAGCTGCGGCCCGCCGCCTACGAGAGGCGCGGCGAGCGGGGCTGACCACCGGGCGTGCCCGGCGCCCCGCCGACCCTCCTGGTTTACATCGATGTAGAACAGCGTAGTCCGTGCCGTTCCGCCGTCCCCGGCGCACCGCCGCCGGGGACGGGCGGACGGCACCGGGAAGGAGTTCCATGCCCGCATCGCCCCCGTCGTCCGCGCGCAGCAACGGGCCGGGTCTGTCCCGGCGCCGGATGCTGACGGCGACGGCCGCCTCCGCCGCCGCGCTCCTGGGCGCCGGCGCCCTGAGCGGCTGCGGCTCGGCGCTCGCCGCCGACGACGACACCGTCCGCCTGTGGGACCTGTTCAGCGGCGCCGACGGTGGCCTGCTCAACACCATGGTGGACGAGGCCGCCCCCGACATGCCGGGTACGAGGATCGAGCGCACGGTGCTGGAGTGGGGGACCCCCTACTACACCAAGCTCGCCATGGCCTCCGCCGGCGGCCGCGGCCCCGACGTGGCCGTCTCCCACATGTCGCGCCTGGCGGGGTACGCCCCCTCCGGACTGCTCGACCCGTGGGACACCTCCCTGCTGGAGGAGTTCGGCCTCGGGCGCGAGGACTTCACCGACGCGGTGTGGCAGCGCACCCAGTTCGAGGGCCGCACCTACGCCGTACCGCTCGACACCCACCCCTTCATCGTGTTCTTCCACCCCGGGCCGACCGCCGACGCCGGCCTGCTGACGAAGGACGGCACGCTCGACACCGACGCGTTCTCCAGCCCCGACTCCTTCCTGGAGGCGGGCCGCGAACTGGCCAAGGCGTCGGGCGGGCAGGGCATCGCCTTCGGCTACGTCACCGACACCGCCCAGGGCTGGCGCCTGTTCTACGGCCTGTACCGGCAGACCGGCGGCCGCTTCGACCTGCCCGAGGGCGGCCCGGCCGAGGTCGACGAGGACCGCATGGCCGAGGTCATCGCCTTCATGGCCAAGCTGGTCGACGGCACCGTCAACCCCAGGCAGCTCGACTACGCCTCCGGCATCGCTGCCTTCACCAACCGGCAGACCGCGATGATCCTGTCCGGGGAGTGGGAGCTCGGCACCTACCGCACCGCCGACAAGGACGTGGGCGCGGCCCCCTTCCCCACGGTGTTCGGTACCCCGGCCGTCTACGCGGACGCCCACTCGTTCGTCCTGCCCAGGAAGCCCGACGCCGACCCCGGGCACCGGCGCCGCACCCACCAGGCCGTCGCCGCGCTCCTCAAGGCGGGCCAGACCTGGGCCACCGCGGGCCACATCCCCTCGTACGGCCCGGTCACCCGCACGAAGGACTACCGCGCCCTTCAGCCGCAGGCCCACTACGTGCAGGCCCAGGAGCACGTGGTGCTCGACCCGGCCGTGTGGTTCGCCGGAGCCGGCTCCGACTTCCAGAACGCCATGTCCCAGGTCCTCCAGCAGGCCCTCCTCGACGGCCTCGCGCCCGACCGCGCCGCCCGGGCGATGGTCCGCCGTCTGAACACCTTCCTCTCCAAGCCCAGCCCGGCCTGAACCGGCTGCACCTCAGCGCAGGAGGCACAACGATGTCCTCTCCCCACGCTTCGCCCCGTACCGCGCCACCAGTACGCCGGTTCCTGCCGCCCGGCCTGCTCTTCGCGCTCCCCTTCCTCGTCCTCTTCGGCGTCTTCATGGTCTGGCCCCTGGCCCAGGGGCTGTGGATGAGCCTCACCGACGCCTCCTTCTCGGCCCACGCCCCCGCCTTCGTCGGCCTCGACAACTTCACCGAGGCGTTCGGCGACGCCGAGATGTGGCGCGGCCTGTGGCACACGGTGTGGTTCACCCTGCTGTCCACGGTGCCCCTGGTCCTGGTGGCGCTCGGCATGGCCCTGCTGGTGCACACCGGGCTGCCGGGACAGTGGGTGTGGCGGCTGGCGTTCTTCGCCCCCTACCTGCTGCCGGTCGGCGTGGTCAGCCTGCTGTGGATCTGGCTGTACCAGCCGGACCTCGGCCTCTACAACCACCTCCTGCGCGCGGTGGGCCTGGACGGGGTGGCGTGGCTCAGCGACGAGTCCGTGGCGATGTACGCGATCGTGCTGGCCACCCTGTGGTGGACGGTGGGCTTCAACTTCCTGCTCTTCCTCGCGGCCCTGCAGGCGGTCCCCGACCACCTCTACGAGGCGGCCGCCATCGACGGCGCCGGCGCCTGGCGCCGCCTGTGGTCGATCACCCTGCCCCAGCTCGGCCGGATCACGGCGGTCGTCACCGTGCTCCAGATCCTGGCCTCGCTGAAGGTCTTCGAGCAGGTGTACCTGCTCACCAAGGGCGGTCCCGACAACTCCACCCGGCCGATCCTGGAGTACATGTACGACGTCGGCTTCACCGGCTACCGGCTCGGCTACGCCTCCGCCATCAGCTACATCTTCTTCGTACTCGTCCTCCTTGCCTCCGCCGTCCAGATCGTCGCCCTCCGCCGCAAGGAGAAGTGAGATGGTGTCCACCGACGTCACCGCGCGCCCGGCCGCCCCGGTCCTCCCGCGCGCCTCGGCCGCCGCACGCCCGCGCCGCGGCACGAACCTCACCCTGGGCGAGAGCGGACTCGCGAGAGTCCTCGCCCTCCTCGCCCTTGCGGTCTCCGCCGTGCTGTGGCTGCTGCCCCTGGCCTGGGCCCTGCTGACGGCGTTCAAGTCGGAGCAGGACGCCAGCGACCCCGTCGACTGGTTCTGGCCGAAGCACGGCTGGACCCTCGACGGCTTCACCACCGTCGTCGAGCGCGGCGCCCTGCCCCTGTGGATGCTCAACAGCCTCCTCATCGCGGGCGCGGTCACCGCCGTCACGGTGCTGGTGTCGGCGATGGCGGGCTACGCGTTCTCCCGGACCCTCTTCGCCGGCCGCCGCGGGCTGTTCGCCCTCACCGTCGCCGCGGTGCTCGTGCCGCCGCAGATGCTGATCGTGCCGTGGTTCCAGCAGATGCTGACCCTGGGCATCGCGGACACCTACGCCGCGGTCATCCTGCCGCAGACGGTGGCACCCGTGATGGTCTTCATCCTGAAGAAGCACTTCGACTCGCTGCCGCGCGAGCTGGAGGAGGCCGCCCGGATCGACGGCGCGGGCCACTGGCGCATCTTCTGGTCCGTGCTGCTGCCGCTGTCGCGTCCCATGCTCGCCGCCGTGGCGATCTTCGTCTTCATCGGCGCGTGGAACAACTTCCTGTGGCCCTTCGTCTCCACCTCGGACCCGGCCCTGATGACGCTGCCCGTCGGCATCACCTCGGTGAAGGACGCCTACGGCGTCCAGTACGCGCAGACCATGGCGTCCGCCGTGCTCGCCGCCCTGCCGCTGGTGGCCGTGTTCGTCTTCTTCCAGCGCCACATCGTGAAGTCGGTGGCGACCACGGGCCTCGGCGGGCAGTGACGGCACCGCGCGGTGCCGCCGCTGGTCTCGCACCACTACCGCATCGCGGACGGCCGGGCCGACACCTTCCGCTCGCCCCACCGCTACGTCTGGCCCGCCGAGCTCGACCTCATGGCGCGGCTCGCCGGGATGAGCAGGAGCGAACGGTGGGAGGACTGGGACGGGACGCCCTTCACCGCGTCGAGCAGGACCCACGTCTCCGTCCGGCGGAAGCCGCCCGGCGCCTCCTGAGCGGCGCGGACCGCGGCCGGGACCGGAGCCGGGGCCGGGAAGGGGCGCGCGCACCGGCCGCGGCCGGTGCGCGCGCCGGTCAGGCCGGGAACGGTGTCATCCGGACGCCTGGTCGCTGTCCCGGAAGCTGCCCCAGCCGTGCCAGCGCTCGATCTCGATCCAGGCGCTGACCCGCTTGCGGTCCCGCTGCGAGTAGGGCTGGCCGAGGTAGTGCCGAGACAGCCGGTCGATGTCGGTCAGGTCGGGGTCGTCGCGCATCTCCGTGACCCGCCCGATGAGGGTGACGTGCGTGTACCAGTCGGACTCGTCGAGGACGGTCAGCGTCACGCGCGGGTCCTTGCGGATGTGGTCGAGCCGCTTGCGGCCCTCGTCCATGTTGACCAGCACCCGGCCGTCGTCCCAGAGGTACCAGGTGGCGGTGGACACCGGCTGCCCGTCGGAGGCGCGCAGCGTGGTGATGACGGACGGGTTGGGCTTCTCGAGCATCTCGACGGCGGCTTCGGGCAGGGGCGGCTTCGACATGGGCTCTCCTGTCGTACGGGTCGTGCGCGGGCCGGTGCGCGGTGCGGAACCGGACACACCATGATCCACACATCACGACTCTACGTTCCCGGTCCGCGGCCCCCTGGTACCCGGGGGCGCCCGGCTCACCCGTCCGGCCGCCGCGGCACACCGCCGCGCGGTGGCCCGCGGTGCACGACAGCGCGGTGCACGACGGCGCGGTGCACGACGGCGCGGTGCACGACGGCGCGGTGCACGACGGCGCGGTGCACGGCGGCCCGGCTCCGCGCACCGTCGTCCGGGCGGACCTCCGGCCGGGCGCGGCCGACGCGTCCGGCGGAGGACGGCGCTCAGTCCGCCGTGTCCCAGGCGACCGGCATCCTCGCCGGGCCCCGGGTGGCCAGCCCGTCCTTCCACTCGATGCCCTCCTCGGCGCCGGCGAACCGCAGCCCGGGCAGCCGGCGCAGCAGCGTGTCCAGGGCGACCTGGAGCTCCATGCGGGCGAGCGGGGCGCCGAGGCAGTGGTGCGGCCCGTGCCCGAACCCGACGTGCGAGGACTCCTTGCGCAGCAGGTCGAGCCGGTCGGGGTCGGTGTAGACGGACTCGTCGCGGTTGGCGGAGGCCATGGCGGGCAGGACGGGCTCGCCCGCGCGGACCGTCACCCCGCTCAGCTCGACGTCCTCCAGCGCGTAGCGGGCGATGCCGGCGCCGGTGCCGAGCGGGACGAAGCGCATCAGCTCCTCGACGGCCCGCGGCACCAGGGACAGGTCCGCGCGCAGCGTCTCCAGCTGCTCGGGGTGGTTCAGCAGGACGTACACGAAGTTGGGGATCTGCGAGGCCGTGGTCTCGTGCCCCGCCACGAGGAGCCCCTCGGCGAGGGAGAGCATCTCGCCCTCGGACAGCCGGTCGTCCTCGTCGCGCGCGACCACGAGACCGCTGAGCAGGTCCTCCCCGCCGCCCCCCGCCGCACGGCGCTCCGCGATCAGTCCGGCCATGTACTCGCGCAGCCGTCCCACGTACAGCCGCACCTCGTCGGGGGTGTACTTGGTCGTGGACAGGAAGGCGTCGGACCAGAGGCGGAAGTCGGTCCGGTCCTCGTAGGGCACGCCCAGCAGTTCGCAGATGACGGTGATGGGCAGCGGCAGCGCGAAGTCCTCCACCAGGTCGGCCGGCGCGCCCCCGGCCAGCATCGCGTCCACGAGCCCGTCCGCGATCTGCTGCGCGCGCGGGCGCAGCCGTTCGACGCCGCGGACGGTGAACGCCTTCGTCACCAGGCGGCGCAGCCGGCTGTGCTCCGGCGGGTCCATGCTCATGATGGTGTCCGGCGGCAGCAGGTGGGGCCGCATCCGCGGCTCGTCGCGGCCGACGCCCGCCGCCCGGCTGAAGCGCGGGTCGCCGAGGACGGTCCTGACGTCCTCGTACCGGGTGGCCAGCCACGCGGCCTCACCGTACGGCAGCCGCACCCGGGTCAGGGGCCGCTCCGCGCGCAGTGCCGCGAACAGGGGGTCGGGTTCCAGCCGGTCGGGTTCGCCGAAGGGGTAGGTCGTGGGCTCTGCGCTGGTCATCGCCGGGCTCCTCACTGCGCTCGTCGCTTTCGTCCGGCTCCGCCGGACGCCGGGGTGGCGCCGGACCGGCCGCCCTCAGTCCTCCTTGAGGCTGATCACCGCGGCGGGACAGGCCGCCGCGGCCTCCTGGGCGGCCGTCCACAGCGGCCGCGGCGGCCGCGCGTCCAGCAGCTCGACGATCCCGTCGTCCTCGCCCTGGTCGAAGACGTCGGGGGCGTTCAGCACGCACTGCCCGGCCCCGACGCACTTGTCCCGGTCGACCTCGATCTCCACGAAGCCTCCTTCCGCGGGCAGGTGGTCCCCGCCCTCCGTCCCGTCGCGCTCCGCTCCCGCACCGTTCGGCAGACGACCGTCGTTCGACAGACGGCTGTCTTGGTTTTTACGTTAGCAATCAAGTAAGAAACCTGTCTGGTTGACGCGCGGGTGTGGCCGAAAACGGTACGGCGGACCGGGCGCGGACCCGCGTGATCCCGGGCGTGCACGCGGTGCCGGGGGTCCGCCACGGGGCGGGGCGTGGCTCGAAAGGGATCCACTGGCGTCACAATGACCGGCATGCATACCGACACACCGGCGCATCCGTTCCCGGCGGAGCCCGGCGCCCCGCGGCGTGCCACCCGCGGCGGGCAGGCCGAGGCCACCCGCGAGCTGCTGCTGCGCACGGCCGAGCGGCTCTTCGCCGAGCGCGGCCTCGCACAGGTCTCCAACCGCCAGATCGTGGAGGCCGCCGGCCAGGCCAACAACTCCGCGCTGACCTACCACGTGGGCACCCGCGCCGACCTCATCCGCGCCCTCACCCGCAGCCACGCCGAGCCCATCGCCCGGCGCACCCGGCAGATGGTGGAGCGGGCGCGCGGCTCCACCGACCCGCGCGACCACGTCGCCGGCCTGGTGCTGCCCTACACCGAGCACCTGGCCGGCATGGGCAACCCCAGCTGGTGCGCGCGGTTCACCGCGCAGATCTCGACCGACCCCGCCTTCTCGGGCGACGTGCGCTCCGACCCGCTGCTGGCGCCCTACTTCGAGGAGGGCCTGGACGCGGTGTCGGCGTTCCTGCCCGGCCTGCCGCCGCCCGAGGCGGCGCTGCGCGACCAGACCATGCGCCTCGCCGTCATCCACACCTGCGCGGAGCAGGAGCGCACCGCCGCCCGCACCGGTGTGCCGGCCGACTGGGACCTCGTCGGCGAGGCGCTCACCGACGCCGTCACCGGTCTGCTGCTGGCACCGCGCCCGCAGCGGCCGTGAGCGTGCCGGCGCCCGCGGGTCCGTCGGGTCCGCCGCGCCTCCCGCCGGCCCGGCCGACGCGTCCGGGCGACGGGCCGCCGGTCCCCGCACGGTGTGCGGAAGGCGGACGGTGTGCGGGAGGCGGTGCGGCGCGGACGGCCGGCGCAACGGTGTGCGCCGGCCGTCCGCGGGGTCTCACCTGTGCCGTCGGGCGTCCGCGGGGCGGCACCCTGTCACGCGTGCCGCAGGGCGTCCGCGGGGCGGCGCCCGGGCCGGCGGACGGAACGCCCGCCCGCCGGTGCCGCGGCGACGGCGGTCACTTCTCGGGCATCAGGACGGTGTCGACGATGTACACGGTGGCATTGGCCGTCCTCACGTTGCCGCACACCACATCGGCGCTGTCGTTCACGGTGTAGGACTCGTCCGCGCCGGAGGTCGTCAGAGCCGACTTCTCCAGGGTGTCGTACGTGCCGTCCTGCAGCTGGGCGGGCGTGAGCCTCTTGCCGACGACGTGGTAGGTCAGGATCTTGGTGAGCTGCTCCTTGTCGGCCAGCACCTTGTCCAGGTCCGCCTTCGGGATCTTGGCGAAGGCGTCATTGGTCGGGGCGAAGACGGTGATGTCCTGGGCGTTGTTGAGGGTGTCGACGAGGCCGGCCTTCTGCACGGCGGTGACCAGCGTGGACAGGGCGGGGTTGTGCGAGGCGGCGGTGGCGACCGGGTCCTCGGCCATGCCGTCGAAGGAGCCCGCGCCCTCCTTCGGCACCGACGAGCAGGCCGGGCCGAACGGCTCGGCGCCGTCCTTTCCCCCGGCGGTGCCCTCGGCGGGCGCCGACTCCGCCGCGGTCGACGCGGACGTGCCGGCCGCCTTGTCGCCGCTGTCGTCGGAACAGGCGGTCAGCGCCAGCGGCAGCACGGCGGCGGCCGCCACGGCGACGGCGGCACGGCGGAAACGACGGGTCTGCTCGTTCATCTCTTGCTCCCTGTACGGGTGTCGGTGTTTCACGGGTTCCGGCACGCGCCCGGTGGGCGCGGCCGAGGGGGAAGGTTCAGGGGGTCATCCGACGGTGACCACGACGGAGTGCCGTCCGCTCGCGCCGTCGGGCACGGTGCGGGTGCGTCGGTCCGTCTGCGTCCGGCCGTCGCGGTCGGTGGCCCGGACGGTGAGCGTGTGGGTGCCGGGAGAGGCGTCCCAGGCGTACGACCACTGCCGCCAGGTGTCGCGGCTGTCCTCGGCGGCGAGGTCCGCCGGCTCCCACGGGCCGTCGTCGACGCGCACCTCGACCCGGTCGACGCCGCGGTGCTGCGCCCACGCCACCCCGCCGACCATGACGGTGCCCGCCCCCGGCCGGGCGAAGGGCCTGGGGGTGTCGATGCGGGACTGCGTTTTGACCGGCGCCCTGCGCGCCCACTTCCGCCGGACCCAGTAGGCGTCGTACGCGTCGAACGTGGTGAGTTCGATGTCCTCGATCCACTTGCACGCGGACACGTAGCCGTACAGGCCGGGCACGACCATGCGGACGGGGAAGCCGTGCTCGAAGGGGAGCGGCTCGCCGTTCATGCCGAAGGCGAGGAGGGCGTCGCGGCCGTCCATGACGTCCTCGACGGGCGTGCCGAGGGTCATGCCGTCGACGGAGCGCGCCACCAGCTGGTCGGCGGGACCGCCCCGGGAAGGAGGCCGCACACCGCAGTCGGCGAGCAGGTCGGCCAGGCGCACGCCCAGCCAGCGGGCGTTGCCGACGTACGGTCCGCCGACCTCGTTGGACACGCACGTCAGTGTGATGTCGCGTTCGACGGTGTCCCGCGCCATCAGGTCCGCGAGCCCCAGTGCGACCGGACGGGTCACACCTTTCCCGTGGACGCGCAGCCGCCAGGAGTCCGCGTCGACCCGGGGCACGACGAGCGCGGTGTCCACCCGGTAGAACGCCTCGTTGGGGGTGATGAACGGCTGCATGCCCGGGACGCGCAGCCCGGCCCGCCTCGGCACGGGTGGCGCGGGGGAGCCGGGCGCGGGCAGCACCACCCTCGCCCGGGAGGCGGCGGCGTCGCGGGCGCGCGCCCCGCCGAGGAGCCGGCCCAGCGCCCCGGCCCCGGTCGCCGCGGCCGTCACCGCCACCGCGGTCAGGGCGAAGCCGCGCCGGTCGACGCCGTCGCCCGTGTGCGCCCCGCCCGCCTCGTCCGCAGGCGCTGCCGAGGCCGCACCGGGGGTCCGGGGAACGAGGCGGCCCGCGAGGACGAAGAGCACGGCGGCCCCCACGAGCGCCCCGGCCAGCGAGGGCAGCGCGTCCACCACTCCGGTGGCGTCCGGGCGGCTCACCGCCGCCGCGCCGCCCACCAGGCCGAACAGCGCGACACCGGCCGCGCCGAGCCGCCGCCGGCGCACGGCCAGCAGCCCGAGCCCCAGCGCGAGCAGGGTCACGACAGCGAGGACGCCTAGGTGCAGCACGAGCTTGTCCTGCGTGCCGAACGTGCGGATCGCCCAGTCCTTGACGGGCGCCGGCGTCCGGTCGACGGCCGCGCCGCCCACCGCCACCACCGGGCCCGCCCCGGGCCGGACCGGCGCGGCCGCCAGCTCGGCGACCGCCAGGGCGGTGTACGCCGCGACGGCTCCGCCGCACGCGCCGAGGGCGGCGCGCCGCGGCGTCACGCGCCGGGCCGGTGTCCTGTCTTCTGTGCTCACACCGGTGGTCCGGGCCCGGGACGGCGGTGGATTGGATTTCTCCCAGGGACTCATCCGATGGGCGGAACTTCCGCCCTGCGACCCATCCGGACCCCGTCCGGCCACGGATCATTCGCCCGTGGGCGCGCACGGAACCGTACGGGACACCCGTGTCCGGACGGCACCAATCCGCGGGGACGCCCGCTCCGGATTACCCGGAACCGCCGGACACCCCCGAAGGACCTGACTGTGAGAGAAGCCGTCCACATCGGCAGAGAGCCGTCGCCCCGGCCGGACCTCGACGAGCTGATGACACTGGTCGCCCAGGGCGACCAGGACGCGTTCGCCGCCCTCTACGACGCCCTCGCCGGCTCCGTGCTCGGCGTGGCCCGCGGCGTGCTGCGCGACCGCGCCCAGTCGGAGGAGGTGGCCCAGGAGGTCCTCGTCGAGGTCTGGCGGACCGCCGCCCGCTACCGCGCGGACCGCGGCACGGCCGTGAACTGGGTGCTCACCCTCGCCCACCGGCGCGCCGTGGACCGGGTCCGCTCCGTCGAGGCCGCCGCCGCGCGCGACCACAGGGCGGCCCTGCTGGACCGCACGACCGCGCACGACGAGGTGACCGAGCAGGTCGAGGTCCGCCTGGAGCACGAGCAGGTGCGCCGCTGCCTGCGCACCCTGACCGAGGTGCAGCACCAGTCCGTCACCCTGGCCTACTACCGGGGCCTGACCTACCGCGAGGTGGCGGAACTGCTCTCGGTCCCGCTCGGCACGGTGAAGACACGGCTGCGCGACGGCCTCATCCGCCTGCGCGACTGCCTGGGGGTGACGGCGTGAGGACCATCGACCTGCACACGCTGACCGGCGCCTACGCCCTGCACGCGCTCGACGACGAGGACCGCGCGGCGTTCGAGCACCACCTGCGGGACTGCCCCTCGTGCGCCCAGGAGGTCCGCGAACTGGCCGCCACCGCCGTCCGGCTGGGGATCGCCGCCGCCACACCCCCGCCGCCCGCGCTCAAGGACGAGGTGATGCGCCGCATCGCCGCGGTCCGCCAGGAGCCGCCGCCCACCGCGGCCCCGGCACGGTCCGCGGTCCGCCGCGCCGGCGCCGCCCGCCTGCCGCGCTGGGCCCTGGCGGCGTGCCTCGCCGCGGCCGCCGCGCTCGGCGGCACCACCGTGTGGCAGTACGACCGGGCGCGGGACGCCAGGGCGGAGGCGAGCCGCGCCGAGCAGCGGACGCAGCGGATCGCGGAGGTCGTCGCCGCGCCCGACGCCAGGACCCGCACCGAGGCGCTCGGCGGCGGGGCCCGTGCCACGGTGGTGGTCTCGCAGAGCCGCGACGAGGCCGTGTTCGCCGCCTCGGGCCTGGCGGAGCCGCCGTCCGGCAAGGTCTACCAGCTGTGGTTCGACGACGGTGGCACCATGCGGCCCGCCGGCCTGATGGACCCGGCCCGCGGCTCCGGGGCCGTCCTCATGGAGGGGCGGGTCGGCGACGCCGCGGGCATGGGCGTCACCGTCGAGCCCGCGGGCGGCTCCGAGCGGCCCACGTCCGCTCCGCTGGCCCTGGTCGAGTTCCCGGTGTGAGGCGGGAGGGGACGGACCGGCACGGCGTCCCGCGCGCCCCGGGGGCGGGACGCGCGGGACGCGGCCCCGCCCCCGCCTCCGCGCCCGCCGCGGCGTGTTCCCGTCCCCGCGTCCGCCGCGGTCTCCTCCCGTCGCCCGCCGGGCGCGTACCTTCTTCCCGGTGCCCGGACCGGACGGGACCGTGCTGCGGCCGTCCGGTCCGCGCCGTATGGCGTGAACTGCGGGCCGGGCGCGGTTTGGGGTGCTGCCCGCGGGTGATTCGTGTGGAGTGCGCCGTGTGCCGCCGTGACGTGCGCCGGTGCGCGGGAGTGACGCGGCGAACGGGAAGGAGCCCACGTGGAGTCCGATGCTCGGGCGGAGGGACGGGGCGGGAACACCTCCCAGGAGGCGGACCGGCCCGACGCGAACCGGTGGCGGGCCCTGTGGGTCACCCTCGTCGCCGGGTTCATGATCCTCCTCGACGTCACCATCGTCGCGGTGGCGCTGCCCTCCCTCCAGCGGGACCTGAACGCCTCGGTGGCCTCCGTGCAGTGGGTCGTGTCGGGGTACGCCCTCGCCTTCGCCCTCGCGCTGGTGACGGCCGGCCGGCTGGGCGACGCGCTGGGCAGGCGCCGGGTCTTCCTGCTGGCCCTGACCGGGTTCGTGGTGTTCAGCGCCGCCGCGGGCGCCGCGCCCACCGTCGTCTGGCTGGTCGTGGCCCGGCTCGCGCAGGGCGTCGCCGCCGGCTGCCTCGCCCCGCAGAACTCCGCCCTCATCCAGCAGATGTTCCGGGGTGCCGAGCGCGGCCGGGCCTTCGGGCTGTTCGGGGGCACGGTCGGCGTCTCCAGCGCGGTCGGCCCCATCGTCTGCGGCCTGGTCCTCACGGTCGCCGACGGGCCCCAGGGCTGGCGCTGGATCTTCTACGTCAACATCCCGGTCGGCGTGCTCTGCCTGTTCCTCGGCCACCGGCTGCTGCCCAGGACCGGGCCCGGGCGCCGGGGCGGCCTCGACCTGCCGGGGGTCGTCCTGCTCGGCACCGGCGTGCTCGCCCTGATGCTGCCGCTGGTGCTCGCCGAGTCGGGCGGACTGCGGCGGCTGTGGTGGCTGTTCCCGGCCGGTCTGGTGCTCCTGGCGGCCTTCGCCCGGTGGGAGCGGCGCGTCGTGGACCGCGAGGGCCAGCCGCTGCTCGACCCGCGGCTGCTCACGAGCGCCCGCGGCTACGCCACCGGCGCCGGCCTGGCCACCCTGTACTTCGTCGGTTTCAGCGGCGTGTGGCTGGTGTTCGCGCTGTTCTTCCAGAACGGGCTCGGCTACTCGCCGCTGCAGTCCGGCCTCGCGGTCACAC
Source organism: Streptomyces minutiscleroticus (assembly GCF_014650875.1). GTDB lineage: Bacteria > Actinomycetota > Actinomycetes > Streptomycetales > Streptomycetaceae > Streptomyces > Streptomyces minutiscleroticus. The sequence goes on from NZ_BMVU01000027.1 coordinate 94,295, forward strand.
CGTTCGCGATCGGGTCCGCCTCGGCGGCGGTGGTGGCGGGGCGGCTCGTGGAGCGGCTGGGGCGGCTGCTGACGGTGATCGGCCTCGTCGGGGTCGTCCTGGGCCTCGGCGGCACGGCGCTGATCCTGTGGCTCGTCCCCGCGCACCTCGCCGCCTGGTGCGCGGCGCCCGTCCTGCTCCTGGGCGGGCTCGGCAGCGGCTGCGTGATCTCCCCGAACGTGACGATGACGCTGCGCGAGGTGCCGGTGCGCATGGCCGGCGCGGCCGGGGGAGCGATGCAGACGGGACAGCGGCTCGGCGGCGCGCTGGGCACCGCGGCCCTGCCCGGCCTGTTCTACCTGGTGCTCGGCTCGACCGGGAAGGACTACCACGCGGCCGTCGCGGCCTCGGTGGGCTCCGGCCTCGTCGCCGTCCTCGGCGCCCTGGCCGTCGCCGTGCTGGACTGGCGGCGCGACCGCGCGCGGCCCGTCGCGCAGGACCGCCCGCAGAGGGCCTCCGGGCACGGCCGCGCCCCCGCGGAGGGCCACTGAGCGGGCCCCTCCGCCGCCTCGTGCCGCCGGCCGCCCGGGGCGCGCGGACGCCCGTCCAGGGGGCGCCCGTGACGGCCGCCTCTCCCGTGCCGCGCGTGGCGCCCCCGTCCCGTCCGCCACCCCATCAGGTACCCGTCAACACCGCACTCACCTGGACCGATTGAGTTGGTGGTACCCCAGGAGTAGCCTGGTGACATGCCAGCGCTCAACGTGGAATTCTCCGAGTCGGAACTCGAGGACCTGCGGGCGATCGCCCGCGAGCAGGGCGTGCCGATGAAGGCGTTCGTGCGGGCCTCCGCCGCGGACGCGATCGCCCACCACCGGGCGCTGCGCGAGGGCGCGGCCGTCTTCCAGCGGATATTCGCCGACCCCGATCTGGCCAGCGCCATCGCCGCGGCCGGCATCGACGACGGGCCGGCCCCCGGCCCGTCGGGCAGGGCCGCCTGATCCATGCCCGCCGTCCACATCGACGTGCGCTGGCTGCTGCAGCAGCACGAGACCGCACTGCCCGAACAGCCGCACATCAACGACTTCTCCGCCCTGGTCGCGGCCGTCGCCCGGCACCGCGTCGACCCGCCCCGCCTCGGCGTCGACTCCGACGCGTCCTGGCGCGCCGCCGCCCTCCTGCACACCCTGCTGATGCTGCGCCCCCTGCCGTCCCTGAACGTGCGCTACGCCTGCGCGGTGACCATCGCCTACATGCACGCCGCGGGTGAGGGCATCGACTCCCCCTACGGCGAGCTCGTGGAGCTGTGCAAGGACCTCCTCGCCAACAAGGGCGACGTCTTCGCCGCCGCAGACAAGATCCGCTCCTGGCGCATCTGACACCGCCGGCCGCGGGCGGCGGCGCACCGCTGTGTGCCGAAGCCGACACCGTTCGGTGCCGCAACCCGGCATGTCGCGCTCTACATTGCTGTAGAAGTGTGTTCCGGAACGCGGCGTCCGACAGGCCCGTCCCGTCGAGCGGCCGGACGGGGGCGCCGCGCCGCGCGAAGGAGCAGGGAACAACGGCATGACCCCTCAGCACGACCCCGCAGGGCCCCCGCACGACCCCGTGGAGACGGCGCCGCGGACCGCCCGCGGGACACTGGCGAAGTGGGCCCGCGGCGTCACACGGTCCCGCTGGTTCGCGCTCACCGTGTTCGCCCTGATCCTCCTCAACGCGGCGCTGCTGGGCGTGGAGACGTACAGCGGACTGGTGCGCGACTGGAGACCGTGGTTACGGCTGGCCGAACACCTCTGCCTGGCCGCCTTCACGGCCGAGCTGGCGCTGCGGGCCTGCGCGTACGCCGACCGGCCCCGGGAGTTCGTGCGCGACCCCTGGAACCTCTTCGACCTGGCCGTCGTGGTCTCCGCGTTCCTGCCCGTGGTGCGCGAGAACGGCACCGTCCTGCGGCTGCTGCGGCTCGCCCGCGTCCTGCGCACGGCCCGCTTCCTGCCCCAACTGCGCATCGTCATGGTCGCGGTGGCCCGCAGCCTGCCGGGCACGGTCAGCTTCCTGCTGGTGGGCGCCCTGCTGCTCTACCTCTACGCCATGGTCGGCTGGGTGTTCTTCGCCGAGCGGGACCCCGAGCACTTCGGTTCGATCGGCCGCGCCGTGCTCACCCTGTTCCTCCTGATGACCCTGGACGGCCTGGGCGACGCCGTCCGCGCGGGCCTGGAGATCTCGCGGTGGAGCATCGTCTACTTCGCCTCCTACGTGCTCCTCGCCAGCTTCGTCCTGGTCAACGTGCTCATCGGCGTCGTCATCAGCTCCCTGGAGGAGGCGCGCGAACTGGAGCGCGAGCAGGAGGGGCAGGAGGAGCAGGGGGACGACTCCGGGGCCGTCCCGCCCCCGGTGGCCGCGCCCGTGCCCGCCGCGCGCCGCGCGGCCGTACCGGGGCCCGCGGACCCCGGGCCCCGGCCGCACCCCGGCGCGGGGCACCACCGTCCGCACACCGACGCCGAGCACCACCGTCTGCACGCCGACATCGCCGCCGTACGGCAGGCGCTCGACCACCTCGAAGCGGACCTCCGGCGCCTGTCGGCGCCGCGCCCCGGGGAGGCGCGGGAGGACCGGTCCGCCGCCACGGCGCTGTCCCGCCTGCCCTGAGGACGCCGCCCGGGCCCGGCGGGCCCGGGCGGGCCGCGGGGCCCGGGGCGCTCAGTGGGGGAAGACGCGCGGCGGGCGCTGCCGGGGCAGGGTGTCGCGGAACTCCGCGATGACGGAGGCGACCTGCCGGATCAGCTCCGTCCCCTCCAGCAGGCCGAGGTAGAGGTTGCGCCGGGCGAGTCCGGTGGCGTCCACGCAGAAGTAGAGGGCCATCAGCGGGTTGACGAACAGTTCGCCGCCCCTGGTGCGTTCGGTGAACCCGACGTCGCCGAAGTCGCCGCGGACGGCGGCGGCGACGGAGCCGTTCACGATGCTGGGACGGCTCGGTGTGCACTGCTGGGCGTGTGCCACCGCGTCGAGGTAGAGCGCCCCCTCACGGCTGTGGCGCGGCAGCGAGAACGCGCCGAGGAAGGCGCCGTCGCGCTCCAGCGCCGCCAGGTTCTCCAGGACGAGCGAGTGGTTGACACCGTGGTAGGCGTCCACGCCGAAGCCGAGGCAGGCCACCAGGCGGTGCGGGACCTCGTCGAGCCCGGCGACGGCGGCGAGGCTCGCCATGTCCTCCTCCGGAGTGCCGAGGCCGTGCTCGTCGCCGCGCATGAGGATGTCGGTCCCGCCGTCCACCAGCACGACGGCGTCCACGCCGCCCAGGTGCTCCAGCAGGGAGCGGTAGGCGGCGCGCAGCGGCCGCACCCCCGTCTGCGGGAACGCGTACACGGTGCAGGGCAGGTCCCGCGAGGCGAGCCACCGGGCGAGGGTGCGCTCGGGGAAGTAGTCGCCGCGTGCCGCGGTGCCGGGGCGCACGGCCGCCACGTCCTCGGCCACCCACACGTCCGCGGCGAGGCCGTACAGGTGGGAGAAGGAGAGGTTGGCGAGGTGCACCTCCTTGCCGGCCGAGCGCAGGGCCAGGGCCAGCGGCAGGCCGGAGTAGACGTCGAAGCCGCCGCCCGCGCCGGCGACGAGGATCCGCCGCGCGTCGCGCAGGCGGGTGAACAGGGCGGGCTCGCTCAGGGAGAACACCGCAGGACGCTAACAGGGCCCGCGCGCCCCGCCGTACACGTTTTCCCCGCCGTCCGCGCCGACCATCCGCAGCAGCGGTACGAGGTCCAGCAGGCTGGCGACGGTGCGCGTCGCGCCCGCCGCCCGCAGCCGGGACTCGTCCGTCCGGCCGGTGGCGACGGCGAGGACCCGCACCTTGTTGGCGCGCCCGGCCGCGACGTCGGCGACGGTGTCCCCGACCAGTACGACGTCGTCGGACGGCCACAGGGGGGTCGCCAGGACGGCGCTGCTGCGCCGGACGGCGAGGTCCACCAGGGCGGAGCGCTCCTCGTGGTCGTCGCCGTACCCGCCGCAGGCGAACCGGATGGGGCCGGCCAGGCCGAACGCCTCCAGCTTCAGGCGCGCCACGGCCCGGGTGTTGCCGGTGACCACGCCCTGCACGACGTCGCGCCGCGCGGCGAGGGCCGCGAGGGCGGCGGCCGCGCCCGGCAGGACGTGCCCGTGCTCGCGCAGGTCCGCGGCGCGCAGCCGGTGACGCCGCGCCGAGCAGCGGGCGAACGCCTCGAACAGGGCGCGGTCGCCGGCGACGCCGTTGAGGCGGCACGTCTCGCGGAAGATGACGGGCTCGGTCAGTCCGTCGACCCCGGACCTGCGCCGCATCGGGCGCCCGGTCACCGCCGCGAAGCAGTCGCCGAAGATCGCGCGGCCGACACCGCCCGTGCTGATCAAAGTGTGGTCGATGTCCCAGAGAACCAGTCGCACTCGGGCACCTCCGAACAGCCGGCTGTGCGGTACCAGCGCTCACGCTGTCACACATTCGGGGCAACCGCCCCGCTCCGGCACCGCCCCTTCTACGCTGCCCCTCATGGTGAGCAAGGGGGCCGCTGCGATGGATCTGCCCACGCTCGGCATCGGTGACAGGATCCGCCACCACCGGCGCCGGGCCAACCGCCGGCAGGCGGTGCTGGCCGGACTGTGCGGCATCAGCGAGGACTACCTGTCACAGATCGAACGGGGCGAACGCACCCCGTCCGGCGAGGTGCTCATCAGAATCGCCGCCGAGCTGGGCGTGCACGTCGCGGTCCTGCTCGGCGACCCGATGGTGCCCGCCGGGACCGCCGCGCCGCCCACGGCCGACGCCGACGTGGTCGGCGCGCTGCTGGGCACCGCGCCCCCGGCCGGGCCCCGCCCCGCGGCGCTGCTGCGGGCGCGGGTGGAGGAGGCGTGGCTGATCTGGCAGACGTCGCCGGAGCGCTTCACACGGATCGAGCCCCTGCTGCCGGACCTCGTCGGCGCCGTCGGGGCCGCCGTCCGCGCCCCGTGCGCCCCGGCCGACGCGGCGGAGCGCCGGGAGGCGCTGCGGGCGGCCGCCGACCTGTACGGGCTGCTGCGCTCGTACTGCCGCCGCACCGGCCGCGTCGACCTGTCCCTGCTCTGCGCCGACCGGGCCCTGCGCGCCGCCGAGGACGCCGACGACCCGCTGCGGATCGCCGCCGCCCGGTGGAACCTCGGCCAGGTGCTGCTCGCCCGGCCCGGCCAGGAAGAGGCCGCGCGCGAGGTGGCCCTCCGCGCGGCCGAGAACCTCGACAAGGAGTGCCGGGGCCGGTCCGCGGCGGCCCTGCGCGGCGCCCTGGAGCTGATCGCCGCGCTCGCCGAGGCCCGCACGCGCCGCGTCTGGGCCGCCCGCGAACGCCTGCACCGGCGCGTCCTGCCGCTGGCCGCGCGGACCGGCGAGCACAACACGCTGTGGACCGTGTTCGGTCCGACCAACGTCTCCCTGCACGCCGTCAGCATCGAGATGACGGACGGCGACGCCGCCGAGGGGCTCCGCACGGCCGACCGGATCGACCCCGGCCGGCTGCCGTCGCGGGAGCGGCGGTTCACCTTCGCTCTGGAGGTGGCGGCCTGCTACCACCTGCGCCGGGAGGACCCGGCCGTCCTGGCGCACCTGCTGGAGCTGGAGCAGCTCGCCCCGCAGGACCTGCTGCGCTCGCCCCTGGCCCGCGAGCTGCTGCTGTCCCTGCTGCGCCGCGCCCGCCCGCTCTGCCGCCGCCAGGCCACGGACCTGGCCGAGCGGCTCCGCATGGTCTGACCCGCCCCCCTTCCCCCTTCCTCCCCCTCCTCTCTTCGCATCCCTTCCGGGCCCTCCCTCCGCACCGGCAGCACCGCCCGGCTCCCGCCGTTCCGCACGGCGCGCACACGCCGTGCGCACCCCCATGGTCCGCCCACCCGAGCTCTCAGCACGGGTGCGGCCGCCGCGCCGGCCGTAACGTGCCCGCACATGCCTACGTCCACCGCGGGATCCATCGATGCATCTCCCTCACGTCCTCCAGGTCCCTCATGACGCGCACGCCACCGCCGGCGTCCGGGACACCTGGATCGCTCCGGCCGGCCGGAGCTGGGACGCCATCCGCACCGTCAGGTCGACCGGCCTGCGCGCCCTGGACCGGCTGCCCGGCCGCCCCGGCGCCGTGCTCGTGCACCCGCGCCACCTCTGGCTGTACTTCCTCGTACCGGCCGGTGCGGCCACCGCCTGGGACCTGCCGCACACCACCGCCCTGAGCCGCAACTCCCACCTGGTCCTGCCCCCGCCGGACCGCGAACTGCCGCCCGGCCCCTACTGGCTGCTCTCCCCCCGCCGTGTCCCCCTGTGCACCGAGACCGACGTCCTGCGCACCGCCCTGCGGTGCGTTCTCGACGGTGATCGCGTGTGACACGGTCCCGTGCGGCGGCTGTTCCGCGGGCCGGCCGTCCCGTGTGACGCAGGCACCCCCGAGTCGCGTGGTCCGGCGGAGTCGGCGCCGCCGGGCCACGCTCCCCGCGCCGGCCGCCTCCCCGGTCCGGGAGGCGGCCGGCGGGGCATCCGGTGCCCGTGCCGATGTGCCGCCGACCTGCGGGCAGCGTCTGACACGGATGTGCCGGGGCAGTGCGGAGGAGGACGGTGTGGCGACCATCCTGGCGGCGGACGACGACGCCGACGTCCGCCACGTAGTGGCGTTCAGGCCGGCCCACGCCGGTCACACCGCCGTGGAGGCGGAGGACGGGCAGCGGACGTGGGAGACCGCCCGCACCCGGGACGACCTCGCGCTGGCGGTGCTCGACGTCCGGATGCCGGGCCTGACCGGGGTGGAGGTGCGCGGGCGGCTGCGGCGGGACCCCGCCACGGCCCGGCTGCCGGTGATCCTGCTGACCGCGCAGGGCGGCGAGGACGACGTGGAGGCCGGGTTCGGCGCGGGCGCGGACGACTACGTCGCCAAGCCGTTCAGCCCGCGCGAGGTGGGCAGCCGGATGCGGGCGGTCCTGGCCCGGACGGAGCGGCACGGCGTGTGACGGAGGCGGCCCGCGACCGCGCCGAACCAGGCTCACGGCCGTCGCACGTGCCGCGCCCGCCGTCCGTGCTCCCGGTCAGTCCCCCCGCTCGCCGGTGTCCGTCGGCGGGCAGGGAAGATGGCAGGTGACGACCGTGCCGCCGCCGGGCGCGTCGTCGACGGAGAGCGTGCCGCGGTGGGCGACGGCGATGCGCACGCAGACGGCCAGGCCGATGCCGGAGCCGGACGTGGTGGTGTCCAGGCGGGTGAAGGGGCGCAGCGCCGCCTCGCGCTGCGCGGCGGGGATGCCGCGCCCGTTGTCCCGTACCCGGAGGTTCCAGCCGTCCGGGTCGCCGTCGCAGCTCACCTCGATACGCGGCGGACGGCCGGGGCGGCGGTACTTGACCGCGTTGTCCAGCAGGTTCTGCAGCAGCCTGCGCAGCTGCACCGGATCGCACGGGATCGTGGGCAGCCCCTCGAAGCGCACCTCGCCCCCGGCCGCGGCCAGGTCGCCGTGCAGGTCCTCCAGCACCGCGCGGACCAGCGCGCCCAGGTCGGTGTCGACCAGGTGCAGCCGGCCCGCGAGCCGGGCGAAGGCGAGGGCGGCCTCGATGGTCTCGTTCATGCGGACGGCGAACCGCTCGACACGCTCGGCCAGCGCACGGGCCCGCGGGTCCCCGGCGACCGGCGGGAGGTCGGCCAGCAGGCTCGCGTGGCCCAGAATGCCGGTCAGCGGGTTCTTCAGGTCGTGGCTGACCTGACCGGCGAACTGCTCCAGCGCCTTGTTGGACCGCTCCAGCTCGGTCCGCGCCTGGTCGGCCGCGTGCAGCGCGTGGTGCACGACGTGCCGGTGGCGGTGCAGGTCGAGCACGTCGACGACCAGGGCGGCGAGGTCGTCCAGGGCCGCGCACTGCTCCGGGGTCAGCGACCGTACGCGCCGGTCGAACACGCACAGCGTGCCCAGCGTCTCGTTCTCGGCCGTACGCAGGGGCGAGGCGGCGTAGAACCTGACGCCCTTCGACGGCGAGGTCACCCACGGATTGGCGGCGAAGCGCGGATCGAGGCGGGTGTCCGGGACCACGACCTGGCCGGGCGCGGCGATGCTGACGGCGCACATGGAGTCCGCGCGGGAGCACACCGTCTCCTCGATGCCGACGGCGGCGATCTGGTGCTGCTCGTCCCTGGAGACGATGTTGACGGCGGCCGCGGGGACCTCGCACATGTGGGCCGCCAGCCGGACGACGGCGTCGAGGTCGGGCGGGGCCGGCGCGTCGACGATGCCGTAGCGGCGCAGCACCTCCGGCCGGCGCTCCTCCGCGTCGCCGTCGGCCGCGCTCATCGGACCCCTCTCCCGCCCGCCGGACGAAGTCGCGGACATCCCTTCCGTCCTCTGCCCGCCCGCGCGGCGCACCCGGCCGCCGTTCACCCGGCCGGCGCACCGCCGCGGCGGCCGACGGGCGGCGGACGCCGCCGGACGGGTGGTTCGCGTCCGCCGCGCGAGTGCCCGGCGCGCGCCCTGGGACGCGTCGGCGACGAGGACGCCGCCCGCGCGCTGCTGGACCGCGTGGACCGGCCCCGCCGCGGCATCGCGGCGGGCCTCGTCGGCGACGCGCTGCTGCGCGTCGGCCCGCCCGCCGCGCCGTCGCTGATGGAGCGGGCGCGCACCGCCGAGGCGGCCGAGCAGGCCTGCGCCGTGGAACCCTCCGGCCTGCTGCGGGACCGCAGGGCCGTCCCCGCACCGCTGGAGGTGCTCGGCGACGCCGACCCCGTGGTCCGCGCCGCGGCCGCCGCCGCACCGGGCGCGCCGCCGCCTCACCGGCGAGGACGGCCTCGCCGTCAGCGCGCTGACCCCGCCGGTGTCGATCGTGGCGGCCGCCCACGACGAGGAGCCCACCGTCGTCGAGAGCGTCCGCGCCATGCTGGCGCTGCGCCACCCGCGGCACGAGGTCGTGGTGGTCGACGACGGCTCGCGGGACGGCACGTTCCGGCGCCTCGCCGAGGTCTTCGACCTGCGGCCCGTGGAGCGGGTGCAGCCCGGTGGGATCAGGACAGGGAAGCCGGCCACGGCGGTGCACGCGAGCGCGGACTCCGTGCCGCTCGTCGTCGTGCGCAAGGAGAACTCCGGCCGGGCCGCCTTCCTCAACGTCGGCATCGACCTGGCCTCCATCCGCTGATCTGCGTGGTGGACGCCGTTTCCCTCCTCGACGAGGACGCCCTGCCGGCCATCGTCCGGCCGACGGTGGCCGACCCCCTGAAGGTCGTCGCGGTCGCCGCCGCCCTCCTGGAGACCCCCGGATACCGGCAGCTCAGCGCGGTGTGGCGGCTCCAGGGCTGGTGGGCGTCGCTGCGCGGGGGCGCCCCGTGCGGGGCGAGATGACCCGCAGCGGGTTCACCGCGGCCGCCGCGACGACGCCCCCGCCGGCGTCCGGCTCCCACGCGGCCGTCCCCGAGGCCGCCCCGCCGCCGAAGGCCCCCGGGCCGCTCGGACCGGCCGGGGCGGCACCGGAGCGACGGCAGGAGTGACACGGGCGCCGGCCCGGCGCGCCCCGACGGGCCGGCACACCGTTCCCGGGCGACGCGGGACGCCGCCGGCAGCGGCCGGCCGGCGCCGCGCGAGGCCACGCCGGCGCGGGGACACGGCGGCCGGTCCGCGCATCGCCGCCGGGGCGGCCGCCGCCGATCAGCCACCGCGCGCACCGTCCGGCGCGGCGGGGGAGCGGGAGGCGGGGGACGGGGGAGGAGCCGTCCCGCGACCCCACCGTGTGACACCGTCACCGCACGGCGGTGCGCTCCGTCCGCTGGACGATCCTGGTGAGCTCGACGCGGGAGCGGATGCCGAGCGCGGTGTAGACGTTGCGCAGGTGGTAGTCGACGGTGCGGGTGCTGACGGACAGGCGCAGGGCGACCTCGCGGTTGGTGGCCCCCTCGGCCACGTACTCCGCGATCCGCCGCTGCTGCGGCGTCAGCCGCTCCAGCGCGTCGTCCGGCCGCCTCGGCCCACCGCTCTGCGGACCCGCGGGAGCGGCACCGTTGGCCCGCAGCTCGGCGTGCGCCTGCTCCGCCCAGATCCGGGCACCGCACTGCTCGAACGCGGCCAGCGCCTCCCGCAGCTGCGCACCGGCCCGCCCCGGCTTGCGGTGCCGGCGCAGCCACTTGCCGTACAGCAGCTGGGTACGGGCCTGCTCGAAGTCCCCGCCGGCCTCCGCGTGCAGGACCAGCGCCCGCTCGTACAGCTCCTCGGCCTGCTCGGGCGGGGCCAGCAGGGCCCGGCAGCGGGCGAGCTGCGCCGGGGCCTGCGCGTCGGCGCCGAAGGCGGCCCACAGGGCGAACTCCCCGACGACCGCGCGGGCGTCGTCGGGCTGCCCGGCGAGGACCGCTGCCTCCACGTAGCAGGGCATCGCCAGCATCCGTACGGCGAAGTGCCCGCGCCGCGGGCCGGGGCGCAGCGGGCGGCCGAGCCGGGCGGCGGCCTCGGCGGGCCGTCCGCGCGCCAGGTCGGCACGGCCCGCCGCCCACTGGGCGAGCAGGGCGGCCTGGCCGAGGCCGTGGCTGCGGGCGGTCGCCAGGGCGGCGCCCGCGTGGTGGGCCACCACCGTGGTGTCGTCCACGATGGAGGCCGCGAGCGCCAGGACCGCGTGGTGGTGCGCGGCCACGTTGAGCTGCCCGTACCGGTGCGCGGTGCGCAGTCCCTCCTCCGCGTGGGCCCGCGCCCGCGCGTGCCGTCCGTCGCGCAGTTCGGCGTAGGCGAGCTGTTCCAGCGCCTTCGGTTCGAGCACGGCCGGGCCCCGCGCCCGGACCGCCGCCAGGGCGCGCGCGCCGATCCGGCAGGCGGCGGGGACGTCCCCGAGCAGCAGCGCCGCGGCGCCCGAGCGCAGCAGCCCCTCCGGCTCGTCCGCGGTCTCCGAGTGCCGCATCACCCGGCGCAGGTGCGGGGCCGCCGCCTCCAGGCGCGCCTCCAGCAGGGCGTGCATGCCGAGCCGGTAGTCCCGCAGGAGGACGTCCTCCCGCGACGCCGGTACGGGCGGGGCGACCGGCCGCGCGACGGCGGACACGGCGGCTCCCGCGGTGCCGGGGACCGCAGCGGCCGGCGGGGCGGCAGCCGCGGCCGGCGGGCGGCCCGGAGCGGTGGGGGCGGCGGGGGCGGTGCCGAGGTGATACGTGTCAATGGCCGGGTCCGCGCCGCCCTCGGCGCCGAGCGTGTGCAGGCAGGCCGCCAGGTCGCCCGCCGCCCAGGCCGCCTCCGCCGCCGCCAGCCCGGCGGCGGCCGCCAGGTTGGGGTCGTGGGCGGCCAGCAGGTTCCTGGCCAGGAGCAGGGACGCGCAGGCGTCGAGCACGGGCCCGTCGCGCGAGGTCATCAGCCCGTGCACGAACTCGGTCCGGCCGCGTACGGCGTCGGGCGCGGCGCCCGCGCGGGCCTCGGCGATCAGCCGGCGCGCCCGGTACGGCTCGCCCGCGTACAGGGCGTGCCGGGCCGCCTCCGTCAGGTGCGCGGCGCGGGCGCGGCGGTCGGTGGCCAGTTCGGCTGCGCGCGCGCAGGCGGCGGAGCGCTGCCGGTGCGTCGCCGGGACGAGCGGGTCGGCCGCCGCCGCGGCCAGCTCGTCCGCGACCCGGTCGGCGCGCCCGGCGAGCGACAGCGCCCGGTGCAGCAGCTCGGCGAGTCCGCCGCCGTCCTCCGCCAGGACGGCCGCCAGGGCGCGGTGCGCGGCCCGGCGCCGGTCGGGGTGCGCGGAGGCGTACAGCGCCTCGCGCAGCAGGGGGCCGGTGAACCTGAGCCGCGGGCCCGCCGTGACGAGCACGTCCGGCAGCCTCGCGGAACCGGCCGCGGCCGCCGGGCCGCCGAGGTGCCGGGCGGCCCGGAACACGAGGTCGGCGTCGACGCCGGCGTCCTCCTCCGCGGGGAGGTGCGCGGCGGCCGCGAGCAGGAGCAGGCCGGCGGCGGTGTCCGGTACGCGGGCCAGGGTCCGGTGGGTCACGGCCGTCAGCGTCCCGGCGTCGACGAGGGGGTGCGGCAGCGGGCGCCCGCCGGACAGCTCGGCGGCGGACAGCCGGCGCGCCAGGGCGTGCAGCAGGGCCGGGTTGCCCTCGGCCTCCCGCAGCAGTTCCGCGCGTACGGCCGGGTCGACGCGGCCGCCCGTCAGGTCGTCGAGGAGCGCGGCGCCCGCATGGTGGGACAGCGGAGCGAGGGCCAGGGCGGGCAGGGCGGCGAAGTCGGGGTCCGCGGCGCGGTGCGCGGGGAGCGCGACGAGCAGCCGTACCGGGTCGGCCGGGTGCAGGAGCCGTCCGGCCAGGCCGAGGGCGGCCCGCGAGGGCGCGTCCCACAGGTGCGCGTCGTCGACGCACACCAGCAGAGGGGCCTCAGCGGCCACCGACCGCAGCAGGGCGACCAGACGGTGCGGTGTCACACCGCCCGCCGCCCGCGGGCCGGGCCCGTCCTGTCCGGGCCCGTCCTGTCCGGGCCCGTCCGCCGCCGGTCCGGCGGGCGCGACCGCGGCGGACACCGCCGGCCGCAGCGCGGCCGCCGCACGGTGCAGGGCGCGTACACCGTCGTACGGGAGCCGGGCCTCCGTGAGCGCGGCGCGCAGGTGCAGGACGGGCCCGGCGGCGAAGGAGCGGGCGGCGTAATCCAGCAGGGCGCTGCGGCCGAGTCCGGGGTCCGAGGTCACCACCAGCGCCGCGCCGGCGGCCCCCGACCGGTCCGTCAGGGCCGCCAGAGCACGCAGTTCGGCGCTCCGGCCGTACAGCCGCGGAGCGTCGTGCGCCGTCGTCCGTCCGCTCATTCCTGTGATGTTACTTCTAAGTAAAACAAGGGGGAAGTCTTCCCCGCCGGCCCCTCCGCAGTGGCCGCGGCCCCGCTCACCTGCGCCGACGCGGTGATGCCGATGTGTCGGGCGCCGTGTTCGTGGACCGGCGTCCAGCCGGGGCGCCGCCGCGCTGTGCCGCCGCACAGCGCGGCGGCACGGAGGAAAGCGGAGAGGCGGCCGCGCGGGGAGCGCGGCCGCCTGTCGCACCGTGGTGGTGCCGGACCTCAGGAGGTGTGCGGGCAGTTGCCCCGGTACTCCTCGATGGTCAGGCTCGCCCGCGGCAGCGGGCAGAGGAACTGCTCGTAGCGGGTGTCGTTGTCCACGAACCGCTTCAGCCACGAGATGCTGTACTTCGCGATCGTCGTGTTCGACGTGTTCGGTGTGAAGTGGGTGGCGCCGTTCAGTTCGAGGTAGGCGCGGTCGGTCGAGCTCGGCAGGGTGGTGTAGAAGGGCTCCGAGTGGGAGGCCACGGGGGCGATGGTGTCGCCGTCGGCTCCGACGATCAGTGTGGGGGTGGTGATCTCGGGCCAGGTCTTGTCCAGGTTCCAGGGCGTCAGCGGGATCGCGGCCTGCAGCGACGGCCGGGACTTGGCGGCCTCCAGGCTGCCGCCGCCGCCCATGGAGTGCCCCATCACCGCGAGCCGGCCGCTGTCGATGCGGTTGCGCACCGAGCTGCGCTCGGTGAGGTAGTCCAGGGCCGCGAGCAGCTGGCGGCCGCGCGAGTCGGGCTGGTCGAGGGTGGTGTTCGTGTCGATGGTGAAGACGACGAAGCCCTGCGAGGCCAGCCGGGCGCCCAGCCAGGAGATCGAGGACTGGTAGGCGGTGTAGCCGGGGGAGATCGCGACGGCCCCGAAGGTGCCGTCGGCGGTGCTGGTCGGGTAGTAGATCGTCCCGCCGCCGAAGCCGGTGACGCCCAGCGAGGAGACGCTGGTCTCCGACACGGCGTACGGGCCGCGCAGGGCCTCGATGCTGGAGGTGGTCGGGGCCGGGCCGCGCTCGTAGGGGTTCGCCGCCGCCTGGGCGGAGGGGGCCGACAGGGTGCTCAGCCCCACGACCGCCGCGAGCGCCGCCAGCGTGGCGGTGAACGGGTTCGCCCGGCGTCCGCGGCCGCGGCGGGTGCGCCGGACTCCGCCGTGGGAGGCCGTGGGGACCGCGGGGACGGCCGCGGAGGCGGATCTGGTGTCCGAGTGCTGCACGAGGAAGTCGTCCTCTCTTGCGTGGGGGGCCGCCGGACTCGGACGCGCCCCGCGCGCGGCGCGGGGGAGGGTACGTCCGTGGCTCGGCCGGCGGCGCCGCCGGAGGACCGGCGGCGGTCCCACTGTCGAGGCGCTGCGACCACCGGGGCATCGGCAATATCACCGGTCTCGTCGCGCACACCGGGCGCCCGTCCCGGACACTGTGTGCGATATGCGGGCAGAACCGACTCGTGGGGGCCGGTGAAACACAGCACACCACTCGGACGGCACACCCCCTTCAGGCACACCTTTTCGAGGGGCGCGCAGATCGGGAGGCGCGGGGCGGTGAGGCGCGGACCGGGGAGACACGGAGCGGGGCCGCGAACCGTGTCACGCGGACCACGGCTCGCGCCCTGCCACCGCTCACGGCCCGCCGTCGGGCCACCGCTCACGGCCCGCCGTCGGGCGCTGGCCGCGCCCCTCGGCCCGGACGCAGGCCGGCGGTCGGCCGCGGGTCAGCGGCGCGGCGGGTTCCTGCGCGGCGTGATGACGGCGTTCGGCAGGGCGGGGGCGGGGAGGCGGTCCTCGTCGTTCCACCCCTCGACGGCGCCGAAGCGGTCGGAGGCGTTCTGCCACTCCTCCCGCGCCCGCACGATGTCGTCGTGGGAGCGGCCGATGAAGTTCCACCACATGACGATCTCCTCCTCGAACGGAGGGCCGCCGAGCAGCACCGTCCGGGCGGCGCCGGCCGACTCGTTCGCCAGCGTCAGCTCCGCGCGGCCGGGCGCGAGGTAGCCCAGCTCGGCCGGGCGCAGCGGGTGGCCGGCCAGCCGGACGTCGCCCTCGTCGACCAGCAGGCCGTGCTCGAAGGCGGGGTCCACGGCGAGCGTGACGGACGCGCCCGGGTCGAGGACGATCTCGGCGCCGAGCAGCGGTGTGAACGTCCGCACGGGGGAGACGGACCCGGCGAGCGACCCGAGGAAGACCCTGATGCCGGCCCCGCCGGACCGCACGGACTCGGGGACGTAGTGCTGGAAGTCCCGCTCCGTGTGCCGGTGCTCCTCGGGCAGCGCCACCCACAGCTGCACACCGTGCAGGACGGTGGTCCGCGCCGTGGAGACCTCGGAGTGGCTGATGCCGTGGCCGCCCGTCATGAGGTTCAGCTCGCCCGGCCGCACCGTCGCGTGGCTGCCGAGGCTGTCGCGGTGCTCGATCTCCCCGCCGAACAGCCAGCTCACCGTCTGCAGGCCGGTGTGCGGATGCGGCGCCACGTCCATGCCGCCCGTCTCGGAGACGTCGTCGGGGCCGTAGTGGTCGGCGAAGCACCAGGCGCCGATGAGGGTGCGGGCCCGCTGGGGCAGCGTGCGCCGCACGGTCATCGCGCGGGGGCCGCCCAGGGGCACGTCGCGCGGGGTGATGACCTCGACCGGCGCCCCCTCGGCGACGCCCTCCCGCGCCCCGCAGCGCACCGCGACGGGCTCCACCTCTACGTTGCTCACGACGCATCGCCTCCCATGACGGCACGAGCCAGGATACTTTGATCTTCAATATCGTGACGATCATAGGCAGACGAGCCCATCCCGCGTACGCGGAACGAGCACGGCCGGCGACGGCCGCGAGGAGACCCCAGTGAGCAGCGACGCAGCGGACGCCACGTCCCGGCGCATCTACGTCGACAAGCAGAGCCCGAAGGCGTACCGCGCGCTGGTGCGGACCTCCGAGGCGGTCAGGGAGACCGCCGCCGACGCGGGCCTCGACGGCGCGCTCGTGGAGCTGATCAACCTCCGCGTGTCCCAGATCAACGGCTGCGCCTACTGCCTGGACGTCCACACCAGGGCGGCGCTGCGCGGCGGCGAGACCCCGCAGCGCCTCGGGGTGCTCAGGGCCTGGCGGGACACGGAGCTGTTCACGCCGCGGGAGCGCGCGGCCCTCGCGCTGGCGGAGGCGGTCACCGACATCGCGGACGCCCGGGCACAGGAGGCGGCCTACGCGGAGGCCCGCCGGACGCTGACCGAGGACGAGCTGTCGGCGGTGGTCTGGGTGGCCCTGACCATCAACGCCTTCAACCGGGTCTCCATCATGAGCAAGCACCCCGTGCGACAGGCCCCCGGAAAGTGACCCCGGGGGGACAGGCCCCCGGGAAGCGACCCCGGGGGCCTGTCGCACGGGGCGGCCGGTCGCCGGGCGCGGGCCGCGCCCGGCGGGGAACCGTCAGCCGGCCGTCGGCTCGAAGCGGAGGCGGATCTGTTCCTCCAGCCGGCTCAGGCTCTTGACCAGGGCGTCCTGCACCAACTGCGGGCCCGGGTCGTGACGCTCGTCGAAGAAGGACAGGTGCACGATCACCTCGCTGGAGCCGCTCCCGATGCCGGAGACCTGGAGCCAGCCGGCGTAGGAGCCGTCCTCCCGGGTGCCCCACTCGATCCGCATCTGGTCGCGTTCGGTCCGCAGCAGGGCGGGGATGTCCTCGGCGGGCGCGTCCTCGTGCACGGTGACGGCGGGCAGGTCCTCCACGTTCACGTGCAGATGCAGGTCCCGCGGCATCCATGAGTCCATCTGCCCGACGTTGGCGGCCTGCTCGAAGACCTGCTCGGGCGGGGCCGCGATCGTGCGTGACTGTTCGTACTCGGCCATCGTGATGCCTTCCTCGGCTCTGGGTCGTGCGACGGGCCGGGTGCCCCTCCTGCCGGGTCCCAAGCGGTCCGGCACGTGTCCGGCTCCCGCGTACGGGCGGGGACGGCGCCCGCCTCCACCCTGCGGCCGATCGGTCCGCGGCACCACCGGAGAGGCCCTCGCAGGGGCTTGATAGTGTTCCGAAGCCAGTCGTTCCACATCCGTGGCCAGGGAATCCGGTGCGAATCCGGAACTGACGCGCAGCGGTGAGGGGGACGGGCGGAGCACTGAGGCCACTGGGAAGGGGCCCGGACCGGCCAAAGGGCCGGGCGGACCCGCCCTGGGAAGGCGCGCCGTCCGGTCGAGCCCGAGTCCGAAGACCTGCTGGCACCTCCGCGTCCGCGCGGAGGCCGTCCGTAGGCAAGGCTCCGCGTACGAGCCCCGACATCCGAGGCGTGCCCGTGCTCCGCTCCACCCCTGTTCCCCGTGTCTGCCGCGTCCGGCGCGCCGCCGCCCTGCTCCTCGCCCCCGCCCTGCTGCTCACCGCGTGCGGCGGCTCGGGGAGCGGCGACGACGCCGGGGGGAGGTCCTCCGGCGGCGGTTATCCGCGCACCGTCGACAACTGCGGCCACGAGGTCACCCTGAAGTCCGCGCCGCGGCACGCCGTCTCCCTCAACCAGGGCAGCACCGAGATCCTGCTCTCCCTCGGTCTGCAGGACCGCCTGGCGGGCACCGCCACCTGGACCGACCCGGTGATGAAGGGCCTGGAGAAGGCGAACGCCGCCGTGCCGCGGCTGGCCGACAACGCCCCCTCCTTCGAGAAGGTCCTCGACGCGGAACCCGACTTCGTCACGGCCTCGTTCGTCTCCGTGCTCGGCAAGGGCGGCGTGGCCACCCGCGAGCAGTTCGAGAAGCTGGGCGTGCCCGCGTACGTCTCCCCGACCGACTGCGCGGCGGGCAAGGACAACGACAGCGGCGGCGACGGCTCCCGCAGCGAGCCGCTCACCCTCGACACCGTGTACGGCGAGATACGCGATCTGGCCCACGCCTTCGACGTCGACGAGCGCGGGGAGAAGCTCGTCGCCGACCTGAAACAGCGTGTGACCGAGGCGACGAAGGGTCTTGACGCCTCCGGCGTCTCGCTCATGTACTGGTTCGCCAACTCCCAGTCGCCCTACCTCGCCGGCTGCTGCGGCGCGCCCGGCGCCATCACCCGCGCCGTGGGCGCGGAGAACGTCTTCTCCGGCACGCACCAGGAGTGGCCGCAGATCAACTGGGAGACGGTCGCCGACCGCGACCCCGACGTCATCGTCCTGGGCGACCTGACCCGCAAGTCGCAGACCGCGGAGAGCGCCGAGGCCAAGATCGACTTCCTGGAGGGCAACCCCGCCACCCGCAACCTCACCGCGGTGCGGAAGAAGCGGTACATCCTGCTCAGCGGACAGGCCATGAACCCCTCCATCCGCACGGTCGAAGGGATCGAGCAGGTCGCGGCCGGCCTGCGCGAGTTCGGGCTCGCCGAGTGAGGGCCCGTACCCTCCTCCTGGCCGGGGGCGGGCTGCTGGCGCTCGCGGTGTCGGTCGCCGTCGCCGTGACCATCGGGCCCGCCCACATCTCCACCGCCGACGTGTGGACGTCCGTCGCCGCCCACCTCGGCCCGGGCGACAGCACCCTGCCGCCGCTGCGCGACGGCATCGTGTGGAACCTGCGCATGCCCCGCACCCTCCTCGCCGCCGTGTGCGGCGCCGGGCTCGCGGTCTGCGGCGCGGTCATGCAGTCCCTGCTGCGCAACCCGCTGGCCGACCCGTTCGTCCTCGGCGTCTCCTCCGGCGCCTCCACCGGCGCGGTCGCCGTGGTCGTGCTCGGGGTGGGCGGCGGGGCCGTGTCCCTGTCGGCGGGCGCGTTCGTGGGCGCCCTGCTCTCCTTCGGGCTCGTCCTGCTGCTCAGCCATGTGCTCGGCGGCACCACGGACCGGGTCGTCCTGTCCGGCGTGGCCGCCATGCAGCTGTTCTCCGCGCTCACCTCGTTCACCGTCCTGACCTCGGCGGACGCCGAGACCACCAAGGGCGTGCTGTTCTGGCTGCTCGGGTCGCTGTCCGGCGCCGGGTGGGACGACGTGGCGCTGTGCGCGGCCGTCCTGGTCCTCGTCCTCGCGGTCTGCCTGGGGCACGCCGGCACCCTCGACGCCTTCGCCTTCGGCGAGGAGGCCGCGGCGTCGCTCGGCGTCCGGGTGGCCCGCACCCGCCTCGTGCTGCTGTGCGCCACGGCCCTGCTCACGGCCGCCCTGGTCAGCTGCGCCGGGGCGATCGGCTTCGTGGGCCTGGTCCTGCCCCACGCCGCCCGCGCGCTCACCGGCTCGGGCCACGCCCGCCTGCTGCCCGTGGCCGCCCTGAGCGGCGCCGTCTTCCTGGTGTGGGTGGACACACTGGCCCGCACCGTCATCGATCCGCAGGAGGTCCCCGTGGGCGTGGTCACGTCCCTCATCGGCGTACCGGCGTTCGTGGCGGTGCTGTACCGCACGCGGAGGCAGGGGTGAGGCGGCCCGGGACCGGAGCCCGGCCCGGGCCTGTGGCTCCGCCCGGGACTGGGGCTCCGCCCGAGCCGGCAGTCCCGCCCGAGCCGGCAGTCCCGCCCGGTCCCGGAACGGCCGCGGCCGGTGTCCTGCCCACCGGGCACGGGGCGGCCGACGGCGGGGAACCGGCGGAGGAGGGCCCCGCCGGGGCCACCGGACTGCGGGCCGAACGCGTCGGCCGCCGCACGGGCGGCCGCCTGATCGTCGACGGTGTGACCCTGGCCCCGCGCACGGGGGAGACGGTCGGTCTGCTCGGCCCCAACGGCTCGGGGAAGTCGACCCTGTTGCGCCTGCTCGCCGGGGTGCTGGCCCCGTCCGCCGGGGTCGTCACCCTCGACGGCCTCCCCCTGCCGCGGGTCGGGCGCCGCGCGACGGCCCGGCGCGTCGCGGCCGTCGAGCAGCACGCGCACACCCAGACCGAGCTGACGGTCCGCGACGTCGTGGCCCTGGGCCGCATCCCGCACCGGCGCCCCTGGTCGGCCGCGTCGGCCGCCGACGCGCGGGCGGTCGCCCTCGCGCTCGACCGCACCGGTCTCACCGACCGGGCCGGCCAGTCCTGGCACACCCTGTCCGGCGGCGAGCGCCAGCGCGCCCAGATCGCCCGCGCGCTCGCCCAGGAGCCCCGCGAGCTCCTGCTGGACGAACCCACCAACCACCTCGACATCCAGCACCAGCTCGACCTGCTCGACCTGGTGGCGGGCCTGCCCGTCACCACGGTGATCGCCCTGCACGACCTCAACCTCGCCGCGATGTACTGCGACCGCCTGCTGGTGCTGCGCGCGGGCCGGGCCGTAGCGGAGGGCACGCCCGCCGAGGTCCTGACCCCGGATCTCATCGAGCGGGTCTACGGCGTCCGCGCCGAGGTCACCCACGGGCCCGGCCACCCGGTGGTCCGCTTCCTGCGCCGCTGAGACGGGGCTCGTGACGGCCCCTCGGGAGCCGTTCCCCCGCAGCGCGTCAGGAGCCGCTCCCCGCGGTCCCGCGGCCGGGGCCGCGGAAGGCGGAGCGGTAGGCGCTGGGCGAGGTGCCGAGAACCGCGTGGAAGTGCTGGCGCAGGTTGGTCGCCGTGCCGAGGCCCGACCGGGCGGCCACCTGCTCCACCGGCAGGTCGGACTCCTCCAGCAGTTCCCGCGCCCGCTCGACGCGCTGCCGGGTCAGCCAGGTCATCGGCGTCGTCCCGACCTCGTCGCGGAAGCGCCGGTTGAAGGTCCTGACGCTCATGGCCTCCCGTTCCGCCAGCTGCCGGAGGGTGAGGGGCTCCTCCAGCCGCTCCAGGGCCCAGCCGCGGGCGGCCGCGGTGGAGGGCGACGAGGTGCCCGGCACCGGACGGCGGATGTACTGCACCTGGCCGCCCTCCCGGTGCGGGGGCACGACCGTGCGGCGGGCCACGTCGTTGGCGACCGCCGTCCCGAAGTCGCGCCGGATCATGTGCAGGCACAGGTCGATGCCGGACGCGCACCCCGCCGAGGTCAGCACGTCCCCGTTGTCGGTGTAGAGCACGTCGGCGTCCAGCCCGACGTGCGGGAAGAGGCGCGCGAACCGGTCGGCGTGACGCCAGTGCGTGGTCGCGGTCCGGCCGTCGAGCAGTCCCACCGAGGCCAGGAGGAAGGCTCCGGTGCAGATGGAGGCGGTGCGCGCACCCGGCCGTATGCGCTCCAGGACCCCGGCCAGCGGCGCCGGCAGCTCCGGCTCCGTCTGCTCGTAGTCCTCGTACGCGGACAGCACGATCACGGTGTCGGCCTCGGCGGGTGCTTCGGGACCGTGTGCCACGTTGACGGTGAAGTCGCCGTCCGTGCGCACCGTGCCGGCGCGCGGCGCGCAGGTGACGATCTCGTACAGCGGCTCCCCGTCGGGCGACGCCCCCTTTCTGGCCTGCCCGAACAGCTGGTGCACGATGCCGAGTTCGAGGGAGGGGAACCCGTCGCGGACGAGGACGGCGACACGGTGACGGCGGGAGTCGGTGAAGACGGCCATGGCCACATTCTTGCGCATGCCGTCCATCTGGACACTCGTCGCTCCGGTCCGGCGTACGCAGCCTGGAACCATGGCACAGCGAACGCACCGCACCGCACCGTCCATGTCGTCCGCACCGTCCACGTCGTCCGCCGGACGGTCCGCGCCCCGCCGCGGCCCCCACCGGGCCTGGGCCGTCGCCGCGGGCGCGGGCGCGGCCGTCGTGACCGCCGGCGTCTTCACCACCGTCCCCGGCCTCCTGGCCACCCCGCTGCACGACCAGTACGCCTGGGACCGCGGGCAGATCGCGCTCGCCGCCTCGGTCAACATGGTCCTCTTCGGTCTCACCGCGCCGTTCGCGGCGGCGCTGGCGGACCGCGTCGGGGTCCGTCGCGTCGCGACGGGCGCCCTGCTGCTCGTCGCCGCGGGCGCGCTGCTCACCACCGGGTTGTCGCAGCCCTGGCACCTGGTCCTGTACTGGGGCGTCCTGATCGGTGCGGGCGGCGGCTGCCTGACGATGAGCTTCGCCGCCCAGCTCACCGGCGTGTGGTTCGTCCGGCGGCGGGGCCTGGTCACCGGCGCCCTCGGCGCCGCCGCACACCTGGGCCAACTGCTCTTCCTGCCGCTGCTCGCGTGGGCCGTCGACCACTACCACTGGCGGGCCCCGGTGGTCACACTGGCGCTCGCGGCCCTGGTGGTCGCCGCCCTGGTGTGGCTGTCACTGCGCGACCACCCCGCCGACGCGGGCGTGTCCCCCTACGGGGCGCAGGGGTTCGTCCCCAAGCCGCCCCCGGCCGCCGGAGCGGTCCGCCGTACGCTGTCGGTCCTCCTCGCCGCGTCGCGCACCGGTACGTTCTGGCTGCTGGCGGGCCTGTTCGTCCTCTGCGGTGCCACCACCAACGGCATCATGTGGAGCAACTGGGTCCCCTCCGCCCACGACCACGGCATGCGGACCACCGCGGCGGCGTCCCTGCTCTCCCTCGTCGGCGTCTTCTCGTCCCTCGGGGCGGTGCTGTCCGGCTGGCTCACCGACCGGTTCGACCCGCGCCGCCTGCTGTGCCTGTACTTCGCCGTCCGCGCCCTGACGCTGTTCGCACTGCCGGCGGTCCTCTCGGCGCGGATCACACCGTCCCTGATCGCCTTCGTCGTGGTCTACGGCCTCGTCGACGTCGCCACGGTCCCTCCCGTGATCGCCCTCGGCCGGCGCGCCTACGGGGACGACGGGCCCATCGTCTTCGGCTGGGTCAACGCGGCCCACCAGCTGGGCGCCGGGGCCTCGTCGTTCCTGGGCGCCGCGGCACGCGACGTGTTCGGCACGTACGACGTCGTGTGGACCGCGCTGGGCGTCGCCTGCGTCGCCGCGGCGCTGTCGGCGCCGGCGGCACGGCCCGGGCGGCGGCACGGGGACAGGCGGGGCCGTCCCACCCGACCGGACCGGGCACGACATGTCGGGTCCGGCGGACCGGCGCCTTCCTAGGGTGGGAGCCGCAACGAGGAAGGGGACCAGGGTGCTGGACCGGCTGAACCGCGCCGTGGAGCACGTCGAGGCGCATCTCGACCAGCGGATCGACGCGGCAGAACTCGCGCGGATCGCCATGACGTCGGAGTACCACTTCCGCCGTCTGTTCTCCGCGCTCGCGGGCATCCCGCTGTCGGAGTACGTCCGGCGCAGACGCATGACCGTCGCGGGCGCCGAGGTGCTCGCCGGCGAGCGGACGCTGCTGGAGATCGCGGTGCGCCACGGCTACGGCTCGGCGGAGGCGTTCGCGCGCGCCTTCCGCGCCGTGCACGGTGTGGGTCCGGGCGAGGCCCGGCGGACCGGCGCGGTGCTCCGGGCCCAGCAGCGGATCTCCTTCCGCCTCGTCGTCGAAGGGAGCAGCACCATGCGGTACAGGGTCGTGGAGAAGGAGGCGTTCCGGGTGGCCGGGAGGAAGGCGCGGGTGCCGTTGGTGCACGTGGGGGCGAACCCCGCGATCGCCGAGTTCGTCCGGGGGATCGCCCCGGAGACGGTGCGGCGGATGGCCGCGCTGTCCGACCAGGAGCCGCGCGGCGTCGTCGCGGTGAGCGACGACCTCGATCCCAGCCGGGCCGAGGGCACCGAACTCGACTACTACCACGGTGTGGTGACCGGCGCCGAGGTGCCCGGGGACCTGGACGTCCTCGCCGTCCCGGCGGGCACCTGGGCGGTCTTCGAGAGTTCCGGGCCCTTTCCGCAGGCCCTCCAGTTCCTGTGGCGCGACGTGTTCACACAGTGGTTCCCGTCGAACCCGTACCAGAGCCGGCCGGGACCCGAGATCCTGCGCGTGGACGTCGTCGAGGGGGAGGGCGGCGAAGAGACCCGGGCGGACGCCGAGTTGTGGATCCCCGTGGAGCGGACCACGGCCTGAGGCCGCGGCCCGTCCGGTCCCTCACCGCCCGGGGCCACCGGCCGGCCCGGCACGGTGTACGGGCCGGCCGGCCCGATGCACTCCGGTGCGGGGCCGGGCGCGTGTCTCTGTGCGGTCCGGTGGTGTGCGTGCGGGCGGCTCCTCCCGTATGGCTGGAATCATTCCGCCATACACCTTCCATGCGTCTCTGGCCTGTTTGCGCCCTTGTCTCCCTGTGGGCGCGAAGGTGAGTTTGTCGTTCCCGGGGCGCGGGGCGGCCGGCCGGGACCCGGCCGGCGGG
>NZ_BMVU01000028.1 GCF_014650875.1 Streptomyces minutiscleroticus
CCTCCCGATGGGCCCGAAGCAGGCCGACCGGGCCGCCGCCGACCACTGGCTCGGCCTGGGCGCGGACCTGATCAGCTTCGGCCGCGCCTTCATCGCCAACCCCGACCTGGTCGAGCGGCTGCGCACCGGCCTGCCGATCGCGCCCGCCGACGAGACCACGTACTACCAGGGCGGCGACGCGGGCTACCTCACCTACCCGGCCTACCAGTACACCGCCTGACCCCGGTGCCCTCCGCCCGCACGGACGGAACGGTGTGTTCCCGGCCGGGCCCCGCGCTCCGCGGGGCCCGGCCGGGTCTCCGGGCGGCCCTCGCCGGAGGCCTCGCCCCCCGAGGGGCCGTCCCGTCAGCCGAGGGACTGCATCAGGTCCTCGCACGCCTGCTCGCAGGAGCGGCATGCCTCGGCGGACAGCCGGCAGTGCTCGTGCGCGTCGGCGTGGGCGGCGCACTCGTCGCCGCACGCCTTGCAGGCGGCCGCGCAGGCCGCCAGCATCGCGCGGGTGACGTTGGCGTCGTAGCCGGTGTGCCGGGACAGGACGCGGGCCGTCGCGGCGCAGACGTCGGCGCAGTCCATGTCGGTGCGGATGCACTTGGTCAGCTCGCCGACCGCGCCCTCCGACAGACAGGAGTCCGCACAGGCGGTACAGGTCTGCGCACAGGCCTGGCACTCCTCGATGCAGCGGGTGAGCCTGTCCCGGTCCACGTCCCCGAGGTCGGCCGGATAGGCGGCGAGCATGTCCTTCACGGTGGTCCTCACGGTCGCTCCTCCTTCGCGGGGCAGGGGGCGCCCGGCCGGACCGGTCGGATGCGTCACCCCCGGTATGGCGTGTGTGCGGACTCACCATCCCGCACCGGGGACGAGCGGGAGCGCCCGGCTCCGGAAGACCGCGCGGGCCCGGCCCGCCGGTCCTGCTCCGCCGGGGGCCGCGGGTGCGCGCGGACGGCGGTGGGGCGGCTGCCTCGACCCGCCGTCCGCCGTCCGGACGGGGTGGTGCTACGGCCCCCGTCCGGTCAGGCCGCCCGCGGTTGCAGCAGCCGTGCCAGCAGGTCGTCCAGGCTCACCATGCCGGTGAGGCGACCCGACCCGTCCCGGACGACGGCCAGCGAGGAGCGGCGGCGGCGCAGGACGTCGATCGCGTCGGCGACCGTCGTGTCCTCCGTCAGCTCCGGCACCGGCCGAGCCAGGTCGCGGGCGTTCACGGCGCGTCCGTGCGCGCGGGCGACCAGGGCGTCCCGGGCGTGGACCGAGCCGAGGACGGTGCCGTCCCCGCGGACCAGCAGCCGGGTGCGGTCGGTGCGCGCGGCGACGCGCAGGATGTCGTCGACGCCCGCGCCGCCGTCGACCGAGGTGATCCCGGAGGCCGGGACGCGCAGCTCGCGCACCGGGGTCCCGGGTTCGGTCAGCGAGCGGGTGAGCAGCTGCGAGTCGGTCTCGCTGATCAGCCCCAGGCGCCGCGACTCCGCCACGAGGTGGGTGAGCTGCTCCCGGTCGTGGACCGGGGCCAGCTCGTCGCGCGGGGTGACCCGGCACAGCCGGACGAGTCCGTTGCTCGCCTTGTTGAACACCAGGATCAGCGGCCGTACGACCGTCACGACGGCCCGGAACGCCGGGGCGAGCAGCATCGCGGACCGCTCGGGGTGCGCGATGGCCCACGACTTGGGCGCCATCTCGCCGACCACCATGTGCAGGAAGACCACCACGACCATCGCCACGGCGAACGCGACGGCGTAGCTGAGCGCGGTGGGCAGACCCAGGCTGTGCAGCAGCGGGTCGAGCTCGTGCGAGATCGCCGGCTTGGACACGGAGCCCAGGCCCAGGGTGCACACGGTGATGCCGAGCTGGGCGCCGGCCAGCATGAGCGACAGTTCGCGCATCCCGGCCAGTGCCGCCCCGGCGCCGCGCCGGCCCTCGGCCGCCGCCCTCTCCATCCGGTGCCGGCGGGCGGCCACCAGGGCGAACTCGGCGGCCACGAAGAAGCCGCTGCCGATCAGCAGCACAACGGTGACGAAGAGTGCCATGGGGAAGCTCACGCCTGTTCCTCCTTCCGCTCCACCGCGGGCAGCCGCGTGAGGCGGACCCGCTCCGGCACGTGCCGGTCCAGGGTCAGTACGTCGATCACCGCGCGGCCGCCGCCCGGCAGCTCGGCCGTGACGCGGTCGCCGACCGCGGGGAAGCGGCCCAGCCGGTCCACGATCAGTCCGGCGACGGTGTCGTAGTCCTCCTCCTCGGGCAGTCCCACGCCCGTGGCCCCGGCGACCTCGTCGAGGCGGCGGCCGGCGTCCACCAGCCAGGCATCCTCGCCGCCGGTCCCGGCCGGCACGGCCAGTTCGGTGACGGTGTCGGACTCGTCGGCGATGTCGCCGACCAGCTCCTCGGCGATGTCCTCGTAGGTGACGACGCCCGCGACGCCGCCGTGCTCGTCGAGGACCACGGCGAACTCGTCGTCGCGGCGGCGCATCTGCTCGACCGCTCGCGGCAGCGGCAGCGTGTCCGGCAGCAGCAGCGGGGAGCGGGCGAGCGCGCCCGCGGTCGCCCCGGCCGGCCGGTCCGCGGGCAGCCGCATCAGCTCGCGCACGCCCACGACGCCGGTGACGTCGTCGGGGTGGTCGCCGACCACGGGGTAGTTGGAGTGGCCGTGCCGGGCGATGAGGCCGACCGCCTCGTCGGCGCCGGCGTCCGCGCGGACGAAGACGGTGTCGGCGCGCGCCACCATCACCTCGCCCACCGTGCGCTCGGAGAACTCCAGGGCGTGGTCGAGGAGCGCGGCGGTGTCCGCGGGCAGTCCGCCCCGCTCGTGGGACTCGCCGATCAGGTGGCCCAGCTCCTCCAGGGTGGCGCCGTGGTGCAGCTCCTCGACCGGTTCGATGCCGACCCGGCGCAGCAGCTTGTTCGCGGCGCTGTCGAAGACCCGGACCACCGGGCCGACGACCTTGAGGTAGGCGAGGGTGGAGGGCGCCAGCGCCTTGGCCAGCCGCTCGGGCACGGCGATGGCCAGGTTCTTCGGGGCCAGCTCGCCCAGCACCATCTGCACCACCGTGGCCAGGACGAAGGCGAGCACGACGGAGATGCCGGAGACGGCACCGCCGGGCACGCCGGCGCCGGCCAGCAGCGGCTCGAGCAGCGCGGACACGGACGGTTCGGCGATGAAGCCGACGACCAGGCCGGTCACGGTGATGCCCAGCTGCGCGCCGGACAGCATGAAGGACAGCCGTTCGAGGACCGTCAGGGCGCGGGCGGCCCGCTCGTCCCCGGCCTCGGCGTCACGGGCCAGCGCGAGCCGGTCGGCGGAGACGTAGGCGAACTCCTGGGCGACGAAGTAGCCCGTGCCGGCGGTCAGGACGAAGACGGCCAGCAGGCCCGGCAGCGCGCTCGCGGCACTCATCGAACACCACCCCGCCGTGTGCCGTGCTCACCTTCGCCATGGCGGGATGGTCGGGGACTGTGCCCCGGGGGGTCCGTCGGTCTGGCGGACAAAGGGGTGACTCCTCTTGTTCGGTGCGTACCGGTCCAACGATCCGGGCCGGACGCGTGTTCCCGGCTCCGGCCCGGCCCGCGATGTCACACCTTTCGCGGGTCCGGATCACACCTTCGGAGCGGTCCGCCGGGGCCCGGCCGCCCGTGCCGTCGCCTCCGGGGACACGGGACGACGGTACGGGCGGCCGGGAACGCGCGGGACCGCCGGACGCCGTGCCGCCGGGCGCCGCACCGCCGGACGGTGTGCCGTCAGACGTTCACACCGAAGTCGGCGGCGATGCCGGCGAGGCCGGAGGCGTAGCCCTGGCCGACGGCGCGGAACTTCCACTCGGCGCCGTGCCGGTAGACCTCGCCGAAGACCATCGCGGTCTCGGTCGAGGCGTCCTCGGACAGGTCGTAGCGCGCGATCTCCTGGTTGTTCGCCTGGTTGACGACCCGGATGAAGGCGTTGCGGACCTGTCCGAAGCTCTGGCCGCGGCTGTCGGCGTCGTGGATGGAGACCGGGAAGACGATCCTGTCGACCTCCGCCGGCACCTCGGCGAGGTTCACCTTGAGGGACTCGTCGTCGCCCTCGCCCTCACCGGTGAGGTTGTCACCGGTGTGCTCGACCGAGCCGTCCGGGCTGGTCAGGTTGTTGTAGAAGACGAAGTGCCGATCGGACAGGACCCGGCCCGACGCGTCCAGGAGCAGTGCGGAGGCGTCGAGGTCGTAGTCGGTCCCCGTGGTGGTCCGCACGTCCCAGCCCAGACCGACCAGCACCGCGGTCAGGCCCGGCGCCTCCTTGCTGAGCGAGACGTTGCCGCCTTTGGACAGGGAAACTCCCACGCTGTTCTCCTCCTCGGTGAGCCGTGCGCCGGGGACCCGGCGGGTACGCCACCGGGTCCGTACGCCAAATCTACAACATTGTAGAAGTTACCGGTGGGGCGGAGGAGCGGAGCGGGCCGGGCGCGGCCGACATGACAGGACGGATCACGGGTACCGGGAGCCACTGTGGCGAGAAGAGGCGTCCCGGGTGCCGGAGGAGACGGCCTCGGGAGGAGCCGCGATTCCGGCCCGAAGGAAGGCGGGGGCGGTGTCGACGTCCTCCTGCGCGCGGCGGGGCCCCGGCTCTCCGACGGCCGCGGCGGCCGCCGTCCGGGCGCCGAAGCCGCCGGGGTCCGGACCCGCTCCCCCGCGAGGACGCGGACGCCCGCCTCGACGGCGCCTGCCGTGCGGGCAGCGCGATGCGGCTCGGAAGCACCAGGGAAAGGAAGGCGGACATGGCGTCACGCCTGTACGCGTGGGCCCAGTGGGTCGTACGCCACCGCGGTCCGGTCGTCGGGGTCTGGCTGTTGCTGCTCGCCGTGGTCGGCGGCCTCGGAGCCACCCTGCACGGCAAGCTGACCAACGAGTACTCGATCCCGGGGATCGAGTCCCAGCAGGCCCAGGACCTGCTCAAGAGGGAGCTGCCGCAGGCGTCGGGCGGCGTCGTGCGCGTGGTGTTCGCCGCCGACGGCAAGGGCGGTCTCACCGGGGCCGAGGCCCAGCGGGCCGTCAGAGCCGGCCTGAAGGAGGCCGCCGGGATATCGGACGTCAGCAAGGTCTCCGATCCCTTCGAGGCCAGGACGGTCTCACGTGACGGCACCGTCGCCTATGCGGACGTCGGCTTCAGCAGGACCGCCGAGGATGTCCCGCAGTCCGCCAAGGACGACCTCGTCGACGCCATGGAGCCGGCCCGCGACGCCGGCCTGGAGGTCGAGTACGGCGGTTCGGCCATGTCGTCCCAGGTCGAGGTCGGCGGCCCGGCGGAGATCGTCGGTGTGGTCGTGGCCTTCGTCGTGCTGGCGGTGACCCTCGGCTCGCTGGTGGCGGCCGGGCTGCCGCTGGCGACCGCGGCCGTGGGCGTGGGCATCGGCGTGCTCGGCGTGCAGTTCGTCTCCCGGTTCGTCGACATGACCGGCACCGCCACCGTGCTCGCCCTGATGATCGGCCTCGCCGTCGGCATCGACTACGCGCTGTTCATCATCGCCCGCCACCGCGAGCAGCTGGCCGAGCCCGGCGCGGACCTGAGGGACTCCATCGCCCGGGCCGTGGCGACCGCGGGCAGCGCCGTCGTCTTCGCCGGTGCGACCGTCGTCGTGGCCCTGGCCGCGCTGTCCGCCACCGGCATCCCCTTCCTGACCGTCATGGGCCTGGCCGCGGCCGGCACCGTGCTGCTCGCCGTCCTCGTCGCCCTCAGCCTCGTACCGGCGGCCCTGGCCCTGCTGGGCGAGCGGCTGCGGCCGCGCGCGAAGAAGGGGCGGGCCGGGAAGGCGGAGGAGACGGAGGAGACGGGGAAGGCCGGGGCGAAGCGCGGACGCGAGCCCGGAGCGTGGGGGCTCGCCTGGGGCCGCCTCATCACCCGCGCGCCCGTCGTCGTCCTCCTCGTCGGCGTCCTCGGCCTGCTGGCCGTCGCGCTGCCCGCCCGCGAGCTGCGCCTGGGCCTGCCCAGCAACGCCTCGCAGCCCGCCGAGACCACCCAGCACAAGAGCTACGACCTGCTGACGAAGGGCTTCGGGCCGGGCTTCAACGCCACCCTGACCGCCGTCGTCGACGCCGAGGACATCCCCGCCGCCGAGCGCCCCGACGCGCTGAAGGCGCTGCGCGCCACCCTGGCGAAGGAGAAGGGCGTCGCCGCCGTCGCCGCGCCGGTCGCGAACGAGGACGGCTCGCTCGCCGTCATCGGCATCGTCCCCACCACCGGTCCCGACGACGAGGCCACCACGGACCTCGTGCACCGGCTGCGGGA
Organism: Streptomyces minutiscleroticus; assembly: GCF_014650875.1. Lineage (GTDB taxonomy): Bacteria > Actinomycetota > Actinomycetes > Streptomycetales > Streptomycetaceae > Streptomyces > Streptomyces minutiscleroticus. Next base: position 6,242 of record NZ_BMVU01000028.1, read on the forward strand.
CAACGCACCCTCGGTCGGCGAGGCGGGCGGCACCCTCCACATCGCCGGGGCCACCGCCGCCGCCATCGACGTCTCCGCCAAGCTGTCCGGCGCCCTGCCCCTGTTCATCGCCATCATCGTGATCCTGGCGCTGGTCCTGCTGGCCGTCGCGTTCCGGTCGCTGCTGGTGCCGCTCAAGGCGGTCCTCGGGTTCCTGCTGTCGATCGCGGCGGCCCTCGGCGCCACCGTGTGGGTCTTCCAGCAGGGGCACCTCAACGGCCTGCTGGCCGTCGCCGCCGCCGCGCCCGTCACCGCCTTCCTGCCCGTCCTCCTCATCGGTGTGCTCTTCGGCCTCGCCATGGACTACGAGGTCTTCCTCGTCAGCCGGATGCGCGAGCACTACGAGCACACCGGTGACGCGGCGGAGGCCGTGACACACGGTCTGGCACGCAGCGGCCGTGTGGTGTGCGCCGCCGCCCTGATCATGGTGTCGGTCTTCGGCGGCTTCGTCTTCAACCACGACCCGATCATCAAGTCCATCGGCTTCGCCCTCGCGTTCGGCGTCGCCGTCGACGCCTTCGTGGTGCGCATGACGATCGTGCCCGCCGTCCTGGCGCTCCTGGGCCGCCGCGCCTGGTCGCTGCCCGGCCGGCTCGACCGCGTGTTGCCGCACATCGACATCGAGGGGACCGGGCTGCCGCCGCGTGACACCGGCGCCCGTACGGCGGAGGCGGCCGACGCGGCCGGCACCACGGACACCACCGACACCGCCGACACCCGCTGAGAACGGCGGTTCCCGAACGCGCCGGCGGTCCTCTCCGGGACACGCCGGCGCATTCGCCGTTCCGGCCCGGTCCGTCCCTTCCGTAAGCGTCGAACGCGTCGAACGCCCCGGCCGGGCCGTCACCGGCCTGCCGGGACTCCCCTCCCCCGCGGGCGGGGCGACGGCGCGCACGGCCGGACGACGCCACCGGTCACCGGGCACCGGGCACCAGCCCCCGGCACCGTCTTGTCGGCGCGCGCCCGCGGTGCGACGATGCCACGCCACTGCCGCACCGCACCCGGGGGAGACACCGTGACCGACGACGAGCGCACACCACCGGCCGCGGCGGCGGTCTTCGACGCGCTGGGATCCGCGTACGAGGAGGCGTTCGCCGGTTCGGAGACCCACCGCGCGTCGCTGGAGTGGCTCCTGGCCCGGCTCGCCCCGGGCAGCCGCGTGCTGGACGTGGGCAGCGGCACCGGGTGCCCCACCGCCGCGACGCTCGTCTCGGCGGGCCACGACGTGCTGGGCGTCGACGTCTCCCCCGTCATGGTGGACCTGGCCTCCCGGCGGGTGCCCGGGGCGACCTTCCGCCGCGCCGACGTCCGCGGGATGCCGCTGGAGGACGGGGCGTTCGACGCGGTGTGCGTGTACTTCGCCCTGCTGCAGATGTCCCGCGAGGAGCAGGCCCGGCTCGTGGGACGGCTGGTGCGCGCGCTCACGCCGCAGGGCCACATGGTCCTCGCCACCGTCCCCCTGGACGTCGAGGACGCCGAAGGCGTCTTCATGGGGCAGCCCGTGCGGGTGACCAGTTACGCCGCCGGGGACTTCACCGCCATGGCGGAGGCGGCGGGCCTGACCGTACTGGACCGGCGCACGGTGGTGTTCACCCCCGCCCGCCCGGACGCCGTCCCCGAGCCCCACCTCTTCCTGCACTGCCGTCGCACCCTTCCGTAAGCGTCGAACGCGTCGAACGCCCCGGCCGGGCCGTCACCGGCCTGCCGGGACTCCCCTCCCCCGCGGGCGGGGCGCAGCGGCCGGGCGGAGAAGGACGGAGCGTCCGCCGCCGGGCGGACCCGCGGCGGACGCCGCGGGACGGCGGGTCCCCGCGAGGCCGCGGGACGGACTCGTACGGGGGCCGTGCGGCGGCCCGTGCGATGCCGCGGGCCGTGCGGACGCTCCCCGAAGACGTCCGCGCGGCCCGCTCCGCCCCTGTACGGCCGCCCCGTCGGGCGGCCCTGCCGCCGCGTCAGGCGGTGGCGCGCACCGCCTCGCGGATCAGGTCCGCGACCGCCGCCGGACGGGACACCGCGACGGCGTGCGAGGCCCCTTCGATCTCGACGGTGGTGGCACCCGCCCGCTTGGCCCCGAAGCGCTCCACCTCGGGGTTGATGGCCCGGTCCGCGGTGGCGACCAGGGCCCAGGAGGGCTTGGTCCGCCACGCGGCGGCGGAGGCCTGCTCGGTGAAGGCGCCGGCCGCGAGCGGGCGCTGCGTCACCGCGAGGACCTTCGTGACGTCGGCGGGCACGTCCGCGGCGAAGACCGACGGGAAGGCGTCCGCGGCGATGGTGACCTCGGTCGCGTCCTCGCCGCCCTCGACCGGGTACGTCCACTGCTTGAGGTTGCTGACCAGCGGGGAGTCGGGGAAGCGGCCCTGCAGCTCGCCGAGGCTCTCGCCCTCCTCCAGGACGTAGGCGGCCACGTAGACCAGGCCGACGACGTTCTCGGCCGTGCCGGCCACCGTGATCAGCGCACCGCCGTAGGAGTGGCCGACCAGGACGACCGGGCCGTCGATCTGCGAGGTGATCGCGGCGACGTACGCGGCGTCCGAGGCCAGACCGCGCAGCGGGTTCGGCGGCGCGACGACCGGGATGCCGTGGGACTGCAGCTCGGCGACGACGCCGGACCAGCTCGCCGCGTCGGCGAACGCCCCGTGCACCAGGACGACGGTGGGAGTTGAACCAGACATGTTTTCCTGTCTCCTCGTCGGCCACGCGGACGTGTGTCCCCGTGGCTCACGGTCTCGTGGTGGTGCGGATCAGCCGGCGTGCAGGGCCGAACGCAGCGTGGTGACCGCCAGGTCGATGGCGGCCTCGGCGGCGTGGGTCTCGCGCAGGGCGTTGAGCATCACGAAGTCGTGGATGATGCCCTGGAAGCGCACCGCGGTGACCGCGACGCCCGCCTGGCGCAGCTTGTTGGCGTAGGCCTCGCCCTCGTCGCGCAGCACGTCGGCCTCACCGGTGATGACCAGCGCCGGAGGCAGCCCGGTGAGCTGCTCGGTGGTGGCGCGCAGCGGGGAGGCGGTGATCTGGGCGCGCTCGGCCTCGTCGGTCGTGTACTGGTCCCAGAACCACTGCATGCCGTCGCGGCGCAGGAAGTAGCCTTCCGCGAACTGGTGGTAGGACGGCGTGTCGAAGGCCGCGTCGGTGACCGGGTAGAACAGCACCTGCTGCACCAGCGGCACGTCGCCGCGCTCCTTGGCCTGCAGGGTCAGCGCGGCGGTCATGTTGCCGCCGACCGAGTCGCCGGCCACCGCCAGGCGGGTGCCGTCCAGGTTCTTGCCGGCGCCCTCCTTCACCACCCACTGGGCGACGGCGTAGTTCTGCTCGACGGCCACCGGGTAACGGGCCTCCGGGGAGAGGTCGTACTCGGGGAAGACCACCGCGGCACCGGCCCCCACGGCCAGCTCGCGCACCAGGCGGTCGTGGGTGTGGGCGTTGCCGAACACCCAGCCCGCGCCGTGGATGTACAGGACGACCGGCAGGGTGCCGGTGGCGCCGGCGGGGCGGACGATCCGGGCCCGGACGCTGCCCGTCGGACCGCCGGGAACGGTGACCCACTCCTCGTCGACCGCGGGCTTCTCGATGTCGCCCGACTGCACCTCGTCGACCGTCCTGCGGCCCTCCACCGGCCCGAGGTCGAACAGGTACGGCGGGTTCGCGGTCGCCTCGACGAAGGCCTGCGCGGCGGGCTCCAGGACCGGTACGACCGGCTCGACGACATCGGACATGGGAATCTCCTGAAAAAACGTGTGCGTGCGCCGGACCTTTCCGGCGCGGCGGCCCGGACCTCCGTGACACGGGGTCCTCGGTGCCGCCGCCCCCGACGCTAGGGCCGTCCGGCCGTCCGGAGTTGACCGCCCGCGCACCGCTGGTGGCCCGACCGCGCACCGAGGGCCGCGCACGCCTTCGGCGAGGCGGCGGGCGGCATCCCGCGGGCGTACGTCCCCTCGTCGCCCCGCTTCCACTGTTCCGGGCTCCGCCGCTGGTCAGGCAGGTCGTCCGAGTCCGGCGCCCCCGCTCCTCCGATAAAATGTGGTCTCACAGTCGAAGGGAACGTGCTGCCGTGGTCGGTACACCACCACCGGAAGCACTGGGCCCGCTGCTGCGCGGGCTCAGGCATGCCGCGGGGATGACGCTGGAGGAGCTGGCCGAGGCCTCCGGGGTCAGCGACCGCGCGATCGGCGACATGGAGCGCGGCCGCAGCCGGGGACCGCGGGCCCGTACCGTCCAGGCCCTCGCCGACGCGCTGCGCCTCTCCCCCGAGGACGCCGACCGGCTGCTGGGCGCGGCCCGCGACGGCCGCCGGCGGGTGTACCGGGAGAAGGACGGGAGCCGCGGGCTGTGCGATCTGCCGCCCCGGGTGGCCGACTTCACCGGGCGGGAGGAGGAACTGGCGTGGCTGGCGCGGGACGGGGGCGCGGACGCGGGGGCGCGGGCCGCGATCGTCTCCGGCGGCCCCGGCCTCGGCAAGACCAGCCTCGTGGTCCAGGCCGCGCACCACCGGGCCGGCCGCTTCCCCGGCGGCCGCTTCCACGTCGACCTCCGCGGCCTGGACCCGCGCCCGCTCTCCCCGCACGACGCCCTGGCCCGCCTGCTGAAGTCCCTCGGCGTACGGGAGGACGACCTGCCCTCCGACCCCGACGAGCGGACGGTGCTGCTGCGGCGCACGGTGCGCGACAGGAACCTGCTGGTGATCCTGGACAACGCGGCCGACGAGGCCCAGGTGCGGCCGCTGCTGCCGGGCGAGGGCGCGTGCACGTTCTGGGTGACCAGCCGGCGCGCCCTGACCGGCATCGAGCACGCCCGGCGCCTCGCGCTGGCGCCGCTGCCGGCCGGGGCGGCCGCCTCGCTGCTGGCCGGGATCACCGCCGGCCGCCCCACCCGCACCCCGGCCTCCGACCCGGCGGCGCTGGCGCGGATCGCGGAGCTGTGCGGCGGACTGCCCCTGGCCCTGCGCATCGCCGGCAACCGCCTCGTCAGCCGCCCCTCGTGGAGCGCCGCCAACCTCGCCGACCGGCTCGCCGCCGAGGACCTCCGGCTGGACCGCCTCGCCGCCGGCGACCTGCGGGTCAAGTCCGCCTTCACCCTCTCCTACGAACAGCTCACCCGCCCCGCCCGGCTCCTCTTCCGCCGCCTCTCCCTCGTCCCCGGCCCCGACTTCTCCCCCGCGCTCGGCGCCGCGCTCACCGGCCTGCCCCTGGACCGGGTCGAGCAGATGCTGGACGAACTCGTCGAACTCGGCCTGCTCGACCCCGCCGTCGACGACCGCGCCCGCTTCCACGACCTCGTCCGCCTCTACGCCCACCAGCGCCTCGTGGAGGAGGAGACCGCCGGGGCGCGCGAAGCCGCCCGTACGGCGATGAACGCCTGGCTGCTGGCCACCGCCCGGGCCGCCGGACAGTGGTTCGAGCCCCGCGTCACCCCGCCGCCCGCCCCCGGCGGCCTGGCCGACCTCACCGACCGGCAGACGGCCGAGGCCTGGCTGCGGACCGAGAGCGCGAACTGGTTCGCCGCCCTCCAGGACGCGGCCGCCGCCGGACAGTGGCGCACGGTGGTGGACGTCGCCGAGTCCATGCACTGGTTCTCCGACCGCTGGGCCTTCTGGGGCCACTGGCACACCGTGTACCGGCTCGCCCGCACCGCCGCCCGCGCCCTCGGCGACCCCGCGCTGGAGGCCACCCACGCCAACTACCTCTCCTGGGCGTACACCTACTGCCTGCGCCGGCCGGGCGACGGCCTGGCGGTCGCGCTGGAGGCCGCCGAGCTGGCGCGGACGGCGGGCGACACCGTCCAGGAGGCGTGGGCGCTGGCCTACGCCGCGTACGCCGGACGGTGGCTGGGGAAGTTCGACCGGGCGCTGCCCTGGGCCGAGCGGGCCGCCGAGCTCTTCGCCCTGGCGGGGGACAAGGAGGGGCATCCGCAGGCGCTCATCACCCTGGCCCGCCATCAGCACGCCCTGAGACGGTTCCGGGAGTCGCTCGACGTCATGAACCGCGTCGTGGACCTGGTCACCGACCCGCGCACCGCCCCGGCCCCGCACATCGCCGACTACACGGCGATGAACGCCTCGGCCGGCGCCGCGCGCGCCCTCCTGGGCCTCGGGCGCTGGCGGGACGCGGTGCGGGCCGCGGACCGCGCCCTCGCCCTCGACCCCCGCGTCGGCGTCCCCTCCCTGCACGGCACGGCCGCGCTGTACAAGGCGCGGGCCCTGTGGGCGCTGGACGAGCGCGCGGAGGCGCTGCGGGTGCTGGAGGACGCCCTGGAGTCCTTCACGGCGGCCGAGGACTCCGGCTCCCTGGAGGAGGGCCGGGACCTCAAGGAGCGGTGGACGGCCGCCGGCCTGTCGCCCTGACCGGCGCGCGCGGCGGTGCGCCACCGGGCATCGGGGGGGTGCGCTGCGGGACGACCCCGGCCCGCGGGAGCGCCCTACCGTCGCTCCCATGTCCCGTACCGCCGCAGAACCCGCCGCCACCGCCCCTGTGCCCGTGCCGGGCGGCCGCCGCTGCGTCAGGAGGGCGAGGCGGTCCGGGAGTTCGGCACCGTGCCCGGCGGCGACGGGACCGGCGGCCTCCCGGTGTCCCGGGCGGTCGGGCCCGGCGGACCGCGGGCGTGGTGCCCGGCCGGGCGTCTCGTCGGCACCCCGCTGGTCCGCGCCTGACCCGCTCCCCGGAGGGCGGGCGGCACCGCCGCCCGCCGCGCGAGGAGGACTCCCCCATGCCCCGTCCCGTCGGCCCGACGGTCGTCCTGTGCACGGCGCCGCCGGCTACGCCGCGGTGATCCCGCTGCTGCTGCGGGCGGGGCCGGGCGTGGTGGCCCCGGCGGTGCCCGACCGCCGCCTCGGCGGCGACAGCGCCTACGTCGTCTCCCTCGTCCGCGCGATCCCCGGCCCCGCCGTCCTGGTCGGGCACGCCTACGGCGGCGCGGTCGTCACCGTGGCCGGCGTCCAGGACGACGTGACGGCCCTGGTGCACCTGGCCGGGTACGCGCCGGACGAGGGCGAGTGCCTGGCCGGACTGCAGGCCGAGTTCCCCGCTCCCCCGCCGGCCGGCGCCCTGGTGCGCACCCGGGTGCCCGGCCGCGGGCCGGACGGGACGGGGACGGAGGTGTCGGTGGACGCCGCGCGGTTCCCGGCGCTGCTCGCGGCCGACGTGGACCCGGCCGTGGCGCCGCCGCGTCACACCTTGACGCGCGCCGTGGCCTGCCACTGCCTCGGGGACATCCCGTAGGCGGTGCGGAACACGCGGCTGAAGTGCGCGGGGCTGACGAACCCCCACCGCTGGGCGACGGCCGCCACGCTCGACCCCACCGGTGCGCGCGCCAGGTCGCGCCGGCACATCTCCAGGCGCCGCCGCTGGACCCACCGGCCCACGGTCACGCCCTCCCGCTCGAACAGCTTGTGCAGGTAGCGCACCGAGATGTGGTGGGCGGCGGCGACGGCCTCCGGCGAGAGTCCGGGGTCGGGCAGGTGCCGCTCCAGGTAGTCCTTGATCCGTGCCAGCACGGCCCGGACCGCCTCCGGGGCCTCGGGCGCCGGCCGCCCCCGCCGCTCCTGGACGAGGACGGCCAGCAGGTCGCACGTCGTGGCGGCGAGCCTGCTGCCCACGCCCGGCGCGAAGTCCCCCGCACCCCGCGCCAGGCACTCCAGGTACGTCGCCACGACCGCGGCACCGGGCGAGTCCTCGGACAGCGCGGTCGCCGTGAGCGTCCGCAGGTCGCCGTCGGACACGCCGAGGGCGGCCCTCGGCAGCCGGAACGCGGTGAAGCTGAACGCCTCCCCCATCTCCTTGGTGAAGGGGCGCCCCGAGACCGACAGCGACAGCTCGCCGGGGCGCACCAGGACGCTGCGGCCGTCCTGGTCGAGCCGGGCGGTGCCCCGGTGCTGCATCGCCAGGGTCAGGTACTCCACACCGTCCCGGGCGATCATCCGCCGGCTGCGCACGACCGTCTGCGGCCCGGCCGAGACCCTGGAGATCTGCAGCGGCCCGAGCCGGTGGCTGACGATGGTCCCGGCGGAGGGTCTCTCCTCGTGCAGTTCGACGTCGAGCGGGACGAACGTCGCGGCGACGGCCCTGCGCCAGAACGCGGCGCGTTCCGGTACGGCGATCGAAGCGGTCGACAGGACGGAGGGCACGGCGTCTCCTCACCCACTCGTGCGGACGGAGCGGCACGCCGGCGTGCGGGTCGCCGGACGCACACGGTCCGGCCGGGCGACCTCATCGTCACGGACCCGCACGGCCGTCCGGACACACGGTGCGCGCACCGTGCCGCCGACCCCTCGGTCGCCGTGTCGCACGGTCCCGGCCTGCCGCCCCCATCACACCGTGCCGGGGCGGCGGGCACCAGGAAGAACAACAAGAAGAACCGCTCCTCCGCCGGGCGCCCGGCCGGGGCTCCGGGCGCCGCGTCCCCGGTGCGCCGGCTCCGCGTCCGGCGCGGCGGCGGTCCGCACGTCCGTGTGCCCCCGGTCCCGGCGTCCATGCGCGCGGCGCTCAGGACTTCCTGACGACGGTCAGCCGGACGCTGCCGCGGTGGCTGCCGTAGAAGCCCCAGGCGTCGTTGGCGTACGCGTAGAAGTAGCCGGGCCGCTTCACCTCGTGGGTCGTCCCGCGGCCGATGGGGATGCGCTCGTGGCCCTTGCCGCCGGGCACTCCGCGGACCCGCTCGGCGTCGTTGGCCACGTACCCGACGAGGTACATCCACGGCAGGTCCACCTCGCGCGACGCGCCGACGACGGTGGCCTCCCGCTGGCCCGTCAGGGCCCGGTAGACCCGCACGCCCTGGTCGATGACGTCGCCGATCCGGCGCGGGAGGGCGGTGGGCTCGAAGCGGCGCAGGCCGCGCACGCCGCCGGGGTCCGACCAGGTCCAGGCGGCCAGCCACTGGCCCTCGGCGCGGAAGGTGTAGCTGCCGGGTTCGAGGTGGAGGCCGGTGTCGTTCCACAGGTCGCGGGCGTGGATCTCGACGGTCGCCGTGTCGCCGGGCGTCAGGACGCGGGTGGGCCGGTAGGACCCGCCGGTGATCGGCTGGCGCTGCTGCCGCTCCCGCACCGAGGGGTCCAGCGTCTGGGTGGGGGGCAGGGGCTGCACGGAGTTGCCGGCCGGGAGGACGGGCGGCACGGCCCGCGGCCGCGACTGCCACACGACCTGCTCCAGCGTGCCCAGGACGGGTTCGGCCAGGAAGGGCACCGCTCCGGACACACCGCGGTGGTCGTCGTGCAGGACGTCGGCGGGGTCGGGGCGGATCTGGCTCAGCGCGTACTGGGAGAACCGCAGGCCGACGGTCTTCTCCGCCTCCTCGACCATCCACTTGAGGGCCCCGTCGCTCAGTCCGGCCCGCCGGTGCCCGCCGCCGACGTCCATGTGGCTGCCGGGGAACCAGCGCTGCTCGACGTCCTGGTGCGCCTCCGCGGGCTCCCACAGGGTGGCGGTGAAGGGGCGACGCGGCTCGTCCAGGGCGAGTGCGTGGCGGGCGTGCTTGACGTGCCGGTTCAGCCGTACGTCGTGGAAGCGCAGTCCCCGCGCCGGAGTCAGCAGGCCGATCCCGGCCAGGTTGCCGGGGATGCCGCGGGCGCCGACCGTGTCCCACACCCCGATGAAGTCCACCGGGAAGGCGGCCTCGTCGTCGGGGTCGAACCGGAAGCGCAGCCCCTTGCGCCAGCGCCTGCCGCTGTCGCCCGCCCGGTAGTGCAGGTGGGCGCGGGTCAGGTGCCGGCCGGCGGTCGGCGCGTCGTACGCGCCGATGTCGATCAGGCCGGACGCGGCGATCAGACCGGCGAGGCTGCGGGCGGTGTAGGCGCCGCGGCTGAAACCGAACAGCGCGACGGAGTCGCCCGGCCGGTAGGCGGCGGACAGCCACTGGTAGGCGTCGAGGACGTCGTTGGAGAGGCCCACGGCGAACCCCGCGCCGAGCAGCCGGCGCAGCACGCCGCCCTCGGTGCCCGCTCCCGGTTCGTAGTGGCTGAGCTGAGGGACTCCGTTGACGTCGGTGGGCATCAGGGCGTTGTACACACGGCGCACGTTGGACACCGACGCGACGTCCGGACCGAGCCAGGTGCCGTCGCAGCAGACGATGAGACGTTGGGGCATGGCGGTCGTCCCCCCTAGGTGACATCCCCTTACGCTCCCGGTCTATCGGAGGCGGTGTGCCCCCGTACAGTCGAGTTCGCGTGGATCTGCGACCCGGCGGTCCGGGGCGGAAAGGGCGTGCCGCCGCGGACGTCCGGGCGGGCGGCGCCCCCGCCGTCCGCGCCCCGGCCCGCGGCGGACACACCGTGTGCGCCGTGCGGGCGGCGCCCGTACGGGCCGCGACGTGACCGGCTCCGGCCGCGCTCGACCGCCGGGTGCGGGCCGCCCCGGAGCCGGTCGTGGTCCCGGAGCCGGTCGTGGCTCCGGACGCGCAGCGTCTTCGACGGGCCGGCGCGTCCCACCGGGGACGCGTGCCCGGCCGGGGCGCCACCGCCGCCTCCGAGGGCGGCGAGCGCGTCGCGCGGTCACGGTCCTGCGGCGCCGCGCCGGACGGCTCACCGGCGCCGTCCGTACGGCCGCGCGCCTGAGATCATGCGGAGGCGCCCGGGCGGGCGCGTCCGCCTCCGCCCCGGCCGCGCACGGCCGGGGCGGCGCCACCGCGTCCGCCGCGGCCGCGCGGCGCCGGACTCGGGACGGCGCCGCCGCATCGCACGAACACAGCGAACACAGGGAGCCGACCGCATGTCAGACAAGCGCACCGTGAGCGTCCTGGGCACCGGCATCATGGGGGCCGCGATGGCCCGCAACCTCGCCCGCGCCGGACACGCCGTCCGGGCCTGGAACCGCAGCCGCGACAAGGCCGAGCCGCTGGCCGCCGACGGGATCCACGTCGCCGACAGCCCCGCCGAGGCGGTGGAGGGGGCCGACGCCGTCCTCACCATGCTGTACGACGGCGAGGCGGTCCTGGAGGTCATGCGCCGGGCCGCGCCCGCCCTGCGCCCCGGCACCGTGTGGGTGCAGTCGACCACGACGGGCGTGGAGGCGATCGGCACGCTGGCGGACCTCGCCCGCGAGCACGGCCTGGTCCTCTTCGACGCGCCGGTGCTCGGCACCCGCCAGCCCGCGGAGGCCGGTCAGCTGCTGGTCCTCGCCGCGGGTCCCGAGGAGCACCGGGCGGCCGTCGCCCCCGTCCTCGACGCGGTCGGCTCCCGTACGGTCTGGACGGGCGAGGACGCCGCGGCCGGCAGCGCCAGCCGCCTCAAGCTGGTGGCCAACAGCTGGGTGATCGCCGCGACCACCGCGACCGGCGAGGCGCTGGCCCTGGCCGAGGCCCTCGGCGTCGATCCCCGGGGCTTCTTCGACGCGATCGCGGGCGGCCCGCTGGACATGGGCTACCTGCACGCCAAGGCGGACCTGATCCTCCAGGGCCGTCTGACGCCGGCGAGCTTCGCGGTGAAGACGGCCGCGAAGGACGCCCGCCTGATCGCCGAGGCCGGGGAGCGGTACGGCGTCCGCCTCGACGTGGCCGCCGCGAGCGCGGACCGCTTCGCCCGCGCCGAGGCCCAGGGCCACGGCGAGGAGGACATGGCCGCCGCGTACTTCGCCAGCTTCGACGAGCGGCCGTCCTCCTGAGGGCGGGCCGCCCCCGGGCGCCCGGGGGCGGTCAGCTCTCGGGGTGGCGGCGCGCGGCGGTGAGGACCGTGTCGAGCAGGCCGGGGAACCGTGCGTCCAGGTCCTCGCGCCGCAGCCGGTTCATCTTGGCGGTGCCCCGGTAGACCTGCCGCAGCACGCCGCTCTCGCGCAGCACCCGGTAGTGGTGGGTGCAGGTGGACTTGGTCACCGGCAGTTCGACGTCCGAGCAGGACAGTTCGCCGCCGTCCTCGGCGAGCGCGCGCACCACGCGCAGCCGCATCGGGTCGGCGAGCGCGTGCAGGACGGCGGTGAGCCGGATCTCGGCGCGCTCCGGATGGGGCAGCGGTCGCCGTGCCGTGGCGCGGGGGACGGCCACTGCCTGCTGTTTCGTCATGGTGGGTCGGCTCCCGGTGGGTGACGGACGCCTCATTGTACGAGGCTTCCCGTAATTTGACGCATGACGTACTACGAGGACTATCGTAGAAGGCCGCCGGCCGCGTACCGCAGCACGCGGCCGGCGGCCTTCCCCCCCTCTGAACCACGGGAGTCCTCTGTGAGCGCCCTGTTCGAGCCGTACACCCTGCGGTCCGTGACGATCCCCAACCGCGTGTGGATGCCCCCGATGTGCCAGTACTCCGCCGCCCCCGCGGGCGACGCGGCGGGCGTGGCCACGGACTGGCACTTCCAGCACTACGCGGCGCGCGCCGCGGGCGGCACCGGCCTGATCATCGTGGAGGCCACCGGTGTGGTCCCCGAGGGACGCATCTCCCCCAACGACCTGGGGCTGTGGAACGAGGAGCAGACCGCGGGGCTGAAGCGGATCACCGAGTTCCTCAAGGGGCAGGGCACCGTCCCCGGCATCCAGCTCGCGCACGCCGGGCGCAAGGCCTCCACGAGTCAGCCCTGGGAGGGCGACCGCGCGGTGGGCCCGGACGAGCACGGCTGGACGCCGGTCGGCCCGAGCGCGGTGGCCTATCCCGGCCTGCACCTCCCGGAGGAGCTGAGCACCGAGGGGATCCGCGAGGTCGTCGACGCCTTCCGCGCCTCGGCGCGGCGCGCCCTGGAGGCGGGCTTCCAGGTGATCGAGATCCACGGCGCCCACGGCTACCTGATCCACAGCTTCCTCTCCTCCCACAGCAACAAGCGCACCGACGCCTACGGCGGCTCCTTCGAGAACCGCATCCGCCTCGCGGTGGAGGTCGTGGACGCCGTGCGCGAGGTGTGGCCCGAGGAGCTGCCCCTGCTCTTCCGCGTCTCCGCCACCGACTGGCTCCAGGAGGGCGGCTGGACCCCGGACGACACCGTCGCCCTCGCCCGCGTCCTCACCGAGCACGGCGTGGACCTGATGGACGTCTCCACCGGTGGCAACGCGGACGGTGTGACCATCCCGGTCGGCCCGAACTACCAGGTGCCGTTCGCCGCCCGCGTCAGGAACGAGACCGGGATGCCGGCCGCCGCGGTCGGCGAGATCACCGACCCGGAGCAGGCGGAGAAGATCCTCGCCAACGGTGAGGCCGACGCGATCCTCGTCGGCCGCCAGCTCCTGCGCGAGCCCACCTGGGCCCGCCGTGCGGCCCGCGAGCTCGGCGGCGACGTCCGCATCCCGCCGCAGTACGGCTGGCGCCCCTGACCCCGGCGGACCCGGCGTGACGTCCCGGCGCGCGGTCCTTCGGGACCGCGCGCCGGACGCGTCCGGTCAGCGCGCCGCGCCGCGCTCCGCGGCCTCGTCGAGGAAGTCGGCCGACGGGACGAAGAAGAGGGTGCCGGTCACCGCGCGGGAGAAGTCCAGGATCGGGTCGTGGCCGGTCCCGGGCAGCCCGAGGAACATCCGCCGCAGCATGGTCTCGGGGACGTGCGGGTCGCGGGCGTAGCTGATGAAGTACGTGCCGAACTCCCCCTGGCCCGGCCGTCCGAACGGCATGGCCGCTCTCACGACGCGCTGCTCCCTGCCGTCGCCGTCCAGCACGGTGTTCACCTCGACGTGGGAGCCGGGCACGCCGAGTTCGAGGTTGGTCAGCTTGGTGCGGCCGATCACCTTCTCCTGCGCCTCGACCGCCAGCGCCTCCCAGGAGTCCACGTCGTGCAGGTACTTCTGCACGACGGCGTAGCTGCCGCCCGCGAACCCCGCGTCCTCCTCCCCCGTCAGCACGGCGTCCGCCGCCCCCTGCCCGACCGGGTTCTCGGTGCCGTCGACGAAGCCGAGGAGGTTGCGGGAGTCGAAGTACTTGAACGCCTGCACCTCGTCCACCACCACGACCGCGCCCCGCAGCCGCCGCAGGACCTCCGCGGCCAGCGCGAAGCAGAGGTCCGGGCGCCCCGCGCGGATGTGGAACAGCAGGTCGCCCGGTGTGGACACGGCGGTGTGCCGGGGCCCCCTCAGCTCCTCGAACGGGTGCAGCGCGGCGGGCCGCGGCGCGCCGAACAGGCGGTCCCACGCGTCGGAGCCCACCCCCGCCACGCAGGTCAGCGCCGCCTCCGGGCTGGCGAAGCCGATGGACCGCTGCAGTCCCGCGAGGTCCGGCAGCAGCCCGCGCACCGTCTCCTCGCCGCCGGGCGGGACGGTGACCACGAGGAAGAGGGCCGCGGGCGCCGGCGGGCCCAGCACCGGCTGGGGCTGCGGCCGTGACGGCGACCGGGGCACGGGCGGCGCCGGTCGCCGCGGCTGGAAGGGCGGCTGCGGCTGGGCTCCGGCCGACGAAACCGGCGACGACATGGCTCCTCCTCGTACCGACGAACACGGGCATCGGCGTGCGCACCGGGCGGCGAGGGCGGCCTCTCGGCGCGGTTCGTCCGTGGTCCCCTTCCCATCGGACGGCTTCACCATCCGTGACCCTGCCCTTGTCGTGGAGAAACGATGCGGACACCTACACGGCACATACACGTGATGCGTCCGCCAGCCGCCCCGCCGGTCCGTGCGCCGCTCCGGGCGGAGGCCGGGGACGGTGCGCGGCACCGCGCGCGACGGCGGCCCGGCCGTGCCGCGCGGTGCGCACGGGCCGGTGCGGCGGACTCCCCCCGGGGGGCGCGGGAGAGGCGGGCGGTCAGCCGCTGCGGTACAGCGTGGTGAGCAGGTCGACCACGGCCTGGGTGGCGGGGTGCGCGTCCTCCCGCCACCAGGCGAGACGCACCGCGACGGGCTCGGCGTCGCGCACCGGCCGGTAGACGACCCCGGGCCGCGGGTACTGGTGCGCGGTCGCCTCGGCCGTCATGCCGACGCAGCGGCCCGTGGAGATCACGTTCAGCCAGTCGTCGACGTCGTGGACCTCCTCGGTCGCCGGACGGATCTCCCGCGGCCACAGCTCGGCCGTGGTGGTGCCGGTCCGCCGGTCGATCGCCAGGGTGCGCCCGCCGAGGTCGGCGAGGCGCACCGAGCGGCGCCGGGCCAGCGGGTCGTCGGCGGCCAGGGCGCACAGGCGCCGCTCCAGGCCGACGACGGCGCAGTCCGTGCCGCGGTGGTCGGGCGCACGGCGGACGACGGCCAGGTCGCAGGCGCCCTCGGCCAGGCCCGCGGTGGCGGAGTTCACCCGGACCAGCTGCAGTTCCGTACCGGGGTGCGCCTGGGCCCAGCGGCGCTGGAAGGCCGGCGTGTGCCGCCCGAGGGCCGACCAGGCGTAGCCGATCCGCAGGAGCGTGTGCCCGGAGGTGGCCTCCCGGACCAGGTCGTCCACCTCGCCGAGCACCCGGCGGGCCCGCGCCAGGACGCGCAATCCGGTCGCCGTCGGCGTCACCTCGCGGGAGGTCCGCCGCAGCAGCCGTGCGCCCAGGGCCCGTTCGAGGGAGGCCAGGGTGCGGGAGACGGCCGCCTGGGAGACGCCGAGGGCGATGGCCGCGTCGGTGAAGGTCCCTTCGTCGGCGATCGCGACGAGACAGCGCAGCTGCCGCAGCTCCACATCCATGACGCCAGCGTATAGACGGCACCGCCGGCACATTTTGCGCAGGCGCGGGCCGCGCGCACGATCGGGCCATGTGCGCCGTCCCCGCACCTGCCGCCCCGCAGGAACCCTCGAATCCGCATCAGCGTCCGCATCCGTGCCCCGTCCCGCCGTCACGGCCCGCAGCGCGCTCCGCGGCACGGCCGCGCTCCGGACCGCGGCAGGAGGCCGGAGTGCGGCCGCGGGCCGCGGGCCGCCGCTTCGCCGGTGTCGCCACGATGGTCGGCAGCGGTCTGTGCAACCAGACCGGCGCCGCGCTCGGCTCCCTGGCCTTCCCTGTCATCGGACCCGTCGGCGTCGTCGCCGTGCGCCAGTACGTCGCCGCGGCCGTGCTGCTGGCCGTCGGCCGTCCCCGGCTGCGCGCCCTCACCTGGTACCAGTGGCGGCCGGTCATGGCGCTGACCGCGGTGTTCGCCACGATGAACCTCTCCCTCTACAGCGCGATCGACCGCGTCGGCCTCGGCCTGGCGGTGACCCTGGAGTTCCTCGGCCCGCTCACCGTCGCCCTGGCCGCCTCGCGCCGCCGGACGGACCTGTGCTGCGCCGTGGCCGCCGGAGCCGGTGTCGTCGTCCTGATGCGCCCGCAGCCCTCGGCCGACTACGTGGGCATGGGCCTCGGGCTCCTCGCGGCGGTCTGCTGGGCGTCGTACATCCTGCTCAACCGCACCGTCGGCCGCCGCGTCCCCGGAGCGCAGGGATCGGCGGCGGCCGCGGCCCTGTCCGCCGTCCTGTTCCTGCCGGTGGGCGTCGTCCTCGCCGCGCACCGGCCGCCGACCGCAGGGGCCCTGGGGTACGCCGTGGCCGCCGGTGTCCTCTCGTCCGCCGTGCCGTACCTCGCCGACCTGGTCACCCTGCGCCGCGTGCCGGCCCCGGCCTTCGGACTCTTCATGAGCGTCAACCCCGTCCTCGCGGCCGTCGTCGGGTGGCTCGGGCTGGGCCAGGGGCTGGACCGGACGGAGTGGTCGGCCATCGGCGCGATCGTCGCCGCCAACGCGGTCGCCGTCCTCGCGCGGCCGGCACCGCCCGCCCCTCAGGCCCGCTCCCCCCGGCCGGCCGCCGACAGCTGACGGAGCGTCCAGCCGCGCCCGTCCGGGTCGAGCGGGCGGGTGGCCGCCCCGAAGAGCTCCGCCGCCCGCCGGTACGAGAGCCGGCCGCGGCGCGTGGCGAACAGCGGCCCGCCGACCCGGCCGAGGGCCAGCAGGGGCAGCAGCCGGGCCGAGCCGTCGCCCCAGCGCAGGGGCGGGTGGCCGCGGACACGGGCGCGGCGCCCCGGCAGGTCGAGGTCGTCGACGTCGAGGGCGAGGACGCGTTCGATCGGCGCCCCGGTCTCGTACAGCAGGTGCCAGAAGGCCTGTTCGCGCAGGTCGGCGGGGAGCCGCAGGACCGCACGGACCTGGTCGGGCTCCAGGCGCGCGCCGCCGGGGCCCGGTCGCGGCGCGGCGCGGGGGCGCAGCCCGGCCGTGGGGTCGTGCCGCAGCCAGCCCTGGGCCCGCCACCACGTCACGGCGCCGACGAGGACGGACAGTTCGCGGTTGGCGGTGCGCGCTCCGACGGCTCCGGTCCGCGCGTCCAGGGCGGCGCGCAGCCGGTCCGCGGCGGCCGGTCCGTCCAGCAGGCCGAGCGGGAGGACGGGCGGCACGGCGTTGCGGCGGTCGTGCCCCGCCGGCGGCGTGCGGTCCGCCAGGGCCCAGGCCCAGGTGGTGAGGGCGATGCGGTAGACCCGGCGCGAGCCCTCGCCCAGGGGGACGGCGGACAGGAACCGCTCGGCGGCCACGGCGTACTCCACCGGCTCACCCATACGGCCGTCCTCCCCCTCGCCCCGTCGACGATGCACCGCAGTAAATCACGCATATGCCTGCGCCTCCTCCAGCATAAGTTGAGGAGAGGTGGCTCAACTTCTTTTCGCCTCGGTTCTGGCGTGTCGCGTCCGGGGCGCCGCACCCTGCGTCCATGCCCCTCGAACGACGACGCCTCTCGGTGCTGCGCGTACGCGACTTCCGCCGCTTCTTCATCGGTTACACCACCTCCCTGCTGGGGTCGGCGATGGCCTCGGTCGCGCTGGCCTTCGCCGTCCTGGGGACGGGCGGTTCGGGCACCGAGCTGGGCTGGGTGCTGGCGGCGCGGATCGTGCCGCTGGTGCTCACCCTGCTCGTCGGCGGGGTGGTCGGCGACCGCGTGGGCAGCCGGCCGGTGATGCTGGCGGCCGACGCCGTGCGCTGCCTCACCCAGCTCGGCCTGGTCGCGGTCCTGCTGGACGGCGCGCCCGAACTGTGGGCGCTCGTCGCCCTCGTGGCGCTCTGGGGCGTCGCGGAGGCGCTGTTCACACCGGCCCTCGGAGCCCTCGTCCCGCACACCGTGCCCGCCGGCCTGCTGGCGGACGCCAACGCGGTGCTCGTCCTGGCCCGCTCGGCCGCCTCCGTCGCGGGTCCCGCGCTCGCCGGTCCGCTGACCGCCGTGGCGGGCGCGCCGGCCGTCCTCGCCCTGGACGCCGCGAGCTACGCCGTCGGCCTCGCGACGCTGCCGCTGTTGCCGCGGACGGCGCGCACCGCCGCCGCGGCCCCGTCGTTCCTGCGCGAACTGCGCGAGGGGTGGGCGGAGTTCACCGCGCGGACCTGGCTGTGGGTCACCACCGTGCACGTGTGCTGCTTCAACCTCTTCGTGTGGGCGCCGTTCCTGGTGCTCGGCCCGGTCGTCGCCGACGCGCGGTTCGGCGGCGCGGCCGCGTGGGGCCTGGTCATGGCCCTGTACGGTGGCGGAGCGGTGGCCGGCGGGCTCGCCCTGCTGGGCCGCCGGCCGCGCCGTCCGCTGCTGACCGGCACGGTGGCCACGCTCGGCTGGGCGTTCCCCGCCGGTGCCCTCGCCGCCGGGGGGTCACTGCCGTGGATCTGCGCCGCCGCACTGCTCGCCGGTGTCGGGACCGCGGTCTGCAACACCCTCTACACCACCGCCGTCCAGCACACCGTCCCCGCGGACAGGCTGGCCCGGGTCGACGCCTTCGGCTCCTTCGGGGCCTTCGCGCTCGGGCCGGTCGGACTGGCCGCCGCCGGACCGGCCGCCGCCCTCCTGGGCACGTCGGCCGTGCTGGGCTTCGGCGCGGCGTGGCAGGTCGCGGCCGTCCTCGTGGTCGTCGCGCTGCCCTCGGTGCGCACCGGGCCGCCGCGGCCGCCCCGCCCGGCCCCCGCACCCCGCCCCGGCGACGGGCGCGAGCCCTCCGCGCCGCGGAGCCCGTGACGGACGACCCGTGACGGACGGCCGTCCCACCATGTGCCCCCTCGTCCCCCCCCTGCGCCCACCCGGTCACCGGGCTCGTCCTTCCGGGTGCGGCTGCGCCCGGATCGTCGATTACGCCCCGTCGAGCAGGGAACACGTGGATGGCCGTACACACCGACACGTCTGGAGAGTGCCATGAGTCTGTTGCGAGTGATCGGCCGCCCGATGCTGGCCTCGATGTTCATCACCGGGGGGCTGCACAGCCTGCGCGACCCCAAGTCCGTCGCACCGGCCGCGGAGCCGGTCGTGCGGCCGATCACCGAGCGCGTCCAGGTCCTCCCCGACGGCACCGAGCAGCTCGTACGGCTGAACGGCACCGTCCAGGTCGGCGCCGGCGTCCTGCTGGCCTTCGGCCGCGCGCCGCGGCTGGCGGCGCTGGCCCTGGCGGCGACGACCGTGCCCACCACGCTGGCGGCCCACCGCTTCTGGGAGGAGGAGGACCCCGGCGCCCGCGCCCAGCAGCGGATCCACTTCTTCAAGAACATGTCGATGCTCGGCGGACTGCTGATCGCGGCCGACGACACCGGCGGCGCCCCGTCGCTGCTGTGGCGCACCCGGCACGGCGCCCGCACGCTGCGCCGCGAGGCCAAGCTGGCGCAGCGGTCCGCCCGGGCGGGGGCGCGCCCGGCGGCGGCCGTGAGCGGCGTCAGGTCCGCGGTGGGCGGCGTGACCTCCACCGTCGGCGGCGGTGCCAAGGCCGCGGCCGGCGGTGCCAGGTCCGCGGCGAGCGGTGTCACGTCCACCGTCGGCGGCGGCGCCAAGGCCGCGGTGGGCGGCGTCAAGTCGGGCGTCGGCAGCGCCAAGGCCAAGCTGCCCGTCTGAGCCCCGGCCGCCGCCACCGCCCGCGGAGGTTCCTCCTCGGCGGGACGGTGGGTTCCGGGCGGCCACCGCCATCCATGGCGACGGAACCAGGAGCCCGGAGCAGCCCGTACGGCCGCCGGGGGCGGTGGCCCTCCCGGCGGCCGTACGGTGGGGCCGGCCCGGGCGGCCCCGACCCGGCCCCGGAGGCGCAGCGTCCCGCGGCCCGGGGGCTCCCGCCCGGCCGGGCGCGCAGCATGCGCTGGAGGGCGCCGCGGGAGGCGGCCTGTTCCCGGCACCCCGTCGGACCGCGGCAGCCCCGGTCCGTGCCCCGCCCGTACTCCGGACGGGGCACGGACCGGGGCGATCCGCGGGTGAACGGGTGGTCCTCAGGACGGCCGCGCGGTCGCGGAGGAGTTCCGGGAACGCATGGACAGCACCCTTACGCACAAGGAGACGTTCATGGGGACTCGAGTCGCCGTCATCTACTACAGCGCCACCGGCAACGTGCACGCCCTGGCCGACGCCCTGGCCAAGGGCGCGGCGAGCCGGGGTGCCGAGGTCAGGCTGCGGCGGGTGCCGGAGCTGGCGCCCGACTCCGCCATCGACGCCAACCCCGCCTGGCGGGCGCACGTGGACGCCACCAAGAACGAGGTCCCGGAGGCGACCCTGGAGGACCTGGAGTGGGCGACGGCCTACGCCTTCGGCACGCCCACCCGCTTCGGCAACGTGGCGTCGCAGCTGAAGCAGTTCATCGACCTCACCGGGGGCCAGTGGCAGGCGGGCGTGTTCCACAACAAGCCCGCCACCAGCTTCACCTCGGCGATGAACCGCCACGGCGGACAGGAGTCGACCCTGCTGTCCCTCAACAACGTCTTCTACCACTGGGGCTGCGTCATCGTGCCGCCCGGCTACACCGACCCGCTGCTGTTCAACGCGGGCGGCAACCCGTACGGCACGAGCTGGCCCAGCGGCGGCGGCGAGACCCCGGACGAGGCCACCCTGGAGGCCGCCCGCTACCAGGGCCGCCACCTGGCGGACGTCGCCGGCCGGCTGGTGGCGGGCTGACCGGGCGCACCGTCGCGGCGCCCGGCCCCCCGGCGCAGGGGGCCGGGCGCCGCGGTGCCGTCAGCCGTGGAACGCGATGTACCCGTTGCCGTCGCGGTCGTCGGCCCTCTTCGTGTAGGAGTGCACGTCGGCGCGGCTGCCGGAGGGCTTGTACAGGTAGATGGTGTCCTTGTCGTTGTTCCACATGAAGTTGCAGTTGTTGCGGTACACGACGTTGCCGGCGTCCGAGTCGGTGCCCTTGCCGCCGCGCAGCTTCACGTAGTCGCCCGGTTCGAGCTTGTGGCTCTTGGTGAAGGTGAAGCGGTTGCCCGTGGCGTCCTTGACCACGTACCCCTTCAGGTTCACGGTCGCCGTCTTCGAGTAGTTCTTGACGGTCAGGTACTCCTGCTTGGTGTTGCCGGTGGAGCAGCTGTTGGAGTCCCGGCCGGGCGCGTCGTACTGGACGCCGCGGACCTTGAGCGCCGACGAGTACTCGGCGGCCTGCGCCGGGACGGCGCTCAGGGCGGCGAACGCGCCGGCGGCCACGACGGCCACCACGACACTGTTCTTGCGCATGAGGAAATCCCCCCTCGGTGATGCGATTGAGACACAGATCGTACACAATTCATGCACATCTGATGACCCGTCGTTCCGATCAGTGGGCGACGGTGGGCGCGACCGGCTCGCGCCGTCGTCAGCCGTCCCCCGCCGGGGCCGCCGGTTCCGCCGCCGCCCGTACCGTCAGTGTCATGGTGAGGCCGCCGCCCGGGGTGTCGTCGGCCGTGAGGGTGCCGCCCATGGCCTCGGCGAAGCCGCGGGCGACGGCGAGGCCCAGGCCGACCCCGGCGCCGCGCGGGGCGTCGCCGTAGCGCTGGAACGGTTCGAAGATACGGTCCTTGGCCTCGTCGGGGACGCCGGGGCCGCGGTCGACGATCCGCAGCTCGACGCGGTCGCCGATGGCGCTCGCCGCGACGAGGACCGCCTCGTCCCGCGGGCTGTACTTGACGGCGTTCTCCACGAGGTTGGCGACGGCCCGCTCCAGCAGGCCGGGGTCGACCGCCACCATGGGCAGGTTCTCCGGTACGTCCAGCAGCACACTGTCCTCGGGGACGCCGCCGAGCGCCATGGGCACCACCTCGTCGAGGTCGATCTCGCGGATGAGGGGGGTGACGGTGCCGGTGTGCAGGCGGGACATGTCGAGCAGGTTGCCGACCAGGTGGTCGAGGCGGTCGGTGCCCTCCTCGATGCCCGCCAGGAGTTCGGCCTCGTCCTCCGGCGACCAGTCGACGTCGTCGGAGCGCAGCGAGGTGACGGCCGCCTTGATGGCGGCCAGGGGCGTGCGCAGGTCGTGGCTGACGGCGGCGAGCAGGGCGGTGCGGATGCGGTTGCCCTCGGCCAGCTCGCGGGCCCGCTCCGCCTCGTCGACCAGGCGCTCGCGGTCGACGACGACGGCGGCCTGGGCGGCGAACGCGCCGAGGACGCGGCGGTCCTCGGCGGGCAGGACGCGCCCGGTCAGGGCGAGCGCCATGTGGTCGCCGACGGGCATGTCGACGTCCGCGTCCTCGGGGCGCGCGGGCGGCGGGGCGCCGCCCGCACTGCCGGTGCAGGTCCACGGCTCCATGTCGCCGCCGCGCTCCAGAAGCGCCACGGAGTCCATGGAGAAGGTCTCCCTGACCCGGTCGAGGAGGGCCTGGAGGCTGGTCTCGCCGCGCAGCACGTTGCCGGCGAGGAAGGAGAGGATCTCCGACTCCGCGCGCAGCCGGGCCGCCTGGTGGGTGCGGCGGGCGGCGAGGTCGACGACGGAGGCGACCGACACGGCCACGGACACGAAGATGACGATGGCGACGATGTTCTTCGGGTCCGACACCGTCAGCCGGTGCAGCGGCGGGGTGAAGAAATAGTTGAGCAGCAGGGTGCAGAACGCGGCCGAGGCCAGCGCCGGGAGCAGCCCGCCGAGCAGGGCCGCGGCCACGGTCAGGGCCAGGAACAGCAGCATGTCGTTGGCGAGGCCGGGGTCGGCGTCGACGTGGGTCAGCAGCAGGGCGAGCAGCGTGGGCCCCAGGACGCCGGCGATCCAGCCCCAGATCACACGGTGGCGGCCGAGCCGGGCGCCGCGCGCCACGGGCAGCCCGCGCCGTACGCCGGCGGCCTCGTCGTGGGTGACGATGTGCACGTCGAGGTCGGGCCCGGAGCGTACGGCGACGGTGGCGCCGACGCCGCGCCCGAAGAGGTACTGCCACGTCCTGCGCCGGCTGGCGCCGAGCACGATCTGCGTGGCGTTGACCCCGCGGGCGAAGTCCAGCATGGCCTGCGGGACGTCGTCGCCGACGACGTGGTGGAAGGAGCCGCCGAGGTCCTCGACGAGGACGCGCTGGACGGCCAGCTCCTTGGGCGAGGCGGCCCGCAGGCCGTCGCTGCGCGAGACGTGGACGGCCAGCACCTCGCCGCCCGCGCCCTTCTCCGCGAGCCGGGCGGCGCGCCGGATGAGCGTACGCCCCTCGGGCCCGCCGGTGAGGCCGACGACGATGCGCTCGCGGGCCTGCCAGGTGGAGTGGATGCCGTGCTCGCCGCGGTACTGCCGCAGGTACTCGTCGACGCGGTCGGCGGTCCACAGCAGGGCCAGTTCGCGCAGGGCGGTGAGGTTGCCGGGCCGGAAGTAGTTGGACAGGGCGGCGTCGACCTTGTCGGCCGCGTAGACGTTGCCGTGGGCCATGCGGCGGCGCAGCGCCTGCGGTGACATGTCGACCAGCTCTATCTGGTCGGCCCGCCGCACCACCTCGTCGGGGACGGTCTCCCGCTGCCGTACGCCCGTGATGGACTCGACGACGTCGCCCAGGGACTCCAGGTGCTGGATGTTGACGGTGGAGATCACGTCGATGCCGGCGGCGAGCAGCTCCTCGACGTCCTGCCAGCGCTTGGCGTTGCGCGAGCCGGGGACGTTGGTGTGGGCCAGCTCGTCGACGAGGGCGACGGCCGGGCGGCGGCGCAGCACGGCGTCCACGTCCATCTCGGTGAAGACGGCGTCCCGGTAGGAGAGCTCCTTCCTCGGCACCTCTTCGAGGCCGTGCAGCATCACCTCGGTACGGGGCCGGTCGTGGTGCTCGACGTGGGCGACGACGCAGTCGGTGCCGCGCTCGGTCCGGCGGTGGGCCTCGGACAGCATGGCGTAGGTCTTGCCGACGCCCGGTGCCGCGCCGAGGTAGATCCGTAGCTTGCCGCGTGCCATGGTGTGTCGTTCCTGTCCGGAGTGCGGTGGGGCCGGGGCGCCCGCGCGGGGCGGGTGCGGGGCCGTCACGGCTCGAAGCGGTACCCCATGCCGGGCACGGTGATCAGGTGCCGCGGGTGCGACGGGTCGGCCTCCAGCTTGCGCCGCAGCTGGGCCATGTAGACGCGCAGGTAGTTCGTCTGGGTGCCGTACGTGGGGCCCCACACCTCCTGGAGCAGCTGCTTCTGGGTGATCAGCAGGCCGGGGTTGCGCACGAGCACCTCCAGCAGGTGCCACTCGGTGGGGGTGAGCCGGACGTCGCGGCCGCCGCGGGTGACCTTCTTGGCCAGCAGGTCCACCGTCATGTCCCCGGCGCTGACGACCGGTGTGTCCCCGGCCGGCGGTGCCACCGTCTCGGTCCTGCGGACCGCCGCGCGCAGCCGCGCGAGCAGCTCGTCCATGCTGAACGGCTTGGTGACGTAGTCGTCGGCCCCCGCGTCGAGCGCCTCGACCTTCTCGTCCGAGGTGCTGCGCGCGGAGACCACCAGGATGGGCGCCCGCGTCCAGCCCCGCAGCCCGCGGATCACCTCGATGCCGTCCATGTCGGGCAGGCCGAGGTCGAGGAGGACCACGTCGGGCGGGGCGGAGGCGGCCAGCCGCAGGGCCGCGGCGCCGTCGCGCGCGGCCTCCACCTCGTACGTACGGGCCTTGAGGTTGATCACGAAAGCCCGTGCGAGCTGGGGATCGTCCTCCACCACCAGCACCCGGGTCATCGCGTGCCGTCCTTTCCGTCGCCGTGACGTGCCGATCGTACGGCCGGGGGGCGGGGGCGCGGATCGGCGCCCCCGCCCCTTGACGACCCTCATACGGTCACGGCGACAACCTTGACGACTTCCTTACGCGGAACCCTCCGGCCTGGGGCGACGTGCGCGGCGCGCCAGGCGCAGCACCGTCCCCTCGCCGTTGGCCGACAGGAGCAGCGAGCCGTCCGGTCCGTGACGCCGCCGCTGGCGAAGCTGGAGACGAACATGCGGTTCTCCGCGTCGAACGCCGCGCTGTCCAGGTCCGTCAGGCCGCTGGTGACGACGGTGCGGGAGCCGGTGCCGTGGAGGTCGACGCGGGTGACGACGCCCGCCGCCCCGCGCGACAGCACGTGCAGGACGCCGTCTTCGTCGAAGCGGACCGCGACCGGCTCGTGGACGTCCTCCGCGACCGGTTCGGGCGTGCCGCCGTCGGGCGGGATGCGCCAGACCTGGCCGGTCAGCACGACCGGGTCGCGGCCGTCCGGGAACAGTTCGAGGAGCCGCCCGTCCACCCGCGTCTCGTTGACGAAGAGCCGGTCGCCGACGCAGGTGATGCCGTTGGGAAGCTTCACCCGGTCGGAGACGAGGGAGTACTCCCCGGCGGGGCTGCGGCGCCGCACCTTCCCCGGCACCAGGTCCGCGATGTACATCGAGCCGTCCGCGCCGAAGGCCAGGTCGTCCGGCGAGAGCACCGGGCCGTCCGCCTCCACCACCGTCTCGACGTCCCCGGTGGCGGGGTCGACGGCGCTGATCCGCCCGGCCAGGTACTGCGCCGCGCAGAGCCGCCCGTCCGGGCCGAACGCCACACCGTTGGAGCCCCACAGCGGGTTCGGCGGGTTGAGCCGGCGCAGGTCCCAGTGCTCGCTCCGGGCGCGGTGCCGGCCGGCGGCGCCGAAGCGGCCGGGCGCCGTGTCCGGCGTGTCCGCCCGCGCGCTGTCCCGGCTCACCGCGCGTCCGCCAGGACCTCGTCCATGCCGCCGCTCGCGCGCCACTCCCTCAGCAGCGCGTGGAACGCGACCGGGCCGTCGCCGTAGGACTCGCTGCGCTGCCGGGGCACGCCCTCGTCGTTGTAGTAGCCGGGGGTGCACTCGGCCTGGGACTCGTACAGGCCGGCCGCCTTCTTGCGGATGGTGTCCACCCAGGCGCGCTCGGCCTCCTCGGTGGGCTCCACGGCGCCCGCCCCGCGCCGGCGCGCCTCGGCGACCACCTCGGCGACGCGGGTGGCCTGCTCGTCGAGGACGTGGACGAAGTTGACGGCGCCGGCGTTCTGCAGCGGGCCCAGCTGGAAGAGGTCGGGGAAGCCGTTGCCGTAGAAGCCGTGCAGCGTCCGGGGACCGGTGCGCCACGCGCCGGTCAGCGCGACGCCGCCGCGCCCGTGCACCGGCAGGTTCCCGGAGAGGACGCCGGAGGCGCCGACGTCGAAGCCGGTCGCGAAGACGACGCAGTCGACCTCGTACGCGACGCCGTGGACCTCGTCCGGCCGGCCACCGGCCTCACGCAGGGCACCGCGGCCGGGACGGCCGGGGACGCCGCCGGCTGACGGGGGCCCTTTCCCGCCACGCCCGCCCGGCGGGCGGGGCGGGCGGCCGTCCCGCCCGCCGGGCGGCGGAGCACCGCCGTCCGCCCCGGGGGACCTGTCGCCGCACGCCGTCCCGGTGCTACGGTGCGGCCATGACCACGTACGCGATCACCGGTGGGACTGGGCCGTCGAGCCACGGCCCGCACGCGTGCGCCTCCCGCGGCCTGAGCTGTCTGTGCCGCCGCGGGCGGATCGGCTCCCCGCCGTGTACCCGCCGCGGCTGTCGCTGACCTCCGCGTCCGACCGCCGCGGGCCCGCTTCCCGCACGTAGCCGTCCTTCGCGCGACGGCCCGTGGGAGCGTCGGCCGTTCACACCGTTCCCCGCACACCATGCGCCGTCGGCGTCCGACGGCTCCCGCCCGGTGCGTTCCGTGCGCCGCCCCGCCGTCCGTGCGCCGCCCTCCCCCTTCACCGAGCCCTGCCACTCAGCGACAGGAGACCTCCCGTGACCGTCACCACGTCCGCCCCCGTTCCCGTCCTGCGCGACCACCGCATCCCCGCCGACGGCGTCTACGAGGGCGTCCGCGTCCTCGACCGGCTGCCCACCGGGGCGGAGGAACGCCCCTACGAACTCTTCGAGCCGGTGCCGCAGGCCCGCACGATCGGCGCCGAGATACGCGGCGTCGACCTCTCCCGGCCGCTGACGGACGCGCTGCGCGAGGAGCTGAACCGGGCGCTGCTGGAGTGGAAGGTCCTCTTCTTCCGGGGCCAGCACCTCACCTCGGCCGCTCAGCGCGCCTTCGCGCGCAACTGGGGCGAGCTGGAGACCAACCCGCTGCTGGCGACCGGTGACGCCGACGAGGTGGTGCGGTTCGACAAGGCCGCGGGCGCCACCCCCACCTTCGAGAACGTCTGGCACACCGACGTCACCTTCCGGGAGCGGCCCGCCCTGGGCGCCGTCCTGCAGCTGCGCGAGGTGCCGCCCTTCGGCGGTGACACCCTGTGGGCCGACATGGCCGCCGCCTACGACAACCTGCCGCGGGAGGTGCGCGAACGCGTCGACGGCGCGTACGCCGTCCACGACTACCTGCCGGGCTTCGCCCGCTTCTACCCGGCCGAGCGGCTCGCGCCGTTCCAGGAGCAGTTCCCGCCGGTCCAGCACCCGGTGGTGCGCCGCCACCCGGAGACCGGGCGCCGCATGCTCTTCGTCAACGCCTCCTTCACCACGCACATCGTCGGCATGGAGCGGCGGGAGAGCGACCGGCTGCTGCGGCTGCTCTTCCAGCAGGCGCACGTGCCCGAGTTCCAGGTCCGCTTCCGCTGGCAGCGGGGCGACGTGGCGTTCTGGGACAACCGGGCCACCCAGCACTACGCGGTCAACGACTACGCCCCGCACCGGCGCGTCGCCGAACGCGTCGCCATCGCCGGCGACCGGCCCTTCTGACACGGACTTCGCGATTCCGTCCCCTGACACCTGTCAGGTACTGCCACCCTCGTTCCGGCCCGTACGGTCGCCGTCAGCGGGGGCGCCGCGGGTTGGCCGACGAGAGCCGGCGGCCGCGCACCCGGTCAGCGCCGAACCGACCGGAAAGAGGGATCGTGTCACGACGTCCGCTCAGGACCCTGCTCGCCCTGGGGGGCGCCGCCGCCGTGGTGGCGCTCACTCCCCTGACCGCCCAGGCCGCCCCGGCCCAGGGCGGCAACTACGGGGCGTACGCGAACGAGGGCCAGTACCCGACGATCTCGAGCTGCGCGGGCACGTTCCGGCAGATCGGGAACACCCTCACCTTCGAGGGCATGTCCTTGAAGTACTTCTACTCCGACCGCTGCGGCTCCTTCGCCCGGATCGAGAACTCCCGGCAGAACTGCTCGGCAGTGCTGGAGCGCTCGAACTCCGGCGCGGGCAACGCCGACGCCTGGGTCGCCGAGTCCGTCGACCCCGGCATCAACTACGCCTACACGAAGATCGGCAACAACCTGAACGGCCGGGTGTCGCGCGCGCTGCTCGTCTGCGACGGTCACCCCCTGCTCAACACCGGCTGGTTCTGATCGGCGCCGGCCGGTACTGAGCCCGCACCACCGCGAACAGGATCGAGGGGCTCGCCACGGTGGCGGGCCCCTCGCCCTTGTTCGTCCCCGACGGTGTCGGGACCCAGCAGTCCGGCACACCGGCGACCTTCTCGCCGCCCCGGAGGTAGAGGCTGTTCACCCAGGCGACGTCGCTGCCGGAAGACTCCACGACCGCCGTCCGCCAGCTGTTGCCGCCGACGGCGGGGTCGTACACGTACGGCCCCCTGCGTCTGGCACACGGCGTCGAGCCGGTACCGCGAGCGGACGGCCAGGCGCGGCGAGTCCGCGGCCGGCTGCGGAGATCGACGTCGGTGGCCCAGATGCAGACATCGGTGAGGCCGGGTCGCCGCCGTTCGCGACGGCCGCTGCCGAGGCGCGGTCCGCCGGAACGGCAGCGGCCGAGGTGGTGAGGGCGCCAGTGGTGGGCGCGGCCACGGCCGGCGCCGTCGCGGAGCGGCGCAGCGGTTTCCTCACGAGTGTGTCCCCCCTGTCGATGCGATGCGGTCCGTCGGCGTCACGTGCGCGGTGTCCGGCCGACGGTCGACAGCTCCAGGCGGCCATACGGCTGTCCGGCCCCTGACAGCCGTCAGGGCGTCCCTGCCGTCCGCGGCGCCGGACGGCTCAGCGCGTGTACCGGGCGAGGTGCCGGCGGACCTCGGCGACATGGCCCTCGACCTGTTCCGGAACGCCTCCCGCCTCGATGACGGTCCGGTCGCTGGTGCGGTATCCGGCGGCGACGAGGGCGGGCATGTCGCCGGTCAGGCCCTCCTCCTCGAACCGCTGGGCGAGCCAGCACACGTACCCGCCCATCGTCATGATCGCGTCGGCGGGCGACATGTAGTCCTTGACACCGTCCTTGTCCCCGTCCACGGCCCAGGCGCGGAAGACGGCGGGTGTCCACAGGGCGATGCCGTACTCGTCGCTCCGCGGACGGGCCGCGTCGGCGTCGAAGCCGCTCTCCGCCTTGAGCATCGCGGCCAGCACGACCGGGGTGATCTCCTCCTCCGTGCAGCGGTGGGCGGCCCGGGTGATGACGTCGCGCAGCGGTACGGGGACGTCGGAGCCGGGCGGGATGGCGCCGTGCGCGGGCGCGGACGGCGTCGTCGCAGCGGCGGCCGGGGCGCTCGCCGTGGTGGGCGGGGCTCCCCCCGTCGTCGGGCGGCCGGTGCCATCGGGCAGCAGGACGGCGGCGCCGGCCGCGGCGGCCGCCAGGGCGAGGACCACCGCCCCCACCACCGCGCGCCGCAGCCGACGGGCGGCGGGCCGCGGTGCGCCCAGGGCGCGCACGCGTGTCAGGACGGCGGCGGCGTCGTGCCGCGAACGGCTCGCGTGGTCGGGCGTGAGGCAGTCGCCGACGAGGGCCCGCCACGGCGCGGGGACGCTCTCGTCCAGGCTCAGGGGCGCCGTCCCGCGCGCGTAGGCCTGGGCGGCCAGGGCGCGGGCGCGGGCCGCGGCGCCCGGGAACGGATGACGTCCACCGGTGAGCACCTGGTGGGCGAGAACACCGAACGCCCAGATGTCGGCGCTGGGCCGGACGACGGTGCCGCGTACCCCGGTGCGCTCCGACCACCACTCGGGCGGCAGATGGTCGAGGGTGCCGAGCGGGGGCATGTAGGCGTGCGTGCCGTCGAGTTCGGCGGTCAGGCCGAAGTCGGCGAGCCAGGTCTCGCCGCTCGTGGTCAGCAGGACGTTGGCGGGTTTGAGGTCGCCGTGCACCCGTCCCGCGGCGTGCATGTGCGCCAGTCCGGCCGCCACGTGGCGCAGGATGCGCTCGGCCCCGGGCACCGGCCCGGGCGTCTCCGGGTCCGCGGCGTCCAGAAGGTCCTGGAGGCTGTGGTCGGCCCGGTCCATGACCAAGGCGACGGCCCCGTCCAGCGGCGGCCGGTCCGGGTCGCTGATGACGCACACGGCACGGGTGCGCACGAGGTGCGGATGGTCGGCCTCCTGGCTGAACCGCACCTCCCGGGAGACGAGTTCGTCCAGTGCGGCCCGCTGTCCGGGAGCGAGCCGGTCGGTGTGCCACAGCTTCACCGCCACCGGCGTGCCGTCGGCCGTGGAACGGGCGGCGTACACACTGCCCCAGGCCCCCGTCCCGATCGGCTCGGTCAGTTCCCACTCCCCGATGCGGTAGCCGACGGGCACGTCGGGCACGGGGACGGAGTGACGACTCATGCCTCTCCCCCCGCGGGACACGGCCGGAGAGAACGCCGGGGCAGGACCGCCAGGTGCTCCTCGCGCACGAGGTTGAAGCGCAGGGCGAAGGTGACCAGATCCTCCCGTTTGGCGCCGACGCGTGCGCCGTCCCGGTCCGGACGGCCGTCGTCCTCGGCGGACCGCAGGCGCAGTTTGGCCGAAGCCAGGTAGTCGATGTGGTAGTTCACGGCGGAACGGGTCAGGTCGCGGCACGCCTCAAGGGGCCGCAGCCGCTCGACGATCTCCCCCGCACCCGGCAGGGCCGCGCCGGATGAGGTGCGCAGCCGCGGCTCGCACAGGGCGACGAGAACCAGGAAATACTTGGCCGTGGGGTCGAGCGAGAAGGGGCTCACGGTCTGCTCGCCGAGCGCGGGGCCCGTCCCGGCCTCGGCGTAGGCGTGCTGGGGCGCGAAGACCTTGAAGGACGCATTGCCCTCCAGGGCCGGCAGGACGACCCGGGAGAACTCGAACGGCACGGGTGCGCCGAGCCGCCCGGGAGCGACCTTGACGTATTCGCCCGCCCCTTCGAGGTTCTCGACGACGTACGTGGCGGCCGGGCTGAAGTTGGACAGCCGCCAGTAGTCCCCCGCGGCCTCGATCCGGCCCGCGTGCCGGGAGACGCCCGGGTCCGGCAGGACGACGGGCAGGGTGATGCCGGGCGAACCGCGCCCGAAGTCCTTGGTCTCTCCGGGTCCCATGTGCAGGAGCCGGGGTCTTCGGCGGTCCCCTCCGGGGCGGGTGCGGATGTCTTCGGGCAGCTGGATGATTACCGTGTCCATGACGTTCTTCCCCCGTGACGGTCGCCAGGATTCTAGTAGGACGACGATCTTCCGGAGCCGCCGGAACAAGCCACACAGGAGTGCGGTGGACAACCCCGGAGGGGCCTTGCCGATGGACACTACGGGTGTACGGCGGGACAGGGCGTGACGCGGCGTGTGGGGGGTGTCCTCGCACCGGAGAGCCGTCTTGCCCGGGTGTTCCGGGAACGGCACGACCGGGACGCGCGGGCGCCCCGCCCCGCCGAGGGTTCCGCGGGGCGGGGCGCGAGGCGGTGGGCGTCGTCGGGCCGGGTGGCCCGGCGGGTCAGACGGCCAGGTGCCGCCTGGTGCGCGCGTAGTGCTCGGAGGCGAGGACCGACGCCATGAGCTCGGCGTCCAGGGCGGACGCGTCGGCCAGGCGGGCCGGCGCGGCGTAGGACTGCAGCAGTGTCTTGGTGACGCGCAGGGCGGTGGGCGAGCGCCGGACGACGGGGCGCGCCCACGCCGCCACGGCCTCGTCGAGCTGCGCCTCGGGGACGACCCGCTGCACGACCGACAGGTAGTGGGCCTCGGCGGCGTCGAAGGCCCGCCCGGTGAGCACGAGTTCGCGCACCCGGGCCGCCCCGACCTCGCTGAGCAGACGCGGCAGGAGCCCGCCCCAGGCAGTCGGCAGACCGAGGGCGAGTTCGGGGAGCCGGAAGGAGGCCGTGTCGGCGCACACCCGCAGGTCGCAGGCGAGCGCCAGGGCGAGCCCCGCGCCGATGGCCTTGCCCTGGACCCGGGCGATGGTGACGGCGGGGTTGTCGGTCAGCGCCTCGCAGACGCGGCGGGCCCGGACACCGGAGGCGCGGATGCCGCTGCCGGTGGGGTCGTGCGCCAGGTGCTCGGCGAACTCGGTGCGGTCCCCGCCCAGACAGAAGTCGGTCCCCGCGCCGGAGAGCACGAGGACGCGTACCGCGGGGTCCTGGTCGTCGAGGACGGTCTGCAGGTCGTGCAGCATGGCCTCGCCGACAACGTTGCCCTGGTCGGGCAGGTTCAGCTCGATGTGGAGGACGGGGCCCCGCTGTTCGGCACGGAGGGTCTTGAGGACGAGGTTCGTGTGGACGGGCGGGGTCGGCGGGGCAGTCATGCTGTCACTTTCAGGGAGGTCATGCGCCGGAAGACCATGCGCGGCGCGTAGGCGGGGGCGGACGAGAGCCGCAGCGTGTCGAACCGCTGCAGCAGGCGGGTGAGAAGGGTGCGGGCCTCCAGGCGGGCGAGGGCCGCGCCGAGGCAGTAGTGGGCGCCCCCGCCGAAGGTGAGGTGGGTGCCGTTGCGGAGGATGTCGAAGGAGTCGGGGTCCTCGTTGCGCCGGGGGTCGTGGTTGGCCGCCCCGTACAGCACGTGGACCATGGTGTCCTTCGCGAGGGGCACGCCGGCCAGGACGGTGTCCTCGGCGGCGACCCGGGTGTTGAGGTGGATCGGCGGGTCGTAGCGCAGGGCCTCCTCGACGGCGTCGTCGACGTACCCGGGGTTGCGCCGCAGCCACTCCCACCGTCCGGGCTCGCTCAGCAGCAGCCACACGGCCACGGACATCAGGGTGGCCGTGGTCTCCAGGGAGGCGATGGTGATGAACATGGTGAGCGCGTACAGGATCCGGTCCGCGCTCTCGCGGTCGTCCGGGAGCTGCTCGTCCCAGTGCCGGATCCAGCCGGAGAGGACATCGTTGCCAGGGGTGGCCCGCCGCTGCCGTACCAGCTCGGTGAAGTAGGCCCTGAGTTCGAGCGTGGCCTGCGCGGACACCGCCAGCTCGCTCTTCGTGGGCAGCAGCTCCTGCGCGTACACCTGACGGTGGGTCATGTCCAGTACGTGCGCGTAGTCCCGCTCGGGGAGCCCCAGCCAGCGGCCGACGGTGTGGACGGGCAGCTGCTCGCTGACGGTGGTGACGAAGTCCGCCTCGCCGTCCGCGCGCAGCCTCCGGTCCAGGTCGTCCAGGAGGCGGGCGACGTGCTCCTCCACCTGGGGCCGGAGGTCCTCGATCGTCTTGCGGTCGAAGAGGTTGCCCAGACTGCGCCGTTGGCACGTGTGAGCAGGGGCGTTGAGGCGCGACAGGGTCATGCTCATCTCCCGGGTGGCGGGAGCGTTCCAGCGTTCGGCGTCGGGCCGGCGCTCCTGCCAGGCGAAGTCGGGTGTCAGCCAGTTCCGGCCGCGCAGGACCTGGCTGCACACCTCGAACCCGGTGACGAAGTACCCGCCCCAGGGGGCGGGCACGACGTCACCCATCTCGCGCAGTTCCCCGTAGAGAGGGAAAGGGTCGCTCTGACCCTCGGGGGAACGCAGGCGGCGGAGGACGGAGATGACGGATCGGCGATCGATGGTCAAGCCGCTTATGTCACCAACAGCGGTCACGCAGAGCTCCTTAAGGCTGGCGCTTCCGTTACTGGCGGAATCTACCCTTCCGTAGCAGCTCGTCATACACCGTAGTGTGTTGCTCCCGTCACATGCAGTGCATCACAGGCGGAAGACGTCGAGGAACGAGCTCCAGAAGCCCTTCTTCTTCGGCTCCTGCCGCGGCGTCCGCACCTGACCCGCCACCGGCACCTGGCCGGATTCGGCCGCCGCCGCCCGCGGCCGGGTGTTCATCGCCTGCAGCGAGGCGGCCACCCGGGTGGCCGGCGTCGGGCTGAACCGCACCGGCAGCGAGACGAGCGCCCGGTGGAACGGACCGGGCCGCCACTGCAGGTCCTTCTCCGGCACCTCCAGGACCAGGTCGGGCAGGGCGTTGAGGATCTTCTCGATCGCCGTGATCGCGATGACCTGGGCCGGGGACTTGGCCGGGCAGGCGTGCGGGCCGGCGCCCCACGCCAGGTGGGCGCCCTTGCTGCGGGCCTGCCGGGCGTCGTTGAGGGCCGGGTCGCTGTTGGCGCCGGCGAAGCTGATGACGACCGGGGTGCCCGCGGCGACCGGGACGCCCTTCAGCTCGACGTCCTGCAGCGGGAAGTGCGTCGCGTAGTTGGCGATCGGCGGGTCGTTCCACAGGACGTGGTCGAGGGCCTCCTCGATGAGCAGACCCGCGCCGCGCCCGGAGTCCTCGCCGGACAGCAGCAGGAGCAGCGCGTTGCCGATGAGGTTGCGCTCCGGCTCGACGCCCGCGCCCATCAGCATGACGAGCTGGTCCTTGAGCTCCTCGTCGTTGAGGCCCGCGGGGTGCTGGATCAGCCAGGAGGTCACGTCGTCGCCGGGCTCGCGGCGCTTGAGCGTGATCAGCTCCATCAGGCAGGCCGTCATCTCCTCGTTGGCCCGCATCGCGTCCTTGCCGTCGAAGATGGCGGACATGGTGCTGGTGAGGCGGTCCCCGATGCCGGCCGGGCAGCCGAAGATCTTGTTGAACAGCAGCAGCGGCAGCAGCTTGGCGTAGTCGTTGAGCAGGTCGGCCCGGCCGCGCTCGCTGAACTGGTCGATCAGGTAGTCCGCGATCGGCTCGACGTCCCGGCGGATGCGGCTGATGTCGAGCCGGTCCAGGCTGTCGGTGACGGCCTTGCGCAGCCGCAGGTGCACGGCGCCGTCGGTGAACAGGCAGTTGGGCCGGTACGCCATCATCGGCAGCACGGGGCTGTCGAGCGCGATGCGCCCCTCGTTCAGCGCCGTCCAGCGGCGGGAGTCGCGCGCGAACAGCGTGGTGTTCTGCAGCACCCGCAGCGCCGTCTCGTGCTCGACGACCAGCTCCGCCTCCACCCCGGGGGCGAGCTCGACGGGGCCCGCCGGGCCGTGCGCCCGCAGCCGGTCGTAGAGCTGGTGCGGATCCGCGGCGAAGTCCTCACCGTGCATCGGGCATCTGGCGGGCGCGCCGGGTATGGCGCTCTCCTGCTGAAAGTCCATGAGTGCTTCCTTCGGGTTCCCGGGGCCGCCGGCTCCGGGAAGGGGGTCGTAAGGGCCGGCGTCAGGCCGCGCGGGCGAGCAGGTGCCGGACGAGAGAGATCAGCGCCTGCGCGGAGGAGGCCCGGTCGCGGGCGTCGCAGTACACGACGGGGGTGTCCGGGAGCAGGTCGAGCGCCTCACGGATCTCCGCCTCCTCGTACGCGTGCGTCGTGTCGAAGGTGTTGACGGCGATGGCGTACTCCAGGCCGTACCGCTCGACCAGGTCGATGACCGGGAAGGTCTCCGCCAGCCGGGAGGGGTCCACCAGGAGCAGGGCGCCGAGCGCGCCGCGCGCCATGTCCTCCCACAGCTGCATGAAGCGCTGCTGGCCCGGCGTGCCGAACAGGTACAGCACCAGTTCGTCGCTGAGCGTCAGACGGCCGAAGTCCAGGGCGACCGTGGTCGTCACCTTGTCCGGTACGCCCTGGAGGTCGTCCACGAGCGCGGACGCCTGCGTCATCTTCTCCTCGGTGCGCAGCGGTCTGATCTCCGACAGCGAACCGATGAGCGTGGTCTTGCCCACGGCGAAGTGCCCTACGACGAGGATCTTCGCGGTCGTGGTGACCGCGTCGGAGACGTAGATGCTCTCAGCCGTAGAGGGATTCGAGTCCATGGAGCACCCTTTCGATGATGCCTCGGTCGACGGACTGGGCGCGCGGAGGCGCTGCGCGGCGCAGCAGGAGCCCCTGCTCGAATAAATCGGTCAGCAGCAGCCGGGCGACGCCCACCGGGAGTTCCAGGTGGGCGGCGACCTCCGCGACGGCGAGATAGCCGCCCGAGAGCAGGTCCCAGATGGCCCGCACCTCGGGGCTCGCCCCCAGGGGCAGCTCCTTGTCCGGTCCCACCGTCACCAGGGTGTGCAGGGACAGCTCGTCGGAGGACGGCAGGCGCCGGCCGCCGGTGATGACGTAGGCGCGGACGAAGTCGCCGGCGACCGGCTCTTCCTCTCCCGCCGTCATACGTCGACCCCGCTGTTCTGGCGCGGCGGTGTCGTCATCGCCTTGCCCAGCGCGTTCACCTGCTGGTGCATCCGGAAGGACATGGCCTCCATGTCCACGTCCAGCGCCGCCGAGACGGCGAGGTAGGCACCGCTGCCCGCGGCGATCAGGAAGATCCAGCCGCCGTCGTACTCGATCAGCGTCTGCTTCCACACGCCCTTGCCCGCACCGACGAAGGGGGCGACGGCCCGGCTCAGCGACTGCATGGAACTCATCGCCGCGGCGTTGGTCTCCGCCTCGTCACGCGGAATGTCGGTGGACCGCTCCAGCAGCAGGCCATCGGCCGAGACGAGAATGGCGTGGCGCGCGCCGCGCACCTGCAGCACGTCGTTCAGCACCCACGACAGATCGGCATTCACTGGTTCTCAGGTCCTTCCGTGGTGGTCGTGTCCCGCCCGAGCTGCGTCCCCCGCTGGAACGCGCCGATGCGCGAGGCCGTCAGCTCGCTGTTGCTCTCCGGCTCCGGCTGCGGCTCCGGCGGCGACGGAACCACCGCCACCGGACCGACGCGCCGGCGCTTGGGCAGACCGCCCGTCGTGGTGCCGAGCGAGCGGTCGACGCCGCGCTCGGCACCGCTCTGGCCGCCCGCCACCGGCGTCAGGCGCTGCGGCGGGGCGGTCCTCTCCTGCTGGTACGGCTCCTGCGCGGGCTCGGGCGCGGGCTGCGGAACGTCGGTCGTCAGAAGGTCCTCCGGCAGCAGAATGACCGCACGCACGCCACCGTACGGAGAGACGGAATCGACAGAGACCTTGAAGCCGTAGCGGGCGGCGAGCATCCCGGCGACCGCGAAACCGAACTTCGGCGGGTTGCCGAGGGCGGTGATGGCGATCGGCGCGGCCGGGGAGAGCAGCTCCGCGGCGCGGTCCTTCTCCTCCTGGCTCATGCCGAGGCCGGCGTCGTCGACGATCAGGCAGATCCCGGTCGGCACGGACTGGATGTTGATCTCGACGGGCGTGCCCGGGGCGCTGTAGTTGGTGGCGTTGGCCAGCAGCTCGGCGAGGACCACCGCGACCGGTTCGACCGCCTTGCTGGCGACCGCGACGTTCACCTGGTTGTGGATGTTGACGCGGTCGAAGTGCTTGATGCGGCCCTTGGCGCTGCGCGCCACGTCGTACACGGACGCGACGGCCTCGCGGCGGCCGAGCCAGCCGCCGCAGAGCACCGCGATGCCCTGGGCGCGCCGGCCGAACTGGCTGTTGGTGTGGTCCACCATCATCAGGTCGGCGAGGACCTGCTCGTCGTCGCCGTACCGCTTCTGCGCCTTCTCGATGATGAGCTGCTGCTCGTCGGCGAGGAGCTGCAGCGTGCGCATCGCGGACTTGAGAACGGCCTTGGTGTCTTCCTCCGCATCCTTGCGCACCGCCGCCAGTTCGTTGGCGTGCTGGTTGCGCTGCGCTGTGTTCTCCATGTGCAGCCGGTGCTGGTCGGCCTGCGCGGCGGTCAGGTCGCTCTGCAGGTCGCCGTTGCGCCTGCGGAGGGCCATGTTGGTTCTCCGCGCTCGGAGCACTGCGGCGACCGCAGCGACCAGGACCACGAGCAGGATCCACAACAACGGATCCTGGATCAATGACGTCATCAGACTCTCTTCAAGTCGCCTCGCGGCAGCAGTGGTTACCGCCCGCTCCGCCTCGGCCGAGAGCTCATAGCCCCGTCCGGCCGCGCACGTCACCGACGGACCACCAGCCACTCCCCCGCGGTGGGGGCCCTAGAGACTGTTTCCCCGTACGCGTGCGTGACGCGCCATCAGCCCACTGTAAGTACGGTGATCTTAGCAGGGCAGCTGTGCCGAACACCGTGCCCCGGCTCCCCAGTTGGAACCTTCACCAAGACTTCGCGAGCGCGTCGGAGATCTTATGACATACCTGCTCAGGACGGGGTTA
Source organism: Streptomyces minutiscleroticus (assembly GCF_014650875.1). Taxonomy (GTDB): domain Bacteria; phylum Actinomycetota; class Actinomycetes; order Streptomycetales; family Streptomycetaceae; genus Streptomyces; species Streptomyces minutiscleroticus. Next base: position 44,233 of record NZ_BMVU01000028.1, read on the forward strand.
CCGAGAGTGAACCCGGTTGTGACCCGGTCGCGATCACAACGTTATCCGGGCCCCGTCCGCGGGTCACTGCGTCACACTATGTGTGGTTCGCACCGCTTGCCGCCCCCGTGAGGCCCGCGTACGGCACGGCTCCCGGGTGACGGGCCCGGAAACACCGTCCCGCGCCCGGCGGACCGGTCGGACCGAGGAGGACACCGGTCAGGCCGAGGAGGACACGGCCTCGCGACGGGCGTGGGCCGCCCAGTCCAGGATCCGCACCGCGGCCCCGGCGGCCTCCCGGTCCCGGCAGTCCGCGCGGTGCCTGCGGACGATGCCCTCCAGGTCCAGGTGGGCGCCGAAGGCGGGGATCGCGGTCAGGCGGCGGGCGTGGGCCCACAGCCGCGGGTGGCCGGCGATCCGGTGCACGGCGGCGGCGTCCAGGTGCAGCCGGTGCACGGTGTCCAGCCGCACCAGGCTCACCCACGCCTGCACGTCGGCGGCGGTCAGGGCCTCGCCCGCGAGCCACTCGCTCCCGGCGAGGCGCGCCTCCAGCGCGTCCAGCGCGCCGAACAGGGTGGCGAGGGCCTCCTCGCGCTCCTCGGCACCGGCCCCGGCCCGGCCCGCCCGCCGGGCGGCCCCGTCGACACCCCGCTCGCACAGCAGCGCCACGGCCTCGATCTCCGCCTCGGCGGCACGCGGGTACAGGTCGGGGCGGCCGGGCCGCTCGCAGCCGAAGCGCCGGGCCAGGTCGTGCAGGATGTCGGGGGTGTGGGTGCTGACGACGCGTCCGGTCCAGCCGTCGCCGAGCACCGGCGCCGCGGCCGGGCCCGAGTAGCGGTGCGCGCCGGCCTCGTACAGCGGGACCAGCGCGGAGTGGCCGCCGCCGGGCGCGTCGGGCACGGCGGGCAGCAGGGTGACCGGGACGGCGTCGGCGAGGCCGAGCAGACCGTGCGTGACGGCGATCCGCAGACAGTCCGGACAGGACAGGCACAGGTGGAGCCGGTAGCGGCGCGGCACGGCGTAGTGGCCGCTGCGCGCGTCGCCGCCGATGCGGCCGCGGAAGGGCGACGGGGACGACGGGGACGACGGGGACGGGGCCGGAGCCGCGATCGGGGGCACGACGGACATGGAGGTCTCCGGGGGGTCGAGGGGGCCGGCGGTGCGGACGTACGACACGGGGCGGGCGGGGGCGGCGGCGTCGGCGCGCACCCGCGTCACGCGGTGGAGGGGAGGTCGTGCCGGCGGGACCGGCCGGGCCGGGGCCGCCCGGCTCCTGGACGGGCGGAAGGCCCCTGGGAGGGCGGAAGGTCCCTAGGCGGACGGGGCACTCGCCGCGCTGCAGACGCGCAGGAGGTCGATGTGACGGCGGGAGGTCAGCAGGGGGGAGCGCCGACGCGTACGTCCCGTACGCCCGACGGCCGGCTCCGTGCGCCCCATGCTTTTCCTACCTGTTCACTGGGGAATCTGTTCAGGAGTGTCGGACGGCGTACGTGCGGCGTCAAGGGGGTGTCCGCACAGTGGCGAGCCGTCTCACGTCGTGGATGCCGCCGTCAGGCCGCGCGGGCCGCCCCGCGGGCCGCGAGCAGGGCGCGCACGGCCTCGACCATGGCGCCGTTGACCGAGGGGTCGGAGCCCTTGCGGGCCAGGACGCTGAGCCCCACCGGCGGCACCGCCGGGAGGTCGCGGCACGGGACGAGCCCGTCGGGGTGGGCGCCGGCGGGGACGGCGAGGAGCGCGGCGCCCAGACCCGCCCGGGCCGCGTCCAGGACGCCCGCGAGGTAGCCGGACTCGGCGACCACGGTGGCCGGGACGTGCTGGGCGGCCAGCGCGGTCAGGGCCCGCCGCCGGACCACGCACGGGGCGCTGATCGCCACCAGCGGCAGCGGGGCGGGCGCGGCGGGCGGGCGCCAGCCGGGTGCGGCGTACCAGGCCAGCGGCAGGTCGCCGACGGGCCTGCCGGCGGCGGTGACCGCGTCGGTGACGTAGACGGCGAGGTCGAGTTCGCCGCGGGCGACCGCCTCGGCCAGCCGCGCCGAGCGGTCGATGCGCACCCGCACCTCCGCCTCCGGCCGCACCTCCCGCACGGCCTCCGTCAGCAGCGGCAGGATGCGGTCGGCGCCGTGCTCGGTGGCGCCGACGGCGACGGTGGCCGGCCGCGGCCCGTTCTCGCCCAGGAGCCGGCTGACGGCGCCGTCGTGCGCGCCCACGATGAGCCGGGCCTCGTCCAGCAGTTGGGCGCCGTGCGCGGTGAACCTGGTCCTGCGGCCGTCGCGTTCGACGACGGGGAGGCCGAGGGACCTCTCCAGCCGCCTGATGTGCTGGCTGACGGCGGACTGGCTCAGCGCGAGCGCGCCGGCGGCCCGGTGGAACCCGCCGTAGTCGGCGACGGCGATGAGACTGCGCAGGGCCACGATGTCCAAGACCGGTCGCATCACCGCAGGCTAGCATCGATTGATTGCGTATCGTGATCGATTTTGATGGCGAATCGTGGTTGGACGGCACGCTCGCCCCTGCTCCATGCTGAGCACATGCCGCGTACAGCCGTTGCGACGGCCCCTGTGCCGCGCCCCCGCCGCACGGCGACCGGGGCGCCCGCGGCGCGCCGCGGCCCGGGCCTCCGGCTGACGCGGCGGCGCGTGGTCGACTTCGGCCGCACCGGCGCCGGCCGCTGTCGCTGACCCCTCCGCGCCCGCCCCGGACCACAGCACATCCGGCGCCCGACGGCTCGTGGCCGCACGGCCGTCGCCGCCCCGGACCACCGTGTGCACGGTGGCCCTCCGCCCTTCCCAGCCGCGTGGCCGCGCCCGCCCCCGTGCGAGTGCGGCCGCTGCCGACGAATCGAGTCGTTCATGACCTCTCCGCAGCCCGACGTCCACTCCTGGGACGAAGCGACGGGGGTGTCGCCGCGCGGCACCCTGATCGTCCTGCCCGGCCGCGGCGAACACGGCGGCCTGTACGAGCGGTTCGGCCTGCGGATGGCCTTCGACGGCTACCGGGTGCGGGCCCTCGGCGACGCCTCCCTCGACCCGGCGGGCGTCACCGACGCCGCGGCCAAGCTGCTGCGCGACGAGACCCTGCCGGGGCCGCGCGTGCTGGTCGGCGCGGACACCGGCGCCGCGTACGCGGCGGAGCTGGCCGCGCACGACGCCCCCGGCCTGGACGGGCTGGTCCTCGCCGGGCTGCCCACCGGCCCGTACCCCGCCGACGCCGCCGGGGAGTGGCGGGCGCACGGAGTCCCGGACTGGGAGGGCGAGTTGGAGCGGCGCACCGCGTGTTCCGCGCACCGGGACCGGCTGACCGCCGACCCGGTGTTCCGCCGGGGCGCCCTGGCGGGCGTGCTGCCGTACGAGTCGCCCGCCCTGGACCGCGTCTCGCTGCCGGTCCTCGGGCTGCACGGGGCCGACGACACCGTCAGCCCGCTGCCCGAGGTGCGCCGCGTCTACAGCGCGCTGTGCGGCGCCGAACTGGTGAGTCTGGCCGGGACCCGGCACGACGTGCTCAACGACGTCACGCACCGCACCGCCGCCGCGACGGTCGTCCTCTTCCTGGAGCGGCTGCGGCTCTCCCCCGACCTGCCGCCCGTCGCCGTCCCGCTGGACGTCGCCTGACGAGCGCGCGGCGCGTGCGCGGAGCGGCCCGTCCGGCGAAGCCCGCGCCCGGTCCCACACCGCGGGATCCAGGGGGCCCGGGCGCCCCGGAGGACACTCCGGTGAACCACGTACGAGGCGCCGCGGCCGGCCTCGGGGAGCCGGCCGCGACACACCACCCGGGCACGACCGGAGGAACCGCGCCCGCACCTCCCGACTGCCCGGGCCCCCCGGCCGCACACTGGCCCGTCCGGGTGATCGTTCCATGACCCGCCCATCCGCGTTCCGAAGGACCGGACGCGCTCCGCGGTCGCGTGGTCCGCAGTCGTGTGGTTCGAAACCATGTGGTCCGCGGTCGCGTGGTCCGCGGTCGTGTGGTCCGCGGTCGTGTGGTCCGCGGTCCGGGCGCGGCCTTGCGGGGCTCGGGGCTCCGGTTGCGCGGCCCGCCGCAAGGCGGCACCGTACGCCCGCCGCGCTTCACGGGGAGTGGCACACGGGCCGCTTCTCGTCATCCGGTGCGAGAACACACAGGTCAACCCGGTTCTCACAGCGCCGCATCCGCACCGCGGCACCTCTCGCCGTTTGAGGGCAGCAGCAGGGGTACTTCGGGACAGAGTCGGGCAAAAATCCCGAAACAGGACGAGGTGTACGCGTCACCCCGGTCCTCGGGAGCGGCCCGGCCGGCCGGACGACGTCCGCCGAGGTATTCGCCGCTCCGCGCCGCCGAGGCGCCACAGCTTCCGGACCCCCGGGAAGGACGGTTCCCATGACCCAGACCCGGCTTCCTACGACACGGAAAACCGGTATCCCCGACCTGCCCGAAGTAGCGATCACGCCTGTCTCCCCCCTGCTGCTGAGCGACACGATCGGAGCGGAGCGGAGCACCGGCCTCGACGCGGCCCTCGGCGGTCTGCGCGAGGCACTGGGCTCCCGCAGGGTCATCCATGTCAACTCCACCAGGTCGGGGGGCGGGGTGGCGGAGATGCTGCACCGCCTCCTGCGCTACACCCGCGGGAGCGGCGTCGACGCCCGCTGGTTCACCATCGAGGGCGACCCGCTCTTCTTCGACGTCACCAAGCGCCTCCACCACATGCTCCACGGGCACGACGCACCCGGCCCCAGCCTCGACCCGTGCGCCGCCGCCCACTACGCGGCGATCAGCGAGCGCAACGCCCGGGCCCTGCTGCGCACGGTGCGCCCCGGCGACGTGGTCAACCTGCACGATCCACAGGTGGCCGGGTTGACGATCCCGCTGCGCCGGGCGGGAGCGCGCGTGGTGTGGCGCTGTCACATCGGCACCGACACGCACAACCAGCACACGGCGCAGGCCTGGGAGTTCCTGCGGCCCTTCCTCGACACCGCGGACGCGTACGTGTTCACCCGGGCCCAGTACGTCCCCGACTGGCTGGCCGACCGGGACATCACCGTCATGCCGCCGTCGATCGACCCGCTCTCGGCCAAGAACCGGCCGCTGGAGCCCGGGGCCGCCGCGGCGATCGTCACCCGGCTCGGCCTGCGGGCCGGGCCGGACGTCCGGGGCCCGGTCGGCTACCGGCGCGGCGACGGCTCCACCGGCTCCGTCGGCGGCACACCGGTCCGGCTGGTCAGTATGGCGCCCCCGCCCGCCGACGCGCCGCTCGTCGTGCAGATCTCCCGCTGGGATCCGCTGAAGGACATGGCGGGCGTGATGGCCTCGTTCGCCGACGGCGGCGGCGGGCTGGACGCGGCGCACCTCGCGCTGGTCGGCCCGGACGTCAGCGGCGTCAGCGACGACCCGGAGGGCGGCCGGGTCTTCGACCGGTGCGTCGAGCTGTGGCGGCGGCTGCCCGCGCGCGCCCGCTCCCGCGTCCACCTCGTCTGCCTGCCCCTCGCCGACCCCGAGGAGAACGCAGTGATGGTGAGCGCGGTGCAGTACCAGGCCACCGTCGTGACGCAGAAGAGCATCGCGGAGGGGTTCGGGCTGACCGTGACCGAGGCCATGTGGAAGGGCCGCCCGGTCGTCGCCAGCGCCGTCGGCGGCATCCGCGACCAGATCCACGACGGCGTCCACGGCCTCCTGCTGCACGACCCGGCCGACCGCGCGGACTTCGTCGCGCGCACCGGCAGCCTGGTGTCCGGCCCGCAGCGGGCCCGCTCGCTGGGCGAGGGGGCCAGGCGCCGCGCGGGCGAGCACTTCCTCGACGACCGCCAGCTGCGGTCCCAGGCCGCGCTCTACAGCAGGCTCGCGGCCGCCTGACCGGCCGGGGCGGGCGCCGCCGGCCCGGTCACGGACCGGTGTCCGCCCCTTCCCCGGCCGGGCGGCGCGCCGTACGGCCGGAGGACCACGACGGGACCACCACGAGCGACGACAGGAGAGCGTCATGGTGCGCAAGAAGACGGAAGGCAGCGAGGAGCAGCGCCGGGCGGCGGCCCTGGAGGCCCGCCGCGCGGACGAGCTGCCGAGCGAGCGCCAGGCCACCACGGGGGCGTCCAAGCAGCGGACGCACCTGACCGGGCGGGACGCGCTGGACCACGAGGAGCGGACCGGCACCGTGCACCGCGGCAAGCAGCAGTGGCCGCCGCCCGGTCTCACCGAGGAGCGCGGGGAGCCCGTCCCCGACCGGACGTTCACCGACCGGACCGGCGACGCGTACACGGCCGAGCACGAGCGGGTCTTCGGCGCCCTGGCCGCGGCCCAGGAGGAGAACGGCGGCGAGGCCGTCTTCCTGGACGTGGTGGCCCGCGGGGCCGGCCTGCCGCAGGAGCGGACCCGGGCCCTCCTGCACGACCTGATGGAGGTCCACCGCCTGGTCACCGAGCTGGCGGCGCCCGACAACCCCGACCAGGGCCCGCGCTACGAGACCAGGCCCGGTCTGACGTCGATCAACACCCACCACCGGGGCGGGGCGTGACCCGGGACACGACCGGGCCGCCCGGGTCCGCCCCCGGGACGGCACCGGCGCCCGTGACGGCACCGTGTCACGGCGGAGCCCCCTGACGCGGCGGCGTCCCGCGTCCGCCGGTCCGGGGCCCGGCCGGACCGGGGCCCGCCGTTTCGTACGCCACTGCGGAGCCCGTCGTTTCGTACGCCGCCGCGGGGCACTCGCCCCGTGTGCCCCGGCCCCGTCCCGGCCGGGCCGGTGACGGGCGGCGCACCGCCCGGGCAGGAGGTTGCCATGAGTACGTCCCGCCTCCGGGACCGTTCCGGATCGGAGCACGTCACCGCGCGGTCGGCGCTCGGACTGCGGCTGCTGCTGTCCGCCGTCTTCGCGCCCCTCTTCCTGGCGGCCTGCGGGCTGCTGGCCTGGTGGTCGGCCGGGTCCGACGCCGATTCCGCGCCGAGCGACACCGTGACGGCCGTCCTGTCGGCCGTGTGCGGGGTCCTGTTCCTCGTCGCGGTCGCGGACCTCGCCGTCCTGGTGCGCCGCAGGTCGCGCGCGGGGCACGGCGCATAGGGGAGCACGCCGGGCGGGGGCGGGCGGGCCGGTGCGGTCCGCCCGCCCCCGCCCGGCGTGCCCGTTCAGACGTCGGGGTCGTCGGCCCTGCCGACGGGCAGCAGTTCGCGGATGTCCGGGGGCAGCGCCCGCGCGATCCGCTCCATCAGCTCCGGCGCGACCGCCGCGTCCAGCACCTCCAGCACGGCGGCGGACTCCCGCACCGCGTGGTCCTCGTCCGTGCCGGCGCGGGCCGCCACGCCCCCGGCGAACACCGTCGCGTCGAATCCCTCTCCCGCGGTCGAGGAGCGGACCCGGTCCTCGTCGGCGGCGACCACCGAGCCCAGCGCCGGCGGGAGCTGGGCCGCCAGGTGGTCGGCGAGTCCTCCGGGGACGCGTTCGGCCAGCGTGGTCAGCACCGCACGCGTCACGTGCTCGGCGGAGCCGCGGTCCGGCAGCTGGGCGAGCGCCTGGACCTTGCCTATCAGTTCGTCGTGGTGCACGGTTCTCACGTCCTCGTTCTCACGGTTCTCACGGTGCGTCACCGCCGTACGCGGTCCGTACGCCGTCCGGACGCCCGGCACCCGGCGTACGTGCACGTACACGCGCGCCGAGTACCCCTCGCCGCGCGGTCGACCGGGCCCCCTCCCGGACACGGCCGGCGCCGCCCTGCACCACGTACGGCGGCACCTGCCCCGGCGCGTCGTCCTCGGTGTCCCCGCGGGCAGTCCGCGCGCGGTCGGGGCGCTGCGGGGGAGCACCACGGCGCCGGTCCGACGGTCCGGGACCGGTGCGGGCGCCGGTCCCGGGCGGCCGGATCCCGTGTCCCGGCGGGCCGGAAAGCGCGCTTGTGGCGTGATCACCCGCGCATGGATACTTCTACAGCGATGTAGACAACCGAGGGGCGACCGGTACGATCGACCCATCGGCCACCCTCGGTCCCGGGAGAGAGCAGACCTGATGTTCGGCTTGAGTGAACTGGCCCTGATCCTCGTCGTCGTCGCGGTGGTCCTCGCGGTGAAGAGGCTGCCCGAGCTGACGCGTTCGGCCGGCAAGGCCGCCCGCATCCTCAAGAGCGAGGCGCGGGCGATGAAGGAGCAGGACGCCGCCCCCGCCGCGGCGGCCCCGGCGGACCGCGTGGTGGTCCAGGGCACCGTCGTCGACCGGGACACCCCCTCCCCCCGTTCCTGAGCGGTCCGCCCTCCCCCGTCCCCGGCCGGTCCGCCCTCCGGCCCCCGGCGGGCACGGCTCCGGTCCGGCCGGGCCCGCCGGCCGCGGCGTGCGGCCGTACGGGCGACGGCGGCCCCCCTCCCCCGGTCCCGCGCCCGTCAGGTGCGTCCGGGGGATTCGGGCATCTATACGATGTCCGATCGGGAAACGGACAGCGGCGGAAAGGAGACAGGACGTGATGACGGACCACCCGCAGCGTCCCCGACGGCGGGGACAGGGCGAGCTGGAGGCGCTGGTCCTGTCGGCGCTGCGCGAGGCGGAGGGCCCCGCGACGGCCGGCTGGGTGCAGGAGCGCCTGGGCGGCGGCCTCGCCTACACGACGGTGATCACGATCCTGACCCGGCTCCTCGACAAGGGCGCCGTGAGCCGGGAGCGGGCCGGGCGGTCCTTCGCCTGGACCCCGGCCGCGGACCAGGCCGGGCTCGCCGCGCGCAAGATGCGCAAGGTGCTCGACGGCGAGAGCGACCGCGAGGCGGTGCTGGCCAGCTTCGTCACCGGCCTCGGCCCCGACGACGAGCGGCTGCTGCGGGACCTGCTCGGGCAGACGAGGAGCGAAGGGGACGACTGACGGCTCATGGGGGTCTTCGTCTTTCTGCCGCTGGTACTGCCGCTGACCGCGTGGCCGATCGCGCGGCTGGCCGAACTGCATCTGCATCCGCGCACCGCGACCCGGCTGCTGACCGCCGTGGCGGTGGTGATGGCCCTGTGCAGCACGGTGTGCCTCGGACTGCTGATGGTGGTCGGGACCGCGCAGCTGCCGGGCAACCCGCTGCCCGACGGGTGGTCGGACCCCGAGGTCCGCGAGGCCGTGCCGTACGACGAGGTGGCGGGCAAGATCGCCATTCCTGCGCTGCTGGCGGTGGTCCTGGCCTGCGGCCGGACGCTGTGGCGGCACTCCCGTACGCACCGCAGGGCGCACCGGGCGCTGGCCGGGCTGCCGCGCACCGAGGTGGTGGTGCTGCCCGACGAGGCTCCGTACGCGTACGCGCTGCCCGGCGGCCGCCGCGGGCGCGTGATGGTCACCACGGCCCTGCTGTCCTGTCTCGAACCGGCCGAGCGGCGGGCGCTGTTCGCGCACGAGCGGGCGCACCTGGCCCGCCGGCACCACCGTTTCCTGATCGCCGTGCAGCTCGCCGCGCGTGCCAATCCGTTCCTGCGCCCGCTGCGCACGGCCGTGTCCTACACGGCGGAGCGCTGGGCGGACGAGGACGCGGCGCAGGCCGTCGGCAGCCGCCGGGCCGTGGCGACCGCGATCGGCAAGGCGGCGCTCGTGTCGCGGGGCACCCCGGTGCCCACCCTGGCCGGGCTCGCCGCGCCGGGACCGGTGCCGCGCCGGGTGGCGGCCCTGCTGGGGCCCGCCCCCACGGGGCGCAGCTGGCCGCCGGTGTTCACCTCGGTGGGCCTGGCGGCGTGGGGCGCGGCGGCCGGGGCGGCCGCGTCGGCGATGTCGTCCGCCAACTCCGCCGTCAGCATGTTCTTCATCCTGCACGCCGCCACGCCGCTGTGAGCCGGGCGGGGCACCGGGCGTCCGTGGGACCGGGAGGGGGTGCGGCCCGTCACGGCTCGCACCCCCTCCCCCTCACCGCCGGCCGCGGACCTCGCCGGTCCCCGGCCGGGTCGGGCCGGGACGGCGCCGGTGCCGGCCCCCTGGACCCCGACGCCGCGGTGCCCGCCCTCCGGGCGGACGCGGGAAGACGTCGGAGGACCTGGTCCTCCGACGGAGGGCCTAGTCCTCGCCGCCCTCGTCGTCGCCCTCGAAGAAGTCGCCGACCTCGTCCACGACCTCGGCCGCCACCATGCCGCCGACGACCCCGACCGCGAGCCCGGCCGCGCCCGCCGCGACGGCCGTGCCCATGCCGGGTCCCGAGCGGTGGCCTTCGTGGTGGTGCTCGTCGTACCCGTGGTGGCCGCCGTGGTGAGCGCCGTACGGGTCCGCGTACCCGTACGCGGCCTGCGCGCCGTAGGACGCCCGGTGCTCGACGAGCTGCCGGATCCAGCCGTCGACGACCGCGTTCCAGTCCTGGTGCGCGACGCCGTCGTGCGCGACGGTGAAGCGGGTCAGCGCGTCGTGCCCGGCGGAGAGGAGGCCACCGCGCTTGTCGGCCTCCAGGACCACCTCCATGCCGCCGGGGTGGGCGAGGAAGGTCACCTCGACCTCGTTCACCTGCTGCGCGTACTGCGGGGGCGGGAGCAGCTCGATCTCCTGGTAGAAGGGGAGCTGCTGGCCGGTGCCGCCGATGCGCCCGTACTCCAGGTCCGCGGACCGGAAGCCGAAGCCGAGCTGCCCCAGGGCCTCCAGGACCGCCTCCTGCGCGGGCAGCGGCGCGACGCTCAACCGGTCGAGGTCGCCCTTGTCCCTGGCGCCCGCCACCGACAGCTCGGTGCGCACGCCGAGGACGATGCCCAGGTCCTGGCCGTACAGCTCCGTGACGGGCGTCTCCCACGGCAGTGTCACACTGAACGGCACGCTGCGCAGTTCGCCCTCGGCGAGCCGGAAGCCGCCGCCGACGGTGAAGCGCTCGAAGGCGACGACGCCCTCGCTCTCGCCGTCCTCGTGCTCGGCCTCGACCCGCGCCACCAGCTCCAGCGTGATGTGCTCGATGTCGAAGTCCGCGGTGCCGCCCTTGAGGTGGACCCGGCCGGTGAGCGCGGCGCCGGGCCGGGCCGCCCCCGCGTCGAGGACCGTGTCGACGGTGGGGCCGCCCACGCCGAGCGAGCCGAGCAGTCGTTTGAACACCATGGTGGCGTCCACTCCTTTCTACAAACAAGTAGAAGCATAAGGGTGTTGGGGCCCGCACGGGGACCGTCCGCGGCGCGCGGCCGAAAGGACACCGGAGGGCGGACGCCGTGCTCGGGTCCCCGCTCCGCCCCCGGACGCCGCCATGTTCCGGACGCGCACCGGTCCTCGCCCCGGGCACGGCCGTGGTGCCGAGCACGCCGGTCCGCAGACGGCGGTCGTGAGCGGGGACACGCGCGCGACGCCGGGTCCCGCCCGGACGCTGCCGCTGCCCGCCGCCCTGGGCGGTGTGCGGATCGAGGGCCCCGCCGACGTCCTCCTGGAACGGCCGCCCGACCTGGAACAAGACGTCCGCGGGCCCCTCCTCGCCGCCGGTCACGGCCCCGCCGCGACCGCGGCCCCGGGCGGGAGCCTGTGATCCCCCGCGCACACGGTTTCCCACCGTGCGCGCGGGCTACTCGGCGCCCCATGACCGATGACCAGATGGCGCGGCCGCGGACGGACGCGCCGCGCGACCGGCTCGCGCCCGCCCTCTCGACGCGCCTGCTGTACTTCTTCATCCTCGGCGACGTGCTCGGAGCCGGCGTGTACGTACTGGTGGGGCAGATCGTCGACGCCTCCGGCGGGGCGGTGTGGGTGCCGCTGCTCGTGGCCCTGGTCCTGGCCCTGCTGACGGCGGCCTCGTACGCCGAGCTGGCGACGAAGTACCCGCGCGCGGGCGGCGCCGCCCACTACACGACCCGGGCGTACGGCCCCTTCACGGGCTTCCTGGCCGGGTACTGCATGCTGGCGGCCGGGATCGTCTCGGTCGGCGCGCTCGCCCGCGGCTTCGCCGGCGACTACCTGCGGGCCTTCGTCACCCTGCCGGTGCCGCTGGTCGTCGTGGTGTTCCTGGTCGCGCTGGCCCTGCTGAACGCGCGCGGCATCAAGGAGTCCACCCGCGCCAACGCCGTCGCCACCGTCGTCGAGGTGGGCGGGCTGCTGGTCGTCGTCGCGCTGGGCGCGTGGATCGTGCTGCGCGGCGACGGCCGCTTCGACGCGCTGACCGACCTGGGCACCCCGGAGAAGGGCGCCGCCGCCGCGGTGCTCAGCGGCGCCGTCCTCGCCTACTACTCGTTCGTCGGCTTCGAGACCTCCGTCAACGTCGCCGAGGAGACGCGGGACCCGGCGCGCTCCTATCCGCGCGCCCTGTTCGGCGCGCTCGGCACCGCCGGACTGGTCTACGTGCTGGTCGGGCTCGCCGCGACCGTGGCCGTCCCCGCGAGCACCCTGGCCGGCTCCAGCGGTCCACTGCTGGAGGTGGTCAGAGCGGCCGGGGGCGTACCGGAGCGGCTGTTCAGCGTGATCGCCCTGGTCGCCGTCGCCAACGGGGCGCTGCTCACCGGCATCATGGCCTCCCGGCTGGCCTTCGGCATGGCCCGCGACGGGCTGCTGCCGCGGACGCTGGCGAAGGTCCTGCCCCGGCGCCGCACCCCGTGGGCCGCCATCGCGGCCACCACCGCCCTGTCCCTGCTGCTCGCCCTGACCGGCGACGTCGAGACGCTCGCCGCCACCCTCGTCCTCCTGCTGCTGATCGTGTTCTTCCTGGTGAACACCGCGGCGCTGGTGCTGCGCCGCGAGCGCGTCGACCACCCGTGCTTCCGGGTGCCGGCCGTCGTGCCCGTGCTGGGCGCGGCCTCCTGCGTGCTGCTGGCCACGCGCGTCGAGGCCGACGTGTGGCGGCACGGCCTGGCCGTCCTGGCCGTGGGCGTCGTCCCGGCCCTGGTCGCGGCGCGCCGCCACGGGCGGGCGGACGAGCGGGCCCGAGCCGGGGCGCCGGCCGTCATCCGTCGTCGCGGATCCCGGAGATGAGCCGGGTGGCGAGGTCGGACTGGACCATCAGGCGGGTCTGGCGGACCTGGCCGCCGGAGCGCTCCCAGGTGAGGGTCACCCGGGTCCAGCAGTGCCCGAGGCCGGCGTCGTTGTAGACGACCCGCCACGCGGAGGGGACGCCGCCCGCGCGCAGCACGCCGTCCTTGCGGTGCTCGGTCTCCCACCGGGCGAGGTCGCCCCGCAGCCGCGGCGTCAGGTAGTGCCTGCGCAGGGCCTCGGACAGCGGCCCGCGGCCGGAGTCGTAGAGGACGTCGATGTAGGCGCCGTAGAAGTCGGCGACGTGGTCGACCGCGGAGTCGGGGGCCCCCGAGCGGCTCGGGGGCCCGTCGGCCGGGCCGCCCTCGCCGGCCGCGGCGGGGACCGGCCGGACCGCCGAGGACGCCTCGGTGCGCGGCGCGCCGCCGCTCCCGGCGAGCGGCAGGAGCAGGGCGAGGAGCAGTACGGACGCGGCCGGCGTCGCGTACCGGGCGGTGCGGGATGTGTACATGATGTCTGCCCCTTCCGTGGGCGAGGAAGGACGTGCCCGGTGCCACCTCCACTACAGCGCGCCTGCGCGCCGCCGGTGAGGCGTCAAGTGGCCAGACGGGGAACGGCGTGCACCCCTCCGCCTCTGCCGCCGGGCGGGCCGCCCGGCGCGGCCGGGCCCGGGCGTGCGGCCGCTCCCCGCGCGGCGGCGGGCGCACCGCAGCGCCCCTGACGAGGGTCTCCGTCCGAGAAGGGGCCCATCGGGCCCTGCCCGGCGGCCCGGGGCGGCGAGAGACTGTGCGTCCACCCTCGTGCTGAGCGGTTCCGCCGCTCCGGTCGCTTCCAGGGGGCATCATGGCGTGGCGCGTTCACCCCCGTCTCCGCCCGCCCGCGGCGTTCCTGCCGCGCCGTCACGCGCTGCCCGGGCGCCCCGCGCCGCATACCTCCGGGACGTGTCCGCTCCCGCCGCCGCTGTCGCTGCGCCACGACGGCGGGTGCCTGGTGATCGGGGTCGAGCGGGCGGTGGGCCCCGGCCACGAGCCGACCCTCGGCCGCCTCCTGCACGCCGCCATCCGCTCCGGCGGCTCCGTCGTCCTCGTCGACCTGCGCCGCGCCCCCGCCCTGAGCGGCAGCGCCCTCAGCGTGCTGCACCTGGCGCGCAGCCTGGCCGACCGGCACGGCCTGCCGATGGTGTTCCTGCGCGAGGTGGCGCCCCCGCAGGCGGTGCCGGCCGCGCCCGCGCCGCCCGAGGCACCCGCGGCGACCCGGCTCCCGGCGATCCCGGCCCCGGTACGGCCCGCCGCCGCGCGGCCGTCCGTACCGCTGGTCCCGGAGCGGGACCGGGACGCGCCGGCACCCGAACGGGCCTGCTGAAGGCTCCCGGCCGCGGCCTGCCGAAAACCCCGCGCCGGGCCGCGCCGGACGGGGACCGGGCGCACGACGGCACGGCACGGGGCGGCCGCCAGGCCGCCCGACCGCTCCGCGGTGTCGGCGGTGTCGGCGGCCCCACCCGCCCGTGCGTCCTGTCCGTCCCGCCGGCGCGAGGTGCCTACCGGGCGACGTCCGTGGCGTCGTGCGCGAGGGCGGCCTCCAGGGTCGGCAGCGGGCGGAACCGGCCGATCAGGCCGCCCGCCCGCAGGATCCTCAGCGTCAGCGGACGGTCGCAGACCAGCTGCAGCCGTCCGCCGCGCTCGGTGACCCGCCGCTCCGCGCGGCACAGCAGTCTCAGCCCGTAGCAGTCGAAGAACTCCACCGGGGTCAGGTCGACGACGACGCGCTGCCCGGCGGGCGCGGTCGCGGCGATCAGCTGCGGCAGGATCCCGACGGCGGCGGCGATGTCGATCTCGCCGTGGAACTCGATGACCAGATGTCCCTGCACCCGTCGCGTACGGATGTGTCCGACGGGCCATGCGATGCGCCGAGGCACGGCAGCCTCCCCCCGGCCGTACGCGCCCCGGGATCGCCGGGGAGCGCGTGGCGATGGTGACGACCGCCGAGGACCGGGGCGGCTGCGGAGAACGCGCGGAGGCCGGACGGTCCGGACGGATGCCCGGTGCGTCACGTCCTCGACAGCACCGTTCCCCGCGCGGAGCGGCTCGGAACACATCGATGCGACGCTGTGACCTCACCAATCCGGCGTAGCCGACGGACAGTTGTCCGGCCGTCGGCAGGGCGCGCCGTGAATGGGAGGGACCCGCGCATGGGTAGGCATGTTCGCCGACGCCCCACAGCGGACGACGTCCCCCTAGCGAAGGACTTCCTGCTTTGGACCCTGCATCCCCCCACCTCTCCCCGGCCCGCCGTCCCGGCCGGACCTGGACGGTCCGGCTGGTCGGCCAGCGGGACCGGTCGGCGGCCGTGACCTGCTCCGCCGCCTGCCGCATGCCCGCCCGCTCCCGCGACCTCGCCGGTCTGCGCCGATTCGCCGCCGCGCACGCGGCGGCCCACGCCAAGGCCGCCACCGTCCGCCCGGACGCGGCCTGCCAGTGCCGGGCGCGGCAGTGCTCCGCGCACCACGGCACCCGGGTGCGCTGCTCCGGCGGCGTCGTCCTGACCCTGCGGCACGATCCGGCCGTCGGCCAGGTGTGGACGGTGGCCGAGGTCTGCGAACAGTGTGCGTCGCTGTCGCCGCACGTACGGATCGTGGGCCGCGCCGTGCCGCCGCCCCGGCCGGGCGCGGTACGGGACGCGGGCGCGGACACGGGCACCGGACGCGCGGCGGCTCCGGCCGCTCCGGCCGCCCCGCTCGTCGCCGTGCCCGGGGGCTTCAGCTCCGCGGTCCCCGCGGCCGCCGTGCCGGGCGGCTTCAGCTCCGCCGGCGAGACGCCCCGGCCGGACGGGCCGAAGGACGTGCCCCGTGCGCGGCGGCGGACCGAACACGGGCGGCGCTCCGCTCCCGGCCGCGGCCGGGACGGCACGGGACGCGGCGTCTGAGCCCGCTGTTCCGCGGAGCCCGCCCCGTACGGCGGCCGGCGGCCGACGGACACCGTGCCCGGCGGCGTACGGCACTCGGACGGCACGGTACGCGGACGACGCGGCGCGGCATGCCACGGCACGGCACGCGGACGGTACGTGGCATGCCTCGCCGCCGACCGTACCGTGCCGCGCCCGAGTGGACGGCGGCCACGCGGAGGAACCGGGGCGGCGCGGACGGCGCCCGGCCGGAGCCGACCGGACCGCACCGGTCACAGACCCGACGGCGCCCGGTTCCAGGCCCGCCCACGCGCGGTCACAGGCCCGGGCGCGCCCGGTCTCAGGCCCGGGCGGGGAAGCGCTCGATGTTCTCCTCCACCCAGGAGCGCAGCGCCATGAGGGGGACGCAGGCGTCGCGCCCCAGGTCGGTCAGCGCGTACTCCACGTGCAGCGGGACGGACGGGTAGACGGTGCGGGTCACCAGCTCGCTGTCCTCCAGGCGGCGCAGGACGGCGGTGAGCACTTTCGGGCTGATGCCCTCGAGCCGGGTGCGTATCGCACCGAAGCGCAGCGGCCCGCTCTCCAGCGCGCCCAGGGCCAGGGCGCTCCACTTGTCGGCCAGCAGGTCCAGGACCGAACGGCACGGGCAGTTGGCGGCGTAGGCGTCGAAGTGGTCCTGCGCGGGGACACGCGGGCGCGCGGTACCTGCCATGTTCGGTTCCCTTCGGGAAGCAGTGGTTGTTGCGGGTAACTAGTATCCGGAGTCTACGCTCGGACCATGAACACACCGAACAGCACCCGTGCCATCGTGGCCCAGGCGGGCCCGCTCGACGACCCCGCCTCGTTCCGCGAGGTCGACGTCGACCTCGGCACACCCCGGCCGCACGACCTCGTCGTGGAGGTCCGGGCGGTGTCCGTGAACCCCGTGGACACCAAGGTCCGCGCCTCGCTGCGGGACGCCGGCTCCGCGCGCGTCCTGGGCTTCGACGCCGCGGGCGTCGTCGTCGCCACCGGCCCCGAGGTCACCGCCTTCGCTCCGGGCGACGAGGTCTATTACGCGGGCGACGTCTCCCGGCCCGGCTCCAACGCCCGGTACCAGCTCGTCGACGAGCGGATCGTCGGCCACAAGCCGGCCTCCCTGGACTTCGCCGAGGCGGCCGCGGTGCCCCTCACCACGCTGACGGCCTGGGAGACGCTCTTCGAGCACATGGGCCTGACCGCGGACTCCACCGGCACCCTGCTGGTCATGGCGGGCGCCGGCGGCGTGGGCTCCATGGCGATCCAGCTCGCGCGGCGCCTGACCGGCGTCACCGTCGTCGCCACCGCCTCCCGCCCCGAGTCGGCGGAGTGGGCGCGCGAACTGGGCGCCCACCACGTCGTCAACCACCATCGGCTCGTCGAGGAGGTCGAGAAGGTGGCGCCCCAGGGCATCGATCACATCCTCTCCCCCTTCTCCGAGGGCAACGTCCAGGCGTACGCGGACCTCATGAACGTCCACGGCCAGGTGGTCGCCATCGACGAGCCGGAGGGGCTCGACACCCTGCCGCTGAAGGCCAAGAGCCAGACGTGGACGTGGGAGCTGATGTTCAGCCGTCCGCTCCACGACCCGCAGAGCACTGCGCAGCGGGAGATCCTGGACCGGGCGGCCGCCCTGTTCGACGACGGCACATTGCGCTCGACGCTCGTCCGCCACCTCTCCCCGATCACAGCCGACACCCTGCGCGAGGCCCACCGATCGGTGGAGGGCTTCGGCGCGGTGGGCAAGGTCGTCGTGAGCGACGAGGCCGCGGACGGCGAGCAGGGCTGACGGCCTCGCGGCCGCCGCGCGCACGGCAGACACCTGACGAGCGCGCGGCGGCCGCACGCACGACGACGCACGGCGGACGTACGCACGACGACGCACGACAGATGTGCGCACATCGACGCACGGCGGACGCGCGCACGACGGGCCCACGAGGGGACGCGCGGCGGACGCGCGTACAACGGGCCCGCGAGGGGGGACACGCGGCGTACGCGCGAGGGGACACGCAGGACCGCGCGCGGAGGAGATGGAGTGACCGTGTGCGCGAGGGGCGCGGCGGTCGTGTGCGTTCCGTTCGCACGGTCCGGGGCGCCGCTCCCCGTCCCGCCGGACCCGGCCCGCGCGTCCCCCGCCGTGCCCCGCGCAACCGCTCCGACCTGCGAGAACGCTCTTCGGACGGGTCGGACGGCACTGTCTCGCAGCTCACGTTTCCGTTCGGGACACGGAGTTGGACTCCCCCGAGTGCTCGGGAAGCAGGCACGCCCCGCGGCAGGGGACGCCCGTCGGCACCGGACGGTGCCGTCCGTCCACGCCGCCCGGCGAGCGGCCCCGGCGCCCGCCCGTACCGCGGGCCCACCCGCCGACCGGTCACCGAGAGAGCGCCCATGTCACAGAATCCCGGCCCCGTTCCGGAGTTCCCCGACCCCTTCCCCGACCTCTACGGGGCCACCGCGGCGAGCACCGCCGGTTCGTCGCCCGAGGAGCTGGAGCGGCTCCGCCGGCACGCGTCCGACCTCCGGGGGCGGCTGCGCTCCCACGTACGGATATCGACCGCGCAGGGCGTCCTGATGGAGCGTTACCGGTTCGACGACCCGGACCTGGCGTTCGCGCTGATGCGGCAGGCCCCGCAGCACGCCAACATCAAGATGCACCAGCTCGCCGACGCGCTGATGCGCGTACCGGGGCCCGAGCGGGGGGCCGACGCCTGGTTCCCCCGGCGGTCGCGCACCGCGCCCCCGCCCCTGAAGGGCCTGGGGGTCGGGGACGAGAGCCGCGCCGACCAGGGCGCGGTGCTCGGCGCGGTCCTGCGGCAGGTCATGGAGGTCGCCGGCACCGACATGGGCAACGTCCAACTGGTGGACGCCGGCGGACTGCGGCTGACCAAGCACACCGGGCTCAGCCGTGACTTCGTCGACTTCTTCGCCTTCGTCGAGCAGCCCACCACCTCGTGCGCCCAGGCCGCGGAGCACCAACGGCAGGTCACCGTCCGGGACGTGGCCACCGCCACCGTCTTCGACGAGGACTCGCGCCGCGCCGTCCTGGAGGCCGACAGCCGCTCCTGCCACAGTGTGCCGCTGATCGACCACCAGCAGGTCCTGCGGGGCATGGTCTCCTCCCACCACGCCCGGCCCACGACCGGTTTCGGCCAGGCCGAACTGCGCCTGATGCAGGCCACCGGGCGCACGGCGGGACGCTGGCTGGCCTGCACCGGAACACGGTGGTTCTCGACGCCCTCGAAGAGGTGCACCGCCTCGCGCGCACGTCGTCCTCCTGATCCGGCCGACGGGCCCGTCCCGTCTCCGCACGGTGGCCCGTCCCCGCACGGCGGCCCGTCCCCGGGCCGGGGCGCGGGCACCCGCCGCCGTCCCCGCGTGGATCACCGGCCGGCGGCGGTCACCCCCGAGGGGTGAGGCTCCGCCCGGCGCGGGATGCTGTGCTGGCGCCGTGACCGGCCACGACGACCTGCCGGGCCCGGTGCCGACGGGCGCGGCCCCCACCGTGCGGCAGCCCGCGGGCGAGCCGCCGTCACGGACCGCACGGCCGGCCCCGGAGTCCTCACGGGCCACCCGGCCGGTCCCGGAGGTCCCGCGGGTCACCCGGCTGGTCCTCGGGGCCGCCGACACGGCCGCCCGGGCCGTCGCCGCGGCCTGCACGGGAATCCCGGGGCACCGCCCGGTGCTCGACACCGCGCTCCTGCCCAACGCCGCGCTGGGCCTGGCCCTGGAGGCGCAGCGCCGCTCGCTGGCCGCCGCGGCGGCCGCGTACGACCGGACCGCGCCCCTCCTGGGCCGCGCGGCCCGCGCCCTCCTCCCGTCCGGCTGGCCGGACGCGGCGGCCCGGCGGGCCGCGCACTGGAGCGAGCGGGGCCGGGCCGAACGGCGGCGGGCGCGCGAGGAGGCGGCCCCGGCGGTGCACGCGCTCCTGAGGTCCGTCGCGTCCGCCGTGGTCGAGCAGATGGACCTCGACGCCGTGGCCGACCGCGTGGACGTGAACCGGATCGCCCGGCGCGTCGACGCCGACGACGTGCTCACCCGCGTCGACCTGGTGGCGTACACCGAGCAGGTGCTCGACGCGCTCGACATCGGCCGGATCGTCCGCGACACGGGCGGCAGCATCACCGCCGAGACCCTGGACGCCGTGCGCGAGCAGCACGTACGCGCCGACCGCCTGGTGCAGCGGATCACCGCGCGCGTGCTGCGCCGGAACGGAACGGAGCCGCGCGGGGCGGCGGCGCCCGCGCCCCGGCCGGCCGCGGAGCGGGCCCCGGCTCATGCGGCGCCGGACGCCCCTGCCCGGCCGGCGTCCCCCGCCCCGCAGCAGCCGGCGCCGGACGCCCCGCAGCGGTCCGCACCGGACGCCCCTCCCCGGCCGGCACCGGTCGTCCCGCCGTCGCGGCCCCTGCCGGAGGCGCCGTGACGCCGCCGGTCCGGGGAGGCGGCGCGTCACCGCCGTTCCGGGCGCCCGGCCCTTCGGTCCAGGGGCTCCCCGCGGGGCTCGTCTCGCGCACGACGGCGGCCGTCCTGGACGCCGGCGTGCTGTTCGCCGCCGCGCTCACCGCCCACTTCGCCTACGCCGCGGGGCGCTACCTGCTGCTGGGGCCGCCCTTCGCGATGCCCGACCCCGCCGCCTGGCTCACCTTCTCCACCGCCGGCACGCTCGCCGTCGGCTATCTGGCGGGCAGCTGGGTCACGGGCGGGCGCACCGCCGGGAACCAGGTGATGGGCCTGCGGGTGACGAGCCGCTCCGGGCACCGGCTCACCCTCGCCACCGCCGTGGTGCGCGCCGTCCTGTGCGTGGTCTTCCCGGTCGGGCTGCTGTGGATCCCGGTCAGCAGGCGGAGCGCCTCGGTGCAGGACGTGGTCGTGGACAGCGCCGTCGCCCACGACTGGTACGGCAGGACCCGGCCGCCGGTCCGGCCGCGGGCGGCCGGCAGGGACGGAGGAGCCCGCTCATGACACGCACGGTCCCCTTCCGGTCCGCGGCGGAGGCCCGGCGGCACGTGCTGCCGCCGCTCGCCCTCGCGCAGTTCGTGTGCAGCTTCGCCGGGTCCAACATGAACGTGATGATCAGCGACATCAGCCGTGACCTGGACACCACGACACACGGTGTGCAGGTCGTCATCACGGTCTTCCTGCTGGTCATGGCGGCCCTGATGATCCCGGGCGGCCGGCTGGCCGACCTCCACGGCCGCAAACGGTGCCTGGTCGCCGGCCTTCTCGTCTACGGCACGGGCACCCTGCTCAGCGCCCTGGCCCCGGGCCTCGGCGTCCTCCTCCTCGGCTACTCCCTGCTGGAGGGCGTGGGCACGGCGCTGCTCATCCCGCCCGTCTACATCCTCACGACGCTGCTCTTCACGGAAGTGGCCTCCCGCGCCCGCGCCTTCGGGACCATCATGGCCATGGCGGGCTGCGGCGCCGCCGCGGGACCGCTGCTCGGCGGTCTGATCGCGTCCGCGCTCGGCTGGCGGGCGGCCTTCCTGTTCCAGACCCTGCTGGTCGTCGTGATCGTCGTCCTGGCCCGCCGGGTCCCCGACCCGCTGCCCCCGGACCCCGCCCTCTCCTTCGACACGCGGGGCGCGGTCCTGTCGGCCCTCGGCCTCTGCCTCGTCGTCACGGGCATCCTGGCCACCGCGCAGAACGCCTGGGCGGCCCTGGCCCTGTTCTGCCTGGGCGCACTGGTGCTGGCCTGGTTCCTGCGCTCCCAGCGGGAGAGGGAGCGGCGGGGCGGGCAACCCCTGCTGTCGACGAGCCTGTTCCGCAACCGCGTCTCCGACCTCGGCCTCGTCACCCAGGGCACGCAGTGGATGATGCTCATGGGCGTGTCGTTCACGGCGGCGGCCTACCTCCAGGTCGTCCGCGGATACTCCTCCATCGGGACCGGGGTCGTCTTCACGGCGGCCACCGTCGGCCTGCTCACCACCTCGCTGGCGGCCCAGCGCCTCGCCCGGCGCCGCCCGCAGCGGACGCTGATCATGGCGGGCTTCGCGGTCACGGTGGCCGGCATCGGCGTCCTGCTGCTGACGGGCGGCGCCCGCGGCGCCTGGGCCGCCACGCCGGGGCTGTTCCTGATCGGCGCCGGGCTCGGCGGGATGCTCACCCCGTCGGTGAACGTGGTGCAGTCCGCCTTCGACGAGTCCCGGCAGGGCGAGATCTCGGGCCTGTCGCGCAGCGTGTCGAACCTGGGGTCCTCGCTGGGCACGGCGGTCGCGGGCACCATCCTCGTGATCGGCCTCGACTCCCGGGCCTACGCCACCGCCCTGGCGGCGACCGCCCTCGCCGGCGCCGTCGGCTTCACCGCGGCCGCCCTGCTGCCCCGCACCCCGGCACCGGGCGGCCCGCCCGCCTCCCAGAAGTCCTCTGCCCCCTAAAAGTCCCCTGCTCAGGACCGCCTCTGCCGGTGTCCCACCGGGGCATACGGGTTCCGCGAGTCACACGGGTTCCACGGCGAACACGTGGCACCCCCGGCCGCCCAGGTCCACGAAGAGCCCCGGGCCCGTCTCCCCCGTGATCTCCTCCCCCGGCCTGACGTACTGGCCGCCCTCCAGGATGTCGGTCAACCGGGCCTCGGAGCCCGCGAGTTCGGGCCAGGGCAGGGGGATCCGCGCCTGGGACGGGTGGTCGGAGTGGTTGACCGCCACCAGGTACCGGCCCGCCGGACCCGCCCAGGACCAGGCGAGCAGGTCGCGGTGGGTGGGGTTGTCGGGCCAGCCCGCGGGCTCCAGCAGGCGCCACCGTCCGGTGCGCATGCCGCTGGTGGCGACCGCCGTCAGCAGCCGCTCGTGGAAGGCGCGCAGTTCGGCGTCGGGGGTCTCGTCGGGGCGCCGGGTGAGGAAGACCGGCGGCCGCGTGCGGCGGCCGGTGAACTGGCCCTCGTGCCACAGCGTCGCGCCGGGCAGCGTGGCGATCACGACGGCCGCCGCGCGCTCCGCGGCCGGGGACAGGGTCTGCGCGGCGCGCGGCTCGTCGTGGTTCTCCAGGAAGCGGACGAGGTGGCGCTGGTGGTCCGGGTCGGCCGCCAGGTGGGCGCGGACCGAGCCGGCGTCCTCGTGCAGCAGCCGGTCGTGGAGGCGCTTGTCGTAGACGAGGTCGAACCCCTGCTGCAGCAGGGCGCCTTCGAGGTCCCAGTACGCCTCCGCCATGAAGAGCGTGCCGGGGCGGCGGCGCCGCACGGCGGACAGGACCGCGGGCCAGAAGTCCTCCTCGGGCACGGGTCCGGCCCGCTCGCCCCACGTCCGGGCGAACACGTCGTTCATCATCAGCATCGCCATGTCGCAGCGGACGCCGTCGCACATCCCGCCGATGCCGGCGAGAACGTCGGCGGTCGCCGCGCGCAGGGCGGGGCTGAACGCGTTGAGCTGCACCACGTCCGGCCAGGGCGGGAAGAAGGGGTCCCGGCCGCGCGCCCGGACCGTGCCGTCGGGGCCCTCGTGGTACGCGGCCGGATCGCGGCGCAGGTCGTCGGCCGAGCCGCGGACGAAGCAGTCGGGCTCCTGCGGCCAGGGGCTGTCCGGGGCCACGTGGTTGGGCACGTGGTCGAGGATCAGGCCGACGCCGCGGCGGTCGAGCGCGGTGCGGGCCGCGGCCAGTCCTTCGGTGCCGCCGAGGGCCGGGTCGACGGTGTAGCCGCGGACGCAGTACGGCGAGCCGGCGATGTCGTCCGGCTCCACGTCGGGGAGGGCCTGCGCGAAGGACTCCCGCAGGGCCGGGTCCTCCAGGGCGATGCGCCGCCCCTCGGGGCTGCGCTCCCACACGCCCATGAGCCACACCGCGTCGACGCCGTGCGGAGTGATCTCGTCCCAGGCGTCCTTGGGGACGTCGCCGAGGCCGCCCGCGCGTGCGCCGCGGGGCCCGCGCGCGCCGCGTCCGCCGCGCCGGGTGCGGCCCGTGGCCGTGGCCCGCTGCACCTCCCGCAGCCACACACGCGTGTTGACCTCGTACACGACGGGCTGCTCGGGAAGGGCGGTCATCGTGTCGCTCCCGTTCCGGACGAGGGGTCCCGGAAGTCCTCCGGGCCGAGTTCCCCGAACACGATCATGAGGGTGGCGACCAGGCCGGTCCAGCCGGTCTGATGGGCGGCGCCGATGCCTGCGCCGTTGTCGCCGTGGAAGTACTCGTAGAAGCTGACCAGGTCCCGCCAGTACGGATCGGTGAACTTGTCCTGGCCGCCGTGGACCGGGCGCCTGCCGTCCTCGCCGCGCAGGAAGATACGGGTGAGCCGGGCGGAGAGCTCCTTCGCGACCTCGAACAGTGTCATCCGGTTCCCCGAGCCGGTCGGGCACTCCACCGTGAAGTCGTCGCCGTGGAAGGCGTACAGGTTCAGCAGGGCGCGGACCAGCAGGACGTTCATCGGCATCCACACGGGGCCGCGCCAGTTGGAGTTGCCGCCGAACATCCCCGAGTCGGACTCGGCGGGCAGGTAGCCGACGCGCAGCTCCTCGCCGTGCACGACGAAGGTGTACGGGTGCTCCGCGTGGTACCGGGACAGCGCCCGCACCCCGTACGGGCTCAGGAACTCCTCCTCGGAGAGGAGCAGGCCGAGGACGCGCTCCAGCCTCTTGTCGTCCACCACCGCAAGGAGCCGCGGGCCGCCCCGCGCCCCCGACCGGGCCGAGGCCCAGGTGGCCGCCAGCGACGGGTGCCGGCCGACGAAGCGGGTCACCCTCTCGCCGAGCCGGGCCACCCGGGCCAGCTGCGGCGGCCGGAACACCGTCGCCGCGCACAGCGGCAGCAGCCCCACCATGGAGCGCACCTTCAGCCGCACGGCCCGGCCGTCGGGCAGCCGCAGCACGTCGTAGAAGAAGCCGTCCTGCTCGTCCCAGAACTCGTCGTCCTGCCCGGCGGCGCGGTCCATGGAGGCCGAGATCCACAGGAAGTGCTCGGCGAACTTCACGATCAGCGGCTCGTACGCCCGGTTGTCCTCGACGAGTTCGAGGGCGATCTGCAGCATGGTCTGGCAGTACAGCGCCATCCACGCCGTGCCGTCGGCCTGCTCGATGCGGCCGCCGGTGGGCAGCGGGGCGCTGCGGTCGAACACACCGATGTTGTCGAGGCCGAGGAAGCCGCCCTGGAAGACGTTGCGCCCGTCGGGGTCCTTGCGGTTGACCCACCAGGTGAAGTTGGTGAGCAGTTTCTGGAAGACGCGCTCCAGGAAGTCGCGGTCGGCACGGCCGGTGAGCCGCCGCTCCAGCTGGTACACGAAGTACGCGGCCCAGGCGTGGACGGGCGGGTTGACGTCGGTGAAGTTCCACTCGTACGCGGGGACCTGCCCGTTGGGGTGCAGGTAGGCGTCGGTGAGCAGCAGTTCCAGCTGCTGCTTGGCGAAGCCGGCGTCGACCATGGCGAGTGCCACCGTGTGGAACGCCAGGTCCCAGGCGGCGAACCAGGGGTACTCCCACTTGTCCGGCATCGACACGACGTCGTCGCAGGTCATGTGGAACCACTCGTGGTTGCGCACGCGGGCCGCCGCCGGGCTCCAGGCGTCGACACCGTGCTCCGAGAGCCAGGTCTCCAGGTCGAACCAGTAGTACTGCTTGGTCCACAGCATCCCGGACAGGGCCTGGCGCAGCACCAGGGCCTCGTCCTCGGACAGCCCGGACGGTGTCACCTCGCGGTAGAACGCGTCGGCCTCCGCCCGCCGTTCGCGCAGCACCTCGTCGAAGCCGTCGCCCAGATCGGCCGGCGCCGAGACGGTCGCGAGCCGCAGGCGCACGCTCGCCGTGCCGCCGGGCGGGACGGTCAGGGTGTGGTCGGCCGCCGCCTTGGTGCCCGTCCGGGCGGGGTTCACGGCCCCGGTCTCGCCGTCGACGACGTACCGGCCGATGCCGTCCTTGACGTAGGGCGACGCGTTGGGCGTGCCGGAGATCCGCTCGGTGTTCGTCTCGTTCTCGGTGAACAGCAGCGGCACCTCCCCGGCGCAGTGCAGCTCGTACGTGCCGAGCGCCGGGTGCTCGGCACGGACGACGGACTCGCCGGGGCCGCCGTCGACCGCCGTCAGCCGCGGCCGGTCCGTCGGCTCCCCGCCCCAGGACCACGTGTTGCGGAACCACAGGGTGGGCAGCACCCGCAGCGTCTCCTCCTCGGGGCCCCGGTTGTCCACGGTGATCCGCATCAGCACGTCGTCGGGCGCCGCCTTGGCGTACTCCACGGTGACGTCGAAGTACCGGTCGCCGTCGAAGACCCCGGTGTCGAGCAGCTCGTACTCGAACTCGTTCCGGCCGCGTGCGCCGTTGACCGCCACCAGCTCGGCGTACGGGTAGGCGGCCTGCGGATACTTGTAGAGGTAGCGCATGTACGAGTGGCTGGGCGTGCTGTCGAGGTAGAAGTAGTACTCCTTGACGTCCTCGCCGTGGTTGCCCTCGGCGTTGGTGAGGCCGAAGGCGCGCTCCTTGAGGACCGGGTCGCGCCCGTTCCACAGTGTCACGGCCAGGCACAGCCGCTGCTTGTCGTCGCAGATGCCGCCGAGGCCGTCCTCGCCCCAGCGGTAGGCGCGCGAGCGCGCGTGGTCGTGCGGGAACGACGACCACGCGTCGCCGGAGGCGCTGTAGTCCTCGCGGACCGTGCCCCACTGCCGCTCGCCGAGGTACGGGCCCCAGCGTCGCCACGCCGCGTCGGCCGCCCGCGCCGGCCCCGTCCCCCGCGCCGGTGCGGTCCGCCGCCCCGCGCGCTGCCCGCGCTGCCCCGCCTGCTGCCTGGCCATCGTCCTCCTCCGTCCGGGTCGGTTGGGATCTCCGGCACGGCACAGTGTGGCCGCCCCCGCGCGGTCCGTCCTCCCCTGGGACGGGTGAGCGGGCGGCGTCCGTCCACCGCGGCCGGCCGCCGCCTCACCCGCCGGAGGTGAGGAGACCGTCCGCCCGGCACGGGAACGGGTACGAGTACGGGAATGGTCCCGGCCCGGACACCACTGACCGGTCCCGGCCCGGTCCGGACACCATGGCCCCGTCCCGGCCTGCCCGGTCCCGGCCTGCCCGGGCCGCCGGGCCGGGCCGGTCCGTGGCGCCGGGTCAGCCGGGGCCCGGCCGCCGGTGGGGGCCCACGGCGGGCCGGGCCACCTCGCGCCGGCCCATGGCGAGCCGGGCCACCTCGCGCCAGTCGACCGCCGAGCCGCGTGCGGGCACGCCGGGGCGGTGGCGGGGGACGCGCACGCGCAGGGCGCCGGGCGCGCTGCGGCACACGACGGGCGCCATCAGCACGACCGGCTCCCCGTCGAGTCCGGCCGGGACCGCGGGCGTGCCGGCCTCGACCACGACCTCCTTCGCGGTCAGCCGCCGCAGCGCGGAGGACCGCGGGCCGCGCACCGCGCCGGCCGCCCGGACGGTGTTGTCCACGCGCAGGCACAGCACGCCCAGCAGCCCCGAGTCCAGCCGCTCCCGGCGCCCGGGGCGGGCGGCGTCCACGGCGCGCCGGTAGGGGTTGTTGCTGATCAGCAGCGCCTGCAGCCCGTCGGCGCGCTCCTGTCCTGCCCGCATGCCCAGCCGGGGCACGTGTGCGCCGGTCAGCAGCTCGGGCAGGGTCCGCAGCAGGGTGCGCACCTTGTCGTCGCGGTAGGCGGGGTCGCGCACCACGGCCGCGTAGGTGCCGAAGGAGGCGTTGTTGACGAACACGCGGTCCGCCGCGTAGCCGAGGTCGACGCGCAGTTCCACACCGTCGTGGAGGGCGTCGAGGGCGGCCGCGGGGTCGTCGCGGTCCAGGCCGAGGTCCAGGGCGAAGTGGTTGCGGGTGCCCGCGGGGACCACCACGAACGGCAGGTCGTGCTCCGCCGCCACCTCGGCCACCAGCGCCTGCGTGCCGTCGCCGCCCGCCACGGCCAGCAGGTCGGCGCCGTCGGCCACGGCCCGCCGGGCCAGCGCGGCGACGTCCTGCCGTTCCTCCGGGTCCAGCAGGGCCACCGTGGCGCCCGCCGCCCGGGCCTTCTCCACCAGCCCGAAGCGCTCGGCCTTGCCGCCGCCGGAGCGCGGGTTCATGACGATCCAGGGGCGCCGCGGGGGCGGCGCCGCCTCCTGGCGCCCCGGCGCCGGGTCGTCGCCGGCCGCGAGGGCGAGGGCGGTGCGGCCCGCCGCGAGCGCCGGCGCCCACAGCGCCAGGCAGAGCGCGGCGGGCCACAGCAGCCCCTGCGCGGTGTACAGGACGAGGAGCACGACCGGCGCGGCCACGGCGAGGGCGAGGCCCGCGGCCCGCACCGGCCCGGTGTGGGCCAGGGTCCACCACACGCCGACCCCCGTGAGCCCCAGCGCCGCCACTCCGGCGGCCGCCCACAGCAGGCTCTCGAACCCGGCGGCGACCAGCGGTGCCAGCACGCTCGCCGCCAGGGCGAGCAGGGCGAGGCGTGCCCACCACACGGGACGCGCGTGCGCCACCCGCTCCCCGCGCGGCGCACGCGCGTTCCGACCGCCCTGGCTGTGCCGGCGCACCTCACGGTCCTTTCGCCCCTGGTTCCGCTCCCGTTCCGCCCTGTGCCGGCCCCGGGTGCCCTCCGGTCCCCGCCCGCGCGGGAGGCCCCGCCGGCCGTGCGGGCCGGCCCGGTGCCCCGCGCGGTCCACGGTCTACGACGCGGCGTACGAGTCGTCCCGCTTGACCACGCACAGGGCCCAGATGACGAACCCGGACAGCGCGATCATCACGACCGACCAGACCGGGTAGTACGGCAGGGAGAGGAAGTTGGCGATGATGATCAGTCCCGCGATGACCACGCCGCAGATCCGGGCCCACAGCGCGACCTGGAACAGGCCCAGGCTGACGACGACCGCGACCGCCCCGAGGATGATGTGGGTCCAGCCCCAGGCCGTCAGGTTGAACTTGAAGACATAGTCGGGTGTGGTGACGAAGACGTCCCTCGACAGGGCCGTGATGCCCCTGAAGATCTGGAGCACTCCGTCGATCGCCAGCATGACCGCTGCAAAGACCACGAGACCGCCGGCCCACTGCTGTGCCGTGCCTACACGGGAGTTGTGCGTCGTTGTCATCGTTCCGTCTCGATTCGTCCTGGAGGAAGGGTCGGCGACCGGGGCGGGGAGGGGGTGCGCCCCGCCGCCGCGCCGCCGGCACGGTGCGGTGCGGTGCGGTCAGTGCAGGATCTTCTCCTTCGCCCGGCGGAACTCCTCGTCCGAGATATCGCCCCTGGCGCGGATGTCGGACAGCTTGGCCAGCTCGTCGACCCCGCTCGCGGAGCGGGTGTCCGTCCCCGCCACCTCGCGGATGTGCGCGTCGAACGCCTCCTGCTGCCTGTGGAGGTGCGCCGCCTCGCGCCGCCCCATGTGGCGGCCGCGCGCGATGACGTAGACCAGGACGCCGAGGAAGGGCAGCACGATCAGGAGCACCAGCCAGGCCGCCTTGGCCCAGCCGCTGAGGGCGTCGTCGCGGAAGACGTCGACGACGATGCGGAAGAGCAGGACGAACCACAGCACCCACACGAAGAACCACAGCATCGTCCAAAAGGCGCTGAGCAGCGGATAGTCGTACGCGAGATGCACCTGCGCGGCCACTTCTGCCTCCTGTGTCCTGGGCGTGCGCCCCTCTGCCGGGCCGTGCCGATCTGCCGGTCCGTGCCGACTTCAGCGTGTGCGCCACCGGGCCCGGACACCTCACCCGAGGCGGGTGAGCGTCCGCGCCCGGCGCCCGCGGGGCCGCCGGGCGCGTGGTCAGACGGCCGGCCGCGCCGTCGGGGGCGGGGCGTGCGGCCGCCTGCCGCGCCCCTTGCGGAGCGCGGCCCGCAGGGCGAGCGCCACCACCAGTTCGGCCACCCCGAGCAGGACGAGCCAGAGCCCGAGCAGCCGGGTCAGGACGAGCGCGGAGCCCATCGGCACGGCGAGCACCACGATGCCCGCGACGACGCCGAGGAGGGCCGCGCCGAAGGCGAAGCCGCGGTGCGGCAGCCGCGGGTCGGCGAGGGCCGCGAAGGCGGTGACCATGCCGGACAGCAGCCACACCACCCCGACGACCAGGGTCAGCACGGTGACGGTCTGCAGCGGGTCGCGCAGGCACAGCACCCCGGCCAGGACGGCGGCCACGGCGAGCAGCAGCTGCGGGTACCGCTCGGCGCGGGCGTCCCGGGCGAACGCCCCGGCGAACTCCAGCGCGCCGGTCACCAGCAGGTACAGGCCGACGACCACCGCCAGGACGTGCAGCGTCCGGTCCGGCCAGGCCAGGACCAGGACGCCGGCCACCAGCGTCACCAGGGCCGACGTCAGCGCCCAGAACCAGGAGGGCCCGGGCACGGCCGGCACACCGGCGGGCGTCCCGGCGGGCGCGCCGACGGGCCCGCCCGCCCGGTCGGCGGCCGGTGGCCCGGGGCCCGGCACCGGGCGACGCACTGCGGTCATGGCTCCTCCTCGCGTGCCGTCGTACCGTCGTGCCGTCCTGACGTGCGGCGCCGCCCGTGTCCGCCGGCCGGCCGCGCGCCCGGGGACGGCGTCCCGTGCGGCCGCGGCCTCCGCGTCCGTCCGGCCGCGGCCTGCCGTACGGTCACGGGGTCCCGCACGGCCGCGGACTCCCCGTACGGCTGCGGGCCTCCGCCTTCCGCACGGCTGCGGGCTCCCGCCCGGCCGCGGACCGCCGGAACGGCTGCGGGCAGCTTCCTCCGCGCGGGCCGCCGCCCGGATCACCCCCGCCGGGTGAGCCGCCGCCCCCGCCGCCGGTACTGGGATGGCCCCGCGGCCGGGACGGGACGGGCGGCCCGGACGTCCGGGCACCGCGCCGGGCGGGCACGCGAGGGACCGGGATGGGGAGGGAGCGGCGGGCGGCGCGATGGACGAGTCTGCGGGCACGCGGAGGGACGGCCGTGACGCGAGCGACGCGAGCGGCCCGGGGACGCGCGACCCCCTGCTCCCCGACGCCGGGCCCGTCCCCCGCGCCGAGCGGCGGCTCGCCGTCGCCGCCGGCGCCCGCGCGGTGCTGATCACGGCCGGTCTCCTCACGGCGTACTACCTGCTGCCGCTGACCGGCCGCCTCACCGGCGGCACCGCGGCGCTCCTCGGCTGCGGGCTGGCCGCGGTCCTGCTGGTCTTCTCCTGGGAGCTGCGCGTCATCGCGCGCTCACCGCACCCGAGGCTGCGGGCCGTCGAGGCGCTGGCGGCCACGGTGTCGTTGTTCCTCGTGCTCTTCGCCGGTGCGTACCTGCTGCTGGACCGCTCCGCGCCCGGTGCCTTCAGTGAGCCGCTGACCAGGACGGACGCCCTGTACTTCGCGCTCTCCACGTTCACCACCGTGGGGTTCGGCGACATCGTCGCGCACGCGCGGGCGGCGCGGCTGGTGACGATGCTCCAGATGGTGGGAGGGCTGCTGCTGGTGGGCGTCGCCGCGCGCGTCCTGGCGGGCGCGGTCGAGACCGGGCTGCGCCGGCGCTCACGGCGGCCGCCCGGAGGAGCGGCCGCCTCACCTGCGCGAGGTGAGGCGGCGCCGCCGTCGCGGGGTGAGGATGGCGGGCAGGAGGTCCGGACATGACCGACGGCACCGCGTTCCCCGCCCTCCTGGAGCCCGGCGAGCGGGCGGCGTACGGCAGGAGGGCCCGGCAGCGCGTCTCGCGCTCGTACCACGGCTGGTTCGAGGCCGACGCCGCGCGTCCCGACCCCGTCGCGGTCCTGGAGCGGCAGTCCGCGCTGCGGCTGCCGGAGCTGGTGCCGCTCCGCTACGGCCGCATGCTGGAGTCGCCGTTCCGCTTCTACCGGGGCGCGGCGGCGCTCATGGCGGCGGACCTCGGCGCCGCCGCGCACACCGGTCTGACGGTCCAGCTGTGCGGGGACGCCCACCTGCTGAACTTCCGGCTCCTGGCCTCCCCGGAGCGCCGCCTGGTCTTCGACATCAACGACTTCGACGAGACCCTGGCCGGGCCCTTCGAGTGGGACGTCAAGCGCCTGGCCGCCAGCTTCGCGATCGCGGGCCGCGCCAACTCCTTCTCCCTCAAGGAGCAGAACGGTGTGGTGCGCGCGTGCGTACGGTCCTACCGGCGGCGCATGCGGAGCTTCGCCGGGATGCCCACGCTGGACGTCTGGTACGCCCAGGACGACGCCGACCGCGTCCGGGAGCTGCTCGTCCCGGCGCTCACCAGGGCGGCCGAGGCGCGCGCCGCACGGGCCGCGGCCAGGGCCCGTACGCGCACCCATCTGCAGGCCTTCGCCAAGCTCACCCGGGTGACGGCCGAGGGCCGGCGGATCGCCCCCGACCCGCCGCTGATCACACCGTTGCGCGAGCTGCTGCCGGACGCGGACGCGGCCGGGCAGGAGAAGGAGCTGCGGGCCCTGCTGGAGAACTACGCGCGCAGCCTGTCGTCCG
Organism: Streptomyces minutiscleroticus; assembly: GCF_014650875.1. Lineage (GTDB taxonomy): Bacteria > Actinomycetota > Actinomycetes > Streptomycetales > Streptomycetaceae > Streptomyces > Streptomyces minutiscleroticus. The sequence goes on from NZ_BMVU01000028.1 coordinate 76,212, forward strand.
AGCGCCGGCGCCTGCTGCGCCGCTACCGGCTGGTGGACGTGGCCCGCAAGGTGGTCGGGGTGGGCAGCGTCGGCACCCGGTGCTGGATCCTGCTGCTGCTGGGCCGGGACGACGGGGACCCGCTGCTGCTCCAGGCCAAGGAGGCCCAGGAGTCGGTGCTCACGCCCCACACGGGCGGCGCGCCGTGGGACAACCAGGGCTGCCGGGTGGTGTCCGGGCAGCGCCTGATCCAGACGACCAGCGACATCTTCCTGGGCTGGAACCGGGCCGTGGGCCTCGACGGGCGCACCCGCGACTTCTACGTGCGCCAGTTGCGCGACTGGAAGGGCATCGCCCGCCCCGACACCATGGACCCGCGCTTCATGGCCCTCTTCGGGCAGCTGTGCGGGGCCTCGCTGGCGCGGGCCCACGCCCGGTCGGGCGACCCGATCGCCCTGGCCGCCTACCTCGGCGGCAGCGACCGCTTCGACCGCGCCCTCGCCGAGTTCGCCCAGGCGTACGCCGACCGCAACGAGCGCGACTTCCGGGCCCTGGAGCGGGCCGCGCGGGAGGGCCGGATCACCGCGGCGACCGCGTGAGCGCATGTGCGCGCACCCGTACGGGACATGCGCGGGCACCCGGGGGGGGGACGAGGAGGGCCCGCCTCCCGTGTCCGCGCCCGGGCGCGTCGCGTCAGGACCCGGCCGCGTCGCCCCGGCCCCGTGTCTCGTGTGTCCCGGTCTCGTGTGTCTCGTCGCCCCGCTCCGGCATCCGGCGCATCTCCACGACGTGCAGTCCCAGCGACTGGCAGCGCGCCAGCAGGCCGTAGAGGTGCGCCTCGTCCACGACCGGGCCGAACAGCACGGTCTGGTGCGACATGACCACGTGGTCCAGCTCCGGGAAGGCTTCGGTCAGCATCCTCGACATGTGTCCCTCGATGCGGATCTCGTAGCGCATGAGCTGCTCTCCGAAGGGTCTCCGTGCGTGGGTCGGACCGTCCTCCGTCGCGCCCGGGCCGCCGGGAAGCGGAACCCGCGTCGCCGCTGCCCCCATCGCATCCGATCCGGCGGACCGGCACCTCACCCGGCGCGGGCGAGAGGGGCCGGCCGGGCGGTCCCGGCCGGGAGTCCGGCCGCCGGAGCACCCGCCCCGCGGCGCGCGCCTCACAGCAGGCGCAGTTCGCGGGCCCGGCGCACCGCGTCGCCGCGCCGGTTCACCGACAGCTTCCGGTAGACGCTCTTGAGGTGGGTCTTCACGGTGTTGACCGAGACGTAGAGGTCGGCGGCGATCTCCTCGGTCGACATCATCTGCGCCAGCCGCTCCAGGACGTCGCGCTCGCGTCCGCTCAGCCGCTCGACGACCACCGCCGGGTACGGGGACGGCTCGGCGGGCCGCCCGTGGGCGTCGGCGTCCGTCCGGGGGCTGAGCCAGTCCCAGGACGGATCGTGGCCGGGACCCGGACCGAGGAGGCGGCGCACCCACGGCCCCGCCTCCAGGAAGGGCCGCCGCAGGCGCTCGCGCCGGGCGTCGAGCAGCGCGCGGGCCAGCAGGCGGCGGGCGGCGGCGGTGTCGCCCCGCAGGTCGGCGGCGCGGGCCCGCACCAGCGTCGCCCGTACGGTGAGGGCCGGGCCGTGGTGCGCCCGCAGGGGCGCCGCGTCCAGCAGGCGCGACGCCTCCTCGTGCTCCCCCAGCTCCAGCCGCGCCCGGGCGGCGGCCACCGCGCGGGCCGGGCTCCGCTCCGCCGCGGCCTCCAGCGCCTTCGCGGCCGTCCCGGGGCGCCCCTCGGCCAGGTGCACGGCCGCGGTGACCAGGGCCGCGCAGTCCTCGGCCCACGGCGAGGGCACCGTGACACCGGTGGCCGGGACCGCCGCGTCCAGCGCGACGAGGGCGGCCCGGAGGTGGCCCCGCGCCAGCAGCAGCCGGGCCCTGACGACGGCCTGCGCGGCGGTCGTGACCGGGTCCGGCGCCCGGCCGCCGCACGCTCCCGCCGGCGCGCCGCGGCGGACCGTGCTCCGGTCCAGGTGCGCCTGGGCCACGTCCAGTTCGCTGCGGTCGGTGGCGACGGCGGCCAGGACCAGCCACGCGGTGCTCGCGTGCGGCGGCGGGGCGAGACTGAAGCGCTCCGCCTCCGCGAGCGCGGCCCGGGCCTGCCGCTCCGCCCGGTTCAGCCAGCCGTCGAGCAGGTCGGCCCAGGCCAGGTAGCCCAGGCACTCCTGGCGCAGCGGTGCCGTGGCCGCGGTCCCCGGGCAGCCCGCCGCCGCGGTCAGGGCCGTACGCGCCTCCTCGGCGTGCCCGGCCCACAGGCGGACCGCGCCGAGGTTGGTCAGCAGCAGGGCGGTGAACTCGGGATGGCCGTCCAGCTGTTCGTCGGGCACGCTCCGCCGCAGCTCGCGCGCCGTGCGCACGGCCCGTTCTGCGGCGGCCGGCGCACCGGTCATCCGGGCCGCCAGCACCCGCAGCAGCACATGGCTCAGGCGTGCCGGCACGGACTCCCGCTCCTCCCCGCCCGGTTCCTCCTCGGCGCGGCGCAGCCGGGCCAGGCCGCCGTCCACGTCGCCCCGGGACAGTGCGAGGGCGGCCCGGACGAGGTGCGCGCAGCGGCCCGGCGTCCCGGGCGGCATCCCGGAGAACAGCCGGGCCAGGCCGTCCGAGCGCAGGCCGGTGAAGAGCTGCCCGATCGCGAGGCCGTCGACGAGGGCGCGGGCGGTGAACTCCCAGTCCCCGGCGGCCGCTCCGTGCTCCAGCGCCTCGGCGAGCGACCCGGAGCGGCTCAGCCAGTGCGCGGCCCGCCGGTGCAGTTCGCCCTCCAGGCCGGGGAACCGCACCCGCAGGTGCGCCCGGAGGATCTCGGCGAACAGGGGGTGCAGGCGGTAGCAGGAGTGGCCGAGGTGCGCGACGAAGGCGTTGTCGCGGTGGAGTTCGCCGAGGAGGGTCTCGGCGTCGTCGCGGCCGGTGAGCGCGTTCACCAGCTCGGGGCGGAAGCGGGTGAGCACACTGCTGCGCAGCAGCAGGTCCTGCGTCTCGGCCGGCCGGCTCTTGAGCACCTCGGCCAGCAGGAAGTCGGCGACCGTGCTCTGCCCCGCCTCGAACTCCTTGAGGTAGGCCTCCGGGTCGGGGCTCTGCTGCGCGGCCAGGGCGCACAGGCGCAGGCCCGCCGCCCAGCCCTGCGTCCGCTCCACCAGGGCGCGCACACCGGGTGCGGCGAGGTGCAGGCCGTGGGCGGCGAGCAGGGCGGCGGCCTCGTCGTCGGCGAAGGCGAGTTCGGCACCGCGGATCTCCGTGATGTCCCCGGCCGCCCGGTAGCGGTGCAGCGGGAGCAGCGGTTCCGTGCGGGTGACCAGGACCAGGCGCAGACCGGGCCCGGCGTGCTGGAGCACGAACTGCACCTGGTCGGCGATCTCCCCGGAGCGCACCCGCTCGAACTCGTCGAGCACGAGGGTCACCGGCCGGTCCCGCTCGCTGAGGTGCTCGGCGAGCCGGACCAGCAGGGTGTGGTCCACCCGCCCGGCGTCCGCCGGGCCCCCGATGCCGGGCGGCAGCCCGGTCCCGCCGAAGCGCAGGGCCTGCAGGACGTACGCCCAGAAGACGCCCGGGGTGCGGTCCGTGCCCTCGGCGGTGAGCCAGGCCACCGGCCCGCGCAGGGTGGTGGCCCAGTCGGCGACGAGCAGCGTCTTGCCGGCGCCCGCGGGTCCGTCGACCAGCGTCAGCGAGGTGCTGAGCGCCTGGTTGAGGTGGCCGACGAGGCGCCGGCGGCGCAGGAAGGTGGCCGGGCGCGCGGGCACGACGAACCGGGTGTGCAGGAAGGGGTCCCCGGCCGGGTCCACGCCGGGGGCCGACCGCTCGCGTCCGTCGTCGCCAAGGGTGTCGGTCACAGTGTTCACCGCCACGGTCCGCTCGGGCCTCGCCACCGCTGTCCGCCGGAGCCGAAGACGCGGCTCCCCCTGAGCTCCCCTCGCTCGGGGTTCAGTCTCGGCACTCCCGCGGGAGCCGCCAAGGGGCCGACGGGCCAGAGGGGGCCCGTCCGGCGGCGGTCCCCGGGCCGTCCGGCCCCCTCGCGCGCGTGCCCGCGCCGTGTGCCACGGGCACGCCGCCCCGGCAAGGGCGCCGTACCTCGGACGTCCTCCGGCGCGGGCGGTCCGCGCCGCGCGGGACGTCGTGCGGCCGGCGCAGCCGGGGCGGTCCCCGCCGTCCCGCCGCCGCGCGGCGCATCGGCGTAGGGAAAATCCCCCGCCGGATGCGGGAGGAGCGTCGGGACCGTCGCCGCTCACGCCCGGAACGGCGTCCTCCGGGGAGGGTCCGCGGCACCGTGCCGCCCGCCGGCGCACCGCTTCCCCACCCGCCCGCGGGGGACACGCTTGTGCCGGCGATCTGCGATGTGTCAAGTTTCCGTCTGGCGTACGGGAACGGGGACACTCTCCGGTGCCCCTCCCTCCCGGGGAGTCCGGGGCGCCACGAACCGGTAGGACGATGCCCCCGGCCGCGGCCGGTGCCGACGGCGGGGGTGGAAGGGATGCCATGAGCACCGAAACGCTGGAGTTTCAGGCCGAGGCCCGGCAGCTCCTGCAGTTGATGGTCCACTCGATCTACTCGAACAAGGACATCTTCCTGCGTGAACTGATCTCCAACGCCTCCGACGCCCTCGACAAGCGGCGCCTGGCCGGCCTCACCGACGCCGCGCTGAAGACGGACGACCCGCACATCGAGCTCGTGGCCGACCAGGAGGCCCGCACGCTGACCGTGCGGGACAACGGCATCGGGATGACGCGCGAGGAGGTCGTGGGGCTCATCGGCACCATCGCCCGCTCCGGCACGGCCGAACTGCTGCGCCGCCTGAAGGAGACCAAGGAGTCGGCCGAGCTGATCGGCCAGTTCGGCGTCGGCTTCTACTCCACCTTCATGGTGGCCGACAAGGTCACCCTGGTGACCCGCAAGGCCGGCGAGGACACGGGCACCCGCTGGGAGTCGGCGGGCGAGGGCACGTACACGGTCGAGGACGTCGCCGACGCGCCCGTCGGCACGGCGGTCACCGTCCACCTGCGGCCGGTGAACGAGGAGGACGGCCTCCACGACTACACCGACTCCTGGAAGATCCGCGAGCTGGTCAAGAAGTACTCGGACTTCATCTCCTTCCCCATCCGGATGGGCGAGGAGACCCTGAACTCGATGAAGGCGCTGTGGGCGCGCCCCCGCTCCGAGGTGAAGGACGAGGAGTACCACGAGTTCTACCGGCACACGAGCCACGACTGGGCCGAGCCGCTGGAGATCGTCCAGATGCGCGCGGAGGGCACCTTCGAGTACGAGGCGCTGCTCTTCATCCCCTCGCGCGCCCCGCACGACCTGTTCCAGCGCGACGGGCGGCGCGGCATCCAGCTGTACGTCAAGCGCGTGTTCATCCTGGAGGACAGCCGCGAGCTGATCCCCGACTACCTGCGCTTCATGCGGGGCGTCGTGGACGCCGCCGACCTGTCGCTGAACATCTCCCGCGAGATCCTCCAGCAGGACCGGCACATCCAGATGATCCGCCGCCGGCTGGCCAAGAAGGTCCTGTCCACCGTCAAGACCATGATGACGAAGGACCAGGAGAAGTACCGCACCTTCTGGCGGGAGTTCGGCCGCGCGGTCAAGGAGGGCCTGCTCGGCGAGGCCGAGGAGCAGAAGGCGATCCTGGACATCGCGTCGTTCGCCTCCACCGCCTCCGAGGAGCCCACCACGCTGGCCGGGTACGTGGGCCGGATGAAGGAGGGCCAGGAGGAGATCTACTACATGACCGGCGAGAGCCGGGCGCAGGTGGAGAACTCCCCGCACCTGGAGGCGTTCAAGGCCAAGGGGTACGAGGTCCTGCTGCTGACCGACCCCGTGGACGAGATGTGGGTCGAGACGGTCCCGGACTTCGAGGGCAAGAAGTTCCAGTCGGTCGCGCGCGGCGAGGTCGACCTGTCGGCCGACGGGGACGAGAAGGTCTCCGAGGAGCGGGCCGGTTCGTACGCGGCGCTGCTGACCTGGCTCGGCGAGCAGTTGGAGGAGGTCAAGGAGGTGCGTCTGTCGACCCGGCTGACCTCCTCGCCGGCCTGCCTGGTCGGCGACGCCGGGGACCTGACGCCGACCCTGGAGAAGATGTACCGGGCGATGGGCCAGGAACTGCCCCCCGTCCAGCGCATCCTGGAGCTGAACCCCGAGCACCCGCTGGTCGGCGGCCTGCGCGCGGCCCACGAGCAGCGCGCCGACGACCCGGCGCTGAAGGAGACGGCCGAGCTGCTGTACGGCACGGCCCTGCTCGCGGAGGGCGGCGACCTCGCCGACCCGGCCCGCTTCGCGAAGCTGCTGGCGGACCGGCTGGCGAAGACGCTGTGACGGCGGGGACCGCGTGACGGCGGGGACCGCGTGACGGCGGGGACCGCGTGACGGCGGGGACCGCGTGACGGCGGGGACCGCGTGACGGCGGGGACCGCCGCACCCCTGTGGCGCGGCGGTCCCCGGCCCTGTCCGCCTCCGGGCTCCCCTCGTCCCGTGCGCCCGGGCCTCAAGGCGCCCCGCGCCCGGGGCGCCGTCCGGCGCGGGGCCCGGTCCAGGAGGCCCGCCGCCGTCAGGGCCGGCAGGTGGGGCGTGACGGTCGCCGGTGTCCCGGTACGCCGCCGCGGTGTGCCGGGGTCCGCGGGCGAACGGGTGGTAGCGGACGGACTCCCCGATGCCGTCGTCGATGCCGTGGAGGGGCCGCCGGTCGGGGAAGGCCTCCCGGAAGCGGTCGAAGCGCACGCGCGGGTGCGGTGGCCGCCGGGCGGGCTCCGCAGGACGTCGTCAGCCGCGCCCGCGGCCGTCCTGTCCGGGCCACGACTGCGGGTCCCAGAGGGCCGAGCGGCGCAGGGACGCGGGGCAGTGGAGGTAGATCTCGTCGATCTCCAGCAGGAGGGCGAGCTGGGGGCGCCTGCCGTCCGGGGCGGTCATCGCGTCGAAGAACGGGGCGTCCGTCAGGATGCGGGCGCGGCCGTTGACGCGCAGGACCTCCTTGCCTCCCGGGATCAGGTAGAGCAGGCCCGCGTGCGGGTTCTCCAGGATGTTGTGGAAGCTGTCCGCCCGCCGGTTGCCGGGCCGGTCCGGCAGCGCGATGGTGCCGTCGTCGACGACGTGCGTGAAGCCGGGGCCGTCGCCGCGCGGCGAGACGTCGCAGTTGCCGAGGGCGTCGGAGGTGGCCAGCAGGCAGAAGGGCGAGCGGGCCAGGATGTCCCGGTCGTCGTCGGTCAGCTCGGCGTGCACCTTGTCGATGACGATGCGGTACGGCTCCCCCATCAGCTCGCGCAGCCGGCCGTGCGAGCGAAGCTCCACGTAGCCGTCGGCGGGGGCGGTGGCCGGCCGGTCCGCGGTCGCGTCGATGGTGTCAGGCAAGCCGGCTCCCGGGGTCGAGGCGTCCGGCGCGCCGGACGGAGGTGTGACGGGCGGAGGGCGACCGGGCTGCTCCGCGCCGCACACCGCTGATTGCATGTAGCACCTTATCTGATGTTAGGTTCGCCTTACCTAAGCAACCGGATGCGTCCGCTCCGGCGATGTCGGCCGCCCTCGCGCACCCACCCAAGGAACCAGCACATGCGCCCTGTCCCCCGTCCCCGGCCGGCCCGCGCCCCCCGGCGCGCCGGACGCCCGTGAGCACCGCCGTCGCCGCCCCCGGGCCGGCCGGGCGGGAGCGGGCGCAGACCGGGCGGCGCCACGGCGCCAAGGCCCTCACCACCGGCCTCTTCCTGCTGGCGGTGGCACTGCTGGCCGCCGTCGCGCTCAGCCTGGCCGTCGGCTCGGGCGACGTGCCGCTGCGCGACGTCGTCCACGGCGTGTTCGACCCGGACCGCTCCGTGCGCGGCCAGCTCGTCGTCCAGGAGGTGCGGATCCCGCGCACGCTGGCCGGCCTGCTGGCCGGCGCGGCCCTCGGACTGGCCGGCACCGTGATGCAGGGCGTCACCCGCAACCCGCTCGCCGACCCCGGCCTGCTCGGCATCAACGCGGGCGCGGCCGTCACCGTCGTCTTCGCCATGAGCGTGCTGTCCCTGACCGAGCCCGAGCAGTACATCTGGTTCGGCTTCCTCGGCGCCTGCCTGGCGGCCGGACTCGTCTACGGGGTGGCGAGCCTGGGGCGCGAGGGCGCCACGCCCGTCAAGCTCGCCCTCGCCGGAGCCGCCGCCACCGCGCTGCTGATCTCGCTGACGGACACCATGCTCCTCACCGACGGCAGGACCTACGACCAGTACCGGTTCTGGCAGGTCGGCGCCCTGGACGGCCGCGACCTCGACGTCCTCCTCCAGGCGCTGCCCTTCATCGTCGCGGGCGGCGTCCTGGCCCTGTGCATGGGGCCGCGGCTCAACGGCCTGGCCCTCGGCGACGACCTGGCCCGCGGCCTCGGCCAGCGGGTCTCCGTCGCCCGGCTCCTGGGAGCCGGCGGCGTCGTCCTGCTGTGCGGGGCGGCGACCGCGATCGCCGGGCCCATCGGCTTCGTCGGCCTCGCGGTGCCGCACGCGGTGCGGATGTTCACCGGACCCGACTACCGCTGGATCCTGCCCTACAGCGCGGTCCTCGCACCGACGTTCCTGCTGGCCGCCGACGTCCTCGGCCGCGTCGTGGCCCCGCCCGGCGAGGTCCAGGTGGGCGTCGTCACCGCCGCGGTGGGCTGCGTGCCGTTCATCCTGCTGGTCCGTCGGCGCGGGCAGGTGGAACTGTGACCGGCACCGGGACCACCACCGTGGAGGCCGCCGTCGCGGGCACCGCGCCCCGGGACGCCGTCGCGCGCGTCGAGCGGCTGCACCGCGGCCGGCGGATCCGCTTCGCCGCGGTCTGCCTGGGCCTGGCGCTCGTCGCGCTGGCCGCGCTGCTGCTGTCCCTCGCGGTCGGCGACATCGACGTACCGCTGCCCGACGTGTGGGCCGTCCTCACCGGCGGCGGCGACCCGGGGAGCCGGTTCGTCGTCCACGAACTGCGGCTGCCCCGCGCCCTGCTGGCCCTCGTCGTCGGCTGCTGCTTCGGCCTGTCGGGAGCCGTCTTCCAGGCCCTGCTGCGCAACCCCCTGGCCAGCCCCGACGTCATCGGCGTCACCTCCGGGGCCGGCGCCGCCGCCGTCCTGTCCTCGATGGCGTTCGGCCTCAGCGGCCTCGCCCTGTCCGGCGGCGCCCTGGTGGGCGCGCTCGCCGCGGGCACCCTCATCTACCTGCTGGCGTGGCGGGGCGGGGTCGGCCGGTTCGTGCTCATCGGCATCGGTGTCGGCACCGGACTGGTCAGCCTGCGCTCCTACCTGATGACCCGGGCCGAGGTCACCGAGGCGCAGAACGCGTTCCTGTGGCTGACCGGCAGCCTCAACGGCCGCTCCTGGACCCAGCTGTGGCCCCTGCTCGGCTGCGTCGCCGTCCTGCTGCCGCTCACCCTGGCGGCCTCCCGCGGCCTCGGCGCGCTCCAGCTCGGCGACGAGGCGGCCGCCGGGCTCGGCGCCCGGGTCGAGCGCAGCCGCCTCGCCCTGCTGGCCTGCGCCACCGCCCTGGTGGGGGTGGGGACGGCGGCCGCGGGTCCCATCGGCTTCGTCGCCTTCGTCTGCCCGCCCGTCGCCCGGCGGCTGCTGCCCGGGCACGGCGCCGCCCTGGTGCCCTCCGCCCTGACCGGCGCGGCGCTGGTCTGCCTGGCCGACTTCGTCGCCCAGCACCTCCTGCCGCACACCCAGCTCCCCGTGGGCGTGGTCACGAGCATCGTCGGAGCGCCGTACCTGCTGTGGCTGCTCGCCCGCGCCAACCGTGTGGGCCGGGGCGGCTGACGTGCCCCGCACCCCTTCCACCACCACCCCGGCCGCGCAGGCCGGGTCCGACAAGGAGACGACGGTGACGTCCCAGCACACCCTCCAGGCCCGCGGCCTCGGCCTCGGCTACGGGGAGCGCGAGATCATCTCCGGCCTGGACGTCGAGCTGCCGCCGGGCCGCTTCACCGTCGTCGTCGGCCCCAACGCCTGCGGCAAGTCGACGCTGCTGCGCGCCATGGCGCGGCTGCTGACCCCGACGGCGGGCACGGTCCTGCTCGACGGCCGCGACATCCACCACACGTCCACCAAGGAGGTCGCCGCCCGTCTCGGCGTGCTGCCGCAGACGCCCGTGGCGCCCGACGGCATCACCGTCGCCGACCTCGTCGGCCGCGGCCGCTACCCGCACCAGGGCTGGTTCCGCAGGTGGACCGCGGCCGACAGCGAGGCCGTCGGCGCGGCGATGCTCGCCACCGACGTCCTCGACCTCGCCGGCCGGTCCGTCGACGAGCTCTCCGGCGGGCAGCGCCAGCGCGTGTGGATCGCCATGGCCCTCGCGCAGGAGACCGACGTCCTGCTCCTGGACGAGCCCACCACCTACCTCGACATCAGCCACCAGCTGGACGTCCTCGACCTGCTGACCGACCTCAACCGGAAGCGCGGCGTCACCCTCGCCGTGGTCCTGCACGACCTCAACCTGGCCTGCCGCTACGCCGACCACCTGATCGCCATGAAGGCCGGCCGCGTCGTCGCCGAGGGCGCACCGTCCGACGTCGTGACCGAGTCCCTGGTCCACGACGTGTTCGGGCTGCGCAACACCGTCGTCCCCGACCCCGCGTCCGGCACCCCGATGGTGGTGCCGCTCGGCCGGCACCACGTCACCAGCCCCGCCCCGCAGTAAGCGCACACGGAAAGAGTTCCCATGTCCTCGCACCTCCCCGGCAGACGCCGCCTCGCCTCCCGCCTGCTCACCGGCCTGTTCGCCCTCACCCTCGCGGGCGCCGCGGCCGGCTGCGGCTCCTCCGACGACGACAGCGCGCCGGCCTCCTCCTCCAAGAGCACGGCGTCGTCCGGGGCGTTCCCGGCGAAGGTCGCCACGAAGTTCGGCACCGTGACCGTGGACGAGCGGCCCGAGCGCGTGGTCGCGCTCGGCTGGGGCGACGCCGAGACCGCGCTGGCCCTCGGCGTGCAGCCGGTGGGCCAGAGCGACTGGCTCGCCTTCGGCGGCGACGGCGTCGGCCCCTGGGCCGAGGGCAGGTACGACAGGAGCCCCGAGAAGATCGGCACGCTGGAGCCCGAGTACGAGAAGATCGCGGCGCTCAGGCCGGACCTGATCCTCGACGTCAAGTCCAGCGGCGACCAGAACCGCTACGACACCCTCAGCAAGATCGCCCCGACCATCGGCGTGCCGAAGGGCGGCGACCAGTACAAGACCGGCTGGAAGAAGCAGACCACCATGGTCGCCCAGGCCCTCGGCCTGGCCGACGAGGGCGACGAGCTCATCGCCGAGACCGAGAAGGAGTTCGGGGCCGCGGCCGAGGAGCACCCGGAGTTCAAGGACAGGACGATCACGCTCGGGTCGCGCACCTCCGTCGGCTGGGGCGCCTACGTGCACGGCACGGACCGGGTGGACTTCGTCGAGCGGCTCGGCTTCGAGAACAACCCGAAGGTCGAGGCGGAGGCCGGCGAGGGCTTCTCCGTGACGGTCTCGGAGGAGAACCTGCAGATGCTCGACGCGGACCTGGTGGTGATGGCGCCGATCGGCATCGCGGCCTCGAAGATCAGCGACGACGCGCTGTACAAGGCGGTGCCGGCCGTGAAGGACGGACACGACGTCGTCTTCGACGACTCCGACATCAGCCAGGCGTTCGCCACCAACTCCGTGCTGTCCATCGGCTACGCGCTCGACAAGGTCGTCCCGCTGTTCGCCGACGCCCTGAAGTAACCGGCCGTACCGCCACCGGTCGGGGGCGGACGCCGTCGCCGCGGCGTCCGGCCCCGACCGGCGAACAAGCCGCACACCGTAACCAAACGGACATTCCCGCTCGACGGTTCCCGCCGGGCGGGTCCGTGCGCAGCCTCACGCCGGTTCCTTCGGCGGTGTCTGCTGGCCGTTCCCCATGCCGGAAAGTACGATCACCCAATGTCTGACACGACCGATACCGCACCCGGCTGGCTGGCCCCCGAGGAACTCGAGATGGCCCGCGCCCGTATGCCGATCCTGTACGTCGAAGCAGTGCCCGTGCGGGTGGACGACACCGGCGAAGTGACACAGGTCGGACTGCTGCTGCGCATCGGGCCGGACGGCACGGTCAGCCGCACCCTCGTCTCCGGCCGGGTGCTGCACCACGAGCGGGTCCGCGACGCCCTGCTGCGGCACCTGGAGAAGGACCTCGGACCGGTGGCGCTCCCCCGGGTCCCCGCCTCCCTGCAGCCCTTCACCGTCGCGGAGTACTTCCCGACGCAGGGGATCACACCGTTCCACGACCCGCGCCAGCACGCGGTGTCCCTCGCCTACATCGTCCCGGTGACCGGCGACTGCCGGCCCCGCCAGGACGCGCTGGACCTCGTCTGGTTCAGCCCGCAGGAGGCGGCGTCGGCCGTCGTCCAGAACGACATGCCGGGAGGCCAGGGCGTCCTGCTCAAGCAGGCCCTCGCGCACGTCGGCTGCCTGCCCTGAAGGGGCCGGGCCGCCGGCCCGGCGAGAGCCGGCGGCTCCGCCGGCCGCACACGCCGCGCGGCCCCGCGCCGCGCCGACGGGCGGTCGCCGCGACGGGCGGCGGCCGCCCGTCCGCACGCCGCGGTCCGGCACCGAAGCCCCTGGAATCCTCAACTCCGTTAGTGAGAAAGGGAGTTGGGGAGCGATCCACCCTCTCCTGACCATCGGCACGGCCCACCTCGCCGACCTACGGTACGCACTGTCCCCTCGGCACGGCCCGCCTCCCGGGCCGCCACCGGGGACGCGCGACCCACTGTTCACACGCGAGAGAGGGACGACTCCATGCGCACTGCCACCCGTGCGGGCCTCGCCGCCGCCGTGACCGCCGCCGTGACCGTCGGCCTGTCGACGGCCGCGGGCGCGGCCCACGCCACCCCGAGCGGTCCCGGCGTCACCGGCAGAGTCATCGCCCACACCACGCACGGCGGCACCGACTACATACTCCGCGAGATCACCGTTCCGCCCGGCGAGGGCACCGGCTGGCACTACCACGACGGCCCCCTGTACGGGTACGTCGCGCGGGGCACGCTCAGCCACTTCGACACCACGTGCGCCTCCGACGGCGTCCACCCGGCCGGCAGCACCCTGGAGGAGCCGTCCGGGGCCGGCCACGTGCACATCGGCCGCAACCTGGGGGCGGACCCCGTGGTGCTGAAGGTCCTCTACGTCCTCCCGCACGGCGCACCGCTGTCGCGGGACGCCCCGAACCCGGGGTGCGACTTCGAGTGACACCGGGCCGCCCCGAGACCGGTGTCACCGGGAGCGCGTCGTACGGCACGCCGTCGGCCCGTCAGCCGCCGTGGCCCTTGCGCACCGCCGCGTCCGCGAGGTCCCACAGGCGGTCCGCTGCCTCCGGGTCGAGGGCGTGGGCGGCGACACCGCCCGGCCGGTCCGCGCCGGGCCGGACGACCGGGGCTTCCTGGTTGTCCTCGAAGTAGCGGCCGGTCACGCCGTCCAGCAGCGGCGACGCCGCCAGGAGCGCGGAGGCCGCGGCCCCCTGCGGGGCGCTCTTGCAATACGGCTGCCGGACGATGTCGCCGTTGTCGTCGATCGCCCCCATCGCCCGCAGGGTGTCGTCGTCGAGGTGCCGCTGGAGGTTGGTGGTGATCCAGCCCGGGTTGAGGGCGTTGGCGGTGACGCCGTCCGCCGCCCAGCGGCGGGCGGCGCCCACGGCGAACAGCACGTCGGCGGTCTTGGACCGGGCGTAGGCCGCCCAGCGGTCGTACGGGCGCCGCTCGAAGTGCGGGTCGTCGAAGTCGAAGGGGGCGTCGCGGTGGGCGCCCGAGCTGACGACGACGAGGCGGGCGGACCCGGCGGCGCGCAGCGCGCCGTGCAGCGCCGAGGCCAGGGCGAAGTGGCCGAGGTGGTTGACGGCCAGGTGCATCTCCCAGCCCTCGGCGCTGGTCCGGCGGCTGGGCAGGGCCATGACCCCGGCGTTGGCGACGAGGATGTCGAGGGGGTGCTCCCAGGCGCGGGCGAAGGCCGCGACGGAGGCCAGGTCGGACAGGTCCAGGGCGCGTACGTCCACCGAGCCTGCGCCCGCGGCGGCGGCCAGGTCGCGCACGACGGGTGCGGCGGCGCGCGGGTGGCGACGGTGACGTCCGCGCCGGCCGACGCCAGCGCCCGGACCGTCTCGGTCCCGATGCCGGAGGCGCCGCCGGTCACCACGGCGCGGCGCCCGGTGAGGTCCGCCCCGGCGACGACCTCGGCGGCCGTGGCGTGGGAGCGGAAGGGTGTGGTGGTACGGGTGTGCTCGGACACGGTGGGTCCTTCTCCTGCTCACGCTGTGATCGGTACGTCCACGACGCTACCGAGCGCTTTCCGTAGTCTGAATAACACAAGCTCCGAGAAACTTTCGCCATCGTCCAGACACGGAGAGAGGCGCCATGGACCGGACCGATCCGCTGGAGGACGTGCTCGCCCTGCTCGACACCAGGGGCCACCTCTCCACGAGCCTCGTGGCGGGCGGCGCGTGGGCGCTGCGGTTCGACCCTCCGGTGGACGTGAAGTTCAACGCCGTCCGGCGCGGACGGTGTCTTCTGGAGGTCGAGGGCGCGGGGCCGCCGCTCGCGCTGGGCACCGGCGACTGCTTCCTGCTCACCCGGGCCCGGCCCTTCGTCCTGCGCAGCGCACCGGAGGACGCCTCGGGGGACGCACCGGCGGCCGCGCCGGAGCCGGTGGCCGCCGGTCCGGTCTTCGCCGCGGCCCCGGACGGTGTCGCCCGCGTCGGGGACGGCGACGACGTGCTGCTGATCGGCGGCCGGTTCTCCTTCGGCGACCGGGCACGGGCGCTGCTGCTCGACGCGCTGCCCCCGGTGATCCACGTGCCCGCGGGCACCCGCCACGCGGAGACCGTGGGATGGGCCCTGGCGGAGATCGGCCGGGAGCTGCAGCACCGGCCCGCGGCCTCGACGCTCGTGGCCGAGCACCTGGCCGTGGTCATGCTGGTCCACGTGCTGCGCCTGCACCTCGCGGACGGGACGAACGGCGCCGCGGGCTGGCTGGTCGGGCTCGCCGACCCCGTGGCGGCCCCGGCCCTGGCCGCCCTGCACGGCCGCCCGGCGCACCCGTGGACCGTGGCGGAGCTGGCCGCGGTCAGCGGTGTGTCGCGGTCCACGCTCGCCGCGCGCTTCCGGCGGACGGTGGGTCAGGCGCCGCTGGACTGCCTCACACGGGGGCGCATCGAGCTGGCCTCGCGGCGGCTGCGGCAGGGCTCCGACACCGTCGCCGCCGTCGCCCGCGCCGTGGGCTACGGCTCGGAGAGCGCCCTCAGCACCGCCTTCAAGCGGGTCACCGGGAACTCGCCCCGCGCCCACCGCGACCGGAGGCGGACCTGACGGGCCCGGGGGAAGTCCGGCGGGCCCGAGGAGAGCCCGGCGGGCCGGGCGGGACCGGCGGGCCCGGCGGTCCGGCGCGTCAGCCGGTGGGCGCCTTCCAGCCGAGCGCGGGTCCGAGCCGCTCGGCGATGTCGGTGAGGATCTGCTCGTAGTCCTCGTGCCCGAAGGTGAAGGGCAGGGCGAACGCCACCTCCTCCACCTCGCGGAACGCCGCGTGGGCGCGGAGGCGTTCGGCGATCTCCTCACAGGGTCCGACGAGGTCCGGGGCGAACAGCATCCGGGCCGGCCCCTGCGGCTGCCGGGTGCGGGGCAGCCGGCTCGCGGCGTACTCCTCGTACCTGGCGCGCTGGGCGGCCGTGGCGGAGTCGGTGGGGATCACCACGAGCCCCTGGGAGACACGGGCGTCCTCCCCCTCGGGGTGGGCCGCGCGGAAGGCGCGGATGTGGGAGAGCTGGACGGCGGCGAAGTCCGCCGCCTGCCCGGGCTCCTCGGCCTTGACCACACTGCTGGTGAGGAAGTTCATGGCGTTCTCGCCGGCCCAGCGGGCCGAGCGCAGGCTGCCGCCGCCGTACCACATGCGGGCGCGCAGGCCCGGGGCGTGCGGCTGCACACGGTCCGAGTAGGTCTCGATGCCCTCCGTGCCGCGGAAGTCGGTGACGGGCCTGCCCTCGACGTGGTCGAGGAGCCGCCGCACCCGCTCGTAGCCGAAGTCCTCCGCGTCGGCGGTGTCCGGGTAGAGCGCGTCCTTGACCCGGTCGTAGTGCAGCGGCGGGCCGACGCTCACGCCGGGGTTGAGGCGGCCGCGGGACAGCACGTCGACGGTCGCCCAGTCCTCCGCCAGGCGCAGCGGGTTCTCCCAGCCCAGCGGGGTGACGGCGGTGCCCAGCTCGATGCGGCCGGTGCGCTGGGTGGCCGCCGCGAGGACCGCCACCGGCGAGGAGATGCCGTACTGCAGGTGGCGGTGGCGCAGCCAGGCGCTGTCGTAGCCGAGGCGCTCGCCCAGTTCGATCAGGCGCAGGGTGGACTCGTGCCCCCGGCCCGGATCGTCCTCGTCGAACAGCCCGATCGTGAGGAACCCCAGCTTCTTCAGCGGCCTGTCGCTCATCTCCACCCGGCTCCCACCGTCGTCCGCAGTCCGTGTACGCCCGTACAACATCCGTGTACGCCCGTACAACACATGACACGGTGGTGATTCTTCCTGCGGCCCGGGGCGGGCCGCCCCGTCCGCGGGCGGGCGGTACGGGTGCGGATGCGGACGCACCGGGACACGGAACACCGGGTGCGGGTACGTGTGCCGGGCGCGGGTGTGCTCGCCGGGACGCGGGACGTCGGGCGCGGCCGGTGGCGGCCGCGTCCCCGACCTCGACGGACCTTGCGCCTACTCGGCCTTGGCCCGGTACAGCCCGCGGCCGGTGCGCTGGATGCGGGAGGTGCCGACGAGCCGGTCGAGCGTGCTGCGGACGGCGTTGATGCTGCCCGCGTCGGTGTCACGGCCGAGCACCGCGGCGATGTCACGGGCCCGGACGTCGGTGTCGCCCAACGTGGCGAAGTGGTCGAGGATCTGCTCCGTCAACCGCCCGTACGTGCCCTGCTCCTTGGCCCCGGCCTGCTCCTGGGTCCGCGCGCGTCCCCTCGGCCGGGTCCGCCCCTCCGTGGCCTTCGACGGCGCGGAGGGCCTCTGCCGCACCTTCTTCCCGGCCTTCCCCTCGGCCTTCCCCTCGTTCGTCTTCCCGGCCGCCTTCCCCGTCGCCTTCGCGGCCTTCTTCTGCGCGGGCTTGGCCGCCGTCGCGCCCGCGGCTTCGCCCGCACCCTGCTGCACGGCCTGCTGCGCGGCCTTCTCTGCGGTCCCGCGGCGTCCGGCGCGCTGTGCGGCGCTCCCGCCCGCCGCCTGCTGGTCCGCCGCCGGTTCGGCGGTCCCCTCCCCGCCCGTCTCCTGCTTGCGCGTGGAGCGGCGGGAAGCGGGCTGCTGCGCGGACGGTGCGTCGCCGGCCTCCGTGTGCGGCACCTGGGCGGGGACCGGGACGGACGTCGGCGCCTGCTCCGGCGCGTCCGACGTGCCCGCCGTCACCGCCGCCGCCACCGACGCGGGCCCCGGCCCGACGGCGATGAGGCCCTGGAGTGCGTCGAGAGCCTTCCGCACGGAGCCGAGATGGGCCACGACGGCCGCCAACTCCCGCTCCAGCGACTGGCGTTGGGCTTCCAGGCGGTGCAGTTCCTCCTGGAGGCTCTCCGCGGTGACCTCGATGTTCTGCGCGGCCTGGGTCACGGGGCTCATGTTCCCTCTCATTTCCAGCCTTCCTGCCGCACCGTCGGTGCGCGGAGTTCGTCGCCCCCGAACACCCAGTGTTGTGTTCGGATGCGCGTCCGGCCCGGCGGACACAGCGGATCAGTACAGGTGGGATCGGTAAGAAAGCACTGCACGGCAGCGTTGCACACCCTTGTCGGTGCTGCACAGTGGGAAGCCGGTGCCGACCGTGGTGCCGTGAACTCGGTCCGTCCGTTCCTTTCTCGCGGCTTCGTGCGGTCCAACGCGCGGACGGCGCCGCCGTGACGGCCGCCACCTGCGTTTTCAGTCCTTCGGGGTCAAGCGTGCCAGGAAATCGTGGTGTTGTGCCGCCCGGGCCCGCCCACATGATGTGAGACGGTCCCGCAGGGCGCCCGGCACACACCGAGCGCCCCATGTCATGTCGTACACGCCTGGAGCCCCGCAGGCCATGGGAACCCCGCGGGCCATGGGGCGTCTCGCGCGTCGTGAAGGACCCCACGGACCGTGGGCGGGCCGCCGGTCCCGCCGAAGGCGTCGCGCGGCGAAGGCAGTTCATCACACCGTGTCAGGCGCCGGGACGGTCCGAGCGGCACGCGTCCCCGCGGCGCGCGTCCCCGCGGTGACCGGTCCGCCGGGCGGTACGAGCGGCGCGCGCCCCCGCGTCGACCGGCCTGCGGCACGGCGCGGACGCCGCAAAGCGGCCACCCCGTCCGTGCGCCTCCTCCCGCCCGGCGCCCCTTCCCCGCACCGCGGGCGCAGCTCGGCGACGGTCCGCCGGGCGCGCGGCCGCCCGGCGGACCGTGTCGGAGAAGGCTGTTCCGTGCCGCACGGCGGCGCGGTACGACAGCACCGACCGCACAAGGGGTGTGCGCACACACAAGGGATGCAGCCATGAGTGAACCGGTTCTGGAACCCGCCGCCCAGGAGATCGCGGACGCGACCTCGCACCCGCCCTTCCTGTACGAACTGGGCCCCGAGGGCGCCCGCAAGGTCCTGGACGACCTCCAGGCGGGACCGGTCGGGAAGCCCGACGTCGACGAGAAGTGGATCACCGTGCCCGCCGAGGCGGGCGACGTCCGGGTGCGCATCGTCAAACCCGTGGGCGCCGGCTCGCCGCTGCCCGTCGTCCTGTACGTGCACGGCGGCGGCTGGGTCCTCGGCAACGCGGGCACCCACGACCGCCTGGTGCGGGAGCTCGCCGTCGGCGCCGGGGCCGCGGTGGCGTTCGTCGAGTACGACCGCTCCCCCGAGGCCCGCTACCCGGTCGCCGTCGAGCAGGCCTACGCGACCGCGCGGTGGATCACCCGTGACGGCGCCGGGGAGGGCCTGGACGCCGCGCGGCTCGCCGTGGCCGGCGACTCGGTCGGCGGCAACATGGCCGCCGCGCTGGCCCTCATGGCCAAGCACCGCGGTGACGTGGCCTTCGTCCACCAGTCGCTGTACTACCCGGTCACCGACGCCGCCCAGGACACCGACAGCTACCGGCGCTTCGCCGACGGGCCGTACCTGACCGCCGCGGCCATGGCCTGGTTCTGGGACTCCTACACCACCGACGCCGGGCAGCGCGCCGAGATCACCGCGAGCCCGCTGCGCGCCACGCTCGACGACCTCGCCGGTCTGCCGCCGGCCTTCGTCGTCGTCGACGAGAACGACGTCCTGCGCGACGAGGGCGAGGCGTACGCCCGCAAGCTCACCGAGGCCGGCGTGCCCACCACCAGCATCCGCTACAACGGCACCCTCCACGACTTCATGATGCTCAACCCCCTCCGCGGCACCCGGGCCACGACGGCGGCCGTCGAACAGGCCGTCCACGTCCTGCGCGAGGCCCTGGGAACCGCCTGACACCGCACGGGCCGGTGCCGCGAAGACCCGTCCCGCACACCGGCTCCGCACCACGCCGGTCCGGTGCCGCACCCGGCCCCGTGCCGCACCGTCCCCGCGCCGCGTCGCACGTGACGCGGCGCGGGGTCGCGCGCCGCCCCGCCGTTTCCCGACACCGTTGTGACACCGTTGGTTTCACCCCCCGCTCAGGACCGCTCCCCTCCCCCCGGCACATCAGACTGCCGATCCTGGGAAGTCATCTGAGTGATCATCACACCGAGCCGCAGGGGGTCGACCACGATGACCGCACCACGCAGCCGCATACCGAGAGCCGGACGCGGGCGGTCCTTCGACCTCCGGTCGACGGCCCTGTTCTTCGGCCTCCTCGCCGTCGTCCTCGTCCTGCTGGGGTTCGCGGTCCGCACGGCCGCCGGCGTCTTCGAACGGCGGCCCGTGCTGGCGGCCGCCGTCTGCCTCGTCGGCGTGTCGGCCGTCTTCACGGTGCGGCGCGGCAGGCGGCGCTTCTCCGCGGCCCGGCTCGCGCGCAGGGCGGCCGCCGCGCTGGACGAGGCGACCGAGACGGCCGTGCACCAGCTGGACGTCACCCCCGCCCCGGCCGCCGCGGCCCCGGTCGCCGACGCGCTCGCCCACGTGCCCGGCGCGCCGGGCACGGTGAGGACACCGGACGCACCGGGCACGACGGGGGCCCCGGGCGCGACGGACCGGACCGTGCCCCTCACCCCGGCGGACCCCACGGCCGCGTACACCGCGCCCGCGGCGCCCGCCGGGGCACCGGACGCGGTGCCGGCCGACACGACCCGGACCGACCCGGCGACGGCCGGGACCACCGTCCCGCCGGACTCCGGGGCCGCCGAGGCCGGCGAAGCGGCCGAACCTCCGGTGTACGAGACCGTGGACACCGTCCTCGCCTACGACCTGCTGGACCCGGACGAGTTCGAGCGGGCGGTAGCCGGGCTGTGCGAGCGCGACGGGTGCGCGGACGTCGAGGTGGTCGGCGGCGCCGGCGACCTGGGCGCCGACGTGCTGGCGACCGCGCCGGACGGGCGGCGCACGGTCGTCCAGTGCAAGCGCTACGGCGACGGCAACAAGGTGGGTTCACAGGACCTGCAGCGCTTCGGCGGCACCTGTTTCACGGTGCACGAGGCCCATGTCGCCGCCGTCGTGACCACCAGCTACTTCACGGAGCCCGCCCTGGAGTACGCCGAGCGGTGCGGCATCCTCTGCTTCGACCGCGACGACCTGCGGGCCTGGAGCGACGGCACCGGCCCGGCGCCGTGGTCGCGGACCGCCTTCGGTGAACCGGCCGCCTGAGGCGGGCGCGGCCCCGCCCCCGGCCGGGGCCCGGCCCTCCTCCGTTCCCCCGGCCGGACTCCGGGCCTCTCCGCTCCCCGGCCGGGCACACGGTCCCTCCGCGAAGCCCTCGCTCCGTACGGTCCCCGTTCCCCAGAGCCCCCGCTACGACCGCCCGCGCGGCCGCCCCCGCCTGGCGCCACCGCCCTTGGGCGAGCCCTTGCCGCCGCCCTTGGAGCCGCCGGAGCCGCCGCGCGCGCTCCCGGCGGCCGGCTTGCCGCCGGTCCGCCTGCCACCGGCCGGCTTCGCGCCGCCGGACCTGCCGCCGGAGCCGCCCTGCTTCGGACGGGCACCACTCCGCTCCGGACGCTCGGCCCTCTTCGCCTTGTCCGCGGCCGCCGACCGCCCCCGCGTGCTGTTCACCGTGCGCCCGCGGACGATGCCGATGAAGTCGTCGACCGCGTCCGTGGTCGCGTCCTCCGGCCACGACAGGGCGACGCGCGACTGGGGGGCGTCCGTGACCGGGCGGTAGGTCAGGTCCTTGCGGTGGTGCAGCCGGGCGAGGGACTGCGGGACGACGAGCAGGCCGATGCCGGCCGCCACCAGCTCGATCGCGTCGGCCGTCGTGGCGGGGCGCTCGAACGCGGGCCGCCCCGGCGGGCGCTCCCAGCCGAGGGTGTCGTCGAGGGGGTGCAGCACGATGTCGTCGGCCAGGTCCCCGGTGGTCACCTCGTCGGCCGCCGCCACGAGGTGGTCCTTGGGGGCCACGACCACCGTCGTCTCGGTGTAGAGCGGGATCGCGCTGAGGTCGGTGCCGTCCACCGGCAGCCGCAGCAGGCCCGCGTCGGCGCCCCGGTCGCGCAGCACGCCCTGCGCCTCGGTGGACGGCACCTGCAGGAGCTCCAGCGGGACGTCGGGGAACCGTTCGTTCCAGACGCGCACCCATTTCCCGGGTGTCACTCCGGGCACGTAGGCGAGGCGGAACGTGGGGGAATCCTCCGAGGCTGTCACCCCGCCAGGTTACCGGCCGTGGTCGGCGGCCCCGTCCGCGCTCGTTACCCTGGACGGCATGACGTCGCACCAGACCACCCAGACGATGAAGCCCGCGACCGCGGCGAAGAAGCTGGGTGTGTACCTCGAGGCCACCCCCGCCGAGTTCCGGGAGGGTGTCGTCTCGCGCGCCGAGCTGAACGCTCTGCAGACCGATCCGCCGCAGTGGCTGCGGGAGCTGCGGCGCGACGGCCCGCACCCCCGCCCGGTGGTGGCGGCCAAGCTCGGTGTGTCCATCTCGGGTCTGGCGCGCGGCGGAGTGACCGAGCCGCTCACCACGGAGCAGATCGAGGCGCTGAAGGCGGAGCGTCCCGAGTGGCTGGAGCGCGAGCGCGCCACCCAGGCGGAGGTGCGCAAGGAGGCGGCCCGCATCAAGAAGAGGGACGCGGAGCGCGGCGAGCGGGCCGACGCGCAGGCGTGACCCCGGGCCCGGTCCTCCCGTACGCGCAGCGGGGGCCGGGCCCGCGACGGAGCGGCCGCGGTGAGGGACCACCGGGGCAGGGAAAGGCCAGGGTGACCGCACCAGATGAGACGAGTGTCGACCGGTTCCGGCAGTGACGTACGGCCGCCGTACGCGGACGCAGGGCGGCGCCCGGGCGTGCGTCCGGCCCCCGACCCCCCCGGCCCCTGGCCGCGGGAGCTGCTCGCCCATCTGCGCCCGGCGTCGCGGGACGTGCGCCGGGTGGTCGCCTGGCTGGGCTCCGCCCTCGGCGGCGGCGCCTCGCTGCGCGACGGCGACGGCGGCCTCGTCGCGGGCCCGGACCTGCCCGGCCACGAGGAACTGGCGTCCGACATCGCCTCGGGCCGCATCGCCTCGGCCTCCGTGGAGCACGGGGGCCGCTCGGTGCGCCTGGTCGCGGTGGGCCGCCCGCCGTCCCCCCGGGTGCTGATCGTCTGGCGCTCCGAGCCCTTCGACCAGCGGGCGGGCGAGATCCTCGCCCACACGGCCTGGGTGCTGGAGATGCTGCTGCAGGAGCACGAGATGGCGCGGGAGACCCGGCGCCTGCGGCGGGCGACCGCCGACCTCAGGCTGGCGATCCTGCAGCTGCTGATGGTGGAGGACACGGTCTCCGCGCGCCGCGTCGCCGCCGGGCTCTGGCCGGGGCTGCTCGACACCGACGGCGCCTGCGTCTACATCCTGGAGGGGCCGCCCGGCCACCGCGACGTGCTCGCCGAGCAGTGCGTGGAGCTGACGACGGGGCGCGCGCTGGTGGTGCGCTGCCCGGCCGAGGACAACCACGTGATCACCGTGACGCCGGCCGGGGAGCACGACGAGGCGGCCCGCGCCGCGCTGCGGACCGTGGTCGCCGGGCAGCCGGGAGCCTTCCTGGGCGGCAGCGTCCGGCACGACCTCGCCCGGGTCGCCACGGCCTACGGCCAGGCGGCCAGCGCGCTGGCCGTCGCCCGCTTCCACCCGGACCGGGCCGCGACGTACTCCGAGCGCACCCGTCCGGAGCGGCTGATGGACCCGGTCCTGGTCCGGCGCTGGGCCGCGCACGTCCTGCTCCCCCTGGACGCGCTGCCGCCCCACACGTACGCCGAGCTGCTGTCGACCACGCAGCTGGCGCTGGAGTTCACCGCCGTGAAGACCGCCAAGGTCATGGGTGTGAGCCGCAACACCGTCCGGGCGCGGGTGGACCGCATGGCCGAGCTCCTGTCGGCGGACCTGTCCGACCTGCGGGCCCGGACCGCGGTCCGGCTCGCCCTGAACACCCAGGCGTACAGCCCCGACCGGATCGGCCGCCCCGCGGACGACGCCGCCGCGGCCGGTCCGCCCGTGGGCTTCGCCGAGCTGCTGGCCGGTACCGAGCTGCGGGCCTGGGCGCACGACCTGCTCGACCGGCTCGCCGCCGACGCCCGGGACCTGCGCGCGACGCTGTGCGCGTGGGTCGCCTGCGGGGTCAACGCCGAGCAGGCCGGCCGGCGCCTCGGGCTGCACGCGCAGACCGTCCGCGAGCACGTCCGCAGCGGTGAGCAGCTGCTGGAGCGGCGGCTGTCGGCCGGGGGCGGCGATCTGCACGACGTCGTCCTGGCCCTGATGGTGGCCGGTGACCTGGCCGTACCCGGGTTCAAAGGGGTCTGAGCCGGTCACATCGGACGCGACTGTGCACAGGTGAGCCTCACCTGTGCCCGGGTTGGGCACGGACGCGGTACCCAATGGCCGGAACGAACACGTAGTTTCGGTGCGTCCCCGGCCCGTACAGGCGGAGTCGCACCGGCAGGTCGCGTCTTCCGCACCGGGCGCGGCCGGAAGCGGACCGGACGGCCCCGCGGCTTCGGCGAGCCGTCCGCCCCTCCGCCTCCCCGGCCGGGACACCGGGCGAGAGCCGGCACCGCCGGTCCGCCCGAGGAGCCCGTGCGCGCGGGACGGGCGGCCGGAACAGGGGACCGGCCGCCCCCCGCGCCACGCCTCGCTCCCTCCGTCCTCCGACGCGCCTCCCCCGCCGTGCGGCACGCTGCTTCCGCCACGCCCGCCCGGTACCGCGCACGCCGCGCCCGCCCTCCCGCCTCCTCCCGTTCCCGCCGCGGCCGCCCCCATGCCCGCCGGCCGTCCGCGCCATCGCGCCCGGCCGTGCCAACCGGTGCTCCGCACCCGCCGTGACGTGCGAAGACGGGGGCCGCGGAGGTGACCGCGGCGTTTGGCGCGGTACATCCCGGGCACTGCGATACACCGGTGCGGCTCGTGCGCGACGACGGGCCCGCCGTACGACATCCGAGGCCATCGAAGTGCGAGGTACTCATGAGTGACGACCCCATGGCGGACGACGCCTACCAGCCCACGGGAGACAACGAGCAGCAGGAGGACGCCTCCCCGCTGGACCTCCAGGACGCGCTCGACGAGCCCACCTACGACGAGCAGCTCGACATGGGGTACTCGCCGCCCGAGAAGCCGCTGGGCGTCACCAAGTACGGCACCACGGCGGCCGAGCAGCACGAGGGCGAGACCCTCGACCAGCGGCTGCGCCAGGAGGAGCCCGAGCCGCCGCTCGTGCCGGAGGGCAACGGCATCGGCGACCTGCCCGGCGGCGAGGGCGAGCCGATCGACCCGGAGGCCGGGGAGGAGCGCGCCGGGCGGCTGAAGGCCCCCGACGAGGGCGCCCACCCGGACCGGGTCAAGGAGGCGATCGCCGAGGACGAGGGCATCGACGGCGGCGCGGCGAGCGCCGAGGAGGCCGCGGTGCACGTCGTGGACGACGACCGGCTCCCCCCGGTCGGCGGCCCGGACGACCGGTTCTGACCTCACGGCCCGGACGGCCGGGGCCCGGACGATCGGAGCCCGGACGGAGCCCGGACGGCCGGAGCCGGCCTCACGGCGCGTCCGGCGCCCCGCCGCCCCGGCGAGTCGCCGTCCGGGCACGCCACCGCCCGCCCGCTCCGGGCCTCGCCCGGGCGGCGCGGGCGGCCTGCGGGAGCGGACGGCGCAGACGGGTGGCGCGGGGCGCCCGCGCCCTCCGGACGGCGCCGCGGGACGGACGGGAGCCGCCGTCCGCCCCCGCGGGCCGTCCGGAGACTGCCCGGAGGCCGTCCGGAGACTGTCCGCAGGCCGTCCGCAGGCCGTCCGGTGAGCGTGCGCGGAGTGCGTACGGATCTTCGGGCCATGCGGTGGACGACCGGGGCATCCGCGTATAAACCCTCCCCTGTCGGGCACGCGTAATGGGCACCTATGTCTAGCGAAACAGTGCGTTCCAGTCGGCCGCCGGCGCCGCCCGGTCGGCCGGGGCGTCGGAATGGACGGTCATGAGCAGCGGTTTCACAGGATCCGAGGGCTTCGGGAAGGACCCCTTCGGGGATCTCATCGCCCGGTTCCTCGGCAGCGGCCGACGGCAGATAGACATCAGCAGGCTCATGAGCGGGCCCGCCCGGCAGCTGGTCGCGGCCGCCGCCTCCTACGCCGCGGAGCACCACAGGAGCGACCTCGACACCGAGCACCTGCTGCGGGCCGCGCTGACCATGGAGCAGACCCGCGAGCTGGTCTCCCGGGCGGGCGTCGACCCCGACCAGATCGCCGCCGAGATCGACCGGCACTCGGGCGAGTCCGACCCCTCGACGGCCACCCAGTCGCTGTCGGTGACCCCGGCCGTCAAGCGGGCCCTGCTGGAGGCGCACGAGGTGGCCCGGGCCATGGGCGCCGGGTACATCGGCCCCGAGCACATCGTCATGGCCATGGCCGCCAATCCGGACTCGGCCGCCGGGCACATCCTCAACGCGGCCCGGTTCGATCCGGGCGCCGCGCCGCAGTCCGGCGCCCCGGGCGGCGGCGCGCACGGGCACGGGCACGGGCCCGAGCAGCGCCAGCCCGGCCGGCCGCAGTCCGGCGGGAGCGGCACACCGAACCTGGACCGGTTCGGACGGGACCTGACCGCGCTGGCCCAGGAGGGCCGCGTGGACCCGGTGATCGGCCGCGAGGAGGAGATCGAGCAGACCGTCGAGGTGCTGTCGCGGCGGGGCAAGAACAACCCCGTGCTCATCGGCGACGCGGGCGTCGGCAAGACCGCGATCGTCGAGGGCCTGGCGCAGCGGATCGCCGACGGCGACGTGCCGGAGACGCTGTGCAACCGTCGCGTCGTCTCGCTCGACCTGTCGGGCGTCGTGGCGGGCACCCGCTTCCGGGGCGACTTCGAGGAGCGCCTCAACGGCATCATCGAGGAGGTCCGCGCACACTCCGACGAGCTGGTCGTGTTCATCGACGAGCTGCACACCGTGGTCGGGGCCGGCGGCGGTTCCGAGGGCGGCTCGATGGACGCGGGCAACATGCTCAAGCCCGCGCTGGCCCGCGGCGAGCTGCATGTCATCGGCGCCACCACGCTGGAGGAGTACCGGCGTCACATCGAGAAGGACGCGGCGCTGGCCCGGCGCTTCCAGCCGATCCTCGTGGCCGAGCCGACGCCGTCCGACGCGGTGGAGATCCTGCGCGGCCTGAGCGACCGCTACGAGGCGCACCACCAGGTCCGCTACGCCGACGAGGCGCTGCTGGCCGCCGTGGAGCTGTCCGACCGCTACCTCACCGACCGCTACCTGCCCGACAAGGCCATCGACCTGATGGACCAGGCGGGCGCGCGGGTGCGGCTGCGCGCCCGGACCAAGGGCACGGACGTACGGGCGCTGGAGCGCGAGGCGGAGCGGCTCACCCGCGACAAGGACCAGGCGGTGGCCGCCGAGCAGTACGAGCGGGCCACCGAGCTGCGGGACCGGATCAACGAGCTCACCCGGCGGATCGAGGCCGCCCAGGAGGACCGTGCGCCGGGCGACGGGCACATCGTCGAGGTCACGGCCGAGGACATCGCCGAGATCGTGTCCCGGCAGACCGGCATCCCCGTCAGCAGCCTGACCCAGGAGGAGCGGGAGCGCCTGCTCGGCCTGGAGGAGCACCTGCACCGGCGGGTCGTCGGACAGGACGAGGCCGTCACCGCGGTGGCCGAGGCGGTGCTGCGCTCGCGCGCCGGGCTGTCCAGCCCCGACCGCCCGATCGGCAGCTTCCTCTTCCTCGGGCCGACCGGCGTCGGCAAGACGGAGCTGGCCAGGGCGCTCGCGGAGTCCCTGTTCGGCAGCGAGGACCGCATGGTGCGCCTGGACATGAGCGAGTTCCAGGAGCGGCACACCGTCAGCCGGCTCGTCGGCGCCCCGCCCGGCTACGTGGGCCACGAGGAGGCCGGCCAGCTCACCGAGGCGGTCCGGCGCCACCCGTACAGCCTGCTGCTGCTCGACGAGGTGGAGAAGGCCCACCCGGACGTGTTCAACGTCCTGCTGCAGGTGCTGGACGACGGCCGGCTCACCGACTCCCAGGGGCGGACGGTGAACTTCACCAACACCGTCATCGTGATGACCAGCAACCTCGGCTCCGAGGCGATCACCGGGCGCGGCGCGTCGCTGGGCTTCCGGGCGGGCGGCTCCGAGGCCGACGAGGAGGCGCGGCGCGAGCAGGTGCTGCGGCCGCTGCGCCAGCACTTCCGGCCGGAGTTCCTCAACCGCATCGACGAGATCGTCATCTTCCGCCGGCTCTCCGAGGAGCAGCTGGACCGGGTCACCGACCTGATGCTGGAGGAGACGCGGCGCCGGCTGCACGCCCAGGACATCACCGTCGAGTTCACCTCCGAGGCCGTGGACTGGCTGGCCCGGCGCGGCTACCAGCCCGAGTACGGGGCCCGTCCGCTGCGCCGCACCATCCAGCGCGAGGTGGACAACCCGCTGTCGAAGATGCTGCTCGACGGCGGCATCGGCGCCGGCAGCCGGATCCGGGTCGACGTGGAGGACGGCAAGCTGGCCTTCCACACCACCGTGGGCGCGTCGGCGTCCTGACCCCGGCCCCCGTCGACGGTGGGGCCGCACCCGGCCTGGTGCGGCCCCACCGTCCGCCGTACGCGTGGTCCCGCCGCCGTCCGCGCGGCGCCACCGTCACATGTCCGGACCCGCTGTCGCACCGCCCGCACGGGACCCACTGCCGCGCCGTCGCGCGCGGGACCCGCTGTCACACCGTCCCGCGCGGGTCCCGCCGTCGCGCGGTGTCAGCCCTGGGTGCGGCGCACGCACTCCGTCACGACGGCGCCCAGGCTGCCGGTGCGCTCCAGCAGCTCGCGCTGCGCCCGGGCGCCGTTGCCGTGCCGCAGCAGCTCGGCGGCCGTCTTCTGCGCCCGGTCCAGGTCGCCGGTGTCGGTGAGCGCGTCCCCGACGTGGTCCAGGAGCGCGTGGACGACCTCCTCGGCGGGCCGCGGCTCCATGGTGAGCGGGTGCAGCAGGTCGCCCTCCAGACCCGAGCGGGCCGCGCGCCACGAGGCGAGGCGCAGCAGTCCCACGTTGTGGTCCACCGGCTCCCGCCCCGCGCGCCACTCGCGGGCCGCCGTCTCGACGAGACCGCGGACCAGGGTGGCGACGAGCACGGTGGTCGACGCGTCCAGGCAGACGTCGGAGACCCGGATCTCGACGGTGGGATAGCGCGCGGCGATCCGGGCGTCGAAGTAGACCATCCCCTCGTCCAGGACCGTGCCCGTGGCGACCATGTCGGCGACCCGGCGGTGGTACGCCTCGGGCGTGCCGAAGAGGTCGGTGGGGCCCGACATCGGCCAGCGCCCCCAGACCCGGCTGCGGTAGCTGCTGTACTGGCTGTCCTTGCCCTGCCAGAACGGGGAGTTGCCGCTCAGCGCGGTCAGCACGGACAGCCAGGGCCGGATGCGGTCCAGGACCGCGACCCCCTCCTCGTCCGAGTCGACCGCCACGTGCACGTGGCAGCCGCACGTGAGCTGCTCCTGCGCGGAGAGCCCGAACTCCCGGGCCATCCACTGGTACCTGCTGTTCATGCCGATGGCGGGACTGGTGGGCAGCGGCGAGGTGGCCAGCGCCACCACGGCGGCCCCGATGTCCCCGGCGAGCCGTCCCGCCTCGTTCCGGCAGCGGACGATCTCCGCGCCGAGTTCCGTCATGTCGGCCTGCGGGTGCGTGGCGAATTCCAGCTGCTGGTCCTGCAGCTCCTTCTCCAGGTTCTCCTCGCCCGTGCCGTCCTGGGCGGCCCGGGCGAGGACCGCGGCGGACAGCGCGCGCGGCTCCCCGGTCACGGGATCGACCAGGAGGAGTTCTTCTTCCACTCCGACAGTGCGCACGTGTCGCTGCCTCTCTACTACGGATCGTGCCTGGTGGGTCGCGTGAGGGCGACCACCGTACGCAGTCGGATGCCCTGTTCGGCGGAGTTCAAGTACGCGGGTCCCGCCGTATCGCGACGCGGCCGAGGATGGCCCGAAAGAGCGGGTGCCGACCGGGTCACCGGGGCGCGCCCGGCGGCAGCCGCAGGGGCGTACGGGTCACCGCCGCGCCGGCGGCCCGGGCGGCTCGGGCGAGGACGACGGCGTCGCGGACGGCGGCACCGCCGGGGTCGTTGTTGAGGTAGGCGAAGACGTCCTCGGTCCCCGCCCAGGTCTGCGTCAGCCGCCGCGCCCAGCCCTTCAGGGCCTGCCGGCCGTAGTGGGGCCACGGGCGGGCGCGGCCGGAGTGCAGCCGCAGATAGCCCCAGTCCGCGGTGCGCCACAGGGGCGTGACGGGCCGGGAGCCGGCGTCGGCCCAGCACAGGGCGGCCCCGCGGTCCTCCAGGACGGTGCGCACCGCGGGCGTCCACCAGGAGTCGTGGCGCGGTTCGACGGCCACCCGCGTACCGGCGGGGAAGCAGGCCAGGCACCGGTCGAGGAGCCCGGGGTCGGCCCGCAGGGTGGGCGGCAGCTGGAGCAGCACGGGCCCGAGGCGGTCCCCCAGGCCCGCCGCGTGGTCCATCAGCCGCCCCACGGGCTCCTCCGGGTCGCGGAGCCGCTTGATGTGGGTGAGGAACCGGCTGGCCTTCACGGCGCAGACGAACCCCTCGGGGGTCCGCTCGCGCCACGCGGTGAAGGTCTCCCTGCTCGGCAGCCGGTAGAAGGCGTTGTTGCTCTCGACGGTCGCGAACGACTCGGCGTACTTTTCCAGCCAGAGGCGCTGCGGCACTTCCTCGGGGTAGAGCACCCCGCGCCAGTCCTTGTACTGCCACCCCGAGGTGCCGACGAACAGGGTCATGTCCTCATCGAAACACGGTTCGGCGCGCCGTGCGGGGGCCGGCGTCCGGCCGGCTCAGTGGCCGGACCCGTAGTGGCCGCCGAGCTGGTCGCGGTAGCGCGGGTCGCCGAGGTGCTTGTCCTCGTCGAACTCCGGCGACATCTCGATCTCCTCCTTGGTCCGGGAGACCAGGATCCGCCGCTGCCCGTGGTCCACGTCGGTGATCGTCCCCGCGGGCAGCATGACCTTCCTGCCGAAGATCCACATCCCGGTGTCGACCACGATGTACTGCGATCCGACCACGTCGGAGTGTTTGTCCACCTTCCCGACGTGCCCGTCCGTCGCCTCCACCCGATAACCCGTCAGATCGTCGTCCGGGGTGTGGCCGCTGGTCGGGGCGTAGGCCCACAGGTTGTCCTCCACGCCTGCTCCTCCACGTGTCCGAAGGTGGCCCGCACGGTGGGTTCCCGCCACCGCGGGAGGGCGGCGGGACCGGCGCACCGAGGGGGACCGGTGCCGCCGGGACGGTGTGTTCCGGCGGCGTTCGACGGCGTCCGGCTACCCGGGGAGGAGGAGGTCAATCGGCGCGGCGGGCCCGGCGCGGCCGGACCGAAACGTTCCGCGCGAACGCCTTAGAGGATGACAAGTACAGTCCGCAAGTACAGACGGCGGTTTGGCTGATATTGGGCGGTCTGTTGTGTCATGGGCAGGGCATCAGAGAGATACGCACATGATCGGTACAGCGGGACACGAACAGGCGGAGGTGCCCAGCCGTGAGCGAAGAGTCGATTCTGAAGTCGGTGCCCGCAGGCGGACCTTACGGCAGCTGGCCTGCGGAGCAGTACGCGGCACAGCGGCGGGCGATGGGCGAGGACGTGAGGGTCGTGATGGACCTGGAGCGGGACGCCTTCCTCGTCGTGCGGCACTCCTCCGAGGAGGAGAGGGCGGCCGCCTGAGCCCTCCCGGGGTGCGGCCTGATTCTTTCCGGTGTGCGATTGCGACATCCGGGCACATGGATCTCGTCCGCCCGCGCAGCGGGTACGGAGAGCAAGGAGGGATTCTGCCGTGCTGATGGCCCACCCCGCGGTCCTGTCGGATCTGATCAAGCAGTACGAGGCGCTGACGGCACTCAACGCCCAGGACGGCGACGAGACCGCGCGTCAGCGTCTCGAGGACGTGACGTACACCCTGTGTGTGGCCACCGGCACCCGGGACATCGACAGCGCGCTGGTCGCCGCGCGTCATCGGCTCCCGGGCGCCCGCCCGCACGACGACTCCCAGGTTCCCTCCCCCGCCGCCGGGGTCCCGGCGCAGGCGTCCGCCGAAGCGGTGCCGGCCGTACCCGTCACCGAGGTCGCGGAGACGGCAGCCGTCGGTGTCGGCCACGCGGAGGCCACCACGGGCGACGTCACCCCGGCGGCCTGACCGCTTTTCACCGAAGCCCCGTGCCGGGGCCGGGACCCGTGTCCCGGCCCCGGCACTTAGCGTTTCCGGCCCCGGCATTTCATGTTCTCGGGCCCGGCACTTAGCGTTTCCGGCCCCGGCATTTCATGTTCTCGGGCCCGGCACCTCGCGGTGCCGGGCCCGAGAACATGATCCCAAGCCCATGCCCTCCCCTGCCGGAAGGCGGCAGCGAGCACGGGCGGCGCGCGCCCCGGACGAGCGGTGGACGAGGGCCCCAGCGGCGGCACGGCGCGCGAGCACGGCATGGAAGACACCGTGAACACTGCCGGAACACGGCAATGAACCACTCCGTCCCTCCATGTGAGCATCTCGTCAACGCCGGAGATCAGCGAGGGGCGGGAGGGGGAGGCACACATGGCCTGGTTTCTGGGAATCGGCATCACGGGGGTCGTGCTGCTCGCTCTCTCGCTGGTCTTCGACGGGGTGCTGGACGGCGTGCTCGACGGAGCCTCCGGCGGTCTCCTCGACGGGTGGCTGTCGCTGCCGGTCGTCGCCGGGTTCCTGGCGATGACCGGCTTCGGCGGGGCGATCGTCCAGGGGACCACGGGGGCCGGCACCGCGGTGGCCGCCGGGGCCGGGGCCGGCGCCGGGCTGGCCACCGCCTGGCTCACCTACCGCTTCGGCCGCGCCCTGGTGCGGGACCGGTCGGCACCCGTCCCCACCGGCGCCGACCTGGTGGGAACGGCGGGCAGCGTGGTGACCGCGATCCCCGCGGACGGCTTCGGCGAGGTGCTGCTGCGCCTCGCGGGCCAGCCCGTGAAGTACGCCGCCCGCAGCGCCGTCCCGGTGGCCCGGGGCACCGAGGTGTGGGTCGAGGCCGCGACCTCCGCCACCTCCGTCCTGGTCCGCCCGGTGGAGCGCTAGCCCGCACCGCCGTCGGGCCGCAAGTCCCTCGGACCGTCGGGCCGCAGGTCCACCAGGCCGAAGGGCCGCAGGTCCATCGGGCCGCAGGTCCACTGGACCTCAAGTCCACCGGGTCGTCGGGGCGGGTGCGCCGGCTTTCGTCCGTCGCCGCCGAGCACCGATCCCCTCTCGTCCCGAGCCCTCACGGGCTCCTCCTCCACCCTCTTGTGGGTACTACGTGTCTGGGGGCACCGCCATGAATCCTGTCGTCGTCGCCGTCGCGGGGGTCGTCGTACTCCTCGTCCTGCTGGCTCTCGTCGTGATCACCCGCTACAAGGTGGCGGGGCCGAGCGAGGCGTTCATCATCACCGGACGGCGTGGCAAGAAGGCCACGGACCCGGAGACCGGGCGGGTGTTCACGGACAACAGCGGACAGAAGGTCGTGGTCGGCGGCGGCGTGTTCGTCGTGCCGTTCGTGCAGCAGCGGTTCACCCTCGACCTGTCCTCGCGGCACATCCCGGTGGCCGTGCGCGGCGCGGTCACCCTGCGCGGGGTGAAGGCCAACCTCGAAGGCGTCGCGATCGTGAAGGTCGGCGGCACCGAGGACTCCATCCGCGCCGCGGCCCAGCGGTTCCTGATGCAACAGAACGGCATCGTCGGCTTCACGCAGGAGGTGCTGTCCGGCGCGCTGCGCGCCATCGTCGGCCGGATGTCGGTGGAGGACATCATCCGCGACCGCGCCGCGTTCGCGGGCCAGGTCGCCGAGGAGGCCGAGGCGAGCCTGTCCGGGCAGGGCCTGGTGCTCGACGCCTTCCAGATCCAGGACATCACCACCGAGGGCTCGTACCTGGAGGACCTCGGCCGGCCCGAGGCCGCCCGCGCCCGGCAGGAGGCCGACATCGCGGAGGCCGTGGCCCGGCGCGCCGCCGAGCAGGCCCGGCTGAAGGCCGAGGAGGAGATCGCGATCGCCCAGCGGACGTTCGCGCTCAAGCAGGCCGAGATCAAGACGGAGACGGACGCGGCGGCCGCCCGGGCCGACGCCGCCGGACCGCTGGCCGAGGCCGCCCGCCGCCAGGAGATCCTCGCCGAGCAGGAGAAGGTCGCCGCGCGCCAGGCCGCACTGAAGGACCGTCAGCTCGACACCGAGGTGCGCAAGCCCGCCGACGCCCAGCGGTACGCGGCCGAGCAGGAGGCCGAGGCCAGGCGGGTGGCCCGGGTCAAGCAGGCCGAGGCCGAGCGGCTCGCGGACATCGCGGCGGCGCAGGCGGAGGCCGAGCGGGCGCGGCTGACCGGTGAGGGCGAGAAGCAGCGGCGTTCGGCGCTGGCCGAGGCCGAGGCGCTGGAGGGTCTGAAGCAGGGTGAGGCCGAGCGGGCGCGGCGCGCGGCGGTCGCGGAGGCGGTGCGCCTCGAGGGCGACGCGGAGGCGTCCGCGATCGCGGCGAAGGGCGCTGCCGAGGCGGACGCGATGCGGCAGAAGGCGGAGGCGTTCGCGCGGTACGGCGACGCGGCCGTGCTGCAGATGCTCATCGAGGTGCTGCCGCAGGTCGTCGCCAAGGCGTCCGAGCCGCTGAGCGCGGTCGAGAAGATGACCGTGATCTCCACCGACGGGGCGGGCCGCATCCCGCGCGCCGTCGCCGACAACGTCGCCCAGGGCCTGGAGCTGCTCGGCTCCACCACGGGCATCGACCTGGCCCAGCTGCTGAAGGGCATCACCGAGCGCGGTACGGCGCCGGCGTCCGCGCCGGCCGGGGACGGTCCGGCCCGCCTGAACGGCAGGGTCGAGGTCGGGGACTGAGCCGGACGCGGACTCGCGCGGAGCGCTCACGGGCCCCCGCCGACGCTGCGGCTCGGCGGGGGTCCCGGCCGGATCAGGACAGGCCGGATCGGGACGGGCCGGTCGGACCGGCTCAAGCCGGGCAGGATCAGGTACGGGGCGTCCCGGACCCGATCCGGCCCGGTCTAGGACGCCTTGGCCAGCAGTGCCGCCGGACCGATGGCGCCGGGGCCGAACCTCTCCCGTATGCGGTCGCCGACCCGCTCGGCCGCCAGGCGGGACTCCCGGCCCCGGTCGAGGCTGAGCTGCCGGGTGACCCGGTCGGCGGCGACGAGGTCCTCGGCCCTGAGCGCGATGCCCGTGAGCCGGCCGCGCTGGAGGCCGGCGGCGTCCATCAGCCGGTAGGCCAGGGCGCGCAGGTCGTCGTCGTGGGCGGAGGGCTCCGGCAGCCGCCGGGTCCGCTCCCAGCCGGTGCCGCCCGCGAGGCGCAGCGTCAGCGTGAGCCCGCGGGCCGCCTGCCCCCGCCGGCGCAACTGGTGGCCGAGGCGGACCACCAGGTCGAGCAGGGCGCCGCGGACCGCCGCGCCGTCGAGGGTGTGCCGGGCGAAGGTACGGCTCACGCCCGCCGAGGCGGGCAGGGCGCGCGGCGTGACGGGGCGCGGGTCGACGCCGCGGGCCCGGTCCGCGGCCAGCCGCCCCGCCCGGCCGCCGAGGACGCGCTGCACCGTGGCCGGCGGGACGGCGGCGAGCAGGCCGACACTGTGCACGCCGTACTCGCGCAGGGCACGGGCCTGGCGCGACCCGATGCCGTGGAGCGCCTCGACGGGCAGCGGTCCCAGCCAGTCGGCGGCCTCGTCGGGCGCGACGGCCAGGACGCCGCCCGGCTCGTCCACCTGCCCCGAGGCCGTGGCCGCCACCGTGATCGTCGGCCCGATGCCGACACGGACGTCCACGCCCAGCCGGGAGATCGCCCGTACCCGCAGGATCTCCCCCAGGTGCCGGGCGCCGACGCCGTGGTACGGCAGGGCGCCCGTCAGGTCCACCAGCGCCGCGGCCGGCGGGAGCGCCTGCACGACCGGTGAGAGCTCGGCCAGCAGCTCCAGCACCTGACGGTACGTCTCCTCGCCCGGCCGCTCCGGGCAGCGCACGTGCATCACGCTCACCCGCTCCGACGTCGTCCGCCGCGGTTCCATGCCGTCACCCCTCTCCCCGCCACCTTATCGAACAAGAATTCGAACACGCGAGAGGGAAACGCCCGCGCCCGTGTGACGTTCAGCGACAGTTGGCCCCCGTGCCCGCGCGGGACACGGGGATGAGTCCCGCTCGGGGCTCGGACAGCCGTTTATCCTTCGGCCGCCTCTGGCAACGTGGCCGTATCGCCTGTCCGGCCAGGATGGTCCGACGCGACGGTGAGCGGCAGTCCGCGCACCTTGCCTGCGGGGCTCAACGCCAGGACCAGCCAGGAGGCGGCCATCGGTACCGTCATCACCCGCATTGCGGGACGAACACCAATGGCCGAGCCCAGAAGGCCGCCCAGTGCAGACCGCCGGCCCGCGACGAGTAGGCTGATCGTTCGTCATCGGACCGGGGAGGTCGGCGTGGACTATGGCGACAAGCTCTTCTGGCTCTCGGTTGTGATCCAACGCAAGTACGCGCAGATCTGCGCCGGGTTCGACCTGACC
>NZ_BMVU01000029.1 GCF_014650875.1 Streptomyces minutiscleroticus
GCACTCCCCCTGGCTCTTCGAGCAGGGGGGACCCCCACGCCGCGTTGTCGGAGCCACCCGGGTACGCCCGGTACGAGGGTGGTCCTCCGCCTTGCGACGCACCGCACCGGACGCCGCGAGCCCACGGCAGCCTTTCCGGTCACGGCACTAGCCGTAGACGGCGCCGGTGTACTTCTCGCCCGGGCCCTGGCCCGGCTCGTCCGGCACGAGGGACGCCTCGCGGAAGGCCAGCTGCAGTGACTTCAGGCCGTCGCGCAGCGGGGCCGCGTGGAAGGAGCTGATCTCGGTCGCGCTCGCGTCGAGCAGGCCGGCCAGTGCGTGCACCAGCTTGCGGGCCTCGTCGAGATCCTTGTGCTCGTCGCCCTCCTCGGTCAGCCCCAGCTTCACGGCGGCGGCGCTCATCAGGTTGACGGCGACCGTCACGATCACCTCGACCGCAGGGACCTCGGCGATGTCGCGGGCCATGGCGGTGAAGTCGGGCGTCTCAGGGGAGGTGTCACTCATGCCCCACACGATAGGCCCCGGCACGGGCCCGCCCGGTCGCGGGAGCCCCGCATACCGCGGTTAGCACCTGTCCCGCGGAGCTGCTAACCTTGAGTTACGACCGGTCGGACACGTGTGTGACCGACCCACAAGTGGAGGCTCCGATCTCCCACCTGACCGTCCTCCGGGACGGCGGGTCACCGGTCAGGCGGCCGCCATCGTTCCGTACGGACGATGGAGCCGCCCGAACAGCGCCCCGCGGGTCACTGCGGCGGTGCTCCGGCGTCTCGGAGTCCCGCCTGTGCACCGTCCGGGGCATTTTTTCTGCGCCGCGACGGTTGGTCCCAGTGTCATCCAGACATACGCGGCTGTCCCCCAGACAGTCGTGTGGTGCTACCGAGGAGGATCCATCAGCGCCGAGCCCCGCATCAACGACCGGATTCGCGTTCCCGAGGTGCGACTTGTCGGTCCCAGCGGCGAGCAGGTCGGGATTGTCCCGCTTGCCAAGGCCCTGGAGCTTGCGCAGGAGTACGACCTCGACCTGGTCGAGGTCGCGGCGAACGCCCGTCCGCCCGTGTGCAAGCTCATGGACTACGGGAAGTTCAAGTACGAGTCGGCCATGAAGGCCCGTGAGGCGCGCAAGAACCAGGCGCACACGGTCATCAAGGAGATGAAGCTCCGGCCGAAGATCGACCCGCACGACTACGACACCAAGAAGGGTCACGTCGTCCGGTTCCTCAAGCAGGGCGACAAGGTCAAGATCACGATCATGTTCCGTGGTCGCGAGCAGTCCCGGCCGGAGCTCGGCTACCGGCTGCTGCAGCGCCTCGCGGAGGACGTCCAGGACCTCGGTTTCGTCGAGTCGAATCCGAAGCAGGACGGCCGCAACATGATCATGGTTCTCGGTCCGCACAAGAAGAAGACCGAGGCGATGGCCGAGGCCCGTGAGGCCCAGGCGGCCCGCAAGGCGGATGCGAAGGCCAACCCCGGCCGCTCGCAGAACGCCGCCGATGTCCCGGTCGAGGAGTCGGCCGAGGCACCCGCCGAGGCCTGATCCCGGGGCGCGGGTCCAGGAGTCCCTGGACACGGGTCCAGGGATGCAATCGATAGAAGAGCGACGCTTCGTTGTGCCCGGTTTCGCGACCGGGCACCGAAGCGCCACCGACGAGGAGAGAACGGCGCCATGCCGAAGAACAAGTCGCACAGCGGTGCCAGCAAGCGCTTCAAGGTCACCGGCTCCGGCAAGGTGCTCCGTGAGCGCGCCGGCAAGCGCCACCTGCTCGAGCACAAGTCGTCCCGTCTGACGCGTCGCCTCACCGGCAACGCCGAGATGGCCCCGGGCGACGCCAAGAAGATCAAGAAGCTTCTCGGCCAGTGAGCCCGGGCGCGCCCCATGCGCGCGCCTGATCTCGAACCGGGACCCAGTCGTTCTCGGGCCGTGTGAGTCCAACCGCGGCCCCGCTACAAGGAGTTAAAAGTGGCACGCGTCAAGCGGGCAGTCAACGCCCACAAGAAGCGCCGGGCGATCCTCGAGCAGGCCTCCGGCTACCGCGGTCAGCGTTCGCGCCTGTACCGCAAGGCCAAGGAGCAGGTCACCCACTCGCTGGTCTACAACTACAACGACCGCAAGAAGCGCAAGGGCGACTTCCGGCAGCTGTGGATCCAGCGCATCAACGCCGCTGCCCGCGCCAACGGCATCACCTACAACCGCTTCATCCAGGGTCTGAAGGCCGCGAACATCGAGGTCGACCGCAAGATCCTGGCCGAGCTGGCCGTCAACGACGCCAACGCGTTCGCCGCGCTCGTCGAGGTCGCGCAGAAGGCTCTGCCGTCGGACGTCAACGCGCCCAAGGCCGCTGCCTGAGCATCGCGCAGCACCCGGACGTGAACCGGACCCGCAGGCTTCGGGCCTGCGGGTCCGCGTGTGTCCGGGCCCTGCCCGGCGGACCGGCCGCCGCGTACCGCCGCGGAACCGGCCCCCACGCGCCGCCGCCCCGGACGGCCCGCCCGGCCGCCGCCCCGCGTCCGGCGCGACGGCCCGTTCCGGCCCGGCCGGCCGATGCGCGTCCCGCGAGCCCGACCCGGCGGGCCGGGGGCAGGGCATGGCGGGCCGAACCCCGCCGGTGCGCGGCCGAACCGTCCGGCGCCGCGCCCGGCGGACCCCATGGCCGTACCGGCCGAGCCCGTGTCCGGCCGTCCACGGCGGTACCGGGCGAGCCCGCGCCCGGCGGCTCTCCGGGCTCGTCCCGGCGGCCGGGCCGATGAGCTGGTGGGAGGCT
Organism: Streptomyces minutiscleroticus; assembly: GCF_014650875.1. Classification (GTDB taxonomy): domain Bacteria; phylum Actinomycetota; class Actinomycetes; order Streptomycetales; family Streptomycetaceae; genus Streptomyces; species Streptomyces minutiscleroticus. The sequence continues at coordinate 2,763 of NZ_BMVU01000029.1, forward strand.
GGGCGGGGCCGCAACCGGCCACCTCGTGGCCGGGTGCGGCCGGGGCCACGCCCGGTCGGTCCTCGGCCGTACCGGACGAACCCGTACCGCCCGCCCCTCCCCGCCGTCCACTCCGACCCGAAGGTGCACCGCATGACCGCCGCCCCCGAACCGATCTCCCCGCGTTCGTCGCGCGTGTCCGCCGCGCGGCGGCTGGCGAAGCGGAACTTCCGGGGGAAGGAACGGCTGTTCCTGGCCGAGGGGCCGCAGGCCGTGCGGGAGGCGGCCGGGCACCGCGCCCACGGCGCCGCGACGCTCGCCGAGCTGTTCGCGACCGCGGAGGCCGCCGAGCGGTACGCCGACATCGTCGCCGCCGCCCGGGACGCGGGGGCCCGCGTCCACCTCGCCTCCGAGGAGGTGATCGCCGACATCTCCACCACCGTCACCCCGCAGGGCCTCGTCGGCGTCTGCCGCTTCCTGGACACCCCCTTCGAGGACGTCCTGCGCGCGCGGCCGCGCCTGGTCGCCGTCCTCGCGCACGTCCGCGACCCCGGCAACGCCGGCACGGTGCTGCGCTGCGCCGACGCCGCGGGCGCCGACGCCGTCGTCCTCACCGACGCCTCCGTCGACCTCTACAACCCCAAGGCCGTGCGCGCCTCCGTCGGCTCGCTGTTCCACCTGCCGGTCGCCGTCGGCGTCCCCGTGGAGCAGGCGGTCCGGGGGCTGCGGGACGCCGGGGTGCGGGTCCTGGCCGCCGACGGGGCGGGGGAGCAGGACCTCGACGACGAGCTGGACCGGGGCACCATGGGCACCCCCACCGCCTGGGTCTTCGGCAACGAGGCATGGGGTCTGCCGGAGGAGACGCGGGCCCTCGCGGACGCCGTCGTACGGGTCCCGATCCACGGAAAGGCGGAGAGCCTGAACCTCGCGACGGCCGCCGCCGTATGTCTCTACGCGTCGGCCCGCGCCCAGCGCGGCTCCGGAGGGTGCCGTTCCGTCACTTCCGGCTAGTAGGGTGACGGGCTCGGGGATCCTCCCGGGCGCCCGCCCGGCCCGAGCGGGGAGGCCCGTGCGCAGGGAGGCCCCCCGACGCCGGAGGAGAGGTGGGGTGCGGGGATGAGTGTCGGCACCAGCAGACCGCTGAAGACGCGGGACGCGCGGCGGCCGCCCGCGCCCCGGCACGGCGACCTCGCCGAGCTCGGCCTCTGCCCGGACGACCTGCCCGACGGCCTGGTGATCGCCGACGAGCACGGCCGCGTGGTCTGCTTCAACGCCGCGGCCGCCCGTATCACCGCCCTGCCCGCCGAGCGGGCGCTCGGCAGCGCGCTGGAGCACGCCCTGCCGCTGGAGGACCTGGAGGGCCGCCGCTGGTGGCAGCTGACCGACCCGTACCGCGGGCTGGCCATCCGGGTCGGCCAGCCCGAGCGCAACCTGCTGCTGCCCGGCGGCCGCGAGGTGCTGGTCTCGGCGCGCTACGTGCGCGACGAGCCCACCGGGCCGGTCCGCCGCGTGATCGTCTGCCTGCGTGACACCGAGGCGCGCCGCCGCACCGAGCGCAGCCACGCCGAGCTGATCGCCACGGTCGCCCACGAGCTGCGCTCCCCGCTGACCTCGGTGAAGGGCTTCACGGCCACGCTCCTCGCCAAGTGGGAGCGGTTCACCGACGACCAGAAGAAGCTGATGCTGGAGACCGTCGACGCCGACGCCAACCGCGTCACCCGGCTGATCGCCGAGCTCCTCGACATCTCCCGCATCGACTCCGGGCGCCTGGAGGTACGCCGCCAGCCCGTCGACATCGGGGCCGCGGTCGGCCGCCACATCCAGGCGTACGTCGCCTCCGGGCAGTCCGCCGACCGGTTCCTGCTGCGCATCGGGCACCCGCTGCCCGAGCTGTGGGCCGACCCCGACAAGATCGACCAGGTGCTCAGCAACCTGCTGGAAAATGCGGTGCGGCACGGCGAGGGAACCGTCACCATCGACATCGAGCCCTCGGCCTCCCCGCGCGAGCGGGAGGAGGCCGCCACGTCGGTCACGGTGAGCGACGAGGGACCCGGCATCCCGGAGGAGTCCATGAACCGCGTCTTCACCCGCTTCTGGCGGGGCAGCAAGCGCGGCGGCACCGGCCTCGGGCTCTACATCGTCAAGGGCATCGTCGAGGCCCACGGCGGCACCATCACGGTCGGGCGCGCCCCCGGCGGCGGCGCCCAGTTCCGATTTACGTTGCCCGTGGGCACCCCGGCCCATCTGCTGTAGCGCAGGCCGGTCCGCCCACGGGCGCCTCACGCCGCCGCGCCGGTCCCCGCGGACCGGTCGTCCGGGCGACGCCCGCACCCCCGTTAGACTCGGCCTTTGGCACCTTTGCGTCCTGAGCCGGACGACGCGCCCATGCGTCGCGACGGGGACCTCCAGCCAGCCAACCGGAAGCACGGGAAGAGATGTCGGCACCGAATAAGTCGTACGACCCTGTTGAGGTCGAGGCCTTGAAACCGGAAGAGATCGAGCGCATGCGGGACGAGGCGCTCGCCGCCTTCGCGGCCGCGGACTCTCTCGAAGCGCTCCAGGAGGCCAAGGTCGCCCACACCGGCGGCACCTCGCCGCTGGCCCTGGCCAACCGGGAGATCGGCGCGCTGCCCCCGCACGCCAAGGCCGACGCCGGCAAGCGCGTGGGCCAGGCCCGCGGCGCCGTGAACAAGGGCCTCGCCGCCCGCCAGGCCGAGCTGGAGGCCGAGCGCGACGCGCGCGTCCTGGTCGAGGAGGCCGTGGACGTCACGCTGCCCTACGACCGCGTCCCCGCCGGCGCCCGGCACCCGCTGACCACCATGATGGAGCGGGTCGCGGACGTCTTCGTCTCCATGGGCTACGAGATCGCCGAGGGCCCCGAGGCCGAGGCGGAGTGGTTCAACTTCGACGCCCTGAACTTCACCCCGGACCACCCGGCCCGGCAGATGCAGGACACCTTCTTCGTCCAGGGCCCGAAGGGCGCCCGGGGCGAGGAGTCCGGCGTCGTGCTGCGCACGCACACCTCCCCGGTGCAGGCCCGCGCCCTGCTCGACCGCGAGCCGCCCGTCTACGTGGTGTGCCCCGGCCGGGTGTACCGCACCGACGAGCTCGACGCCACGCACACCCCGGTCTTCCACCAGATCGAGCTGCTGGCCGTCGACGAGGGCCTGACCATGGCCGACCTGAAGGGCACGCTCGACCACATGGTCCGCGCGCTCTTCGGCGAGGACATGAAGACCCGGCTGCGCCCGAACTACTTCCCCTTCACCGAGCCGTCCGCCGAGATGGACATGCTCTGCTACGTCTGCAGGGGCGAGTCCGTCGGCGACCCCGACCGCCCCTGCCGCACGTGCTCCAGCGAGGGCTGGATCGAGCTCGGCGGCTGCGGCATGGTCAACCCGCGGGTGCTGACCGCCTGCGGCGTCGACCCCGAGAAGTACAGCGGATTCGCCTTCGGGTTCGGCATCGAGCGGATGCTGATGTTCCGCCACAACGTCGAAGACATGCGAGACATGGTCGAGGGTGACGTCCGGTTCACCCGGCCGTTCGGGATGGAGATCTGATGCGGGTCCCGCTTTCTTGGCTGCGGGAGTACGTCGACCTGCCGGCGACTCAGACCGGGCGCGACGTCCAGGCCAAGCTCATTTCGGCCGGTCTGGAGGTCGAGACCGTCGAACAGCTCGGCGCCGACCTCAAGGGCCCGCTGGTCGTCGGCCAGGTGCTGACCATCGAGGAGCTGGAGGGCTTCAAGAAGCCGATCCGCTTCTGCACCGTCGACGTCGGCACCGCCAACGGCACCGGTGAGCCCCAGGAGATCGTCTGCGGCGCCCGCAACTTCGCGGTCGGCGACAAGGTCGTCGTGGTCCTCCCGGGCGCCGTGCTGCCCGGCGGCTTCGCGATCTCCGCGCGCAAGACCTACGGCAAGGTCTCGCACGGCATGATCTGCTCCAGCGACGAGCTGGGCATGGGCGACGACGGCACCAAGGGCATCATCGTGCTGCCGCCGGAGTACGAGCCCGGCACCGACGCGATCGAGCTCCTCGAGCTCGTCGACGAGGTCCTCGACATCGCCGTCACCCCGGACCGGGGCTACTGCCTGTCGCTGCGCGGCGTGGCCCGCGAGACCGCCATCGCCTACGGCCTGCCGCTGCGCGACCCGGCGCTGCTGGACGTGCCGGCGCCGAACCCGTACGGCTACCCGGTGCAGGTCTCCGAGCCGCTGGCCTGCGACCGCTTCACGGCCCGCGTGGTCACCGGGCTGCGGCCCGAGGCGCGCTCCCCGATCTGGCTGCAGCGCCGCCTGCAGAAGGCCGGCATGCGCGCCGTCTCGCTCGCCGTCGACGTCACCAACTACGTGATGCTGGAGCTCGGCCAGCCCCTGCACGCGTACGACCGCTCCCGGCTCCAGGGCGCGATCGGAGTGCGCCGGGCCGGGCAGGGCGAGAAGCTCACCACCCTCGACGGGGTCGAGCGCGTGCTCGACGCCGAGGACCTGGTGATCACCGACGAGCGCGGGCCCATCGGCCTCGCGGGCGTCATGGGCGGTGCCGACACCGAGATCGCGGACCACGGTGAGGAGACCGCGACCACCGACGTGGTGATCGAGGCCGCGCACTTCGACGCGGTCTCCGTGGCCCGCACGGCCCGCCGCCACAAGCTGTCCTCCGAGGCGTCCCGCCGCTTCGAGCGCGGCGTCGACCCGCTGGCCGCCTCCGCCGCGGCCCAGCGCACCGTCGACCTGCTCGTGCTCCTCGCGGGCGGCACCGCCGACGCCGGCGTCACCGAGGTCATCGCGCCCTCCGCGCCGCGCACGATCACCGTCCCGGCGGACCACCCGGACAGGGTCGCGGGCGTCGCGTACGGCCGCGAGACCGTCGTGCGCCGGCTCCAGGAGATCGGCTGCGACGTCTACGGGCAGGACGAGCTGATCGTCACCGTCCCGTCCTGGCGGCCCGACCTGACCGACCCGAACGACCTGGCCGAGGAGGTCATCCGGCTGGAGGGCTACGAGAACCTGCCCTCCACGCTGCCCAAGCCGCCCGCCGGCCGCGGGCTGACCGCCCGCCAGCGGCTGCACCGCCGCGTCGGCCGCGCGCTGGCCGGCGCCGGGTACGTCGAGACGCCGACCTACCCGTTCCTGGGCGAGCAGGTCCTCGACCAGCTCGGCCTGGCCGCCGACGACCCGGCCCGCCGGGTCGTGAAGCTGGTCAACCCGCTCTCCGACGAGGAGCCGGGCCTCCGTACGACGCTGCTGCCGGGCCTGCTCGGCGCGCTGCGCCGCAACGACGGCCGGGGCAGCCACGACCTGGCGCTGTTCGAGACCGGGCTCGTCTTCCGGGCCCGGGGCGAGGCACGCGTCGCCGGCCGGCTGCCCGTGGACCGCCGGCCCACCGACGAGGAGCTCGCGTCGCTGACCGCGGCGCTGCCCGAGCAGCCCCGGCACGCCGCCGTCGTCCTGACGGGCGCCCGCGAGCAGGCCGGCTGGTGGGGCAAGGGCCACCCGGAGACCTGGGCCGACGCCGTCGAGGCGGCGCGCGTCGTCGCCCGCGAGGCGGGGACGCCGCTGACGGTGCGCAAGGGCCAGTACGGTCCGTGGCACCCCGGCCGGTGCGCCGAACTCGTCGTGACGGCCGGCGGCACCGAGCGCGTCGTCGGCCACGCGGGCGAGCTGCACCCCGGCGTGCTCAAGACGCTGGGCCTGCCCGCGCGCACCTCCGCCATGGAGCTCGACCTGGACGCGCTGGAGGAGGCGAGCGCCGGACTGCCCAGGGCGCCGCGCATCTCCACCTTCCCGGTCGCCACCCAGGACGTCGCGCTGGTCGTCGACGCGTCCGTCCCGCACGCCGGGGTGGAGGCCGCGCTGCGCGAGGGCGCGGGTGAACTGCTGGAGTCGATCCGGCTGTTCGACGTCTACGAGAACGCGGAGCAGCTCGGTGAGGGCCAAAAGTCGCTGGCGTACGCGCTGCGCTTCCGCGCCCCCGACCGCACGCTGACCGTCGAGGAGGCCACCGCGGCCCGCGACGCGGCCGTCGCCGTGGCGGCCGAGCGCACCGGGGCGGTGCTGCGCGGAGCCTGACGCGACCGGGGCCGCGTGCCCCGCGAGGTCCCGACCGAGGGGCGCATCCGGACCGCCGGGTGCGCCCCTCGTGGCCGTCCGGACGGCCACGAGGGGCGGTCCTCGAAAGGCCCTGCCCGGGCGGCCACGGCGCGGGGAGGGCTCGTACGGACGTACGGCGGCACGGTGATCGCCCGCTCACTCCTTCGGGTGGCACGTCGGGACGATCCCGCCCGGCCGGGGCACCCGGTCGAAAGAATCGGTCCCGGTCCTCGTGGGGCCGATCTGTGCTACCGGGCCTATTGGGGGGCCAACGGCATGAATCGCAGCAGAGTCGGGGTTCCCCGCAGGACAGGGCACACGCTCCGGAGGTCCGCACGGCCCGCGCCGAGAGGCGCCCTCCCCGCCGCGGCCCGCCGCGGAGCCCCGCGCGCCGCACCGCGCCGCACGGGCCGCACGGACGGCCCCCGCGCCGCGCTCGCCGGAGCCCTCGGCCGCGCGGGCCCGCGGGCCGTACGCCGTACGCCGGGCACGGGGATGCCCGCCGTCTGGGGCGCCGTCGCCGTCACCTACGAGCTGGCCTGCCCGCTCGCCCGGCAGGACGGCCTCGGCGCCCGCCTCGTCACCAGCGCCGTCCTCCTCGTGGTCGGCACGGGCCTGGTCCTGCACGTGAGGCGGGGGCTGCTGCGCGAGCTGCGGCAGGTCCGCCGGGTGGCGGGCGCCGCGCAGGACGTGCTCCTGCGGCCGCTGCCCCCGCGCCTCGACGGCCTGCGCGTCGCCGCGGCCCGGCTCGCCGCCGACCGCGGCGCCACCGTCGGCGGCGACCTGTACGAGGCGCTCGGCACCGAGCACGGCGTACGGGTCGTCATGGGCGACGTCCGCGGCCACGGCATCGCCGCCCTCGGCACCGTCGCCGCCGTGCTCGGCAGCTTCCGCGAGGCGGTGCACGACGAGGCCGCGCTCGACGGCGTCCTGCGCAGACTGGAGCGGGCGCACGCCCGGCACCTGCGGGAACGGGCCCGGGCCGAACACCCCGCGCACGGCGTGGAGCCCGAGCACCCGGTCGCCGAGGAGTTCGTCACCCTGCTGCTCCTTGAGATCGGCCACGACGGGCGGATGCGCGCGCTCAACTGCGGTCACCCGTGGCCGTACGTGCTGCGCGAGGACGCCACCGCGCCGGACGGCGGGCGGGGCCGGGTGGCGCCGCTCGCCGGCGACGGCCCGCTGCCGCCCCTCGGGCTCTTCCCGCTCCCGGCCGAGCTGCCCGTCCTCGGCTGCGGGCGGCTGCTGCCGGGCGAGACCCTCGTCCTGCACACCGACGGGGTCGAGGACGCCCGCGACGCCCGCGGCCGGTTCTTCCCGCTGCCCGCCGTGCTCGCCGAGGCCCTGGGCGCCGGGTGCGGGGGCCGGACCGGACCCGTCCTGCCGCACGCCGTCCTGAGCACCGTCCTCGCCCGCCTCCTGCGGCACGCCGGCGGCCCGCCCGGCGACGACGCGGCCGTCCTCGTCCTGCGCAACGACCGCAGACAGGCCCCCCGCCGGCAGGGCGCACCGGTCGGGCGCCGGGCGCATCGCGTCACGTGAACCCCGAGGCCGCGGAGCTCGCACGTGCCCTTCGGCGACGCGCCCGGCTCTCCTCCCGCGCGAAGGCCGGCCCGGCGCGCGCCGCCCGCCCCGCCGCGGATGTGTCGGGCAGGCGGCGGAACGGACGGCGCGGAGGAGGGCCGCCGCACTGTACGAGGGGGAGCCGGCGGCCCGGCCGGCCTCTTGCGAGGCAGTTCAGTCAACCGGCGGGGCCCCTCCCGCACCAGTGCGCGCACTGGACGGATCCGGGCGTTCCGTTCACACCCCGTGTGAACCGGGACGCACTAGTCTGGCCGTACCGAGCCATCGGAGGGGCCTTCCATGCAGCCCAACACTCTGCTCGACGCGATCCTGGACGAGGCCGGCATCTCGCACGCCGGTCTCGCCGCGCACGTCAACCAGGCGGGGCGGACACGCGGTCTCGCGCTGCGGTACGAACACACCGCGGTGGCCCGGTGGCTCAAGGGACAGCGCCCGCGCGGACAGGTGCCCGACCTGATCTGCGAGGTGCTCGCGGCCCGGCTGCACCGGCCGGTGACGCTCGACGACATCGGGCTCGGCGTGCCGGGGCGGCCGTCGCCCGCGCACGCCGGGTCGCTCTCCGGCTTCGTCGAGCGGGCCACCGCGCTGTGGCGCTCCGACGAGCAGCAGCGCGCGTACCTCCTCGGCGCACCGGCGGTCACCGGCACCCCCGCCGTGATGCCCGTGTGGGAGTGGGAGAACCCGCCCGAGGACGTGGACGTCTCGCGCGGCGGGCGGCAGCGGGTGAGCATGGCCGACATCGAGATGCTGCGGGCGGCCCGCGCGCACTACGAGCAGATGTACCGCAAGGCCGGCGGCGTCGCGGTCCGCACCCGCGTCGTCGGCTTCCTCAACGCCGAGGCGGCGCCCCTGCTGCGGGGCGGCTACACCGACGAGACCGGCCGCCAGCTGCACCGTGCCACGGGCGGGCTGGTGGCGATCGCCGGCATCTGCGCCTACGACTCCGACGCGCACGGCCTGGCCCAGCGCTACTTCCACCAGGCGCTGCGGCTGGCCAAGGCCAGCGGCGACCGGGCCCTGGGCGCGTACGTCATCGCGCTGCTGGTCAACCAGGCGCTGTTCATGCGGGAGTACCGCCAGGCCGTCGCCTTCGCGGAGGCGGCGCTGCGCACCGCCGGGCGGCACATCACGCCGGCGCTCGCCTCCGACCTGTACGCGATGCAGGCCAAGGCGTACGCGCACCTCGGCGACGGCAGCAGCGCGCTGGACTGCATCCGGCGGGCCGAGTCGGCCGCCGAGCGGATCCTGCGCGGGCACGAGCCGGACGAGACGGGCTACGTCCAGCCCGGCCTGGTGAACGTGCAGGTGGCCGAGGCGCTGCTGAGCCTCGGGGACCTGGCGGCGGCGCGCGAGCACGCCGAGGCCGCCGTGGACACCCCCGCCCACGACCGGGGCCGGGTGCACCGGCTCGCCGTGCTCAGCCAGATCGAGCTGCGCCAGGGCAACGCGGACCGGGCCGCGGTCGCCGCGGCGGAGATGGCGGAACGCGCGCGCGGCATGGAGTCGCAGCGGCTGCGCGACAGATTGCGCGCGGCGCGGGAGCACCTGGCGCGCAACGGCGGCGCGGGCACGGCCGAGGCGGCCGAACTCATCGACGGCGCGCTGCGGGTCCCTCTGTAGGGCCCGCGCGCACCGCCGCGGACCGGGCCCCGTGAGGGGCGGCCGGACCGCCCCTCACCGCTGCGGCAGGACCGTCGGACACCGCCGCCGGCCGGCACCGCACGGCCGCGACGGCGGACTCCGCGCCCACCGCCGTGCTGCGAGCGGCCCCTCGTGCGCCTGCTGTGAGCACGCCCTCCTGCTGCGATATTGCCATCTACTTAGCGGAAGGTGGCAGAACCGTGCAGTGGACGAAACAGAACGAACAAGTTGTGTACGCCAATCGCTGGTTCAGCGTCAATCTCGCCGATGTCGAGCTGCCGGACGGCCGGCACCTCGACCACTTCCTGATACGGCTGCGGCCCGTCGCCGTCGCCACGGTGGTCAACGAGGCCAACGAGGTGCTGCTGCTGTGGCGGCACCGCTTCATCACCGACAGCTGGGGCTGGGAGCTCGCCGCGGGCGTGGTCGAGGACGGCGAGGACGTCGCGGCCGCGGCCGCCCGCGAACTGGAGGAGGAGACCGGCTGGCGGCCGGGGCCCCTGCACCACCTGATGAGCGTCGAACCGTCCAACGGACTCACCGACGCCCGGCACCACATCTACTGGGCCGACGAAGGTGAGTACGTCGGGCACCCCGTGGACGACTTCGAGTCGGACCGCCGGGAGTGGGTCCCCCTCAAGCTCGTCCCCGACATGGTCGCCCGGGGCGAGGTCCCGGCCGCCAACATGGCGGCCGCCCTGCTCCTCCTGCACCATCTCAGGCTCGGGCAGGACACGTTGACCTGACGTGCCGCTCTCCCGCGCCCGGTGGGTGCCCGCTCAGCGGCCGAAGGCCTGCCAGACCGCCAGGGCCAGTGCCCCTACGGCGGTGAGCGCGGCCAGGGTGGGCAGGGGCCACCGGGTGTGTTCCAGCGCGACGATCCGGGCGCTCAGCTCCTCCAGATCCTTCATGGTCTGCTCGTCGCGCTGGGTGAGCAGGGCCAGGCCTCCCTCGATACGGGCGACACCCACTTCGAGGCTCCGGCGCAACTCGGCGAGTTCTCCGTGGACGATGGGCGGCTCGGGCTCGGCGGACACGAATCCGCTCCTTTCCGTGGTCGTGACAACGGTTGCGTGACACGGAAAGTCAACTCGCCTGGTGGACGCGTGGGGAGCGTGTGCGCGCGGCATATGCGAGTTGAGCGCGCACACGGTGTGTGAATGGCGTGGGCCCGGCACTCCGAGGGAGTGCCGGGCCCGTGTCGTCCTCACGCTCCGTAGCGGCCGCGGGAAGCGGAACGTGACCGGAGGGAGGCGTGCGCGCACCGGGAGCGGGGCGTGCGTTCGGCGGGACCGGGACGCACGGGGCTCAGGCGTACGTGTAGAAGCCCGAGCCCGTCTTCCGGCCGAGCCGGCCCGCGTCGACCATGCGCTGCAGCAGCGGGGGAGCGGCGTACAGCGGCTCCTTGTACTCCTCGTACATCGAGTGGGCGACCGAGGCGACGGTGTCGAGGCCGATCAGGTCGGACAGCTTCAGCGGGCCCATCGGGTGCGCGCAGCCCAGCTCCATGCCGTTGTCGATGTCCTCGCGGCTGGCGATGCCGGACTCGAACATCCGGATCGCCGAGAGGAGGTAGGGGATGAGCAGGGCGTTGACGACGAAGCCGGAGCGGTCCTGGGCACGGATCGCGTGCTTGCCCAGCACCTTCTCGACCAGCAGCTGGGCCCGGCTGATCGTGCCCTCCGAGGTGGTCAGGGCCGGGATCAGCTCGACCAGCCGCTGCACGGGGGCCGGGTTGAAGAAGTGGACGCCGATGACATGGTCGGGGCGCGAGGTGGCGACCGCGAGCTTCACGAGCGGGATCGAGGAGGTGTTGGAGGCCAGGATCGCGTCCGGACGGGTCACCACCTGATCGAGCACCTGGAAGATCTCGGTCTTGACCTGCTCGTTCTCGACGACGGCCTCGATGACCAGATCGCGGTCGGCGAACTCGCCCAGGTCCGTGGTGAAGCTCAGCCGCGCCTGCGTCGCGTCCAGCTCCTCCGCGGAGATCTTGCCGCGCTCCGCGGCCTTGGAGAGCGAGGTGAACAGCCGGGCGCGGCCGATCTCCAGGGCCTCGCCGGTGGTCTCGGCGACCTTCACCTCCAGGCCGGCGCGGGCGCACACCTCGGCGATGCCCGCCCCCATCTGGCCGCAGCCCACCACTCCGACGCGTGCGATGTCTCCGGGGATGTGCGTCGTCACTTCGTCCCTTTCGCTGGTCCACGAACGTGGCAGGTCCCGTCGTCGGTGCCTGCTCCGTTCGAGCACGTTACCCGCCGTCCTCCGTGGAGCGGCCCGCCGGGTCGGGCATGCTGGCCGGTACGACGGTCCGTGACGGGGCGGATCCGGTGAGTCGGGGGTGGACCATGGGGCGGCTCTCACGTCGGGCGTTCGCGCTGGCCGCGGTCTCGGGACTCGTCATGGCGCGGGACGCCGCCGCGGTGCCGTCCCCGGGCGGGCGGGCGCCCGCCGCGCCGCAGCTGCGCGGGATGTGGCTGGCGACCGTCGCCAACCGCGACTGGCCCTCGAAGCCGGGGCTGCCCGCGGCCGAGCAGCGCGCCGAACTCCTCGCCCACCTGGACACGGCCGTGCGCCGCCGGCTCAACGCGGTGATCCTCCAGGTGCGGCCCACCGCGGACGCCCTGTGGCCCTCGCCGTACGAGCCGTGGGCGCAGTGCCTGACCGGGGTCCAGGGGCAGGACCCCGGCTGGGACCCGCTGGGCACGGCGGTCAGCGAGGCCCACGCGCGCGGTCTCGAACTGCACGCCTGGTTCAACCCGTACCGGGTCGCCGCCCACGCCGACCCCGGGCGGCTCGTCCCGGAGCACCCCGTGCGCCTGCACCCCGACTGGGCGGTGGCCTACGGCGGGAAGCTCTACTACAACCCCGGGCTGCCCGAGGTCAGGGCCTTCGTCCAGGACGCGATGCTGGACGCGGTGACCCGGTACGAGGTGGACGCCGTGCACTGGGACGACTACTTCTACCCGTACCCGGTGGCGGGCCAGGAGTTCGGCGACGACGCGGCCTTCGCGGAGCACGGGGGCGGCTTCGAGGACCGGGCGGCCTGGCGGCGCAACAACATCGACCTGCTGGTGCGCGAGACGGCGGACCGCGTCAGGGCGGCCCGGGCCGGCGTGCGGTTCGGCATCAGCCCCTTCGGGGTGTGGCGCAACGCCGCGACCGATCCGCTCGGCTCGGACACCCGGGCGGGCGTCCAGACGTACGACGACCTGTACGCGGACACCCGGACGTGGGTGCGCGAGCACTGGATCGACTACATCTGCCCGCAGCTGTACTGGAACATCGGCTTCGAGGCGGCCGACTACGCGAAGCTGCTGCCCTGGTGGGCGGAGACGGCCCGGGGCAGCGGCACGCGGCTGTACGTGGGGGAGGCGCTCTACAAGGCAGGAGACCCGGCGCAGCCGGAAGCCTGGCAGGACCCGGCCGAACTCTCCCGCCACCTCGCGCTGGCGCAGCAGTACCCGCAGGTGGAAGGGCACGCCTTCTTCTCGGCGAAGGAGGTGGCCGAGGACCGGATCGGCGCGATGGCGCGTGTGGTCGCCGACCACTACGGGCAGGCGGCGCGACGGCCGCGCTGAGGCGGCGGCCGCCGCGCCGGGGCCGCGTGCTCCGCGTCCGCCGCCCCTTCACCGGCCGGCCGCCGCGCCGTGCCGTCACCGGCCGCCGTGCCGGGCCGGGTCAGCGGGCGGTGTGCCGGTGGCGGATCTCCGCGTCCGGGCCGGGCGACATGACGGCCTCGTGCCCGTCCTCGAAGCGGACGCGGAACGGAGGGGCACCGTCGGCGCCCAGCACTTCGACGACTTCCGCGACCCGGTCGTGCTGTCCGACGGTCCGGCCGTGCACCACCAGCTGGTCGCCCACCCTTGCGCGCATCGGGATGCCTCCTCGTCTCGTGCGAAGGGAGCGTTCCGTGGCCGCAAGTCTACGGCGGGCTGCGCCCGTCGGACCCGGTGCGTACCGGCCCGTCAGCCGCGCGCCCGCTGGGTGACGGCGATGCAGACGAGCACGGCCGCGGCGGTCAGCGGCGCGGCCGGGGTGAGGTGCTCGCCCAGCAGCAGCACCGACCACACCAGGGTCAGCAGGGGCTGGGCCAGCTGCAGCTGGCTGGCCTTCGGGATGCCGATGGCGGCCATGCCCCGGTACCAGACGACGAGCCCCAGGAACTGCGAGCCCACCGCGACCCACAGCAGGCCGGTCACGCTGTGCGCGCTCAGCGCGACCGGCTCGTACGACAGGGCCACGAGCGCGCCCGGCAGGGTGAGCGGCAGGCAGAGCACCAGCGCCCAGCCGATGACCTGCCAGCCGGGCATGACCCGGGCCAGCCGGCCGCCCTCGGTGTAACCGGCGGCGCAGACCAGCAGCGCGGCGAAGAGGTAGCCGTCCGCGCCGGACAGGGCGCCGCCGCTCTGCTGCACGGTGAAAGCGATCACCGCGGCCGCGCCGGCCAGGGCCGCGGCCCAGAAGGTCCGCGACGGGCGGGCGCCGACGCGGAGCGCGGAGAACAGGGCGGTGGTCAGCGGCAGGAGGCCCACGACGACGGCGGCGTGCGCGGTGGTCGAGGTCTCCAGGGCGAGCGTCGTGAACAGGGGGAAGCCGAGCACGACGCCCGCGGCGACGACCACGAGGCCCGCCCGGTGCCGCCGCTCCGGCAGTGGTACGCGCAGCATCAGCAGGCAGCCGCCCGCGACGACGGCCGCGAGCACGCTGCGCACGGCCACCAGCGACCAGGGGCCGAAGCCCTCCAGGCCCCAGGCGGTGGCGGGGAAGGTGAGCGAGAACGCGACGACGCCGAGGGCGGCCTGGAGGAGACCGCCCCGGTGGAGCGCGCGGTCCCTCCCGGGGGAAGCGGGGGCGGTACCGGATACGGCGGGTGCGGTGGAGCCGGAGCCGGAGCCGGAGCCGGAGACCTGTCCCTGTCCCGTCGGTCCGGCTTCGGACGCCGGACTCGGCACTGCTATCGAGGTCTCGGCGGTAGCGCTATCCTGTGCTGTCATGCAAGAGCGTAGCAGCGTGGCCGAACTGGTGGAAAGGCTGCGGGACGAGCTGAACCGCTACTCTCCCGGTGAGAAGCTGCCGTCGAGCCGGGCGCTCGTCGAGCGGTTCCGCGTGAGCCCCGTGACCGTGTCACGGGCGCTGGCGCAGCTCTCCGCCGAGGGCCTGGTGACCACCAGGCCGGGCGCCGGGGCGTTCCGGGCGCGGGCCCGCGCCACCGCCCCGGCCGCCGGGGACACCTCGTGGCAGGAGGTCGCCCTCAGCGCCGACGCCTCCGCCGAACTGGTGCCGCGCACGGTCGACGCCTCCGGCGTGGTGGTCTCGCTGGCCTCCCCGCCGCCCGGCGTCGTGGAGTTCAACGGCGGCTACCTGCACCCCTCGCTCCAGCCCGAGCGGGCCATGGCCGCCGCCCTGTCCCGCGCGGGCCGCCGGCCCGGGGCCTGGGCGCGCCCGCCGGTCGACGGGGTGCCGGAGCTGCGCGAGTGGTTCGCGCGCGGCATCGGCGGCCCCGTCACGGCCGCCGAGGTGCTCATCACCTCGGGCGGGCAGTCGGCCCTGACCACCGCGTTGCGCGCGCTCGCGCCGCCGGGAGCCCCGGTCCTCGTGGAGTCGCCCACGTACCCGGGCATGCTGGCCATCGCCCGCGCCGCGGGGCTGCGGCCCGTGCCGGTGCCGGTGGACCGCGACGGCGTACGGCCCGAGCTGCTCGCCGACGCGTTCGCGGCGACCGGCGCCCGCGTCCTCGTCTGCCAGCCGCTCTTCCAGAACCCGACCGGCGCCGTGCTCTCCGCCGCGCGCCGGGGCGAGGTGCTGCGCATCGCGCGCGACGCCGGCGCCTTCGTGATCGAGGACGACTTCGTGCGCCGTCTCGTGCACGAGGACGCGGGACCGCTGCCGCGCCCGCTGGCCGCCGACGACCCCGACGGCGTGGTCGTGCACGTCTGCTCGCTCACCAAGGCGACCTCGCCGAGCTTCCGGGTGAGCGCGCTCGCCGCCCGCGGGCCGGTCCTGGAGCGGCTGCGGGCCATCCAGATCGTCGACACCTTCTTCGTGCCGCGCCCGCTCCAGGAGGCGGCCCTCGAACTCGTCGGCTCGCCCGCCTGGCCCCGCCATCTGCGGTCGGTCGCGGCCGAGCTGCGGGCCCGCCGCGACACGATGACGGCGGCGCTCCGCCGCCACCTGCCCGAACTCGCCCTGCCGCACGTCCCGTCCGGCGGCTACCACCTGTGGCTGCGGCTGCCCGACGGCACGGACGAGGGGGCGCTGCTGGCCGCCGCCCTGCGCGCGGGCGTGGCCGTCGCCCCGGGCCGCCCGTACTTCAGCGCCGAGCCGCCGGCCCCCCACGTGCGGCTGAGCTTCGTGGGCGTCGCCGGTACGGCGGAGATCGAGGAGGGCGTACGGAGGCTGCGCACGGCGTGCGACGAGGTGCTGCGGCCGTACTGACCGGCGCCGCGTCGGCCGGGCCGACCGGGACCATGACGGCCGGGCCGGGGCCATGGCGGCCGGGCCGTTCGGTGCCGCGGCGGGCGCTCCGGCCGGTGCCGCGGTGGTCGGACCGGCCGGTGCCGTGGAGGTGAGGTCCGTCGGCGCCGTGGCGGTCCGGGCCGCCCGGTGTCGCGGCGGGCGGACCGCCCGGTGTCGCGGCGGCCTGGTCGACCGGTGCCGCAGTGGGCGCACCCGCCGACGCCGTGGTGACCGGCCCTGCCGGTGCCGTGGCGGATGTACCGTCGGTTACCCCTCTTGACCGGCCCGGCCGGGCGGTCGAACATCGCGGCATGCATGTTCGGGTCACGTTCATCGCCGCGGCTCGCTGCTCCTCGCTGCTCGCCGAGCGCTTCGACGACGACAGGCCCCTCGACCAGGCCGGCTGGGACGAGGTGCAGCTCGTGGCGCCCGCGCTGATCCCGTACGCGGCCGCCGAGCTGCGCTACTGCTCGCCGGCGCCGCGCAGCCGGGCCACCGGCGACGCCCTCGGCCTCGGCCCGCTGGTGCAGCTCGCGCTGCGCGACTGCGACATGGGCCGGTGGCGCGGGCTCACGCTCGGCGAGGCGATGGCCCGCGAGCCCGCGGCGGTCGACGCCTGGCTCGCCGATCCGCGCACCGCGCCGCACGGCGGTGAGTCGCTGCTGACCTTCGTCGGCCGGGTCGGCGAGTGGCTGGACACCCGCCCGGCCGACGACGGCGGCCGCATCGTCGCCGTGGCCGAGCCGTCGGTCGTGCGCGCCGCCCTCGTCTACGTGCTGCGGGCCCCGCTGGCGACGTACTGGAACATCGACGTGCGCCCGCTGTCGACGACCGCGGTCACGGGGTGGGCCGGGCGCTGGAACCTGCGCTTCGACGGGGCGTTCCCGCAGCCCCTGCGGCCTTAGGCCGGATCGCCCCGATCCTCGGCGACCCGCGCGTAGTCGGTGGTGAGCAGGAGGTCCTTGGCCGGGCCGCCCACCCGCCACACGGTCCGCCAGCGGTCCGCGTCGAGCGCGGTGAACTCGCCCCGGTAGAGGTCGGCCGCGCACGGGTGGTCCGCGACGTGCCGCCCGGTCGTCAGGTCCAGGTCGTGGAAGGGGCGCCCGTCGGCGAAGCGCACGTCGGCGCGGCCCGCCGTACCGCCCGGCAGGAACCGCAGCGTGCGCTCGGCCGGCCGCGGCACGCCCCGCCACACGAAGGTGCCGCTCTCGTGGTGCAGCAGCCCGCCGCCGTCCAGCGGGGTGAAGGCGGTGGTGCCGGTGAAGCGCCCCTCGTCGCCCGTGGCCAGGTCCCGCACCGTGCGCTCGACCCGCCACCTCCCGGCCAGGTACGCGAGGACGTCGGGCACGGGCCGCAACTCGGTGGCCATGGCGTCGCTCCTTCCCGTTCCCGCTGCTCGGCCGGTGCCGCTGCCGCGCGGACGCCGGGGACGTGAGCCTACCCGGCGCCCGTCCGGCACCGGCGATCGGGCGGAGGCGGCGTGTGGGGGGAGCGGAGGACGGCGGCCCACCCTCCGGCGGGCGGCGGGCCGTCGTCCTCCCCGCTCCCCGCGTCAGTCCAGCAGCTGGGCCAGGCGGCGCCAGCCCTCGCGCGGGAGGTCCTCCCGGGGGTCGTCGCCGACCAGCTGGAGGGCCAGGTGGTCGGCGCCCGCGTCGTGGAAGAGGTCGACGGCGGCGCGGACGCGGTTCTCGTCGCCCCAGGCGAACACCGCGTCGACGAGGCGTTCGCTGCCGCCCTCCAGGAGGTCGTCCTCGGTGAAGCCGAGCCGCAGGAAGTTCCGGGCGTAGTTCGGCAGCTCCAGGTAGGGGGCGAGGTAGGCGCGGGCCGTGGCGCGGGCGCGGTCCGGGTCGGTGTCCAGGACCACCTTCAGCTCCGGCGCCAGCAGCGGGCCGTCCCCCAGGATCTCGCGGGCCTGCGCCGTGTGCTCGGGGGTGACCAGGTACGGGTGCGAACCGGCGGCCCGGTCGCGGGAGAGCCGCAGCATCTTCGGGCCGAGCGCGGCCAGCACGCGCCGCCCGGCGGAGACGCCCGCGGCGTCCAGCGCGTCCAGGTAGGCGACCATGGCGGCGTAGGGGCGGCGGTACTGGTCCGCGAGCTTGGCGTGGCTCACCCCGAGCCCGAGCAGGAAGCGGCCGGGGTGCGCGGCCTCCACGGTGGCGAGGCGGCGGGCGGTGTCCTCGGCGTCGTGCTCCCAGATGCTCTGGATGCCGGTGGCCACGACGAGCCGCGTCGTCGCGTCGAGGAGCGGCGCCGCGTGCGCCGGGTTGCTGTTGCCGCCCAGCCAGACGGCCCCGAAGCCGAGCTCCTCCAGTTCGGCGGCGGCCTCCGCGATCTCGCCGTGCCGCGCCGGGTCCTCCGAGCGCAGGGCGATGCTCCAGACGCCGTGCCGTCCGACGGCCTCCTTCAGGGCGTTCGGTGCTCCGCGGTCCGCGGTCGTGGTGTCGTCCATCGCTTCCGGTCCCTCCGTCCTCGGTGCCGCCGCAGCGGCCGGCTACGGCAGGTGCAACGAGAACGGCCCGGGGATAAGTCCCGCCCGGTCGGGTGAACGGCGGCGCGTCGACCTTTTCCGGCCGGGCACCCCGGACGGAGATCGGGGACAGATTGCATAAACGTGCAAAGAAACGTATAGTCATGCCATCCAGGAGGAGGGTTCATGACGGTACGCGCGGCTGTGGCGGGAGCGAGCGGATACGCGGGCGGGGAACTGCTGCGCCTGCTCCTCGTCCACCCCGAGGTCGAGATCGGCGCCTTGACCGGCAACTCCAACGCGGGCCAGCGCCTCGGCGCGCTGCAGCCGCACCTGCTGCCGCTGGCCGACCGCGTGCTCCGGGAGACCACCGCCGAGGTCCTCGCAGGCCACGACGTCGTCTTCCTCGCGCTGCCGCACGGCCAGTCCGCCGCCGTCGCCGAGCAGCTCGGCCCGGACGTCCTCGTCGTCGACATGGGCGCCGACTTCCGGCTGAAGGACGCGGTCGACTGGGAGCGGTTCTACGGCTCGGCGCACGCCGGGACCTGGCCCTACGGCCTCCCCGAACTTCCGGGTGGCCGCGCCGCGCTGGAGGGGTCCAAGCGCATCGCGGTGCCCGGTTGCTACCCCACGGCCGTCTCGCTCGCGCTGTTCCCGGCGTACGCCGCGCAGCTCGCCGAGCCCGAGGCCGTGATCGTCGCCGCGTCCGGCACCTCGGGCGCGGGCAAGGCGCCCAAGCCGCACCTGCTGGGCAGCGAGGTCATGGGCTCCATGTCCCCGTACGGGGTCGGCGGCGTCCACCGGCACACGCCCGAGATGATCCAGAACCTCAGCGCGGCCGCCGGCGAGCGGGTCTCCGTGTCCTTCACGCCGACCCTCGCGCCGATGCCGCGCGGCATCCTCGCCACGTGCAGCGCCAGGGCGAGGCCCGGCGTCACCGCCGAGTCGGTGCGCGAGGCGTACGCCAAGGCCTTCGCCGACGAGCCGTTCGTGCACCTGCTGCCGGAGGGCCAGTGGCCCGCCACGGCGTCCGTGTACGGCTCCAACGCCGTCCACGTGCAGGTCGCGTACGACGCGGACGCGCGGCGGATCGTCGTGATCAGCGCCATCGACAACCTGGCCAAGGGCACCGCGGGCGGTGCCGTCCAGAGCATGAACATCGCCCTCGGACTCGACGAGACCACCGGGCTTTCCACGATCGGAGTCGCACCGTGAGCGTCACGGCAGCCAAGGGGTTCACGGCGGCGGGCATCGCCGCCGGGATCAAGGAGAACGGCAACCCGGACCTGGCCCTCGTGGTCAACACCGGGCCGCGCCGCGCCGCCGCGGGCGTCTTCACCTCCAACCGCGTCAAGGCCGCGCCGGTCCTGTGGTCCGAGCAGGTCCTGAACTCCGGCGAGCTGGCCGCCGTCGTCCTGAACTCCGGCGGCGCCAACGCCTGCACCGGACCCAAGGGCTTCCAGGACACCCACGCCACCGCCGAGAAGGCCGCCGAGGTCCTGGGCGTCGGCGCGGGCGAGGTCGCCGTGGCCTCCACCGGCCTGATCGGCGTGCTGCTGCCGATGGACAAGCTGCTGCCCGGCGTGGAGCGGGCCGCCGCCGCCCTGTCCGAGCACGGCGGCGAGAAGGCCGCCATCGCCATCAAGACCACCGACACCGTGCACAAGACCGCGGTCCGCGAGGGGTCCGGCTGGACCGTCGGCGGCATGGCGAAGGGCGCCGGCATGCTCGCGCCGGGCCTGGCGACCATGCTCGTCGTGCTCACCACCGACGCCGACGTGGACAGCGCCACGCTCGACAAGGCGCTGCGGGCCGCCACCCGCACCACCTTCGACCGCGTCGACTCCGACGGCTGCATGTCCACCAACGACACCGTGCTGCTGCTCGCCTCGGGCGCCTCCGGCACGGCCCCGGAGTACGACGAGTTCGCCGAGGCCGTCCGCGCGGTCTGCGACGACCTGGGACAGCAGCTGATCCGCGACGCCGAGGGCGCCAGCAAGGACATCAAGATCGAGGTGGTGGGCGCGGCGAGCGAGGACGACGCCGTCGAGGTGGGCCGCTCCATCGCCCGCAACAACCTCCTCAAGTGCGCCATCCACGGCGAGGACCCCAACTGGGGCCGGGTGCTGTCCGCGATCGGCACCACCTCCGCCGCCTTCGAGCCCGACCGGCTGAACGTCGCCATCAACGGCGTCTGGGTCTGCCGGAACGGCTCCGTCGGCGAGGACCGAGAGCTGGTCGACATGCGCTACCGCGAGGTCCACATCGTCGCCGACCTCTCCGCCGGGTCCGAGACCGCCACCGTCTGGACCAACGACCTCACCGCCGACTACGTCCACGAGAACAGCGCCTACTCCTCATGAGCAACGGAACGACGCGGAAGCACACCGCCCTGCCCAAGGCCCAGACCCTCATCGAGGCGCTGCCCTGGCTGACCCGGCACCACGGCAGGACGGTCGTCATCAAGTTCGGCGGCAACGCCATGGTGAACGAGGAGCTGAAGGCCGCCTTCGCCCAGGACGTCGTCTTCCTGCGGCACGCCGGCCTGAAGCCCGTCGTCGTGCACGGCGGCGGCCCGCAGATCAGCGCGGCCCTCGACCGGCACGGCATCGTCAGCGAGTTCAGGGCGGGCCTGCGCGTCACCACCGAGGACGCGATGGACGTCGTACGGATGGTGCTGGCCGGACAGGTCCAGCGCGAGCTGGTCGGGCTGCTCAACCAGCACGGCCCGCTCGCCGTCGGTCTCACCGGCGAGGACGCGCACACCATCACCGCCACCAGACACCGGCCGCTGATCGACGGCGAACGCGTCGACATCGGACGCGTCGGCGAGATCACGCAGATCGACACGGGCGCGATCGAGGCCCTGCTCGCGGACGGCCGCATCCCGGTCGTCTCCTCCATCGCCCGCAGTGAGGACGACGGACATGTCTACAACGTCAATGCTGATACGGCGGCTGCGGCACTCGCTGCGGCGCTGGGGGCCGAGACCCTCATGGTCCTCACCGACGTCGAGGGCCTCTACGAGGACTGGCCGAACAGCGACGAGGTGATCAGCCGCCTCACCGCCAGCGAGCTGGAGAGGCTGCTGCCCGATCTGGCCAGCGGCATGGTGCCGAAGATGGAGGGCTGCCTGCACGCCGTGCGCAACGGCGTCACCACCGCCCGCGTCATCGACGGGCGCGTGCAGCACTCCATCCTGCTGGAGATCTTCACCGACGAAGGCATCGGCACGATGGTCGTGCCGGACGGGCCCGGCGCGCAGGACGAGCCGGCCGAGCGGGACGACGACGAGGGGAAAGCGGCATGACCGCCCAGCAGGACGCGACGGCCAACCAGGAGCTCACCCGGCGGTGGCGGGGCGCGCTCATGGACAACTACGGCACCCCGCGGCTGCCCCTCGTCCGCGGCGCGGGCACCAGGCTGTGGGACGCCGACGGCAAGGAGTACCTGGACTTCGTCGGCGGCATCGCGGTCAACGCGCTCGGCCACGCCCACCCGGCGGTCGTCGAGGCCGTGAGCCGGCAGATCGCCTCCCTCGGGCACGTCTCCAACCTCTTCGTGGCCGAGCCGCCGGTCGCCCTCGCCGAGCGCCTGCTGGAGCTGTTCGGCCGCGACGGCCGGGTCTACTTCTGCAACTCCGGCGCCGAGGCCAACGAGGGCGCCTTCAAGATCGGCCGGCTGACCGGGCGGCCGCACATGGTCGCCACCGACGGCGGCTTCCACGGCCGGACCATGGGCGCCCTCGCGCTCACCGGCCAGCCCGGCAAACGCGAGCCGTTCCTGCCGCTGCCCGGCGACGTCACCCACGTCCCCTACGGCGACGCGCAGGCACTGGCCGCCGCGGTCACCGAGGAGACCGCGCTGGTGGTCATCGAGCCGATCCAGGGCGAGAACGGCGTCGTCGTGCCGCCCCCCGGCTACCTCAAGGCCGCCCGCGCGATCACGGCCGCCACCGGCGCGCTCCTCGTCCTGGACGAGGTCCAGACGGGCGTCGGCCGGACGGGCCACTGGTTCGAGTACCAGGCGCACG
The DNA here is from genome assembly GCF_014650875.1 of Streptomyces minutiscleroticus. Lineage (GTDB taxonomy): Bacteria > Actinomycetota > Actinomycetes > Streptomycetales > Streptomycetaceae > Streptomyces > Streptomyces minutiscleroticus. The sequence continues at coordinate 25,023 of NZ_BMVU01000029.1, forward strand.
AGGGCGTCCTGCCCGACGTCGTCACCCTCGCCAAGGGGCTGGGCGGCGGACTGCCCCTGGGCGCGACCGTCGCCTTCGGCCGCGCGGCCGAGCTGCTCAAACCCGGCCACCACGGCACCACCTTCGGCGGCAACCCCGTCGCCTGCGCCGCCGGGCTCGCCGTCCTGGACACGATCGCCTCCGAGGGGTTGCTCGACAACGTCAAGCGGGCGAGCGAGCGGCTGCGCGGCGGAATCGAGTCCCTCGGGCACCGGCTCGTCGACCACGTCCGGGGTGCGGGACTGCTGCTGGGTATCGTGCTCACCGAGCCGCTCGCGCCGAAGGTGCAGCAGGCGGCTCAGGACGCCGGCCTCCTGGTGAACGCGCCCGCCCCCGATGTCGTACGGCTGATGCCGCCGCTGAACCTGCGCGACGACGAGGCGGACGCCTTCCTGGAGGCGCTCCCCGGCGTCCTCGACCAGGCCCTCGCGGCCGACGGGGACGGACGATCCGGAGAATGAGAAGACGATGAGCCAGGCGCAGGACCACGAGCACGCAGGGCCCGCCGTGCCGCAGACCCGCACCGCACGCCACCGCCGGATCGTGGACATCCTCAACCGGCAGCCGGTGCGCTCGCAGAGCCAGCTGGCCAAGCTCCTCGCCGACGACGGGCTGAGCGTCACCCAGGCGACGCTCTCCCGCGACCTCGACGAGCTCAACGCGGTCAAGATCCGCAACAACGACGGCGACCTCATCTACGCGGTGCCGAGCGAGGGCGGCTTCCGCACCCCGCGCGCGCCGCTGGGCGAGTCGGCGAAGGAGGAGCGGATGCGCCGCCTCTCCGCCGAGCTGCTGATCTCGGCGGAGGCGTCGGCCAACCTCGTGGTCCTGCGCACCCCGCCGGGCGCCGCGCAGTTCCTGGCCTCGGCCATCGACCAGGCCGAGCTGCACGACGTCCTCGGCACCATCGCCGGCGACGACACGCTGATGCTGATCAGCCGTGACCCGACCGGCGGCCAGGCGCTCGCGGACCACCTGCTGCGGCTGGCGCAGAACGACGCCCACTGAGCGGAACGACACCCACCGAGCGGAACGACCCCCGCTGAACCGCCGGCGGCCGGCCCCGGCCGGACGGCCGGAGGCTCAGCCGAGCAGGGCGGCGAGCCCGCCGGTGCACCGGACCTCGTCGCCCGCCGTGATGAGCAGCGCCTCGGTGTCCGGCAGCGACTCCAGCCAGTCGAGCGCCTGCCGAGAACCCATCGCGAAGGCCGCGGTGGCCCAGGCGTCCACCCAGGTCAGACGGGGGCCGATCACGGTGACCGCGAGCAGGTCGGTGACCGCGGAGCGGCCGGTGCGCGGGTCCACGATGTGCGCGCCGCGCTCGGCGGTGCCCGAGGTGGCCACGGCCAGCTCCCCGGCGCCCGCGGCCGACACCACGGCCGCCAGGTGGCCGGGGCGCAGCGGGTCCGACACCCCGACCCGCCACGGCCGGTGGCCGTCCGGCGCCCCGCGCAGCTGCACGTCGCCGCCGCCGTTCACGCTCACGCCGCCCGCTCCGGCGCCGCTCAGCAGCCGGGCCGCCCGCTCGACCGCCCAGCCCTTGACCAGCCCGGTCGGGTCCACGCTCCCCGCGTACGTGGAGCTGAACCAGCCCTCGCTCGTCCGCTCCGCCTCGGCGCACAGCTCCAGGACCTCGGCGACCTCCGGGTCGCAGGCGCCGACGGGCAGCTCGCCGCGGGCCAGCCGGGTGATCTGGCTGTCCTCGCGGTAGGTGCTGAACACCGCGTCCGTGCGGTGCAGTCCCGCCACGGCCTGCGCCAGGGCGGCCGCGACGGCGTCCGGTTCCCCGCCGCGCACGTCGAAGGAGAAGACGGTGCCCATGACCTCCTCCGCGTGCCGCACCCGGGCCGGGGAGACCTCCGCGGGGCCGGACACCTCAGCCACCGGCCCGGTCCAGCGCGGACTGCAGCGACTCCTCGTAGCCGCGGCTGGTGTAGGTCGCGCCGGAGACCACGTCGATGTCGGCGCTGTCCGCCTCCACCGCCTCCCGGTTGAGCTTCGGCACCGCGTCGGCGCTCACCTGGGAGCTGCGGCCGCCGCTCGGCGACTGCACGGCCGCCGCCGAGGTGATCCGCCCGTCGCGCAGGGTGATGCGGACCTGTACGGGCCCGTACTGCGTCTTGAACACGTCGCCGGTGAGGGTGCGGGACCCGGTGCCGCCGGAACTCCGGGCGCCGCCCGATCCTTGAGCGCCGCCCGGTTCCTGGGTGCCCTCTGCCTCTTGGGAGGCGCCCGCTCCCTGGGATGCGGCGGAGCCCCCGCCGCCCGCCCCGACCTTGTCCAGTGCGGACTGCAGCGACTCCTTGTAGCCGCGGCTGGTGTACGTCGCCCCGGACACCGCGTCGATCTCCGCGCTCTGGGCCGCGACCGCCTCCCGGTTGAGCTTCGGCACGGCGTCCGCGGTGATCCGGTCGCTGCGCCCGCCGGCGGGCGCCCGCACGGCCTCGGCCCCGGTGACCTTCCCGCCGCTGACGGTGAGGCGGACCTGCACCGGCCCGTACCGGGTCTTCACCGCGGTGCCCGTGACCGTGCCGCCGTCCTGCACGGCCCCGGCACCGCCCTGCGGCGCCTGCTGTCCCGACGCCGACCGCTGGGGGGCCGCGCCGCCCGCCGACGCGGCCGCCGGGTCCGACGCCGGCTTCAGCGACAGCAGCAGCACGATCCCGGACACCGTGGCGGCGCCGGCGAGCACGACGCGCCGGATGGGGTGGCTCTTCTTCATCGCTCCTGCTTCCCGTCTTCCGTGGCTCACATCTCGAACGACTCGTGGTGGATCCGGCGGGCGGGCACCCCCGCGCCGCGCAGCGCCTCGTACACCGACCGCGCGAAGCCGGGCGGCCCGCACAGGAAGACGTCGTGGCGGTCGATGTCCGGGAGCTTGGCGCGCAGGGTCCGGGCGGAGATGTCCGGGCGCTCGCCGCCGGGGCTGTTGACCGCGTACATCAGCCGGGCGCCCCGCTCGTCGGCGATCGCGGACAGCTCGTCCCACAGCGCCAGGTCCTGGGTGCTGTTGGCCCGGTAGAGGAGGGTGATGTCGCCGGACGCGCCGGGCAGCGTCTCGAACAGCGCCCGCATCGGGGTGATCCCGACGCCGCCCGCGATCAGCAGCACCTTGCCGCGGCTGCGCCGGGCCGCCGTCAGCGCCCCGTACGGGCCCTCCGCCCACACCCGGGTGCCGGGCTCCAGTTCGCGCAGCCGGGCGCTGTGGTCGCCGATCGCCTTCACGGTGATCCGCAGCAGGTCCGGGCGGGGCGCCGCCGACAGCGAGTACGGGTGCGAGCTGAACCGCATGCCCGGCGCCAGGAACCGCCAGCGGAAGAACTGCCCGGCCTCCGCGCCCATCCGGTGCAGCCGCTCCCCGCCGATCAGCACCGACACGATGCCGGGCGCCTCCTCGATCACCTGCTCCACCCGCATCCGGTGGCGCAGGTTGAGCCGGACCGGGGTGAGGATCCGGTACCAGAGCACCAGCGCGGTGACCGACCCGTACAGCGCGTACCAGGCGGTCTTCGCGGCGGGCCGGACGGCGAAGTCGTTGCCGGTGGTGATCTGGTGCCAGAACGTCAGGAACACCGCCGCGTACGTGAGCAGGTGCACGTGGTACCAGAGGTCGTACGACATCCGGCGCCGGACGCCGCCGGCCGAGAGCAGCCCGATGAGCACCAGCAGGCCGGTGCCGATCGCCGCCTTGCCCATGTCCGGCAGCTGGTTCACGGAGTCGACCGTCTGCCGCACGACGTCCCCGAGCCCCAGGCCGGCCTGGAGGGCGTAGCCCCACATCGTGAGGAAGACGTGCGCGAGGACCAGGCAGAGGGTGTAGCGGCCGCTCGTCGCGTGCCAGCGGGCGACCCGGTCGGAGCCGACCCGGCGCTCCAGCGCGGGCACCCGCGCCATCTGCAGCACCACGAGCGCCATCAGGTACCCGGCGAGCAGGCCGGTGATCCGGCCCGCGTTGAGGACCCTGCCCGCGTCGCCCTCGATGGAGGGGGTGTTGCTCCACCACAGCCAGACCACGCCCGCGGCGCCCGCCCAGACGGCGAGCAGCAGCGGGACGGCGGGATTGCGGCGCGGACGGATGCGGCGCATCGTCTGGCGCCGCGCGGCGCGGCCACCGGCGATCGTGCTCACGGTTCCTCCGGGGTACGGGCGGGGGGGGGAGTGGCTCCTCGGCCCACTGGTACGTCCCGGAGCGGCGGCGCGTTCAACGCCCCCCGGTGGAAGAGGGTCAGTAGCGGGTGAGCGCGGTCCTTCCGCGGGCCGTCCCGATCGCGATGTGCGGGGCGCGGCCGGGTTCCGCCCAGGCCAGGATCCGCCGCATCGCCTCCCTCGGCACGGAGACGCAGCCGGCCGTCGCGCCGTGCCCGTTCACGTGCAGGAAGATGCCCGCCCCGCGGCCGCGCACCGGCGCGCGGTAGTTGAAGCCGACGACGAGGGCGTGCGCGTACTGCGGCCGGTAGGCGATCAGGTGCTCGGACTCGGCGGCGCGGCAGTCGGCGGGGCGGGGCTCGGTCCAGCGGTTGTAGGAGCGCGAGGCGTTGTCCTGGCACCACCAGGAGTCCTCGCGCACCCGGCGGTACGGGACCTGCGTGCCCTCGGGCGCGGCCTCGGTGCCGAAGCCGAAGGGCAGGCGGTACAGGCCGGTGGGCGTGGTGTGCGTGCCCTGGCGGCGGGTGCGGCCCTCGGCCAGGCCGTTCGCGCCGAAGCGCGCGGGCGCGGAGCCGGCCCGTGTCCAGCGCCCGTGGCGGCGGTCCCACCAGGTGACGGTGCCGGTGGTGGAGGAGGTGCGGGCCGCCAGCGCGGTGATGAGCTGGGTGCCGCCGCCCGTGTGCGCCATGCGCTCCGGCAGCGGCCGCCGGCCCCCGTCCGCCGGGGCGGGCGGGCCGCCGGAGGCCAGGGCCAGCAGGGACAAGGACGCGAGGGCGGCGGCGAGGCGCATGGTCAGACGCTACGGGGCGGCAGCGGGAGCGGCAGCCCGGGAAGGCCGTCCAGGCTCACCGCCACGTGCTCCTTCTTCTCGAAGTACCGCCCGAGCGAGGCGTCGTCCTCCCGCGCGAACCGCTTGCCGTGCAGATCGCGGTCCGCCTCGTACGCCATGTACGGCACCGCGTAGCCGCAGGTGTCGCGGACGAGGTCGGCCGTGACCACGATGACGGCGCGCAGGCCGTGGGCGGCCGGGTCGATGTCGGGGAAGCGGGCCAGCAGCTCCTCGAAGCGGGGGTCGTCCCGGAAGACCGGCTCGCCCCGGCCGTGCACCCGCACGATGTTCGGCGGGCCCTGGAAGGCGCACCACATGAGGGTGATCCGGCCGTTCTCGCGCAGGTGGGCGATGGTCTCCGCGTTGCTGCCCGCGAAGTCGAGGTACGCCACGGTGCGCTCGTCGAGCACCGCGAACGAGCCCTTGAGGCCCTTGGGGGAGAGGTTGACCGTGCCGTCGCCGGACAGCGGCGCGGTCGCGGTGAAGAAGAGGGGCTGTTCCTCGATGAACGAACGCAGCCTGCCGTCTATGGACGCATACGTCTTTCCCATGTCCGACGATTATCGGCGGATTCCTTTCGCCCGTCTGAGGATTCGCGGATACGGGCGCGCGGCTCCGCGGCCGCCCCGGCCGGCGTCCGGGGCGACCGCGGAGGTCAGGGGAGGGCGAGGGGCGGCGCCGTCACTCGTCGAGCGAGCAGGGGGCGAGGGACTCCAGGCCCTGGGGGCGGTCCGCCGTGCGGCCGACGGCCGTGGCGATGCGGTTGATCGTCGCCACCCGCTTGTCCTCCAGGGGGCCGAGGACGGCGTTCTGGACGAAGTCGGGCCCGCCCTGGCCGGCGGTGTCGATCAGCCGCTGGTTCGCCTCGCCGATCTGGGTGTCGAGGAGGGCGAGGTCGCGGTCGACCTCGGCCCGCGCGGAGGCGGGGACCTCGGGGAGGCTCGATGCGACGGCGGGGCAGCTCACCGTGCCCGGCGACGCCTGCGTACGCGCGTCCGAGCCGTCCGACGACGACTCGCCGGCCAGCGCCGAACCGGCGACGACCGCGCCCGACAACGCCAGCGCGGCCGCGCCGCCGATCACCAATCGCCGCTTGTGGTACTTCGGTAGAGCCCTGGACATGCGGAAAGCCTCGCTCTGCTCGGGGGAAGAGGGTGGGGGAGGGGCGGTCCGGTGGCCGGCCGGACGGCGCGCTCCTCGGTCGGTGACTGCTGGGACGCATGCGTTCGGGGAGAGGTACGGGAAAGCGCGTTCCCCTGTTCAAGCGCCGGGCGAACGGATCGGGACGGGAGCGGACTTGCGCGCTGCCGGGGACCCGGGGGATCGGATTGACGATTCATGCAATGCACTGCATACTCATGCAGGACGGCGGGCGCAGTGCGAGGTGAGACCCGTGGCCGAGCGCGGCGCCGTCCTGGCGGCCGCCGGACCGGCGACGCAGTAGCGTGACACGACCGTCTCCGCCCGACCGTCCGCACACGACGGGAGGGAGCCCCGGCAAGACCCGGGGAGGCCGTACACCCACCACCCCGAGGAGCTTCAGCAGTGAGCAGCAACAGCGGTGACGTCCGGCTCTGGGGCGGCCGTTTCGCCGACGGGCCCGCCGAGGCCCTGGCGAAGCTGTCCGCGTCCGTCCACTTCGACTGGCGGCTCGCGCCCTACGACATCGCCGGATCGCGTGCCCACGCGCGCGTGCTGCACAAGGCGGGCCTGCTGACGGCCGACGAGCTGGAGCGCATGCTGGCGGGGCTCGACCGGCTCCAGGCCGACGTCGCCGACGGCTCCTTCACCGGCACCATCGCCGACGAGGACGTGCACACCGCCCTGGAGCGCGGCCTGCTGGAGCGGCTCGGCCCCGACCTCGGCGGCAAGCTGCGCGCGGGCCGCTCCCGCAACGACCAGGTGGCCACGCTCTTCCGGATGTACCTGCGCGACCACGCCCGGATCGTCGGCGGGCTGATCGCCGACCTCCAGGACGCGCTGATCGGCCTCGCCGAGGCCCACCCGGACGTGGCCATGCCGGGCCGCACCCACCTCCAGCACGCCCAGCCGGTGCTCTTCGCCCACCACGTCCTCGCCCACGTGCAGGCGCTGTCCCGGGACGCCGAGCGGCTGCGCCAGTGGGACGAGCGCACGGCCGTCTCCCCGTACGGCTCGGGCGCCCTGGCCGGCTCCTCGCTCGGCCTCGACCCGGAGGCCGTCGCCGCGGACCTCGGCTTCGAGCACGGCAGCGCGGCCAACTCCATCGACGGCACCGCCTCGCGGGACTTCGTGGCCGAGTTCGCCTTCATCACCGCGATGATCGGCGTGAACGTCTCCCGGATCGCCGAGGAGGTCATCATCTGGAACACGAAGGAGTTCTCCTTCGTCACCCTGCACGACGCCTTCTCCACCGGCTCGTCGATCATGCCGCAGAAGAAGAACCCGGACATCGCGGAGCTGGCGCGCGGCAAGTCCGGCCGCCTCATCGGCAACCTGACCGGCCTGATGGCGACCCTCAAGGCCCTCCCGCTCGCGTACAACCGCGACCTGCAGGAGGACAAGGAGCCGGTCTTCGACTCCATCGACCAGCTGGAGGTCCTGCTCCCGGCCTTCACCGGCATGATGGCGACCCTCACCGTCCACCGCGAGCGGATGGAGGAGCTGGCCCCGGCCGGCTTCTCGCTCGCCACCGACATCGCCGAGTGGCTGGTCAAGCAGGGCGTGCCGTTCCGCGTCGCGCACGAGGTCGCCGGCGAGTGCGTCAAGGTCTGCGAGGCCGAGGGCATCGAGCTGGACCAGCTCACCGACGAGCAGTTCGAGAAGATCTCCCCCCATCTGACGCCCGAGGTCCGCTCGGTGCTCAATGTGCGGGGCGCGCTGGCCTCGCGCGGCGGCCGCGGCGGCACGGCGCCGAGCGCGGTCGCCGTCCAGCTCGCCGAGGTCAAGGCGGACGTCGCGGCCCAGCACACCTGGGCGGACGCGAAGAAGTAGCCGGTCGCGTACGGGCGGGGCGTCGCGGGTCGGGTCGGGCGGCAGCCGCAAGGAGCCGACCGGACGGAGCCGCGACGCCCTTCGACCGCCTTTCGGCCGCGACGATCCCCGCCTGCCGGCTCGGACTCGGCCTGGCCTCCGTGGGGCGCCCCGGCCGCATCACGCTCGGCCGCGAGGCGGACCTGCCCGCCGACCGCAGCGCGGCGGCGCTGCGCGAGCGCGCCCACCAACTCCTCGACGCCGCCTGCGCCCAGGGCGTGCGCCACGTCGGCGCGGCCCGCTCCCACGGCCGCGCCGAGGAGTTCCCGGCGGACTGGCTGCGCGCCCGGCCGGACGCCCGCGACGTGGTCGTGGGCAGCAAGTGGGGCTACACGTACACGGCGGGCCGGCGCACCGAGGCCGAGGCGCACGACGCCGGGCTCACCGTCGTCGTCGAGGAGGGCGTGGCCAACGGCCGCCTCACCGGGACGCACGCGCCGGACCGGCTCCGCGCCGTCGCCGAGGGGACGGGCGCGGACCCGGACACCGTCGCGCTCGCCTTCGTGCTGCGCAGGCCGTGGGCCGGCGTGGTGCTCTCCGGCGCCGCCACCACCGGGCAGCCGGCGTCCCACCTGCGCGCGGCCGCCGTCGGCCTCGGCGCCGACGGGGCGGAGCGGCTCGCGCGGCTCGCGGATGACCCGCGGACGTACCGGGAGCGGCGCGGCCGGCTGCCCTGGCGCTCCGGGAGCGGCGCGGCCGGCTGCCCTGGCGCTGAGGACGGCGCGGGACGACGGAGCGGCCCGGGTGCCCCTCGGGGCGCCCGGGCCGCTCCTTTCGCGGGTGCGCGGCCGGCGGCGCACCGCCCGGCCGAAAGGCCCCTTACGCGGCCTTCGCCTTCGTGGCGTACATGTCGACGTACTCCTGGCCCGAGAGGCGCATGACCTCGGCCATCACCGAGTCGGTGACGGCGCGCAGGACGTAGCGGTCGCGGTCCATGCCGTCGTAGCGGGAGAACTCCATCGGCTCGCCGAAGCGGACCGTGACCTTGCCGGGGCGCGGCATGCCGGCGCCGCCGGGCTGCAGCTTGTCGGTGCCGATCATCGCGAACGGCACGACGGGGGCGCCGGTCATCAGGGTGAGGCGGGCGATGCCGGTGCGGCCGCGGTAGAGGCGGCCGTCGGGGGAGCGGGTGCCCTCCGGGTAGATGCCGAAGATCCTGCCCTCGTCGAGCACGCGGCGGCCGGTCATCAGCGCGGCGACCCCGCCCCGGCCGCCGTCGCGGTCCACCGGGATCATGCCGACGCCGGTGAAGAACCACGCCATGAGGCGGCCCTTGAGGCTCTTGCCGGTGACGTACTCGTCCTTGCCGATGAAGAACACCTGCCGGTCGCAGACCAGCGGGAGGATCATCGAGTCGATGAACGTCAGGTGGTTGCCGGCGAGGATGACCGGACCGCTGCCCGGGATGCGCTCCGCGCCCTCCACCTGTGGGCGGAACATCAGGCGCATGATCGGTCCGAGCACTGCCTTGATGAGCGCGAAGCGGGACAACGGGCCCTCCCATGTCAAGGGATCCGGTATGAGTCTGTGCAGGTGAGGACGATACTCGCGCCCTTGGGGGTAACGCACATCGGGTTCACGCAACGGATACCCGGCGTTGATGCGTGTTCACCTGCGGGTGCGCCCCGGCGGGCGCCCGACACACGGCGGCAACGATGTGACGGACATCGCGCCCCCGGGGGAGGCCGGGCGCCCCGGCCGCCGGCCCCGGTCCCGCGCACCCCACCGGACACACGGCGTCACCCGCGTGTTCCGTGCGAGGTCTCCCGCACGTCACGCACGCGCCCCTACGATCGTCCCGCTTTGACAGGTGCAAGGCAGTACCGGGCAGTACAGGAGGAGCGCGCATGGCGTCGGAGGAGTCGTACGGGCAGGAGCGGGGCACGGGACGGCGGGCGCTGCTCTCGGCCGCGGTGCTCGGCGCGGGCGGGGCGGCCCTCGGGCTGTCGTCCGGCACGGCCGCGGCGGCCGGCCGGTCCGGCAGGGGCAGCGGCGGCGGTGTCCGCGGCCTGCCGAAGCCGACGGTCATCGGCCACCGCGGGTCCAGCGGCTACCGTCCGGAGCACACCCTCGGCTCCTACCAGCTGGCGCTCGACACGGGCGCGCACATCGTCGAGGCCGGCGACCTGGTGCCCACCAAGGACGGCCACCTGGTCTGCCGCCACGAGCCGGAGATCGGCGGGACGACGGACGTCGCCGACCACCCCGAGTTCGCCGACCGGAAGACCACCAAGTCGCTCGACGGGGTCGCCACCACCGGCTGGTTCACCGAGGACTTCACGCTCGCCGAGCTGAAGACGCTGCGCGCCAAGGAGCGCATCCCGGGCACCCGCCCGCACAACACCCTCTACGACGGTCGCTGGGAGATCCCCACCTTCGAGGAGGTGCTGCGCTGGCAGGACGAGCAGACCCGCGAGCGCGGCGAGCAGGTCTGGATCTACCCGGAGCTGAAGCACCCCACCTACTTCCGCAAGCTGGGCCTGCCCACCGAGGAGCGGCTGGCCAAGCTGCTGCGCAAGCACGGCAAGGACGGGAAGAACTCGCCGGTCATCGTCCAGTCCTTCGAGCCGACCAGCATCCAGCGGATGAACAAGCTGGTCGACAACCCGCTGGCCGTGCTGCTGTCCTCCGCGAACAGCCGGCCCTGGGACTTCGTCGAGGCGGGCGACCCGCGCACCGTCGCCGACCTGGTCAAGCGCGAGGGCCTGCGCTGGATCGCCTCCTTCGCCGACGGCATCGGCCCGACCCTGGACCTGATCGTCCCGAGGGACTCCGCCGGAAGGCTGACCGAGCCCACCACGCTGGTCGCCGACGCCCACCGGGTGGGTCTGATCCTGCACCCGTACACGATGCGCAACGAGAACACCTTCCTGCCCGCGGACTTCCGCAAGGGCAGCGACCCGGCCGCCTACGGCGACGCCTTCGGCGCCTTCCGGGCCTACTTCGAGACCGGCATCGACGGCATCTTCACCGACAACCCCGACACCGGACTGCTCGCCCGCGAGGACTTCCTCGCCCGCTGAGCACGGCCGGCGGGCCCCGGGCCCGAGCGGACGACAGGCCGCCCCGGCACCCCGCGCCGGGGCGGCCCCGCCGTGCCGCGCACGCCCCGGTGCGCCGCGCGCTTCCGGTCACGGGACGCCCGATGCCGCGAGGGCCGGGCGGAGTTGCCCATGTCACAGGGGTGCTTGGGGTGGTAACGCGCCCGATGCCCGGGATGTCTGCGCCGTTTGCCCGCGATGGAGGTTGGTCCCGCGAGGCGTTGGGGAAGGGAGTGAGGGACAACCGGCGGAGCATGTGAGCGGGAGGCATGCACACATGGGCATGAGCGTGACCATCTCTGAGGCGACCGACCAGGACGCCGAGCAGATCCTCAAACTGCAGTACCTCTGCTACCAGGGCGAGGCCGAGCTGTACGGCGACTACGGCATCGAGCCCCTCACCCAGACGCTCGCGTCCCTCAAGGAGGAGCTGGCGGGCGGCACCGTCCTGGTCGCCCGGCTGGGGGAGGAGGTCGTGGCCTCGGTGCGCGGCCGCGTCGACGCCTCCGGCACGGCGCACATCGGCAAGCTCATCGTCCACCCCCGCATGCAGCGCCACGGCCTCGGCGGCCGGCTGCTCCTCGCCGTCGAGGCGAAGCTCGGCGCGGAGGGCGGCGCCCGCACCTTCGAGCTGTTCAGCGGCCACCGCAGCGAGCACAACCTGCGGCTGTACCGCAAGCACGGCTACGAGCAGGTCTCCAGCGAGCGCGTCGACGACCGGCTCACCCTGGTGACGCTGGCGAAGGCGGTCGAGGCGAGCGCGTTCGTGGCCAGCGCCTGAGGAGCGGCCGTACGGCCCCTCGTACGCGGTCGTACGGCCCGCCCCGGTGTCAGCCCCGCGCCGCCGTGCGCGCCCGGCGCAGCCAGAACAGCGCGGTCACCGGCAGCAGCACGGGGATGAAGAGGTAGCCCATGCCGTAGTCCGACCAGACCGTGGCGTCGGGGAAGGCGGACGGCTCCGCCAGCGTCCACGTCCCGACGACCAGCACGCCCGCGAGCTCGGCGGCGCAGCACACCAGCGCCGCCCTGCGGGCCGTCTCGCCGCCGCGCACCAGCGAGTACGTGATGAAGCCGTAGACGACGCCGGCGACCGCCGACAGGGAGTAGGCCAGCGGGGCCTTGTCGAACTCCGTCGCGATCTGCACGACGGAGCGCGACACGGCCCCGACGACCATCACGCCGTACAGCCAGACCAGCAGCATGCCGGGGCCGTGGATCAGCCGGCCGGGCCTGCGCCCCCCGTCGAGCTCCGGCCCGCCGCCGTCCGGCCGCCCCTGCGCGGACACCGTTCCGCTCTCCTCCGCGGCCACCGTCTCAGCCTCCCCAGATGTCGTAGAGCCGCACCTGCAGCACGGCGAGCACCACGCCGCCGGCCGCGACCGTGACCGAGCCCCAGCGGGTCCGCTCGGCCAGCGACATGAACGCCGTGACCGGGACGCAGGCGAAGGCGCCGACCAGATACGCCACGAAGATCGTCACGCCCTGCTCGGGACGCTCGCCGCGCGCCAGCTGCACGATGCCCACCACGAGCTGCACCAGCGCGAGCAGCGACACCACCGCCATGCCGATGAAGTGCCAGTCCTTGGTCGGCTGGTCCCGGTGGGCGGCCCAGCCGCACCAGGCGGCGAGCGCGAGCGCGGCGACGGCGGTCGCGACCGTCAGGACGTCAAGCATGCAAGCGACCTTATTACGGAGCGGGTGCTCTCCCGCGCCCGGCCCCGCGCCCCCGCCGCGCCGCCGGTGCCGCGCGGCCTCGTAGGGTCGGGACCATGATGATCACCGCCGACGCCCTGCTGTTCGACAACGACGGAACGCTCGTCTCGTCCCTGGAGTCCGTGCGCCGCTGCTGGACGGCGTGGGCGCACGAGTACGGGATCACCGCCGAGGAGTTCGCGCGGGTCGAGCTGCACGGCCGGACGGCCGCCGCGATCGTCGCCGACCTGGTGCCCGCCGAGCGCGTGCCGAAGGCCGTGGCGCGCATCGAGGAGCTGGAGGTCGAGGACGCCGGGCGCGCCGGGGGCGGCGTACGGCCGCTGCCCGGCACCGCCGAGCTGCTGCGCTCGCTGCCCGCCGACCGCTGGGCCGTCGTCACCTCGGCCACCCGCCGGCTGGCCGGGGCCCGGCTCGCCGTCGCGGGCGTGCGGCCCGGGACGCTGATAGCCGCCGACGACGTCACGCGCGGCAAGCCCGACCCCGAGCCCTTCCTCCTGGCCGCCCGCGCGCTGGGCGTGGACCCGGCCCGCTGCGTCGTCTTCGAGGACGCGCCCGCGGGCCTGCGGGCCGGCCGCGCCGCCGGCATGGCCACGGTGGCGTTGACCACAACCCACACCGCCGCCGAGCTGGCGGCCGACGTGGTCGTGCGGGACCTGTCCGCCGTGTCCGCACAGGTCACGCAGGACGGGGTGCGGATCACCGTCGAGGGGTGAGCCGTCCGTGCGGGTGTCCGGAATACGGACACCTATGAGGGCTTCCGGGGGTGCGTCTGCTTTACTTGCAGCCATGACCACGACGAGCAGCCGCATCCCTGCGACCGAGGCGACCATGACGCCCGGTGCTCGTTGTACGTGTCGAATGTGCGGCTTCTAGAGGGCCCCCGCACCACCCGAGCCTCGCGCCCCGAAGCGAGCCCGCCCGCGTCCGCCCGTACGGCGTCCGTACCGGACCGGGCACCCCACCGCCGCACCGGCGTGGGGGAATCCGCCGCACACGTTCTCCCCGGTTCCACCGCCACCGCGAGAACCGTGCCGCGTCCCGACCGCATGCACCCGTGCCGGGCGGACACCCACGCCCCGCACTCGACAGTGACGGAAACCCCAGTGATCACGACATCGGGCCTGACCAAGGTCTACCGTTCGCGCGGCCGTGAGATCACCGCCCTCGACGGCGTCGACCTGCACGTCCGCGAAGGCGAGGTGTACGGCGTCATCGGCCAGTCCGGCGCCGGCAAGTCCTCGCTCATCCGCTGCGTCAACCTGCTGGAGCGGCCCACCTCCGGCACCGTGACCGTCGACGGGCAGGACCTGACGGCCCTCGCCGGGCGCGGTCCGCGCGCCGGCCGGGAGCTGCGCGCCGCCCGCAGCCGCATCGGCATGGTCTTCCAGCACTTCAACCTGCTGTCCTCGCGCACCGTCCAGGACAACGTCGAGCTGCCCCTCGAAATCCTCGGCATGTCGGGGAAGGAACGTTCCCGCAAGGCGCTCGAACTGCTCGACCTCGTCGGCCTCTCCGACAAGGCGAAGGCCTACCCCGCCCAGCTCTCCGGCGGCCAGAAGCAGCGGGTCGGCATCGCCCGCGCGCTGGCCGGCGACCCCAAGGTGCTGCTGTCCGACGAGGCGACCAGCGCCCTCGACCCGCAGACCACCCGCTCGATCCTGCAGCTGCTGCGCGACCTCAACCGCCGGCTCGGCCTGACCGTGCTCCTCATCACGCACGAGATGGACGTCGTCAAGACCGTCTGCGACTCCGCCGCCCTGATGGAGCGCGGGCGGATCGCCGAGTCCGGCACCGTCGCCGAGCTGCTGGCCACGCCCGGCTCGCGGCTGGCGTCCGCGCTGTTCCCGGTGAGCGGCGAGGCCTCCGGCGAGGACCGCACCGTCGTCGACGTCACCTTCCACGGCGACGCCGCGACCCGGCCCGTCGTCTCGGAGCTGGCGCGCACGTACAACATCGACATCTCGATCCTCGGCGCCGCGATGGACACCGTCGGCGGCCGGCAGGTCGGCCGGATGCGCATCGAGCTGCCCGGCCGCTACGAGGACAACGTGGTGCCGATCGGCTTCCTGCGCGAGCAGGGCCTGCAGATCGACGTTCCGGGGCAGGAGCCCGCGCTGGTGAAGGAAGGTGCCGAGTGACCTGGTCGGAGATGCAGCCCCTGCTGTCGCAGGCGAGCTGGGACACGCTCTACATGGTGGGCTGGTCCACGCTGATCGCGATCGTCGGCGGCCTGCCGCTCGGCGTGCTGCTGGTCCTGACCGACCGCGGCGGACTGCTGCAGAACGTCGTGGCCAACAAGGTCATCGGACAGGTCGTGAACATCGCCCGCTCGATGCCGTTCATCATCCTGATGGTCGCGCTGATGGGCTTCACCCGCTCCGTCACGGGCACCACCATCGGCCGCGAGGCCGCCATCGTGCCGCTGGCCGTGGGCGCCATCCCGTTCTTCGCGCGCCTGGTCGAGACGGCCGTGCGCGAGGTGGACGGCGGGCTCGTCGAGGCCGTGCAGGCGATGGGCGGCAACACCTGGACGGTCGTCCGCAAGGTCCTCGTGCCCGAGTCCCTGCCGTCCCTGATCTCCAGCACCACCACGACGATCGTCGCCCTCATCGGCTACTCGGCGATGGCCGGCACGGTCGGCGCCGGCGGCCTCGGCGACATCGCCATCCGCTACGGCTACCAGCGCTTCGAGACCGAGCTGATGTGGGTGACGGTGGCCGTCCTGGCCGTGGTCATCTCCGTGATCCAGTTCGCCGGCGACTACGCCGCCCGTGCGCTGCACCGGCGCGGCGGCCGCTCCGGCGCCGCTCCGCGCCTCAGGCTGCTGAAGGACGGCAGGACGGGAGCCCCGGCCGCCGGGACGGCGGACGGCGCCTCCGGCACGGCCGCGGCCGAGGTGCGCAAGGCCGCCTGAGCCGCGGCCGCACCCCGCTCCGCCCGTCGTCCGACGGGCGGCCGCCGACGGCGGTGGACCCGCCGTCCGGCCGGTCCGTGCTGCCCGCGACCGCGCACCGGCCCCCACTCGTCCCCGCCCACCCGAGACGGGGTCGTACCACTCATGAGGAAAGGCACTTTTCGTGCGTAAGACCGCCAAGATCACCACCGCTGCCCTCGCCGCCGGCGCCCTCACCCTGGGGCTCACCGCCTGCGGCTCCGAGGAGGACTCCGGCTCCGGCTCCGGCGCGAGCGGCCCGCTCGTCGTCGCGGCCAGCCCCGTCCCGCACGCCGAGATCCTGAACTACGTCAAGGACAACCTGGCCAAGGACGCGGGCCTGGACCTGGAGGTCAAGGAGTTCACCGACTACGTCACGCCGAACACGGCGACCGAGGACGGGTCCGTGGACGCCAACTACTTCCAGAACCAGCCCTACCTCGACGACTTCAACAAGAAGAACGGCACCCACATCGTGCCGGTCGTCACGGTGCACCTGGAGCCGCTCGGCCTGTACTCCAGCAAGGTGGACAAGGCGGACGACCTCAAGAGCGGCGCCACCGTCGCCGTCCCGAACGACACCGTCAACGAGGGCCGCGCGCTCAAGCTGCTCGACGCCAACGGGATCATCACGCTCAAGGACGGCGCGGGCAACGACGCGACCCCGAACGACATCGCCGAGAACCCCAGGAAGCTGAAGTTCAAGGAGCTGGAGGCGGCGCAGACCCCGCGCTCCCTCGACGACGTCGACGCCGCGGTGATCAACGGCAACTACGCCATCGAGTCCGACCTCAAGCCCTCCGAGGACGCCCTGGTCCTGGAGTCGGCCAAGGACAACCCGTACGGCAACTTCCTCGCGGTCAAGGACGGCGGCGAGGACGACCCGCGGGTGAAGAAGCTCGCCGAGCTCCTCACCTCCGACGAGGTCAGGAAGTTCATCGAGGACAAGTACGCCGGCTCCGTCCTCCCGTCCTTCTGACCGGCGCGGAAGCACCCCGGAGGAAACGAACATGCGCAAGACCGTCCTGCCCGCGGCGGCCGGCCTCCTGGCCCTCGGCCTCGCCCTGACCGCCTGCGGCTCGGACACGGACTCCGCCGGCGGTGACGGCGCCGACGACACCCTCGTCGTCGGCGCCACCCCCGTCCCGGCCGGCGAGGTCCTGACGTACATCAAGGACGACCTGGCCGCGGACGCGGGCCTGAAGCTGGAGATCAAGGAGTTCACGGACTACGTCCTGCCGAACACCGCGCTCCAGGAGGGCTCGCTCGACGCGAACCTGTACCAGCACGAGCCCTACCTGAAGGACTTCAACGAGTCCAAGGGCACCGACCTGGTCGCGGTCGAGCCCGTCTACCTGCCGCCCCTGGGCGTCTACTCCAAGAAGGTCGAGGACATCGCGGAGCTCGCCGACGGAGCCACCGTCGCCGTGCCCAACGACACCACCAACGAGGGCCGCGCCCTCGACCTCCTGGCCGCCGAGGGCGTCATCACGCTCAAGGACGGCGCCGGCGCGGACGCGTCCCCCGAGGACGTCGCCGAGAACCCCAGGAACCTGAAGTTCAAGGAGCTGGAGCCGGCCCAGCTGCCGCGCTCGCTGGACGACGTCGACGCCGCCGTCATCAACAACAACTACGCCCTGGACGCGGACCTCAGCCCCGCACAGGACGCCATCGCGCTGGAGTCCGCGAAGGACAACCCGTACTCCAACGTCCTCGCGGTCAAGCGCGGCGACGAGGACGATCCGCGGGTAGGGAAGCTCGCGAAGCTCCTCGCCTCCGACGAGGTCAGGAAGTTCATCGAGGACAAGTACGAGGGCTCGGTCCTGCCGGCCGTCACCGGCTGACACGCCGCCGCCCGCCGCACCCCGGTGCCCGCCTCCGCACCACGGGGTCCCCTCCGCGCCCGCCGGGCGGCCGGGGAGACCCCGTGGTGCGGCCGGGGGCCTCCATGCTGCATGCTGGGCAGTTCAGCAGGCCCTGGTCCCCCGAAGGTTACGGAGCGGCGCATGACTACAGCCTCCCCGGGTTTCCCCGACGTCTCCCTCAGTACGGAGCGGTTGGTGCTGCGCCCGTTCGAGGAGGCGGACGTCCCCGCCCTGGCCGAGATGATGAACGACGAACTCGTCGTCACCTGGACCGCGGTGCCCCAGCCGTACACGGAGGAGGAGGCCCGCGCCTGGGTCGCCGACCACGCGCCCACGGAGCGCACGGCGGGCCGCGGCCTGGACTTCGCCGTCGCCGAGTTCCTCACCCAGCGCCTGGTCGGGGTGGTCCGGCTGGCGGGCACCGACTGGAGAGTGCGCTCCACGGAGCTGTCGTACATCGTCGCCCCCTGGGCCCGCGGCGAGGGGTACGCCTCCGAGGCCGCGCTCGCCACCGCCCGGTGGCTGTTCGACGACCAGAAGTTCGAGCGCATCGAGATCAGGACCGCGGCCGACAACACCGCCTCCCAGCAGGTCGCCCAGAAGATCGGCTGCATCAGCGAGGGCGTCCTGCGCAACGCCTGCATAGCGCGGGCCCGCACCGAGGACGGCGGCTGGACCGAGGTCCGCACCGACTTCATCGTGTGGAGCCTGCTGCCCGAGGACCTGGAGGGCGTCGGCGACCCCCTCGCCGGCGACGGCGGATACTCGTCGTTCCCCGACTGGAACTGAGCGCCCCGGCGCGCCGGGCCGACCCGCGCACGCGCCGCCGCGGCCCACCGGATACGCTCACGGGGCTCCGCCCGCCCGAACCACCTGCGAAGACCCCAGGAGACTGACAACGATGGCCGACCGGGTCACGGTGATCGGCTGGGACGGCTCGCCGCTGACCGCCGCGGCGCGCTCCGCACTCGGCGCCGCCACACTGGTCGCAGGAGCCGCCCACCACCTGGCGCTCCCGGAAGTACCGCCCGCCGCCGAACGCGTCCGCCTCGGCAGCGTCGCCCTCGCCGCCCGGCGCATCGCCGCCCACCGCGGCACCGCCGTCGTCCTCGCCGACGGGGACCCCGGCTTCTTCGGCGTCGTACGGACCCTGCGCGCGCCCGAGTTCGGTCTGGAGGTGGAGGTCGTCCCGGCCGTCTCCTCCGTCGCCGCCGCCTTCGCCCGCGCCGGGATGCCCTGGGACGACGCCCAGGTGGTCGTCGCCCACCCGCGCACCCTGCGCCGCGCGGTGAACGTGTGCCGGGCGCACGGCAAGGTCGCCGTCCTCACCTCGCCCGGCGCCGGGCCCGCCGAACTCGGCCTGCTCCTCGAAGGCGTGCACCGCACCTTCGTCATCTGCGAGGAGCTCGGCACCGAGCGCGAGCAGGTCAGCGTCGTCACCTCCGACAAGGCCGCCGACCACACCTGGCGCGACCCCAACGTCGTCATCGTCATCGGCGGCCCCGTCACCTCCTCAGAGGACGGCGGCTGGCTCGCCGGACGCGCCCCCGGCGCCGGACCGCGCGGCTGGGCCCTGCCCGCCGAGGCGTACGGCGGCGGCCTGGGCGAGGGCGAGACGGAGCTGCTGCGCGCCGCCCAACTGGCCCGCCTCGGACCGCGCGTGGGCGACCTCGTGTGGGACATCGGCTGCGGCAGCGGCGCGTTCGCCGTGGAGGCCGCGCGCTGCGGCGCCGCCGTCATCGCCGTCGACCGCGACCCCGAGGCATGCGCCCGCGCCACGGCCACCGCCCGGCGCTTCGGCGTCCAGCTCCAGGTCGTGTCCGGCACCGCCCCGCACGTCCTGGAGAACCTGCCCGAACCCGATGTCGTACGGGTCGGGGGCGGCTCCGCCGAGGTGGTCTCCGCCGTCGCCGACCGCCGGCCGCAGCGCATCGTCACGCACGCCGCGACCCGCGACGCGGCCGAACGCGTCGGCCGCGACCTGACCGAGCACGGCTACCGGGTCGAGTGCGCCCTGCTGCAGTCCGTCGAACTCGACACGCGGGCCTGGACGGAGACGGAGCGGAGCGTCGCGTTCCTGCTCAGCGGGGTGCTTCCCGACCGCGCCCCGTGATCCTGCGGCCCCGCCGCGCGCGGTAGGCTGGCCGATCGTTGTACTGCAAATGGGTGATCGACGGTGCGTCGGTCGATGTCCGGACAACGCGCTCGTTTTCGGGGCGCGGGCGGTACGGCACAACCGGAGGGCGCGCAACGTGGCGCAGTCCACAGCGGGCCGTGGCGGATCAGGCTGCCGCGGCGGCGGACCGGCCGCGACAATGCCACTTAATGGCTTTGTCGACCGGCCGTTCGTGCCGCGCGGCACGAACGCTCGTTGTCCTCCACGGGCGGCCCGCGTGCCGCTCCGGGCGAGCAGGGCGTAGGAGCACTAACCGATGGGCGAGGGGTACGCATGACCGACACCGGCCAGGTCCCGGGCGAGGGGCTGCCGGAGAGCGCAGGCACGGTGGAGCAGCCGGGCGTCCCCGCGCCGGATGCGTACGCCTACCTCTCCGAGCCCGCTCCCGAGGACGACGACCAGTTGCTGATGCCCAGCGCCCAGGGCGCCTGGGGCGAGCCGCAGCCGGCCCCGGCCGTCCACGAGCCGGGTCCGCACGAGACGGCCGGCCGGGACAGCGGCTCGGTCGACCTCGGCGAGGTCCGCCGGCACACGGCGAGCAGCATGCCCCAGCCGCCCGTGGGACGGCGCCCGCTGCACCTGGGCCCGCCGACGCCGGACGGCTCGGCCAGCCCGGTGCGCTCCCTCGCCGACCGCGGCCCGGCGCTCGCCCCGGCCGCACCGGCGCCCGGGCACCCGGACGCGCCGCGCGAGGAGGCCGCCCCGCAGGGCGCCGCTCCCTGGGGCGCCCAGCCCCAGGTCCAGGTCCAGGCGCAGCCCCAGACGCACACGCCCGCCCACGGCGTGCCGGCCGAGGTGCCGGCGGCCCAGGGCGGCGCGGCCCACGAGGCCGCGGCCGCGGAGCAGGCCGTCCCCGTCGCCGCGCAGGCGGTCGCCGAGGCGCAGGACGCCGGGGCGCAGCAGCCCGGTGCCGGCTTCCCGGCGGCCGAGGGCGCCGAGGGCGTTCTGGCGGGCCAGGCCCCGGTCGCGCAGGCGCCGGTGCCCGGGGTCCCGGCCGCCGAGGGGCCGGAAGCGGTCCAGGGGCCGGAGTTCGTCCCGGGTCCGCAGCCGCTGGAACCGCTGGAGACGGCGGGCGCGGCCGAGGCGGCCGGGGTTCCGGCGCCCGGCCCGGCGCCGGAGGGCGCTCAGCCGCCGCAGGATCCGCAGGACGCCGTTCAGCAGGAAGCCGCGGCTCAGCCGCAGGGGGCCGGGCCGGCCGGGGCCCCGGAGCAGGCCGCCGCTGCCGTGCCGCTCCAGGACCCCGCCCAGGCAGGCGGGGCCGGTGAGAGCGCGGAGCCGCCCGTGGATCCCGAACCGCTTCCGCAGGCCGTCGAGGTGACCGAGGCCGTCCAGGCGGCCGGGGAGGCCCAGGCGGCCGGGGCGGGGGAGACGGGCGAAGGCGTGCCCGCCGACCCGGACCCCGCGCAGCAGGCCGACGGTGCCGAGGCACCGGAGCCCGCGCCCGCCGCGGCCGGGCCGCAGCACGTGGACCCCGCCGCAGGACTCGTGGACGCGGCGGCGCACGAGGCGGGCGTACCGCAGCAGGACGCCGTCCCCGTCCCCGCCGAGGCCACGCAGGCCGTCGAGGCGCCGGACGCCGTCGCGGCACCGGACACCGAGCCGGCCGCGCGGTACGAGCAGCCGCAGGCCCAGCCCGGGTACGTCGAGGCCGGACCGGTGGACCCCGCGGCCGAGGCGGCTCCCGTCGCCGGTCCGGCGCCCGCCGTGCCGGTGGAGGCGCCGGAGACGGCCCAGGCGGACGTCGCCGCCGAGGCGGCCGCTATGACCGAGGCGGCCGCCGCCGAGCCCGCCGAGCCCGTCACTCCCGCCGTCCCCGCCGAGGCCGACGCGTTCGCGCAGGCCGACGTATCCGCGGAGACGGGTGCCCCTGCGGAGGCGGGTGCCCCTGCGGAGGCCGGTGCCCCCGCGGAAGCAGGTGTTCCCACGGAAGCAGGTGTCCTCGTCGACGCCGTCGCGTCCGCGGAGCCCGTGGCTCCCGCCGAGCCCGTGGCCCCCGCGGCTCCCGCCGGGACCGGCGCTCCGGTGGAGGCCGGTACGCCGCTCGCCCCCGCCGCGGACCAGCCCGCCGGGCAGTTCGTACCGGTCGAGGGCACGGTCCCGACCGCCCCGCACCTCGCGCCGGCCCCGGCGGCCGGGACCGTGCCCGAGGCGGCCGCGCCGGAGGCGGAGGCCGAGGCCGTCGCGGCACCGCAGCCGGTGGCCGTCGCGCCCGAACCGGCGCCCGTGCCCGCCGACGCCCCGGCCGTGCCCGCCCCGCGCGAGGGCGAGGCCGCCGAGCCCGCCCCCGCGGAGGCCGAGGTGCCCGCCGAGGCCCCGGAGCCGATGGCCGCGCAGCGCCCGGAGGACCTGGAGCAGCGCAGCGCCGAGCAGGAGGAGGCGGCGGAGGCCGAGGCCGAGGAGGCGCGGGCCCCCGCGGGTCCGGCGGCGCCCGGCTACGCGGACGCCGAGCGCGAGGCGGTCCTGCGCGTGATGCGCGAGCGCCGCGACATCCGCAACGGCTTCCGCAGCGACCCGATCCCGCACGACGTACTGCTCCGCGTCCTGGAGGCGGCGCACACCGCGCCCAGCGTCGGCCACTCCCAGCCCTGGGACTTCGTCGTCATCCGCTCGGCCGACACCCGCCGCGCGATGCACGAACTGGCGCAGCGCCAGCGCGACGCGTACGCCCGGTCGCTGCCCAAGGGCCGCGCCAAGCAGTTCAAGGAACTGAAGATCGAGGCCATCCTCGACACCCCGGTGAACATCGTCGTCACCGCCGACCCGACCCGCGGCGGCCGCCACACCCTGGGCCGCCACACCCAGCCGCAGATGGCGCCCTACTCCTCCGCGCTCGCCGTGGAGAACCTCTGGCTCGCGGCCCGCGCCGAGGGCCTCGGCGTCGGCTGGGTCAGCTTCTTCGACGAGCGGGAGATGGTCCGCGCGCTCGGCCTGCCCGAGCACCTGGAGGTCGTGGCGTACCTGTGCGTCGGGTACGTCGACGAGTTCCCGGACGAGCCCGAGCTGATGCAGGCGGGCTGGTCCAAGCGCCGCCCGCTGTCCTGGGTGGTCCACGAGGAGACGTACGGCCGGCGAGCGCTGCCCGGCGGCGAGCCGCACGACCTGCTCGCCGAGACCGTCACCGCCATCCGCCCGCTGGACGCCAAGGCGCTCGGCGAGGCCTGGGAACGGCAGAAGCGTATGACCAAGCCGTCGGGCGCGCTGGGCATGCTGGAGATCATCTCCGCCCAGCTCTCCGGGCTGTCCCGGCAGTGCCCGCCGCCGATCCCGGAGCCCGCGGCCGTCGCGATCTTCGCGGGCGACCACGGCGTGCACGCCCAGGGCGTCACGCCCTGGCCGCAGGAGGTCACGGCCCAGATGGTGGCCAACTTCCTGGGCGGCGGAGCGGTCTGCAACGCGTTCGCCAACCAGGTCGGCGCCGAGGTCTGCATCATCGACGTGGGCGTCGCCTCCGACCTGCCCGCCACCCCCGGTCTCCTGCCGCGCAAGGTCCGTCCGGGCACGGCCGACATGACCACCGGCCCCGCGCTCACCCGCGAGGAGGTCAAGGCGGCCATCGAGGTCGGCATCGAGACGGCCCGCGACCTGGTGGCGGCCGGCAACAAGGCCCTGCTCACGGGCGAGATGGGCATCGCCAACACGACGGCGTCGGCCGCGCTGATCTCCGTCTTCACGGGCGCCGACCCCGGCGAGGTGACGGGCCGCGGCACCGGCATCAACGACGAGACGCTGGCCCGCAAGACCGAGGTCGTGCGCCGCGCCCTCGAACTGCACCAGCCGGACCCGGCCGACCCGATCGGCGTCCTGGCCGCGGTCGGCGGCCTGGAGCACGCCGCGATGGTGGGCCTCCTGCTGGGCGGCGCGTCGCTGCGCACGCCGGTGATCCTGGACGGTGTCAGCGCCGGCGCCGCCGCCCTGGTGGCCCGCGCGATCGCCCCCGAGGTGCTGGCCGCCTGCATCGCGGGCCACCGCAGCGCGGAGCCGGGCCACGTGGCCGCGCTCAACAAGCTGGGCCTGCGCCCGCTGGTCGACCTCGACCTCCGCCTCGGCGAGGGCACGGGCGCGCTGCTGGCCCTGCCGATCGTGCAGAGCGCCGCCCGCGCCATGCACGAGGTGGCGACGTTCGACTCGGCGGGCGTGACCGAGAAGTAGCAGGGCGGTCCGACCGGTCGACCGGACCGACGGGTCGGACCGGGCCGACCGGTCGACCGGACCGGCACGGGCCGCGGGGCCTCGCCGCCCCGCACCCCGACGACCGGACGGGAGGGGGGAGCCGGGAGCGGAGGACGGCACAGGATCCCGGCTCCGGCAGGACACCGCCCGGTTCGGAGCGGGAACCCCTGGGGTAGGTGCCGGTCGGCGTCGAGGCCGGTGCCGACACCGGCGCGGGAGGCCGGAGCCGTTCCGGGACGGAGCCGTTCCGGTCCGGGGAGGGCCTCCCGTTCGGGGACGGAGCGGCTCCGGTCCGGGGTACGTCCTCCGTTCCGGGGGGCCCGCCCGTTCCGGGACGGGACCCCGCCCCGGCGGCCCACCGCCTCCGCCCTTTAGGATCCGCACGTCAGGACCGCTCCACCGCCGCAGCGGCCCGGTCTCGCACCACCCCGTACGAGGGAGCCGCACCTCCATGGCCGAACACCCCGCCTACCCCGTAGGCCTCCGCCTCACCGGTCGCCGCGTCGTCGTCCTGGGCGGCGGCCAGGTCGCCCAGCGCCGCCTGCCGGCCCTCATAGCGGCGGGCGCCGACGTCCTCCTCGTCTCGCCGCAGGCCACTCCGTCGGTCGAGGCCATGGCGGACGCGGGCGAGATCGCCTGGGAGCGGCGCCCGTACGCGGAGGGCGACCTCGCGCGGGCCTGGTACGCCCTGATCGCCACCAGCGATCCCGAGGCCAACGCCCGCGCCTCGGCCGAGGCGGAGGCCCACCGCGTGTGGTGCGTGCGCTCCGACGACGCCGACGCCGCCACCGCCTGGACCCCCGCGACCGGCCACAGCGAGGGCGTCACCGTCGCCGTGCTCACCACCGAGGCGGGCGAGCGCGACCCGCGCCGCACCGCCGCGATCCGCGACGCCGTGGTCGAGGGCCTGCGCGACGGCACCCTCGTCGCGCCGCACCACCGCACCCGCACCGCGGGCGTCGCGCTGGTCGGCGGCGGTCCGGGCGACCCCGACCTGATCACGGTCCGCGGCCGTCGGCTCCTCGCCGAGGCCGACGTGGTCATCGCCGACCGGCTCGGCCCGCGCGACCTGCTCGCCGAGCTCCCGCCGCACGTCGAGGTGATCGACGCGGCGAAGATCCCGTACGGCCGCTTCATGGCCCAGGAGGCCATCAACAACGCCCTGATCGAGCACGCCAAGCAGGGCAAGGCCGTGGTCCGCCTGAAGGGCGGCGACCCCTTCGTGTTCGGCCGCGGCATGGAGGAGGCGCAGGCCCTCGCCGAGGCCGGCATCGCCTGCACGGTCGTCCCCGGCATCTCCAGCTCGATCTCCGTGCCGGGCGCCGCGGGCATCCCGGTCACCCACCGCGGCGTGGCCCATGAGTTCACCGTGGTCAGCGGCCATGTCGCGCCCGACGACGCCCGCTCCCTGGTCGACTGGCCCGCGCTGGCCAAGCTGCGCGGCACCCTGGTCGTCCTGATGGGCGTCGACAAGATCGGCAGGATCGCGGAGACCCTCGTCGCGCACGGCAGGTCGCCCGACACCCCGGTCGCCCTGGTCCAGGAGGGCACCACCGCCGCCCAGCGCCGCGTGGACGCCACCCTCGCCACGGTCGCCGAGACCGTCGTGGCCCAGGACGTGAGGCCGCCGGCGGTCGTCGTGATCGGCGAGGTCGTCACCGTGGGCCCGGACGCCACCACCCCCGACCGGCCGTGACCGGCGCACCCAGTCAGAACGAGGCAGCAGAACCCGTGGCCGAACTCATCACCGTCGACGACCCCGGCGACCCGCGCCTGCACGACTACACGGACCTGACCGACGTGGAGCTGCGCCGTCGGCGCGAACCCGCGGAGGGCCTGTTCATCGCCGAGGGCGAGAAGGTCGTCCGGCGTGCCGTCGGCGCGGGCTACGAGATGCGCTCCATGCTGCTCACGCCCAAGTGGGCCGAGGTCATGCGCGACGTCGTCGAGGGCCTTCCGGTGCCGGTGTACGTGGTGGACCCCGCCCTCGCGGAGCGGGTCACCGGCTACCACGTGCACCGCGGCGCGCTCGCCTCCATGCGGCGCAAGCCGCTGCCCGCCGCCTCCGATCTGCTGGGCACGGCCCGCCGGGTCGCCGTGATGGAGGCGGTGAACGACCACACCAACATCGGCGCGATCTTCCGTTCGGCGGCGGCCCTCGGCATGGACGCGGTCCTGCTCTCGCCGGACTGCGCCGACCCGCTCTACCGCCGCAGTGTCAAGGTCTCCATGGGCGCGGTCTTCTCCGTCCCGTACGCGCGTCTCGACCCCTGGCCGAAGAGCCTGGAGACGGTGCGGGAGGCGGGCTTCTCGCTGCTCGCGCTCACGCCGCACGAGACGGCCCGGCCGCTGGACGAGGTCGCCCCGCACCGGATGGAGCGGGCGGCCCTGATGCTCGGTGCGGAGGGCGACGGCCTGTCGAAGCGGGCCCTGGCGGCGGCGGACGCGTGGGTGCGCATCCCCATGGCCCACGGCGTCGACTCCCTCAACGTGGGCGCGGCGGCCGCCGTCGCCTTCTACGCGGTGACGACGGGCCGCCCGGAGAGCTGAGACGCCGAGACGGCACGGGAAGCCGGCGGCGCCGGACCCGTGACGGCTTCGGACCGGTGAGTCGGCGGCTCCGGGCCCGTGACGGCCTCGGACCGGCGAATCGGCGGCACCGGACGGGGCGGCGGCCAGACGTGGCCCGCCTGGCCGCCGCGTACGCCTGACCAGCGCGTACGCCTGATCACCGATTGCGCCTGACCAGGGCGTACGCCGCGCTCCCCGGATGATCGGCGCCTGTGCCGATGGTCCCGCCCGACCTGCGCGTACGCCGTACGGCCGGGCTCACCGGACCCGGCCGGGCTCAGCCCCGTCCGCCGTCCCGGTCCGCCGGTCCGCCGTCGCCGGCCGCGGCCTGCACCCCGGCCCGGTCCTCGTCCCAGCCCTTGTTCCCGTTCCCGGGGATCGTGTGTCCGGTCTGCGCGCGCTCGTGCCGCTGCTCCCGTACGCCGCTGCCACCGCCGTCGCCGCCGAGTCCGCGTGCCGGGCCCTGGCAGCCCTGCGCGGCGGCGATGCCGAGCGCCACCAGCAGCGTCACCACGACGAACACGATCAGGCGCTGGCGCAGCAGCCGGGGATTGGCGGGCCGTCGCCCGGCACCGGTGCTTCGGGCGGCGCCGGTCTTCCGGGGCGCGGGGCGTCCCGCGCCGCTGCGCGGGGCCGGGCGGCCGCCGCTGCCGGGGCGCTTGACGCCGCGCTGCGGTGCCGGACGGGAACCCGAACCCGGCCGCGACGGCGTGCCGTTGCGCGGTGCCGGGGTGCCCTCGCGGGGCGGGGGAGTGGTGCCCGGGGCGCGCCGCCGTTCGCGCTGGTCGGTACGGCTGTCGCTCTGCGGCGCGCCGGGGGCCCGTCGCTGCACGCGCTGGCCGGTGCGGCTGTCGGGGGAGCGGCCGACGGAGCGGCCGGTGGGCCGGTCCGCCTCGCCGGCGCGGGGCGACGGCGGGCGGACGGCGCCCACGCCCTGCGCCTCGCGGGCCGCGATCTCCTTCAGGCGCAGCGACAGCTGCAGCGTGCTCGGCCGTTCCTCGGGGTCCTTGGCCAGACAGGCGCTGACGAGCGGCGCCAGGGCGTCCGGCACCCCGTCCAGGTGCGGCTCCTCGTGCACGACGCGGTAGAGCATCACCTCGGAACTGCCGTGCCCGAAGGGGGAGTCGGAGGTCGCGGCGTACGCGAGGGTGGCACCGAGGGCGAACACGTCGGTCGCCGGGGTGACGGCGGCGCCCCGCACCTGCTCGGGCGCCAGGAACCCGGGCGAGCCCACGGCCGTGCCGACGTGCGTGAGCGTGGAGGCCCCGGTCGCCCAGGCGATGCCGAAGTCGATGATGCGCGGTCCCTTGGGGGACAGCAGGATGTTCGACGGCTTGAGGTCCCGGTGCACGACGCCCGCCTCGTGCACGGCGACCAGGCCCTCGGAGAGGGCGGCCCCGACGGCGGCGACCTCCGCCGCGGACAGCGGTCCCTCCTCCGCGACCTTGTCGTGCAGGGAGGGGCCGGGGACGTACTGGGTGGCGAACCACGGCCGGTCGGCCTCCAGGTCGGCGGCGACGAGCCGGGCGGTGCAGCCGCCTCTGATCCGCCGCGCCGCGGACACCTCGCGCGCGAACCGGGAGCGGAACTCCTGGTCCTCGGCCAGGTCGGGCCGGATCACCTTCAGCGCGACCCGCTGGCCGCGGCGGTCGGAGCCCAGATAGACGACCCCCATGCCGCCCGCGCCGAGCCGCCGGTGCAGCCTGAACGAGCCGACGACACGCGGGTCCTCGCGCCTCAGGCGCATCATCGCCATGTCCATCCCCGCTGCCCGGTCCGTCTGACGAGCCACAGCTTACGTTTCCGCGCCCGGGTGCGCGCAGAGGCCGCGCCCTCACGATCCGATCGATTGTCGGTGCCGGGTGCGAAACTTGAGTGGTGGTCAGGCACCGCGGGGGACCGTACGGCCGTGAGCTGCGCGGATCCCCAACCGTCGCGCACCGAAGGGGGATTGGGTCCGTGAAGGGTGACCGGGTGGAGATAGTCGTGGACGCCGGCGACACGACACGTACGTACGAGGTGGTGGCGAGCCGGGCGGGCCGCCGGGTGGAGACCGCGGTCCGCAGGGGCGTCGTCGAAGTGAGCGAAGTCACCCGTAGTGGATCAGTGGTGCGGACGGCCCGTTTCATGGCCAACCGGGTGCTGGCGCTGGTGGAGCAGCCCGTTCCGCGGGAGGACGACTCGGAGCGCAGGGGACCCGGAGGGCGTCCCCTCGGGGAAGACCCCGAGACGTAGGACCCCGTCTCCACCCAGGGGAGTACGCGGCAGGTCACCGGTCATCCTCCGGGAGGCCCGCCGATCGGTACGAGGGCATGACGCCCCGCGCCCGCCGCGCGCATAGATTCGATGTCGAGCGGCGGGTGCGGCACTCGTCCCCCGAGGTGGACACCCGCCGCCGCAGGTACCGAGGCATACGGGAACACAGAACGGTCAGGAGAGGGACCATGGCGGACACGGCACCGCGGACGATGCTCCGCACCCAGGGGCGCAAGGCGTACGCAGCAGCGTTCGGCGCGCCCCGGCCCGGCCGGCGTCACCCGCTGGTGGCGACGGCGATGGTCCTTCCTCTGGCGGCCCTGCTCGTGGTCGTCTTCGGAGGCTGGGACGCAGTGGTCACACAGGCGTCGTCCGTGGGCGTGATGCTGGGGCGCTGAGCGGCGACCCCAGGCCCGGAAGAGCGGTCCGGGCGGGGACATCCGGCCAGGAAACCCCGTGGGGACGGGGGTGCGGCGGACGGCACAGATGCCCGCGCAGCTGGGGAGCTGCGCGGGCATTGTCCTGTCTGCGTACGCTCACGGGGAGCACGGGCGGCAGCAGCACCGGGCGACGGACGAACCGGGGAGACCGAGTGACCACAGAGGCCCCGTCCACGGCCACCCCGCCGGCGGCGGACATCCTCTCCGCCCTGACCGCCCGGGCACGCGCGGCGGCCCACCCCGGGACGGAGCCGACCGAGCGGTCCCGGCCGACGGCCCGGCCCGGAGGACCCCCGGCCGACCGGACGTGTCCTGCGGCTCGCTCCGGAGGATCTCCGGTCGATCGGACGCGTCCGGCGGCCCGCTCCGCCGACTCCCCGGCCGATCAGGCGCGTCCGGCGGCCCGCCCTTGGACGGAACCGGTCGCCCCGGAACCGGCCGCCCCGGGCTCGGTCGCCCTGGGACCGGCCGCCCCGGGGCCGGTTCACCCCGGGGCGGACGTCTGTCCCTGCGGGGACGACTCCCGCGTGCTCGCGGAGCGTCCCGACGGCACCGTCGTCCGGCACGCCGGGGCCGTCGCCAAGGCGCACGCCCACGGCACCGACCGCGCGGGGCTCGCGGCGCGCCTCGCCGTCGCCGCGCACCCGGCGCTGGCCGGCGTCCTCCTGCCCCCGCTGGACCCGGCCGCCGCCGACCTGCACGGCCGTCCGGTCACGCTCTGGCCGTACGGCACGCCCGTGGACCCGGAGGACCCGGGGGCCGCGCCCTGGGAGGAGGCCGCGGAGCTGCTGGCCCGGCTGCACCGGACCCCGCCGGACGCGCTGCCGCCCGGCCTGCCCCGGATGCGCGGCCCCGCCAAGGCGGCCCGCGCGGTCGCCCGCCTGCGCGCCGCCGGCCCCCACCCGGCGTCCGCGCCGGTCCTGCGGGCCTGGGCCGCCCTGCCCGCGTGGGCGAGGGACGAGGCCCCGGCGACGCACGCGGCCGCGCTCTGCCACGGCGACCTCCACCTCGGCCAGCTCGTACGCCACCCCGCCCCGGCCGGGCGCTGGCTGCTGATCGACGTCGACGACCTGGGCCTCGGGGACCCGGCCTGGGACCTGGCGCGCCCGGCCACCTGGTTCGCCTGCGGCCTGCTCCCGTCCGACGCGTGGCACCGCTTCCTCGGCGCGTACCGCGCGGCCGGGGGTCCCGCCGTCCCGGCGGGCGCCGGCGCCGACCCCTGGCCCGCGCTGGACGTCCCCGCCCGCGCCCTCGCCGTGCAGACGGCGTCTCTGGCCGTGGCCAAGGCGGTGGCGGCGGGCCGTCCCCTGGACGAGGTGGAGCAGGCCGTGGTCGACGCCTGTGCCCGGATGGGGGCCGCCCCACCGGAACCTCCCGGCGCAGTCGTTCGCTGAGAGTGCAACCAAAGCGTGGCGGGGCAGAGTCTGTCCTGGAGAGAGTTCCGACCGGCGAGGAGTTGAACCGAGCATGCAGTGTCCGAAGTGCCATGCGCCGATGCACACCTACAACCGCAACGGCGTCCAGATCGAGCAGTGCAGCGGGTGCCGCGGGATCTTCCTCGACTACGGCGAGCTGGAGGCGCTGTCCCGCCTGGAGGCGCAGTGGTCGCAGCCCGGCCCGCCCCCGCCGGCCCCCCAGGCATACCCGGCCGCTCCGCCCGGACCCGCGTGGGGCGCCCCGCACGGCGGCCACGGCGGTCACTACGGCGGCCACCACGGCCACCGCCAGAAGAGCTTCGGACGGATGCTGTTCTCGTCCTGATCGCACGGCCCGGTCCGCAGGACCCCGCATCCGGCGGGGCCCGCGGGACCGACCGCCCTCACCACGACGCGCGCAGGACGACGCGACGCGCGGGGAACGACGGATCCCCCGGCCGTACGAGACGGCCGGGGGATCCGGTCTGTGCGCGATACTGGGATTGAACCAGTGACCTCTTCCGTGTCAGGGAAGCGCTCTCCCGCTGAGCTAATCGCGCGGGCGGTACCTGCTGACGGTATCAGCGGTGCCGTGGTGCGAGTGACGCAGATGGTGCGTACTGCGTGCGCGATACTGGGATTGAACCAGTGACCTC
Organism: Streptomyces minutiscleroticus; assembly: GCF_014650875.1. Lineage (GTDB taxonomy): Bacteria > Actinomycetota > Actinomycetes > Streptomycetales > Streptomycetaceae > Streptomyces > Streptomyces minutiscleroticus. The sequence goes on from NZ_BMVU01000029.1 coordinate 56,284, forward strand.
TTCCGTGTCAGGGAAGCGCTCTCCCGCTGAGCTAATCGCGCGGGGATCCTCGTGGACCGTGTCCGTGTGGATCAGTGGACGATACTGGGATTGAACCAGTGACCTCTTCCGTGTCAGGGAAGCGCTCTCCCGCTGAGCTAATCGTCCTTGGAGGTGGAGACGGGATTTGAACCCGTGTAGACGGCTTTGCAGGCCGTTGCCTCGCCTCTCGGCCACTCCACCAGGAGTGCGGAGGATCGGGACCCTCCGGTTCCTTCGAGCGGACGACGAGGCTCGAACTCGCGACCTCAACCTTGGCAAGGTTGCGCTCTACCAACTGAGCTACGTCCGCCTGTCGGTTCGGTCCGCTTCCGCGTCCCGGCGACGTGTTGAACTCTAGCGGATTCCGGAGCCAGCACAAAAACGCGTTTGTGCAGCGTGCTGCGCTGCGCTCACGCCCGGCCACGGCGGGGCCGCCCCCGGGCCGCCCGCCATACACTCGCTGCCGTGCACGATCTGCCTGCTCTCGCCCGCTTCGGCGACCTCGTGGCCACCGACCTCGTCGACGTGACCGACGACCCGGAGGCCCTGGAGTCGACGGGTTTCTGGGCCGTCTGCGCGGGCTTCGAGGGGCGGCTGGTGTGCGCCCGGTTCGCGACGGTGCGCCGGCGGCCGGTCCCCCTCCCGGTGCCGGGACGCTGGCGGGGCCCCGCGCCCGGCGACTGGACGTCGTCGCTCGACCGCGCCGCGTACACCGCGGGCGTGCGCCGCATCCGCGAGCACATCGCCGCCGGCGAGGTCTACCAGGCGAACCTCTGCCGCGTCCTGTCCGCGCCCGTCGGCCCGGACGCCGACGTGGACGCGCTGACCGCGCTGCTGGCGCGCGGCAACCCCGCTCCGTACGCCGGGACGGTCCGGCTGCCCCGCCACGACGTCGAGATAGCCACGGCCTCGCCCGAGCTGTTCCTGCGCCGCACCGGCCGGACCGTGGAGTCGGGGCCGATCAAGGGCACCGGGCGCACCGAGGCGGACCTCCTCGACAAGGACCACGCCGAGAACGTGATGATCGTCGACCTGGTCCGCAACGACATCGGCCGGGTCTGCGCCACGGGGTCGGTCACGGTCCCCGACCTGTGCGTGGTGGAGAAGCACCCCGGCCTCGTCCACCTCGTCTCCACCGTCCGCGGCGAGCTGCGCGACGGCGCCGGCTGGCCCGAGCTGCTGGCCGCGGCCTTCCCGCCGGGCTCCGTCACCGGCGCCCCCAAGTCCAGCGCCCTGCGGATCATCGGCGCCCTGGAGACGGCGCCGCGCGGCCCGTACTGCGGCGGCATCGGCTGGGTCGACGCCGACCGGGGGACCGGCGAGCTGGCGGTGGGCATCCGCACCTTCTGGATCGACCGGACCGGCCGGACCGACGGCACCGACCCGACCGGCGGCCCGGACGGCCGGGCCCGCGGGAGCGCGGCCGTGCTGCGGTTCGGCACGGGCGCGGGCATCACCTGGGGCTCCGACCCGGAGCGCGAATGGCGCGAGACCGAGCTGAAGGCGTCCCGGCTGCTCGCTGTAGCGTCAGGGGCGTACACAGGGGCGTACGACGCGAGTGGTGCGGCGCGCGCGGCCGGTGCCCCCTCCGCGGACGCCGGCCCGGGCGGCGGACCGGGCGCGGACCGGGGCCCCGGCCGGACCAGGCCGTCGGGCGACGGACCCGGCGCGTTCTCACGAGGTGATGCGCAGTGAAACTCTGGCTCGACGGCGGGCTGCGGGACATCGAGTCCGCCCGCGTCTCCGTCCTCGACCACGGACTGACCGTGGGCGACGGCGTCTTCGAGACGGTCAAGGCGACCGACGGGCGGCCCTTCGCCCTGACCCGCCACCTCGACCGGCTGACCCGGTCGGCGCGCGGCCTCGGGCTGCCCGACCCGGACCTGGAGGAGGTGCGCCGGGCCTGCGCCGCCGTGCTGGAGGCCAATCCGATGCCGCTGGGCCGGCTGCGGATCACCTACACCGGCGGCCACGGACCGCTCGGCTCCGACCGCGGGGACGAGGGGCCGACGCTGGTCGTCGCCCTCGGCGCGTCCGCCCGGCGCCCCGACTCCACCGCCGTGATCACCGTCCCGTGGACCCGCAACGAGCGGGGCGCCCTCACGGGCCTGAAGACCACCTCGTACGCGGAGAACGTCCTGGCCCTCGCGCGCGCCCGCGACGCCGGGGCCTCCGAGGCGCTCTTCGCCAACACGGTGGGGCAGCTGTGCGAGGGGACGGGCTCCAACGTCTTCGTGGTCCTGGACGGGGAGATCCACACGCCGCCGGTGGCCTCCGGCTGCCTCGCGGGCATCACGCGCGAGCTCGCCGTCGAGTGGACCGGCGCCAAGGAGACCGATCTGCCGCTGGACGTCCTGGACCGCGCCGACGAGGTCTTCCTGACCTCGACGCTGCGCGACGTGCAGGCCGTGCACCGGGTGGACGGCCGCGAACTGCCGGGCACCCCCGGGCCCGTGACCGCCAAGGCCATGCGGATCTTCGAGGAGCGGGCGGGGGAGGACCTCGACCCCTGAGGACCCCGTGCCCGCAAGGGCCCGCGGGAGGCTCCGCGGGGACGGCGGGCGGCCGTTATTCGGATGACCCGCGGGCCCGGCACGGGTACAACACCCCTGATGACCACGACCCTGCGGCCGACCGAGCCGCTCCAGCGCGCAGCCGACGGGACGCTGTCACGGCACTACAACGTGTGCGTGAACAGCCGTCCCGTGGGCGCGATCCACCTCGCGACCCGTCCCGGGACCGGCCCCTCCGGCTCCGTCGCCGAGATCCGCGCCCTGTCCGTCGACGAGCCGGACCGCCGGCGGGGCCGCGCCACGGTCGCCGCCCTCGCCGCCGAGGAGGTGGCGCGCGGCTGGGGCTGCCGCCGTATCGAGGCGAGCGTGCCCGCGGCCGCCGAGGGGGCCCTCGGGCTCGCCACGGTCCTGGGCTACGTGCTGCGCAACAGGGGCATGGAGAAGAAGCTGGGCGCCGTGCCGCCCGCGCTGCCCGAGGGCAGCCGCCCGCGCCCCATGACGGAGGAGGAGTACTCCTCCTGGTACGCCGCCACCCGGGAGAGCTACGCCCGCAGCTGGATCGAACGGGGCGTGCCCGAGGCGGAGGCGTACGCCAAGGCGCAACGGGACCACGAAAGGCTGCTGCCCCAAGGGCCGGCCACCGAGGGCACGCGTCTCGCCGTCCTGGAGCACGGGGGAGAACCGGTCGGCCTCCTGTGGCTCGCCCCCCGCGACGGCGTCTCCTTCGTGTACAAGGTCGAGACGTACCCGCGCCACCGCGGCCGGGGGCACGGCCGCACCCTGATGCGGCTGGCCGAGCGCCTGGCGGCCGAGGAGGGGCTCGACCGCGTCGGCCTCAACGTCTTCGCGGGCAACACCGCGGCCGAGCGCCTCTACGAGTCCCTGGGCTACGAGACGGTCGTGCACCACCTGTACAAGCCCTTGTGAGCCGGTGCTCCGGAGTCCGGTGAACGGGCGGGCCCGCGAGCCCCGGACCCGCGGGCGGGAGCCCGGCATCCGCCCGCCGGGAGGGCCGGGCGCCGAGCGGACGGGGAGCCGGGCGGCCGGCGCGGTGCTATCGGTCCTGCTCGGCCAGCAGGCGGTCGACGATCTCCTCGATCCGCTCGCGGAGCCCTTCCTGGCTCTTGCCGCCGTCGAGCCGCTGCCCGCCGACGACGTACGTGGGGGTGCCCGTCACACCGATCGCCTTGCCCTCGGCCTGGTCGGCGTCGACGATCAGGATGTGCCGGCCGTCGATCAGGGCCGTGTCGAACTCCTCGGCGTCCAGGCCCAGGTCGCGGGCCACCTCCAGGAGGAGGGACTCGCCCTCGCGGTCAAGGCGCTCCACCCGGTCGAGCACGGCCTCGACGTACGGCCACGCCTGTCCCTGCTCGGCGGCCTCCTCGGCGGCCTGCGCGGCCGCGAACGCGTGCTTGTGCTTCTCCAGCGGGAAGTGCCGCAGCCGCAGCTCCAGCCGGTCGCCGTAGCGGGCGCGCAGCGCGCGCAGGTCGTCGAGGGCGCTGCGGCAGTCCGGGCACTGGAGTTCGCACCAGACGTCCAGGACGGGGACGGCGGAGCGCGCGGGGGAGGAGTCGTTCATGCGCACCAGTGTCCCAGCCGCCGTGACGGCCGCACGACGCGGTGCGGCGGCACGCCGGAAAGGCCCGCCGTCCGATGGCCGGTACCCGTCGTCGCGGCCCCCGCCGCCGCCCGGACCGCCGACTTTCGACCCCGCCCTCCCGCCTCCGCCGTCCCGTCTCCCCCTGTGGTCCCACTGCCCCCGGTCCAGGGCCGGACCTGCGGACGAGGGGCTACCCGGAGATGTCCCTGAGGTCCCGCCGGACCGTGGCACGCCGGGAGGGCGGCGGTGCACGATGGAGGGGACGGAAGCACGCGGCCCGACCCGGCCGGCCCCGCCCGACCCGTCCCGCCCAGAGCCTGGAGGACCGGATGATTGCCGAGACCGTCTGTGCCGCCGTGTCCGCGGCGGGCCTGGGCATCGCCGCGGTCGCCGCGTACCGCAGGCGCTTCCTCGCCGCGGCCCGCACGGCCGCCTACGCGCTCGTGCCGATCGGCCTGGTGCTGACTGGAGCGGTCGCCTGGGCCGCCGAGACGGCGTTCAGCCCGACGGCCTGGGTCGGCTTCGGCCTCCTCGGCGGCGCCTGGCTGCTGTTCGCGACCACGCGCGCGGTGGAGCGGCGCGGCGGCGGCACCCGCGCGGAGCGCAGGGCGGCGCGGGCCGCGCGGCGCGGCGCGGTGGCTCCCGGCGCGTCGGCACCCTCGCTGGGCGGCGCCGCCCGTCCGGCGGCGCGCCCGGCCGAGCGGCCGAAGGCGGCCGGGAGCGCCGGGTCCGCCGACCCCGCCGACGACTTCAGCGACATCGAGGCGATCCTGAAGAAGCACGGCATATGAGCGCCGGGCGCGGCGTACGGGGGAGCAACACGCGCAGCAGGCGGCACACGCGCCACACGGACGTGCGCAAGGGGCTTTCGCGCCGTCTGCACAGTCACCCCCGCCGTGTCACGGATTTCGGCTAACTCCCCCATAAAGCGGGCGTGTTGATCGCGCCGGGGTCGCCGACTGCGTCATCATCGCGGCGAGATGCTGGACACAACCCGAAGCGACACCGCCGCTCCGCCGAAGGAGCGGCGCGGTTGCCTCTTCGCGCTCTCCCAGCCACCGCTGATGATCTTCCTTGCGGTGATTGGCTGTCTGCTGCTCATGGCTTCGCTGCACGACCTGCTGCTGCTCTGAGCCGTACACGGAGTCCCTGGCGTTACCCGCCGGGGCCTCCGTCAGCCCGTGAACCCGCGACCCCGCGGATTCGTGAGCCCGCAGTCGGCAGGCCCACGGCACTAGCCCGCGGCCTCCTTGCGGCGCGCCCGGTACGCCGCCACGTGCAGCCGGTTGCCGCAGGTGCGGCTGTCGCAGTACCGGCGGGAGCGGTTCCGGGAGAGGTCCACGAAGGCGCGCCGGCAGTCGGGCGCCTCGCAGCGTCGCAGCCGTTCCTGCTCACCGGCCACCACGAAGAACGCCAGCGCCATCCCGCAGTCGGCCGCGAGGTGGTCGGACAGCGACGCCCCCGGCGCGAAGTAGTGCACGTGCCAGTCGTAGCCGTCGTGGTCGGTGAGCCGGGGCGTGGTGCCGGCGGCCGCGACCAGATCGTTGATGAGCCCGGCCGCGGTCCGGGCGTCGGGCGCCTCGAAGATCGCCGCGAAGCGTCCGCGTATCCGGCGCACGGCGGAGAGGTCGAACTCCGACAGCGTTCCGATCTCGCTGACCTTGTGGTTGCGTACGAAGTCGTCCAGCGCGGCGACGTCCGCGAGCCCGTCCGCCGCCGCGTCGTCCTCCGGCGCGGTGTTCACCAGGTCCACCACGGTGTCGAGGGCGCACCGGGTGTCGTGGGTGATCAGCACGTTCAGCTCCCTGGCCTGAGGGTCGGGCGGGCGCCCGCCGATGCTGGCCGATGCTAGCGGTTCCGCCCCCGGGAGCCGGTGCGTCCGCGGGAAGCGGCGGCCGCGGCGGCCGCGGACGCCCTGGCGGAGGGCGACGGGCACCCCGTGCGCGGACACGGAGCGTCAGCGGGAGCGCGGGAGGCCGGTGCCGGGACGGAAGCCCGTACGCGGGCCCGGGGCGGCCGAACCCTGCTCGCGGGCCGGGGAGAGCGTGTCCGCAGATCGGGGGCGATCCGTACCGTAACGCGCGCACACCGGTGTCGTCCCACGTGAGAGCGCGGGACGACACCGGTGTGCGCGCCGTATGCGGTATGCGTTTGTCCGGGCCCGAGCCGTCTCCCCGAGTCGACGGCGCCGGGCTGCTTGGGTGCGGAGCCTCGTCCTAGCTCTCGGCCAGGATGTGCGAGAGTTCCGTGTCGAGATCGAAATGACGGTGTTCCGTGCCGGGGGGCACGGCGGCGTCCGTTCGCTTCAGGAACGACTCCAGGGCCCGCGCGGGGGCCTCCAGCAGAGCCTCACCCTCCGGGGAACTCAGGGCGATGCAGACGACGCCCTGACCGTGGCTGCGGGACGGCCAGACTCGGACGTCGCCGGTGCCCGTGGGCCGGTGCAGGCCCTCGGCCAGGAGGTCGCGGGCGAACACCCACTCGACGGTCTCCTCGGCTCCGGTGTGGAAGGTGGCGTGCACGGCGTAGGGATCGGCCGTGTCATACCGCAGTCCTGCGGGAACAGGCAGTGAGGACTCGCTCGACACAACGAGGCGCAGGTGCAGCTCGCAGCTGACCGTGGTGTTCATAAGCGCCAGGGCCTTTCGCTCAGTGTGCGCTCGGGGATTCGCACGTCGGCGAAATCGACATGCCACCTACGGTGCCGTTGTAAACCCCTCTGAGTGTTTTGCGTCTCTTTAGGTAGCTCATACGGCCGAGTGTGCGTTCGTCTGCTGCGCCCATTTCAGTGACCGGTTTCGCTCCGGTAGGGTTTGGCCGTATGAATACGGGGAGTCACAAAACGGACGAGGCCGTCGTGGCCGCCGAAGGGACGAAGGCGGACCCGGCGCTGGGATCCCGTGCGCCGGAATTCGTCAAGGCGCGTCGCGCGCTTCATCTGAGCTGGCAGGTCGGCGTCTTCGTGGTGGGGCTCGCCGTGGTCGTGGCGGGCGTGATCATGCTGCCGCTGCCCGGCCCCGGCTGGCTGGTGATCTTCGCCGGCATGGCGATCTGGGCGACCGAGTTCGTCTGGGCGCAGGTGGTGCTGCGCTGGACCAAGCGCAAGGTCACCGAGGCGGCGCAGCGCGCCCTGGATCCCGAGGTGCGACGCCGCAACATCGTCCTCACCACCGTCGGCCTCGTGATCATCGCTGTGCTGTGCGCGGTCTACGTCTCGAAGTTCGGCTTCGAGATGCCGTGGAGGATCGAGGAGTAGCGGTGGCCCGTCTGCCGGGGGAGGGGATGGTCGGACGCACCCCCTGACATGGGGTAATGTTCTTCCTGCGCCCGGGCGATTAGCTCAGCGGGAGAGCGCTTCGTTCACACCGAAGAGGTCACTGGTTCGAACCCAGTATCGCCCACCGTCCCGATGGCGGTCGGTCCCCGTGAGGCACGGGGACCGACCGCCATCGGCGTTTCCGCGGCCGTCCGCCGGCGCGGTACGCACGTCCGCCGAGGCGGCTCCTCCCGTTCCGCCCGGCCCCGTCCTCCGCGCCGCTGTGCGCGGCCCTCCGCCGTTCCGGCCCTGGCCCCGCTCCCCGCGAACGCGAACCGTCCGACGGCGCGTGTGCGCGTGCACACCCCGGCATGAGCGTCCGGCATAGTCCGGCATGGGTCCGGAGTGGAGCACCGGCGCACCGCGGACCGCTGCGGAGCGGGACGCGCCGCCCCGCGCCCCGCTCGCCCCGGCGCGGTACGGAACGACTTGACCGAGGACCGGCGCCCTCACCGGTCGGCGAGGCCGAATCCCTGACGGGGCGTCAGGGCCGGCGTTTCGGCCGGCCATCGGGGCCGCCGCCTCCGGCCGGTCATGGGCGGCGGTATCCCGGCCGATCATGCATACCGGCATCCCGGCAGGCCGGGGACGCCGGCATCCCGGCCGGTCGTGGACAGGGGATGCCGACCCCCCGACCGGTCGCGGAGATCGGTGTTCCGTCCGTGGCGACCGGCCCCAACCGCGGAGAACCGCCCGAAGAAAGCAAGCCGGCCCCCACTCCTCATGACGGGCCTTCCCCTCGTAACGGTGTACGTGCCGCACATCCGCCACAGACGCACCACAGGTGCACCACAGGTGAGTCGCGGCCACGCGGGCCCCGCCTTCCTCGACCCCCTGTTCGACGGATCGACCATTCCCGCTCCACCTGCGAATCCGCCCCGGTTCAGAGCGCGTTCGGAAATTCGTGACCGTCGGTCCCGTCCGATTCACTGACGGGCCCGAACCGCCTTCGCGCCGTGCTTCAGCAAGCGCTTACTTGAAACGATTCACGCAAGCGGTCCGTGCAAGTGGTCGACGATGTCGCGGGGAGGTCCCGGCTGTGGGGGGCGACAGGGGTGTGGAGAGGCGGACGGTGCTCAAGACGGTCGGCGCCTCGCTGACCACGCTGGGGCTGGCCGCCGCGACGGGGTGCGGCGGCGGCAGCGGTACGGGGGCGGGACGGTCGCCAACCGCTGCGCCTGGTGGGGTTCGGAGGACCGGGCCAAGCGGATCAACCAGTCCGTCGAGCTCTTCGAGAAGAAGTATCCGAAGACCAAGGTGAAGACGGACTTCCAGGATTGCGTCGCCTTCTGGGAGAAGTTCCAGACGCAGGCGGCCGGTGGGAATTCGCCGGACGTTTTCCAGAACTCCGTCACTTTCCTGCGGAAGTACGACAAGAGAGGCTTTCTGCTCGATCTCAAGTCGCAAATAGACGTGGGCAATCCGAGCATGGACGGTTTTCGGAACGGTGTCGAGAAGGTGGGGCAGGTCGACGGAGAGCAGGTCGGCATTCCGGCCGGCGCCAACACCGTGTCCCTGGTGATCGACAAGAAGGTCCTCGACAAGGCGGGCGTCGAGCCGGAGCGGGGCTGGACCTGGGACGAGTTCTCCGACGCCCTGAAGAGGATCCACGACACCCGGAACGTGGCGGGCGACACCGGCTGCTTCGGCATCATGTACCTCTACGACCTGTATCCGCGTCAGAACGGGAAGGCGTTCTTCACGAAGGACGGACTCGGCTTCAGCCAGGCCGACCTGACGGAGTGGCGGACCGACGGCTGCAACCGCGTGAAGGCCGGCCTCGTCACCGACCCCAAGAAGGTCGAGCAGGTCAAGCCCAAGTCGGCGCTCGCCCCGGGCTTCGCGGCCGCCGAGTTCACCTGGGACAACTTCGCGGTGCGCTACGACTCGGAGGGCGACAGCACCTACGTCCTCGCACCCATCCCGATCGGCGGCGAGGGCACCGGCCTGCTGCGCGAGGCGGTCAAGGGCGTCACCGGGCTGCGCCGTGACCCGGGCGCCGCCGTGCAGGCCGCGCAGTTCGCGGGGGAGAGGCTGCCCGACCCCTCGACCTGGGACCAGCGGGTCACCACCCGGCTCCAGTACATCCCCGAGCGGGCGACTACACCCTCTCCCAGTTCTCCGCCGACGGCTTCACCCTGCGCAAGCGCACCGGGAAGGGGCACGGCTGGATCGGCGCCGGCGGCGGCCGCCGGGTTCGGCTACGTCGGCGGCCCGAGCGGCGGGTTCTCCTCCGGCCTGCGCGACTTCTGGGAGAAGTTCCCCGCCCAGCCGGACGTCCGCGACGCCCACACCGACGAGGCCGAGGTCACCCGCTGGCTCTGGTCGCCCGAGGCCCAGCCCATGGACCCGCGCTTCTACCACGACGGCATGGGCCAGGACACGTACGCGCGGCAGACCGAGGGCCTCGACATCACCTACGAGGACTACGAGCCCGGCTTCGGCACCCCCTACGGCATCGCCCGCACCAGCGAACTGCTCTTCTGGGCCAACGCCCCGACGCCCGCGCCGGAGAAGCCGGCCGAGCAGGTCGCGGCCGTCCGCGTGCCGCCGCAGCTCGCCGCCCCGCCCGCGCAGCTCATCGGGGCCGGGGTCTTCGGTCCCGGCCTGTACTCCGAGCCCGGCCGCTCCCCCCGGCCAAGGCGAGGATCGAGGACCACCTGGACTTCCTCTTCACCTACTACAAGGACCAGGTGGAGCAGCGCCGCTGGTACGGCTTCCGGGGCTACGGCGACGTCATGCACAGCTACGACACGGTCCGCCACCAGTGGCGCTACGACGTGGGCGGCTACGCCTGGGACAACTCCGAGCTCTCGCCCGACCTGTGGCTGTGGTTCGCCTGCCTGCGCTCGGGCCGCGCGGAGGTCTTCCGCTTCGCCGAGACGATGACCCGGCACACCGGCGAGGTCGACGTCCACCACCTCGGCGAGCGGGCGGGCCCCGGCACCCGGCACGGCGTGCAGCACTACGCCGACAGCGCCAAGCAGCAGCGCATCGCCAGCACCACCTACCGGCGCCACTACTACTTCCTCACCGGCGACGAGCGCGTCGGCGACCTCATGCACGCCAACGTCGACTGCGACGAGACCTTCCTCGTGCTCGACCCGATCCGCAAGATCCGCACCGAGCCCTGCACGCCCGACCGGCACGCGCTGTCCATCGGCTTCGGCACCGACTGGAGCGGCCTGGCCTCCGCCTGGCTGACCGGGTGGGAGCGCAAGGGGCCCAAGCGGGAGAAGGCCAGGGCGCGCGTGCTGTCCACCCTGGAGACGATCGCCGCGCAGCCCAACGGCTTCGTCCAGGGCAGCGGCCTGTACGACCTCGGCACCGGGAGGTTCGCGGTCGCCTCCGAGCCGGTGGTGTCCGTCTCCCACCTGTCGGCGGTCTTCGGCCTCAACGAGCTGTGCGCCGAGCTGATCGACCTCGTCGACATGCCCGCGTTCGAGGAGGCGTACCTGGACTACTGCCGCTACTTCAACGCCACCAAGGCGCAGCAGAAGGAGCGGTACGACCCGGACTTCGGCTCCCTGCTGCTGTTCCAGGGCCACTCGCGGCTCGACGCGTACGCGGCCGTCAGGACCGGCGACGAGGCGCTCGCCAGGCGGGCCTGGGAGAAGTTCTACGACCGCGACGGCTCCAAGGAGTCCCAGCCCTGGGTCACGGAGAAGCTGACGGGGCCGGTCACGCTCGTGCCGGGCGGCGAGGCGGGCTGGGTCTCCACCAACGACACCGCGCTCTACGGCTGGCCGCCATCGAGAACCTGGCGCTGCTGGGGGACAGGATGCCGTGGCCCGTGGCCCAAGGGCCGTGGTCCCCGGTCCGTGCGCCCCGCCGACCCTTTGGCCGGCGGGCATGGAGGACCGGGGACGTGCCGGGCGTATCGGGGGGCGTGGGCGCCGCCCTGAGGGGCACCCACGCCGCATGGACTGGACGCACTACCGCTTCCACAGTGAGTGGCCCCTCGCCGCACCGCCCGCCGCCGTCCACGCCGTCCTCGCCGACGTCGAGGCGTACCCGCGGTGGTGGCCCCAGGTGCGCGAGGTGACCCGGCTCGACGACCGCAGCGGGAGGCTGCGCGTCCGCTCGCTCCTCCCGTACGACCTGGAGTTCACCGCGCGGGAGGAGCGGCGCGACCCGGCCGCGGGGGTCCTGCAGATCACGATGGACGGCGACCTCGACGGCCGGGCCCGCTGGACGGTCGTCCCGGCCGCCCGCGGCACCCTGGTCCGCTACGACCAGGAGGTCGACGTCGCCAAGCCGCTGCTGCGCCGCCTCGCCGTGCCCGGACGGCCGCTGTTCCGCGCCAACCACGCCCTGATGATGCGCGCCGGACGGCGCGGACTGGCGGCCCGGCTGCGCGCGGTCCGCGCCGCGGTTTGAACCGAGGGCGCCGGGACCTGTATGGTTCAGTGCGTTCCCGGGCGATTAGCTCAGTGGGAGAGCGCTTCGTTCACACCGAAGAGGTCACTGGTTCGAACCCAGTATCGCCCACCCGGAGAAGGCCGGTCCGTTCCCGACGGACCGGCTTTTCGCGTGCCCGGACCCGGCCCGGCGGCACACCGGACCGTACGGAGGACGCCGTTCAGCCGGCCCGGCCGGAGGGGCCGTGCCCGGCCGGAGGGCCTAGGCGGCCGCCCGCAGTCCCGGGCGCAGGGGCCACGCCGGGTCCACCGTCTCCTCCGAGCCGCTGCGCGCGAACCACGCCTGCAGGCCGCGCGCCTGCCCCGCGTGCCACACGGCCTGCAGCGTGTGCAGCTCCGCCGGGGACAGCCGCCCGAGGCGGGAGGCGAAGCGGCGCCCCACCGCGCGGACGACCTCCAGCGCGGCCAGCGCGTCCGCCCCCGCGTCGTGCGCCCCGTCGAGCGTCACGTCGTAGTGCGCGCACAGGTCGGTGAGCGTGCGGCGGCCCTTGCGGTAGCGGTCCAGGTGCTTGTCCAGCACCCGCGGGTCGAGCACGCACAGCGGCGCGGTCTCGAACCAGCGGTCCAGGGCGGCGGCCCGGTGGCGGCGCAACTCCCGGTCGAGGAGCGTCAGGTCGAAGGGCGCGTTCATCACCACGACCGGCCGCCCTGCCGCGCTCTGCTCGGCCAGCTTGCGCACGACCTCCTCCATCACCGGCGACGGCCAGCGGCCGTCGTGCCGCAGCCGCTCCTCCGTCAGTCCGTGCACCGCCGTCGCCGCGGCGGGGACCGGGACCCCCGGGTTCACCAGCCAGCGGGTCACCAGCGGCCGGTCGCCCGGGGCGTGCTGGACGACGACGGCGGCCGACACGATCCGGTCGGTCTCCACGTCCACTCCCGTGGTCTCGGTGTCGAACGCCGCCAGGGGGCCCTCGTACCAGCACGTCATACGCACCCAACTCCTCGTTCGCCCACGGCAGTCGGCGTACCGCCCCCTGCCCGATTCGGTGATACCCGGGCTGTTTGCGCCGTACGCCGGAAGGAGACAACACAGATACGGGTCTTCGCAGTTCAGCGGCTCGTACGGGGATTCACCGGCTGGGAAAGGCTGTGGGACGATGGAGCTCGCGCAGCCCGAGCGGGGCGGGCTGCTGCCCGGACGGACATCACCGCAGCGCGGCACGCTCGCCACCACCGCCTGCATGGAGACACTGCAGGTGGGCTATCTGCACGCCGTCGCGGCCGCGGCCGGCTGCTCCCTGTCCCAGCCCTTCCCGGACAACGGCATCGACTGGCACGTCAGCCACAGCGCCCCCGGGCACACGGTCGACGACGAGGTCACCATCAAGGTGCAGCTCAAGTGCACCTACCAGATACCTCCTGATCCGCCGGGGCCCGCCTTCTCCTTCACGCTCGACAACGACCACCTGGCGAAGCTGGCCCGCACGCCGGTCACGGTGCACAAAATACTGGTCGTGATGCTCGTGCCCCGGTCGCAGGACGACTGGCTGCGCGCCGGCCACGACCGCCTCGACCTGCGCCACTGCTGCTACTGGACCAACCTCGCCGGACACCCGGTCACGGGCCGGCGCAGGACCACCGTGCGGATACCGACCTCGCGCATCTTCGACGACCGGGCGCTCTGCGAGATCATGACGCGGGTCGGGACGGGAGGCAGACCGTGATCCACCACCCGACGCAGGAACCGCCGCGCGGCGCCCGGCCCCACCCCGCCGACGAGCCGGGCCCCTGGGAGCAGCCGCCGTGCCCCGACCGGGTCGACCCGGCCGTGCTCGGCGCGCTGCTGCTCCGGCACGGCTGGCGGCGCCGGGGCGGAGCCGCCGGACGCTATGGCCGCTGGACCCCGCCGGGCCCGGGCGGAGGCGGCGTCAGCCTCCTCGTGCCGGAGAGCCGCGCCTTCCCCGACAGCGAGGACCTGCTCGCCGAGGCGCTCACGGCGCTCGCCCGCAGCGGTACGCCCTCCGCGCGCGAGGTGCTGGTCGGCCTCGCCGTGCCCAGCGACGAGATCCGCTGGTGGCGCGACGTGCCGTCCGGGCCCGCGGGCGCCGCGCCCTGGACGGTCGAGGAGGAGCTGCGCTCGGCCGCCCGCCGGATGCTGCTCGCCGCGGCCCTCGCCGCCCGCGCGCGGGCCGGCTACTACGGCGCCCGGCACCGCAGGGCCGCCGCCGCGTCCCTGGAGGAGGTGCTGGTCGGGCCCGCGCCCGGCGGGCGTCGGCTCACCGCGTTCGTGCCCGTCGACCCCGGCCGCCCGCTCGCGGTCCGGCTCCACCAGGCGCTGTACGCGGCCCGCGAGGCGACCGACTACCGGCGGGCCACCGGCAGCCCGGACGCCTTCGACGCGGCCGTCGGGGCGGGCGTCAGCCACGAGCTGACGGAGGCGATCGTCGCCCTGGTCCGCGGCACCGAGGGAGCCCGGATCGCGGTCGGATGGGCGCCCTCCGCGGGCGTCCCCGAGGGCTGCGCCGCCCCCGCCGAGCCCGTCGAGTTCTCCCCCGGCGACCTGCCCGCGCTGCGCGAGGCCGGCGCCCGCTACCTGCGCGGGGAGCCGCCCGTACCGGTCCACCTCACCGGGACGGTGGTGCGGCTGCGCCGGGCGGGCGCGCGCGGGCCGGGCGCCGTGCGGATGCGCGTCATCGCCGGGGCCGAGATCCCGCACGTACGGATGACGCTCGACGAGGAGGCGTACCGTACGGCCGTCCACGCGCACCTGTCCGGGCTGCCGGTGCGGGTGCGCGGGCGGCTGGAGAGCCGGGGCGGCTTCCGGCGGCTGACCGGGGCCTGCGAGGTGGTTCCCGTGCAGGTGGACGAGGCCGAGCGGGACCGGCTGACGAAGTCGCTGCAGGAGCATCCGGAGTACGGCGGGGAGCCGGACGACGGGGAGTGAGCGAGAACCGTTTCGCGGGGGCGGCCCCGGGCTCGGTACGATCGCCTGTACTGCGCGCGCAGCACGACCTGTGCGCGTCCCCCTTCCAGGCAGGAGAGACCGGTGTCAGACGTCCGTGTGATCATCCAACGCGATTCCGAGCGGGAAGAGCGCGTGGTGACGACGGGCACTACGGCCGCCGACCTCTTCCCCGGTGAGCGGAGCGTCGTCGCCGCCCGCGTGGGCGGCGAGCTGAGGGACCTCGCGTACGAGGTGAAGGACGGCGAGACCGTCGAGCCCGTGGAGATCTCCTCCGAGGACGGCCTGAACATCCTGCGCCACTCCACCGCGCACGTGATGGCGCAGGCCGTGCAGGAGCTGTTCCCCGAGGCCAAGCTGGGCATCGGCCCGCCGGTCAAGGACGGCTTCTACTACGACTTCGACGTGGAGAAGCCCTTCACCCCTGAGGACCTCAAGCGCATCGAGAAGAAGATGCAGGAGATCCAGAAGCGCGGCCAGCGCTTCTCCCGGCGCGTGGTGACCGACGAGGCCGCCCGCGAGGAGCTGGCCGACGAGCCGTACAAGCTGGAGCTGATCGGCCTCAAGGGCGGCGCGTCCTCCGACGACGGCGCGGACGTCGAGGTCGGCGGCGGCGAGCTGACGATCTACGACAACCTCGACGCCAAGACCGGCGAGCTGTGCTGGAAGGACCTCTGCCGCGGTCCGCACCTGCCCACCACCCGGAACATCCCGGCCTTCAAACTGATGCGCAACGCCGCCGCGTACTGGCGCGGCAGCGAGAAGAACCCGATGCTCCAGCGCATCTACGGCACCGCCTGGCCGTCGAAGGACGAGCTGAAGGCGCACCTGGAGTTCCTCGCCGAGGCCGAGAAGCGCGACCACCGCAAGCTGGGCAACGAACTGGACCTGTTCTCCATCCCGGACCAGATCGGCTCGGGCCTCGCCGTCTTCCACCCCAAGGGCGGCATCGTCCGCCGGGTCATGGAGGACTACTCGCGCCGCCGGCACGAGGAGGAGGGCTACGAGTTCGTCTACACCCCGCACGCCACCAAGGGGAAGCTCTTCGAGACCTCGGGCCACCTGGACTGGTACGCCGACGGCATGTACCCGCCCATGCAGCTCGACGAGGGCGTGGACTACTACCTCAAGCCCATGAACTGCCCGATGCACAACCTGATCTTCGACGCGCGCGGGCGCTCCTACCGTGAGCTGCCGCTGCGCCTGTTCGAGTTCGGGACCGTGTACCGGTACGAGAAGTCGGGCGTCGTGCACGGCCTGACCCGTGCCCGCGGCTTCACGCAGGACGACGCGCACATCTACTGCACCCGCGAGCAGATGGCGGACGAGCTCGACAAGACGCTCACCTTCGTCCTGAACCTGCTGCGCGACTACGGCCTGACCGACTTCTACCTGGAGCTGTCCACCAAGGACCCGGAGAAGTTCGTCGGCTCCGACGAGGTCTGGGAGGAGGCCACCGAGACGCTGCGGCAGGTGGCCGAGAAGCAGGGCCTGCCGCTGGTCCCGGACCCGGGCGGCGCCGCCTTCTACGGGCCGAAGATCTCCGTCCAGGCGCGCGACGCGATCGGTCGTACGTGGCAGATGTCGACGGTCCAGCTCGACTTCAACCTGCCGGAGCGCTTCGACCTGGAGTACACCGGCCCCGACGGGTCCAAGCAGCGCCCGGTGATGATCCACCGCGCCCTGTTCGGCTCCATCGAGCGGTTCTTCGCGGTGCTCCTGGAGCACTACGCCGGCGCCTTCCCGGCCTGGCTGGCGCCCGTGCAGGCGGTCGGCATCCCGATCGGCGACGCGCACGTGGAGTACCTGCAGGACTTCGCCGCGGCGGCGAAGCGCAAGGGTCTGCGGGTCGAGGTCGACTCGTCCTCGGACCGGATGCAGAAGAAGATCAGGAACGCCCAGAAGCAGAAGGTCCCCTTCATGATCATCGTCGGGGACGAGGACATGAACGCGGGCACGGTGTCCTTCCGCTACCGGGACGGGTCGCAGGAGAACGGCATCCCGCGGGACCAGGCCATCGCCAAGCTCGTCGACGTGGTGGAGCGCCGCGTGCAGGTGTGACGTGCTCCCCGCGTGAGCGGGGATGATCCGGACGCCATCGGCCGGACCTGGCAGATGCCGACGTGCTCCCCGCCGCTGCGGGGTTCAGGCCCCCGGGTGACCCCCGGGGGCCTTTCTCTGTCTTCCGGGACGAAGCCATATGCTGCACCCCATGACGAGTGAGCCGGAACAGCAGATCGGAGTGGGGACGCAGGACGCGTTCCAGCGCCTGTGGACGCCGCACCGGATGGCGTACATCCAGGGGGAGAACAAACCCACGGGTCCCGGGGCCGCCGACGGCTGTCCGTTCTGCTCGATCCCGGCCAAGTCCGACGAGGACGGGCTCGTCGTCCGGCGCGGGCGGCACGTGTACGCGGTGCTCAACCTGTACCCGTACAACGGCGGCCACCTCATGGTCGTGCCCTACCGGCACGTCGCCGACTACACCGACCTGACCTCCGAGGAGACCGTCGAGCTCGCCGAGCTGACCAAGCAGGCGATGACGGCGCTGCGCACGGCGTCCGGCGCGCACGGCTTCAACATCGGCATGAACCAGGGTTCGGTGGCGGGCGCGGGCATCGCCGCGCACCTGCACCAGCACATCGTGCCGCGGTGGGGCGGCGACACCAACTTCATGCCGGTCGTCGGCCACACCAGAGTCCTCCCGCAGCTCCTGGCCGACACCCGCAAGATGCTCGCGGACGCCTGGCCGGCGTCGGCGGAGTAGCGGAGCACGGAAGGGGGCGTGCCGGACGGTGTACGTCCGGCACGCCCCCGGCCCGTGTGTCCCCCGGCCCGTGCGGGCCGCAGGCGTCACGCGTCGTAGACGTCCGCCTTGCGCGGGGTCGGGTCCTGGACCGCGCTGCTGAGGAAGGCCGAGCGGGCGCCGAACTTCTCGGTGTCCACGCCGTTCTCCTTCAGGACCTTGATCGCGGCGGCGTGCACCACGCGCAGCACCGGCGTCGCGGTGCGCAGCGCGTCGTCGGCCATGAAGCGGTGCCGCCACGGCTGGTCCGCCCAGGCGTGCCGCAGCCCGAACGGCTCCGGCAGCACCAGCTTGCCGCCGAGCCAGTCCAGGATCGGCGGGTACCAGGTGAAGGGCGCGCGCACCGCGAGCCGGACCACCTCGTCGGAGTCGACCAGCGGCAGGTTCACCGACTTGGTCTCCCAGAACCGCACGGTCTTGGAGACCGTCTTGGTCTTGGCCGCCGGCTTGGTGGTGAACAGGGAGTGCACGGGGCCGAGGGCGTGGCCCGTGACCTCGATGCGCAGCGTCTCGTGCAGCACGGTCACGGTGATCATCATGGTGATGATCAGCTGGCCGTCCCAGAGCGTCCACTGGACGCCCAGGTAGTGCCGGTCACCGCTGCCGAACTGCTGCTTGTTGCAGATCTCCTGGATCGCGTGCGTCTTGACCTGGTACGCGTCCACGTCCGTACCGCTCGGCCGGGACACCGACTTGGCGTTCTCCCCGATGGGCGTGACGACCCAGTTGCGGATCGAGGGCTTGGGGAAGCCGCCGGTGTTGAGGGGGCCGCGCTCCAGCATCCGCAGCTGGTCCTGGATGGAGCGGATGACGTCCCAGCTGCGGAAGGGGTGGATCTCCTTGCCCGCCTCGGCGGGCACCAGGTCCTCGGCCAGCTGCCAGCTGCCCCAGCGCGTCCCCATGCCGAGGATGCCCTTGGGGCCCGCGTAGAAGGCGGAGTTGGACTGCTGCTCGGCCGACAGCCGGGCCAGGCCCTGCCGCAGCCGCTCGGCCGCGGACTCGCCGGGGCTGCCGGGCACGGCCTCCGGGACCTTGGCGCCGAGGCCGCCGCCCGAGAGCAGGGCGGTCCAGCGCTCGCGCAGGTCGCGTGCCGTGCGCTCGCAGATGCGCTTGGCCCAGAACCAGCCGACGACCGGCGCGACGACCGCCGCGCGCGCGTACCAGCCCCAGAAGCCGTCGAACGGCATCTTGAGCAGGAAGAGCACCGCCAGCGCGCCCACGGCCACCAGCAGCGTGGTGCCCAGGGCGGAGGCGCGCTTGTCCGTGGCCTTGGCGATCGTCCGGCGGATCTGGAAGACCAGCAGCCAGACGAGCAGGCCGGGCAGGAAGATCAGGCCGCAGAGCACGAAGACGGCCGTCAGCCAGCTGTCGCGCTCCTTGCGGATGTGGTTGGCCGCCAGGCAGTGCTCGACGACGACCTGCGGGTCCATGCCGAAGGACTGGATCAGCGGATTGCGGCCGCCGCCCAGCATCCGCACCTGCACGGCCCGCGAGAACGCCTCGCCCAGGTTCGGCGCGAAGATCGTGCCCCAGGCGCGGCCCGGGGTGACGGCCGACTGGTGCCACTCGTTGTTGGCCTTGAGGATCTCGTCGACGTCGTTGTCCCGGTACGCCGCCGAGGCCAGGGCGTACGTCGCCGCCGTCTGGCCCGCCGCCCCGGCAAGGGGGACCTGGGCCCCCGGGCTGAAATCGAATCCTTCGTCCGCCACTCCCGCCCCCATCGCCGCCGTGCTTCGCTTTGCGGCCTTCCCGACTTCCGTGCCCCGCACACCTGTTGATCAGGTCATCGTCCTGATCAGGTTCTCAGCGTAGCCGGGCGGCACCGGCGCGCACCGGCGGACGGCCGAAGCCGCCCGCCGGTGCGGAGGCGCATAGTCCGATGCTCGGCCGCCGCCCGCCTACGCGCCCTCCTCCACCTGCCGGCGGATCTTCTCGCCGAGCTGCGGCGGCATCGGCTCGTGCCGGGCGTAGCGCCTGCTGAAGCGGGCGGTGCCGTGCGACAGGGAGCGCAGGTCGACCGCGTACCGGCCGATCTCGATCTCGGGGACCTCGGCCCGTACGAGGGTGCGGCCGCCGCCCGCCTGCTCGGTGCCGACGACCCGGCCCCGCCGCCCGGACAGGTCGCTCATCACTGCGCCCACGTAGTCGTCGCCGACCAGGACGCTCACCTCGGCGACCGGCTCCAGGAGGTGGATGCGGGCGCCCGCGGCCGCCTCGCGCAGCGCGAGCGCGCCCGCCGTCTGGAAGGCGGCGTCGGAGGAGTCCACGGAGTGCGCCTTGCCGTCGAGCAGCGTGACCCGCACGTCGATCAGGGGGTACCCGGCGGCGACGCCCCGCGCGGCCTGCGCGCGCACGCCCTTCTCCACGGACGGGATGAACTGCCGGGGCACGGCGCCGCCGACGACCTTGTCGACGAACTCGATGCCCGAGCCGCCCGGCAGCGGCTCCACCTCGATCTCGCAGATCGCGTACTGGCCGTGCCCGCCGGACTGCTTGACGTGCCGGCCGCGCCCGGCGGCCCGGGCGGCGAACGTCTCGCGCAGGGACACCTTGTGCGGGACCACGTCCACCTGCACGCCGTACCGGCTGCGCAGCCGCTCCAGGGCGACGTCCGCGTGCGCCTCGCCCAGGCACCACAGCACCACCTGGTGGGTGTCCTGGTTCTGCTCCAGGCGCATCGTCGGGTCCTCGGCGACCAGCCGGGCCAGGCCCTGCGACAGCTTGTCCTCGTCGGCCTTGCTGTGCGCCCGGATGGCCAGCGGCAGCAGCGGGTCGGGCATCTCCCACGGCTCCATCAGCAGCGGGTCGTCCTTGGCGGAGAGGGTGTCGCCGGTCTCGGCGCGGTGGAGCTTCGCCACGCACGCCAGGTCGCCCGCGATGCAGTGGGTCAGCGTGCGCTGTGCCTTGCCGAACGGCGCGGACAGCGCGCCGACGCGCTCGTCGGCCCGGTGCAGCGCGCTCCTCCCGCCGCCGCGCTCCGCCGGGCCGTGCCCGGCCACGTGCACCGTCTCGTCGGGCCGCAGGGTGCCGGAGAAGACGCGCACCAGGGACACCCGGCCCACGTACGGGTCGGACGCCGTCTTCACCACCTCGGCCACCAGCGGCCCGTCCGGGTCGCAGGCCCGTACGGAGCGGGGGGTGCCGTCGGGCGCGGTGACCGCGGGCGCCTCGCGCTCCAGCGGGGTCGGGAAGCCGCCGGTGACCAGTTCCAGCAGCTCGACCGTGCCGAGCCCCTGGCGGGCGTTCTCGGGGGCGGGCGCGGCGGCCAGCACGGGGAAGAAGACCCCATGGGCCACCGCCCGCTCCAGGTCCTGCACCAGCGTCTTGACGTCGATGTCCTCGCCGCCGAGGTAGCGGTCCATGAGCGACTCGTCCTCGCTCTCGGCGATGATCCCCTCGATCAGCCGGTTGCGGGCCTCCTCGATCAGCGGCAGCCGGTCGGGACCGGGCACGGACTCCACGCGCTCCCCGGAGGAGTAGTCGAACAACCGCTGCGTGAGCAGTCCGACCAGGCCGGTCACGGGCGCGTGCCCGTCGGGACCCGGCGCCCCGTGCAGCGGCAGGTACAGCGGCAGCACGGCGTCGGGGTCGTCCCCGCCGAACGCCGCCGCGCAGACCCGCGTCATCTCCTCGAAGTCCGCCCGGGCGGCCTCCAGGTGCGTGACCACGATCGCGCGCGGCATGCCCACCGCCGCGCACTCCTCCCACACCATGCGGGTCGAGCCGTCCACCCCGTCCGCGGCCGAGACGACGAAGAGGGCCGCGTCCGCCGCCCGTAGACCGGCCCTCAACTCCCCGACGAAGTCGGCGTATCCGGGAGTGTCCAGGAGATTGACCTTGTATCCGTCCCATTCGACGGGCACCAGGGACAGCTGCACGGAGCGCTGCTGGCGGTGCTCGATCTCGTCGTAGTCGGAGACGGTGCCGCCGTCCTCCACGCGGCCCGCCCGGTTCACCGCCCCCGCGGTCAGCGCGAGGGCCTCCACCAGGGTCGTCTTGCCCGCTCCGCTGTGGCCGACCAGCACCACATTCCGTACGGACGCGGGGTGGTCGGCCGCCGCCGCCCTGCCGGCGGCTCCAGGATGTGCGTTCGCCTTGTCGCCCATGTCCTTGCCTCCCGTACACGGTGAGGTCGCTGGGGGCGCGGACACGCGGAAGCCCGGACCGGGCTGTCGCCCGGGTGTCCCGGCGGCGGCTTCGGCGGCGCCCGCGGTGCCATCGAGCTTTGCACTCGCGTCACGGTGCGTCCATACGGCGGACGCGTCCACGGCGCGACCCGGCGGACGCGCTCCCGTGCCGTGGTGCGCCGGGCGCGATCGCGCCGTGACCCCGGCGCCGCCGAAGGGTGACACGGGGGTCCGGGTGCCCGCCCGTCGCGCGCGGGCCCTCGTGGCTACCATGGGCCAGCCGGTGGCCAGCAGGGGCCACGCGGCGCACCGACCGTCGGGAAGGCCATGCTGAACAAGTACGCGCGTGCATTCTTCACGCGTGTCCTCACGCCGTTCGCCACGTTTCTCATCCGCCGGGGGGTCAGCCCCGACACGGTCACGCTCATCGGCACCGCCGGGGTCGTGGCGGGCGCGCTGGTCTTCTACCCCCGGGGCGAGTTCTTCTGGGGCACGGTCGTCATCACGCTCTTCGTGTTCTCGGACCTCGTCGACGGCAACATGGCCCGCCAGCTCGGCCGCTCCAGCCGCTGGGGCGCCTTCCTGGACTCCACGCTCGACCGGGTCGCCGACGGCGCCATCTTCGGCGGCTTCGCCCTGTGGTACGCGGGCGGCGGCGACGACAACGTCCTGTGCGCGGTGTCCATCTTCTGCCTCGCCAGCGGCCAGGTCGTGTCCTACACCAAGGCGCGCGGCGAGTCGATCGGTCTGCCCGTGGCGGTCAACGGCCTGGTGGAGCGCGCCGAGAGACTCGTGATCTCCCTGGTCGCGGCCGGCTTCGCGGGCCTGCACGAGTTCGGCGTCCCCGGCATCCAGTACCTGCTGCCCGTCGCCCTGTGGATCGTCGCGGTCGGCAGCCTGGTCACGCTGATCCAGCGCGTGGTGACGGTGCGCCGCGAGTCCGCCGAGGCGGAGGCCGAGGCCGCCGGGCACGGCAGCGGGGCCGCCTCGTGAGCGGTGTCCGCGACCGGCTCACCGACGGGCTGTACGGCCTGGGCTGGAGCACCGTCAGGAGGCTGCCCGAACCGGCCGCCGTGCGCCTGGGCCGCACCATCGCCGACGCCGCCTGGAAGCGGCGCGGCCAGGGCGTCCTGCGCATGGAGTCCAACTACGCGCGCGTGGTGCCCGGCGCGTCCCCCGAGCGGCTCGCCGAGCTGTCCCGGGCCGGCATGCGCTCGTACCTGCGCTACTGGATGGAGTCCTTCCGGCTGCCCTCCTGGAGCGAGGAGCGGATCAGGAACGGCCTCACCGTCAAGGGCCTGCACCACCTGACCGAAGGGCTCGCCGCCGGCAAGGGCGTCGTGGTCGCCCTGCCGCACCTGGCCAACTGGGACCTCGCGGGCGCCTGGCTCACCACCGAGCTGAAGATCCCCTTCACGACGGTCGCCGAGCGGCTGAAGCCCGAGACGCTCTACGACCGGTTCGTCGCCTACCGCGAGGGCCTCGGCATGGAGGTGCTGCCGCACAGCGGCGCCAGCGCGTTCGGCACGCTGGCCCGGCGGCTGCGCGACGGCGGCCTGGTCTGCCTGGTCGCCGACCGCGACCTGTCGTCCTCCGGCGTGGAGGTCGACTTCTTCGGCGAGCCGGCGCGGATGCCCGCGGGCCCCGCCATGCTCGCCCAGCACACCGGCGCCGTGCTGCTGCCGGTGACGCTCTGGTTCGACGACTCGCCGGTCATGCGGGGCCGGGTGCACCCGCCCGTCGACGTGCCGGAGTCAGGTACGCGCGCCGAGAAGACGTCTGTCATGACACAGGCGCTGGCCGACGCCTTCGCCTCGGGAATCGCCGACCATCCGGAGGACTGGCACATGCTCCAGCGGCTGTGGCTCGCCGACCTCGAACCCCGCCCCCGGCGCGGCGCAGGGGAGGGACCGTGAGGATCGGCATCGTCTGTCCGTACTCCTGGGACGTGCCGGGCGGCGTCCAGTTCCACATCCGCGACCTGGCGGACCACCTCATCCGCCTCGGCCACGAGGTGTCCGTGCTCGCCCCGGCGGACGACGACACCCCGCTGCCGCCGTACGTGGTCTCGGCCGGCCGCGCGGTGCCCGTGCCCTACAACGGGTCGGTGGCCCGGCTGAACTTCGGCTTCCTCAGCGCGGCCCGGGTGCGGCGCTGGCTGCACGACGGCACGTTCGACGTGATCCACATCCACGAGCCGGCCTCGCCCTCCCTCGGCCTGCTGGCCTGCTGGGCCGCGCAGGGCCCGATCGTCGCCACCTTCCACACCTCCAACCCGCGCTCGCGCGCGATGATCGCCGCGTACCCGATCCTGCAGCCCGCCCTGGAGAAGATCAGCGCGCGGATCGCGGTGAGCGAGTACGCGCGGCGCACCCTCGTCGAGCACCTCGGCGGCGACGCGGTGGTCATCCCGAACGGCGTCGACGTCGACTTCTTCGCCGCGGCCAAGCCCCGCCCCGAGTGGCGGTCGGAGGAGGCGCGCGGCGTCACCGCCGACCGCGCGGGCGGCACGATCGGCTTCATAGGCCGCATCGACGAACCCCGCAAGGGACTGCCGGTCCTGATGCGGGCGCTGCCGAAGATCCTGGCCGAGCGGCCGGGCACGCGGCTGCTGGTCGCCGGGCGCGGCGACGAGGAGGAGGCCGTGGAGGGCCTGCCCGAGCGGATGCGCGGGAGCGTGGAGTTCCTCGGCATGGTCAGCGACGAGGACAAGGCGCGCCTGCTGCGCAGCGTCGACCTGTACGTGGCGCCCAACACCGGCGGCGAGAGCTTCGGCATCATCCTGGTCGAGGCGATGTCGGCCGGAGCCCCGGTGCTCGCCTCCGACCTCGACGCCTTCGCCCAGGTCCTGGACCAGGGCGCGGCGGGCGAACTGTTCGCCAACGAGGACGCCGACGCGCTGGCCGCGGCGGCCGTACGCCTCCTGGGCGACCCGGCGCGCCGCGAGGAGCTGCGCGAGCGGGGCAGCGCGCACGTGCGCCGCTTCGACTGGTCCACGGTCGGCGCCGACATCCTCTCCGTCTACGAGACGGTGACGGACGGCACGGCGGCGGTGGCCGCCGACGAGCGCACGGGCCTCGGGCTGCGGGCGCGGTTCGGACTGGCGCGGGACTGAGCGGGGCGGCGTCGCGGCCTTCGCCCACCGGGTGCGGCGCGCGGCGCCGCCGCCCGGCCGAGCGCCGGGCGGGGCCTTCGCCCGGCCGGGACCCGGGGCGGGAGCGGGGGCCGGGACCGGAGGCAGGTCCCTGAGCAGGGGGCCGGGGCCGAGTCAGGTCACCGGGGCAGGGGCCGGTTCCGAAGCCGGGTCCGGAGCGGGGGCTGGGCCAGGCGTGCCAGGCGTGTGACCGCGCGCCCCGGCGAGCAGTCACACGCCCGCCCCGGCGCGGCTCCGGGCGCCGCGCGCGGCACCGGTAGCCTGTGCGCCCGTGACCTCCACCTTGATCTGGATCGTGGTCGCCCTCGTGGCGATCGGCCTCTACCTGAGCTGGACCGCGGGGCGCCTCGACCGGCTGCACGCCCGGATCGACGCGGCGCGCGCCGCCCTGGACGCGCAGCTCCTGCGCCGCGCCTCGGTCGCACAGGAGCTGGCCACCTCCGGAGTGCTCGACCCGGCCGCGTCGATCGTGCTCTACGAGGCGGCGCACGCGGCCCGGCAGGCCGAGGAGGAGCAGCGCGAGGTCGCCGAGAGCGAGCTGAGCCAGGCGCTGCGCGCCGTCTTCGCCGAGGCCCAGCAGGTCGAGGCGGTGCGCGAGGCGCCCGGCGGCGAGGACGCCGCGCGCGAACTGGCGCAGGCGGTGCGCCGCGTCCCGATGGCCCGCCGCTTCCACAACGACGCCGTACGGGCCGCCCGGGCCCTGCGCCGCCACCGCAAGGTGCGCTGGTTCCGCCTGGCCGGGCACGCGCCGTTCCCCATGGCCTTCGAGATGGACGACGAGCCGCCGGCGGCCCTGGTGGACCGCCCGACCGGAACGTAGGCCCGAAGGACGGCACGAAGACCCGGCACGCGGGACGGGCGCGGGCCCGGTACACGGTAGGGCCATGGCTCAGTGGGCAGGGCAGCCACGGACCCGGCACGCGGCCGGGCGTCGACCCGATACGCGGCACGGCCCCGGCACGCGGGACGGGCGCCGGCCCGGTTCGCGGGGCAGGCGCAGGCCCGGTGCGTGGACAAGGGCCGGCCCCGGTGGCCTGCGTCGCCTCCCGTTCCCCGGCACCCCCGCCGCCCGCATCCGTACATGTCGGGCCACCGCTTCCACCCGCCGTCACCGCAAAACGAGCCACCGGCTCCTCATTGGCCCTTGTTGTGGACTGGTCCTCGGGCGTTTCCTCGAAGGCGCAGAAACTCTTCTCTCCCCCGAGTGAGGTCCATCCCGTGTCCAGCACGCTCTCCAGCAACCAGGCCCCCGAGACCGGCACCGCGCGCGTCAAGCGCGGCATGGCCGAGCAGCTCAAGGGCGGCGTGATCATGGACGTCGTCACGCCGGAGCAGGCGAAGATCGCCGAGGACGCGGGCGCCGTCGCCGTCATGGCCCTGGAGCGGGTCCCCGCCGACATCCGCAAGGACGGCGGCGTGGCCCGGATGTCCGACCCGGACATGATCGAGGGCATCATCGAGGCCGTCTCGATCCCGGTCATGGCCAAGTCCCGCATCGGCCACTTCGTCGAGGCCCAGGTGCTGCAGTCGCTCGGCGTCGACTACATCGACGAGTCCGAGGTCCTCACCCCGGCCGACGAGGTCAACCACTCCGACAAGTGGGCCTTCACCACCCCCTTCGTCTGCGGCGCCACCAACCTCGGCGAGGCCCTGCGCCGCATCGCCGAGGGCGCGGCCATGATCCGCTCCAAGGGCGAGGCCGGCACCGGCAACGTCGTCGAGGCCGTGCGCCACCTGCGCCAGATCAAGAACGAGATCGCGCGGCTGCGCGGCTTCGACAACCACGAGCTGTACGCCGCCGCCAAGGAGCTGCGCGCCCCGTACGAGCTGGTCAAGGAGGTCGCCGAGCTGGGCAAGCTGCCGGTCGTCCTCTTCTCGGCCGGCGGTGTCGCGACCCCCGCCGACGCCGCGCTGATGCGTCAGCTGGGCGCCGAGGGCGTCTTCGTCGGCTCCGGCATCTTCAAGTCCGGCGACCCGGCCAAGCGCGCCGCCGCCATCGTGAAGGCCACCACCTTCTACGACGACCCCAAGGTCGTCGCGGACGCGTCCCGCAACCTCGGCGAGGCCATGGTCGGCATCGACTGCGACACCCTCCCCGAGACCGAGCGCTACGCCAACCGCGGCTGGTGAGCACCCCATGACGAACGAGAACCCCGTCATAGGCGTCCTGGCCCTCCAGGGCGACGTACGGGAGCACCTCGTCGCCCTGGCCGCGGCCGACGCCGTGGCCAGGGCGGTGCGGCGCCCCGAGGAACTCGCCGCGGTGGACGGCCTGGTCATCCCCGGCGGCGAGTCCACCACCATCTCCAAGCTGGCCGTCCTCTTCGGAGTGATGGAGCCCCTCCGCGCGCGCGTGCGGGACGGCATGCCGGTCTACGGGACCTGCGCGGGCATGATCATGCTCGCCGACAAGATCCTCGACCCGCGCTCGGGGCAGGAGACCGTCGGCGGCATCGACATGATCGTGCGCCGCAACGCCTTCGGCCGCCAGAACGAGTCCTTCGAGGCGGCGGTCGACGTGAAGGGCGTTCCGGGCGATCCTGTGGAGGGCGTCTTCATCCGCGCCCCCTGGGTGGAGTCGGTCGGCGCCGGGGCCGAGGTGCTCGCCGAGCACGACGGCCACATCGTCGCCGTACGCCAGGGCAACGCGCTCGCCACGTCGTTCCACCCGGAGCTGACGGGCGACCACCGCGTGCACGCGGTGTTCGTCGCCATGGCGCGCGCGAACCGGACACCCGAGTCCTTGTAGGATCTCCGGGGTTACCTCCAGGACTCGCACAGTACTGGGGGCGTCCGTACAGAGATGGGTTACGCGAAGGAGACAGGCAGATGTCCGGCCACTCTAAATGGGCTACGACGAAGCACAAGAAGGCCGTGATCGACGCCAAGCGCGGCAAGCTCTTCGCGAAGCTGATCAAGAACATCGAGGTCGCGGCCCGGATGGGCGGCGTCGACCTGGACGGCAACCCGACGCTCTACGACGCCGTTCAGAAGGCGAAGAAGCAGTCGGTCCCGAACAAGAACATCGACTCGGCGATCAAGCGCGGCGGCGGCCTGGAGGCCGGCGGCGCCGACTACGAGACGATCATGTACGAGGGCTACGGCCCGAACGGCGTCGCGGTGCTCATCGAGTGCCTCACCGACAACCGCAACCGCGCCGCCTCCGACGTCCGCGTCGCCATGACCCGCAACGGCGGCTCGATGGCCGACCCGGGTTCGGTGTCGTACCTGTTCAACCGCAAGGGCGTCGTGATCGTCCCCAAGGGCGAGCTGTCCGAGGACGACGTCCTGGGCGCCGTGCTCGACGCGGGCGCCGAGGAGGTCAACGACCTGGGCGAGACCTTCGAGGTGCTCAGCGAGGCCACCGACCTGGTCGCGGTCCGCACCGCCCTGCAGGACGCCGGCATCGACTACGACTCGGCCGAGGCCAACTTCGTCCCGACCATGCAGGTCGAGCTGGACGAGGAGGGCGCCAGGAAGATCTTCAAGCTGATCGACGCCCTGGAGGACAGCGACGACGTGCAGAACGTCTTCGCCAACTTCGACGTCTCCGACGAGGTCATGGAGAAGGTCGACGCCTGACGTCGCGGGCGCGCGCTTTCCGGAGGGCCGGCGGGACACGTCCCGCCGGCCCTCCGGCATTGTCGGTGGCAGCGGATAGCCTGCACGAAAGGGTGATCGAAGGAGGGTGCGCGTGCGCGTGCTGGGGGTGGACCCGGGACTGACCCGGTGCGGTGTCGGCGTCGTCGAGGGCGTGGCCGGACGGCCGCTGGCCATGCTCGGCGTCGGAGTCGTCCGCACGCCCGCGGACGCCGACCTCGGCCACCGCCTCGTCGCCGTCGAGCAGGGCATCGAGCGCTGGCTGGACGAGCACCGGCCCGAGTACGTCGCGGTGGAGCGCGTCTTCAGCCAGCACAACGTACGGACGGTGATGGGCACCGCCCAGGCCAGCGCCGTCGCCATCCTCTGCGCCTCCCGCCGCGGCATCCCCGTCGCGCTGCACACGCCCAGCGAGGTCAAGGCCGCCGTCACCGGCAGCGGCCGCGCCGACAAGGCCCAGGTGGGCGCCATGGTCACCCGTCTGCTCCGGCTCGACGCGCCGCCGAAGCCCGCCGACGCCGCGGACGCCCTGGCCCTCGCCATCTGCCACATCTGGCGCGCTCCCGCCCTGAACCGGCTGCAGCAGGCGCAGGCCGCCCACCGCACCGCCCGGAGCACCGCCCGTGCATCAGTCCGAAAGGTTCCCCGATGATCGCCTTCGTCAGCGGCCCGGTCGCCGCGCTCGCCCCCGACTCCGCGGTGGTCGAGGTCGGCGGCGTCGGCATCGCCGTCCAGTGCACCCCGGGCACCCTCTCCGGGCTGCGCACCGGCCAGCAGGCCCGGCTCGCCACCTCCCTCGTCGTGCGCGAGGACTCGCTCACCCTGTACGGCTTCGCCGACGACGACGAGCGCCAGGTCTTCGAGCTGCTGCAGACCGCGAGCGGCGTCGGCCCGCGCCTGGCCCAGGCGATGCTCTCCGTGCACAGCCCCGACGCACTGCGCCGCGCCGTCTCCACCGGCGACGAGAAAGCGCTCACGGCGGTCCCCGGCATCGGCAAGAAGGGCGCCCAGAAGCTGCTCCTCGAACTGAAGGACCGGCTCGGCGAGCCGCTGGGCACGGGCGGCCCGGCCGTCGGCACGGCCGTCACGGCCGGCTGGCGCGACCAGCTGCACGCCGCGCTCATCGGCCTCGGCTACGCCACCCGCGAGGCCGACGAGGCCGTCGCCGCCGTGGCCCCCCGGGCCGAGGCGTCCGGGGGGACGCCCCAGGTGGGCCAGTTGCTCAAGGCCGCCCTGCAGACGCTCAACCGCGCCCGGTAGCCGCCCGGCGCACCGCCGGCCGCCGGTACCGCGGCCCTTTCGCCCCCCGACCCCACCGACCCGACAGCGACCGCGAGGCACACGCAATGAACTGGGACGACACGACCGACGCGACCGCCGCCGAGCGGTTGGTGGGCTCGGTCGCCGACCGCGAGGACCAGGCCGTCGAGGCCGCGCTGCGCCCCAAGGACCTGGACGAGTTCATCGGCCAGGAGAAGGTCCGTGAGCAGCTCGACCTCGTCCTGCGCGCCGCCCGCGCGCGCGGTGCCACCGCCGACCACGTCCTGCTCTCCGGCGCCCCCGGCCTCGGCAAGACCACCCTCTCCATGATCATCGCGGCCGAGATGGAGGCCCCGATCCGCATCACCAGCGGCCCCGCCATCCAGCACGCCGGCGACCTGGCCGCGATCCTGTCCTCCCTCCAGGAGGGCGAGGTCCTCTTCCTCGACGAGATCCACCGCATGTCGCGGCCCGCCGAGGAGATGCTCTACATGGCCATGGAGGACTTCCGCGTCGACGTCATCGTCGGCAAGGGCCCCGGGGCCACCGCCATCCCGCTCGAACTGCCGCCGTTCACCCTGGTGGGCGCCACCACCCGGGCCGGTCTGCTGCCGCCGCCGCTGCGCGACCGCTTCGGCTTCACCGCGCACATGGAGTTCTACGAGCCGGCCGAGCTGCAGCGCGTCGTCCACCGTTCGGCGGCCCTGCTCGACGTGGAGATCGGCGCGGAGGGCGCCGCCGAGATCGCCGGCCGCTCCCGGGGCACTCCCCGCATCGCCAACCGCCTGCTGCGCCGCGTGCGCGACTACGCCCAGGTCAAGGCCGACGGCGTGATCACCAGGGAGATCGCCTCCGCGGCCCTCGCCGTGTACGAGGTGGACGCCCGCGGTCTCGACCGCCTGGACCGCGCCGTCCTGGAGGCCCTGCTGAAGCTGTTCGGCGGCGGACCCGTCGGCCTGTCGACGCTCGCGGTCGCCGTGGGGGAGGAGCGCGAGACGGTCGAGGAGGTCGCCGAGCCCTTCCTGGTGCGCGAGGGACTGCTCGCGCGCACCCCGCGCGGGCGCGTGGCCACGCCCGCCGCCTGGGCCCACCTCGGGCTGACCCCGCCCGGCTCCGCGGCGGGCGGCGGAAGCGGACAACAGGACCTGTTCGGGGCATGACGGCGCGCGCTCGCACGGGACCAGGAACTCCGATGGGATGCTGAGCGTTGTTCCTTGCGCGCGGACTCGCTTAGACTCCGCCGATGCCGCCCCTGCCGGTGGTGTACGCAAACCCCCATCCATCAGGCCGCTCCCAGCGCGGTCGCTTGAAGGAAGTTCCGACCCGTGAGTCTCGTGACCCTCCTCCCGTTCATCGTGCTCATCGGGGCCATGTTCCTGATGACCCGGTCGGCCAAGAAGAAGCAGCAGCAGGCTGCTCAGATGCGCGACGAGATGCAGCCCGGCTCCGGCGTGCGCACGATCGGCGGCATGTACGCCACGGTCAAGGAGGTCAACGAGGACACGGTCCTCCTCGACGCCGGCCCGGGCGTCGACCTGCTCTTCGCGAAGAACGCGATCGGCGCGGTCCTCTCGGACGACGAGTACAACCGCATCGTCCACGGCGTCGAGCACGACCTGAAGGCCGACGGCGCCCACGTCCCGGACGACGCCTCCTCCCTCACCGGGACCGACGAGCCCGCCGGCGCCTCCGAGGACAAGCCCCTCGACCTCACGAAGGACGCGGCCGACGAGCCCGCCGCGGACCTGACGAAGTCCGACGAGGCGGAGCCGAAGAAGACCGACGGCGGGTCCGAGGCCAAGTAGGCCCACCGGGAGCGCGGCGCGATCCGCTCGCGCCCCGCGCTTCCCGGGACGTGCGGTTCCCGCACGGAGTCCCGACACCATGGCATGGCCGTCCGCGCTCACCCGGCGCCGGGCGGCCCGAGAGGGAGTACGAGAAGGTGGCAGCACCGAAGAAGGGCCGGAGCGCGAGCGCCCAGGGCAAGCCGGGGCGCTCGCTGGCCCTCATCCTGATCGCCATCGTGGCGCTCACCGGGGGGATGTTCCTCTCCGGGCACACCACCCCGCGTCTCGGCATCGACCTGGCCGGCGGCACCAGCATCACGCTCAAGGCGAAGAGCGAGCCCGGCCAGGAATCGGCGATCAACAAGACCAACATGGACACCGCGGTCGAGATCATGGAGCGCCGTGTCAACGGCCTCGGTGTCTCCGAGGCGGAGGTCCAGACCCAGGGCGATCGCAACATCATCGTCAACATTCCCAAGGGCACCAACTCCAAGCAGGCCCGCGAGCAGGTCGGCACCACCGCCAAGCTCTACTTCCGCCCGGTCCTCGCGACCGAGGTCTCCGGCGCGGCCGCCTCGGCCAGCCCCGAGCCGAGCGCGTCGAGCAGCGCCTCGAAGGAGTCCGACGGCGAGGAGGCCACCGACAAGGACGAGGCGACCCCCTCCGACGAGTCCGCCTCCGGGACGCCGTCCGCGTCCGCCACCTCGCAGGGCCGCGCGGTCACCGACGCCCTCGCCGCGGACTCCACCCCGTCCGCGAGCGCCTCCGCCCCGGCCTCCGCGGGCGACGACGCCGCCACCGGGGCCGACAGCAAGCTCCAGGCCCAGTACGCCGCGCTCGACTGCACCAAGCCGTCGGTCCGCGCGACCGCCGATGACGGCGCCAAGCCCGGCGACTCGTCCCTGGCCTGCGGCCAGAACTCCCAGGGCCAGTGGCAGAAGTACCTGCTCGGCCCGGCCGCGGTCGACGGCACGGACGTCGACAAGGCCCAGGCGGTCTACGACACCCAGTCCGGCGCGGGCTGGAAGGTCACCATGGACTTCACGTCCGGCGGTGCCAAGAAGTTCGGCGACATCACGGGCGAGCTGGCGCAGAAGCAGTCCCCGCAGAACCAGTTCGCGATCGTCCTGGACGGCGACGTCGTCTCCGACCCGTACGTCCGGCAGGCACTGACCGGCGGCACCGCGGAGATCTCCGGCAGCTTCGACCAGACCGAGGCGCAGGAACTGTCCAACATGCTGTCCTACGGCGCGCTGCCGCTCTCCTTCGAGGAGCAGAGCGTCACCACCGTCACCGCCGCGCTCGGCGGCGAGCAGCTGCACGCCGGTCTGATCGCCGGCGCCATCGGCCTCGCCCTGGTCGTCATCTACCTGGTGGTCTACTACCGCGGCCTGTCGCTCATCGCCATCGCCTCCCTGCTGGTCTCGGCGGTCCTCACCTACGTGATCATGGCGCTGCTCGGCCCGGCCATCGGCTTCGCGCTGAACCTGCCGGCCGTCTGCGGCGCGATCGTCGCCATCGGCATCACCGCGGACTCGTTCATCGTGTTCTTCGAACGCATCCGGGACGAGGTCCGCGAGGGCCGCACGCTGCGCCCGGCCGTCGCCCGCGCCTGGCCCCGCGCCCGGCGCACCATCCTGGTGTCGGACTTCGTGTCCTTCCTGGCCGCGGCGGTGCTCTTCATCGTCACCGTCGGCAAGGTGCAGGGCTTCGCGTTCACGCTGGGCCTGACGACCCTGCTCGACGTGGTCGTCGTCTTCTTCTTCACCAAGCCGCTCATGACGATCCTCGCCCGCAGGAAGTTCTTCGCGAGCGGCCACAGCTGGTCGGGTCTCGACCCGAAGCGGCTCGGCGCCAAGCCGCCGCTGCGCCGTTCCCGCCGTGTGTCCGCCCCCGTCGACCCGAAGGAGGCGTGAGATGTCGAAGCTCGGCGATCTCGGCGCCCGTCTCTACCGTGGCGAGGTCGGATACGACTTCGTCGGCAAGCGCAAGATCTGGTACGGCCTGTCGATCCTCATCACCATCACCGCGATCGTCGGCCTGGCCGTACGCGGTCTGAACATGGGCATCGAGTTCCAGGGCGGTGCCGTCTTCACCACCCCGAAGACCAGCGTCTCCGTGGCGCAGGCCGAGGAGTACGCGGAGGAGGCCTCCGGCCACGACGCGATCGTGCAGGAGCTCGGCACGGGCGGCCTGCGCATCCAGATCTCCGGTGTGGACACGGCCAAGTCCGACGAGATCAAGGACGCCCTGTCCAAGGACCTGAAGGTCGACTCCGAGAAGATCAACGCCGATCTGGTCGGCCCCAGCTGGGGTGAGCAGATCGCCAACAAGGCATGGCAGGGCCTGGGCATCTTCATGGTGCTCGTGGTGATCTACCTGGCGATCGCCTTCGAGTGGCGCATGGCCGTCGCCGCCCTGGTGGCGCTGATCCACGACATCACCATCACCGTCGGCATCTACGCCCTGGTGGGCTTCGAGGTCACCCCCGGCACCGTGATCGGCCTGCTGACGATCCTCGGTTACTCGCTCTACGACACGGTCGTCGTCTTCGACTCCCTCAAGGAGCAGACGAAGGACCTCACCAAGCAGAGCCGCTGGACCTACAGCGACGTCGCCAACCGGTCGATCAACAGCACGCTGGTGCGCTCCATCAACACCACGGTGGTCGCGCTGCTGCCGGTCGCCGGCCTGCTGTTCATCGGCGGCGGCGTCCTCGGCGCCGGCATGCTGAACGACATCTCGCTGTCGCTCTTCGTGGGCCTCGCCGCCGGTGCCTACTCCTCGATCTTCATCGCCACGCCGCTCGTCGCCGACCTCAAGGAGCGCGAGCCCGCGATGAGGAACCTCAAGCGGCGGGTGCTCGCCAAGCGGGCCGCGGCCGCCTCCCAGGGCGAGTCCCCGGAGACGGCCTCCGCCGACGAACCGTACGACCAGGAGCCCGAGGACGCGACGCCCGCCGTGGTGGGGCCGCGCGACCAGCGCTCCCAGCCCGCGGCCCGCAACCGGGGCCGCGGCCGACCCTCCGGAAAGCGCCGATGACCGACCTCACCGACATCTCGACCCTGCTCCTCAGCCGTATCCGGGATGTCGCCGACTACCCGGAGCCGGGCGTGATGTTCAAGGACATCACCCCGCTCCTGGCCGACCCCGCCGCGTTCTCGGCCCTCACCGACGCGTTCGCCGGCATCTGCGCGCGCACCGGCGCCACGAAGGTCGTCGGCCTGGAGGCCCGCGGCTTCATCCTCGGCGCCCCCGTCGCGGTGCGCGCCGGGCTCGGCTTCGTCCCCGTGCGCAAGGCGGGCAAGCTCCCCGGGGCGACGCTCAGCCAGGCGTACGACCTGGAGTACGGCTCGGCCGAGATCGAGATCCACGCCGAGGACCTGACCGCGGACGACCGCGTGATGGTCGTCGACGACGTCCTCGCCACCGGCGGCACCGCCGAGGCCTCGCTCCGGCTGATCCGCCGGGCCGGTGCCGAGGTCGCCGGCGTCTCGGTCCTCATGGAACTCGGCTTCCTGGGCGGCCGTGACCGTCTCGCCCCGGCGCTCGACGGCGCCCCGCTGGAGGCGCTGCTCACCGTCTGAGCACCCGAGCACCACCCCGTACGACGTCCGTACGGCACCGCGGAGGCGGGCCCGGAGGAATCCGGTGCCCGCCTCCGGTGTTTCTCCCGTATCAAGGCGTCTCACCGGTCGAATGAGAGCCCGGGGCCGTGGATCGCTACCATGGGGTATCCGGAGCCTGACCGGGGGACCCGGATCGCGCACGAGGAGCCCTCTTGCCAGACGAGGCCCAGCCCTTCTCCCCCAGTGCCGAACGCCTGGGGACAGCCCCGCACGGCGCCGAGCGCCTGGGGGGATCTCCAGCCGCCGAGCCCGACACCGCGTCGGGCCGCACCGCCACGCCCGCCCGGGACGGCACGAACGCACCGGGCGGACGGACGCAGCCCGCGTCCGGTGCCACGGCGGCCGGGCAGGCGCGTCCCCGGCCGGCCTCCCCGGAGCGCGGCGCGGACCACCGGCCCGCGCGTCCCGCCCCTGGCCAGCCCGCCCGCTCCGGCGGCTCCTCCAACCGTGTCCGGGCCCGCCTCGCCCGCCTCGGCGTCCAGCGCTCCAACCCGTACAACCCGGTCCTGGAGCCGCTGCTGCGGATAGTGCGCGGCAACGACCCGAAGATCGAGACGGCCACGCTGCGGCAGATCGAGAGCGCCTACCAGGTCGCCGAGCGCTGGCACCGCGGCCAGAAGCGCAAGAGCGGCGACCCGTACATCACGCACCCGCTCGCGGTGACGACGATCCTCGCCGAGCTGGGCATGGACCCGGCGACGCTGATGGCGGGCCTGCTGCACGACACCGTCGAGGACACCGAGTACGGCCTGGACACCCTGCGCCAGGACTTCGGCGACCAGGTCGCCCTCCTCGTCGACGGCGTGACCAAGCTGGACAAGGTCAAGTTCGGCGAGGCCGCGCAGGCCGAGACCGTGCGCAAGATGGTCGTCGCGATGGCCAAGGACCCGCGCGTCCTGGTCATCAAGCTCGCCGACCGCCTGCACAACATGCGCACCATGCGCTACCTCAAGCGCGAGAAGCAGGAGAAGAAGGCGCGCGAGACCCTGGAGATCTACGCGCCGCTCGCCCACCGCCTGGGCATGAACACCATCAAGTGGGAGCTGGAGGACCTCGCCTTCGCGATCCTCTACCCCAAGATGTACGACGAGATCGTCCGGCTGGTCGCCGAGCGCGCCCCCAAGCGCGACGAGTACCTGGCCGTGGTGACCGACGAGGTCCAGTCCGACCTGCGTGCGGCCCGCATCAAGGCGACCGTCACCGGCCGCCCCAAGCACTACTACAGCGTCTACCAGAAGATGATCGTCAGAGGCCGCGACTTCGCGGAGATCTACGACCTGGTGGGCATCCGCGTCCTCGTCGACACGGTCCGCGACTGCTACGCCGCCCTCGGCACGGTGCACGCGCGGTGGAACCCGGTCCCCGGCCGGTTCAAGGACTACATCGCGATGCCCAAGTTCAACATGTACCAGTCGCTGCACACGACGGTGATCGGCCCCAACGGCAAGCCCGTCGAGCTGCAGATCCGCACCTTCGACATGCACCGCCGCGCCGAGTACGGCATCGCGGCGCACTGGAAGTACAAGCAGGAGGCCGTGGCCGGCGCCTCCAAGGTCCGCACCGACGCGCCCCGCAGCGCCGGCAAGGACAAGGACGCCGTCAACGACATGGCGTGGCTGCGCCAGCTGCTCGACTGGCAGAAGGAGACCGAGGACCCCAGCGAGTTCCTGGAGTCCCTGCGCTTCGACCTGTCGCGCAACGAGGTCTTCGTCTTCACGCCGAAGGGCGACGTCATAGCGCTTCCGGCGGGCGCCACACCGGTGGACTTCGCGTACGCGGTCCACACCGAGGTCGGCCACCGCACGATAGGGGCGCGGGTCAACGGCCGCCTGGTCCCGCTGGAGTCCACCCTGGACAACGGCGACCTGGTGGAGGTCTTCACCTCCAAGGCCACCGGCGCGGGCCCGTCCCGCGACTGGCTCGGCTTCGTGAAGTCGCCGCGCGCCCGCAACAAGATCCGCGCCTGGTTCTCCAAGGAGCGCCGCGACGAGGCGATCGAGCACGGCAAGGACGCCATCGTGCGGGCGATGCGCAAGCAGAACCTGCCGATCCAGCGCATCCTGACGGGCGACTCGCTGGTCACCCTCGCGCACGAGATGCGCTACCCGGACATCTCGTCCCTGTACGCGGCGATCGGCGAGGGCCACGTGGCCGCGCAGGGCGTCGTGCAGAAGCTGGTGCAGGCGCTCGGCGGCGAGGAAGCCGCCAGCGAGGAGATCGACGAGAGCGTGCCGCCGTCGCGCGGCCGCGGCCGCAAGCGGCGCTCCAGCTCCGACCCGGGCGTCGTGGTCAAGGGCGTCGAGGACGTGTGGGTGAAGCTCGCCCGCTGCTGCACCCCCGTGCCCGGTGACCCGATCATCGGCTTCGTCACCCGCGGCAGCGGGGTGTCGGTGCACCGCAGCGACTGCGTCAACGTCGAGTCGCTGTCCCGCGAGCCGGAGCGGATCCTCGACGTCGAGTGGGCGCCGACCCAGTCCTCGGTGTTCCTCGTCGCCATACAGGTCGAGGCCCTGGACCGCTCGCGCCTCCTCTCGGACGTCACGCGCGTCCTGTCGGACCAGCACGTGAACATCCTCTCCGCGGCCGTCCAGACCTCCCGCGACCGCGTGGCCACCTCCCGCTTCACCTTCGAGATGGGCGACCCCAAGCACCTGGGGCACGTCCTGAAGGCGGTCAGGGGAGTGGAGGGCGTGTACGACGTGTACCGCGTGACGTCGGCCCGCCAGACCCGCTAGCGGCCGGCCCCCGGGCCGGGCGGAAGGGGGCTCCGTACGTCGCGTACCGAGCCCCCTTCCGCCGTACGGAGCCCCCTTCCCACAGGGGCGGTGGTGTGAGGAAGGGGCTCCCGTACCGAGTACGGGAGCCCCTTCCTCACACCACGCGGTGGCCGCGGACGCTCAGCCGCCGAACTCCTGCAGGCCCTTCAGGGCCTGGTCCAGGAGCGCCTGGCGGCCCTCGAGCTCCCGCTCCAGCTTCTCGGCCCTGGCGTTGTTGCCCTGGGCGCGGGCCTGCTCGATCTGGCCCCTCAGCTTGTCCACGGCGGCCTGCAGCTGACCGGTCAGACCCGCGGCACGCGCGCGTGCCTCCGGGTTCGTCCGGCGCCACTCGGCCTCCTCGGCCTCCTGGATGGCCCGCTCCACGGCGTGCATCCGGCCCTCGACCTTGGGCCGGGCGTCGCGCGGCACGTGACCGATGGCCTCCCAGCGCTCGTTGATCGAGCGGAACGCCGCCCGCGAGGACTTCAGGTCCGTGACCGGCAGCAGCTTCTCGGCCTCCTGGGCGAGCTCCTCCTTGAGCTTGAGGTTCTCCGCCTGCTCGGCGTCCCGCTCCGCGAAGACCGCGCTGCGGGCGGCGAAGAAGACGTCCTGGGCGCCGCGGAAGCGGTTCCACAGGTCGTCCTCGTGCTCGCGCTGCGCGCGTCCCGCCGCCTTCCAGTCGGCCATCAGCTCGCGGTAGCGCGCCGCCGTGGGGCCCCAGTCGGTCGAGCCGGACAGCGCCTCGGCCTCCGCGACCAGCCGCTCCTTGGTGCGGCGGGCCTCCTCGCGCTGCGCGTCAAGCGACGCGAAGTGCGCCTTGCGGCGCTTGGAGAACGCCGAGCGCGCGTGCGAGAACCGGTGCCACAGCTCGTCGTCCGACTTGCGGTCGAGCCGCGGCAGGCCCTTCCAGGTGTCCACCAGGGCGCGCAGCCGCTCACCGGCGGCCCGCCACTGGTCGGACTGCGCCAGCTCCTCCGCCTCGGCGACCAGCGCCTCCTTGGCGTGCCGCGCCTCGTCGGACTGCTTGGCCCGCTGCGCCTTGCGCTCCTCGCGGCGCGCCTCCACGGTCTCCACCAGCTTGTCGAGCCGGGCCCGCAGCGCGTCCAGGTCACCCACGGCGTGGTGCGCGTCGACCTGCTCGCGCAGATGGCCGATGGCGGCCTGCGCGTCCTTCGCCGACAGGTCGGTGGTCCTCACCCGCCGCTCGAGGAGGCCGATCTCCACGACCAGGCCCTCGTACTTGCGCTCGAAGTAGGCCAGCGCCTCGTCGGGAGAGCCCGCCTGCCAGGAACCGACGACCTGCTCGCCCTCGGCCGTACGCACGTACACGGTGCCCGTCTCGTCGACGCGGCCCCACGGGTCGCTGCTCACAGCGCCTCCTCCACATGATGCCCGCGGGTCTGTGCGCTCCCGGGCATCGTCCACAATTTCGTCACGGCCAACATAGGCGACCGGCGGGGCGGCTGTCCGCATCCCGCGCGACCGAACTTTCCCAGTTGAGGGTCAGGACTTCGTCACGGTGGCCTTGTCGATCACCACGGTCGCGTTGGGGGTGCCGTCCCCCTGCCCCGTGCTCTCGCCGGCGTCCGCGATTTTCTTCAGGACCTTCATACCGGACTCGGAGACGGTCCCGAACGGGGTGTAGTCGGACGGCAGCGGGCTGTCCTGGTAGACGAGGAAGAACTGGCTGCCGCCGGAGTCGCGGCCCTCCTTCGTCTGGGCGTTGTACTGGTTGGCCATCGCCACCGTGCCGGCCGGGTAGACGTCGCCCTTCAGGCTCTTGGCGTCGAGGTTCTCGTCCGGGATGGTGTAGCCGGGTCCGCCCATGCCGGTGCCCTCGGGGTCGCCGCACTGCAGCACGTAGATGCCGGCGGTCGTCAGACGGTGGCACTTGGTGTGGTCGAGGTAGCCCTTGCCGAGCAGGAAGTTGAACGAGTTCACCGTGTGCGGGGCGTTCGCCGCGTCCAGCGCGATGTCTATGTCGCCGCAGGTCGTCTGCAGCTCCATGGTGTACTTCGCGGACTTGTCGATGGTCATCGCCGGCTCCTTCTTGTAGCTCAGCGACTTCACCTTCCCCTTCGCGGCCTTCTCGCAGGGGTCCGGCGCCTTGCTGGTGGCCGACGCGCTCGGGGATGCCTCGGCGGACGCGTTGGCGGACTTGTCGTCGTTCTTGAAGACCCCGGTCGCGTAGGACACCACGCTGCCCACGACGACCACGCCGAGGACCGACGCCACCACCGTGTTGCGGACGCGCGCTCTGCGCCGGGCGGTCGTACGCCGCTGCTGCTGCCGCAAGAACTTCTCCCGGGCGAGCTGACGCCGCCGCTGCTCCTGGCTGACCACCGGGTTCTCTCCTCGTGCGTTGAGTCTGTCAGGTGGGACGCGTGCGTCTGGTGAGCCGATCGCCTGCGTGTGCCCCGTACCGTATATGGGTTCGCTGTGGTTACGGCAGCGCCGGTAGGCTCTGGTCCACAGCCACTCACCCTCGTACGACAACCGAAGGACGATCGTGCTCATTGCCGGGTTCCC
Organism: Streptomyces minutiscleroticus; assembly: GCF_014650875.1. Taxonomy (GTDB): domain Bacteria; phylum Actinomycetota; class Actinomycetes; order Streptomycetales; family Streptomycetaceae; genus Streptomyces; species Streptomyces minutiscleroticus. The sequence continues at coordinate 96,705 of NZ_BMVU01000029.1, forward strand.
CGCCGGGGCCTGGGGGACGAACTGTTATCTCGTCGCCCCCGCCGCCGGTGAGGAGTGCGTGATCATCGACCCGGGCCACCAGGCCGCGCAGGGGGTCGAGGACGCACTCGCCAAGCATCGGCTCAAGCCCGTCGCCGTCGTCCTGACCCACGGCCACATCGACCACGTCGCCTCGGTCGTCCCGGTGTGCGGCGCGCACGGCGTCCCGGCCTGGATCCACCCCGCGGACCGCTACATGATGAGCGACCCGGAGAAGGCCCTCGGCCGGTCCATCGGGATGCCGCTCATGGGCGAGCTGACGGTGGGGGAGCCCGACGACGTCCAGGAGCTGGCCGACGGCTCCCGCCTGGAGCTGGCGGGCCTGGAGTTCTCCGTCGCGCACGCGCCGGGCCATACCAAGGGGTCGGTGACCTTCAGGATGCCGCAGAGCGCGGACGTGCCGTCCGTGTTCTTCTCCGGCGACCTGCTGTTCGCCGGCTCCGTCGGACGCACCGACCTGCCCGGCGGTGACGCGGACGAGCTGCTCGGATCGCTGGCGCGCGTGTGCCTGCCGCTCGACGACTCGACCGTGGTGCTGTCCGGCCACGGCCCCCAGACGACCATCGGCCAGGAGCGCGCCACCAACCCGTACCTGCGGCAGGTGGCCGCCGGCCAGGGAGCGCCCGGCGCTCCCCGACGAGGAATGTGACGAGAGACCTTTTCGTGAGTACCTTCCAGGCCCCCAAGGGCACGTACGACCTGCTGCCGCCCGACTCCGCGAAGTACCTCGCGGTGCGCGAGGCGATCGCCGCGCCGCTGCGCAACTCCGGCTACGGCTACATCGAGACGCCCGGCTTCGAGAACGTGGAGCTGTTCGCGCGCGGCGTCGGCGAGTCCACCGACATCGTCACCAAGGAGATGTACGCCTTCGAGACCAAGGGCGGCGACCGGCTCGCCCTGCGCCCCGAGGGCACGGCCTCCGTGCTGCGCGCCGCGCTGGAGGCCAACCTGCACAAGGCGGGCAACCTCCCGGTCAAGCTCTGGTACTCGGGCTCGTACTACCGCTACGAGCGCCCGCAGAAGGGGCGCTACCGCCACTTCTCGCAGGTCGGCGCCGAGGCGATCGGCGCCGAGGACCCGGCCCTGGACGCCGAGCTGATCATTCTGGCCGACCAGGCGTACCGCTCGCTGGGCCTGCGGAACTTCCGCATCCTGCTCAACTCCCTGGGCGACAAGGAGTGCCGCCCCGTCTACCGGGCCGCGCTCCAGGACTTCCTGCGCGGCCTCGACCTGGACGAGGAGACGCTGCGCCGCGCCGAGATCAACCCGCTGCGGGTCCTCGACGACAAGCGCGACAGCGTGCAGAAGCAGCTGGCCGGCGCGCCGCTGCTGCGCGACTACCTGTGCGACGCGTGCAAGGCGTACCACGAGGAGGTGCGCGGGCTGATCACGGCGGCGGGCGTCTCCTTCGAGGACGACCCCAAGCTGGTGCGCGGCCTGGACTACTACACGCGCACCACCTTCGAGTTCGTGCACGACGGGCTCGGCTCGCAGTCCGCGGTGGGCGGCGGCGGCCGCTACGACGGCCTGTCCGAGATGATCGGCGGCCCCTCGCTGCCGTCGGTCGGCTGGGCGCTCGGCGTGGACCGCACCGTGCTCGCCCTGGAGGCCGAGGGCGTCGAGCCGAAGCTCCCCTCCGCCACCAGCGTGTACGCGGTGCCGCTGGGCGAGGAGGCCCGCCGGGTGCTGTTCGGCGTGGTCACGGAGTTGCGCCGGGTCGGCGTCGCCGCGGACTTCGCGTACGGCGGCAAGGGCCTCAAGGGCGCCATGAAGAACGCCAACCGCAGCGGCGCCCGCTACGCGATCGTCGCGGGCGAGCGCGACCTGGCCGAGGGCGTCCTCCAGCTCAAGGACATGGAGTCCGGCGAGCAGACCTCCGTGGGCGTGACCGAGATCGTCGCGGAGCTGGAAGTGAAGCTGGGGCGGATCGGCTGAGGCCCCGGGACCGCCCGGCGGTCCCGCGGCACGGCGGTACGGACGGCACCGGCGCCCCGGAGGCACCGGTGCCGTCCGCCTTCGTGACGGCCTCCTCCGGATCGCACGGTGTCGGGCGGTAGCGGGAGAAATGCCGCACCGTCCGCCCGGCCGTCAACCCGGCGGGCGCGGATTCGTCCTGCCGGACGACTTCCGCGCGGGAGTGCCGTGTGCGCGGGGCCGCCGCCGGGTCCGCGCCGGGCGCCCGCACCTCGCCCGCGTCCCGCGCCCGGTGTCCTGGAGGATCTTCCCCCGCCGTGGCGCTCCTGCCGCGTCATCAGGCCCGATCAGGCCGAACGCCCCACCCCGCCGGATCTCGGCGGAACCGGTTCCGCCGACGGCGGTCGCGCCCCCGTAGCGCTTGCGCAGCCCCCGTACATCCACGGCGAGGTCGCTCATGTGTGCTGCCCTACGACTGGGCGTCCCGCCCGGACGAGCGTTCCGGGACCGTCGTGCGTACCTCCTTATGTCCATCGAACGGTGGACACGGGTCTGTGTGCGGCACAATGACCGTGCCCACCAGCCCCTTCGACACTACGGAAACGGCGTGATGAGCAAGACGACTGTCAGAAGCGGTGTCTCCGCCGACCAGGAACCCACCCCTGTTCCGCGTGTGCCGGGCGCGAGCCGGGCGCTCGCCCTGCTGCTGGTGATCACGGGCGCCGCCGGGCTGCTGGCCTCCTGGGTCATCACGCTCGACAAGTTCAAGCTCCTGGAGGACCCGGACTTCGTCCCGGGCTGCAGCCTGAACCCGGTCGTGTCCTGCGGCAACATCATGAAGAGCGACCAGGCCGCCGCCTTCGGGTTCCCCAACCCGATGATGGGCCTCGTCGCCTACGGCATCGTGATCTGCGTCGGCATGAGCCTGCTCGGCCGCGCCACGTTCCCGCGCTGGTACTGGCTCACCTTCAACGCGGGCACGCTGTTCGGCGTCGGCTTCGTGACCTGGCTGCAGTTCCAGTCGCTGTACCGCATCAACTCGCTGTGCCTGTGGTGCTGCCTGGCCTGGGTCGCCACGATCGTCATGTTCTGGTACGTGACCTCCTTCAACGTCCGCGCCGGGCACCTGCCCGCGCCGAACGGCCTGAAGAGCTTCTTCGGCGAGTTCACCTGGGTGCTGCCGGTGCTGCACATCGGCGTCATCGGCATGCTGATCCTGACCCGCTGGTGGGACTTCTGGACCGGCTGAGCCGTTCCCCCGACAACGCCTGAGCCGCGGACCTCCGGATCCGCGGCTCAGGCGTTGTCGGAGGCGTGACATAGGGTTTCCCCCGTGGAGCCCGACCTGTTCACCGCCGCGGCCGAAGACCGCCAGGAGAAGGAGCCGTCCAGCAGCCCGCTGGCGGTCAGGATGCGCCCGCGCACGCTCGACGAGGTCGTCGGCCAGCAGCACCTGCTGAAGCCCGGCTCGCCGCTGCGCCGGCTCGTCGGCGAGGCCGGGGGCGGCCCGGCCGGGCCGTCCTCGGTCATCCTGTGGGGCCCGCCCGGCACCGGCAAGACGACCCTGGCGTACGTGGTCTCCAAGGCCACCAACAAGCGGTTCGTCGAGCTGTCGGCGATCACCGCGGGCGTCAAGGAGGTGCGCGCGGTCATCGACGGCGCGCGGCGCGCCACCGGCGGCTACGGCAAGGAGACCGTCCTCTTCCTGGACGAGATCCACCGCTTCAGCAAGGCCCAGCAGGACTCCCTGCTGCCCGCGGTGGAGAACCGCTGGGTGACGCTGATCGCCGCGACCACGGAGAACCCGTACTTCTCGGTGATCTCCCCGCTGCTCTCCCGCTCCCTGCTGCTCACCCTGGAGCCGCTCACCGACGACGACCTGCGCGGTCTGGTCCGGCGCGCGCTCACCGACGAGCGCGGCCTGGCCGGCGCGGTCACGCTGCCCGAGGACGCCGAGGGGCACCTGCTGCGCATCGCGGGCGGCGACGCGCGCCGGGCGCTGACCGCCCTGGAGGCGGGCGCGGGCGCGGCCCTCGCCAAGGGCGAGCAGGAGATCACCCTGGAGACGCTGGAGGACTCGGTCGACCGCGCCGCGGTGAAGTACGACCGGGACGGCGACCAGCACTACGACGTGGCCAGCGCTCTGATCAAGTCGATCCGCGGCTCGGACGTCGACGCGGCGCTGCACTACCTGGCGCGGATGATCGAGGCGGGGGAGGACCCCCGGTTCATCGCCCGGCGGCTGATGATCTCCGCCAGCGAGGACATCGGCCTCGCCGACCCCCACGCGCTGCCCACGGCCGTCGCCGCCGCCCAGGCCGTGGCCATGATCGGTTTCCCCGAGGCGGCGCTCACCCTCAGCCACGCCACGATCGCCCTGGCCCTGGCCCCGAAGTCGAACGCGGCGACGACGGCGATCGGCGCAGCCCTGGAGGACGTGCGCAAGGGCCACGCGGGCCCCGTCCCGCCGCACCTGCGCGACGGCCACTACAAGGGCGCGGCCAAGCTCGGCCACGCGCAGGGGTACGTGTACCCGCACGACCTCCCCGAGGGCATCGCCGCCCAGCAGTACGCCCCGGACGGACTCGCCGACCGCGAGTACTACACCCCGACCCGGCACGGCGCGGAGGCGCGCTACGCGGACGCGGTCGAGTGGACCAGGAAGCACCTCGGCCGGGGGCGGTCCTGAGGACCCTGTAGACTCTCCCGGAGTGCTGCGTCCCGTGTCCGGCTCCGGTCGGCGCCTCAGGCGGGACATCCAGCCGGATCCTTCGATCCAGGAGCGTCGCGCACCGTCGTAGGTGTCGCGGGCAGCCCACCACCACCCGGAGTTCCGGGACCGGTCGGTGGGCCGTTCGTGTGCTGCACGTATGTGCCCAGACCAGGGGAGCGGCTGCCCGGCAGGTCCTTCAGCGGACCCGGCGGGAATCCCCGGCTGCGGATGCGACCTCCCGTAACCCTGAGGCAGCCGATACGGAAAAGGAAAAGAAGTGGCGAACCAGTCCCGCCCCAAGGTCAAGAAGTCGCGTGCCCTCGGCATCGCGCTGACCCCGAAGGCCGTCAAGTACTTCGAGGCCCGCCCCTACCCGCCGGGCGAGCACGGCCGCGGCCGCAAGCAGAACTCGGACTACAAGGTCCGTCTGCTGGAGAAGCAGCGCCTGCGCGCGCAGTACGACGTGTCCGAGCGCCAGCTCGTCCGCGCCTACGAGCGTGCCTCCAAGGTCCAGGGCAAGACCGGTGAGGCCCTGATCATCGAGCTCGAGCGCCGTCTCGACGCGCTGGTCCTGCGTTCGGGCATCGCCCGCACGATCTACCAGGCCCGCCAGATGGTCGTCCACGGCCACATCGAGGTCAACGGCCAGAAGGTCGACAAGCCGTCCTTCCGCGTCAAGCCGGACGACGTCGTCATGGTCCGCGAGCGCAGCCGCCAGAAGCCGCTGTTCGAGGTCGCCCGCGAGGGTGGCTTCGCCGCCGACGGCGAGACCCCGCGCTACCTCCAGGTGAACCTCAAGGCCCTGGCGTTCCGCCTGGACCGCGAGCCGAACCGCAAGGAGATCCCGGTGATCTGCGACGAGCAGCTCGTCGTCGAGTACTACGCCCGCTGATCACTCGGCGGACACGAGGTCCACTCGCGCGTCAGCCCGTCGTCTCCCCGCTCCCCGGAGCGGGCGAGGCGGCGGGCTGCCGCGTGTCCGCGGCGCGGCGCGCGAGCCGCACCGCCTCCCGCACCGCGGGCAGCAGGGCCGCGGTGCGCGAGCGGCCCAGCGCCCTGGCCACCACCGCGTCCCGCTCCAGCAGCCGCCCCGCCCGGAGACGCTCCTCGTAGCGGGCGTCGCCCAGGTCCTCGCGCGCCATGGTCTCGCACAGCCGGTGCGGCGCGTCGAAGAGGGCCGAGCCGAACAGCGGCGGCCCCACCGACGCCCACATCCGGTCCGCCGCCCCCTGCAGCAGCGCCGCCTCGGCCGGATCGCCCTCCGCCGCCGTGACCAGCGCCAGCAGCTCCACCGCGAGCACCGTGCCGAGCAGGTCGCGGAAGGCGTGCCCGACCGCCAGGCCGTCGGCCAGCAGCTCCCGGGCCCGGCCGACCTCCCCCTCCGTCCAGGCCGCGTACGCCAGGACGTACTGCGCGTACGTGAGGCACCAGCGCTCCCCGTGGTCCCCGCAGACGCGGCGCACCTCCTCGCACAGCTCCACCGCGCCGGACAGGTCGCCCCGGAAGGCCAGCGCCATCGCCAGCTCGACCTGGCCCATCAGCACCTGGGTGTTCAGTTCGCCGAGCTCCCGGTAGCGGTCGAGGGCCGAGCGCAGCAGCGTCTCGGCGCGCGGTACGTCGTCCGTGACCAGCGCCAGGCAGCCGGTGCGGTGCTCGGCGTAGGCGAGGGCGGTCGCGTCGTCCGCGCGCTCCGCCTCCTGGCGGCAGCGCAGCAGCGCCGTCAGCGCGGACACCGTGTCGCCCTGCAGGACGGCCACGTGGCCCAGCACCCACAGTGCCTTCAGCCGGGCGGGCTCGTACGGTTCCTGCGGCTCGGGCGGCCCGGACGGCCCGCCGTCCGGGTCCAGGCTCCGGGCCAGCCAGTGCCGCCCCTCGGCCAGCCGCCCGCAGCCGACCCAGTAGAACCACAGGGAGCCCGCGAGCCGCCGGCCCGCGGGCGCCTCGTCCGGCTCGGTCAGGCAGTACTCCAGGGCGTGGCGCAGGTTCGGCAGCTCCGTCTCGACCAGCGCGGCCACCTCGTCCTGGCGCGGCGAGAACCAGTCCAGCTCGCACCAGGTCGCGAGCCCCAGGTACCAGTCCCGGTGGCGGCGCCGCAGCCGCGCGGTGCCGCCGTGCGCCGCCAGCCAGTCCGCGCCGTAGGCCCGCACCGTGTCGAGCATCCGGTAGCGCATGCCCGCGGGGGTCTCCTCGCGCGTGACCACCGACTGGTCCAGCAGGGAGGTCAGGGCGTCGAGCACCTCCTCGGCGGGCAGTCCGTCGCCGCCGCACACGTACTCGGCCGCGTCCAGCTCGAAGCGGCCGGCGAACACCGACAGGCGCGCCCACAGCAGCCGCTCCCGGGGCGCGCACAGCTCGTGGCTCCAGCCGATCGCCGTGCGCAGCGTCCGGTGGCGCGGCAGCGCGTCGCGGCCCCCGCCGGTCAGCAGCCCGAAGCGGTCGTCGAGGCGGGCGAGGAGCAGGGCGGGCGACAGGGTGCGCAGCCGGCCCGCGGCCAGTTCGAGGGCGAGCGGGATGCCGTCGAGCCGCCGGCACAGCTCCAGGACGTCGGCGCGGTGGCCGTCGTGCGCCGCGAAGCCCGGCACCGCCGCGGCCGCCCGCGCCGCGAACAGCTCGGCCGCCTCGGGCTCGGGCAGCGGCGCCAGCGGGACCACCCGCTCGCCCGCCAGGCCCAGCGGTCTGCGGCCCGCGGCCAGCACGCGCAGCCCGGGCGCGTGCCGCAGCAGCTCGCCCAGCAGCGCGGCGCACGCGTCCACCACCTGCTCGAAGCCGTCGACCACGAGCAGCAGCCGGCGTCCGGCGAGGTGGTCGAGCAGCACCCGCCGCGGCGGCCGGGCGGTCCGGTCGGCCGGCTCCAGCGCCCCGGCCAGCGCGTACGCCACGAGGTCGGGGTCGCGCACCGGGGACAGCCCCACGTGCCACACCCCGTCGCGGGGCCGGGTCCGGGCCGCCGCCCGCGCCGCGAGCCGCGACTTGCCCACCCCGCCGACGCCGGTCACCGTCACCAGACGGGCCGCGCCGAGCAGTCCGGCCAGCTCCGCGAGCTCGGCCGTCCGGCCCACGAACGCGTCGAGTTCCAGGGGTAAATTGCCGCGCGCGCCCGCGCCGGGGGGCTGAGTACCTCGCATGGGACACGGAGCGTACTGATCCGTATCCGCTCCGTACAATCGGTTCGCGCGGCTTGGACGGGGGCACCGGTAATGCGGTACGGAGCGGCGGCCCCGGCGCGATAGGCTCGGGAGACGACTTTTTCGATGTTGCGGCACGTCTCGCACGTGTCCAGGGAGCGGGTGCGCAGTGTCCGGTGGAGAGGTGGCCGGGATTCTGGTGGCCGTCTTCTGGGCGATCCTGGTCTCCTTCCTCGCCGTCGCACTGGCGAGGCTGGCCCAGACGCTCAGGGCGACCACCAAGCTCGTCGCGGACGTGACCGAGCAGGCGGTCCCGCTGCTGGCCGACGCCTCCGCGGCGGTGCGCTCCGCGCAGACCCAGATCGACCGGGTCGACGCCATCGCCTCGGACGTCCAGGAGGTCACGTCGAACGCGTCGGCGCTGTCCACCACCGTGGCGTCCACCTTCGGCGGACCGCTGGTCAAGGTCGCGGCGTTCGGCTACGGCGTCCGCAGGGCGCTCGGCGGCCGCCGCGAGGGCGGTTCCGCGGGGCAGGCCGACCGTACCGTCATCGTGGGCCGCACCGTCTCGTCGTCACGGCGGGGCAAACGGAAGTAAGAAGGACTGACGCAGCGATGTTCCGCCGTACGTTCTGGTTCACCGCCGGCGCCGCCGCCGGCGTGTGGGCCACCACCAAGGTCAACCGCAAGATCAAGCAGCTGACCCCCGAGAGTCTCGCCGCCCAGGCCGCGAACAAGGCGGTCGAGGCGGGCCACCGGCTCAAGGACTTCGCGCTCGACGTCCGCGACAACATGGTGCAGCGCGAGGCGGAGCTCGGCGAGGCGCTCGGCATCAACGACCGTCCGGCCGGGGAACTGCCCGCGCGGCGGGTCGCCGCCATCGAGAACCGCACACGACCGAAGTACGTCGAGGGCTCGACGCACTCGAACAACCGGAATGAGGACCACTGATGGAGTCGGCTGAGATCCGCCGCCGCTGGCTGAGCTTCTTCGAGGAGCGCGGGCACACCGTCGTGCCTTCGGCGTCGCTCATCGCGGACGACCCGACTCTGCTGCTGGTCCCCGCGGGCATGGTGCCCTTCAAGCCGTACTTCCTCGGCGAGGTCAAGCCGCCCTTCTCGCGCGCCACCAGCGTGCAGAAGTGCGTGCGCACGCCCGACATCGAGGAGGTCGGCAAGACCACGCGCCACGGCACGTTCTTCCAGATGTGCGGCAACTTCTCCTTCGGCGACTACTTCAAGGAAGGCGCCATCACCTACGCCTGGGAGCTGCTCACCACGCCCCGGGACAAGGGCGGCTACGGGCTCGACCCCGAGCGTCTGTGGATCACCGTCTACCTCGACGACGACGAGGCCGAGGCCATCTGGCGCGACAAGATCGGCGTCCCGGTCGAGCGCATCCAGCGCCTGGGCAAGAAGGACAACTTCTGGTCCATGGGCGTGCCCGGCCCCTGCGGTCCGTGCTCGGAGATCAACTACGACCGCGGCCCGGAGTTCGGCGTCGAGGGCGGCCCGGCCGTCAACGACGAGCGCTACGTGGAGATCTGGAACCTGGTCTTCATGCAGTACGAGCGCGGCCAGGGCATCGGCAAGGAGGACTTCGAGATCCTCGGCGACCTGCCGAGCAAGAACATCGACACGGGCCTCGGTCTGGAGCGTCTCGCCATGATTCTGCAGGACGTGCAGAACATGTACGAGATCGACACCTCGATGGCCGTCATCAGGAAGGCCACCGAGCTGACCGGCGTCGAGTACGGCGCCGCCCACGACTCCGACGTCTCCCTGCGCGTGGTCACCGACCACATGCGCACGTCCGTCATGCTCATCGGCGACGGCGTCACGCCCGGCAACGAGGGCCGCGGCTACGTGCTGCGCCGCATCATGCGCCGCGCCATCCGCAACATGCGCCTGCTCGGCGCCACCGGGCCGGTCGTCAAGGACCTCATCGACACCGTCGTCGAGACGATGGGGCAGCAGTACCCGGAGCTGATCACCGACCGCGAGCGCATCGAGAAGGTCGCCCTCGCCGAGGAGGCCGCCTTCCTCAAGACGCTGAAGGCCGGCACCAACATCCTGGACACCGCCGTCACGGAGACCAAGGCCGCCGGCGGCACCGTCCTCGCCGGCGACAAGGCCTTCCTGCTCCACGACACCTGGGGCTTCCCGATCGACCTCACCCTGGAGATGGCCGCCGAGCAGGGCCTGTCCGTGGACGAGGAGGGCTTCCGCCGCCTGATGAGGGAGCAGCGGGAGCGCGCCAAGGCCGACGCCCTGGCCAAGAAGACCGGCCACGCCGACCTCGGCGCCTACCGCGAGATCGCCGACGCCGCCGGCGCCACCGACTTCATCGGCTACACCGACACCGAGGGCGAGTCCACGGTCGTGGGCATCCTGGTCGACGGCGTCTCCTCGCCGGCCGCCTCCGAGGGCGACGAGGTCGAGATCGTCCTCGACCGCACCCCGTTCTACGCCGAGGGCGGCGGCCAGATCGGCGACACCGGCCGCATCAAGACCGACACGGGCGCCGTGATCGAGGTCCGAGACACCCAGAAGCCGGTCCCGGGCGTCTACGTCCACAAGGGCGTCGTCCAGGTCGGCGAGGTCACCGTGGGCGCCACGGCCGAGGCCGTCATCGACGTGCGCCGCCGCCGGGCCATCGCCCGCGCCCACTCGGCCACGCACCTCACCCACCAGGCGCTGCGCGACGCCCTCGGCCCGACGGCCGCCCAGGCCGGCTCCGAGAACCAGCCCGGCCGCTTCCGCTTCGACTTCGGCTCCCCGTCCGCCGTGCCCACGGCCGTGATGACGGACGTCGAGCAGAAGATCAACGAGGTGCTCTCCTACGAACTCGACGTCCACGCAGAGATCATGGGCATCGAGGAGGCGAAGAAGCAGGGCGCCATCGCCGAGTTCGGCGAGAAGTACGGCGAGCGGGTCCGCGTCGTCACCATCGGCGACTTCTCCAAGGAGCTGTGCGGCGGCACGCACGTGCACAACACCGCCCAGCTCGGTCTGGTGAAGCTGCTGGGCGAGTCCTCCATCGGCTCCGGCGTGCGCCGCATCGAGGCCCTCGTCGGCGTCGACGCCTACAACTTCCTCGCCCGCGAGCACACGGTCGTCGCCCAGCTCCAGGAGCTGGTCAAGGGCCGCCCGGAGGAGCTGCCGGAGAAGATCTCCACCATGCTCGGCAAGCTGAAGGACGCCGAGAAGGAGATCGAGAAGTTCCGCGCGGAGAAGGTGCTCCAGGCCGCCGCCGGGCTCGCCGAGTCCGCCAAGGACGTCCGCGGCGTCGCCCTGGTCACCGGACAGGTGCCGGACGGCACCGCCGCAGACGACCTGCGCAAGCTGGTCCTCGACGTGCGCGGCCGCATCCAGGGCGGCCGGGCCGCCGTCGTCGCCCTGTTCGCCGTGAACAACGGCAAGCCGCTGACGGTCATCGCCACCAACGAGGCCGCCCGCGAGCGCGGCCTCAAGGCCGGTGAGCTGGTCCGCACGGCCGCCAAGACCCTCGGCGGCGGCGGTGGCGGCAAGCCGGACGTCGCCCAGGGCGGCGGCCAGAACCCGGACGCCGTCGGCGAGGCCGTGGCCGCCGTCGAGCGCCAGGTCGCCGAGACGGCGAAGTAGGGGCCGAGGCCATGCGCAGAGGACGTCGGCTCGCGATCGACGTCGGGGACGCCCGGATCGGGGTCGCCTCGTGCGACCCCGACGGGATCCTCGCCACACCGGTCGAGACGGTCCCGGGGCGCGACGCCCCGGCCGCGCGCCGCCGGCTGCGGCAATTGGTACAGGAGTACGAGCCGATCGAGGTGGTGGTCGGGCTCCCGCGCTCCCTCAAGGGGGGCGAGGGCCCGGCCGCGGCCAAGGTCCGCGCCTTCGTCCAGGAGCTGGCCACGGAGATCGCCCCGGTCCCCGTGCGGCTCGTGGACGAGAGGATGACCACAGTGACGGCCGGTCAGGGGCTGCGCGCCGCGGGCGTGAAGTCCAAAAAGGGCCGGTCCGTCATCGACCAGGCGGCCGCTGTGATCATCCTTCAGCAGGCCCTGGAGTCCGAACGGGTGTCAGGCAGTGCCCCCGGCGAAGCCGTCGAAGTGGTCATCTGATCGCAGTACGGTAACGTTCCGCGCGATGCGGCGGCGTTCGAACAGCCACCGCACAGCAGAGAGGCGGACGGACCGCGCCGGGAGCGTGAGGGGGCCGTCCGACCTCGCGGCCCTAGGGGATCGATGACTGAGTATGGCCGGGGCACCAGCTCCGAACCGTGGCATCCCGAGGACCCGTTGTACGGGGACGGCGGATGGGGAGGACAGCAGGCCCCCGGGGGCCAGTCCCCCTACGACGGCCATCCGCAGCACTACGCGCACCAGTCCCAGCACGGTGAGCAGACGCAGTACGCCGACTGGGGCGGCGCCGGCGGACAGGACGGGTACGCCCCCGGTCATCAGGGCGTCCACGGCCACGAATACCAGCAGGGCGGGTACGACCTCACGCAGCAGCAGTACGGCGGCGCCGGCCCCCAGCAGTACACCGACCAGGGTGGGCAGCAGCACATCGGCCACCAGGGCGGCTGGGACACCGGTCAGCAGCACGTCCCCCACCCCGCCGACCCGGTCGACCCGTACGCGGGGCAGGACGCGGCCTACACCGAGCGGCCCGACCTCTACGGCACCCCGGACGCCTATCCGCCGCCGGAGCCGCCCGCCCGCCGCCAGGCCGAGTCCGAGCCGCGCACCGACTGGGACCCCGGGCCCGACCAGGGCGAGCACGCGTTCTTCGCGGGCGACGACGAGGACGACGGCCCCGAGGACGGGCCCGGACGCCGCGGCGACCGCAGGAGCCGCGGCGGCAAGGGCAGGAACGGCGGCAAGGGTAAGAAGAGCCGCAACGGCGTCGCCTGCATGGTCGTGGCCCTGGTGCTCGTCGGCGGTGTCGGCGGTGTCGGCTATGTCGGCTACAAGTTCTACCAGAACCGTTTCGGCGCGGCCCCGGACTACGCGGGCGAGGGCTCGGGCTCGGTGACGGTCACCATCCCCAAGGGCGCGGGCGGCTACGCGATCGGCAACGCCCTGAAGGACGCCGGGGTGGTCAAGAGCGTCGACGCCTTCGTCGCCGCCCAGGCGCAGAACCCCGACGGCAACACCCTCCAGGCGGGCGTCTACACGCTGCGCAGGCAGATGTCGGCGGAGAGCGCCGTGGCCCTGATGCTCAGCCCCAAGAGCCGCAACAACCTGGTCGTCGCCGAGGGCAAGCGCAACGCCGACATCTACAAGATGATCGACAAGCGGCTCGGCGTGAAGGCCGGCACCACCGAGGACGTGGCCAAGGAGGACTGGAAGAGCCTCGGCCTGCCCGAGTGGGCGGACAGCGACAGCGACATCAAGGACCCGCTGGAAGGATTCCTCTACCCCTCCAGCTATCCCGTCTCCAAGGGCATGAAGCCGCAGGACGTGCTCAAGGAGATGATCAACCAGGCCAAGGCCGAGTACGCCTCGCTCGGCCTGGAGGAACAGGCCCAGGAGCTGGGTCTGGAGGACCCGCTGCAGGTCCTGACGGTGGCGAGCCTCGTGCAGGCCGAGGGCAAGTCCAAGGACGACTTCGAGAAGGTCGCCCGGGTCGTCTACAACCGGCTCAAGCCCGACAACACCGAGACCTACGGCCTGCTCGACTTCGACTCCACGGTCAACTACCTGCGCGGCGAGTCCAAGCTCGCCACGGGTTCCGTGGACGACCTGCGCAAGCTCGACGACCCGTACAACACCTACAAGATCAAGGGCCTGCCGCCCGGGCCCATCGGCAACCCCGGCGAGGTCGCGATCAAGGCGGCCCTCAACCCGGCCGACGGCAATTGGTACTACTTCGTCTCGGTCAGCGAGGACGAGACGCTCTTCGCGGAGACCAACGAGGAGCAGAACCGCAACCGCGAGAAGTACCTGGAAGAGCTGAAGAAGAACGGATCATGAACGGTAGCGACAGCCACCGCCGGGCCGCCGTGCTCGGCTCCCCGATCGCGCACTCCCTCTCGCCGGCGCTGCACCGCGCCGCCTACGGGGAGCTGGGGCTCGGCGACTGGTCCTACGACCGGTTCGACGTCGACGAGGCCGGGCTGGCCGGCTTCGTCGAGGGGCTCGGTCCCGAGTGGGCGGGGCTGTCGCTCACCATGCCGCTCAAACGCGCCGTCATCCCGCTGCTCGACGAGGTCGGCGAGACCGCGGCCTCGATCGAGACGGTCAACACCCTGGTGTTCACCGACGACGGGCGGCGCGTCGGCGACAACACCGACGTGCCCGGCATGGTCGCGGCCCTGCGCGAGCACGGCATCGAGCAGGTGGGGTCGGCGGCCGTGCTCGGCGCCGGGGCCACCGCCTCGTCCGCGCTGGCCGCGCTGGCGCGCGTGTGCACCGGCGAGGTCGTCGTGTATGTACGCAGCGCGGCGCGCGCCGCCGAGATGCGCCGGTGGGGCGAGCGGCTCGGCGTCGCGGTGCGCACGGTCGACTGGGCGGACGCCGCCGAGGCGCTGCGCGCGCCCCTGGTGATCGCCACCACCCCGGCCGGTGCCACGGACGACCTCTCCCGCGCCGTCCCCGAGCGGCCCGCCGTGCTCTTCGACGTCCTGTACGAGCCGTGGCCCACCGCGCTCGCGGCCCGCTGGTCGGCGTACGGCGGTGCCGTGGTCAGCGGCCTGGACCTGCTGGTCCACCAGGCGGTGCTCCAGGTCGAGCGGATGACCGGACGCGGCCCCGCCCCCGTGGACGCCATGCGGAAGGCGGGCGAGGCCGCGCTCGCGGCGCGGACCGCCTGAGCCGCCGGACGTCCGCCGCACGGCCCGTCCCCGGCACGGCCCGGTCCCGTCCCCGGCACGGCCCGGTCCCGCCTCCGGCGGCCGGGTCCCGTCCCGCCTGATGGACCTGCGCCCGGCCCACCGGCCCGGACGTGGGAGGATCGACCCAGGCGGGCCAGGGCCGCGCACCCGGCCGCGCCGCCGCCGTACGCGAGGACGCGTGTACACCGAGGCATACGCAGTACCGGGCGCGAGCATGAGGAGCACCGTTGAGCAGGTTGCGCTGGCTGACCGCGGGGGAGTCCCACGGCCCCGCACTCGTCGCGACGCTGGAGGGTCTGCCCGCCGGCGTGCCGAT